>DEBD01000002.1:148679-153969 GCA_002348385.1 Gammaproteobacteria bacterium UBA2965 | reverse complement strand
CATCTGAACATTCTGGGAGCCACCAGCGGCGACACCGGCAGCGCGGCGATAGCCGGTGTGCGCGGTCTGCCCGACATCGACATTTTCATCATGTATCCACGCGGTCGGGTGAGCGCACTGCAGGAACTGCAGATGACCACCGTAGTTGACGACAACGTCCACTGCCTGGCGGTGGACGGCAGCTTTGACGACTGTCAGACGCTGATGAAAAGCCTGTTTGCCGATCTGGCATTCAAAGAGCAATACAGCCTCGGGGCGGTGAACTCCGTCAACTGGGCGCGCGTGATGGCGCAGATCGTTTACTACGGCTACGCTAGTGTGCGGCTCGGTTCCGAGCAGCCGGTCAGCTTTGTGGTGCCCAGCGGAAACTTCGGAAACGCGTTCGCCGGCTTTCTGGCCAAGCGCATGGGCTTCCCCATAGAACGGCTCATCGTTGCTACCAACGAGAACGACATTCTTTCCATGTTCTTCAATTCGGGCACGTACCGGCGCGGAAACGTCCGCTTTACCTCCAGCCCTGCCATGGACATTCAGGTGGCGAGCAATTTCGAACGCTTCCTGTACTACCACCTGAACGGCGATGCAGAGCAGGTGGGCGCATTCATGTCCGCGTTTTCCGAGCAAGGCACGGTGACCATCGATGCGCCGGAAAAGGAGGACTTTCTGGCAACCGCGGTAGATGAGAACGATACCAGGCAGGCCATCACCCGAGCCTACCAGCAGTGGGGCTACGTGGCGGACCCGCACACCGCGGTGGGCCTGGCGGCGGCACAACGCTTTACCAGCAGCGGCACCAAGATCTGTCTGGCCACCGCGCACCCGGCAAAGTTTCCGGAAACCGTGAACGCCGCCATCGGGCACGATTGCGCGTCCCACCCTGGGCTGCAGGAGTTGGTGGGCAAACCCTCACGAAGCGTGGAACTGCCTGCCAAACTCGATGCGCTGGCGGACTACCTGGGCGCCAACTGCGGCTAGCGGTCGCTTCGCTCGATTTCGGCAATGGCGTCGATGACACCCGCCAGGTTGTTGACGGTGGCGCTGGGTTTCGGGCCCTGGCCCGGATCATCGGTGCCTTTGAGGTTGACCCAGACGGTGTGCATTCCCACTTCGGCGGCACCCTGCACGTCGTCCACCAGGTGGTCCCCCACGTGCACGGATTGCTCTGGATTGGCATTGGCGTGCTTGAGCGCCGCCTGGAACATCTGCGGGGCCGGTTTCGCCGCACCTACGGTGGCGGACGAGTATCCGAACGAAAAATAGCGCGCGAGCCGCAGCTTGGCGAAGTCCGCATTGCCGTTGGTTAACGCGCCAAGCACGTAGCGGCTGCACAGTGCCTCTAGTAGCTCCAGCGCGCCTTCGAAGAATTCCACCTGGTGGCGGGCCTCGTAAAACTGTGCGAAAGCGCCAGCAGCGTGTTGTCGAGCTTGGTTGTCGGCGTAGCCGCAGTGTCGGATGGCCCGGAACAGCAGCTCTTTGCGCAGCTTGGAAAGGTCGGTAGCCAGCGCCGGGTTTTCTTCCATTACCTGCGCGCGCAGCGCCATGAGCGCGTCGGGGCCGAATTGGTCGTTGTACTCGGGTACCCGCTCGGCTAGCCAGGCACGCATTTGCCGCTCGGCGTTACCGATCACATGGTCGACGTCCCACAGGGTGTTGTCCAGGTCGAAGGTGATTACCTTGAGACGCGGCATGTCACTCTTCTGTGCTGCCCGCGCGTGGGTGGGCCGCGTCGTACACCTTTGCCAAGTGCTGGAAATCCAGGTGGGTGTAGACCTGCGTGGTGGAGATGTCGGCGTGGCCGAGAAGCTCCTGCACCGCACGTAGATCTCCTGAGGATTCCAGCAGATGGCTGGCGAAGCTGTGTCTGAGCATGTGAGGGTGCAGCTGGCTGCTGCCCAGCTGCAATCGCGCCAGGCGCTTCAGCCGCTGCTGTACGGTACGGGGGTTGATGCGGCGGCCTTTCCCCGCCGTGAACAGCGGCGCTGCGGGGTCGCGGGCGCCCTTCCTGCAGGTCAGCCACTGCTCGATGGCGCGCACGCTGTGCGAACCAAGTGGCACCTGACGGGTTTTGTTGCCCTTGCCGGTAACGGTTACGAAACCGGCCGTCAGGTCTACGTCTCGGATATCTATGCCAACCAGCTCAGACAGGCGCACGCCACTGCTGTAGAGCAGCTCCAGCATGGCCCGATCGCGTCGTTCCAGGTCGCTGGTCGGCTCGAAATCGAATAGTCGTGCTGCTTGGTCGGTATCCAGGGTGTTGGGCAGCTTGCTGCGAGCCTTGGGCGCCTTGTTCAGTGCAGCAGGGTTCGCGTCTACCACCTTGTTTTTCTCCAGGTAGGCGAACAGCGAGCGAACGCTGGAGAGGGCTCTTTGGATGCTTTTTGGCGCCAGCCCGCTGGCATGGAGGTGCCCGATGAAGGCGTTGATGTGATGGGAACGAAGCAGAGGCAGTGGCACATCGACGTGCTTTGTGAGTTTCGCCAGGTCGCGGCGATAGGCGCCTACGGTATTGTCCGAATAACGCTTTTCGATTGTCAGGTAGTCAAGGAAACGCTCGATGTGCCCTTGATCGCTCATGGGCTCTAGGATTCGAGCCTCTGTATGACACGCCCCAGCACCTCGGCGATGTAGCTCACGAATAGGGTGTCCATGTCGGGGCTGAAATAAGCCGGGTCCAGGCTGCCAATGGCCAGGCAAGCGCTGCCGGACTTGGTTGCCAGCGGAGCGATCACGGCGCTCCCTTCGGCTGCGTGTTCCTGTATGGGAAACAGCTTGGTGAGCTCTTCAGGGCGCAAAGTGGCGCACGCTGGCTGCCGGCCGCTCAGGTAGCTTTCGTGGGGCAGCGTGCCCTCGTGGCCGCGCAGGTGGTCGAGCTGCAGGTCGGCGCGAGCCAGATGGCAGCATACGAAGTCTGCCTGAAAGTCCGCCAGCACGTACGTGGCCAGCACCTCGTTGAGCGAGTGCCATCCCTCCGCGTGAAGCAGTTCCAGGGTGAGCGCGCGGGTTTTTTCGAACAGCGTTTCGTTGTTCTTGGCGGTCTCCACCAACTCGTTCATGCGCCGGCGCATGTTCATGTTGCGCTCACGCAGAATGGAAATCTGACGTTCGATGAGGGACACCGCAGCGCCTGATTCGTGCGGCAGGTTCAGCTCTGAAAGTACGTTGGCATGGCGCTGGAAAAAATTCGGATCCAGGCGCAGATAGGAAATGACTTCTTCGTCGGTGAGTTTGGTGGGTTCTTCGATAGGTTCGCTCATTGGTTTGCTTGATAGTCGCCGGTTATGTGTTGCGCGATGCCTCGGCCGTCCGCGCGCGCGGAAGAGTGATCATGGTTCGACAAAGCCTTCATAGACCAGTGCGGCGGACCCGGTCATTTTAACGGTGGCCTCACTCCCGGGCCAGCCGACGCGCACCTTCCCTCCGGGCAGGGAAACTTTCGCGCGTTCGCCCAGCGCGCCATGCAGGCGGGCGGCTACCACGGCGGCACACGCACCGGTTCCACAAGCGCGGGTTTCGCCCACACCGCGCTCGAATACGCGCAGCCGCACGAATCCAGCGTCCACCACCTGGCAGAAACCGATGTTGGCGCCCTGGGGGAAGAACGGGTGCTTAGTCAGCTCGGCGCCCGCTTCCTCAACCGGAGCCTGAGTAATGTTGTCGACGAAGGTCACGCCGTGCGGATTGCCCATGGAAACCGGAGTGATCTCCCAAATTCCTGCGCCGGCGGTGAGCTGATAGGTGAGTGGGCCTGTGGAGGTGCCGTGGCTGGCATCGAAGGGAACCCGATCCGCGCTCACGCTGGGGACTCCCATATCCACTTCTACCGTGTGAGGATCGATCACGGTGGCTTCGATGGGGCCAGAAATCGTTTGCAGGCGCAAGCTCGCCTTGGGGCTCAGGCCTCGATGGCCGATATAGAGCGCCACGCAGCGGGCGCCGTTTCCGCACTGCTCCGCCTGGGAGCCATCCGCATTGTAGATGCGATAGACGAAATCGGAGTCGGGCTCCGAGGGTGGCTCGATGGTGAGCAACTGGTCGAATCCCACGCCGGTTCTGCGGTCGGACCACTGCTTGATCTGATCTGCCGAACCAGCGAAATCCTGGCTGACCAGATCGAGCACCATGAAATCGTTGCCCAGACCGTGCATTTTGGCGAATTCCAGCATCACGAACGTGCCACCGTGGCCGGGTAGCATTCCAAGGCAAGCTGATCGCTGCTGCTCTCGCGACGTCGTACTTCGCGGAACACTTTGCCGTCCACCAATACCTCCGGAGGTCTTGGGCGTGAATTGTAGTTGGAGCTCAACGTCATGCCATAGGCACCGGCCGACATCACGGCGAGAAGCGCTCCCGGCGCCAACGCCAGCTTGCGGTCCTGCGCCAGGAAGTCGCCGGACTCGCACACGGGGCCAACTACGTCCCACGTTTCCTCGACTGCGTTGGGTACTGCGGCTACCGGCGTGACCTGGTGCCACGCCTGATACAGAGCGGGGCGCAGCAGGTCGTTCATGGCCGCATCCACTACGGCGAAGTTCTTTTGGCCCGGCTCCTGGCCGAGCTTTGTGTACTCCAACCGGGTAAGCAGCGCGCCGCCGTTGGCCACCAGGAACCGACCAGGTTCCAGCAGGAGCTTGAGCCCGGTGCCGCCGAGCAGTTGGGCAAGGCATTGTCCGTAGCTCTCGATGTCCAGCCCTTGCTCGTCCCGGTAGGTCACTCCCATACCGCCGCCTACGTCGATGTGACGCAGCTGGATGCCTGTGTCGGAGAGCTGGCGCGACAGGTTCAGCAGGCTGGCGATGGCATCCTGCAGGGGCTGAACCTCCATGATCTGGGAGCCGATGTGGCAGTCTATTCCCACCACGGTGAGGTTCGGGTGCCCGTCCGCCTCGCGATACAGCCCCAGTGCGGACGAAACAGGCACGCCAAACTTATTCTCTTTCAGGCCCGTGGATATGTAGGGGTGGGTCTGGGCGTCCACATCCGGGTTCACGCGGATAGAGATTGGCGCCTGGCAACCCATGAGCTCCGCGCGCTCGGCTATGCGCGCCAACTCCTGCGCGCTCTCCACGTTGAAGCAGCCGATGTTCACCTTGAGCGCCAGGTCGATCTCTTCCACGGTTTTGCCCACACCGGAAAACACCACCCGTGCGGGGTCGCCGCCCACCGCCAGCACGCGCTGCAGCTCGCCACCGGATACGATATCGAAACCGGCACCCAGCTCCTTGAACAGAGCCAGCACGCTGAGGTTGGAATTGGCCTTCACCGCGAAGCAGATGTCGTGTGGAAGGCCGCC
>DEBD01000002.1:0-148254 GCA_002348385.1 Gammaproteobacteria bacterium UBA2965 | reverse complement strand
AGCGGCACGTCTTCTATGTGCAGGACGCCGTTGCGTTGTTCAAATGTCGTCTGCATGGCTTGGCGACTCCGTCGAAGCCAGTGGGCTGGCTTGTTCAGCCTCAGGTTCGGGCAGGTACAGGGGGCCCCTCTGTCCGCATGTAGCCGCCAGATTTGCGAAGAGGCATAAGAGCAGCAACCCTACTGGGCGCATGCGCTTGGTCCTGGTAGCAAAAATCAGCGCGCCAGTATACACGCCTGGTAGCGGCACGCCTGCGCGCCTCAAGGGATTACGCTCTCGCCGGTCATCGTCAACCCAGCCAGTCTGGTTGCTTCCACCGCCTCGGCCTCAAAGGCTTCTCCCGAGTCTACGGTGCCGGCGGGTAGCTGGATGACGGCATGGGGATATTCGAATACCAAAAGCCCATGGGCTGCAGGTGGGCCATCGTCGCGGGTTATGAACGCGGTCACTTGGTCGATGATAAAGATGCTGGCTCCCTGGTCTAGAGGCGTTGCCGAGCGCGCTGGATAGCCTGAACAACCTGATCGGGTGCGGTGCCACCATGGTGGTCACGGGCGGCAACGGAGCCTTCCAGGGTGAGCACGTCGAACACGCTTTCATCGATCTTTTCGCAAAATCCCTGCAGCTCGGAGAGGGTCAGCTCCTCAAGACCTTTGTTCTGCTCGATTGCATAGGCCACCGCGCGTCCCACCACCTCGTGGGCGTCGCGAAAGGGCACTTGCTTAACCACCAGATAATCCGCCAGATCCGTAGCCGTGGTGTAGCCGGAGCTTGCCGCCGCGCGCATGGACTCGACGTTGACCTCCAACGCCGGAATCAGCCCATTCAGCGCCGTCAGGCAGTCGCGCAAGGTGTCCACACAGTCGAACAGCGGCTCTTTGTCTTCCTGATTGTCTTTGTTGTAGGTGAGCGGCTGGCTCTTCATCAGCGTAAGCAGTGCCACGAGGTTACCGGTAACCCGACCCGTCTTGCCGCGAATCAGCTCGGGCACATCGGGGTTCTTTTTTTGCGGCATGATGCTCGAGCCGGTGCAGAAGCGGTCCGGAATATCCACGAAGCAGAACTGCTGCGATGCCCATAAGATCAGCTCTTCGCACCATCGTGACAGATGGGTGAGTGTCAATGCGGCCGCGGCGCAGAATTCTATGGCGAAGTCGCGATCGCTCACAGCGTCTAGAGAGTTTTCCGACAGCGCCGCGAAGCCGAGCTCATCGGCCACCATCGCCCGGTCGATTGGGAACGTCGTGCCGGCTAGCGCCGCGCTGCCCAGCGGCAGCACGTTGACCCGGCCTCGACAATCGGTCAACCGCTCACGGTCGCGAATGAGCATCTCGAACCACGCCAGCATGTGGTGGCCGAACACGATGGGCTGTGCCGGCTGCAGGTGTGTGAACCCGGGCATCACCGTGCTGGTGTGCTCGGCGGCGAGGTCGAGCAGGTGCCCGAGCAGCTCGGTCTGCAGGGCCATGAGCTGATCGATTTCGTCGCGCAGGTACAGGCGAATGTCGGTGGCTACCTGGTCGTTACGAGAGCGCCCCGTGTGCAGCTTTTTGCCTACTTCTCCGACGAGCTCGATGAGCCGCAACTCCACATTCATGTGGACGTCTTCCAGATCTACGCGCCAGGCAAGCTGACCGTCTTCGATCTCTTTGTGAATCTGTTCCAATCCGGATACGATGCGCGTGCGCTCCGGGTCCGAGATCACGCCCACATTAGCCAGCATGTTGGCATGGGCGATGGAACCCCGGATGTCGTGGTGATAAAGGCGGCGATCGAAACCTATGGACGCGGTGAACGACTCGACGAAAGCGTCGGTAGCCTCCGAAAAGCGACCCCCCCATGGTTTTTGATCCTGGCTCATGACGGCTCCGGCGGTCCTTGGTTGAGTGGCGGGTGCATGGCTGATTATAGCAACCCTATAAGAGTAACGAGCATCGCGACGTCGGAGGAACAACTTCCCAAACCGGGGCAGCAGTTCGCGGTCCCCGATCTATGCAGCGCCACCTCTATCGTGCTGGTGGTGCTGTTCGCAGAGCTGCTGGTGCTGGTCATGTTGTTCAGCGGCGGGACCATCAGCTGGATTCGGCTTGGCCTGATGTCGCTCTTTGTGCAGTGGGTAGCCATCAGCAGCGCGGCCGCTCTGTGCTGGTCGCGCAATTGGCTCGCGAGATTTTCGATGGTGTCTGGGGCCGTGTTGGCATTTTTGTTGGTGATGCTGATTACCTTCGCGGTAGGGCTGGCGGCCGATCGGATCATGGTGCGCGCGGAATATGCGGTGGACTGGCAGGCCATCGGTGGCCAGATTTTGATATCGGGCATCATCACGGCGCTGGCCCTGCGCTACTTCTACGTTCAGCAGCAACTGCGCCATCAGGAGCAGTCGGAGCTGCAATCTCGCATTCAGGCGCTGCAGTCGCGCATTCGCCCCCATTTTTTGTTCAACAGCATGAACATCATCGCCAGCCTCATTGATTCCGACCCGGACACGGCCGAGTCGGTGGTGGAGGATCTGTCAGAGTTGTTCCGGGCCAGCCTCAACGATGCGGGCAATCAGGTGCCCGTTGCCGACGAGTTGGATCTTTGCCGCCGGTATGTGCGTATCGAAGCGCTGCGGCTGGGTGACCGGCTGGATCTGGATTGGCAGGTGCAAGACGCCCCCGCGGGGGTGAGAATCCCCCTGCTGACCCTGCAGCCTCTGCTGGAGAACGCCATCTACCACGGCATTCAGCCGCGCCCGGACGGTGGCACCATTACGGTAAAGGTGGGTTTCACGGATGCCCAGGTACGGGTAGAGATTTCCAACCCGCTGCCACCGGCCGACACGGCGGTAACCAGCGAGGGCAATCGGATGGCCCTGGGCAACATCCGCAGCCGCCTGCATGCGCTTTACGGCGCCAACGCGAACCTTACCGCCGCGGTGCGGGGCGAGCATTTCGTTACCGCACTGAACTATCCTATAGCGGCTGATGTGGACCCGGTGTCCGCTGTCGAACAGGAGGCTGATTGAGCATCTCGGTATTGATCGTCGATGACGAGCAGCTAGCCAGAGACAGGCTGTCACGCATGCTGGCTCAACTGCCCGATTACGAAGTGGTGGGCGAAGCGAGCAACGGCATGGAGGCAGTGCAGGCTACCCAGGAAGTTCAGCCTGACGTCGTATTGCTGGATATCCGTATGCCCGGAATGGACGGCATGGAAGCCGCTCGGCACATGTCCGAAATGGAGGAGCCGCCGGCGGTGATTTTCTGTACCGCTTTTGAGGAGCACGCCATAGAAGCGTTGAACCTGCAGGCGGTGGGCTACCTGCTCAAGCCAGTTCGCGGCCAGAGCCTGGAGGTCGCCCTGGGTAAAGCTCAGCGCGTCAACAAGGCGCAGCTGGCAGCGCTGGCGGACGCACCGGAACAGCGCCGCACTCATATTTCCGCGCGTACCCGGCGTGGCATCCAGTTAGTGGCGGTCACCGACGTGCGCTTCTTTCAGGCGGACCAGAAGTACGTCACCGTGCGCTATTCGGAAGGCGAGATCATCATCGACGAAACGCTGCGCGAGCTGGAAGACGAGTTTGGCGATGCGTTTCTGCGTGTGCACCGCAACGCCCTCGTCGCTGTTCGCTATATCGTCGGATTGGACCGCTCCGGGGACGGCCACTACCAGATCCGTCTGCGTGACGTGGATGAGGGGGTAGACATCAGCCGGCGGCACGTGACGCAAGTGCGCCGCTACATCAAGAGCTTGTGATATGAGTGATGAGCGCGTGGTGATTGCCACTCGGCAGAGCCAGCTGGCTCTGTGGCAGGCGCATTTCGTTCAAGACCAGCTGCGCCGAGCCCATCCGGGCCTCCAGGTGGATCTGCTGGGTGTGACCACCCAGGGCGACCGCTGGTTGCAGGCCCCGCTAGCCGAGGTGGGTGGCAAAGGCTTGTTCATTAAGGAACTGGAACAGGCTCTGTCGGAGGGGCGTGCGGATATTGCCGTACACTCGGTGAAGGACGTACCTGCGGAGCTGCCGGACGGTTTCGCCCTGCCGGTTATCGGATTCCGCGAAGATGTGCGCGATGCGTTGGTTTGCCGGATGGCTGCCGGGTTGCGCGATCTGCCAGCGGGCGCGCGCATCGGGTCTTCCAGCCTCAGGCGTCGGTCCCAACTGCTCCTATTGCGGGCCGATCTGGAAATTGCCGTGCTGCGTGGCAATGTGGATACGCGGCTTAAAAAGCTGTCTGACGGAGAGTTTGACGCCATTGTGCTGGCGGCTGCCGGCCTACGCCGATTGGGGCTGGGTGAGGAGATCAGTGAATACCTGGGCGTAGATGACTTCCTGCCCGCCCCCGGGCAGGGGGCCCTGGGCATCGAGTGCCGCGCGGATGACGTGCGCACGTTGACCTTGCTGCAATCACTGGCTGATGATGAGGTCCACGCTCGAGTCAGCGCTGAACGCGCGGTCAGCGCCGCATTGGGCGCGGACTGCAGTGCGCCGCTGGCGGCCTTTGCCGAGGCTGGCGATTCGGGCATCCGCCTGCGTGCTCTGCTGGCCGCCCCCGATGGCAGCCAAGCCCTGCGTGCCGAGGCGACGGGTAACGATCCTTCTGCCCTAGGGGTCGCGGTAGCCGAGAGCCTTATCGGCCAAGGCGCAGCCAGTATTCTGGGCGCTTAGGTTGTCCGTCTGGATAACCCGCTCGGAGCCCGGCGCCAGCCGGCTGGCCGCGCGTCTGGAGGCTGCCGGCTACCTGCCGCTGACGGCACCCGTGATGGCCATTGAACCAATAGCCGTGTCCCCGCCCGCCGACCCTTTTGATGCTGCCGTATTCGTTTCGGAGCAGGCGGTAGCACCGGGGTTGGCGGCGTTGGCTCGCGCGGGCGTT
Source organism: Gammaproteobacteria bacterium UBA2965 (assembly GCA_002348385.1). Taxonomy (GTDB): domain Bacteria; phylum Pseudomonadota; class Gammaproteobacteria; order Pseudomonadales; family Azotimanducaceae; genus UBA2965. The sequence goes on along the minus strand of DEBD01000002.1, from coordinate 143,395 downwards.
GACCCTGCAGAAGTGCAGGTGTTTGCGGTGGGCCCGCGGACGGCCGCGGTATTGCGCGAGCACGGTATCTCGGCGCGCTATCCCGAGCCCGCCAGCTCTGAAGGATTACTGGGGCTGTCGGAACTGGTGGAGGTCAGCGGGCGCACCGTGTTGCTGCTCTGCGGCGAGGGCGGCCGCGACCTTCTGGAACGCAGGTTGGCCGGCCGAGGGGCAGCCGTTCGGCGGCTGGAGCTGTATCGCCGCCGACCCGTGCCCCTGGAGGATGTGCAGGCGCGGGTCGAGCCCGAGTCGGTGAGTGCCATTGTGGTGGGTAGCGGTGATGGATTGCACTGGGCGGCCCGGGTATGGTTCGCGGCCCAGGGCAGTAAGCGCGTGCCCTTATTCGTTCCATCTTCCCGAGTGGCCAAAATAGGCGAACAACTGGGATTTGCGCGTGTTGTAGTGTGTGAAGGAGCGGGTTCCGATGCGTTGCTTGCCGCGTTGTCGCAGCTAGTGGAGTAATCGTGGAAAACCAGGACGAAGCCCAAGACATAGAAAATGCGGCTGCCACCAAGCAATTGCAACCCAAGGGGCGAGCGCTGGCCGGTTTCACTGCCCTGCTGGCGCTGGGTGCTCTGGCGGGGGTTGGCTACCTCTACTATCTACTGGTCTATCTGGGTCCCATGGACGAGATGCAGCGGCGCGTGTCCGGTCTGGAGTCGGGGCTGTTACGTAGCAGCAATGCGCTGGCGGACCTCAAGCGTGAGCAGCGCCGAGGTATCGAAGTGGCGGTCGCAGCGCAGCGCCAGCGTCTGCAGGAGTTGGAGCAGGCGCTAGCGGGTGCACTGTCCGAAGCGGCCGCCAGTGCGCCGCCGTCGCCCCAGCAGTGGAAGCTGGCAGAAGTGGAATACCTGCTGCGAATTGCCAATCACCGTCTGCTTATGGAGCGTGACGTAGACGCCGCGGTAGGTCTGCTGTCTGCCGCGGACGACATACTGCGTGAGCTTGACGACTTTGCCCTGCACCCGGTACGTGCAGCCCTGGCCGACGAACTGCTCTCTTTGAGGAGCGTGCGCGGCAACGACGTGCAGGGAATCTATCTGCGCCTGGAAGCCGTCAAGGAAAGATTGATCGCGTTGCCGCTGGAGCTGCCCGGGTATTTCGGGACACCGCCGCCTGTCCAGGAGCCCGCGCCGGAAGGCTTATGGGAGACACTGTCGGCGGAGTTGGCGAGCTATCTGCAGGTGCGCCGATTCGATGGCGCGCGCAAACCGCTACTTGCGCCCGAAGAGGCGGTGTATCTGGAATTGAACCTGCGGCTCATGCTCGAGCGAGCGCAGTTGGCTGCCCTGCGCCGGCAGCAGGTGGTGTTCGAAGCCAGCCTTGGTACTGCCCGGGAGTGGCTGCTGGAGTACGTCGATCAAGGCGAGCCGGTGGTCACGCAGGCCGTGAGCGAGATAGACGGCCTGCTCGAAGTACAACTGGACGAGCCTCTGCCTGACATCTCTGCATCGCTGTCCGCTCTGGTGGCGTCGCACCAGGATACCCCGTGAAGGCCGGCCTGCTGTTGCTGATAGTTGCCGTGCTGCTGGGGGGGCTCCTGGGCACGGTGGTGGGCCGTGATCCGGGCTATGTCATGCTTGCGTATGGTGACACAGCCCTAGAAACCAGCCTGTGGTTCGCCGTGCTGGTTGTCTTGCTGGCGTGCGTGGCACTGCGTCTGGTGGTGGCCCTGTTTGTCCGCCTCGGTGCTGGAAGCAGCCGGCTCGCAGATGGGAGGCGCCACCGCAAGGCGAGAACGGCGCGAGCGCAGACCGTGCAGGGATTGCTGATGCTCGAAGAGGGTCAGTGGCAGGACGCCCACCGTTTGCTGGTGGCGGCCGCGCCGCGGGCGGCTGCCCCGCTGATCAACTATCTAAATGCCGCCCGTGCCGCGCACCAGATGGGGGACGAAGCGCGCCGGGACGAATTGCTGCGGCTGGCACACGAGTCCGCGCCTGAGGGGCGATTCGCCATCTACCTTGCGCGGGCCAAGCTCCAGATGGATGCGAAGCGTTGGGAGCCGTGCCTAGCAACCCTGCTGGAGCTGCAGTCGGAGTCGCCAGGACATCCGCAGGTGCTGGATATGCTGGTAAAGGTCTATCGTCAGGTGGGCGATATGGATGCGTTAATCGCCTTGTTGCCATCGCTTCGGAAGAGCAAGGCTCAAAACGCGGAAAGCGTCTCCGAGCTGGAGCGCGGCGCCTGGGTAGAAAAGCTTGGCGGTGTTGAGCGTGATATCGAGCATGCGTGGCAACGGGTGCCTAAGAAGCTCAAGCATGATCCCCTGGTGGTGCAAGCCTATGCGCGCGCAGGGATTGAGCAAGGCCATGCCGATACAGTGGAAGCCGCGCTGCGCGGCTGTCTCGATAAGCACTGGTCGGAGGATCTGGTGGGATTGTACGGCCGCCTTGAGTCCGATGATGTGGGTAAGCAGCTGACCGTCATGGAAGGTTGGCTCAAGCAGAGGCCCAGCGATGCCGCGGCGCTACTGGCCGCCGGCCGGCTGGCCATGGCTGGTGATCAGCTGCCTAAGTCTCGTCAGTATCTGGAAGCGTGTCTGCGTCTGCAGCGCACGCCCGAGGTGTACGGAGAACTGGGCCGAGTCTGCGTAGCCCAGGGTGAGCTGGAGCGCGGCAACGAGTATTTCTCTCGGGCGCTGTCGGAGCCGGCCGTCCCTTAGCAATGAGGTCCGCGGGGGCGGCGTCGGGTTTTACCTCCCCTTCATCAGCGCGAAGAATTCTTCGTTAGTCTTTGTGTCTTTGAGCTTGTCAATCATGAACTCGATGGCGGCGATGTCGTCCATGTCGTGCAGGAGTTTGCGCAGAATCCACACCCGCGCCAGCTCGTCTTCACCCATGAGCAATTCCTCTCGCCGGGTTGCTGAGCGGCGGATGTTGATGGCGGGGTAGACTCGCTTTTCCGCGATCTTGCGTTCCAGGTGCAGTTCCTGGTTGCCGGTGCCCTTGAATTCTTCGTAGATCACCTCGTCCATCTTGGAGCCGGTGTCGATCAGCGCCGTGGCGATGATGCTCAAGCTGCCGCCCTCTTCGATATTGCGCGCGGCGCCGAAGAAGCGCTTGGGGCGTTCCAGGGCGTGGGCGTCCACACCGCCGGTGAGTACCTTGCCTGAGGAAGGCACGATGGTGTTGTAGGCGCGGGCTAGTCGTGTGATGGAGTCCAAAAGGATCACTACGTTCTTCTGGTGCTCCACCAGGCGCTTGGCCTTTTCGATGACCATCTCGGCAACCTGAACATGGCGTGAGGGTGGCTCGTCGAAGGTGCTGGCGACCACCTCGCCCTGCACCATGCGCTGCATTTCCGTTACCTCTTCAGGACGCTCATCGATGAGCAGAACGATCAGCACCACCTCCGGATTATTGGCCGCTATGGACTGGGCGATGTTCTGCAGCACCAGCGTTTTGCCCGCCTTGGGAGGAGATACCACCAGGGCGCGTTGGCCTTTGCCGATGGGGGCAATGAGGTCGACGATGCGCGCGGTGAGGTCTTCCGTGCTGCCGTTGCCCCGCTCCAGAACCAGACGCTCGTCCGGGAAGAGGGGGGTGAGGTTTTCGAACAGGATCTTGTGTTTTTTGGAGTTGGGCTCGCTGAAGTTGATCTCGTCTACCTTCAGCAGGGCGAAGTAGCGTTCGCCGTCTTTGGGTGGCCGGATTTTGCCCGCAATGCTGTCGCCGGTGCGCAGGTTGAATCGTCGGATCTGGCTCGGGGAAACGTAGATGTCGTCCGGTCCTGCCAGATACGAACTGTCCGGGGAGCGCAGGAAGCCGAATCCGTCCTGAAGAATCTCCAATGTGCCTTCGCCATAGATGTCTTCGCCGTTCTTTGCCTGCTTGCGCACGATGGCGGCAATGACTTCCTGCTTGCGCGAACGTGCCAGATTGTCCAGCCCCATCTCGCGCGCCATGTCGATCAGTTCTCCGACCGGTTTACGTTTTAGATCAGTTAGATTCATGGTGATAACTTCGAAAGTTTTGGTAGTGGTGAATTGGATCGCCCGGACCCGAAGAACTACTGGTGTTATTGTTTTTGCGTTGGGTAGCGGTAGCGCCCAGCGCGGGGCATCGTGAGCAGTTTGGTGAGTTGCTGATGGGCGTAGCGTTGAATCGCTACGTCAGGGCAAGTTTAGTGGTTTAGGTGACCCCGTCAACCCCGGGGAAAGGAGTCGAGGGCAGCGAACCGCCCTCGAAATGGGCAACTTAGATGTTGCTATCCAGGAAAGCGGCCAGCTGAGATTTAGACAAGGCGCCTACTTTGGTGGCTGCTACCTCGCCGTTTTTGAACAGCATCAGTGTGGGGATGCCGCGAATACCGTATTTCGGCGGTGTCGCCTGGTTACTGTCGATGTCCAGCTTGCAGATCTTTATGCGGTCGGAGTATTCCGTCGCAATCTCGCCCAGGATAGGCGCAATCATCTTGCACGGTCCGCACCATTCCGCCCAATAATCTACCAGCACCGGCTTGTCGGACTGCAACACGTCATTGTCGAATTCCGCATCCGAGGTATGCAGGATGTTGTCGCTCATCTAGTCAGTCTCCAGTAGTGGTTCGAGTGTCCGTAAATTCACGGAAGTCTACCATGGCTGCTCTTGGAGGCGATTCACTTCGGCCTGCGGGCGCTTCAGACCGGGCGCCGCATTTACCGGCCATGCGTGACGCGGTGCGCATTATTGAACATTCGATTGCCCGGATAGGGGGCGTTTCCTGGCGGATCAGTAACGTTTGGGTAGGCTAGCGGCTCAATCTTTTCGTGCAGATTCATGAACGACTTGTGCGCCGTCATCGACTTGGGCTCCAACAGTTTTCGCCTGTTGCTGGCCGAGCAGCGCAATGGCGGCGAGTTGTTGGTTCACGAACTGATCAAGGAGAAGGTCCAGCTGCTCAGTGGATTCAAGAATGGCCGGCTCGCCCGGGCGGCCGTGGACAGAGGGCTGGACTGCCTGGACCGTTTCGCGCAGCGAACCGCGGCGGTGTCTGCGCGCCGCATCTGGGTAATCGGTACCCACGCGCTGCGCACGGCCAGAAATGCTTCCGAAGTGGCAAAAGCGGTTCGCGCCAAGCTCGGGGTGACCCTGCAGCTGGTGTCCGGCGAGGAGGAAGCCAGCCTGATCTTCGGCGGCGTGGCTCACTACTGTTCGGCCTCGCCGCGCGCTCGCAAGCTCGTGGTGGATATTGGTGGAGGCAGCACCGAGCTGGCCTGGGGTAAAGGGCTGAGGTGCACTCAACCGCACTCGGCGCCGGTAGGTTGCGTGGGTCTGACGGACGCGTACTTTTCCGCGCGTCAGGGCGACGTCGCAGAAGCGATGCGTCGTGCTCGAGCCCACGCCCGAACTGTCCTGGACGATGCGCTGCCAAACGGCTCGCTGCCGGCGGCTGAGGTAGTGCTGGGAACGTCCGGTACCATCGAGTCGGTGCAATCCGTGCTCAGCGCCAATGGCTGGGATGGCGAGAGCATTACGGCTGCAGGTCTTGGGCGTTTGAGAGCGGTGCTGGAGTCAGGCTGCTGGGTGCCCGATCTGGTTATGCCCGGGTTACGGCCCGAGCGTGTGGACATATTCCCAGCCGGCGTTGCACTGCTGGATGCCATCTTCGACAAGTTGGGCCTGCCGACCATGCACTACCTGCCCGCCTCCATCCAGGATGGCGTGCTGTATCGCAACGTTGCCCGGACGCTGGCGAGTGATCCACGCTGAAGGGCCCTGGACTTGTTGAACCGACATGCCATGTCGGCCCGCGAGCTGGAGGTGGAAGGCGAGCAGCTGGCAGCGGCTGGGTGGCGCCGGGTGGTTGCCGGGCGGGGCTAGTCGTTCAGCGCTTCGGCGATCCGGAACGAAAAGTAGCTCAACACCCCGTCGGCACCTGCCCGCTTCAGACAAACCAACGACTCCATGATCACCGCTTCGGTGAGCCAGCCATTGGCGATGGCCGACATGTGCATCGCGTACTCGCCACTCACCTGGTAAGCGAAGGTGGGTACACCGAAGGTCTCCTTGATCCGCCGCACGATATCCAGGTACGGCATGCCGGGCTTTACCATGACCATGTCCGCGCCTTCCTCCAAGTCCAGGGCCACTTCCTGAATTGCCTCGTCGCTGTTGGCGGGATCCATCTGATAGCTCATCTTGTCCCCGCCACTGAGTGTGGCGGAGGAACCTACGGCATCGCGGAATGGCCCGTAATAGCCGGATGCGTACTTGGCTGAATAGGCCATGATCTGAGTGTTGATGTGGTCCATGTCATCCAGGCGGGCCCTGATGGCGCCAACCCGACCGTCCATCATGTCCGAGGGCGCGACGATGTCCGCGCCGGCCGCGGCGCAAACGGCCGCTTGTCGACACAAAGCGGTTATGGTGACGTCGTTCTGCACGTAGCCCTCATCGTCCAGGATGCCGTCCTGGCCGTGGCTCGTGTAGGGGTCCAACGCCGCGTCGGTGATGATGCCCAGGTCTGGAAGTTCGGATTTCAGCGCGGTCACCGCGCGCGGGATCAGCCCTGCGGGATTGTAGGCTTCCTCACCTTGCAGTGTTCGCAATGAGGGCTCCACGTTGGGAAACAGCGCCACTGCGGGAATACCCAGCTCGTGCGCGTCTGCAGCATGGCGCACCAGATTGTCGATGGAATACCGTTGGATGCCGGGCATGGAATGCACGGGCAGGCTGACGTTGCTGCCATCCACCACGAACAGCGGATAGATCAGGTCGTTTGTGCTGACGCTGTTTTCTCGCACCAGCCGTCGGGAAAAGCCATGACGGCGGTTTCGCCTCAAGCGTGTAGTAGGGAAACTCCGGGCCATTGTGAGGGTCCTTGTAATAGGGTGTTGCTGATGCAACGGCGTGAGCTGGCCGTTCTGCCGGTAGCCCTGGCACATGCGCTATGCCCTAATGGTACCCAGACGGCGTGTGAACGCCAGCCGCCAAGAAACTAAGGGAGTGCATGAAAACTCAGCAAGTGGCCATATTGATTCTGGTGGTGGGGTGCGTCGGCGCGTTCTTTTACTTCGATGTTGGCAGCTACTTGAGCCTGGGCTACCTCAATGAGGTACACGCGGATGCCGTTGCCTACGTGCGGGCCAACGCCATACAGAGCACCTTGGGTTTCATGGCCTTTTACATCCTGGTTACTGCCGCGTCGCTACCCGGGGCGGCGCTGATGACGTTGGCGGCAGGGGCCGTATTTCAGTTTGGGTGGGGGCTGGTCATGGTGTCGTTTGCCAGTTCCATCGGCGCCACCCTGGCGATGCTGGTCTCCCGCTCGCTGCTGGGTGGCTGGGTGCAGGAGCGCTTCGGCGAGCAGCTGGAAGTGATCAACGAAGGGGTTCGGCGCGACGGGGTGTTCTATCTCTTCGGATTGCGTATGGTGCCGTTGTTCCCGTTCTTCATCATCAATCTGGTGATGGGGCTGACACGTATTGGCGCCTTGCGCTTCTACTGGGTCAGCCAGGTGGGGATGCTGCCGGGTACGCTGGTGTACGTGTTCGCGGGCACCCAACTGGCTACGGTGACCAGTCTTACGGATGTGCTCAGCCCCGGGCTTGTCGTTGCGTTTTCGTTGCTGGGGCTGTTTCCCATCATTGCACGCAAATTATTGGGGTGGCTTGGCGCCAGGCGCGAGCGAGGTTTGCAAAGTTGACGGAGTGACAGGTGGCCAGATTCGACAACAACCTGGTGGTGATCGGAGGCGGTTCCGCGGGTCTCATTGCCGCGCTCATCGGTGCCACGCTGCGGGCGCGGGTGACGCTCATCGAGAAGGCCGAGATGGGGGGCGACTGCCTGAACACCGGATGCGTGCCCAGTAAGACGCTGATTCGCTCGGCCAAAGTGGCTCACTACCAACGCAGTGGCGCCCGTTTCGGATTATCCAACCTCGCGCCCCAGGTGGATTTCCCCCGGGTTATGCAGCGCGTCCAGGAAGTCATCGCCACCATCGAACCGAAGGACTCCATGGCACGCTACAGGGATCTGGGCGTGAACTGTATTGCCGGCGAGGCATGCCTGCTGGATGGCCACCATGTCGCGGTGGGTGACCAGCGCATCAGCACGCGCAACATCGTGCTTGCGACCGGGGCGATGCCAGCGGTGCCGCCGCTGCCGGGTCTTGCCCAGGCAGACGCGCTCACCTCCGAAAGCCTATGGTCTCTTACGGAATTGCCTGAGCGGCTGCTGGTGCTGGGAGGTGGTCCCATCGGGTGCGAGCTGGCGCAGAGCTTTGCTCGATTAGGCAGCGCGGTGACCCTGGTGGATATGGAAGATCGTCTGTTGCCAAGGGAGGACGCCGATGTCTCTGGCTTCATGCAATCTGCCTTGGCTGCCGAGGGTATCGATGTGCGGCTGGGTCATCGCGCCGAGCGCGTAGAGCCTGTCGCCAACGGCGCAGGGGTGCTGCACGCTCAAGTTCTCGGAGAATCGGTTGGGATTGGTTTTGACAGAATCCTGGTGGCGGCTGGACGGCGCGCTCATACGGATGGCCTTGGCCTGGAACAGCTGGGCATCGCCACTAACCCTGATGGCACCGTTGTGGTAGACCGTTACCTGCGCACTGCCTGCAAATCCGTGTACGCGTGCGGCGACGTGGTGGGCCCTTACCAGTTCACCCACATGGCCTCGCATCAGGCCTGGTATGCGGCGGTGAACGCCCTGTTCGGGCGGTTCAGGAAGTTCCCCGTGAACTATTCTGTGGTTCCCTGGACTACCTTTACCGACCCGGAGGTGGCGCGAGTGGGTCTATCGGAGGCCGAAGCGCGTGCTCAGGGTGTGGCGTTCGAGGTGGTGCGCTTCGAGCTGTCGGAATCCGATCGCGCCCTGGCGGACGGCACGGCGCAGGGGTGGGTGAAGGTGCTCACCAAGCCGGGCACCGACCGGATTCTGGGGGTGAGCATCGTGGGCCCTCACGCGGGCGAGATGCTGGCCGAGTATGTGCTGGCCATGACCCATTCGCTGGGATTGAAGAAGATCATGGATACCATTCACGTGTACCCCACCTTGGCCGAAGCGAACAAGTTCGCCGCCTCGGCCTGGCGGCGTGACCACGCTCCCCAGGGACTGCTGCGCTGGGTGGGCCGGCTGCACGCGCTGCTCCGTTAGCCGGCGAGCAGGCTCTTTTTCAAGCGTTTGATGCTTCGCCGGAAGGCGCCGGGGTCGTCGCTCAGCTTCGCCAACAGCAGCTGGCCGTAAAGCACGCCCAGTAGCGCGTCTGCTTCACGCCTGGCACGCCTCGGCTTGTAGCCGGCTTCTTGAAAAGTTGCCGCTAACAGCGCGCGCCAGGACTGAAACTGCTCGGCGACCGCATCACCGTGTGCGACCCACGCGCTGCCTTGGGAGAACGCCGCGATCAGGCACGGGCTGGCTCCGTCTTCCGTATAGGTGGCAAAGCCGTCTACGAATTCGGTGAGCCGCTGACGTGGATTTGCGTTCTGCCGGAGAGCGGCAAAAGCTAGCTTTTCCAGCCGTTCAATAGCCCCACTTAGCAGGGTGGCGCCGATCTCGGCTTTGCCGCCGGGGAAGTGGTGGTAGAGGCTCGCCTTGCCCAGGCCGCTGTGGGCCGCGAGCTTGCTCAGTGTGGCGCCTTCGTAACCATGCTCCTGGAAGACCAGCTGCAGGCGCGAGAGTAGCTGCGCTTGATCCATACGAGGCCAAGTCTACCAGAACTGGACCGAACGTTCGGCTGGTGTGTTCTCAAAGGAGCAACCGTTATCATCGCTCGCATCAGTAGCGGGGACACTGCGATGAAGTTCGGTATCTTTTACGAGCACCAGCTGCCTAGACCTTGGGACGACGGTGCCGAGCAAAGGTTGTTCAACGAAGCGCTTGAGCAGGTGGAGTTGGCCGACCGGTTGGGTATCGATTATGCGTGGGAGGTGGAGCATCACTTTCTCGAAGAGTACTCCCACTCATCTGCCCCCGAGGTTTTTCTGGCCGCTTGCTCTCAGCGCACCAAGAATATCCGTCTGGGTCAGGGAATTCGTCAGGTCATCCCCCAATACAATCACCCGGCGCGCACCGCCGAGGTAATCGCCACCCTGGACCTGGTCTCCAATGGTCGGGTGGATTTCGGCACCGGCGAGTCCAGCGCGGAGTTGGAGCTTGGCGGGTTTCAGATTCCGGTGCACGAGAAGCGCAAGATGTTCCTGGAGTCCACGGAGCAGATCTGCAACATGCTGGCCATGGACCCGTATCCGGGTTACGAGGGGCGCTACTTCTCCATGCCGTGCCGCAACGTGGTCCCCAAGCCCGTGCAGAAGCCGCATCCACCTTTGTGGGTGGCGTGTTCTCAGCGGGAGACCATTCGCATGGCTGCTCGGCTGGGGATGGGGGCGCTTACCTTCGCTTTCGTGGATCCCATGGAGGCACGTTCATGGGTGGAGGAGTACTACAGCATCATCAAGAGCGAAGCCTGTGTCCCCATCGGCCATACGGTAAACGCCAACATCTGCATGGTGTCCAGCTTCTCCTGTCATAAAGATCGGGAAACTGCCGCTCGACGAGGTCTGGAAGGTTTCGAGTTTTTCGGATTTGCGTTGGGCAGCCTGTATGCGTTCGGTGAGCACAGGCCGGGGCGCACGGACCTCTGGCAGCAGTTTCAGGCCATGCGCGGCGAGCAGGTCGCCTTGGATATCCAGGGTATGGATGCGGCGCTGTCCGGATCGCGCGGCGGGATTGGCACGCCGGATGATCTGCGTGAGCACCTGTGCAAGTTCGAGGCCTGCGGTGTGGATCAGGTAACCTTCATTCAGCAGGCAGGCCGCAACCAGCACGACCACATCTGCGATTCGCTGGAACTGTTTGCGGCAGAGGTGCTGCCTGAATTCAAAGCTCGGGCAGCGGACCGGCAGGCGGAGAAGGATGCGCAGCTTGCCCCGTACGTGGCGGCCGCACTGGAGCGGAAGGTGAAGTTGCGCTCACTGGCCGACGAAGACATCCCGACGTTCGTATCTCTAGGCAGACGGATCAGCGAAGAAAGCACGAGTGAACGCTCCGTCTACAAGCGCCCCTCGGCGGGCTAGAGGGGCGGGCGCTAGTCGGGTTGCGGCGGGGCAAGGCGCTCGAGGGCCTCGCTAGCCTCCAGCCATTCGCGCTCCAGCCGCTCCAGGGATTTCCTCAGGTTGCCGGCCTGGGCCAGTAGGTGGTCGAGTTCGTCAGGGCTCAGACGCTTGTAGGTGTCGGTGTCGGCGAGTCGCGATTCTGTGCGTGAGAGTTCGCCTGCAACCTCTTCCATCTCTGATTCCAGCCGCCGCACCTTTTCCCGGTATGGTTTTTCCAGTGTTCTTTGCGCGGCGGCCGCCTTGCGCCGGGCGGCTCCCTGGGTGGGCGGTGATGGTTGGATGGCGTTCGGGGTGCCTGCCGGGGTGGTTGGCGTAGCATATGCTTGCAGATCATCGGTGTAGGACGACACGGTACCGTCGGCCACCAGCCAGAAGCGGTCGACGACACGGTCCAGCAGGGTGCGGTCGTGCGACACCACAATGAGAGCGCCTGAAAATTCCTGCATGGCAAGCGCGAGCGCCTCGCGCATCTGCAGGTCGAGGTGATTGGTGGGCTCGTCCAGAATCAGCAGTGCGGGCCTTTGCAGCGCGATCAGCGATAGTACCAACCGTGCCCGCTCGCCACCGGAAAGCGTATCCACCGGACGCTCGGCCAGCGTGGCGGGGAACCCCCACCCGCCGAGGTAGTCCCGGTGCCATTGGCCCGTTTGGCCCGGCTCGGCGTTGGCAATGGTTTCCAACGCGGTTCGATCAGCGCGCAGCGTCTCCAGTTGGTGCTGGGCGAAGTAGCCTACCTTGGCATGCGGGCCCCGGGTAAGCTCTCCGGACAGAGGATCCAGCTCTCCTACCAGACATTTGAGCAGGGTGGATTTGCCGGCGCCGTTGGCGCCAAGGATGCCGATTCGATCCCCGGGCAGAACCGACGCCCTTATGCCTTGGGCGATGGCCCGACCGTCGTAGCCGACGCTGACTTCATCCAGACGCAACAGCGGATCCGACATCCGTTCGGGTTCGGCAAAGCTGAACCGGTAAGGTGACTGGGCGTGCACCGCGGCCACGGTCTCCATGCGTTGCAGTGCCTTCAGGCGGCTCTGGGCCTGACGCGCTTTGCTGGCTTTAGCTCGAAACCGGTCGACGAAGGCGCGCATCCGCCTGATCTCTTGCTGTTGCCTGTCATAGGCGGCCTGGCGCTGGGTGAGCGCCGCGGCACGCTGACGCTCGAACTGGGAGTAGTCGCCCCGGTAAGTCTTGGCGCGTCCGTTTTCCAGATGCAAAATCTGGTCGCACACGCCGTCCAACAGGCTGCGGTCGTGAGCTATGAGTATCAGGGTACCGGCGAAGCGCCTCAGCCAGCCCTCCAGCCACACCGTGGTTTCCAGGTCCAGGTGGTTAGTCGGTTCGTCCAGCAACAGCAATTCGCTGGGGCTCATCAGGGCTTGCGCCAGGTTCAGGCGAATGCGCATCCCGCCGGAAAACTCGCGGTACGGTCGAGAGAACTCCTGCGCCGAAAACCCCAGTCCGTGCAGTATCTCGCCGGCGTTTGCCGCCGCACGATGGCCGTCCAGATCCTGGAACTCGGCATGCAGGTCGGCCAGCCGCTCCCCGGCGTTGTGTGCTGCGTCGTTGAGCGCGGCAATCTGCTGCTCTACGGCACGCAGCTGGCTGTGTCCGTCGATGACGAACTCCAGGGCTGGCCGCTCGCTGGGTTCCACATGCTGGGCCATGTGCACCACCCGCCAGCCCGCGGGTAGTGAAAGGTTGCCGCCGTCCGAGGTGAGGTCGCCGGTAATGAGGTGGAACAGGGTGGATTTGCCGGCGCCGTTGTTGCCCACCAACCCCACTTTATGCCCCGGGTGCACCACGAAGGACAGATCCTCAAAAATATTTTGCGAACCCCGGTGAAGGGCTACCTGTTCGGCTTTCAGCACGAGATTGTGGGCGCGGGTTGGTTAGGCGCTTACGGGTTCGTCGTCCAGGTGTCTTGGCGCAGCCTGGGGACGGCTGCGCAGTTCGCGAACGGTGACCGCGGAGTTGCGCGGCTGCTCGTCGATCCAGGACACCAGCTGTCGCCAGGCCGGCGTTTCCTTGCGTGCAGCCCGGCAGTCGATCATGTCGATGACGCCTTTGCCCTGTTCAACAGCATCCGTGTAAACGGGGCTTTCGCGGAAGGTGGCGACGCTGGGAATATCCAGGCAGCTCAAGAAATGCTTCAGCTTGACATGGGTTTCGGTATTGGGGTGCACGCGGTTGGCGATGACCCCCACGGGTCGCGGCGCGTCGCGCAGCAGACGGTGCGTGAGCAGGCTGGTAATAAAACCGCCAGCGGCACGAATATCGATGGCTGACGGCAGCACCGGCACCAGGATTACGTCCGACTGGCGCAGCAAGGTTTCCAGATCCCTGTTCCGGGCGTTGGAATGACCGTCGACGATGATGCGGTCTACGTCTGCTGGCATACGGTTGTGGAAGGTCTGGGTTTCATACATGCCGGCGCGCTGATGAGCGCGCACCAGGTGCACTGGCGGTAGCGAAGAATCGCGGTTTTCGCCCCAGTAACTGCTGGAAGCTTGCGGATCGTTGTCTACCAGCGCGACTGATTTTCCTTGTTTGGCGAACGCGGCTGCCAGGTTTGTGGCAATGGTCGTCTTGCCACAACCCCCCTTCCCGTTAATTATCAGAATCCTGTGGGCGTCGGGATTCATTTTTTACCCTTTCAAACCCCTCGCTCGCCGATGGCTCAAGCGTCGTGTTGTCGGCTTGGGCGCAAATCGGCGAGCAGGTCACTCATTGCTTTTCGCAACGCGCTTGTCAGCGGCGCGAAATGCGGAGTTGTCGGCTCTTGTTGCTGCTCTCTAGTGGAGCGTCTTGTCCTTCCCACGGGTGTCTTTCGCACGCGAAAGTTCGCGCGCTGTGAACAACCCTGTGGATAACTATAACACCAATATTTTTCGCCAGGCTAGGGCAGATTCTTATGAATGACCAGTGTTTTAGCAGGTAAACGCGCCAAACAGGATGAGATACAGGCGACCGTACGCAGCTTTCGGGGGTCGGGGCTTTTGGGCGTGCTGTCGCCCACCACCCGCGGTGTTGTCAGGTGCCCACCGCACCGGGTACGTAACCGGGTTGCAAGAAAAAGCCCGGGGGCGGTTCTGCTGCCCTAGGTGGGTTATGCTCGATGGGTTGCACCGGTAAATCGGGAGATCACATGGGCGCTCGGATGTTGAGTTATTCCAGCCTGCTGGGGTTGTGCTTGTGCGGTTGCATTGCTGCTGCAGCCTCTGCCCCGCTGCCGGTGGAGAACTACGCTGCGCTGCCGTACGTGCAATCCATGGCGCTTTCGCCGGATGGTGCCCGGTTAGCCATCGTGCACAACCTGGACGGGATGTCGGTTCTGGTAGTGCGCCGTCCGGAGGACGAGCAGTTCGTGCCGCTGCTTACCGGTGACAATGAACGCGGCAACATCGGTTGGATTCGCTGGGCGAACACCGAGCGGTTGTTGGTGGGTACCCGCTACACCGCGCTTCGCGGCACCACCTTCGGCTTGGAGACACGATTGCTCAGTGCGCCGGCGGGCGGCGGGGATCCGCGCTCGTTGCTTCGCGATAAAGAGGAAGACCGCTGGGGTCGCGGTGACAAGGGAACCTACATCCCTCAGTTCCAGGATCAAATCATCGACATGCTGCCCGATGACCGCAACCAAGTTCTGGTGGCCTGGGACCTGGAGGAGGTGCACTCCCCCGGTGTGTACCGTGCCAACCTCAGCAACTCGCGGCGCAGACTGGTGCACCGCCACGTGGCTGGGTACAGCGAATGGTTCACCGATCGACAACATCGTCTAAGAGTGGGCGTGGAGCGCCAACAGGGCCAGGTGATCATTCATGCGCGCGCGGTGGATTCTGATCAGTTTCGGCCGCTGTGGCGCTACCCGGCCGTCTCCCGGGAGGTGGTGGAGCCGCTGGGTTTCGGGGTGAATCCCAATGTGATGTACGTGCGCGCCTACCACGAGGAACACCTGGCGGTGTTCAAGGTGGCCCTGGATCAGCCCGACCGGCGCGAGCTGGTGTTGGCGTTGCCAGATAGGAACGTAGAGGGTCGGTTGGTCCACTCACAGCTAACCGGAGAGGCCGTTGGCGTGCTGCCACCCGGTGGACGCATGGTGACCTGGGATCCGCAGTATCTGGCATTTACCGCCGCGCTGGAGCGCGCGTTCTCCGGTCAGAGGGTTTCCCTGGTTGGCTTTAGCCGCGACGAGCAACGCTACCTGTTGTTTACCAGTGGTCCTGGAAATCCGGGAACCTATTATTTCGGGGATCGCAAGGCACGCACCGTCAGCCCGGTCGCCTACCGCTACCCGAGCCTGCCTGAGGCGGGCGTGCTGGGCAGTCAGCCGATGAGCTACGCCGCTCGGGATGGCTCAACGGTGCGGGGTGCGCTCACGCTGCCAGCCGGCGTCGAAGCCAAGGGGTTGCCGGCCATCGTCTTTCCGCAGGGTCCTTCCACCGCCAGCACCACAGAAGTTTTTGACTATTGGAGCGAGTTCTTCGCCAACCGAGGCTATGCCGTGTTGAAGGTGAACTTCCATGGTTCCGCGGGCTATGGGGTGGATACGCTGCGCGGCAGCATCCACGACTGGGATCGGACCATGCAGGACGATGTGGTAGACGGTGCGCGTTGGCTGGTCGAGCAGGGTGTGGCCGAGCCGGGTCGCCTGTGCTTGGTGGGTGCCAGCTACGGCGGTTACGCGGCGCTCATGGGCGCGGCTCAGGCACCCGATCTATTTCGTTGTGCCGTAAGCTTTGCCGGAGTGACCGATCTGGTTGATCTGGTGGATTACGCCAACCGGTTCGATGACGACGAGGTAGTGCGGGCGCTGGTTGGAAACGACACGGCGCAGCTACGCAACGACTCTCCGGTAGGTCAGGCGGAAAAGCTCCAGGTACCTGTGCTGTTGGTGCATGGCAGCGATGATCGGGTGGTTCGCGTCCATCACGGGCGCGCCATGCGGCGCGCGCTGGAGGCGGCGCAGAAACCCCACCGCTATGTGGAGCAACCCGGCGGGGATCACCTCTTGAGCTCCCAGGCGCAGCGGCTGGAGTTGTTTCGAGAGATGCAAGCCTTTCTTGCCGAGCACCTGCCGGTGCGCTGATTCGCTCAGCGGCTACCCGCGCGCAGTTGCGCTCCAGCGAGTGCCACGATGCCGATGAAGGCCACCAGGCTCCATCCGGGGATGGACAGACCCAGAAAGCCCCACACCACCTCCGCGCAAGCGCCGGTGCCGCGGGTCATGGCCATCAGCACTTCGCTCAAGGGGAAGGCTTCCAGCATGTAAGCCATGTCTGGGCCGCAAGCGGGAACCTGATCGGCGGGCAGGTTCTGCAGGTAGAGCTGGCGAATCGCAAAGCCGCCACCCACCACGGCAGCAAGCATGGAGCACAGTGGGTAGATGCCCCAGCGGGGGTTGTGCATGAGCCCTGCAAAAGCAAACGCGCCGGCCAGGAAGAACCAGATCCGCTGCATCAGGCACAATGGGCAGGGCGCCATTCCGAAAGCGTATTCCATCACCAGGGCGGCGCTCAGCAGTCCGCCGGTCAAAGCCAGCAGGGTGATTGCGGTGGCTTCGCAGTTATTTTTGAATAACGTCATCATCGGATCTGCACCACCACTTTGCCGATGGCCTGGCGCTCGCTAAGACAGCGCAGGGCTGCGGCGTATTCTTCCATGGGATATCGCTTGCCAATGAGCGGTTTGATCTTGCCTTGTTCGTAAAGCGCTAACAGCTCTTTTAAGTTGGCGTCTGCTTCATCGCGAAACTTCGCACTCCAGGAACCATAGAACACCCCTACGACCTGGCAGCTCTTCAACAGGATGAGGTTGATGGGCACTTTGGGGATGTCGCCGGCGGCAAATCCGATCACCAGCACTCGTCCGTACCAGCCGATGCTACGCATGCATTGATCGAACAGGTCTCCACCCACCGGGTCGTAGATGACATCCGCGCCCTTGCCGCCGGTCAGTTCCTTGACCCTGTCTTTGATCTGGCCGTCGCTGTAATCGACCAGGTCTGTGGCGCCGGCCGCTTCGGCCGCGGCGAGTTTCTCCGCGGTGCTGGCCGCGGCGATAACCCGCGCGCCCATGCAGGCACCCAGTTCCACGGCAGACAGCCCTACCCCGCCGCCTGCGCCCAGCACCAACAGTGTTTCCCCGGGCTGCAGGGCCGCGCGCTGCTTCAGCGCGTAGTAGGAGGTGCCGTAGGTCACGCTGATGGCGGCGGCTTCGGCAAAGGACATGCTGTCGGGAGCACGCCGCAAGATCACCTCCGGGGCCACCACCTGCTCGGCAAAGGTGCCGTGACCCAGGTTGCCGAACACGCGGTCCCCAACCGAATACCGGGTGCAGTCCGCACCCAGTGCGCTCACCACGCCGGCAAACTCGGTGCCCGGAGAAAATGGAAACGGGGGCTGGCTCTGGTACTTCCCGGCGATCATGAGTACGTCCGGAAAGTTCACCGCGCTGTCGTGCACGTCCACCAGTACTTCTCCAGGACCGGGCTCAGGGCTGGGGATGTCCTCCATTACCAGATTCTCTGGCTCGCCGTACGACTTGCACAGAACGGCTCTCATAAGATCTCCTATCGTGGGCAGAACGCAAGGGTACTTGGCGTTCGGCCAGCGTCAACCTTGGTCGTAGGGTGGTTTGCCGGGGAGACGGGGTGCCACCCAGCTTTGCGCGTGTTGCTGCAACTCGGGGAAATAGCCCAGAAAGTCGGCTTCCAGGGCGTCAAGCAGGTCCTCTACGGCGCCTGCGAGTTCGGAGTTCAGATGGGGCTGGCGGATGCGACGGGTGATTGAGGTCAGCCCGCGGTGCATGACGTCGGGCTCGCGGTATCCGGCGAGCAGATCAACCTCCTGCATGTAATCCAGAAAGCGTTGTCCGGAGGCGTTCAGCCACCCACGCTGGTCGGCGATTTCCGCGTACGCTCTGGCGCTAAAGGATTCCAGCGGTTCGGCGCTGAAGCGCTGCCAATGGCGAGCCAGGCAGTGGTCGGCTATGACATCCACAAAAGCCGGCGCCAGACGGCGCAGCGGCTTGGGAAAGCGCCTGCAGCTGGTGGATATCCCGGGCAGCTGGTTGCTGAAGGCGTCGATCCGGCGGTGCAGGCGCACCCCGAGCGCAAGCGGCGCCGGCAGATCGGCCGGCACCGTGCCTTTGATGAAGTCTCCCAGAAAGCCCCCTGCCAGTAGTTCAGGCACGGTCTGGTCTGTTGCCTGGTCCGCGATCAGGCAGTGGGCCAGGAAGTTCATGGCAGCGCCAGGTACGACTCCAGGAACTCATCAAACGGCGCCTCCTCCTCGGCTTCAATGCGCGCCTGTCGTTCCAGCGACTCTGCTGCCACGGCCTGTTCTCGAGCGAGTTCCTGTGCGGACAACCGATGCTGCGCGAAGTACTCCGCGTGAGCTACGGACTGGTTCATGGCAAAACGAAAAAATGCAATCTGATCGTCGCTCATGGCTTTGAGAACGCGCGCTGACGGTGTTTGCTCCGAATCGCCCAGCTTGGCTTGCTGTGTGCGCCAGGCCTGTGCGTACCGTGTGCCGTTCTCACCGTCGAGAAGCGCTATCAGCGGCTCGCAGGCGGAGATAATTGCCTGGCCCCAGCTGCTCAATTGAACCGCGCCTTCGGGAGCATCCAGTAGCACGCCCGGCTGCCTGCCACGTTCCACAGTGGTGAGTTGATTGCCGGCCAGGCGTGCCAACTCGGCCTCGTTGTCGGGCGGGCTGTCGGTCAGCAGGCAGTACAGCAGGAACAGGTCAAGGAACCGAATCTGGGCCTCGTCGATACCCAGGGGCAGGAACGGGTTCAGGTCGATGCAGCGCACCTCGACGTATTCGACGCCGCGGGCGCGGAGCGCGTTCAGCGGCCTCTCGCCACTTTGAATGCGCCGCTTCGGACGAATGGTGCCGTAGAACTCGTTTTCGATTTGTAGCAGCGCGGCATTGAGCTGGCGATACTCGCCTCCCACCTTCACGCCCACCCGCTGGTAGGCCGGAAACGGTTCGCTCAGCGCGGGCCGCATGGAGGCGTCGTACTCGTCGATGGAGTTGTAGGAGATGTGCAGGCGACTTTGTGCGTCGCTCTGGTAGCCGAGACGACCCATTCGCAAAGAGGTGGAATACGGCAGATACAAAGACCCTTCGTCGAAAGGCTCCAGGTTGTGAGCTTGATGCTTTGCGAACGACTTGCACACGGCCGGAGATGCGCCGAACAGATAGATCAGCAGCCACGAGTAGCGTTGGAAATTGCGAATCAGCCCGAAGTAGGCCTCGTTGCGTAAGGCCTGATCGTTGGGTCGCTCAAGATGTTGCGCGTACGCGCCCCAGAACTCGTCGGGCAGCGAGAAGTTGTAATGAATACCGGAGATGGTTTGCATCAATCGCCCATAGCGATTGCCCAGACCGAGTCGGTAGACGGTTTTGGCGGTGGCGATGTTGGACGAGCCGTACTGACCAACCGGTATATCTTCGTCGTTCCCCAGCATGCAAGGCATGCTAGCCGTCCAGAGGATTTCGTCGGCCAGGTTCTGGTATACGAAGCGGTGAACGTCGCGCAGCTGAGCAATCACCGCTTCAGGCGAGCGATGCACGTCGGTGATGAGTTCGAGTTGTGCCTCGCTGAAGTCGGTAGTGATGTTTGGGTGCGTGAGCGCGGAGCCCAGCTCAGGGGGATGTGCCTGATGGGAAAGCGTGCCATCACCCGAGGTTACTCTCAGGCTCTCTTTCTCGATCCCGCGACCCACCGAATCAAGCAGGGTCTGGGTGCTGCTGCCGGGCGCGCGTAAACTGCTCAGCAGCCGGGCGCCGAGCGCGGGAGCATTCGCGGGTGGTGCCGCCATGGTTTGGTTAGAGTCAGTCTGCCGCAGTTCGACCGGCCGTAAGCCTAGCTAGAAATCTGCGGTCGGACCAGCGTCCACGATGGGTTGATTCACATCGAAGCGCTCAAAATTCTCCACGAATTTGGCGATCAAACTGCGGGCCGCTTCATCGTAGGCGGCTTTGTCCGACCAGGTATTGCGTGGGTTGAGCAGCGACGCATCTACGCCATCCACCGTAACTGGGATATCCAGGTTGAACCCCGGCAGCTTTTCTAGCGCTGCGCCATCCAGCGAGCCGGATTGAATGGCGTGAATGATGGCTCGGGTGGTGGGTATGGCAAAGCGCTCGCCGACGCCGTAGCCGCCGCCGGTCCATCCTGTGTTTACGAGATATACCGTGGACCCGAATTCCTCTACGCGTTTGATCAGCAGATCGGCATAAACACCTGCCGGCCTGGGAAAGAAGGGCGCGCCGAAGCAGGTCGAAAAGGTGGCCTTGTAAGCTTCGGTGGAGCCCACCTCTGTGGAGCCAACGGCAGCTGTGTAGCCCGATAGAAAATGATACGCGGCGGCTTCTTTCGACAGAATGGAGACCGGTGGCAGAACGCCGCTGACGTCGCAGGTCAGGAAAATGATGCGCGCTGGCTCGCCGCCCCTGTTTTCCGGCACCTTGGCCTCGATGTTGGCGCGCGGATAGCAGGCTCTGGTGTTCTCCGTGAGCGTGGAATCCGTGTAGTCGGGCGTACGCGTGTCCTCGTCCATGATGACGTTTTCGACGATGGCACCGAAGCGAATGGCGTCGAATATGACCGGTTCGTTCTCGCGCGACAGGTCGATGCACTTGGCGTAGCACCCACCCTCGAAATTAAACACGCTACCTTTGCCCCAGCCATGCTCATCGTCTCCGATGAGAAACCGCTCCGGATCCGCAGACAACGTCGTCTTGCCGGTTCCAGAAAGACCGAAAAACAAAGTGACGTCGCCACCGTCACCCATGTTGGCGGAACAGTGCATGGGCAAGACGTCTTTTTCGGGCAGCAGAAAATTGAGTACCGAGAACATGGACTTCTTCATCTCGCCGGCGTAGCGCATGCCGGCCAGCAGCACCTTGCGCTGAGCGAAGTTGATCATGACGGTGCCGTCGGACGGGGTGCCGTCGCGCTCGGGCTCACAGACAAAGCCTGGCGCGTTGACCACCTGCCAGACTTCTTTGTTATGCGGATTGTAGTGTTCGGGCGTGATAAACAGGGCGCGACCAAACAGGGTGTGCCAGGCGAACTCGGTGGTCACTTGCACGGGTAGATAGTGCTCCGGGTCGGCACCGACGTGCAGGTTCGAAACGAACCGCTCGCGGTCTTCCAGGTAAACCTGGACTCGATCCCATAACGCGTCGAACACCTCCGGCGAGGCCGGTTGGTTCACCGAACCCCAGTCGATGGACTCGGAGGTGGAAGGCTCATCCACAATGAAGCGGTCTTTGGGGGAGCGGCCCGTACGCTTGCCCGTCTGCACTACGATGGCGCCGTTGCTGGCGAATTGACCTTCGCCGCGCAGTACGGCCATTTCCGCCAGCGACGGACCGGAAACGTCAACGTAAGTCGTGCTTTTGGTGGTGGTAGCGATGTCTACGGCCATGAACCAGTAGCCTTCCCGAAATCAAGTCGGCCGATTATGCCAGAGCGCCTATGGTTGTTATATCGGGATTTAATAACCGTTCACAATCTGCCCACGATCGCGCGCATTCTTGTGAACGCGCGCTAGTCCCCTTCCCCTTCCTGCTTGAGTTTGCGCAGCGCGCGGCGGGCGTTTTTGGATGGTCTGCTGCTGGGTACCTGCAGACCCAGACGTTCCATTCCGCGCCGCGCACGCTCCGCTTCCCTGGCTTCGATGCTCTGCGGCGTTTCCTCGAACAGGGTGGCAGCCACCTTGGCGCTGCCACGCTTTTCAGCAAGCCCCTTAACCAGCACCGTCTCCGGCAAATCGCCGCGCCGGATGGTCAGCATGTCGCCGATGGCAATTTCCTTGCTGACCTTGGGACGATTCTGCCGTGAGCTGTCCCCTTGCTGGTTGATGTGCACCTTGCCACCTTCGATGGCGCTCTTGGCTTGCGCGCGGGTTTTGAAGAACCGGGCGGCCCACAGCCAGCGGTCCAGCCTTACCTTGCCGGAGTCGGAGCCATTGCTGCTCATGGTGAGGCCGCAGCGCCTGGCATGATCTCTTCGAAGTCATGGATGGCCCGATGGGACAAGCCCGTGCGTGCGGGCCGGCCGGAATCCGGGCGGGCCACGGTGATCAGGTGCTGGATGCCGGACTGCTCTGCCGCTTCAAGCACGGCCGCGTTGTCGTCGATGAGCAGGGTGCGCTGCGGATCGTAGGGGTGCTCGCGGCGCAGCCGCGCCCAGAATCGCGGGTCTTCCTTGGGAGCGCCGTAGTCGTGACAGGAGATGTCCTCGTCTAACTTTTCGATCAGGTCGCTGTGCTGATCCTTCACCCGCAGGCTGTCTCGGTGAGCGTTCGTTACCAGTAGAGAGCGTTTGCCGGCGGCGCGCACCTGGTTAAGGAATCGCTCGGCGTTGGGTCGGTAGCTGATCAGGTGGGCAAGCTCCCTATGTAGCCCCACGATGTCTAGCTCGGTGTAGCTGGCCCAGTGGTCCAGACAATAGAAGAGCAGGTCCCCGCGCAGCTCACTCATCTGCGCGAATAGGGTCTGGCGAGCCGCGTTCAGTTCCAGGCCTTGGGCCAGGCTGTAGCGCTCGGGCACCAACTCGTTCCACAGGGTGTTGTCGTAGCGCAGATCAAGTAAGGTGCCGTCCATATCCAGCAGGACGGTGTCGATGGTCTGCCAATCAACCATGGTTGTTGGCGGTTGGGGATGGTGAAGCCATGGCGTGCCTATGATAGCTCGGTAGGCAGTCGATGCGCGGTATTGAGGAGAAACAGGTGGGCGTTCCAGAACTGATGGCGGTACGCACCGTGGCGCGGACTCGTTTTTTCCGCATTGAGGAGATGGATCTTGCGTTCGCCAGCGGCGAGCGGCGAACCTACGAGCGCCTGGCCGGTGGCGGGCGTTCGGCCGTGATTGTGGTGGCCTTGGACGCCGACGGTGACCTGCTGCTGATTCGGGAATATGCCGCTGGGTTTCACGAAGTGCAGCTAACCCTGGTAAAAGGCGCCACCGAACAGCACGAGTCTCTGCAAGACGCTGCGAATCGCGAGCTCAAGGAAGAGGTGGGCTTCGGGGCACGGGACATTCGCTTCGTCAAATCGCTCACCGTAGCGCCCGGCCACATGGGGTTTACCATCAACGTCATGCTGGCTCGGGATCTGTACCCGGAATCTCTGCCTGGGGACGAGCCCGAGCCCCCGGAGCTGGTCAGGTGGCCGGCGAATCGGCTCGACGAGTTGTTCGGCGCGGAGGATTTTACTGAGGCGCGCGCAATTGCAGCGTTGTGCATGGCCAGGCCGCTGCTTGGCTGTTGAGAACGCGCACCAGGGCCATTAAGGCGGTGCGCTCATACGAATAGGGAGTTGTCCATGGAACATCTACTGCCTGACCTGGTGCGCATAACGGCGGCTGCGGGCGAGGCCATCCTGCAAGTGTACAGTTCGGATTTCGCGGTACAGACGAAGTCCGACGAATCCCCGCTCACGCAGGCGGATCTGGCCTCACACCGCGTCATCGTGGAAGGGCTCGCCGAGATCGCACCGGAGATCCCGGTGCTCTCCGAGGAATCCGTGCCGCCGGAATACGCAGTCCGCAGCCAGTGGGACCGTTACTGGCTGGTGGATCCGTTGGATGGCACCAAGGAATTCGTCAACCGCAACGGCGAATTCACGGTGAACATAGCGCTGATCGAGGGTCAGCGGGCACGATTGGGTGTGGTGGGTGTGCCCACCCAGAATATCGTGTACACGGGGGATGCGGATGCTGGTGAAGCCCTCCGAATCGACCTTGCAGATACCCAGGCCGCGCCGCAAGCGCTCACTGGGCGTAGTTGGGATGATCCGGGCAGCCTGGTGGTGGTGGCCAGCCGTAGCCATGGGGGGGAGCGCCTGGAGCGCTACCTGGAAGATCTGGCTTTGCGCTTCGGTGAGGTGGCGCGTACGCCTGTGGGCAGCTCGCTCAAGCTCTGCATCCTGGCAGAGGGGCGAGCGGACATTTATCCCAGGCTGGGCCCGACTTCCGAATGGGATATCGCGGCTGCTCACGCTGTCTTGTCAGCTGCGGGAGGCGATGTTTGGGCGGCGGGCGGCGCTTCAATCACCTACAACGCCAAAGAGAGCTTTCTCAATCCGGAGTTCATCGCCGTGGCCGATGCTTCTTTCGACTGGAAGGGCTCCTTGCCGGATGTTCCGCCCAAGGAGTAAAGCCTTCAACAAGGCGCTACACGCAGGAAAAATCCATGCGTAAACGCAGCGTTGGATAAAACGTTAGTCGAGGGGAGGGGGGGTTGGCCTCACTAGCCGGGCCTATGTTTGTGCGTTCGCCCTGCCGAGGAGAAATACACTGTATGTACATACAGCTCCGGCTAGTGAGGCCATCAAATATACAGAAATAAAATCGGAATTAAAGCCTGTTTGGGCGCCTCCCAATCGATCCGCTCCAAATAGCTAACCACATCAACGCTTTAGCTATTTCAAATCCATATTTCTTTCACTTTTGGCCCAAATTGTCCGAAATCCTACAAACGAATTACAGGAAGCAAATTGCCAGCAATGGCTGCAAGCGATAGTTTGCCAGGGGTATTGAGGAGTTGATCCGCGTTCCCGCAGGGGGAGATGTGCATGGACGGGCCCTATGAGAGTTACCGGTCGAACGAGACCGCAGCCAGGCTCATTGCTTGGTGGGGTCCCTGCGTGTTTTGGGGCACGCTGAGTGTTCTATTTGGGGGTGTGCTGCTGTTGGGCTAGCAGCCACTCGCCTGGACCGCTGTGGAAAATTCCTTTTTCACCAGCCACTTAAGCGCCAGCTCGTAGTTGTCGAACAGCTCGCTGTTGCCAACTGCGCACGATACCCAGTACGCGCCGGCGCAGGTTTGCGCATCCAATTCCGGGTCGATGACCATGGCGATACACGCTCTGCTACTCGGTGCGTAACTGCGCAATACGAATCGGGAAAACGGCTTTTGGCTCTCCTCGTTAGGCGGGTCCAGCTCCATGCCGCGCAGGTCCATGAGCTGGGGAAGCGACGGATCGTACTCCGGGTCGCCGATGAGCGCGCCTGCAGCCGCGTGCACGTCGGCCATATTGACTCGGCCGGTCACGGTCAGGGTGATGAGCCCGTCATTTTCGTTGATGTGGTAGCTGGCGGGCATACGAGTTCCTTCCAGGCAGGTGCTTGATCGATACTAGTGGAGCAGGTGGCGCAATAATGTGCGCTGCTAGCACTTTCACAGGAAGGCAATGATGACATTCACAGGAAGCCGCTCATGAGGTTCGTCATTTATGGCCCTGGCGCGGTGGGGGGAACCATTGCTGCCAGACTGTCGCTTGCAGGACACGAGGTGTTGCTCATTGCCCGGGGCGACCATGGCGCGACGCTGCGCTCTGAAGGGATGCGCTTCGTAGCGCCGGAAGGCGAACATCGGCTGCGGCTTGACACTGTGATGCACCCCGCTGAAGTCACCTGGCGGGAAGACGACATGGTGCTGCTTGCCATGAAATCCCAGCATACCCACGCTGCCGTCGCCGCGCTGGCGGAATGCGCGCCCGCGCAGACCAGTGTGATTTGCGCGCAGAATTCGGTGGCGAACGAGCGCGTGGCCCTGCGCTGCTTTGCCAACGTATATGGCATGCTGATCAACCTGCCGGCCATGCACATGATGCCCGGTGAGGTGTTTAGCTTCGGCGAGGGAGCCAGCGGCTTACTGGACGCGGGGCGCTTTCCCCGGGGTGTCGATGAGCGGGTCGAGCGGCTGACCCAGGCGCTGGCGGGTAGCGGTTTCGTGGCGGATCCCGACCCCAACATCATGCGCAAGAAATACGCGAAGCTTCTGCTCAATCTGGCCAACGCGCTGGAGGCTGCTACGGACACCTACGCCGACACCGAAGATCTGGTGGCCCAACTGCATGCCGAGGCCCGGGCGTGCTTTGACGCCGCGGGGATCGATTGCGGGGAGCCCATTGAGGCGCAAGGTGGCGGGCGGGAAATTTATACGTTCGCCACGCTGCCGGGGCAGGAGCGCTTCGGGGGTTCCACGTGGCAGAGCCTCAGCCGCGGAACCGGGAACATTGAGACGGACTACCTCAACGGTGAGGTGGTACAGCTGGGGCGTCTTTGCGGCGTGCCCACGCCGGTAAATGAGCTGTGTCAGCACCTGGTGCGACGTATGTTGCACGAGGGGCTACCGGTGGGATCGTTCAGTGTCGACGACGTGCGCGCCCAGGTGCGCGCGCTTGCGAAGCGTTAACGAGTTTACATACAGATGGTTTGATGGCGCGCTACAAGGTTTGCAGCCAGTCGTCGTCGCTGCCTTCGTTGATGCCTTCGAACATGAAGGTCGACAAGTAGCGCTCACCCGTATCGGGCAACATGACCAGAATTACCGACCCGGCCGCTGCTTCAGCGGCAACCTCGAGGCCCGCGGCCAGGCTTGCGCCGGCTGAAACGCCCACGAATATGCCTTCGTTCTGCGCCAGCCCCAGTGCCGCCTCCTTAGCAACATCCTGATTGACGGGCACGATGCGATCGGCCACTTCCGCGTTGAGCACGTCCGGGACGAAATCGGGAGTCCACCCTTGAATCATGTGTGGGCTCCACTCCTCACCCCTGAGCAAAGAAGCCTGCTCTGGTTCGGCGGCAATGATCTTGATGTCGGGGCGCCCGGCTTTTAGCACCTCCCCGGCGCCGGTCAGGGTGCCGCCGGTCCCCCAGCCGGTCACCCAGTAGTCCAGACGTTCTCCCGCGAAATCCTGCAGGATCTCTGGACCCGTGGTGCTTCTGTGGTAGGCCGGGTTGGCTGGATTTTCGAACTGGCGGGCGAAAAACCAGCCATGCTCCGCCGCCAGCTCCTCGGCGCGCCGCACCATGCCGCTGCCACGCTCGGCGGCGGGCGTGAGGATCACCTTGGCGCCCAGGGCGCGCATGACCTTGCGGCGTTCGATAGAGAATGACTCGGCCATGGTCGCCACGAACGGGTGTCCGGTGGCCGCACAGACCATAGCCAGCGCGATTCCGGTGTTGCCCGAGGTGGCTTCCACCACGGTCTGGCCCGGCGCCAACTCGCCGGAATCCGTGGCGTCTTTGACGATGGCGTAGGCGAGCCGGTCCTTGACCGAAGCAAGCGGGTTGAATGCCTCGACCTTGACGAAGATCTGAATCCCATCCGGTCCAGTCCGGTTGAGCTTGACGATGGGCGTGTTGCCGATGGTTTGTAGGATGTTGTCGTAGATCATTTGCTGCCCCAGAGTTGTCGAGCAAACCGGCTAGCCTAACCCGGCCCACGGTGGACGCAAGCGCGAAAGAGCCCCACGTGTCCATCCTGCGCCTAGCGCGGCGCGTGAAGCCGCTGTACGCAAATGGCATGATCTAGGTCTACTGATTAGAGGTGGGCGCGCGCTTGAGCGACGAGGACCGGCGCAAGTGGGATGAGCGATACGGCCAGGGTGCCTATGAAGGGCGGCCCTCGCCGAGCCCCTGGTTGGTTCGCTGGTTGCCGCAAGCTCCACCAGGAAAAGCCTTGGACGTAGCCTGTGGTCTTGGCCGTAATGCGCGCTTCATGGCAGACAGCGGCTACCGCGTGGATGCGGTGGATATTTCCCAACAGGCCATCGATCGTGGAGCCGAGCTGGCTGCGAATCAGGGGCTCCAGGTGAGCTGGCTGGCCTGGGATCTGGATACAGGCTTGCCGGAAGCGCTGGACGGCTATCAGGTGATCGCCCTATTCCGTTACGTCAACGCACCACTGCTCGAGACGCTTGCCGAGCGCCTGACTCCGGGCGGATACCTCATCGTGGAAGAGCACCTGCAGACTTCGGAGCAGGTGGCGGGGCCGCGCAATCCGAGCTTCCGGCTGGCGCAGGGAGAACTGCGGCGCCAGCTCGACGGGTTGCGGCTGATCGCCGCGGAAGAGTCTCTGCTGCAGGACCCTGACGGACAGACCGTGGCGTTGACCCGCGCCGTGGCGCAGAAGGTGGGCTGATTTCAGCCCAACTGCTGCGCCCATTCCAGGGTCTGAGTGTAACCGTCCATCACCTTTAGGGCTTGGTCCTCTCCAACCGTGGGCAAGCCGAGGACCAATCGGTTCACGCCTTTCTCCGCCAACTCCGCCAGCACCTCGGGGTTTTCCGCGTTGCCGAATACGGTGATCTCGATCTCCGCTGGGTCGCGTCCCTGCTCCTCGCACAGCTGGTTCAACTGTGCCAGGCGCTCATCGAAATCTGGCGCCAGAATGGGCAGCCAGCCGTCGGCGTACTCCACGATGCGCTCGATGGCCCATTTGGAAGACGCGCCGATGAGGATGGGTGGGTGCGGCTTGCGAACGGGCTTGGGTTCTACCCAAACGGGATCGAAGTCCACGAACTCGCCGTGATACTCCGCGTCTTTTTCGGTCCAGCATTGCTTCATGGCCAGCACGTGTTCGCGCAGCACTTTCCAGCGATCTCCAAATTCCACGCCGTGATTCTCCAGTTCTTCGGCGTTCCAGCCGGCGCCGACGCCAAACAGAAAGCGTCCTCCGGACAGGGAATCCAGTGAAGCCACCCGCTTGGCCAGAGCGATGGGGTGATGCTCCGGGACCAGGCAGATGCCGGTTCCGATCTGCAGATTCTCCGTGACGGCGGCTACCTGGGCGAGGTACGTGAACGGCTCATAGCTCTCCCAGTAGATGCTCGGAAGATCGCCCCCCAGCGCATAGGGCGTGCGCCGCGATGCCGGGATGTGGGTATGCTCGACCACGAACAGCGACTCGAAGCCTCGCTCCTCCGCGGTGCGGCCGAGCGCCGTCGCCGACATGGAGTAGTCCGTGGGAAAGCTGGATAGTCCGATATTCATTGTTGTGGTCCCTGACACAGCGCAGATCGCTGCACGCTAGCACAGAACATCCTTGCATTCGCCCATCGGCCTGATGAGTATTGCCAACCTCGAATGCAAGGCAACTTTAGGATCCTCTATGCGAAGTCGTGCCAAGCCAACATGCAAAGCATTGGCTGTTTTGTTTTTTGCCTTTCTGGCTTGCCAGACCGCTCTAGCGGCCAATGCGCCGATTCGGGCCAACAAGGGAATGGTGGTCTCGGCGAACGCCATTGCTTCCGAAGTTGGCGCGCAAGTTCTGCGTCGCGGCGGCAATGCGGTGGATGCGGCGGTGGCAACCGCGTTTGCGCTGGCGGTGGTGCATCCCACCGCCGGCAACATCGGTGGGGGTGGCTTCCTGGTATTCCGTCCTGATCAGGGTGAGCCGGAGGCCTTCGACTTCCGTGAGACGGCACCCGCAGCGTCTCACCCGAACATGTGGCTGGTGGAGGGTGATTACGACTTCCGCAAGCATCACATGAGCCATGCTGCTGTTGGAGTGCCGGGCACGGTGGCCGGATTACATCAGGCCTGGCGTGAGCACGGCACGGTGCGCTGGAGCACATTGCTTAAGCCGGCGATCAGACTGGCCGCCGACGGCTTCACTGTTACCCACGGTCTGGGCGCATCGCTGGCGTCCGCGCTGCCCCGGTTTGCCCCCTATCCCGCTACCATGGCTCAGTTTTCCGACGATGGCGAACCGCTGCAGGCCGGTACCAAGCTGCGCCAGCCGGATCTGGCGAGAACGCTGCGCCGCATCGCCGCGCGGGGCCCGGATGGTTTCTACCGCGGGGTTACGGCGGAACTGATCGTTGCAGAGATGCGGCGTGGCGGAGGACTCATCACCCTGGACGATCTGGCTGGCTATCGACCGGTGAAGCGTGTGCCTATACGAGGCGACTATAGGGGGGTCGGCGTGATCTCCATGCCGCCGCCCAGTTCCGGTGGCGTGGCATTAGTGCAGATGCTGAACATCCTGGAAGGCTATGAGATGTCGGCACACGGGTTCGGGTCGGCGGCGGCGATGCATGTCTCCATCGAGGCCATGCGCCGTGCTTATGAGGACCGTGCGCGCCATCTCGGGGATTCGGATTTCAATCCAGATATACCTTTGGCCCGACTGACCGGCAAACCCTATGCGGAAAAGCTGCGCGACCAGATCGCTTTGGACGCCGCCTCGACCTCGGCCACAGAAGGCTTCACCTGGCCTTTAGAGAGTGAGGAAACCACTCACCTGTCGGTGGTAGACAAGGATCGCAATGCGGTCTCGTTGACCTATACGCTGGAATGGGGCTACGGGTCGGGGATCGTAGTGCCTGGTGGTGGGTTTTTGCTGAACAACGAAATGGGCGATTTCAATGCAGCGCCGGGGCTCACTTCCCGCCGGGGGCTCATTGGTACGGAGCCTAACCTGGCCCAGCCCGGCAAGCGCATGCTGTCTAGCATGAGCCCCACCATTGTCGAGCGCGACGGTGAGCTTTTGATGGTCACCGGCTCTCCCGGAGGGCGCACCATTATCAACACCGTACTGCAGACCATCGTCAATGTGGTGGATTTCGGGCTGAATGCTCAAGCTGCCGTGGATGCCGGGCGCTATCACCATCAGTGGATGCCCGATCAGGTGTATGTGGAGCGCAACGGATTCTCACCGGACACGCTAGAACTGCTGCGGGCTCGCGGCCATGTGGTGGCTGAACGCACAGCGCAGGGCCGTGCTTACGTGATCGTGGTGAATGAAGAGGGTGCCCTGGAGGGCGGCGTGGATCGGCGCCGCCCTGATGCGGGGGCGGCGGTTCACGACTGAATTGGTTGGCCGACCTTAGCGCAGCCGATTTAGTGGGCGCGCTCTAGATCTGATAGTAGTCGGGTATCTCGTCGCGGGTGATCCGCTCGATGTTGTTGGCGGAGTTTTCTCCGAAATAGATGTCTTCGCCCACCAGCTTGCCTTTCTCGTCGGCGGGCCACACAGTCACCAGCTGCGCGGTGGTGACGAACAGCTCATCGTCTTCCACCGGCGCGCCTTCGACCTCTTCTACACCCATTGCTTTCAGGTTGGCGCCCTTCTGCACGTTCTTGACCTGGCCCTCGGTGATCACGGCGCCGTCGTCTACCACGATCCGTTCCACCACCACCTCGAACTGCTGGCCGCCTACCGACATCATGGCCTGATAAAAGCCCTTCACGGCATCGTAGCCTTGGATGATGTTCGGGTTGTCGCCCCAGAAATGGTAGATGGGCTCTTCGGTTAGGGTCGCCATCAGGGGTTCCAGCTCGCCCTTGATCTCATGCTCCATGTGGTCGCGCACCTCGGTGAGCAGCTTCTTGTGGCGAGGGTTGGTTTCTTTGGCCGCGCGTTCTTCCAGCGGCAGCCAACTCTGGTGGGGTTCGATCTTGTTCATTGCGTTCCTCTCGTGAGATTTGATCTTACCGGGCCAGGGATGGCGAGAAAACCGTTGTAGTTGACTGTAATTCGTTGGTTGGTTTGAATGTGCGCCCTTTTTTGGGGCGTGTCCGCCGCGGCGCTGGCACGTTTGGCGGGACGTAACGGATGAGGACGCGAAATGGCGGAAATAGCGATTCGTAAGGCGGTGCTGGCAAAGCGGCCGGAGGGCATGGTCAGCCAGGATTGCTTCGCTGTGGTGGATGACACGCTGGGCGAGCCGGGACCGGGCCAGGTACTGGTGGAAGTGGGACATCTATCCATTGATGCCTTCATCACCACTACGCTTGATGGTGGGGGACTGCACGGCACGGCACCCATCGGCCAACCCATTACCGCGCTAGGCGTGGGTCGCGTGGTGGCCAGCGCCAGCGACGATCTGGCGGCGGGCGACGAAGTGTTCGGACCCATGGGCGCGCAGACGCACTTGGTGGCGCCCGCGGCCATGTTCCGCAAGCTCGACACCAGCCAGGTGCCTGCGCAGACCTACGTCGGGGTGCTGGGCCTTACCACGGGTCTCACCGCCTATGTGGGTATGGTGACGGTCGGCGAGGTCAGCGCAGGCGACACCGTGGTGGTTTCCGCCGCGGGGGGTGCGGTTGGCTCCGTGGCTTGCGAGATCGCGCGCATACGGGGTGCTCGGGTGATAGGTATCGCCGGCGCCCCCGACAAGGTGAAATACCTGGAGGAGGAACTCGGCTGCGAGGCCGGTATCGATTACAAAAACGAGGATGTGGCGGCCCGGCTGGCGGAGCTCGCCCCCAACGGCGTGAACGTATATTTCGACAATGTGGGCGGTGAGCTGTTGGATACCGTGCTCGATAACCTGGCTCCAGCGTCGCGAGTCGTTATCTGCGGCGCCATCTCGCAGTATCAGCGCATGGACAACGTGCGCGGCCCGAGCCTGTATCTGCGCCTGGCGGAGCGCAACTCCAGCATGCGTGGATTCACGGTGGACTATCACAGCGCCGTGTTCCCTCAGGCCGAGCGGGAGCTTACCGAGTGGCTGGTATCCGGCCAGTTTCATCTTCGTGAGCATGTGGTTGAGGGTATAGACGGATTTCCCGAGGCCTTGCTCACGCTGTTCAGTGGTGGCCATACGGGCAAGCTGATGGTGAAGCCCTGACCCGATGGCGATGCCTGCTCGCAGCTAGTTGCCGCTTGCGGGATGCTCTAAGCTTGGGATGGCTCAGGCAAAAGGAGGATGCGCCATGGCCATGCCAGACGCTGCGGAGATAGAGGCCTTGGTTGGCTACGAGTTTCCGGGTGGGGAATACACGGTTGCCCACTGGGAGAACTTTCTGCTCACGGAGTGCACGGGGGCCGAATTGCTGCCAGGCGGGATGGTGCACCCCGTGGTGATGTTTCACATGCCCATCATTGGCGCCAACACGAGCATTGGTGAGATGTTCGCGTTGGGGCAGGCGGAGTCGGATTTCTCCATCGGTATCGAGAGCTACGACTGGGAGTTCTTCGCGCCGATTCTGGAAGAGGTAACCTACGCCATCTCCGCCCGAGTGACCGAAGCTGACCGGCGTGGTGACGAGAACCGGGTGTTCGACCGGATTCAGTTTCAGTTCGACGTCGCCAAGGCCGATGGCGAGTTGGTAGCGCGCAGCACGATTACATGGACCTACGGGAGGAGCGGCAATGCAAGTTAACGTAGGCGATGCGATTCCGGATTGGGACATGCCCCGGGTAGCCCCTGAGCGCATGCGCACCATGGCCGCCATACTCCGCGACCCCAATCCCGTGCATTGGGACCGGAAAACCGTTGCCAAGCTGGGCTATGGAGACCGTACCATCAACCAGGGTCCGCTCGGTCTGTCCTACATGGTCAACATGCTGCACGAATGGGCTGGACCCTACTGCATTCGCCGTCTGGTCATGCGCTTCCCTCAGGTAGTGCTTGATGAGGATCATGTGATTGCCCAGGGGGTGGTGACAGCGCTGCGTGAGGAAGATGGCCAGCGCTTGGCCGACTGCGATATCTGGTTGTACTTCGAGGGCGAGGGCGACCGCAAAGGCCGCCTCCTGGAAGGTACTGCTAGCATCCGCTTGCCCGCGGCCTGAGCGCCGGGCCCAGCTGCTGCGGCTCGACAGGGTTTGACACGCTCACGCGCTAACGCTTTGCTGGACGTCTTCGGGGAAGGATCATGCCGCGGCAGCCTGGAAAGCACGCTTTAGCGTTCATTCTGATCACCATTTTCGTGGATACGGTGGCTTTCGGGGTCATTATCCCTGTGCTGCCCAAGCTCATCGCGCAACTGGGCGAAACCAGCATCGCCGAGGCCGCCGCATACGGCGGGGGGCTGATGTTCGTGTTTGCCCTGGCGCAGTTCCTGTTTGCCCCGGTCATCGGCAATCTCTCCGACCGCTTCGGGCGCCGGCCGGTGCTGCTGGTCTCTCTGGCAGCCCTGGGGATGGACTATGTGATCATGGGTTTCGCCCCGAGCCTGTGGTGGTTATTCGCCGGACGGCTGGTGGCCGGTATGGCGGCTGCCACGTTCGCAACGGCCAATGCTTACGTGGCGGACATCACCCATGAGGAGGATCGCGCCGCGCGCTTCGGCCTCATCGGCGCGGCCTGGGGAGTGGGCTTCGTCATGGGCCCAGCCATCGGCGGATTGCTCGGTGAGTCGGGTCTTCGTGTACCTTTCTTCGCCGCTGCGGGCCTGGCGCTGGCGAACGTGATCTACGGCCTTATGGTGCTGCCGGAGACGTTGGCTCGCGACAAGCGGCGGCCATTCGATTGGAAGCGCGCCAATCCCGTAGGTGCGCTCAAAGCTGTGCGTCAGTTTCCCGTAGTGTTCGGATTGTTCGGTGTGCTGGTTCTCTACCATATGGCGCACGATGTGAATCCGTCTACCTGGACCTACTACGTGCTGCACAAGTTTCAATGGTCGGCGGGCCAGATCGGGTTGGCTCTGGCCGTAGTTGGGCTTTCCGGCGCGCTGGTGTCAGCCACCCTGGTGGGACCGGTGGTGAAGCGGCTGGGCGAAGCCGGCGCCGCCTACCTGGGCCTGATGCTGGGAGCGGCGGGGTTCTTCACCACGGGTCTGGCCACCCAGGGCTGGATGCTGTTTCCGGCAATAGCCATAGGTGCGTTCATGGGCCTTGTCATGCCGGCTTTGCGCAGCATCATGTCCCAGGCGGTGGGAGACGATGCCCAGGGAGAATTGCAGGGGGCCATCGGCAGCCTGATGGGTTTCACGTCCATCTTCGCGCCGCTGATCATGACTCAGACATTCAGTGCGTTTTCCTCCGGAAGCGGGAGCTACTTTCCCGGTGCCCCGTTCGTGTTGGCGAGCAGCTTGCTGGTGATGGCCTTGCTGATCGCGCTTGCCATACTGCGCTCACCTCAGGTGGCCGGCGGTGGCGGGGGCTAGTGTAGACTTGTGGCTTCGGGAGGAATCAACGAATGAAGGAATTTGAGGGCCGCACCGCGGTGATCACCGGCGGTGCCAGCGGCATGGGCCTGGCGTTTGCCAAGCGCTTCGCCGAGGCGCGCATGAACGTGGTGCTGGCAGATATCGAAGAGAACGCGCTGCAGAGTGCCGTGACCTATTTCGAGGAGCGTCAGCAGCCTGTGCTTGGCGTGGTCACCGATACCATGCGCCGGGACTCCATCGCCAACCTGCTGGCCGAGTCCACTGCCCGGTTCGGCAAAGTACATGTCCTATGTAACAACGCGGGCGTTGTGAACGGCGGTCCGCCGACCCCCATCTGGAAGCTTCCCGACGTGGATTGGGACTGGGTGATGGGTGTGAACTTATACGGCGTGCTCTACGGGCTGCAGACATTCGTGCCGCATATGCTCGAACACGGCGAGCCTGGCCATATCGTCAACACTGCCTCGGTGGCGGCTTTCATGCCCGGTGGCGGGCCCTACGGGGTGAGCAAGTACGGGGTGGTGCTGTTGAGCGAAGC
Organism: Gammaproteobacteria bacterium UBA2965; assembly: GCA_002348385.1. Lineage (GTDB taxonomy): Bacteria > Pseudomonadota > Gammaproteobacteria > Pseudomonadales > Azotimanducaceae > UBA2965. The sequence goes on along the minus strand of DEBD01000002.1, from coordinate 108,132 downwards.
GCTGCAGGGTGATCTCAAGTCGGCGCAATCTGAAATCAATGCGTCGGTGCTGGTGCCGGGGTGGGTCAATACCCGTATCGATGAGGCCGAGCGCAATAGGCCGGGCGATCTGGCTAACGCCAGAAATCCGGATGGTGTCGGGTTGCAGATCGGCGACACGCTCACCCAGGGTATGGCGCCCGAGACCGTTGCTGAAATGGTATTCGACGCCATCGAGAATGAGCGTTTCTACATCTTGCCGCACCCGGGGTGGGACGATGTGGTTACCTCCCACGCCCAGGCGGTGGTGGCGCGGCAAGGGCCCTATGTGCTGGACATGGCGGATCTGATGGACAAGCGGGCGAAAGGGATCGACGTATAACGGGCAGACGCGGACGCACTGCGCCCGCGCTGGAGGAAGCAAAGCATGGCAAATGAACTGTTTGACCTGACCGGTGACGTTGCGGTGGTTACCGGGGCGGGCAGGGGGATTGGCGAGGGTATCGCCAAAGTGCTGTCTGGAGCGGGCGCCAGCGTGGTGTGTGCGGCGCGCCGTACCGAAGAGATCGATCGGGTGGCCGGAGAGATTCGTGCTGCCGGCGGCAAGGCCATTGCGGTGACCACCGATGTCACGGACGAAGCGCAGGTGGAGGCGCTGGCCCAGGGCGCGGTGGACGAGTTCGGCAAGCTCAACATCTGGGTGAACAATGCGGGTGGCTCGCCGGTGCAGGCACCTCTGGTAGAGCTGCCTCGCGAAGAGTGGGAGGCCACGCTGAACCTCAACCTGACCGGTATCTATCTGGGCGTGCGCGCGGCCGTCAAGCACATGGAGCCGGGGGGGCGAATCGTGAACACCTCGTCACTGGCTTCTGAGGACGTGTTCCCCGGCAGCGGGCACTACAGCGCAGCAAAAGCGGGCGTCAACATGCTGACCCGTACGCTGGCCCACGAGTTGGGTCCGCATATACGCGTGAATGCCATTCTGCCTGGATTCGTGCCCACCGAGGTGATGATGGAGGCGCTCAGCATCACCGACGACGATCTCGACGGGCTCCAGCAGTCGCTGCAGCTGCCGGCGGGGCGGTTGGGGACGCCGGAAGATCTGGGTGCCGCGGTGCTGTATTTCTGCTCGCCTGCCGCTTCCTGGGTGACCGGCCAGTGCCTGCGTGTTGGCGGCACGTCATAGGGGTCTTAACATCCATTCGTCTCTTCTGGTAGATGACGAGCGATGCGGCGAATTATAGGAGCGTTGTTGATAGTGTGTGCCGGGGTCGCGAGGGCGGCCGATACGCCCACACCGGGTTTGTACTCCGTTTATCTGGAGATGGAGTCCAGCCTGCCCATCCCGGTAGCTCCGCAGACGGTTACCCAGTGTTATACCGAGCAGCACTTCGACCAGGATCCGGCCAAGATCGTTGCTCTCCAGGACGGTAGCGGCGACGACTGTGAGGTCATCTCTTACTCCATGGGCGACGGCGTGATGGCCATGCAGATGGTATGCCAGACCGGCGCGGGCGAGATGGCCATGGTCAGCGAAGGCACCTACGACGACGACAGCTTCGCTTTCGTCAGCAGGATGGAGATTCAGGCCCAGGGGATGACCATGGAAATGACGGCCAACAACCGGGGCACCCGCGTGGGTGATTGCGAGGGGTAGCTCCACAGACCGAACAGAAGGAGGCTGCCATGGCGGTTGACGTTCTTGTATTGGGTACCGGTGCTGCGGGACTGACGGCAGCGCTGACCGCTCACGGTCACGGCGCCAGCGTGGTGGTGCTGGAAAAGGGCGATAAGGTGGGGGGTACCAGCGCCTGGTCGGGGGGCATGATCTGGATACCCAACAACCCCCACATGCAGCGCGCGGGCATCGAAGATTCCAGGGAAACCGCGCTGGGTTATCTCAAAGCACTCTCACATGACCTGATCGACGAACAGCTGGCAGAAGCCTTTGTGGATGCCGGTCCCGAAATGGTGAGCTGGCTTGAGGCGAACACCCCTGTGGAATTCCAACCGGTGGCCGAGTTTCCCGACTACCATCCGGAGCATCCGGGCGGCAAGCCTCAGGGCGGACGCTCGCTGGAGTGCAAGCTATTTCCTTACGATGAGTTGGGCGCTGCCAAAGACGATGTAACCGTTGGCCACAATTATGGTACAGCGCCCATCACCATGGAGGAATCCAATCTGGGGCGCGCGGTGCCGGTGCAGGTTGCGCCCGAGGAACGGGCGCGGCGGGCCGAGCGCGACGAGCGGGGCTGCGGCCAGGCGCTGATTGGGCGCCTGTACAAAGGTTGCCTGGATCGGGGCATCGAGGTGCTGACCGGGCATCGCGCCGTGTCGCTCACCACCCAAGCGGGTTCGGTGACCGGGGTAACCGCGCAAGGCCCCCACGGCACGGTGGAGTTCGCCGTAACCGGGGGCGTGGTGCTGGCAACCGGGGGGTTCGAGTGGAACCGGGATCTGGTCCGCACCTTTCTGCGCGGCCCCATGACCAGCCCGGTGTCGGTACCCACCAACGAAGGCGACGGCCTGACCATGTGCATGCGCATCGGGGCGGCGCTGGGCAATATGCGCGAAGCCTGGTGGATGCCTGCCGTCGAGGTGCCGGCGGACAACGGCGGCACCCAGATTCACCTGTTTGCTGCCGAGCGTGCCCGGCCCCGATCCATCATGGTGAACAGAGCGGGCCGTCGCTTTACCAATGAGGCAGCCAACTACAACGCCTTTGGGGCCGCATTCCACGAGCAGGATGTGGCGCGGTTTGAATATGCCAACCTGCCGTGCTGGTTTCTCTTCGACCAGGAGCATCTGGACACTTTCGGCTTCATCGACACGCCGCCTGGTGCCCCGGCGGCTAACTGGGTGACAAGCGCTCTCACGTTGCGCGAACTGGCACTGAAGCTTGAAATCGATGCAGACGAGCTGGAGCGCACGGTCGCGCGGTGGAACACGTTTGTCGAGAACGACAGCGATGCCGACTTCCACCGGGGCGAGAGTGCCCACGACAATTGGTGGGGTGACCCGGGCGCGCGGGGAACGCCGGCCGCCACGCTCGGGCGCCTGGACACGGGGCCCTACTATGCGGTGGAGGTAAAGAGCGGTGCTTTGGGCACTAAGGGTGGCCCGCTTACCGACCTGCGCGCCAGGGTGCAAAACGTGGACGGCGAGGTCATCGAGGGCCTATACGCGGCGGGCAACGTGATGGCATCGGTCATGGGTATGACGTACGGAGGTGCGGGCGGCACCCTCGCTCCAGGAATGGTGTTCGGGTTTATCAGCGGTCGCGATGCGGCGCATCGCGGCAAAGCCGCGCCTCTCGCGGACGCTTGACGGCGAGAGGCAGCCAGGTCGTCCCGCGCGTTCGCGCGGGATCGGTGCTCAGGAGGCTTTTCTAAACTTGAGGTTAAGCTCCAGCGTGCCCAGCATGATCCCCGGTTGGTGCAGGAACTGATTTTCGTCGCCGTATTCCAGGCGGTCGATTCGATCTAACAAGCAATTCCACGCTGTGACCTGCTCGAGGCGTGACAGGTGCGCACCAGGGCACACCCTGGGACCAGCCGAGAAGGTCAAATGCCGCGTGCTGGCTCTGCGGTCGAGCCGCAAATCCATGGGGCACTCCCACTCCGTCTCGTCGACGTTGGCGGCGGCCCAGCGAAGATGCAGCAATGAACCCTTGGGCACTTTCACGCCCTGAAAGACTTCGTCTTGACTCGTGGTGCGGGTGGATAGTCCTTGTGTGGGCGAGCGTAAGCGCATGCCTTCTTCGGTGAAGGCTCTCACCTTACGTCGGTCCGCACGGATTTCCTCGAAGACGCCCTCTCGCTCGCACAGAAGTTGAGCTTCTTCCTCTATCGCATACTGAGTAGTTTCCAGCCCACCGATGACCATGGCGTACACCACGCCGTTGATCTCCACGTCGGTAAGCTTGCGCCCCAGAGCCTGGTAGGTGACCTGGGTGAGGAAGGAGATCATGTCTTCCTGGGGATTTTTGCGCTTCTCCTTGACCTGGTCGCGCACGTACTCGTTGAAGCCGTCGAGGATCTTGAACTGCTCTTCCATCTGCTCGGGCGTCATCTCGTTGCGGTGGCCCTTGCCGTAAACGAAAGGCATGACCTGGGCCTTGCCCCAGTTCTCGAGCTGCTTTAGGTCCTCAAGGGGAAATCCGAGAATGGTGGCCATCACCATTTGCGGCAGCGGCCTGGCAAATTCGTCGATGAACTCCACCTCGCCCCTGTCGATCCAGTTGTCGATGAGCTGGTTGGCGAGCTTGCGGATCATGGGCTCGTTGCGCTTGGCCCCGGGGCCCACCCAGGGATCGGTGAGTTCCATGCGGTGGCTGCGCCACATCGGAGCGTTCGGCCGCAGGCTGATGATCGACATGGTCATGGCGTTAGTCTGCTCGAGCTGCTCGACGTCGAGCTCGTCCCTTTTTAGGCGCTCCGCCAGCTCTTCGATGCCAGTGGACATCAAGGGTGGAAAGCGCTCCCAATTCTTGACTACCTTCTCAATGTCTTCATGGCGGGTCAGGATGTAGCCGTCGGTGCCGGGTGCGAAGCCTTCGCCGGGAATTCTGTGTACGGGTGACTCACGGTGCAGAATGTCGTAGGCCTCGTACCAATGTTCCTGTGCGCCCGGGGCGAACAGGTCGACGTCCTCCAGATTCATCGGACATTTCATCTCACTGAGATCGTGGTTGGGCATTTTGCCGGTCATAAGCTCATCTCCGAAAGCACTTGGGGAGTATCACCCCATCGCAGGTCGAACAAAAAAGTATAGCAGAGTACAAAAAACCAGATTTTCTACAGCTGCGGCGTCTGGGCGTCGCGAATCTCGTAGATTTCGATAATGTTGCCGAACGGGTCTTTGCCGTAGATGGCTGAAGCAGTGCCGAAATCTACCGGCTCGTCCATGAACTCCATGCCCAGCGAGCGCATGCGCTGGTACTCCTCATTGATCTCCGTGACTTGCAGTGCGAAATGTGGGTAGCCGAAATCGCACGGCCGGGAACCTAGATTTTCGGGTGCCGGGTCGCTGTAGGACCACAATTCGATGTAGGCGTTGGGTGCCTTGAGCATGGCGACACCGGCCTTGATGCCATTCAGCCCGATACACCGATCGGCGGCCGGATTGTTCTCCAATTTCTCCTCGCTGAGCACCTCGAAGCCCAACACGTCACGATAGAACGCAATGCCGCGCTGCAGGTCGGGCACACCCACGGCGACATGATGGATCCCAACTATCATAGTTCCTCCCTTGTCCGTGCCGGACATGTTACTCCGGAAGCGCTGGCCCCGGTACGAAAATCGCTCCTGCCACCCTTGCAAGTGTCCGTCGGCCGTTCCACCATCCACCTCACGTCTCGGGAAGAGAACGGGCCCATGGCTAGCCTATCCAAACGCATATTTCCTGAAGCGGCCGCGGTGGATTACGGAGCGCACGAGGCGGCAATGGCCGCGTATCGCGCCGATGGGGAAGCGCGCGCCCTGGCTCTGGGCAATCGGGGCCCTATCCGCTTCGATGAGGGTGGCACCCTGCAGCAATCCATTGTCGATGCCTACTGGGAGCATGGCTTCTATGTGTTCGAAGGCGTGCTGGGGACCCAAGAGCTGAAAGACATTGAGGCGGACGTGGCCGACGTGGTTGCGCGGCTGCCGGTGGAGAAGGGCGCCCCGTTGGACCGATACGGGCGTACGGCCATTGGGGCTGACTGCCGCGCCCCCACGGTGAGCTGGGCGCGGCCGCTATCGGATCCGGTGGGAGGCACCGATCGCAACAATGGCAGGCACCCCGCCAAGATGATCGAGCCGGTGGCGCCCCAGGATGCGCCGGCGCATGTGGTGCAGCTCGTACTCGGCAACCTGCAGTTCTCTCCTGCCTGCCTGCGTGTATACGGTCACCCACAGCTCCTTGCGGTGGCGGCAGCGATTAACGGCGATGATTTCGTTCCGTTCAACGAGGCGCTGTGGATGAAGCGCCCGGGTCTCGGTGCGTCGGTGGCCTGGCACCAGGATGGAACCACCCACTGGGATAGCCCCGATCTGGATGCCGGCAGCCACGGCTTCAACTTCATGGGCCAGCTGTATGGATCCACGGCGGAAAATGGCGTCTGGGTGGTGCCTGGTACGCATCGGTTGGGCAAGGTCGACGTCAAAGCCATGGTGGAGGAAGCGGGTTCGGACCGTTTGCCCACGGCGGTACCCATGATCTGTGGGCCTGGCGATGTGGTGATGTGCAACCGCCAGGCAGTGCACGGATCGTTTGCCAACACCAGTACGCAGGCCAGGGTGACGCTGAACTTCGGCTTTCACCGGCGCGCCTCGGTGCTGGGTGTGCAGGGCGGTGGCATCCACAACGAGCTTGTGGTCTACGATGCCGAGCGCATATTCGAACGCTCAAAGATCATCGCGTACGCCATCAATGCGCGGCACCAGCGCTTCCAGGAGGAGCCGTCTTATAGATACCGGCCTTTCGACGGGATTCAGGACGATTATCCGTGGGATGAACGCGCGCGCGCGGCCATCAAGGATTACAACCTGCTGGACCTGGGAATCTAGAACCAGAACCTCAATTCGGCCACCATGCAAGTTTGGTTGCGCCGTTCGTCGGCTACCAGGTCCGCTCCGCGTCTGCCGTGAAAGCCTGGGTCAGCTGTGCCAGCGTGCGTCGCTCGATCACCCAGTCACGAAATGCTTGAGCGTCGTCAGACAGCTCCGCGCCCGCGTTGTCCTCCGCCCAGCGATTCATGGCGGCCATGAGCACATTGGCCAGCTCGGCGTCGTTGTTGAACAGTATCATGTAGGCCACTTTGGCTTCGCTGTAGCGGCCCAGGTGCAGCAGGGCTTCGCCCCGGTATTCCACCGCGGGGTAGTAGTCGGCCTTGATGGTGAGCGCCCGGTCGTAGGCGGCCAGAGCATTGTTGAAGTCGCCGGTCTTACGAAGCACAAAACCCAACTCGTTGGCGGCTTCGTAGTTATTGGCCTGTGCCTGAATCGCTTTGCCCAGGCGGTCGATGGCCTTGTCGTACTCCCGTTGGGCTTTGGCCAGTGAGCGCTCACGCGTTCTTGCTCGGTCCGATTCGGCGGCGCGCTTCTCTTCCCTCAGTGCGCGCTCCTTATGGCGCACACCGGCGCGGTAGTGGCCGGCCGAAATCTGCTCCGGGGTTTTGGGCTGGGTGGTGGGGGACGGTGCCGATATCCCGCCGCCTCCCACGGTGTAGGCGGAATTAGCCATTACGAGTAGGAGCACGGCGGCTAGATGGCGCATGAACATGATGGTCACTCGATGCGTTGGAGCCAGTTCGTATTGAAGCGCCAACGCCCCGTCTGCATCAAGGCCCCTCAGGCGTCGAAGGCGATGCTCTTGATTAGGGCGAAGACGGGCTTTCCGGTGGCCAGCTGCATCTCGTCCGCGGCAGCCCTGGTTAGTCGTGCGCGCAAATGTTGGCCACCCACTTCCACCCGGGCCTCCGCGAACGGCGAGCCGGATTGTTCGACAATTTCGGTGATGTTGCCAGCCAGCACGTTGCGGATGCTGATGCCCTCGGGGCGCGTGGTGGCAAGCGCCACGTCCCGCGCGCGTATGCGCAGGCGCACCTGATCGCCGGCTGCCAGCCGATCCACCATGGGCATGGTCAGCCGCTGGCCTCCGAAATCGAGGCCGGTCAGGTGGTAGCCCTGGTCGTGGTCGAGCACCCGCGCCCGTATGACGGCGCCGGCCTCGAAGCGCCCCATTACTGATTGAATGTCCAGTCTCTGCATGATCTCTGCGGTGGCCCCGGCAGCGTGTACCCGCCCGTTGGCCAACACCCACATTTGGTCCGCCAGCTGGGCCACCTCGTCGGCGGAGTGGCTCACATAGATGGTGGGGATATCAAATTCTCCCGGGAGTGCGTCCAGGTACGGCATGATTTCCGACTTGCGCTCCTGGTCCAGTGCGGCCAGGGGCTCGTCCAGCAGCAATAGCTGCGGACGCCGCAGTAGCGTGCGCGCCAGGGCCACGCGCTGGCGCTCGCCGCCGGACAGGGTGCCAGGACGACGTCCCACCAGTTCCGCCAGGTCGAATGCGGCCATCACGTGATCCATCGAGAATGCCGACTGGGCCTCATTGGAGCCGCCGCGCGCCGCGCGCCGGGCTGCGAAATCCAGATTGCCGCGCACGCTCAGGTGGGGAAACAGGCGCGCATCCTGAAACATGTAGCCCACCGGTCGATGGTGGGGCGCCACAAAGGTGCCGGAGTCGGTGTCCTGCCAGACGGAGCCGTTGAAGGAGACCGTGCCGGTGGCGCTCTGGAAGCCGGCCAGGACCCGAAGCAGGGTGCTTTTGCCGCTGCCGCTGGGCCCGAACAGCGCGGTGATTCCTGGGGCGTCCAGTTTCTCTTTCACGCCTAGCTGGAACTCGTCCAGCGTGACGCCGATGTCGATGTCGAGCACCTCAGTACACCCTCATGGGAAACCGGCGGTTGAGGAAGTAGACGGCAAACAAAACAGCGAACGCGAAGGCCATGAGCATGGCGGACAAGCTGTGGGCCTGAGCGTAGCGGAGGGTTTCCACATGCTCGTAGATAGCGATGGATACCACCTTGGTTTCTCCGGGGATGTTGCCTCCTACCATCAACACCACGCCGAACTCACCGATGGTGTGCGCGAAGGTGAGTACCGTGGCCGTGAGGAATCCGCGCGCGCACAGAGGTAGCGTCACGGAGAAAAACGCATCCCACGGATTTGCGCCCAGGCTCGCGGCCGCCTCCAGCGGTCCCGCACCGACGTTTTCGAAAGCACTCTGCAGCGGCTGCACCATGAAAGGCAGTGAGTAGAGCACGGACGCCACCACCAATCCGGCGAACGAAAACGTGAGCGTGTCTCCGGTGATGCTGATCCACAGCGAGCCTATGGCGGAATCAGGACTCAGCAGTATGAGCAGGTAGAAACCCAGCACTGTCGGTGGCAGCACCAGAGGCAAGGCGGTCACGGTCTCCACCACCGGTTTGATGGTGGCCCGGGTACGGGCGAGCCACCAGGCCAGCGGCGTGCCGAGCACCAGCAGCACGGCGGTGGTGACGCCTGCTAACTGCACCGTCAGCCACATTGGACCCATTTCGGACATGATCTATGATCCCGTTCCCCAAGCTTGGCTAAAGCGCCGTGCTGGGAATATTGGTTTTATGGGAAGGAGACGACAAATGTCTTTAAGAATCAACGGCGAAGCACCGGATTTCACTGCACAGACGACCCAGGGACAGATCAGCTTTCACGATTGGATCGGTGACGGCTGGGCTATCTTGTTTTCGCACCCCAAGGATTTCACGCCCGTTTGCACCACGGAACTTGGTTACATGGCGGGTTTGCAGCCGGAGTTTGCGCAGCGCAACTGCAAGATCATCGGGTTAAGCGTCGACCCGGTAAGCCAGCATGGCGATTGGCTGGGTGACATAGAGCGTACGCAGGGGCACAAGGTGACCTACCCGCTCATCGGCGACTCGGACCTGAGCGTTGCCAAGGCATACGACATGCTGCCCGAGGAAGCGGGGGACAGTTCGGAAGGGCGCACGCCGGTGGACAACGCCACGGTGCGCTCGGTGTTCGTGATCGGACCGGACAAGAGGATCAAAGCGATGCTGACTTATCCGATGAGCACGGGCCGGAATTTCGATGAAGTGCTGCGCCTGCTGGACTCCTGTCAGCTCACGGCCAACCACCAGGTTGCGACGCCGGTGAACTGGCAGCAGGGGGAAGATGTGATCATCGTGCCGGCGGTGTCGGACGCGGATGCCAAGCAGAAGTTTCCCGACGGTTGGGAGGCTCCGCTTCCTTACATGCGCATCGTGCCTCAGCCGAAATAGGCGCAGTATCGTAGCTAGCACTGAAGTTCATAGGGTGGCGCGTTATCTGGCTGCTGCCTTGTTGTCAGTCCTGCTGGGTGGCGCGGGAATTGCGCGGGCAGACGCCGCCGTCGTGGCCGTGGCAACCAATTTTGCCACGGCGGCGGAGCATCTTGAGCGCGAGTTTGAAGCCGGACAAGACCGGCTTACCCTGGTGGCTGGCTCGACTGGCAAGCTGTACGCGCAGATCGTACATGGGGCTCCTTTTGATGTGCTTCTGTCCGCCGACCAGGAGCGTCCTGCCGCCTTGGTGAGCAGGGGCCGCATCTCGGTCGAACAGACATTTACCTATGCCGTAGGGAGACTCGTGTTGTGGAGTGCGGATCCGCAGTTGTTGCAGGTTGATCCGCGCGGCGTGCTGGGCGCCGGCAGGTTTCGCCGGCTGGCGCTGGCCAACCCGGAGCTGGCGCCATACGGCCGCGCTGCGCTGCAGACTCTGCGTTCGCTGGGTTATGACGAGGCACTACAAAAAAAACTGGTATACGGCGAGAACGTGGGCCAGGCTCACGCCCTGGTCGCTACCGGCAATGCTGAACTGGGTTTCGTGGCTCACGCCAACGTTATTGCTGAACGTCGTGGCAGCCGTTGGCCTGTGCCGGCTGCGTTGCATGCGCCCGTGCTCCAGGACGCTGTGCTGCTCAACGCGGCCAGCGCCGAGGCGGTGGCATTTTTTGATTTCCTGCGCAGCGCGCCGGCCAGGCGAGTGATCGCCCGCTTCGGTTACGGGCTGCCTGAATCCGACGACTAGGTAGCGGCGCCGGTAAGCCGCGTCCCTTCGATTGTTATGCGGTGCAGGTAACGGCGCTGCCCCTGGTAGTCATTTTGAGCGAAATGCCAGGTGGAGCGATTGTCCCACATGGCAAGCGATCCCTCTTGCCACTGCCAGCGCGTATGAAACTCAGGCTTCATGGCATGTTGGTAGAGCGACCACAGTAGTTTGCTGGACTCTTCTTCCTCCAGTTCTACGATGCGGCGAGTGAAGCCCGGATTCACGTAGAGCAGGTGTTCGCCAGTAGCGGGATGGTTTATAACAATCGGATGAACGGCATCCTGGGTCGCTAGATCCGGGTTGCCTAGTCGGTTGTCCATGCCGCGCCGGTATGTGGCCTCCGCGCCGAATACGTGGCGGTTGGAGTGCTCGGCGTGCAGGCCGGCTATGCGTTCTTTCGTCTCATCATCGAGGGCTGCATAGGCCGCACCCATCCCGGCGAACAGCGTATCGCCGCCGATTTCGGGTATTTCTAGCGCGTACAGGACTGAGCCCATGGCCGGTTCGTGGTCGTAGGAATGGTCCGTGTGCCAGCCGCCACCGATGTTGGCGGTCTGATCCGGCTCCTTGAGCACTTCGGCGATCTGGGGATAGCCATCCACAGGCCTGAAGAAGCGGTTGATGTTGATAGGCCCCCACCGTTGGGCAAAGGCGATGTGGTCTTTCGGCGTGAGCGACTGTTCGTGAAAGAACAGCACGCCGTGACGGTGGAACGCATCACGTAGCTCCGCGAACTGGTCGTCTCCCAGGTTGCGCACATCTACCCCGCTAACCTGGGCGCCCACCGCTTCACTGTGTTGGCGTATCTCCATGGCTAGCTGGCCTTTCGTGCGGCGAAAATCTGCAGCAGCGCCAAGGTTTCTGCGGGGTCGATGGGACCGATGGGGGATGAGCTGCAGGTGGAGCTCAATACCCGATCCTTGCCGGTGATCAGAAACTCGCTGAGCTGAATCCCTCGCTTGCACATGAGCTTGACCCTAACAAACGGCGCCGGGGAAGGAAAACGCGGGTCGCTGGGTTAGTCTGTTCGTTTTTCAGGGTGTTTCATGAGCAGAGCGATCGCCGCAATGGCCGTGCTACCTGGGCTGCTGGCGTGTCAGTCGCCCTTCCTACTGTTCAGCGGTGGCGCGCTGCGCGGGCCGGTGGCCTATGCAGACTCTTTCGCTTTCGCCGGCCAGTATCGAACGCTTGAACTTGAGGTGAGCGGTGAGTCGCCTTATTCGGTCATCCTCCGGGTGGTGATCCGTGGCGAGCACCTCTACATAGACGCTGCGCAGCGCCGCCGCTGGCATACGCTGCTGAAGCAGAACCAGATGGTGCGTGTGAAGCTGGGTGGCAGCGTATATCCAGCGCGAGCGGTTCAGATTGAAGACCCTGATCTGATCCGGCAGTTTCTGCCCGGCAGGACCATCTATCGCCTGCTACCACTACCCGCGGAATCGTCGTTCAGAGAGCGCGCGAAAGCGCACACCGAGCCGATGGTTTCGGCGAACACGTCCCCGATCATGTCCGGGAAGCTCTTATCGCCCGCATGAGGCGTGCCGTGCACGGTTCTGCCCACGGCCGGTACCCCGGCGGCAAGCAGTCTGCGGTAGAACTCGATGCCCTCGTCGCGCAGCGGATCCAGCTCGTTGACTGAGATTACGTGGGGTGGCAGACCGCGCAGTTCGTCAAGCCCAGCGTGCCAGGGCCAGGCCAGTGGGTCCTGAGTGTGTTTGGCCTCGGGGTCGTAGACTCTGACCAGTGCGGCCATCATTTCGGGTCCGATGAGATAACCCTCGTTTTCGATCAGCGACGCCAGGCTATCCGGCGGGTTGGCGTAGTCGCCCGATATATACGGACACATGGCGTAGACGCCGTCTATCTCGTCTGCCCAGCCTGCGGTGTTGGCTTTAAGCGCTGTGGCGATGGCGAGATTGGCGCCGCCGGACTCCCCTGAAACGATGATGGAGGAAACGCCCAGGCCCGATTTGTTGGCGTAGGCCCATCGGGTGGCGCTGGCGCAGTCCTTCAGCCCCGCGGGATACGGATGAACGCCCAGCCGCCCGCCGCCGTTTCGAAATTCCACGCCAACCACCACCAAGCCGGCGCTTGCCAGACTGTTGCGCCAGCGTACGTTGCTGGGATCTTCCGCCGTCATCATCACCATGCCGCCGCCATGCAGGTGCACCACGCAGGCGGTGGTAGGCGTCGCGGGCGTATGGATGTGGAGCGTGATGTCGTTACCGTCCGTGCCGGTGATGGTCTCGGTGGTAGTGCTCACGTTGGGGAATTCAGGCATGGCCGACCAGGCATGGGGGTGCAGCGCAGTCTGGCTTTCTTCATAGGCGGCGCAATAGGCCAGACAGTCCTCGTAGCTTGCGTCGTTACCGGGAATTGGCAAGCCACCGGGAGCTGGCAAGTCGCCGCCGGCCGACATGGCGCGTACCAGACGTGGATCCAGGCGCGGGTCGGTGGCCAGGGTTGCCTCTGGATTTCCCAGCTTGCCTGGGAGGATTGGCTTGCTCACGGGTATATCCTTGCGCGTTAGTTTTGAGTCACGCTAATGGCCCGCGACGGTCCTGGCAAGGGGGCTGAGGTTGCCGTTGCCATTGCGGGGCTCTGGGATCGCCGACCTGCCAGATGGGGTCAGAGAGTCGATTTTGCTGTGTTGCGCTGGCGCCGAAGCGCTCGCGTTAGTGTTGCACGGCCTGGTGGGCTCTTTTCAGTGGGCTGGCGCAGGGCGCTTCGATCTGCGGATACTGGCGAGGCGGGTGTTCGGCGGCGCGCGGCGCCTGTGCCAGGCCGTTGCAAGAAAGCGGAGAGCCGCGGTTGGACCACTCGACTAATAACCTACACGCGAATACGATCGCCGCATCTGGCGATGACTGCCAACCAGGACAACCTGCCTCATGAGAAATCCAGGAATTTGGACGGCCGCCCTCTTAGTGTTGGCCCCGGTAACCGCATTCGCCTATATCGATCCAGGCACCGGCAGCGCCCTGGTTCAAGGCGTGATCGCGGCCCTGGCGGCCGTGGGAGTTACGCTCAAGCTCTACTGGCACAAGTTGGTTGGGTTGTTCGGCTCTAAAAAGGATGATGTTCAAGAGAACGCAACACCGGACGAACAGCATTAGACGAGCAGGTACGTTAGCGAACACCCCCAACCCCACGACAACAGGCGGCGCAAGTACGATGAGTGAAGGTGGCCAGCCGCTTGAAGCATCCTTTCGAGACCCATCGGGGTTCCTGTTCGTTCGTGACGGGGTTCTCTATCGGCAGATCAACGAGAAATATCTCCCTCACTACCAGCGTTTAATGGATGCGTTGTATCCCAAGCTGGTGGAAAACCAGTATCTGGTAGCACACGAAGAAACTGCCGAAGCCCCGATGACCGACTCGGGATGCCTGGTCATTTGTCCGGACCCGATTGCCTATATCTCGTACCCCTATGAGTGGTCGTTTGCCCAACTCAAAGATGCGGCCCTGCTGACGCTTGATATCCAGTCCTTGGCGCTCGAACACTCGATGACCCTGAAGGACGCCACTGGCTTCAATGTGCAGTTCGACGGCAACCGCCCCATTTTCATCGACACCCTGTCGTTTGAGATACTTAACGAAGAGGTGCCGTGGGTCGCGTACCGTCAGTTCTGCCAGCACTTCCTGGCTCCTCTGGCGGTCATGGCCTACAAAGATGTCAGAGCCCGACATCTGCTCAAGTCCTTTATCGATGGAATTCCACTCGATCTGGCAAGTAACCTGTTGCCAAGACGCAGCTACTTCAACTATTCGGTTCTTGCCCACGTACATCTGCACGCGAACAGCCAGCGCCGCCACCAGGACGACGGTGCCAGCGGGGAGGTCGCAAGCAGCGGCCCCAAGGTTTCACTGCTCCGATTGCAGGCGCTTGTGGCCAGTCTGCGCCGCGCCATCAGTCGGCTCGAACTGCCGGAGAAAGCCACCGAGTGGGGGGATTACTACGACGACACCAACTACTCGGATGAGGGGATGAGCGAGAAGGAGCGGTTGGTGCACGAGATGTTGGCCGACCATGCTTATAGCACTGACATTGTTCACGATGTAGGTGCGAATACGGGTCGATTCAGCGCCATCGCGGCTCGACATGGCGCGCGGGTGATCGCTCACGACGTCGACGAGCTTGCCGTTCACCGTCACTACAGTCATTTGCGCGACTCGCAGGTGAACATTACGCCGTTGGTGTTGGACGTGACTAATCCAACACCCGCGATCGGCTGGCGCCTGGCAGAGCGGACCTCGTTTGCCGAGCGTACATCGGGCGGTTTCGTGATGGCGCTGGCTTTGGTTCATCACTTGGCCATTAGCAACAATCTGCCGCTGCCCATGGTGGCGCAGTTCTTCGCGGAGATTGCGGACAAGCTGATCATTGAGTTCGTTCCCAAAACCGACTCCCAGGTTAGACGCCTGTTGGCCACGCGGGAGGACATCTTCCCGAACTACACAGAAGAGCACTTTGAGTTGGCCTTCGCTAAGCGGTTTCAAATCGTCAACCGAACGCCCATTGCAGACACACACCGTGCGCTCTACTACATGGAACGCATCCAGACTTGAGGTTTCCTCACCTGTTTGTGGGTCTGCTGGCCTTGTCGGCCGTAGTCAGCGAGATTCAGGCCAGTGACTGTCACCTCCTTGAGGTGGGAGCGGAAGGGCAGCCCATGAGCTGGATCAATCAATGCGCTGCGACGCCTGTGGCTCTGACACAGCGCGCACCCTCGCTGGATCTGAAGATCAACCGCGAGGCCGTCGGTGGTTGGCACACCGCGGGGACGGCGTCGTCGGCAAACCTTGGATTGCTGGAAGTCACCCACACCACCAACTCCAACGTGGCTGATGGAGTAACCGTTTCGGTCAATGTGGCCAACGGCTCCCCGGAGCCGGCCGACCTTTCCGTAGAGGTGCCGGCGAGCTTGGGCTGGCAGAGCCCGCATGTGGGTGATGGCCTGGCCGCCTACCTGTATGGGGTTGAGCAGGTTTATGGCCCGAGGAATGCCCCGTCAACTCAGCTTGGCTATTCCGTCTATGTGAGGCACGCGGTGATCGAGAGTCATGTGACCGCGAACACCGGGGCGCTCGAGCTAATTGTAGACCCTGAAGGGGAGCATCCGGCCGCGTTGCGCATCGATGCCGTCTTGGATCCGGGCGCGTCGTTAAGCATCACAGCTGCGTTGAGCTCGGTGCCGGCGATTTCCGGCACCGATACCCTCGTCGCTCCTGCCTCGATGATGTATAGCGCGCTGTGGTCTCCCATTCGCTGGATCTGCTTCAAGATTGAAGCGCTGCTTCGCGTCCTGTTCAACGCTATCGGAAATCTAGGCGTTGCCATCTGCTTGCTGGCGATTCTGGTGCGAGTAGTTACCTTTCCCTTGAACCGATGGTCTGCCCGAAGACAGCGGGAGTTTGCTGCAACACAGGCTGAGATGGCGCCGTTAATTGCGGATGCCAAACGAACGCTGACGGGTGCTGAGCAGAGCCAGAAGATTCTGGACATCTACAAGCAGTTCAATGTCTCCCCTATGAGTGGCCTCAAGGGCAGCGTGGCACTGATGGTGCAGCTGCCCGTGCTTATCGCGGTATTCAACGTTACATCTGAATCCGCGCTCTTCTACGGTGCGGGGTTCCTCTGGGTTGACGACTTGTCGTTGCCGGATCGGTTGATCACCATTGGGTACGCGCTGCCGGTTCTGGGCGCTGGCGTGAACCTTCTGCCACTGTTTCTCGGTGGCTTGGGTTGGTATGCCGCTCGATCTATGGATAGCGCCACACACAGCGGTTTGTGGCTGCACGCGCTGATTACCGTGTTGTTCTACTCTTTCGCGGCGGCGATCGTGCTGTACTGGCTGAGCATCAACCTTATCCAGGTGTTCGAGTCGCGGGTGTTGCCCGCGGCTGAGCGTCAGCGGTAGGGAATCACTTCCTTGTACTGTGCAAAGGTTCCCGAGAACGGCACCCGCTTCCAATACTTCAGCGCGCTGTGAAAACCACGATCCGGAGGCTTGAGGAACAGCGGCACATCCACCGTACGCGCCGAATCCTCCTGGTCGAGTAGGGAGCGGGTGGCATGATGCGTTGCTGCGGGTGTAAGGCCCGCCGCAGCCCGCGCCGTGGCGGCGACGTCGCCCAACCACACGGTCATCGATGACTGGCGCAATTCAGAGGTGGCGCTCTTGGGCTTGACCATCACCAGCGGATTGAAGGCCCTTGCCCGTTGACGGCGTTCAAACATGCCGCCCATGGTGGGATCCTTGGATGGCATGCCGCCGTGGTCTGATGCAAAAATTATGGTGGAATTGTCGTAGATGCCCAGCTCCTTGAGCTTGTCCAGGAATCTTGCCATTTCGTGAAATACGAAGATCGATGTGCCTCGCCAGTCGGATGAGTCCTGCCAGTCGCCGGTTTTCGAAAATCTCCAGGGAGGATGAGAAATCTTGGTTAGCAGATAGCGAATTGTTCGTTGTTCAGACCCCACCCGCAGGGCACTAATCATCTCCCGAAAGTAGAACTTTGCCATGAGGTAGGTGCGATGTGATGGTTCTAGATCGAGGTAGATCTCCCACTCTTTCTCCTCCGGCGTAGGTGGCGTCGCAATGAGAGCGCGCACCGCTTGGGAGATGGCAGTGGCCGCCGCGCTTGGCAGTATGCGGCTAGAGGACAGGCCCAAAAAGGCCAGGTACTCACGGATTTGAGAGACGAAGGATGCCAGAGGGTTGGGTACCCCTGGGCCGTAAACCCGAATGTTCGCTTCCAAGTCCGCCACCTGCAGCTCGCTGGCGTAGCCCGTGTCGAAACCCTGCCGAGCGGCCTCAGTCATAAACGAGTGCTTTAGCGACGCCGAGTTCCTACCGGTGCGGGTCTCTTCGGAGACGGCTATGTCGAGGCGCCCTGTGAGGAGTACGCTATTCCCTGCTGTGGTGTTGAGCGCGGGGCCAATGGCTCGGGGGTAGAGGGTGAATCCGCGGAACTTGCGCGCTATCTCCGGGTATTCCGTTAGCAGTTCCGCCATTCGGTAACCGGTAAACGTATCGAAAACAAAGACGATGACGTTCTCTGAGCGTCCCAACGTGGCAAAAGATTGCACGCCGTTATCATCGTGGTTAGCACCTTCGGTTGGTTTCCAGGTAGTGGTGGCGAAGTATCCGACGGCTATAACGGCCAGAATCAGACTTACCTGCGATGCGGTGCGTATCAGCGCGGCCTGGCGTATGGCGAGGACGACGCCGACAATCAGAAGGCCGGCCAGCTTAACTGTCGGCGCGACGTTGCCGGCGCTGGCCTCGGTACCGAAATCCGCCAGCTCGCCGGTTTCGTTCGGAAACAGTACAAGCGCGAATAGCACGACCGCCGCAACGTCATATCCCTTGGACAGGGTCGCTCGGAGCTGCGGAATGCCAGCGACGGCCCCCAGCAACACAGTGGCGAGTGCGAACGCCAGTAGGCTCGGACCGAGTATGGACTGCGGCGACAGGTCGACGCTTTCGAAATTCAGCGAGTAGACGTAGTACGGAAGGTAGCCAAACAGAATGAAAGCGGCGCTGGCGGCACTGCGCAGCGAATCAGCCCATGACGGGCCGGCCTGGCTTTCTAATGTGGCTTCCATGAGTGTCCCTAGGGGTGTTGATGCGGCTGCAGCCGTTGGCTATTAGATATCGAATCTCTCGTTGTCTCAATTGCCGTAGACCGCGCGCGCGGTGCTATGGTGGCCGGCCATAGGTAGGTGGGTCGAGCGCTCGGCCGGGGAGGCGGCGAGTGATCTTGCGGTGCGGTTCGGTGGGCGCTGCCCCCTGCAGCCGTGCCGTCCGCCCATGTCGTGTATGGAATCCAAGTGCTCGCCCTCGCTTTCCCGTCCAGGCCAGTCTGTGCGCAACGGGACTGTGCGAGTAGGCTGCAATACCATTTCATTCCGGCGCGGATTATCTGGATAAGGATTGTTCTCTTGCGATGTGACGCCGCTGGTAGCAGCCTTTTGTGGTCAAGCAGGAGTTGGCCATGAGCCAGGACGACGTTCCCAGCCCGATCGATCTCCGGCGCCTGGAAGATGCCCGCCAGTGGGAGCAATCCGCCATGGCTACGCGTCCGTGGAGAGCCGCGCTGTTTGCGCTGTTTTGTGATCAGATTGTCGCGCACTCACTGTCGATCACCCGTGTGCTGGAGTTGGGCTCGGGCCCGGGTTTTCTCGCAGCCCACTTGCTCGGTCGGCTGCCGGAGATCTCCTATGTGGCGCTGGACTTCTCGCCGGCCATGCATTCCCTGGCCCGGACCCGGCTGGGAGAGGCGCTGTGCACGCGGGTGCGGTTCGTGGAGCGCAGTTTCAAGGAGGATGGCTGGTGGACCGGTCTGGGAACGTTTCAGTGCGTTGTGACCAACCAGGCCGTGCACGAACTCCGGCATAAGCGTCATGCTCCCCGGCTGCACGCGCAGGTGTTGAGTCTGATCGAAC
Organism: Gammaproteobacteria bacterium UBA2965; assembly: GCA_002348385.1. GTDB lineage: Bacteria > Pseudomonadota > Gammaproteobacteria > Pseudomonadales > Azotimanducaceae > UBA2965. The sequence goes on along the minus strand of DEBD01000002.1, from coordinate 89,058 downwards.
CCGGCGGCTGCTATCTGATGTGCGACCACTTTTCTGGCGAAGGTGGTATGACGGACAACAACCTGTATATGACCAAGCGGGAGCACGAGGACGCCCTCACATCAGCCGGTTTCGGGCCGCCCCAGGTCATCGGGACGGTCGATACCCTCATCATGTATCGGGCAACCGTGGCCAGTGATGAGAGGGCGGGCGCCTAGTCCTCCAGCCGCATGCCCGACCACAGCAATGACGTGATCTGATCGATCACCAGTTCGATGTCCACGGCCTCATCCTTGAGCCACCACAGCGTTACGAAGTGAAGAGCTCCCAGTAGTCCATAGGACCACACCGTAGCAACCGATGCATCGGCGTTGCGCCGTGAACGGTAGTCGGCAATGGGCTCCGCAAACTGGCGGGCCGCGCCATCCGCCAATAGCAGCGCCTGTTGCACCCGATCGTCTCTGGCCCCGCCGGCGGTGATGAAGAGGTACAGATGGCGCTCGCGGGCGGCGAAATCGAGATAGCCGCTTACCAGGTTGCGCAGCCCTTCGAAGGGGACGGACGCCTGGCCCACCAGCGCGGTTACAGCTGTGGCCATGCGAACGGCCAGCCGCTCGGCCAGTGCGTTGACCAGCGCATCCTTGTCGCCCAACTCACGATACAGGGTGGGTTTGGTGACACCGGCGCGGGTGGCGATGGCCTCCAGCGAGACGCTGGGGCCGTTCTCGCGAATGAGCCCCTCTGCCGCCTCCAGCAGAATTTCCCGATCTGCGATGACGCCGTCTGCCACCGTGCGTCCCGCAGGCCGGCCGCGGCGGCGCGTGGTGCCTGGAGGAGTGCCTTGCGAGTCTCTGGGGGCGCTCATGAGATTAAATTACCATTGGTAGATTTTTGATGCGAGGCCAATTAACATGCGTTGCTCGCATCTGCGATTTTCAATCTTGGAAAGGAGGTTTCCATGGCAGCTATCCTCGATGATACCCCGGCGCATCTGCGCGGCAACGGTCGACCGGTAACTGAAGAGCAAACGCTCACCGATCTCAAGGTAACCGGCAGCATTCCAAGCGAGCTGGACGGCCGCTATGTCCGCAATGGCCCCAACCCCCTCACCGGCATGAGCGCCCATCCGTTCTTCGGCGACGGCATGCTGCACGGGATTCGGCTGCAGGACGGCGAAGCCAAGTGGTACCGCAACCGCTACGTACAAACGCCGTTCATCACCAATCCAGACGTGGATGTGATGGATCCCTCCGTGATGATGGACATGAAGTCCTCCAAGGCAAACACCCACGTGTTCGGTCACGCTGGCAAGCTCCTTGCGCTAGAGGAAGGGCATTTTCCCTATGTTGTGGATGGCAATCTGGATACCGTGGGCCCCACTGATTTCGGCGGTGTGCTCAAGGGCTCATTCACAGCCCATCCAAAGGTCTGCCCCGTTACCGGAGAGCTGCTGGCATTCGGTTACTCCGCCATGGAGCCCTACCTGCGCTATCTGCGCGTGTCGGCGGAAGGTGAGCTGGTGCAGACGGAGAACATCACGGTTGGTGGCCCGACCATGATGCATGACTTCAATATCACCGAGAACAACGTGATCTTCATGGATCTGCCGGCTGTGTTCGACCTGAACCTGGCTATGAGCGGCGGCATGCCGATCCGTTGGGACGACGACTATCCGGCGCGCTTCGGCGTGATGCCTCGCAATGGCACCGACGACCAGGTGGTCTGGTACGACATCAACCCCTGCTATGTCTTCCATCCCATGAATTCCTATGAAGATGGCGAAAAGATCGTCCTCGACGTGGCGCGCTTCAGCCACATGTGGCGCGAGTCGACGTTCGACTTCCCGTCACCGGAACTGTGGCGATTCACCATCGATACGGCCAGCGGTAAGGTCCACGAAGAGCAGATCGACGATCGCTCGGCGGAGTTCCCGCGGGTAGCCGACGACGTGGTGGGCTTGAGGCACCGCTACGGTTACATGATGAGCATGTCGGGTGACAACGACGATCCGGCAAGCGCGTCGGGCGCCATCCTCAAGTACGACCGAGAGACCGGCCAAAGCTCCGACATCGAGTTCGGGCAGGGGACCGCGTGCGGCGAACCCGTTTTCGCGCCTGCAGCCGATCCCCAGAGTGAAGACGACGGCTATCTGATGACCTACGTATACGACGCCGCCTCTGACTCCAGTCGATTCGTTGTCATGGATGCCAAGTCCATGGACCAGGAGCCGGTTGCGTCGGTGGATCTTCCCCGAATTCCGGGTGGGTTCCACGGCAGCTGGATCCCGGCTTCGGTCGCAGACTAGCTTCATCCAGCCATCTTAGTTCTGCGCACCACCGGCCATTAGGCGGGTGGTGCGCTTGTTCCCGATCTTGTTAATCGTTGCTCGAAGCTCGACGCGGATACTGCTATGAGATCCCGAGTTCCTTGCAGATGCGCTCGCGCAGCTCGTACTTGAGGATCTTAGTGGCTCCCATGGGCCAGTCGTCTACGAAACGGACGAAGCGAGGGATCTTGAAACTCGCGATCTCGTCGTGGCAGAAATCGATGATCTCCTGCGCGGAAGCGGATGCCCCCGGGGCCAGCTCCACGAACGCGGCAGGCACCTCGCCGTACTTCTCGTCAGGCACCGCCACCACCTGAGCCAAATCCACGGCCGGGTGGGTGGCTAGAAAACCTTCCACTTCCACGGCGGCCACATTCTCGCCGCCTACCTTGAGCATGTCTTTCAGGCGGCCGCGAAAGGTCACTCGGCCGCCTGCGTCCATCACGCCGAGATCGCCGGTGCGAAACCAACCGCCTTCGTAGAACGACTCGGTCGTTTTCTCCGGTGCGTTGTAGTAGCCGGCGAAAACGCCCGGACCACGCGCGACGATTTCGCCCGGTTCTCCGGGTGGGAGCTCAGCACCCGTGGCATCGTCGCGGATTTGGATCTCGTTGCCGGGTAGCGCCCGGCCTGAGCACTCGCTGCGCAGTGCCAGGGAGTCGGCGGGGTCGCACATGGCGGCCGAACCGCCTGTCTCCGTCATGCCGAACACGGTGATCTGGCAGGTGTGCGGCATACGCGCCTGCATGGCCCTGAGCTCTTCTGGTGGGCCAACATTGATGGCGGTTCGTATGGAAGCAAAGGTGTCGTCGTTGTAGCTAGCGTGGTTGAGCAGCTGCATCGTGATGGTGGGAAATGCCGGGAACATGAGCGTTGGACGCTCGCGGCGGATCATCTCCAGGGCGGCGCCCGCCTCGAAATGGGTCATAGAGAGCAAGGTCCCGCCTACGCTCAGAATGCCCGTGAGGGGCTGCGTGAACGCGGTGTGGAACATAGGCAGCGGCGCCCACATGGCGTCTCCGGCCTGCAGCCCCAGACGCTCGCGGCCGCCCACTACCCCGGCGTGCTGCAGCACCACGTGGGTGAGGGGGCAACCCTTAGGCATTGCCGTGGTCCCCGATGTGTAGATCATCACGGCGGTGTCGTTTGCGCGTACCAATTCGCGGCGTTCGTCTACCGCCTGGTCCGGGCATTGTTCCGCCAGCGTGCGGAAATCGCTCCGGTTCAGAAACCCTGGCGTTTGCGACGCAGCCAGTGTCACTGCGGCTTTGAGTTCGGGTGCGCTTTCCAGGGGGGCTTTGCCGTCGTGGGCATCGAGACCGGGTAGGGCCCGATACAGCAAATCCACGTAGCTGGTGTGTTGCTCGACGATGTCGTTGGTGACAACTACCTTGACCCCGGCGTCAGCAGTGACGTGGGCGATCTCGCGCGCTTTGAAGCGGGCGTTGTAGAGTACGGGAACCGCGCCGATCAGCGACGCTCCGAAGAGCAGGTCCACAAAGTCCAGGCAATTCGCCATGAGGATGCCCACCCGGTCCCCGGGTTCCACGCCCAGAGCGATTAGCGAGCGGCCGGCGTGGCGTGCGCTTGCCTCCAACTCACCATAGGTAGCGCGCTCGTCGGTGAGCACTATGCAGTCGCGATCCGGGTGCTCGGCAGCGCCGCGCAGGAGCAGTTCCCCCAACGGGTAGGTTGTCATGTCAGTCATCCGATAAGGTTATCATCCTGGCATTAGAAAAAACGAAGGAGGCGATCATGCAGCTGGCCAAGGAGTCCATAGACCTCGGCATTACTACCCAGAATCCTGCCGCCGCGCTGGCTTTCTACCGCGACACACTCGGGTTCGAGCATGTTGGCGAGATGAAGCTGGACGGGATCACCGTACAGCAACTGATGTGCGGTACCAGCATGATCAAGCTGGTGTGTCACGACGAAGCGCCGCCAGCCGTCGCGCCGCCGGGTGGCCCGGCCGGCGCCACCGGCCTTCGTTACTGGACCATCGCGGTAAACGATCTGGAAGAGATCGCCCAGCGATGTGTCGATTCAGGCTGCACCTTCGCCATGCCGGTCCAGGAATTCCGGCCGGGCCTAAAGATCGCCATTGTGGAAGACCCCGATGGCAACTGGGTGGAGTTCACTCAGGAAGGGTAGAGCTGCGGGGTTACGATCCGTCGTCAGCTAGTAGAAGCTCTCCAGGTCCTCGAAGATCGGGTCGCCGTCCAGGCACGCCACCGCCATGGGAGACATCTGCGTATGCCATTCTGCGGCCGCATAGCGGTCGTAGGCGGCCTGGTCTTCGAATGACAGGAAGTACACGTAGGTGAGGGGCTGATTCTTCACTCGCCGTACCTCGTATACCTGAGCGTCAGACTCGTGGGTGTAAACATCACGCACCAACTGTGCGACCAACCCTTCAAACTCTGCCACCTTGTCCGGCAGTATCTTCAGACGAATGGTGCTGGAGATCTGGCCAGAGTGGGTGTTCGCGTTTGCGTAGCTGCTGCACGATAGCAATACCAGCGAGCAAAGAATTATTTTGAGGTGGTTCACCTGTTGCTCCTTGTGTTTGGCCTTGAGTGTGTGTGTTATCTTGTTGTAGAGAGACATCCTTGTCGCCTCTAGCTATTATCAGCTGGCAGGACTTAAGACTTCCATGGCCACCGCATAATGCGTGCGTTATCACGCATGGTGCGAAGCTTGCCCACGGACTATAAAGGGTGCTCCAGATCGGGCATTAGGCAGTAGCAGAGCTCGTGGTGGTGCGTGCCATCGGTCAACGTATACGCTTTGGACTGGGGTTGAGCAAACCGTGCTCTGTTGATTCCCGCAGGATTTCGGTCACTTTCGCGTACTCCAATAGTAGGGCTGCTCCGTTTGAGAGTCGTTGTGGCAAGGCGACCGCTAGCCTGCGGCGTCAGGCCGGCTCCCTTTAGGCGCTGTGGAAGCGGTCGGTGAATGCAATGAAATTCTGCAGGGTGCGCTCAATCCGCTCACCCATGCTTGCCTGGGCGAGCCCACCATGACTGTCGAAGGCCTGGTGAGTTGCAGGAACCGTGAGCGACTGCGGAAACACGATGGCCCCGATACCGGACAGCATGGTTTTCAAGTGCGTGTTGGCGCGGATGCCGCCGAGGGAACTGGGGGATCCACTGGCAACCAGCACAGCCTTGTCTGCGAATCCCGAAAGATCTGGAGTGGCTTCTTCGGAGCGCGTGCACCAGTTGATGGTATTGATCAACAGGGGCGTCATGAATCCGTTGTACTCCGGGCAGGTGATGATCAACCCCGTATTTTCCGACAGCAGCGCCTTGAGTCGCTTGATGTCGCCGGGTAGCCCGTGCTCCTCTTCGAGGTCGCCGTTGTAGATTGGAATGTCGAAATCTTCCAGTCGAATCAGCGTCGTCTGCGCTCCCTCTTGTTCCGCTACGGAAGCGAGCAGCACCGCAAGCCTGGTGTGTACCGACTCACGCCGGCTGCTCCCGCTGAAGACCAACAACTTGGCCATTGCCTACCTTTTCTTTAGCGTACCTTTCGCTAGCGATTGTAGGTTACGCCCTTAGCTTCTACCATGCGGACGAACGGCTGTTTTGCTAGGTCTGGCCGTGCCCCCTGCCGCTGCGTTTGGCGACACCGACTGCCTGCGCCGGATTCGTCCGATCTAATGACGGCCTCCACTCGACTAGGTCACCAGGAGGTTAGAACAACCTTGCGGGTTTGCCGGCGCAAACCGGCGGTCGTCCGGGTACTGCGCTCTGACGAGCGGTAGTGTTTGTTAGTCCAGAGCGCCCCGCGCAGTCCACTGGGGATTAGCGTGGGCCTGGAGGGCTTGTTATTGGTGGCCAGGGGCAGAATCGAACTGCCGACACGCGGATTTTCAGTCCGCTGCTCTACCGACTGAGCTACCTGGCCAGGCGAGAGGCCGCGTATTTAACCGGGCCATCCTGGGAGCGTCAAGTTGAGTCGTGAGGATCAGTCTCCTTTCGGCACGAAGCCCTCGGCGTGGTCGACGGCCTGGTTGCTCAGGAACCGCTCGCGCTGGTCCGTTAGGTAGGCTCTGGCGTCTTTGTCTCGCAGGTCCAGATGCTTCTCGTTGATCAGCGTGGTTTGCAGCGATTGCCACTCGAGCCAGGCTTTCTTGGAGACGGTTTCGAAGATCCTATCGCCGGCGGGCCCAGGGAGTGGCGGCTCCTCTAAGCCTTCTAGCGTTTCGTTGTATTTGATGCATTGGACGGTTCTCACGAGGCGAGTCCTTTGATGAGTTTGACGGCCGGCGCGGACAGGCCGATGCGGGCATTCTGTCCACTCCCATACCATAGCCAATCTTGGCCGTCGGATACCACCGTGGGGCTGCGTTGCAGTTGGATGTGCACCGGTTCGATGTTCAAGTGGAAATGCGTGAAGGTGTGGCGCAGCGGGGGATCGGTGCGGTGGCTCAGAATACTGGCCGAGGCCTCGCCGATCTCCCTGAGCATGGCGTCGATGGAGTGGTCGGCCGCTCGTTCCGGAGGGCTCCAGAGTCCACCCCAAATACCATTGGCAGGTCGCTGTTCCAGCAGGCAGGCCCCAGCGGGATTCTGTATGAGGAACATGCGCACGCTGCGCGTAGGTTTTTCCTTTTTTGGCTTCTTGCCAGGGTAGTGTTCCACGCGGTTGGTCTGGAAAGCCACGCAGCGCGATTGCAGCGGGCAGTCGGTACAGTTGGCGGTTCGGGCGCAAACGGTGGCGCCCAGGTCCATGATGGCCTGGGTGTAGTCGGCGACGCGTTGGCTCGGGGTGTGCGCCTGGGCATGCTGCCAGAGCTCCTTGGCCGTGGCGCTGGTGCCCGGATACCCGCCCACCGCGTGGAAGCGGGCCAGCACGCGCTTCACGTTTCCGTCGAGAATGGGGGCTTGGACCCCTCCGCTGATGGCGGCGATGGCCCCTGCGGTGGAGCGGCCGATGCCAGGCAGACTGGCCAGCGTGTCTACGTCCATTGGGAAATCGCCCCCGAACTGCGCCACCACCTGTCTGGCAGTGGCGTGCAGGTTGCGGCCCCGCGCGTAGTAGCCTAGCCCCGTCCAGTGGTGAAGCACCTCGTCCAGGTCTGCCGCAGCAAGCGCCTCTACCGTTGGAAAGCTTGTCATGAAGCGTTCGTAGTAGGGCATGACCGTGGTCACTTGGGTCTGCTGCAGCATGATTTCAGAAACCCAAACGCGGTAGGGCTTGGGATCCACCTGCCACGGCAGGTCCTTGCGACCGTGGACGTCGAACCATTGCAATAACGCGGTGGCGAACCAATCCATATTCAGCGCAGTGTGTCCCGATTCAGTGAGTCGCCCAGCAGGTCCAGCAGGTCACGGGCTGCGTCTCGAAACTGCTCCGGCACCTGTTCTTCTATCTTCGCATCGAGTTTTGCGCGTAATGCGCTGTTCTCACCGCTGGTCAGTACGGAAGCCATGATGCGTTGCGCCGCGTCCGGCGCCAGTCTGCAGCTCGGATTCTCCACGGACCCGTTACATTGCAGTGGAATGGGTAGATCCATGAGCAGCGGGTTCACATCGAACATCGCTCCCTCATGCAAGCTAACGAATTGCAGCTCGGCCAGCATATCCAGTTGGTCTTCTGTAACGTTGTAGGAGCCTTTCGCGAGCACGCGCAGGTTGTCCAGAGCCAGGGCCAACTCGTGATTGCTGCCGTTCACGCGCCAGCGCCCGGTGAGCTCCTCGTATTGCCACAGGTCAGGCCAGGCGCTCATCCGTTCGGGCTCCTTGAGCAGCGTGGCCAGGCCCTGCAGCGGTTGCTTGATCTGGGTAATCGAGATGTTGCCCCGGGCGCCGTCAAACTTGGTCTCGCCTTCGATGGAGGCCAACAGCGCTTGTGGCGTGTTGCCAGTGAGCGCGATGCTGCCGTTGTAGGCCAGCGGTGCGGCCCACTGCAGTTCCTGATCTAGCCAGGCCATGAGGCGCTGGCTGTGTACGCCTGAGAGTGTGGATTTGATCAGCCAGCGCACAGGGATGTGCTGTGCTCTCGTTACCACCACCACCTTGGCCTTACCGCCCAAGAACTGGGGCAGCACCATCACGGTACGCGCGACGCCCGCGGTATTTTTCAGTTTGACAGAAGCGTTATGGAAATCGCGATCGGCCAGCATCAGCCTGGTGAGCTGGCAATCACCGAGCCAGTCCACCGCGCGTAGCAATGCCACGCTTACGATGTCGTCATCAGTTGGCGTGGGCGCGGCCCGTGTCGGTTGTGCTCGGACGAGCTGCATGTTGCAGGTGCCGGCAGCATTGGGGGTCGAGAATGTGATGGCTGTAAGGTCTGCGCCTTGTGCATCGCCGTGTACCGTTACCAGACCGCTCACCTTGGCAGGGATAGTCGTTGCAACGGTTTGCTCGAAATCCGGCGTGTAATCCAAAGCGGCGGAAAATGCCGCCTGGCTCCCCAGCGAGAATTGTGTCAGCTCGGCGTTGGCGATGCGTAGACGGCCCCCGTCGATGACCTGCACCACGTCTTTGAGGCCAACGGCCTGCAGCTGCCAACCAGACACGCCTCGATCGTTGAGCACGGTCATTACGTCCAGGTCCAGATCCAACTGGCCGACGCGCCACTGCGCGCCAGCCAGCTCTGCTTCAATGGACTGGGCGCGCAGTACCAGCGGTGGGAACAATTGCCAGGTGAGTGGCCCGGTGATGCGCACGGGAGCGCCGGTTTGTTCCTGCAGGAGCGCCTGTAGTTGGGGCTTGAAGCGGTTGGCGTCCTGCAGCAGGTAGAACACAATGGCGCCGCCGGCCAGCAGGATTGCAAACAGCGCAGTGAGCGTGCGGCGGAGCATGGTGGGCGGTGTTCCTGGGCGGGGTTGCTGCCATTATAGAGCGTCCTGCCGCGCCGGGCGTTTGGGTCAGGCGAGTATCGGCAAAAGGCCGTGGCGTGCTAGGCGTGGCGTCGCAGGCGCAGTGGATGCAGGAAGCGCGGCCAGCGAATACGGCCTTCTACCCGTTCCTGACAGGCAGACACGTAAACGTTGAGCGCGTGGGCGGCATCCTGGTGGCTCGGATAGGGGCCCATGCTTTGATTGCCCCGCACCTTGAAATACCATTGACCGTCGTCGCCCTGACTGATGCGGTTTGGACTCATGGCTACAGCTAAACTCTCTCAGCTATCATTGGAGCATACTCCCGGGGCTAGTTTGTATAATTTATGTAAGAAGCTTGCCAGATATGTCTGTTGAGAGTTGGGAACCGGGTTCAGCCCCTCGCCACATCACCAGCGCTGACCTGGAGCGCCTGCTGAAAGCAGCAAATGCTCTGGAAAGCCCGGATTTCGGGCTAAATGGCGTGGAAATCTCCGATCTGGCGGCGCTTGCGCGGCATCCGCAGGTGGATTGGACGCCGGTGGCAGCCGGCTTGGATGACGCGGCCCTGGTGGCGCTAGTGCAGTTGTATACCCTGGCGGAGAAACTGCCGGGGTGGGAGGCGGGCGCCAAGTCACCGGTGATCGTGCTGGCCGCCCAATTGCGCGAACGTGGCGTCTATCCTGAGGACCTCACCGCCTGGATTCGGGCCAATACCGACAATCGCTTTCTTCCCTATGGGAACCTGATGGATCGCCTGTGATTGTGCGGCGCAAGGCCCTTATACTTGCGCGGTTTTTTTCAGTGCGGAATTCATCATGAGCAAGCAGCCGCGTGCCGCCACCATCAAGCGCGACACGCAGGAAACCCAGATCGAGCTGACCTTGAACCTGGATGGTACGGGCAGTGCCGCATTATCCACCGGGCTGCCGTTTTTCGAGCACATGCTCACCCAGGTGGCGCGGCACGGATTGATTGATCTGCACATCGATGCCAAGGGTGATCTTGAAGTGGATGCCCACCATACGGTGGAAGACGTAGGTATTGTGCTGGGCCAGGCGCTGGCGCAGGCGGTAGGCGACAAGGCGGGGCTGGTTCGTTACGGCCACGCCTACGTGCCGCTGGACGAGGCCCTGTCTCGCGCCGTGATCGATCTGTCTGGCCGGCCCGGGTTCACGTGCTGCGTGGAATACGTGCGTCCGCGTGTTGGCGACTTCGACGTGGATCTGCTGCAGGAATTCTTTCAGGGCTTTGTAAACCATGCTCAGGTAACGCTTCACCTCGATAACCTGCGCGGCGAAAACGCGCATCATCAGGCAGAGACGCTGTTCAAAGCCTTCGGCCGCGCGCTGCGCATGGCGGTGGCCTTCGATCCGCGCATGGAAGGACAGATTCCTTCCACTAAAGGAAGTCTGTAGGTGCTGTTGATTCCTGCGATAGATCTGAAAGACGGTCAGTGTGTTCGTCTGCGACAGGGCCGCATGGAAGACGTCACGGTGTTTTCCGATGACCCGCGGTCCGTGGCCCGGCATTGGCGCAAGCAAGGCTGTCGACGATTGCACGTGGTAGATCTGGATGGTGCCTTTGCCGGTGAGCCGAAAAACCGTGAGGTGGTAGAGGCCATCGTTGAGGGCATCGGCGATGTGCCGGTGCAGCTTGGTGGTGGGATACGCACCGAGGAAACCATCGATGCCTACATGCGCGCCGGCGTGTCTCAGGTGATACTCGGTACGGCAGCGCTGCAGGAGCCCGACTTCCTGGCTGCGGCGGTGGCGAAGTACCCCGGCAAGGTCATTCTGGGTCTGGATGCACGCGATGGGCTGGTGGCCACCTGGGGCTGGGATCGCACTTCCAAGGTGAGCGCCGTGCAGTTTGCCCGGCAAGTGGCCAGCCTCGACATCGCCGCTATCGTTTATACGGACATTTCGCGCGACGGCATGATGCAGGGACTGAACGTGGAGGCGACGCTGGCGTTGGCAGAGGCTGTGGACATCCCGGTCATCGCGTCAGGCGGGGTGAGCACCCTGGAGGATCTGCAGCGGCTGAGCGATGCCGCTCAGCAGCGCGGCGGCGAGTTGATGGGCGCGATCACCGGGCGAGCGATATACGCTGGAACGCTGAATTTTCGCGCGGGCCAGAACCTGCTAGATCAGGCTTCGGCAACAGCGCACTGACACCAACCAGGCGCACGTCTGCGGGCAGGCGAGTTAGTGCCGCTTCCAGAAAATCCAGACTCAGTTCGTTCGGGTGGGCGATCAGCAGAGCGTGCCCGTTGCGGCGCGCGATGCCGAGCGCACGCTCAAACTCATTTTTCACTGCAACGGGTGTGCGCACGTGGTCGAGAAACACGTCGCGCTGCACGACGGGCACGTGCCATTGGTGCGCTACTTCCACCGCCACGGTTTTATGTGTGGTTCTGCTGTCTACGAAAAACAGCCCGCGCGCGTCCAGTTGGGCCATGAGCCGGTTCATGGGCTCGGCGTGCTGAGTAAGTAGACTGCCGGCATGATTGTTGACACCCACTGCGGTTGGGAGCCGATCTATGGCTTGCGCCAGCAGATCAACGAAGCGTCCTGCGGGCATGTCCAGCGTCAGCGTGCCGCTGTCAGGGTGGTTGTGGCTTCGGCCCAGGGCCTGCATGGGCTGGTGCACAAGCACTTCTTTACCTGCGGTGCTGGCCTGTCGAGCGATCGCCTGGGCTCGTGGAGCGAACGGCAGAATGGCGAGTGCGATGGGTCCGGGTAGCGCCAGCACGCGCTGCGACTGGCGCATGCTATAGCCCAGGTCGTCCACCACGATTGCCAGGCGCGCGGCGTGCACCCCCGGCGCGCAGCACAACAACAGCGCGAGCAGCAGCGGGGTCAGGTTGGTGTGCTGGCCTAGGCCCCTCACAAGCGGGCGTGCAACCGGTTCTGGTGTTCCCGCTTCAATACCGCTAGTGCTTCGTCGACGATGGGGGCGTTCTGGTCGGCGACGTTGCCGGCCTCATCCACGATCAGGTCCGGCTCGATGCCCATCTCGTGAATAGAGCGGCCGTGTGGGGTGTAGTAGTAAGACGTGGTGAGCTTCAAGGCGCGCTGGCCCGATAGCGGCAATACGGATTGCACCGAGCCCTTGCCGTAGCTGGTGTTGCCCAGCACCACAGCCCGGCCGTGGTCCTGTAATGCACCCGCCACGATTTCCGCGGCGGACGCCGAGCCCTGGTTGATCAGTACCGCAACGGGTGCGCCCTTGAGCAGGTCGCGGCCGGAGGCGCGGTAGCGCAGGTGCGAGGAAGGCAGGCGGCCTTCGGTGTACACGATCAAGCCGTCTTTGAGTAGTGCGTCGGCCACGTCCACGGACGCCTGCAGCACGCCGCCCGGGTTGTTGCGTAGATCCAGCACCAGGCCGTTCAGCTTGTGCTCGGAGCCGAGCTCGGCGAGCAGCTTGGCGAAGTCCTCGCTGGTGGTGGTTTGGAATTGCGAGATGCGGATGTAGCCGAATCCGGGCTCCAGCAGGCGTCCGCGTACGCTGGCGACTTCGATGACCGCCCGGGTCAGTGTGGCCGTTTTCGGTGCTTCGTCGCCGCGCTGGAAGGTCACGTTCACCTTGCTGCCCACTTCTCCGCGCAGCGCGTGCACCACATCGATGAGCTTGCTGTCTGTTTTCAGCTCCTGCTCGTCTACCGCAACGATACGGTCTCCAGAGCGCAAACCGCTTCTGCTGGCCGGCGTGCCGTCCAGCGGCGTAATCACGGTGAACACGTCGTCCACCTTACCCAGTTCGATGCCGATGCCGCCGAACTGCCCTGTAGTTTCCGCCTGCAGGTCGTTGAAGTCGCTCGTATCGAGAAAATCGGAGTAACTGTCCAGGCCGTCGAGCATGCCCCGCAGCGCCTGGTCCATCAACTCATCGCGGCCCACTTCCTCCACGTAGTTCAGCTGGACCTGACTGAGCACCTCGTTGAAGGCGCGTGCTTGGTCGGATTCCGAGCGCTCGGTCAGCCACCAGGAGTGCCCGGATATGCCCAGGGCGACCCCGGTCACCATACTGATCACGATTCCCGTAAGGGTGATCGGGCTAAGCTTCATATCGGGCAGTCTGGCAGGTCTAATGGATGAGAGAAACCGTCAGGTTCCTCGCTTTGCCAACCATCCTAACGGATCTTTGGCCGCACCCTTTTGACGAATTTCAAAATACAGCCCGCTCTTGCTCTGCCCGCCGCTGCGGCCGGCCCTGGCGATGAGTTCGCCGGCTTCCACCCAGTCGCCGGGCACCTTGGTGAGCGATTCGGCGTGGCCGTACAGCGTCATGAAGCCGCTGCCGTGGTCGAGGATGATGAGCAAGCCGAATCCGCGCAGCCAATCAGCGAACACGACTCGTCCGCGAAACACGGCGGCGACGGGCGTGCCTTCTTCTGCGCTGACCACCATGCCGTGCCACACTAGGCGACCATCGGCCCGCGGGCGGCCGAAGGTGGCACGGATGGGGCCGCGCAGCGGCCACGGTAGCGAGCCTTTGCCCGCCAGGAACTGCGAGCCATCCAGCGTTGCCGTGCGTCTGTCCAGTTCGCTCAAAAGCTTTTCCAGCCGGGCGCGATCGGCCAGCAAGCGCTCTCGCTGTACGGCCGTGTCTTCCCTCTGGGCGTCCAACTCCGCCAGCAGCACCTGGCGTTCTTGCCGCGAGGCCATGAGGGTTTTGTGACGGTCCGCCAATGCGGCGTTCTTCTCGCGATGCCGTTCTGCCTGCTCGTCGAGTTCGGCGCGATTGGTGTCGAGGTGATCCAGAGTCGCTTGATAGCGCTCCAGCGTGCGGGCGCGGGCGCTACTGAAGTAGCCGTGGTACCTGAGCATGCGGTCGAAGGTCTCGGGTGTCTGCTGGTTGAGCAGCAGCTTGAAGAAATCTCCGCCGCTCAGCCGCTGCGCCGCGCTCAGGTGCTGGCTGATCTTGTGCGCCTGCAGGCTGCGCTGGCCCTCCAGCGCGTTGTGTCTGGCGGTGAGTTCGGCCAGCCTGGCTTCCGCTGCGGCCAACTCCGCCGCGGCGACATCGGCCTGTGCGCTCAGGTCGGCCACCAGCTTGTCCTGTTCTTGCAGCTGGGCAAGCCAGCGGCTGCGCTGGGCGTCGGCTTCGGTAAGCCAGGCATTCAGGTTGTTGAGTTCGGTGACAATGCCGCGCAGGGCTTCGCGGGTTTCTGCTCGATCACCGTTGGCCTCCGAGGCCACCGAGATCGCGGCGGAAACGCCGCATGCAAGCAGTAAGATGGATGCGATTACACGGGTGTGCACGCGTTGTGGGTGCCGTTGCCGGGGCGCGCGCGTGGGCCTCAAGCCGACCGTCGCTCCTTGAACCGGGCGATGGATCTGCCGGTCATCTCCGGCGGCACTTCCAGGTGCATGAGATCCAGCAGCGTTGGTGCGACATCCGACAGGGTGGCACCGCTATCCAGATCGATGGACTGGGGCCCCACGTACACCAGTGGCACGGGCTCACAGGTGTGCGCGGTATGTGCCTGGTTGGTTGCATCGTCGCGCATTTGCTCCACGTTGCCGTGGTCGGCGGTGATCAGCATCTGCCCACCGTTGGATCGCAGGGCTTCGTGAATGCGGCCCAGGCAGATGTCCAGGGTTTCTACCGCCTGCACGGCGGCGTCGAAGTTCCCGGTGTGGCCCACCATGTCGCCGTTGGCGAAATTGCATACGATGGTGTCGTAGCTGCCTCCCTGGATCGCCTTGACCAACTCGTCGGTGACCTTGTGGGCGCTCATCTCCGGCTGCTGGTCGTAGGTGTCCACCTTGGGCGAGGGTACCAGTATTCGGTGCTCCAGCTCGAAGGGATCCTCGCGGCCGCCCGAAAAGAAAAAGGTCACATGGGCGTATTTCTCGGTTTCCGCCAGGCGCAGCTGCGATTTGCCGCTCACCGCCAGGTATTCACCCAGGGTGTTGTCCAGCACCATGGGTTCGAAAGCGCACGAGGTGTCGATGTCGTCTGCGTAGCGGGTGAGCATCACGAAATCGGCCAGAACTACGCGCGTGCGACGCTCGAACTCGGAAAAATCGGCCTCCAGCAGCGCGCGTGTAATCTGGCGGGCCCGGTCGGCGCGGAAGTTCATGAACATCACCGCGTCGTCGTCGCAGATGCGCACCGGCAGCTCGCCGGAGGGGTGAATGGCGGTCGGTTGCACGAACTCGTCGCTCTCGTCGCGCGCGTAGGCCAGCTTGAGCGCGTCTACCCCGTTGTCGGCGTGGTAGGGCGCCTCGCCCCGAACCAGCAAGTTGTATGCCCGTTCGATGCGATCCCAGCGCCGGTCTCGGTCCATGGCAAAGTAGCGGCCGGTGATGGAAGCCACGTGGCCCACGCCCAACTTGCTCATAAGCGCATCGGCACGCGCCAGTGATGCTTCGGCGCTCTTTGGCGGGGTGTCGCGCCCATCCAGAAAGGCGTGCAGATAAACGCGAGTCACCCCGGCAGCGGCGGCCATCTCCAGCACGGCAAATATCTGATTTTCATGGGAGTGCACGCCCCCGGGCGACAGCAGGCCCATCACGTGCAAAGCGCCCTGAGACTTCTTCACCCGGTCTAACGTGCGGTTCAAGGTGCGATTGCGAGTGAACTCGCCCTGCTCGATGGCCCGGTTGATGCGGGTGAAGTCCTGATATACCACGCGCCCAGCGCCCAGGTTCATGTGGCCCACTTCGGAGTTGCCCATTTGCCCATCTGGTAGCCCTACATCGCCGCCAGATCCGGATATCAGGGTATGTGGGCACTTACTCCAGAACTGATCCCAGTGAGGGGTGCTAGCGCTGGCGATGGCGTTGAACTCGGTGGCTTCGCTGTATCCGAAGCCGTCCAACACCACCAGAACGGTGGTGGTTTTCATGGCGGCGCATTCTAGCAGAATCCGTTTTGCGCGATGGTCTCGCGCGCGTAACCAGTGTGTATAATTCCGCGCTCTTTTGGTGAGCGCACCGGGCGGCATGGACCAACTTTTCGAATTCATCGGCAACCACCCCTATCTGGTGGGCGCATTTGTGGTGTTGTTGGTGTTATTCATACGCAACGAGACCCAGCGTGGGGGTAGTTCGGTGAGCGCCCAGCAGCTGGTGGGCCTGGTGAACCGAGAAGGCGCCGTGGTGCTGGATCTGCGCGATCAGAAAGAATACGAGGCCGGGCACATCGTCGATTCCGTAAACATACCTTATGCATCGTTGGAGTCGCGCCTCTCCGAGTTAGAGAAGTACAAGGACAAACCCATCGTTTTGGCCTGCAAGATGGGTCAGCATGCCGGCTCGGCGGGTACGGCCATGCGCAAGAACGGTTTCGCCAACGTCAGCCGTCTGAGCGGCGGCATTGCCGAGTGGCGCAACCAGAACCTGCCCGTGGTCAAGGCATGAGCAACGGTCATGTGTCGCTGGAGCGCCTGTACCTGAAGGACGCTTCCTTTGAGTCGCCGCGCTCGCCGGGGGTCTTCACCGAGACCTGGAAGCCGGAGATGCAACTCGACATCAACTCCCGGGCGAACGGTGTGGGCGAGAACCTGTTCGAGGTTGTGCTCACGGTGACGTTGCGTGCGAAGCTCGAGAACGGCAAGACCGCCTTTATCATCGAGATTCAGCAGGCCGGGGTGTTTCGCATCGAGGGTGTCGATGACCAGACGCGTCAGCGCGTGCTGGGAACGGTGTGTCCCAACACGCTATTTCCCTACGTGCGTGAAACCATTGACTCGCTGTCGGTTCGTGGGGGGTTCCCGGCCGTGCACCTGGCGCCGGTGAACTTCGACGCCTTGTTCGCCCAAGCCCTGGCGCAGCAGGAAGGTGCGCAAGACCCGCAGGGAGGCGTTACGCATTAGTCGTCGTGGGGAGGGCTGCCCCTATCCGCCTTGGCGATAGCCCAGCTGCCGCCATGCTTCGAATACGGCGACCGCCACCGCGTTAGACAGATTCAGGCTGCGGCTACCCTTGCGCATGGGAATGCGTAGCAGGTTCTGCCGCGAGAATTCTGCCAGTACGTTGGCAGGCAACCCGCGGGTTTCCGGGCCGAACAGCAGCACGTCGTCCTTTGCAAAGGCGGTGCTGGAGAACGACCGGCTGGCCTTGGTGGTGAACGCATAGATCCGCCGGCTTCCCAGGCTGTTCAGCAGCGCCTTGTAGCTTGCGTGTACGTGGATGTCTGCAAATTCATGGTAGTCCAGGCCGGCGCGTCTCAGACGCTTATCGTCCAGCTCGAAACCGAGCGGCTCCACCAGGTGCAGATTTGCGCCCGTGTTCGCGCAGATGCGGATCACGTTGCCCGTGTTGGGTGGGATTTCTGGCTGGTAGAGTACAACGTCTACTGGCATGTTAGCATCGTGTCGGTGCCGAGAACCCAGGCGGCCGGCTCAAATGTCGGTCATCTCTAGCTCGGCGAGCTTGCGTGTAAGCGTATTGCGGCCCCAGCCCAGCAGCGCGGCTGCGTCGCGCTTGCGTCCGCCGGTATGTTGTAGCGCCGCCCGGATCATGGTGCGTTCGAAAGTGGGCAGCGCTTCGTTGAGCAGCGGTGTGTCGAGGTCGGCGGCGAGCCGGGCCTGGGCCCAGGCGGCCAGCGCCTGCTCCCAACCTTGCGGACCGCCCGCCTGGCTGCCGGGTGCGGGCACTTGAAGCTCGGGTGGCAGGTCGGCGTGATAGACCTCGCGCCCGGAAGCCATCACGGTGAGCCAGCGGCAGGTGTTCTCAAGCTGACGCACGTTTCCCGGCCAGGGCAGCTCGGCAAGGTATTGCAGAGTTTCTTCGCGTAGCGACTTCGGCTCCTCACCCATTTCTTTTGCCGCGTTTTCCAGGAAGTGGCGCGCCAACAGAGGTATGTCGGTTTTGCGCTCAGCCAGTGTCGGCACGTGCACGCTGATTACGTTCAGGCGGTGGAACAGGTCCTCGCGGAAATGGCCCGCCTGCACCCTGACCTCCAGGTCCTGGTGCGTGGCGGCGATGATGCGCACGTCTGCGGTAACGGGCGCATGGCCCCCCATGCGGTAGAACTCCTTGTCGGAGAGCACGCGCAGCAGTCGCGTCTGGCTGTCCATGGGCATATCACCGATCTCGTCTAGGAACAGCGTGCCCCCGTTGGCTTGTGCAAAGCGTCCTTCGCGCCGGCTGGTGGCACCGGTAAAGGCGCCTTTCTCGTGGCCGAAGAGCTCGGCCTCCACCAGCTCGCGCGGAATGGCTGCCATGTTGAGTGCAACGAACTCGCCGCGGGCGCGCGGGCTGTGTTTGTGCAGGGCTTGTGCTACCAGCTCCTTACCCGAACCGGACGCCCCCCGGATCAGCACGGTTACGTTGGAATTTGCGAGCCTGCCGATGGCCCGGAACACCTCCTGCATGGCAGGGGCCTGACCGATGATCTCGGAAGCGGGCTCGAACGCCGCCGCGGGTGCCGCCTGTTCCTCTTCGCTGAACGTGATAGCGCGTCGTAAGGTGGAGACGGCCTCGTCCACGTCGAACGGCTTGGGAAGGTATTCAAACGCGCCGCTGGAATAGGCATTCACCGCACTATCCAGGTCGGAATGCGCCGTCATGACGATCACCGGCACGTCCGGATGCTGCTCGTGTATGTGCTTGACGAATTCCAGGCCGTCCATGCCTGGCATGCGCACATCGGTCATCACGGCCACCGGTCTTTCGGAAGCCAGGTGGTGCAGCGCGTGGTCGGCTGACGCGAAAGCGGCCATGGGGATGTCTGCCTGGGTGATTGCACGTTCCAGCACCCAGCGTATTGAGCGGTCGTCGTCTACGACCCACACGCGATTAGTCATGATTGTTGTTTCCGTTAAGTCCGTTGTCCGTGAACGGCAAAAATACCGAGAAGCAGGTATCTCCCGGCTGGCTGACGCACTCGATAACACCGCCATGCTGGCCCACGATGGTCTGCGTGATGGCAAGGCCCAATCCGGTGCCGTCGGGGCGCCCGCTGATCATGGGGAACCAGATGCGTTCCATCATGTCGGCCGGGATGCCGGGTCCGTTGTCTGCAATGTCCATCTGGGCGACCACCCGGTGCCGGGTGGTGCCGATGGTGAACTGGCGCACTGCACGCGTGCGCAAGGTGATCTGGGCATTGGGCGTGTTGCTCAGTGCCTGGCCGGCGTTGCGGATGATGTTCATCAGCGCCTGCACGAGCTGATCCTGGTCGGCGCTCACCACGGGCAGGCTTGGGTCGTAGTCGCGAATGAAGGTGATCCGGCCCGGCAGCTCCGCGTCCACTACCCGCACCACATGCTCGAGCAACTCGTGCACGTTGACTTCGGCGATGTCCAGCTGTCGGTTGGGACCCAGCAACCGGTCCACCAGCGCGGTCAGCCGGTCGGCCTCTTCGATGATGACCTGGGTGTATTCCTTGAGTGCGGGGTTTGTCAGCTCGCGCTCCAGCAGTTGCGCTGCCCCACGCACCCCGCCCAACGGGTTCTTGATCTCGTGAGCCATGCCGCGGACCAGCCGGCGCGTGGTTTCCTGGGCGTATACGGAATGGTCGTCGCGATTGATCCGCATCAGGCGGTTGATGGGCTGCAGTTCCACCAGCAGATAGCGTGCTTCGGGCTCCAGCGACGCGGTGAGATCCGCGCTCAGTTCCCGCCCATCGCGGGTGCGAAATTTTGCCGCACGCTGGGTGATGGACTGGCCGGTGGTGAATACGTTGCTCAGGCCGTCGATGCCCTCGGAGGTCAGCTCGCGCACATGAGCCCCCACCCGATGCTGGCGACTGGTTCCGAACAGCGCTTCGGCAGCTGGATTCAGATAGCGAACGTGTAGCGCCTCGTCCAGCACCACCACTGCGGTGGTGAGCTGGTCTAGGGCATCTGCTCGGCTCTGCAGATCGGCTTGCGCTTCCGTGCGGGTGCTCATTCTGGGCGGTTCGGTGTGGTGATCGGACGCATCCAATGGTTCCCCAATAACATCGGGCAAGATTCGGTCGCACGTTGCGACCAGCCTTTTATTGGGCTATCGAAAAATAGTAAGCGCTTACTTGCATTTCTCAACCCGTAGCACAGGACGCGGCAGTCGGTGCTATATGCACCAAGATAGTGCAAGCACCAAGTTGGGTCAAGGACGCTATCGTCGGACGGTTGCGCCCGCGTTGCCGCGTGCGGCCGGTTTTGCAGGACGTATAGCCGAGTAGCGCAGCATATGAAACACGGAGGCCGGACTGGTAAACAGCGCGCGGCCGGCTGGGTCTACTACCTGAGCCTGTAGCTCGTGGGTGCCGCGGTCTACATTGAGCAGTTGGAAGGTGGTGGTGCGGCTGGGTCCAGATGCTACGACACCATCCAGCAGCAGTTGCATCTTGCGGTTGCCGGCCAGCGCAGGTGTTACGCTGGCCGTCACCGTCAGGTTGCCCGCGTTCTGGCGCACCGTCGCATCGTGTGCGGGGCTCACGATCTTTAATGCGGCGTACTTTTGCTGGTCGCCTTCCCTGGCCTCGGCGTCTGCCCCGGGAGCAGTTGATGTGGGCTCGGCCGCTGGCGCCGGGGTATCCGGGGGCGCAAACGAGTTCGATCTACCCAGATCCACAGCTTCCGCCTGCTCATGGGCGCGCGGCGGGACGTCTGTGAAGGACACATTGCCGTGAGCGTCAACTTTCTTGTAGATCTTCGTTTCAGCGTGCGCGCTCGCGCCGGCCATGGCGAGGCTGATGTAGAGCAGGGTGGCGCAAAGTCGCTGCATAGGAGGTCCACTATCTGGGCCGCTGATACCTATTTTGGACAATGCAGAGGCAAAAAAAAGCCCCTGACTTCACGAAAAGCCGCGCCGGCGAACTCATGCGCCAACACGCAGGCGAATGCAGATTTCGCTGCCTGCCTTGATGCCCTGTGGTGCGGTGCCTGCCTCATCACCGGCTGGGCCCAGATTGACGCCGTCCTGATCCATCATGGACAGCACTTCATGGCCGTGCACTCTGCACCACGCGGGAATGTCGTGCAGCGTGCCCACATCCGTGGCCAGCACCTCGACGATGGTCCCCGGCGGCAAGCCCTTTACGCGGTCCTGAGTGCGAATGACCGGCAGCGGACAGAGCAGGCCGCGGGCGTCCAGCGTCTCAGCTGCCGACATGCCACTGAGCCGGAATCTGGGAGGGTGGCAGGGGGGCAACGGTCACCTCGCTGGCCACCGCATTGGGCTGCGTAATTGCGATGGTGACTGAATCGGCATCGCGCCCCTGGCCGTAGCGCGCGAGAATGCGGGCGGCCAGGGCGAGTTCATCGTCGTCGGCGTCACCGTCTACCAGCGCCAAAGGCCCCTTGTGGCTGGTGGCGTGCAGGCTGGTGAAGCGCCGTCGGTAGCCTTCCAGATAGCGGTTTTCTCCTTCTTCGCGCCCGACGATCAGCTTGAAGCGCTCGTTGGGCCGAATGTGGCGACCCACCTTCAGCAGCATGATGTCGTCCAACTCGTACGCGCGGGAGCCCTGCGCCTGCCACAGATCCGTGAGCTTGGCGGAGTACTGAGCGTCGGTGAGAAAACAGCAGCCTCCGGCGGGTTGCGACCAGTCTGAAAAACCCAGCGACTCGGCCAGCGCGATCTGGGGCTTACGGTTGCGGCCGTGAAAGTCGAACAGCGCTCCTCGGTCTACCCAGCCTTCGCGTTCAGGGTGGGTTTCGGGTAACAATTTGGCGCACAGGGGGCGCAGCAGACGATCTTGCGCGCCCGACTCCCGGGCAATCACGGGCATGGTTTCTTTGCGCTGGCTCTTGGGTCGCTGGCCGATTACCTCACCGGTAATGATGAAGTCGAATCCGTTCTCCTCCATGAAGCTCCAGGCCAGCGCCTTGTTCACCATGAAGATCTTGCAGTCCAGACAGGGGTTCAGATTGGCGCCGTAGCCGTGCTTGGGGTTGAGCAGTACGTCTTTGTACTCTTCGATGACATCAATGATGTGCAGCTTGATGCCCAGCTGCTCCGCCACCCACAATGCGTTGTTGCGCTTGGGCTTGGCTCGGTCTTTCTCCCGGATGGCGTGGGTGTGGCCCTCTACGCAGAAGCCCGTGAAGAAGTTGATTCCCTCCACGTGCACGCCCTGATCCATGACGACCTTAGCGGCCAACATGGAGTCGAGGCCCCCTGAGATCAACGCAACAGCCTTGGGCTGCTTTGCCATAACGGCCACCTAATTTCCGGGCCGCGCAGTCTAGTGGCCGGGGCACCGGTTGGCAATGCGAGCGCTGCTCGTGCATCCAGGTCTGGACCGTGCGGCGCGGCTGCGAAACGCCAGCGCTTCAGTGCATCCAGGGTTGTAGTGCCTTGTGTGCTGGCGCGTTGGATTGTTTCGGCGCGATCAGGTCGGATACCAAGATTCGAAAGATCTCCCGTCCCTCATTGGTCATCAGCAGTGCGTCGTTGCTTTCCCAGCCGACGGCTTCGATCTGCGCGGTGGTATCCCAGTCGAAATCCATAATGCGAGCCGGGGTGCTCAACCACCGATCCCCTCGCCTTGGCTTTTCGAATATCCACAGGCGCGCGTAGGTAAGCACAGCCAGACGGCGGCCGTCGGGTGACACATCTGCGGCGGTCACCAGCGTGACAGCATCGTTGGTGTCCACCAGCTCCAGCACGTTTTCCCGATCGGTATGCATGGAGTTCAATCTGTAGAGTTTGGCTCCGGCGTCAAACTCAACTGCTTTGTTAGGCATGCGATGCTTAGTGAGAAAGTACAGTCTGCCATCGGACCAGAAGATGGCTTCACAGTCGAAATGCCACTGCTCGGCCGGAAACCGCTGCTGGTCGGGATAGCGAATGGGAACGAACGACATGGCGCGGGCGCGCGTGACGTAAAGCGGGTTGGGCTCGGCAATGAGGTAGATGCCCAGGTCGCGCCGTGCGTTTTCGTTGTTGCCCACATCCGCGACGTACAGCATCCCGTCTGCTATGGCGATGTCTTCCCAGTCGTGGTGAAAGGCGTTGTCGATGGCGAAACCGGGCCAGTCGTCCGCGGGAAAGTTCGCATAGCCGCGAGGCTTCACCATGCTGCCGTCCGCTCGGATAGCGAACAAACGGGGCACGTCTCCCGAGTCGTTGTGAATCCAGTAAACGCCGGGGAATGAGGAGGGGACGATGCCGCTCAGCTCGGTTACCGCGGGGTGCGTAACCTCACCCACCCGCTGAGCAGCATCGGCGAAGATGGGAAGCGACATGAGTGCACACCACGTGGCCAGGGAGGCGACAGTCCAGTGCCGTTCCGCCATAATTCGCCACCTTTTTTCTTGGCCCCGCAGTCTAGTGATCACCGAGAACCTCCGTAACGTCGCCATTATCGCCCACGTCGATCATGGCAAGACTACCCTTGTGGACCGTTTGCTGCAGCAGACGGGCACGCTGGCGGGCAGCGAACCCGAGCGGGCCATGGACAGTAATGAGTTGGAGCGTGAGCGCGGCATCACCATCCTGTCCAAGAACACAGCCATCGAATACGGCGACTATCGCATCAACATCGTGGACACGCCCGGGCATGCGGATTTTGGCGGCGAGGTGGAGCGCATCCTCTCCATGGTGGATTCGGTGCTGCTCCTGGTGGATGCGGTGGACGGTCCCATGCCCCAGACGCGGTTTGTCACCGAAAAGGCCTTCGCGGCGGGCCTGCGCCCCATCGTGGTGGTGAACAAGGTGGATCGCGACGGCGCGGAACCCTATCGGGTTATCGACGAGGTGTTCGATCTGTTCATCGCCCTGGGAGCCACCGACGAGCAGCTCGATTTCCCGGTGGTGTACGCATCCGCCCTGCTGGGCCAATCCGGCGCGGAGCCTGATGCACTGGCCGACGACATGGACGCGCTGTTAGATGCCATCGTGCGCCACGTGCCGCCGCCGTCAGTTGACGTGGACGGGCCGCTGCAGATGCAGATCAGCTCACTGGATTACTCCAGTTACGTAGGCGTCATGGGCGTGGGCCGGATCTCGCGGGGACAGGTTGCGAGAAATTCTCCGGTGATGGTGGTGGGCCCCGACGGCGCCACCCGTAAGGCGAGGGTGCTGTCCGTATTCGGCTATCACGGCCTGGAGCGAGTTGAGCGTGAAGTGGCGCTGGCCGGTGACATCGTTTGCGTCACCGGCGTCGACGATATTGGCATCTCTGACACCCTGTGCGCGCCGGAGCAAGTGCAGGCCCTGCCCCCGCTCACCGTGGACGAGCCAACGCTCACCATGCTGTTCTGCGTCAATACCTCACCCTTCGCCGGCCAGGAAGGCAGCTATCTCACCAGCCGACAGCTGCGCGAGCGGCTGCTCAGAGAAGCCTCGCACAATGTGGCGCTGAGCGTCGTGGAGACGGACGACCCGGATCGTTTTCAAGTCTCAGGCCGCGGCGAGCTGCACCTGTCGGTGCTGATCGAGACCATGCGCCGGGAAGGCTTCGAGCTTGCCGTATCCAGGCCCCAGGTAATCACGCGGGAAGTGGAGGGTAAGGTGCACGAGCCCTTTGAGCTGCTCACCGTAGATCTGGAAGAAGCGCACCAAGGAAAGGTAATGGAAGCGCTGGGCGAGCGGCGCGGTGAGCTGGAAGACATGCACGCAGACGGCTTCGGTCGTGTGCGTCTGCGTTATGCAATTCCCACTCGCGGTCTCATGGGCTTTCGGCCGCTGTTTCTTTCCATGACCTCCGGAACAGGGATCATGACCTTTGCCTCCGCCGGTTACCGACCGCGAGCGGAAGGCGAGTTCGGCCGTCGGGTGAACGGTGCGCTGATTGCCAACGCGGAAGGCAAAGCCGTGGCCTATGCGTTGTTCAATCTGCAGAATCGCGGGCGCATGATGGTCGGCCCCAACGATCGGGTTTACGAAGGCATGGTGGTGGGCCTGCACAGCCGCGACAACGACCTCACCGTTAACCCCATGAAAGAGAAGAAGCTCACCAACGTGCGCGCGGCCGGCAGTGATGAGAACATTCTGCTAAGCGCGCCTCTGCGTCTGGGGTTGGAGCAGGCACTGGAGTTCATCAACGACGACGAGCTGGTGGAGATCACCCCCGCGGCTATTCGCATTCGCAAACAGTGGCTGAAGGAGCACCAGCGCAAGCGCGCTAGCTGAGGAGGCGCGGTAGCGCCCCCTCTGCTGCAGTGGTCGGATATTGGCCTCGTCGCTTAGCTGGTATGCTCCGCGAGAGAAAAGGGGGCAGTAGTGGTCAGCGCTTTGTTCGCCGAATTGAAGAGACGCAACGTGCAGCGTATGGCCTTCGCGTACGTGGCGGGGTCCTGGCTGTTGATCCAGGAGGTGGAAACCCTGTTGCCGGTGTTCGGCATGAGCGATGCCAGCATCGGCGCGCGTTAACGCTTTTCCGTAGGTCTGCCAATGCGCGCATTGTTGCAACGAGTGAACTCGGCTTCCGTGTCGGTGCAAGGCGAGACCGTCGCCGAGATTTCCCGCGGCGTACTCGTGTTTCTGGGAGTGTTTCCGGAAGACACCGGTGAGGTGGCAGGCTGGCTCGCGGATAAGACTCTGGGCTTGCGAATCTTCCCGGACTATGACAAGCCAATGAATGCATCCGTTATGGACGTGGCTGGCGAGCTGCTCATAGTCTCCCAGTTCACTCTGGCCGCCGACACTTCCCGGGGCAAAAGACCGGGCTTCAGCACTGCTGCAGCACCTGAGCTTGCGGAGAAGCTCTATAGCGACTTCGTGGCTGCCGTGCGCGATCGTTACCCGCGGGTTCAGACAGGAAGGTTCGGCGCCGACATGCAGGTGGCGCTCGTAAACGACGGGCCGGTAACGTTCTTATTGGAGCGCTGACCCTCGGGTCCGCTTCGTCTTCGTGCAGCCGACACAGTGGGTGGGGCGGCCGAATGGGGAAATTCGACCTCCCTGGCTGCTGTGGGTTGTTGAAAACGCCAATTAGTTCACCTTTTACGGCGGTGCTGAGAAGAATCCTGCTAGACGATTGGTGGCCGTATGGGCAGCATAGTGCACACGCTGATGATCCTTACGTGAGCACCATGATCCAGCAACAACTAGCCGGCACCAAGGTCAACGAATGTCGTCGGGCCGATGCTTCAACGCTAGCCTGCGTCATCCCCATGTACAACGAAGGTGGTCACGCGCGCGACTTTGTCAGTGACCTCCATGAGTTTGTTCGCGACTACTTTGCAGAAGTGGTGATTCTGGTGGTGGACGACGGAAGCGCGGACCAGACCGGAGTGGAGATTCGCGAGGCAATTGCCGAAGGATTGCCCGTCAAGTTCATTAGGCTGTCTCGAAACTTCGGCAAAGAGGTGGCTTTGACGGCCGGGCTGGAGGCGTTGGACCGGTTCGATGTGAGCGCTGATGTAGTGTTGATCATGGATTCGGACTACCAGCACCCTTTCGCCACCGTTCCGGAGATGATTCGTCGCTGGGAGGCGGGGATCGACATGGTGTACGGCGTTCAGGAAAAAAGAGGTAACAGTGGAGCCTTGCGGCGCGCGCTAACTCGTCGCTTCTATAGTCTGATGAGCGGAACTAACGACCGCGTTCAGATTCCTCCGGATGCTGGCGATTTTCGGCTCATAGACCGTAGCGTGGTTGTTGCCATCACCCAGATGCCCGAACGCAACAGGTACATGAAAGGGCTGTACGCATGGGTAGGCTTCGAAAGTGAAGGCATACCCTTTGAGGCAGATGCGCGCGCTGCCGGGGCAACCTCGTTTGGTTTTCGTGCCCTATTTGAGCTGGCGGTAGATGGTTTGACTGCCTTTACGTCCTGGCCGCTGAGAATGGCTTCCATCATCGGCGCATTCATTTCTTTTGGCGCTTTCGCCTATGGTGGGTGGATCATTATTGAGCGCCTTGTGATCGGGCAACCCATTCCGGGTTTCGCCACACTAGCGGCCGCAATCATGTTTTTCTCCGGTCTTCAGCTGCTTTCTATTGGTCTGCTTGGGGAGTACCTCGGGCGCGTTTTTACTGAGGTGAAGGCTCGACCACTGTATATCGTGTCGGAAGAGCATGGCGCGGACGTGGTTTCAGAAGAGCCGGTGGCCCCGTCGCGGTCATGAGACGCGTTGCGCCATTTCTATTGGTCGGTTGCTGTGCCGCGCTCGTGCACCAGCTGGTTGTGATTGCTCTGGTGGAATCGGGGCTGCTGAGTCCGCAAGTCGCGAATGTTCCTGGATTCGGCGCGGCTTGGGTGGTGAGCTACCTTGGCCATAGAAACCTGACCTTTCGCTCGGATGCGCCCCACTGGCAGGCCGCGCCACGCTTCCTGGCCGTTTCTATATTTTCCTTTGCTACCAATCAGTCGCTGTTCATGGCGCTGCTAAATTTCGCAGGGGTGCAGTACATCGTGGCGCTGTTGATTACTCAGGTCGTGGTTGCGGTAGGCACCTATGTGCTTAGTGCCGTTTGGGCATTTCGCAGCGCGGACAGTCGCTGACAGTGCGAAACGTGGTTCTGTGCGCGGACGACGCAGGCTGGAGCGCAGCCAACGACCACGCTATCGCGCGGCATGCAGCCGCCGGAGAGATCAGCGCCGTCAGTGTGCTCGTTGATGGACCGGTGGCGCATCAATGGCGCGACTTCGACGCTCCCGGCCGTGCCTGCTCGCTGGGTTTGCATCTCAACATGACGTGGGAGCCGGGTTCGGATTCCGCTGGATTGGGGCGCTTGCTGGCTGCGGCTTTTCTTCGACGACTGTCTCGCTCGGATCTCGTGGAGCGGATCGGGCGACAGCTGCAGCGTTTTGATGAGTTGATCGGTCGGCCGCCGGAGTTTGTCGATGGCCACCAGCACGTGCATATGCTGTCTGGCCTGAGGCAGGCACTCATCGAGGTGCTCTCGAAACGTTACGGAGCGACCCAACGCCCCGTCTTGAGGGTGCCTTATAGTCACAGTTGGCGGGGCACGAAAGCACTGGCATTGAACCTGTTGGGCGCGCGCGCCTTTGGCAGGCATCTCACCGAGCTGGATTGGCCCAGGAACACGGATTTCGCTGGAGCGTACGACTTCTCGGACTCGGCTGACTACCAGGATCACATGCGTCAATGGCTTGCCCACATCCGTGATGGCGGGCTGATCATGGCCCACCCTGGTGCGGACCCGCATCTTGAGCACGGGCCGGCCCGTGCCGCGGAGTCGGCGTATTTTTCCAGCCCCGCATGGCTGGAAGACCGGGAAGCGGCGGGAATCCGACTGATTCCGTTTACCTCGGAGGCGCTTAAGCAAGCGCTATAGTTTGTAACCTCTTAGCGATGAAAGCCCCAAGGAAAGGTCGTGCGGGGCTTCATCGTGGCGGCATTATCGTACTGCGAGCGACGGCGTTCAGATTCCCAGGAACAACCCAATCTCAGCGTGTGTGTCGCGGACTTATCAGGACTCCGAATTTTCCTTCGCTCAATGGCTTGAAGGTAATCTGAATGGTCGATGTGCAAAACTCACAGATAGACTCTGGGGCAGTAGTGGCTGCCGCCGGGTTTGATTCGCGAGATGCTGGGGCGCCTGCTCGAAGACTCTGCGCGCAATGAAGCAGGCGTGACGCGGCCAGCTATTTCGGTCGGACCTGCGGCCCTTCGCGGGTGTCCTCGATCTCAAAGCCGAGCGCCTGCACTTGATCGCGCAGCGCATCCGCGTCTTCCCAGCGCTTTTCCGCACGAGCAGTCTGGCGCGCTTCCACCAGCGCGAACACGTTGTCCGGAATTACAACTTCTGCAGGTTGCCATTCCGACAACCTCAGACCAAACACGCGGTCGAATTGAAGTAGCGTGGCCTTCTTTGTTGCTGGCGGCAGATCGCCGCGCACCATGTCCCATGTCAGCGCCATTGCGCGAGCCGTGTTCAGGTCGTCGTTGACGAAGCCGGTGAAGCGATCGAGATAGTCCGCATCGGGCTCGCCGGGCTCGCCCCATTCGACGCTTGCGTCACGTAGCCTGTTGAGCGCTGTTTGCGCGCCGTCTAGGCTGTTCCAGCTGAAGCTGAGGTTGCTGCGGTAGTGGGCGGTGAGACACAGGTAGCGATAGGCCAGCGGGTCGTAGTTGCGTTCAATGAGCACTGCCAAGCGCAGAAATTCGCCGGACGACTTTGCCATCTTGGCGTTGTCCACCTGCAGGAAGTAGCCGTGCATCCAGAAGTTGGCGAGCTTGGTGCCGTGGCTTGCCTCGGACTGCGCGATCTCGTTGGAGTGGTGCACGGAGATATGGTCTTCGCCACCGCAATGAATGTCGAAATACTCACCCAGATACTTGGTGGACATGGCCGAGCATTCGATGTGCCAGCCGGGGAAACCTCTACCCCAGGGACTGTCCCACTCCATCTGTCGCTGCTGTTCCGTGGGGCTGAATTTCCACAGGGCAAAATCGGTGGCGTTGCGCTTGTCGCCCATATCTACGCGGGCGCCCTGCTGCAGACCTGTCACGTCCAAGCGTGCGAGATAACCGTAATGGTCGAGTTTGGAGGTGTCGAAATAGATGCCGTCGTCGGTGCGGTAGGCGTAGCCATTGGCCTCTATGGCCTTGATCTCGTCGATCTGCTCGGCGATGTGGTCGGTGGCCTTGCACCACAGCGACGGCGCGATCGCGTTGAGTGCCAGCAGGTCGTCTTTGAATGCCTGAGTGTACAGTTCGGCGATTTCCCAGGCCGTCTTTCCGGTACGCTCGGCGCCCACCTCCATCTTGTCCTCGCCGGTATCCGCATCCGAGGTGAGGTGGCCCACATCGGTGATGTTGACCACGTGCTGCACGTGGTAGCCGTTGAATTCCAGCACACGGCGCAGCACGTCTTCGAACAGGTAGGTGCGCAGGTTTCCGATGTGCGCGTAGTCGTAAACGGTGGGGCCGCAGGCGTACATGCGCACCCGGTCGGGGTTCAGGGGCTCGAAGTCGCGGGTTTTGCGCGCGTAGGTGTCGAAGAGTCTAAGAGGCATGGGACCAATGATACGCGGTTGCGCTTTACAAGGCGTGGGCCACGACCATGATCTCGCCGTCGCCACTGGCATCACGCGGTTCGGCGTAGAGGCTGTCGTAAGTCTGGGCCACGAGCCGTTCGTATTCGCCCTGGCAGGTCACTCGGGTCGCGGCTCTACGCTTCGCTTCTCGGCAAAGCGGGCGAAGTAAACGCCGATCTCGAACAGCAACCAGGTGGGCAACGCCAGCAGCAGCTGGGAGATTACATCGGGAGGTGTGAGCAGCATTCCCGCCACAAAGCAGCCCACAATCACGTAGGGCCGCTTGCGCGCCATGCTGTCGGCGGTAGATAGCCCCGACCAGGCAAGCAGTAGCGTGGCGACCGGTATCTCGAAGGCAAATCCGAAAGCGAAGAACATCTTCAGGACGAAATCCAGATAGCGGCTGATGTCCGTCATCATGGTGACGCCTTCGGGGGTGATGCCGGCCATGAACTGGAATACCAACGGAAAAACCAGGTAATGGGCGAACGCCACGCCGCAGTAAAACAGCAACACGCTGGAAATGAGTAGCGGCCAGGCGAACTTCTTTTCATGCAGGTACAAACCCGGTGATACGAAGGCCCACATTTGGTGCAGCAGAAAGGGAATGCCCGTGAAGATCGCCGTGACCACAGCCAGCTTGAACGGCGCGAAGAACGGGGATGCGGGCTCGGTGGCGATCATCTGCCCTTCGGCGGGTAGGTGGGCCATAAGCGGGGCTGAGATGAACCCCCACAACTCGTTTGAAAAGTAGTAGAACGGAAGAAACAGCGCGGCCACCACGACCAGGCCCTTTAGAATCCGCGCTCTCAGCTCGATGATGTGGTCGAGAAACGGTTGCTCGTTGGCATCCACCCGCTCATCGTGGGCGCTTGCGTTCCCCTGTTTTGAGCCTGGTTGCTGGTCAGCCATTGTCGCCGGCGGTTGGATCGGCGGGTTTTGAGGGCTTCGGATCCGGAATAGGCGCGGTCGCTTTCGCTGTGGCATCACCCGTCTGGGTCATCTCGTCTTCGATGTGCTTCATTTCTTCCATCACCGCTTCGTTGTGAAGCTGACGCCTTACCTCGTCCATGCCGATCTCTTTTTCGATCTCGGTCTTGACGGCGCTGAAGCTGCGCCGCATGCGGCCGAGCCACAATCCCAGCGCTCGAAGCGCCTCGGGCAGGCGCTCAGGTCCAATGACGATGAGCCCTACTACCGCTATGAGTAGCAGTTCGGGGAAGCCGATCTCAAACATTTGAGCTAAGCGCGGTCTTCCTGCTTGGTTTCGGACTTCTGAGGCGCCGGCACTTCGCCTTCAATCACCTTGGGGTCGGCCTGATCGTCGGGCTTTTCTTCATCCGTCACCGCGGTGCGGAAGCCCTTGATGGCCGAGCCCAGGTCGGAGCCGATGTTCTTCAGGCGCTTGGGGCCGAAGATCAGGAGCACGATGGCCAGGATGACCAGCAGCTCCGGAATGCCTAATCCAAACATGATCTGTCTCCGTTCATGATCGATAAGTATATGGGCTTGTTGGCCCGTTGAGTGAGGTTTAGCTGCGTTTTCTCATCGGCCTCATGGCTGCATTGCTGCGTGGCCGCGGTCACGCGCGGGCCAGCAGTAGCGAGCCTACCAGGGCGCTGATCAGCCCCGCCAGGGGCCCCAGTGATTCCGGGGCCTGCAGCGATTGCGAGACCGGCCCCCACAACAGCAGACTGGCTATAACGATCAGCGCAGCACCTGCTGCGCGCTTGCGCCGGGATATTCGACTCTGTCGCTCTACTTGTTGTTTGAGAGCGCTGATTTCCAACGTCTGCTTGTCCAGCCCGTGTTCCAGGTTGCGCAGCTGCTGCCCGGTATTGGCGATCAACGAAGGCAGTCGGGGTAGCTGAGCCAGAATGCGCGGCGCCTGTTCCGCCAGCGCGCGAATGGCCGCCGCCGGCCCCACGCGCTGCGCCATCCAGGTCTCCATGAATGGCTTGGCGGTCTCCCAAAGGTCTAGCTGCGGGTACAGCTGGCGGCCTAGTCCCTCGATATAGAGCAGCGTTTTCTGCAGCAGAACCAGCTGCGGTTGAATCTCCATCTCGAACGCCCCGGCGGTCTGAAACAGCTGTACAAGGAACTGTCCGAAGGAAATCTCTCCTAACGGTTTAGCGAAGATGGGTTCGCACACCTCCCTGATTACTCGTTCGAACTCCCGGGGGTCGGTGTCTTTGGGCACCCAGCCGGATTCCAGGTGCAGCCGTACCACTTCCGAATAGTCGTGATTGAAAAACGCCAGCAGATTGCGTGCTAGGTAATCCTGGTCCTCTTCTGTGAGAGAACCGATGATGGCGCAGTCCACGGCAATATAGCTCGGCGAGGCCGGGTCGCTCACGTCTACGAAGATGTTGCCGGGATGCATGTCGGCGTGGAAAAAATTGTGCACGAACACCTGAGTGAAAAACGTCTCCACGCCGCGTTGCGCCAGCACACGCATGTCGGTGCCCGCTGCCTTGAGCTGCGCCACCTCACGTATGGGCACGCCGGAGATACGCTCCAGAACCAGCACGTTGGATCGGCACAATGGCCAGTGAACGCGGGGCACGTAGAGCAGCTCGGATTCAGCAAAGTCGTTGCGCAGGCGTTGGGTGTTGTCTGCCTCTTTGAGCATGTCGAGCTCGGCGAGAATGGTGCGCCGGTAGTCATCCACGATCTGTGGCAGGTGCAGCCGCCGCGCGCCGCGAAAGGTTCTCTGGGCGAACCCGGCGAGCCGTGCGAGCAGTTGCAGGTCGGCCAGGATGGTGTCGCGGATGCCGGGGCGCACCACTTTGACTACCACCTCCTCGCCGTCGGGGAGGGTGGCGGCGTGCACCTGGGCGACCGATGCCGATGCCACTGGGGCGCGTTCGAAGCGAGCGAAGGCGCTGTCGATGGGCATTTCCAGGGCGGCTTCGATGAGGCGCACTGCTTGGGCGCTGTCGAATGGCGGCACGCCGTCTTGCAGTTCGGCCAGGGCGTCAGCCAGGTCTGTGGGTAGCAGGTCGCGGCGGGTAGAAAGTAGCTGACCGAATTTGATGAATACCGGCCCCAGAGCTTCCAGCGCCCGCGGTAGTCGGTTGGCGGCCGGCGTCTCGCCCTCGGGGATCAGGCGAGCGGGCGACAACCTTAGGAGCCAGACCAGGGCGCGCGGCAGAGCCGGGTTGTTCAGCGGCACCAGCGCGTCGAGCCGGTAACGCAAGGCTACCCAGATGACTTTGAGTAGCCGACGCATCAGGTGCGGCCGGTGTCAGGGGGGCGCACGCCGCGGTGGATGGCCGCGATGCCGCCGAGCAGGTTGTGATACTCCACGTCTGCGAATCCGACGTCTTCCAGCATCACCTTGAGCGCTTTCTGTCCGGGGTGTTTGGCGATGGATTCCACCAGGTACTGGTAGCTGGCCGCGTCACCGGTCACCAGTTTGCCCATGCCTGGCCACAGCGCCTGGAATGCCGCGTAGGCGTTCTGCAGCAATGGGTTCTCGGCCTTCGAAAACTCCAGCACCAGCAGCGCAGCCCCTGGCTTGAGCACCCGGC
Source organism: Gammaproteobacteria bacterium UBA2965 (assembly GCA_002348385.1). GTDB lineage: Bacteria > Pseudomonadota > Gammaproteobacteria > Pseudomonadales > Azotimanducaceae > UBA2965. The sequence continues at coordinate 55,553 of DEBD01000002.1, read as the reverse complement.
AGAGTTCTGCAAGCGCGCTGTGCTTGTCGGTGAAGTTGCGCAGCCCGAACGCGATCACGGCGCAGTCGAAGGCCTGTTCGGCAAAAGGCAGGGATTCGGCCGCACTCTGGCAGTAGGTGACCTGGCCGAGCCCTCTGTCCAGCAGGCGCTCGCGGCCGACATCCATCATTTGCGGGTTGATGTCTGCCAGCACCACAGAGCCCGCCGGGCCCACCACGTTGGCGAACAGCGCCGCCATGTCGCCGGTGCCGCCGGCCAGATCGAGCACGCGGTGACCGGGACGCGCCCCCGACATCTCCACGGTCATTCGCTTAAACAGGCGGTGGGTTCCCAGCGACATGAGGTCGTTCATCACGTCGTAGCGTTGCGCCACCTGCTCGAACACATCGCCCACCAGCCGGGTCTTCTCATCCGGGGATACCTTGCGGTGCCCGAAGTCGACGGAGTGCGAGTCGTTCATGATTGCCTTGCTGGAAAGCCGCTGTTTTGGCTGAAGTTTACGCGGGATTATGGAGCGTGGAAAACAGCTACTCGGACTCTTTGGGCATCCATTGGCCCACCGGGATGGTGGGCAGCCTCGATGCGTTGGCAGCCTTCATCTCCGCAAGATAACGCTGCCAGAACGCGTCTGTGTTGGCGCCCAGATCGAAGAGCAGCTCCCACCCGTACAACCCCGTGTCGTGGCCGTCATCGAACACGATACGGATGGCGTAGTTGCCGACCGGCTCGATCTTGGTGATGCCCACGTGCTTTTTGCCCGTTTGCAGCTTCTGCTCGCCGGGTGCGTGCCCGCGTACTTCCGCTGAGGGTGAAAACACCCGCAGCAGCTCGGCGGGAATGGAATGGGTGGTGCCTTCGTGACCCAGTTCCAGGGTTTTCGAGCGCTTGTGGTAGGTGATGGATTTTGGACGCATGGTACTTAGAGGATGTAGCGGGATAGATCCTGGTCGCTGACCAGCTCGGCAAGATGGGTATCCACGTGCGCGCGGTCTACGTTCACTTCGCCTTCATGAGCTTCCGATGCGGCAAAGGAGATGTCTTCCAACAATCGCTCCATGACGGTGTGCAGTCGGCGTGCACCGATGTTCTCAGTGCCCTCGTTCACCTGCCAGGCCAGTTCGGCGATACGCTCCAGCCCGTCGTCACTGAATGTGAGCTTAAGCCCTTCGGTTTCCAGCAGGGCCTCGTACTGCTCGGTGAGCGAGGCGTCTGGTTCCACCAGTATGCGTTTGAAGTCCTCGGGCGACAGCGCGTCCAGTTCCACTCGGATGGGCAGACGGCCCTGCAGCTCCGGAATGAGGTCTGAGGGCTTGGCAAGATGGAATGCCCCTGAGGCGATGAACAGCACGTGATCGGTTCGCACCATGCCGTACTTGGTGGACACGGTGCATCCCTCGATGAGTGGCAACAGGTCCCGCTGCACGCCCTCCCGCGACACGTCCGCGCCCGTGGTTTCGCTGCGCTTGGCAACTTTGTCGAGCTCGTCGAGAAACACGATGCCCATCTGCTCTACACTTTCTACCGCGCGGGCTTTGATCTCTTCTTCGTTGATCAGCTTGGCCGCCTCCTCTTCGCGAAGCTTGTTGAGCGCATCTTTGATTTTCAGCCGATGGCTGTTCTTTCGGCCGCCGCCCAGGTTGCTGAACATGCTCTGCAGCTGGCTGGTCATCTCCTCCATACCGGGGGGCGCCATGATTTCTACGCCCACCTGGGGGGCTTCGAGCTCTACGTCGATCTCTTTGTCATCCAGCTCGCCCTGGCGCAGACGCTTTCTGAAAAGCTGTCGGGTGGTGGAATCTGCCGCGCCCTCGCCGTCATCCTGAGTGAACCCGGTGGTGCGCGGCGCGGGCAGCAGTACGTCCAGAATGCGTTCCTCGGCACGATCTTCTGCTTGATGCTGCACCTTGGACATCTGCTCTTCACGCAGCATATTCACGGCCACGTCGGCAAGGTCGCGCACGATTGACTCCACGTCGCGCCCCACATAGCCCACTTCGGTGAACTTGGTGGCTTCCACCTTTATGAACGGTGCGTTTGCCAGTCGGGCCAGACGACGGGCGATCTCCGTCTTGCCCACGCCGGTAGGCCCGATCATCAGGATGTTCTTGGGAGAAATCTCATCGCGCATCTCCGGGGTAAGCTGCATGCGCCGCCAGCGGTTGCGTAGCGCAATGGCTACCGCGCGCTTGGCGGTGTGCTGGCCGATGATGTGTTTGTCCAGCTCGTGGACGATCTCTCTTGGGGTCATCAGGGTCATGTTGCGGACAGCACCTCTATGGTTCGGCTGTGATTGGTGTAGACGCAGATGTCGGCGGCGATGGTCAGCGACTGCTCCACGATGCTGCGCGCATCCAGGCTGGAGTGCTCGCTTAGAGCGCGGGCTGCCGCTTGAGCGTAAGGGCCGCCGGAACCAATGGCCAGTATTCCGGCCTCGGGCTCGATGACGTCACCCGTGCCGCTGATCAAGAGCGACGTGGTGGCGTCGGCTACCACCAGCATGGCTTCCAGGCGCCGCAGCGCCCGGTCGCTGCGCCAGTCTTTGGCCAGTTCCACGGCGGCCCGGGTGAGGTTGCCCTGGTACTTTTCCAGCATGCCTTCGAATCGCTCGAACAGGGTAAATGCGTCGGCGGTGCCCCCGGCGAAACCCGCCAGCACCTCTTCCTGATACAAACGCCTCACCTTCACCGCGTTGCCTTTGACGATGGTGTCGCCCAGCGACACCTGGCCGTCGCCCCCCAGGGCCACCTGGTCAGTTGTGCGCACGCATAGAATAGTGGTGCCGTGTAGCTGCTTCATATCGATCTCGTCGTTGCGTCTGCCGGCAAGCCTAACCTGGTTGGCGAACCTGGCGCTTCATGAGAAACGCATCCAGGTTCAGCTCGCGTAGCTTGGTCAATGCTCGTCCTGATTCGGTGCTGTTGGGGAAAGGGCCCACGGTCACCCTGAACCAGGGTCTGTCTCCCACCCGGACGGGATTAGTGGTGGCTGGCAGTCCGGACAGCAATAGCTGAGCTCGCAGCGTGTCGGCGTCTTCCCGGTTCTGAAACGATGCGGCCTGAATCAGATACTCTACCTCGCCTTCTTCCCCGGGGGCATGGGGGTCGGCCACGTACCGGCGCGGATCGGCCTGCACCTCCTGGTTGCGCAGTATCTTGTCGAAGCGGAATTCCACGGTGGGTTTCGCGTTGTCGCTGGAGCCCGCAATAGTGCCGCCGGAGGCTTCCTCGAGCAGCTCGGGAGCGTAGGCGGCGGTCACCACAATGGCGGCGCCCAGCAGAATGCCGCCCGAAAAGCTTGGCCCGTGAAAGCCCTTATGCTTGGACTTGCGAGCCTTGCTGGGTCGTCGCGAGCCACCTGCCCGGGTTCGCGCCCGAGTCGGCTTGTTGCGGTTGGCGAAGTCTTTGGCCATGTGCCGTCCAGGTGTGGACCCACAATAATAGGCCAAAAGGCGAACCAAGAGGTGGTCGAATCGTTGCCACCGCTATCCGGCTGCCTTCTAGAACGTGTCGTAAGGGTCGATGTCCAGCGACCAGCGCAGGTTCGCTCGGGCTGGCGGGCGAAGCCGAGCCAGGCCTGCGTGGAGCACCGAACGGTTGTCCGCGAGCACCATAAGCTGGTAGCGGTGCCGGTCCGCCACCCGGGCGATGGGTGCTGGCGCCGGCCCCAGCACTTCCAGGTCGCCGGGCAGCGCGGGCGGGAGTGACTGCAGGAACTGTAGCGCGCTGGTGGCATCGGCGCTCTCCGATCGGATCAGGGCCATGGGTCGATAAGGTGGCAGCCCGGCTGATTCGCGCACCGCCAGCTCTTGCTGGGCGAAGCCTGGGTAGCCTTGCTCGATGAGGGAGCGCAGCAACTGGTTGTCTGGCTGGTAGGTCTGAATCCAGACCTCCCCCGGCGCCTGGGCGCGCCCGGCGCGGCCTGCCACCTGAGTGATGAGCTGCGCGGTGCGTTCCGGGGCGCGAAAGTCGGCGCTGAGAAATCCGCCGTCCGCATTGATTACTGCTACCAGGGTTACCCGGGGAAAGTGATGGCCTTTGGCCAGCATCTGAGTGCCCAGCAGTATGGCCCGCTCAGACTGATGGATGTCGGCAAGTTGTGATTCCAGTTGGCGCTGTGTTCGGGTGGTGTCGCTGTCTACGCGAATCAGTGGGACGCCAGGGAATAGCTCGGCGAGCCCTTCCTCGGTGCGCTGGGTTCCTACCCCGACAGCCATCATGGCGGCCGCGCCGCAGTTGCCGCAGGCGTCGATGACGGGCTCGCGCCGCCCGCAATGGTGGCAAACGAGAACCTTTGGCCGCTGGTGCAGCGTCATGCGTGTGTCGCAGCTGGCGCATTGAGACTGCCAGCCACAGGCTGCGCAAAGGTAGCTTGGGGCGTAACCGCGGCGGTTGAGGAACACCAGCACCTGGCTGTCGCGCTCCAGGTGCGAACGTACTGCCCGCACCAGATCGTTGCTCAGGCCGTGGTGCAACGTGTGGCCGCGAATATCCAGCAAATAGAAGTCAGGCGGCCGGGCGCCTCCGGCTCGCTGCTGCAGGGATACGTGCGCGTAGCGCCCCCGGTTGGCGTTGTGCAGGGTCTCCAGTGAGGGGGTGGCGCTGCCCAGCAGCAACCCGATGCCCAATCCCTGAGCACGCTTGACCGCCACGTCGCGGGCCGAGTAGCGCAGCCCGTCCTGCTGCTTGAACGAACCGTCGTGCTCTTCGTCCACCACGATGAGCCCGAGGTTTCGAAACGGCGCCAACACAGCAGATCGCGTACCGATGATCACGCGAATCTGGCCGGCGCGGCACTTCAGCCATGTCTGGGCGCGTTCGGCGTCGGTGAGGTTGGAGTGTAGGGTGCCGACCGCGCCATCGGTGCCGAAGCGGGCTTCAAAGCGAGCCAGCGTCTGGGGTGTGAGCGCAATTTCTGGCACCAGCACCAGGGCCTGGCGCGAGTCGGCTAGCACACGTTCGATCAGGCGCAGGTAAATTTCGGTCTTGCCGCTCCCAGTAATGCCCTCCAACAGCGCGGGTTGGAATCCACCGCCAAGGGCTTGCAGCGCCTGCAACGCGTTAGCCTGGTCTCCGGTAGGGGTTGGGCCGGTCTCCAGCGCAGCATGGGGTGTCATGGGTGCGTCGTCGTCCGGTGCCGACCCTTTGCGGATGAGCCCTTTGCCCGCGAGCGCGGTGATAATGCTTCGCGTGTAGCCCAGATCATAGAGTGATCGGGTAGTTGCGCCGGTGCCGCTGCGAATGACTTCCAGCAGGCTGGCTTGGCGAGGTGCCCGTTTGAGGTCGCCGGTGTGTCCTGTGGCCACCCAGGATTCCTCTCGCGCGATGCGTAACACGGCGCCACGGCGTATCTGGGCAGGGAGCATGGTGGCCAGCACCTCGCCGATGGGGTGCAGATAGTAGTCGGCCATCCACCCGGCGAGCTCGAACAACTCGTCAGTTAACGCGGGCTCGGTGTCGATCACCTCCGTTACCGGCTTGAGCTTGTCGTGGGCATCGGCAGGATCCAACTGCATGCAGATGCCAACCAGGTTGCGACCGGCGAACGGAACTCGCACCCGCCCCCCCACGGCCGGTGTGGGGAGTTCGGCCGGCAGCCCATAGTCGAACTGGCGGGCCAGCGGTACTGGTACTGCCACCCGGATGACGGTGGGGACCGATGCTGTTGCGGGCGTGTTGATGGAGGCTCCTTCCCTCGACTGGCCTTGGTTCTGGCGGTTCATTGTGGCGGTTGCTTGGGTTGCTATTCAAACTGCCGCTGACTAAACTGCGCGCCCCCAGCGAGGAACGGGTTCCGGTGGAAAACCGGACCAAACACCGGACGAACTGATGAAAGCAGAGATCCACCCCGAATACCGCGAGATCAAGGCCACCTGCAGCTGCGGGAACGTAATCGTCACACGCTCCACCCTGGAAGAAGACATCCACCTGGAAGTGTGTTCCGCGTGCCATCCCTTCTACACCGGAAAGCAGAAGATTCTGGACGCCGGCGGCAGGGTGGAGCGATTCCGCAAGCGCTTCGGCAATCGCAGCACGCCGGCCTCCGGCTGACTCCGAGGGCCGAATCCCCTCGCACGCTTCAGCTTTCCTTCAGCTGAACTGTCTTATATTCCACCAGTCTATAACTAGTCTATATATTAGGGGCATTGGCCTTGGGCTAGGTGCTTCGTAAGATATCCGCTAGGCGGCAATTGGTAATTGGGTAGGCCGTCTGGAAGAAGCGCTCGGAGGAAGACGGACGTTGTTCAAGGCTGTGACCATCACGATTCTTTCCTGGCTGCTTTTGCTGGCGCTGCCGGCTTCTGCCGGTCCGGGCGAAAAGCTGTACAACGAGCTCAAGGAAAAGGGCCAGCTTTACGCCGATGAAGCGTGGCAGGACTATGTTGATGAGATTGGTCAGCGGTTGTTGGCGATCTCGCCCCACGCCGGGCGCGACTACTATTTCTACGTGCTGGACAACCCCACGGTCAACGCCATGGCGCTGCCGGATGGATACATATTCGTCAATCGGGGGTTGATTGCCTATTTGCGTTCGGAAGACGAGCTGGCCGGAGTGATTGGCCACGAGATTGGTCATGTGGTTGGCCGCCACGCCCGCCGCAACAACACGCTGGGCCTGTTCGGCAACGTTGCTGGCTTCATCGGCGCGATCATGACTGGCAGCTACGCCGTTGCCGATTTGGGCAACACCGTGACCAACCAGCTTCGCTCGGGTTACGGCCGGGAGTTCGAGCTGGAGGCGGATGAATACGGTGGCGAGTTTCTGGCGCGGGCCGGATACAGCCCCCACGCCATGATCGACGTGATCCACGTGCTCAAAGATCACTCTCTGTTCGCCAAGAATGTGCTCAAGCAGCCGGCCGTTTACCATGGGTTGTTCTCTACCCACCCCAAGAACGATAAGCGGCTGCACGACGCGGTACAGAAATCCCAGCACCTGGTGCCGGAGTTGATCAGCGAGCCAGAGCGCGACTTCTGGGAGATGATGCAAGGGCTCGTCTATGGCGACGAAGCCGCCACGGGACTGATCAAGGAGCAGACGTACTATCACGGGGGCCTGCGGGTGGTGGTTGTGTTTCCGGATAACTGGGATGTGGCCAACACCGCCTCGGAAGTGCTCGGCAAGGCGCCCGGGGGCACCACGGATGCGTTCATCACTCTGCAGCGTCTGAACCTGCCGGAAGACGAACAGACGCCTGAGGAATTCGTATCCAAAACCCTCAAGCGCGACGACGTGAAAGATGGCGAGACGCTGGAGATCAGCGGCTATCAGGCCTTTATTGGCGAAGTGGAGATTGCCGCGGGCAACGCCCAGCGGCGCACCATCGCCGTGGTCTACAAAGACGACAGCGTGTACCTGTTCAAGGGCGAAGTAGGGCCGGTCGGGGACCTGCCTACATTCGAAGAGAAGTGGCGTGCCACCGTGTCGTCGCTGCGGGCCATGACGGCCGAAGATTTGCAGGTAGCCAACAACCAGCGGGTTCAGGTGTTGGTGGCATCGCCCGGCGACACTTACGATTCGCTGGCGCAGAAATCGTCCATCAAGTCCTTTCCCGAAGAGACCCTGCGAGTGATCAACGGCCATCATCCGCTAGGCGAACCGCGCGCTGGAGACTACGTCAAGATCGTGCAGTAGGCGCGGCGTCGGGCCGGTCTAGAAGATATCCACCGGATCGATTTGCACCGCGTCCGGCTCTTGGTCAGGGGCCACTCCGGTTCGCGTTGCCTGGGGCGTGAACTCGCTTAGAAAATACTCAAAGATGGCGTTGCGCTGGCCCGGTTTTGCCAGCTGGCCCGTAACGGGATCGATCTTCAGGCTCACCACGCCGCCTGGTTGGGTGGATAGCCGCTCCGGGCTGTCCGCTAGAGCTGCGGCCATGTAGTCGATCCAGATGGGCAGCGGCGTGTTGGAGCCGTACTCCCGCTCCCCCAATGGCTGGTGGTTGGGAAAACCCACCCATACCGTGGTGACCACGTCCGCCCCGTAACCATTGAACCACGTGTCTGCGGCGTCGTTGGTGGTGCCCGTTTTGCCGGCCAGGTCCGCGCGTTTCAGAGCGCGTGCGCGGGTGCCGGTGCCGCGCCGAATCACGTCGGCAAGCATGGTATGCATGATGTAGGCGTTGCGTTCGTCCAGCACCCGTACTGCCGGGATGACGGGTGTCTGCTCACCGATCGCGGCGAGGTCCGTCGGTTCGACCTGCGTTGGCGGCTCAGAGCGCTCGCATGGATCGCACACTTTTGGATAGCGTGGCTCGAAGACAACCTCCCCGTTGATGTCGACTACGCGCTGGATGATGTTGGGCTTCACCCGCCAGCCGCCGTTTGCGAATACGGCATAAGCAGCGGCCATGTCCAGTGGTGTCACCGCCATGGTACCGCCGCCGATGGCCAGCTGCGTGTTGCGCGGGAAGGTGCTCGCGTCAAAGCCGAAGGCCTGCGCGTGGTTCAATATTGCAGGCGCGGTGATGTCCAGCAGCACGCGGATTGAAACCAGGTTAATGGATCGATACAGCGCTTCGCGTAAGCGCGTAGGTCCGTTGTAGGCGTTGTTGTCGTTGTCGGGTCGATATTGCGCTTCCAGGTTCCGGTCGTCGAAGACCAATGGCGCGTCCATGTAGATGCTGGCGGGCGTCACGCCTGCTGCCAGCGCGGCGGAGTAGACGAACGGCTTGAACCCGGATCCCGGTTGGCGCGCGGCCTGCATGGCATGGTTGTACTGGTTCATGGAGAAGTCGAATCCGCCCGACATGGCCAGCACCGCGCCTGTCTGCGGGTTCAGCGATACCAGAGCCCCTTGGATCGTGGGTAGTTGGGAAAGCTCAAGCCCGTAATCGGATTCGCGTAGCCGCACCAGGTCGCCCACGTCGACCACGTCGTCGGGAGTCGATGGCGCCGGGCCTACCGAGTCCACGTCCAGGTAGCGCCTCGCCCAGGCCATCGCCTGCATGGGCAAGGCGATCTGAGAGCCGTCTTTCAGCAGTAGCCGTGCGGTGTCCTCTTCCACCCCGACCACTACCGCGGGCTGCAGCCCGCCGTAGTTGCGCGTATTGGACAGGGACTGCAGCCAGTGCGCCCCGAGGGTCTGCGCGTCTGCTCCCCCTGCCGCGGCAATGTCCTCCAATGGGGGCTGGTTTGCCGCCTCGTTGGCTTCGTCCAGCTGCGTGGGGTCCGTGGCGTCCGGACTCAGTCTGGCCTCTGCTCCACGGTATCCATGGCGGCGATCGTATGTCAGCAAGCCGCTGCGCAACGCTTGGGTCGCTACCTCCTGGAGCGGGGCTTTGATTGTCGTGTGAACTTCGTAGCCGCCGGAGTATAGGTCGGCGTAGCGACCAATCAGCTCGCTACGCACCCATTCGGCTGCGAATGGTGCGGCTACGTCCAAGTCGCGGGCGTGCAATCTCGCCGTGATCGGTGCAGTTACAGCTTCGTCATAGGCTTGTTGGGATATGGATCCCTGTGAGCGCATACGATCGAGTACTAGGTTGCGCCGTCGCAGGGCCCGTTCCGGCCCGTTGATGGGATTGCCCGCGCTTGGCGCTTGGGGAATTCCCGCCAGCATAGCCAGTTGTGTTAGTGACAAGTCCTTCAACGGTTTTCCGTAGTAGGTTAGCGCTGCTGCCTGGGCGCCGTAGGCGCGCTTACCAAACGGGACTACGTTGATGTACAGCTGAAGAATTTCTTCTTTGCTGAGTTCCTGTTCGATCTTCAGCGCGAGCAACATCTCCTTGAACTTGCGGATGAAGGTTTGCTCGAGGGAGAAAGATATGTTGCGCGCAAGCTGCATGGTGATGGTGCTGGCGCCCGAGCGAATCTCTCTAGCCATCAGTAGTTCCAGCGTGTCGTTCACCAATGAGATGTAGTCCACGCCGCTGTGTTGGTAGAAGCGCTTGTCTTCTGTGTCGAGCAAGGCGTTGACGAAATGCTCGGGTACGTCTTCTAGCGTGACCGGTATTAGCCGCCTTTCCCCGAACTCAGCGATGAGCGCCGCGTCGCTAGAGTACACGCGTAACGGCGTTTCGAGTTTCACGTGACGATAGCTCTCGGCTTTCGGAACCTGTGGGTCCAGGTAAAGGTAAACGCCTGCCAGAGTGAGCGCTGCGGCACACAAACCGGCTAGAGCGAACCACATAAGGTGGCGTAGGACGGGTCGGGACGTTGGTTTCATGATGGCGACAGAGTAGCAGGTAAGCGATTGCTCTCGGGGTTATCCTAGTATTTAATGTTTAACTGCACGAAAAGGACGTAAGTGCCCGCGCCACGGAGGAAAATATACCGTGCTTGGTCTGTTTAAACCCAAATCCAACGTTTTGCTTGGATTGGATATTAGCTCCACATCCGTCAAGCTACTTGAGCTATCGAGGGCTAATGACCGCTTTCGAGTGGAGTCCTACGCGGTGGAGCCGTTGCCGCCGAACGCCGTGGTCGAAAAGAATATTAGCGACGTGGAAGGAGTAGGTGAAGCCATTAAGCGCGTGCTCAACCGCTCGAAGAGCTCGGTGCGTCAGGCTGCGGTGGCAGTGGCCGGTTCTGCGGTAATTACCAAGACCATCGATATGGATTCCGCGCTTTCCGACGATGAGATGGAAAACCAGATCACCGTGGAGGCTGACCAATACATACCCTACCCACTTGACGAAGTGGCCATAGACTTTGAGGTGCAGGGCCTGTCGGAGCGCAACCCCGAGCGGGTCGAAGTGCTGCTGGCCGCATGCCGTAAAGAAAACGTCGAAATGCGTGAAGCTGCGCTCGATTTGGGAAACGTCAAGCCGGCTGTCGTGGATATCGAAGCCCACGCTATGAAGCGCGCATTCGAACTGCTCAAGCCGCAATTGGGTAACGACCCTGACGATTTAGTGGTGGCGATTGTCGATATCGGCGCCACCATGACCACTTTGTCGGTGCTGGCAGACGACAAATCGACTTACACGCGTGAGCAGCTTTTTGGTGGCAAGCAGCTTACCGAAGAGATTCAGCGCCGCTACAGTCTTTCCTTCGAGGAAGCCGGGCTTGCCAAGAAACAGGGCGGGTTACCGGACGACTACGAGGAAGAGGTGTTGCAGCCCTTCAAGGAAGCTGTGCTGCAACAGGTTACACGCTCTTTGCAGTTCTTCTTCTCTTCCAGCCAATATGATGATGTCGACTACATTGTGTTGGCTGGCGGCACGGCCTCTATCGATGGCCTGGCCGAGATGATTGAGAGCAAGCTTGGCACTCCCACCGTGATCGCGAATCCTTTTGTCGATATGTCCCTGTCCAATCGCGTAGACAGTAACGCGTTGGCAAACGACGCACCGGCGATGATGATTGCGTGTGGATTGGCCATGAGGAGCTTCGACTGATGGCAAAGATCAACCTGCTGCCGTGGCGCGAATGGGAACGCGAGCGCCGGCAGAAAGAGTTCCTTACCAACCTGGGCATGGTGCTCGTGGCGGCGGTGGTACTGGTGTTCCTGGCAGGGACCATTCTGGATCGGTCTATTGAAGCGCAAGCGGACCGCAACGACTACGTCCAGGTACATATCGACGATCTGGACCGAAAGATCGCTGAGATCAAGAATCTTAGAAAGAAGAAAGACGAGTTGCTCGCGCGCATGCAGGTAATTCAGCAGCTGCAGGGCAACCGGCCGGTCATCGTGCGCGTGTTCGACGAGATGGTTCGAACGCTCTCCCGCGGCGTTCACTATCGAGAACTGACCATGGAGGGCAAGTCGCTGTCGGTGAACGGCGCGGCGGAGTCCAACAACCGAATCTCTGCGCTGATGCGGAACCTCGATGATTCTGACTGGTTTGCCGAGCCCAACCTCAAGAGCATTAAGGAAGAGCCGAAGAATTCCAACTACGGCGAGCAGGCCAGCCGCTTCGATCTGACTTTCGTACAGGTTAGCCCGGGAGACGAGGCAGGCGAGGAGTAGCCGCATGGCATTGCAAGACACCTTAGACCAGCTTCGCAGCGTCGATTTCAATGATCTCGAGCTGAATAACATCGGTACGTGGCCTAGCCCGGTCAAGCTGCTCCTGATGGTCCTTTTGTTTGCTGCCGTGGCTCTAGGCGGTTATTTCTACTATCTCACGGACAAACGAGATGCTTTGCAGGAGGCCAAAGGGAGAGAGGTTGAGCTGCGCGCTGAGTTCGAAGATAAGGCGCAGCGCGCGACTAACCTGGACGCTTATCGTCAGCAGCAGAAAGAGATGGAAGAAACGTTTGGGGCGTTGTTAAGGCAGCTCCCGAGCGATACTGAGGTTCCGGGGCTGCTTGAAGATATTACACGCACGGCCATCGATAACGAATTGACCATTCGCAGTATCGATCTCAAGCCGGAGCAGCGCACGGAATTCTATGTTGAGCTGCCCATCGATATCGTGGTTGAAGGCGACTATCACAAGATCGGTACGTTTGTGAGCGGTGTGGCGAATCTGTCGCGAATCGTGACGTTGCACGACTTCAAGATCTCTCCGGAAACTTCCGCACAAGACCTGAAGATGTCCATTCTGGCGAAGACATACCGATATCTGGACGAGGACGAGTGATGGGGAAAGCGATAACAAGCATCACGACGTTACTTTTGTCATCGTTGCTGGCCGGCTGTGGCGGCGGTCAAGCGGGCTATGCCGATCTGGATGAATTCATGGCCGAAGTGAATGCAAGGCCCAGGCAGCGCATTGCGCCGCTGCCGCCGTTCGAGCAGGTTCCGCCGTTTGCGTATCAGGCGAGCGACCAGCGCAGCCCGTTCGAGCCGCCCGTGGTGGTCAAGCGCGTGCAGCGCGAACAGGGCGGGCCCAAGGTGACGCCGGATTTCAATCGCGTTAAGCAATTTCTAGAGCAGTACACCATCGCGCGGCTGACCATGGTCGGTACGTTGTCGCAAACGGGGACCATGTTTGCGCTGGTGCAGGACGGCGATGGCGGTGTTCACCGAGTTCAAACTGGTGATTACATGGGAACGGATCACGGAAAGATTCAAATTATCGATGAGGCAGCAATAGAGCTCATCGAGATCGTACCTGACGGCACTGGCGGCTGGGTTGAGCGTGCACGCACGGTATCCCTGGGCGGAGGTGGAGCATAAAGGATGAATATCATGTTTAGTCAAACCAACCGTGCTCGCTATGCGCTGACCGGTGGAGTACTCGGTATGAGGGTTGCGATGCTACTGACGTTTGTCGTAGCTGCCCCCGCCTGGTCCGCGTCCATCGAGGGAATCGAGTTTTCATCCCTGCCGGGAGATCGCACCGAGATCCGGCTCACCTTCGATGGGCCACCGCCTCAACCCAAGGGCTATACCATCGAGCAGCCTGCCCGAATCGTTCTGGACATGCCCGGCGTTTCCAGCGCCCTGGAAGACAAGCACCACAATCTGGGTATCGGCAACGCACGCCGTGTTTCCGTGATCTCTACCAAGGATCGCACACGTGCCATTGTCAATCTCACCCAATTGGTCAGCTATGACACAGACGTCCGTGGCAACACGCTCTATCTGATGGTGGGTGGCGACGCCAGTGGTGTGCCCTCGCTTCGGGAATACGCTAGTGCGGGGGACACCTCGTCGCGCGAGCGGTATTCGGGCGACTCCCGCGTGAACAATGTGGACTTCCGTCGCGGCAGCAACGGCGAAGGGATGATTATCGTGGAGCTGTCCAACCCCAAGGCGCCCGTCAACGTGGCCAGCGATGGGGGCGATATCCGCGTTGAGATTCGCAACACCATGCTGCCAAGGGATCTGCAGCGACGTCTGGACGTAACCGATTTCGCCACCCCGGTGCAGATTGTTGATGTGCTGCAGGAAGGCCCGAACGCGACGTTCACCGTCAGCGCGCAGGGCGACTACGACTATCTGGCGTATCAGGCGGACAACACTTTGTCGATCAACGTGAGCCCCGTCACCGAGGAAGAGATCGAGCAGCGTGAAGATGTATTCAAATACACGGGCGACAAGCTGTCTCTGAACTTCCAGGACATCGAAGTGCGCTCGGTACTGCAGCTCATTGCCGACTTTACCGACTTGAACCTGGTCGCCAGCGACACCGTTTCCGGTCGCATTACCCTGCGTTTGAAAAACGTTCCATGGGATCACGCGCTGGACCTGATCCTGAAGACCAAGGGGCTTGATCAGCGCCAGGTGGGCAACGTATTGCTGGTTGCGCCCGCTGCGGAAATAGCCGCGCGCGAAAAGCTGGAGCTGGAGAATCAGAAGCAGATTTCCGAGCTGGCGCCTCTGCGCACCGAATTCATCCAGATCCGCTACGCTTCCGCGAGCGAGCTGTTCAACCTGTTCAGTCAAGCCTCGGGTGCTGCTGGTAGTGAGCAGTCCATGCTCTCGGAACGTGGCAGCGTCATCGTGGACGAGCGCACAAACTCCATCATCCTCACCGACACGGCCGGTCGGCTGGAAGAGTTCCGTCGGGTAATCGCCCAACTCGACGTGCCGGTTCGCCAGGTGCTCATCGAGGCGCGCATCGTCACCGCACAGACCAAATTCTCTGAAGAGATGGGGGTTCGATGGGGTGGCGCGAAGCACGAAGACTGGAACGACCACACGATCAAGATTGGCGGATCCCGGGAAACGCTGGGTGAGTTACAGAACATCGTTGTGGACGGGTCCGGCGAAGTCACTTCACCCGGCGACCTAGTGGTAGATCTTGGGGTCACCACCACGGGCGCAAGCAGTTTCGCCATCGGCTTTACCGGTGATGACTACCTGCTGGATCTGGAGCTCTCGGCGCTGGCCAGCGACGGTCATGCGGAAGTGGTGGCGCGGCCGAAGGTGATCACCGCCGATAAATCTCCAGCCGTGATTGAGTCGGGTGTGGAGATTCCGTACCAGGAAGCGAGCAGCAGTGGGGCGACCTCTACGTCGTTCAAGGAAGCCGTGCTGTCGCTGGAGGTGACCCCCCAGATAACGCCCGATGACCGCATCATCATGGAGCTGAACGTTAAGCAGGATACCGTAGGGCAGGTGTTCGCAGGCGTTCCGTCCATCAACACCAACGAAATTGAAACCGAGGTATTGGTAGACAACGGCGAAACCCTGGTGCTGGGCGGCATCTTCCAGACAGACAAGAACGTCTCGGTCACCAAGACGCCTTTCTTCGGCGACCTGCCCTATGTGGGCCGGCTGTTCCGGCACAAGGCGGAGCGTGACGACAAACAGGAGCTGCTAATCTTCATCACGCCGCGCATCATCCAGGATTCCCTTACCAGTAGGTAAGGGACGCTGACCAGCCGGTAACCTGGTCCGCAATCGCGCGATCTTCGCGAATAAACTACACTAGCGGCGCCCCAACGGCGCCGTTTTTGTATGAGCAGGCAGAACATATTCCTGGTCGGTCTCATGGCCGTGGGCAAGACCACGGTCGGTCGGGTGCTTGCCGAGTCCCTTGATATGGAGTTTTTCGACACGGATAAAGAAGTCGAAGGGCGGGCGGGTGCCGACATCGCCTGGATATTCGACATGGAAGGCGAGCAGGGATTTCGCGATCGGGAGCAATGCGTGGTTGATGATCTCACGCACCGACAGGGCGTGGTGCTCGCGACGGGCGGCGGCGTCGTTCTGCGTGAGAACAACCGCAAAGCGCTGGCTTCCCGTGGGGTTGTGATTCACCTGGACAGCCCGGTCGAGCGCCTGGTGGAGCGAACGCGTAAGGATCGCAAACGCCCCCTGCTACAGCAGGGTGATCCCAAAGCTGTGTTGAGCCGGCTTAAGGAAGAGCGGGGGCCCCTTTATGAGGAGATCGCAGACTATCGCTTCATCACCGACCGGCAGAGCCCCCGGGTGCTGGCCGGCACCATCGAGAAACGCTTGAAGCAAGACGGCGTGGTGTAGATATGGAAACGCTCACAGTAGAGCTTGGATCACGCAGCTACCCCATATACATCGGTGCGGGGTTGCTGCACGACGGTGATCTGATCAAACGTCATGTGGCGGGCAGCCAGGTGGCCGTTATCACTAACGAGACGGTTGCGCCGTTGTATCTGGACGCGCTGCGCCAAGCCCTTGCTGGATTGGCCGTCGACGTGCATGTGCTGCCGGACGGCGAGCAGCACAAGAACCTGGATCGCTACGGCAGGATCATGGACTTCCTCATCGAGCACCGTCACAACCGCACCACCACGCTGGTGGCTCTAGGTGGCGGTGTGGTGGGAGACATGTGCGGGTTTGCCGCGGCTACCTTCCAGCGCGGCGTGGATTTCATTCAGATACCTACCACGCTGCTGGCCCAAGTGGATTCATCCGTGGGTGGTAAGACCGCGGTGAATCACGCCAGCGGCAAGAATCTCATCGGGGCGTTCTACCAGCCGCGCTGCGTGCTGGCCGATACGGCGGTGCTGGCCAGCCTCGGAGCGCGTGAATACTGCGCGGGACTGGCGGAAGTTCTGAAATACGGTGTGATCGCTGATGAGGGATTTTTCGGCTGGGTGGCCAGGGAGTCATCGGCGCTCCTGGCTCGAGATCCCGGGGCGCTGACTCACGCGGTGCGGCGCTCCTGTGAGATCAAGGCTGACGTGGTGGCCGAAGACGAGCGCGAGGTCGGGTTGCGAGCGATTCTCAATTTTGGCCATACATTCGGGCATGCCATCGAATCGCTTACCCACTACACGCGCTTGCTGCATGGGGAGGCGGTGGCCATGGGCATGGTCATGGCCGCGGATCTGTCCATGCGCATGGGCTGGCTGTCTGCCGCCCAGGCGCAACAGATCAAGGTGGCGGTGGCGTCCCTTGATCTTCCTGTCTGCCCACCCGAACTCGGTGTGGATGACATGCTCGATGCCATGGGAATGGATAAGAAGGTGGTTGACGGCACCTTGCGCCTGGTATTGCCCAGGGACATTGGCAGCGTGATGGTTACCAGCGACTTCGCCCCATCCCGACTGCGCGAAACCCTGGCCGCAGGAGGTGCTCTGTGTGATGGCTGAGCGGGAACGTGGCCACCTTGGGATGACCCACAACCCGTTCGCGCAGCCGAGCGCCGGATTCTTCGAGCGCGGCGACTGCAAAGCGCATCTGGATCTGCTCGGAAACGTCGATCAATGGGGCTGCAAGGTGTTGTTGGTCACCGGCCCCCGCGGTGCGGGCAAAAGCGTGCTGTACCGAGAGTCGCGCGGGCATCTGGCTGTCGAGTTCGTGGTGGCTCGGGTGGTGGGTACGCTTGTGAACACCCGGCGCGAGGTACTGTCCGCCGTGGCCCAGGGGCTGGGCGGGTCCGCTCAGGACAACGCCAACAGCAGTGCGCTTGCGAGTCTTATTGCCAGGAGTGTTGGTAGGGGAGATGAGGCGGATCCCTCCTGTGTGGTGCTGGTTGACGATGCGGATGCACTGGAGCCTGACGCCATTGAGGCGCTGTTCAAGCTGACCGGCGAGACGAGCCTGCGGCTGGTGTTGTTCGGCGAAGCGCATCTGGCCCCTACGGTGGAACGTGTGTCAGCGCGTTTGGATTTGGAGTGCAGAGAGATCCCCCTCGCCGGTCTGAATGGAGAAGATGCGCGAGACTATCTCGAGTGGCGCTTTGCCGAGGCCAAGTACCGCGGCCGGTTGCCATTTACCGATCAGCAGGTCTCGGAAGTCGTTCGTCTGGGCGAAGGATTCCCGGGCAAGATGAACCAGCTTGCCAACGCTTTGTTGGCGAAATTAGAGACGGGCGAGCTCCGCGCCCAGCCGGCGCGCTTTCCTCCGCAGCATCGACTGCTTGCGGTTCTGGTGGCCTTGGTGGCCGGGCTCGCGTATCTCATCTGGCACCAGGCGCCACCGCAGTCGGGTGCCGTGGAAGTGGTGCGGCAGCCCGAGGCCGATGCGGTGGAACCGGACGATCGTGAGGATGCGGAGCCGGCGCGGATAGTGGTCGAGCCTGTGCGGGTGGCCGACCACCGGTCAGACCCCACTAGTGCAAAATCTCTGCCCGGCGACGCGGAGCTATCTGCCGAGGTTTCTGAGCGGCAGCTGCAACCGGTGCTCGAAGAACCGCAGCTCCAGGTGCAGGTGGTCGAGTCGCTACCCGAAGGTGGGCAGCACAGCGCGGCGTGGCATGACGAAGCCTGGCTGCTGCAGCAGTCGCCCGGGACTTACACCATTCAGCTGGTGTCCGTATCCAGTGCTGAGCGAGCTCATGCGTACGTACTTGCCCAGCCGGAGCCGGGGCAGATGGCCGTGTACCGGCTGCAGCGGGATGGCCGCGAGCTACACGTGATCCTTTACGGAATTTACGTCACGCAAGAGGAGGCCCGCATCGAGGCTGATCGCCTTCCGGAATCTGTTGGCAGCGTTCGCCCGTGGGTGCGCTCCATGGCACAGGTGCAGCGCGCTATGGGCGGAGCCTAGCCTGGGGCGCCAACGATGATCAAGGCAGCAGCGAGGAGCCCATGAGGAAGCGGTCGATCTCCCGGGCGGCTTCACGTCCCTCGTTGATGGCCCTTACCACCAGGGATTGACCCCGCCGGCAGTCTCCGGCTGCAAACACTTTCGGCACTGACGTCTGATAGGCGCCGTACTCTGCCTGGTAGTTGGAGCGCGGATCGTACTCCACACCGAGCGCATCGGATATGGGGTGCTCGGGACCGAGAAATCCCATGGCCAGCAGCACCAGGCTGGCTTTCCATTCGCGCTCGGAACCTTCGATGTTCTCGAACTTGCCGTCCTTGAGCTCCACATCCACCGTGCGAATGCCGCACAGCCGGCCGTCGTCTCCGGCTACGAACTCGGTTGACGAGATGGCGTACACCCGAGGGTCGTCGTTGAATCGGGCGGCAGCTTCCTGATGACCATAATCCGTGCGGAAGATCCGCGGCCAGGTAGGCCAGGGATTGTCGGCTGCTCTGTCGGTAGGTGGCTGAGGAAACAGCTCGAAGTTGACGAGGCTCCTGCAGCCGTGGCGCAGGGCGGTGCCGATACAGTCGGTACCGGTGTCCCCTCCGCCGATGACGATGACGTCTTTGTCTTTGGCGGAGATGTATTCGCCGTCCGACAGGTTGGAGTCGAGCAGGCTCTTGGTGTTTGCCGTGAGGTACTCCATGGCAAAGTGCACGCCGGGTAGCTCGCGGCCAGGAATGGGCAGGTCGCGGGGAACGGTAGCGCCTGTTGCCAGCAGCACGGCGTCGCTTTCGTCGTAGAGCCGTCTGGTGTCCACGGTGCCGTCGTTGCCGTCGGCGATGTGCGCCCCGGTTTCGAAAACAACGCCTTCTTTGCGAAGTAGCTCCACGCGGCGGTCCACCACCTCCGTCTTGTCCAGCTTCATGTTGGGAATGCCGTACATCAGCAAACCGCCGATGCGGTCGGCTCGCTCGTAGACGGTGACTGTGTGGCCGGCTTTGTTAAGCTGGTCGGCGGCTGCGAGCCCCGCTGGCCCGGAGCCCACAACTGCGATCTTCTTGCCCGTCCGTTCCGACGGTGGGTTGGCGATAACCCACCCTTCGGCGAACCCGCGGTCGATGATAGCCATCTCGATGTTCTTGATGGTGACCGCCGGATCGGTGATTCCGAGCACACAGGATCCTTCGCATGGCGCGGGGCACACCCGGCCCGTGAATTCTGGGAAGTTGTTGGTTTTGTGCAGCCGATCGAGGGCTTCGCGCCACTGATCCCGATAGACCAGGTCGTTCCATTCCGGGATCAGATTGTGTATCGGGCAGCCGTCGTTGGATTGGCAGAAAGGCACGCCGCAGTCCATGCAGCGGGCACCCTGGGTGGCGAGCCGAGCTTGGTCATGGTCGGTGTAGATCTCTTTGAAATCCAGCGTGCGCTCGACCGGGTCCCTGTGCGGGGCCTGCTCGCGGTCGAACTCCATGAAACCGGTGACTTTTCCCATTAGACGTATCCGTTGCAGGTCAACCCGCGCTCGCTGCCGCGCGTCGACTCTCCAGTACTCGTTTGTAATCCACGGGCATCACCTTGACAAACTGGGTAACGTGCTTGTCCCAATTGTCCAGGAATCTCTGCGCCACCGGCGAGCCGGTGTACGTGAGATGCTTTTCGACCATGGATCTAACTTCCAGGGCCTCCTCGTCGGTGTCGATGGTTTCCAGTTCCACCATGTCAAGGCTACAGCGTTGGGGGAACTCGTTTTGGGGATCCCAGACATACGCGATTCCGCCGCTCATGCCGGCGGCGAAGTTGCGCCCGGTTGGTCCTAGAATGACCACATGGCCTCCGGTCATGTACTCGCATCCGTGGTCGCCGACGCCTTCGATGACGGCGGTCGCCCCGCTGTTGCGTACGCAGAACCGCTCCGCGGCGACGCCGCGAAAGTAGCACTCGCCGCTGGTAGCGCCGTACAGAACCACGTTGCCGACCAGAATGTTGTCTTCGGCCTTGAACGGGCTCGACTTGGGCGGATAGATGATCAGCTTGCCGCCCGATAGCCCTTTGCCAACGTAATCATTGGCGTCACCTTCCACTTCCAGGGTTACGCCTTTTGCCAGCCAGCAGCCGAAGCTCTGCCCCGCGCTACCGAAGAACTTGAAGTGAATGGAGTCCTCGGCAAGCATCTCGGGACCGTTCTCGCGAATGATGGCATTCGATAGCATGCCACCCACCACGCGATTGGTGTTTACGATGGGCAGCTCGTGGTACACCCGCTCCCCCCGTTTCAGAGCGGGTTCGGAGAGCTGGATCAGCTCGTTGTCCAAAGCCTTGTCCAGCTCGTGGTCCTGCTCGTGGATAGCGTATGAGCCCAGGAACTCGGCCGGTTCCTCGGCGGGGGCGAGCATTTCCGTCAGGTCCAGGCCGCGCGCCTTCCAGTGGTCGATGGCCGCATCCACCCGCAGCGCGTCGACCCGGCCGATCATGTCGTTGACGGTCCTGAAGCCCAGGTCCGCCATGACCATGCGCAGCTCTTTGGCCACCATGAACAGGTAGTTCACTACGTGTTCCGGGGCGCCGGTGAATTTTTCGCGCAGCACCGGATCCTGAGTGGCGATGCCTACGGGACAGGTATTCAAATGACACTTGCGCATCATGATGCAGCCCAAGGCGATGAGCGGCGCGGTGGCGAACCCGAATTCCTCCGCCCCTAGCAATGCGGCAATGGCCACGTCGCGCCCTGTCTTTAGTTGTCCGTCGGTCTGCAGGACGACGCGCGAGCGCAGATTGTTCATCACCAGCGTCTGGTGCGATTCGGCGATGCCTAACTCCCAGGGAACGCCCGCGTGCTTGATAGAAGTGAGCGGCGAAGCGCCGGTTCCGCCAGTATCACCCGCAATGACCAGGTGGTCCGATCGCGCCTTCGTCACGCCGGCGGCCACGGTTCCGACTCCCACCTCGGCGCCCAGCTTTACGCTGATGCGAGCGTTGGGATTGCCGTTCTTCAGATCGTGGATCAGCTGGGCGATATCTTCGATGGAATAGATGTCGTGGTGGGGCGGCGGGCTGATCAACCCCACGCCGGGTGTAGAGTGCCTGATGCTGGCGATGACCTCGTCCACCTTGTGTCCGGGCAGCTCGCCGCCCTCGCCGGGCTTGGCGCCCTGGATGATCTTGATCTGCAGCTCGTCTGCGTTGCTCAGGTAGTTGATGGTCACGCCGAAGCGGCCGCTGGCCACCTGTTTGATGGCGCTGCGCTTCGAGTCGCCGTTGGCCAGGGGAATGAAGCGTTCCGGATTCTCCCCGCCCTCGCCGGTGTTGGACTTGCCGCCCATACGGTTCATGGCGATTGCCAGCGATTCGTGTGCCTCCGCGCTGATGGAGCCGTAGCTCATCGCACCGGTAGCGAAACGCTTGACGATTTCCGACTCAGGCTCCACCTCGTCTAAGCTGATGGAGCCGCCATTGGCGCCACTGTTGAATCCCAACAACCCGCGCAGATTGGCGTGGCGGGTGTTGTCGTCGTTTACGTGCTTTGAGAAACGCCAGTAGGCGTCTTCGCTGTTGGTGCGCGCAGCCACCTGCAGGTCGGCAATGGCCTGGGGGTCCCACATGTGGGTGTCGCCCGTCTTGCGCCAGTGGAAGTCGCCGGGGTTGGGCAGCACGGTCACGTTGTCTTCGCGGGACGGATAGCCGGTCTGGTGGCGCCGCTCCATCTCTTCTGCTAACACGTCCAGGCCCACGCCCTGCACCCGGCTGGCGGTGCCGGCGAACGACCGCGCGATCACGTCCTCGCCGAGGCCGACTGCCTCGAAGATCTGCGCGCCCTTGTAGGACTGCAGTGTCGAGATGCCCATTTTGGCCATGACCTTGAGCATGCCTTTAGCAGTGCCTTTGCGATAAGCCTCGACCACGTCTTCGTCGCTGTTGATGTGGTCCGCATCGTCCAGATAACCGTCGCGCCGAGACTGCCACAGCGACTCGAAAGCGAGATAGGGGTTGATGGCGTCTGCCCCGTAACCTACCAGCAGGCAGTGGTGATGGACTTCGCGGGCTTCCCCGGACTCCAGCACAATGCCGATTCGCGTTCGGGAATGCTCGCCAATCAGATGGTGATGCACCGCACCCACCGCCAACAGCGAGCTGATCGGCACCCGGTCGGGGCCGATTTCCCGGTCGCTGAGCACGATCAGACTGTACCCTTCCGCGATGGCGCCGCTGGCTTCGGCGCAGATTCGGTCGATGGCGGCCATCAGGCCTTCGCGCCCGCTGCCGGCGTGGAACGTGATGTCGATGGTTCGGGTGCGCCAGCCTCGTTGATCGATATGTTTGATCGCCGCTAGTTCTTCATTCGAGAGAATGGGATGGGGTATGCGCAGGCGGTGTGCGTGCTCTTCGGTGGTTTCCAGCAGGTTCCGCTCGGGACCGATGTAGCACTCCAGCGCCATGATCACTTCTTCGCGGATGGAATCGATAGCCGGATTGGTTACCTGGGCGAAACGCTGCTTGAAGTAGTCGTAAAGCATCCGGGGCTTGTCGGACATTACCGCCAGAGCGGCGTCGTTGCCCATGGATCCCAGGGGGTCGCGTAGCTCTTTGACCAACGGCTGCAGCATGATGTGCATGGTTTCCACGGTGAAGCCGAACGCTTTCATGCGCGCGTTCAACGTCTCCGGATAGAATCCGTGGGAATCCAGCGCGGGTTTCAGATCCGCCAGGTCGATGCGCTGGTTGTCCAGCCACTGCTGATAGGGCCTGGCTGCCGCCCACTCACCCTTGATCTGTTCGTCGGGGATCATGCGGCCCTGTTCGAAGTCGATGAGGAAAATGCGGCCTGGCTGCAGGCGCCCCTTCTCCACCACTCGCTCGGGGTCGACGCTCACCACGCCGACTTCTGAGGCCATGATGCACTTGTCGTCGTCGGTCACGTAGTAGCGGCTCGGTCGCAGGCCGTTGCGGTCGAGGACCGCGCCTATATAGGTGCCGTCCGTAAAAGCGATGGAAGCCGGACCGTCCCAGGGCTCCATCAGACAGGACTGATACTCGTAGAATGCACGTCGCTGCTCGTCCATGGTGGCGTGCTGTTGCCAGGCTTCGGGGATCATCATGAGCACCGCTTCCTGCAGCTTGCGGCCGCCCATGAGTAGAAATTCCAGCACGTTGTCAAATGTGCCGGAGTCGGAGCAGTCTTCCTCCACGATGGGGAAGAGTTTTTCCAGGTCGCTGCCAAACAGGGGTGAGGACATGACCCCCTGGCGTGCGTTCATCGCGTTCATGTTGCCCAGCAGCGTGTTGATCTCGCCGTTATGGCTCATGAATCGATTGGGTTGTGCCCGGTCCCAGGATGGGAACGTATTGGTGCTGAAACGCGAGTGCACCATGGCCAGGTGGGACTCGAAACGCTCGTCGATAAGATCTGGAAAGAACGGGAAGACCTGGTCGGGCGTGAGCATGCCTTTGTAGACGATGACCTTGGTCGACAGGCTGCACACGTAAAACTGCTGCCGTTCCTTTAAGTTGTGGTCGCCGCGTAGCAGGTGTGTGGCATGCTTGCGGATCAGGTACAGCTTGCGCTCGAAGTCGTCGCCGGAGATGCCGTCGGCGCCGATAAACAATTGCGCGAACGCAGGCATGGCCGAGCGGGCGGCATTGCCGATGCCGGCTCCGTCCGGATGCACCGGTAATTCGCGCCATCCCAGCAGGCGCTGGCCGGCGGCGTTCACTTCGCGCTCGAACACGCGCTGGCAGTGCGCGCGCTCGGTCGGGTCGTTGGGGAGGAAGATGTTGCCAACGCCGAATTGTCCGGCCGGCGGAAGTTCCACTCCCAGGTCGTCGGCGGCTATGGCGCGCAGGAACTTGTCCGGCAACCCCAGCAGAATGCCGGCGCCATCGCCGGTGTTCTTTTCATAACCCAGGCCTCCGCGGTGCTCCATGCAGCAGTTCATGTCGCGTGCGTCTTCCACGATCTGCCGACTTGGTCGGCCTTTGATGTCGCATATAAAACCGACCCCGCAGCTGTCCTTCTCGAAGCTGGGGTCGTACAAGCCTTGTCTTGGGGGCAGCCCCCAGGGCAGTCGATTGCTCATGCGTGGGTCTCTTGAGACTGGGTCTCGCCAGGTCCTTTAAGTTTTTATAGCAGCGATATAGCAGTCTATGACGCAAAGCTTGCCATCGCCTTCCCAAAGAAAGCATGCCAATACCACTGGATTTGTGTTTGCCGAACTCTCTTTCTGGTGCTTATCGCGTTTTACTTGGGCACTTACGGCCGATTATTCGTCAATTTGTTGATTTACAACATGTTATGGCAAACACACTACGCAACCTGACGAGCCCGGGTAAGTTCCCGCGGACCCGCACGAACAGCGCGCAGGACACGGGAACATCTCAAAAAACCACGCTTGAATCAAGTTTGTAGCGTGAAACGCTATAACTAGCCTGAAACACGATACTGGTAGCTATAAAGGAATTTGAACCCGAGTCCGGTATAGAGGGCCCCCGCGGGCTTGTTGTCCGCCACCATCTGCAGGTAGGCCTGCCTGGCCCCACCCTTGCTACCCCATTCCAGGAGGCCTTGCACGAGACGGCGTGCATGGCCCCGCCGACGCTGGGACGGGGCCGCGACGATGTCGAACATCCCCATCTGTTCCTGCTCCGACACAGCTAACCCGCAGGCAACCCAGCTGGATCCCTCCTTCAGGGCGGCGAACGCACATGGCCCTTGAATGCCCTGCAGGATGGCCTGGTGCAGGGCGGCGGCCGGTTGCGGGATGTCGGTGAGCTGAGTGTACACGGCCACCCAGTCGGCCAGCGGCAGCAGCTGCAATTCGCCTCCCGATGTGCTCGACAGCCTGGGCAGGTCGCGCGCTAGAACCAGGCTTTTTTCCGTGACGGCGTAGTCGTGATCATCCAGCAGGGCCTGAAGCTGGGCGAGCTCTTTGCTTTCTCCGGCCACAGAGGTGAGGCGAAATATGGTCTGTAGCTTCTCGCGGGCGTAGAGGTTCTCGCAGTAGCGCAGTTTCTCCTCCAGCGCCGCGCGATCGCCTGACAGGCTTGGGTAGAGTGGCACGATACTGTTGGCCCGCTTGGTGAACCCTTTGGAGAAGCGCAGCAGCCAGCCGTCCAGGAGTACCTGTTGCATTGCGGGCCATGCATTCAGCGATGCTTCCTCGACCCGGCGGGTACGTGCTGCCGTATGAGAGCGCTGGCTGGTTCGCGGTGCGGGTGCGGCGAGCCGGGGAGTGGAATCCTGCGCGGAAGCGGGCGGCTTGTCTCGTGAAATCTTTGACATGGCGGTGGCGCTGGGCTTGCTGGATCCGGGTCGTCGCTTCACCATAGCAAATTCTTGAGGCTCAAAGAGCGGCGGGAATTGCCTAGAGATACTTTTCCAGTGGTAGTGCATGCGGCGCTGTTTCGTGGCGACGAGCTGTTTCTGCTGCAGCGGTCCAATACCGGCTTCATGGATGGCTACTACAGCTTGCCCGGCGGGCACCAATGCGCCGGTGAGAGCGTTGAACAAGCTCTGGTGCGTGAGTGTGAGGAGGAAACAGGCGTCGTGGTGGAGGACGTGCGTGCCCTGTGCGTGATGCCGTACCGGTCAGGGCGCCACCAGGGGCTCAATTTCGTGTTCGAAGTGGCCCGTTGGCGAGGCGAGCCGCACGTGGCGGAACCGGATCTTTTCAGCGCCGCCATATGGGCATCACCCGACCGTTTGCCCATGCCGGCGGCGCCCTGGATAGAGGACGCACTACGTTCGCGGGGGGACGGCCGCTGGTTCCGGGAGTTGCACTGGCCATAGGCCGGCGCATCATTTGCGTTGCTGCCTACTTTCCTTACAATGCCCGCCGCTTGCCCGAATCCAGCCGTCAATGCGCGGTGTCATGGGCAAAACGATTAGCAACGAAAAGAAAGCGAAGGGCTTTGGGAGGATGGCATGAAGCAACCCGTGCGTGTAACGGTAACCGGCGCCGCCGGACAGATTGGCTATGCGCTGCTGTTTCGCATTGCCTCTGGCGAGATGCTGGGTAAGGACCAGCCGGTGATTCTGCAATTGCTGGAGATCACGCCCGCGCTGGATGCCCTCAAGGGCGTTGTGATGGAGCTGGAGGACTGTGCCTTCCCGCTCATTCAGGGGTTTGTGCAGACGGACGACCCGAACGTAGCGTTCGCGGACACCGACTATGCCCTGCTGGTGGGCTCCAGGCCTCGCAGCAAAGGTATGGAGCGTAAGGATCTCATCGAGGCCAACGCGGCCATCTTCTCGGTGCAGGGGAAGGCCATCAACGATCACGCCAGCCGCGATGTGAAAATTCTGGTGGTGGGTAATCCCGCCAACACCAACTGCCTGATCGCCCAGCGCAACGCGCCGGACATCGATCCGCGACAATTTACCGCCATGACCCGGCTGGATCACAACCGAGCGGTGGCCGAGCTGGCCGCCAAGACTGGCAAGCACATCTCCGAGGTATCCGGTTTGTGCATCTGGGGCAACCACTCGGCCACCCAGTACCCGGACCTGCACGGTGCAACCGTGGCGGGAGAGGAAGCCCTTAGTCTGGTGTCCATGGATTGGTATACAGACGAGTTCATTCCAACGGTGCAGCAACGCGGGGCGGCAATCATCGAAGCCCGCGGCGCATCCAGCGCGGCGTCGGCAGCTAACGCGGCCATCGACCACATGCATGATTGGGCGCTGGGTAGCGGAGGGCTCGTAAGCATGGGGGTCTACTCTGACGGCAGCTATGGCATAGCCGAAGGCCTGATCTACTCCTTTCCCGTCGTGTGCGAGAAAGGAGATTGGCAAATCGTGCAAGGTCGCGACGTGAACGACTTTAGCGCCGACAAGATGCGTGCCACCGAGGTTGAGCTGGCCGAGGAACGTGACGCGGTGGCCCACCTGCTGACCTAGATGGTGAGGATGCTGCGCGCCATGCTGTTGGGATTGTGCTGGCTGGGGGCGCCTGCCTACGCCGGCGTTGGTGAGGGTGTCATCGGTAATTGGGCCAGCCCCGAATCCATATTGCAGATCGCGCGCGCTGGGGAAGGGCTGAGCATGCGCGTGGTGGTGCTACTGGAACCCAACTACGGGCCGAATGAAATCTTCGGTCCGCCGGGTACGCCGCGT
This sequence comes from Gammaproteobacteria bacterium UBA2965, assembly GCA_002348385.1. Taxonomy (GTDB): domain Bacteria; phylum Pseudomonadota; class Gammaproteobacteria; order Pseudomonadales; family Azotimanducaceae; genus UBA2965. The sequence continues at coordinate 28,147 of DEBD01000002.1, read as the reverse complement.
CGCGACGCTGAGAACCCGGATCCCGAGCGGCGCCAGGATCCCATTCTGGGGTTGGAGCTGCTAAGGGATTACCGGTTCGAGAAAGGCATGTGGCGAGGTCGGATATACGACCCTGAGTCGGGAAATATCTATGACTCGACCATTCGCCTGGGCAGGAACGGCTTGCTGAAGATGCGCGGCTACATCGGTATGCCGATGTTTGGGCGCACGGAAACCTTCGAGCCCCTGAGCGCATGCACCGAGCTGATCGTCACCATGCTGCGAGCGGCCCAGCCGCCCCTATCCGCTGCGGGGTGCGACTGACCGGCCGACGGCTTGCGGCGGTGCGGCAGGTCCAGTGAGGATGATCTCGGTAACTTCCGGGGCGTCGGGCACGTCCGCTAGGCACATCAGAATTCGCTGCAGGCGACCGTCTTTAAGGTAGGCGGGCAACCACAGTTGGGCCCACGCACGTGACTATGGTGTAGCGCACTTCGTCATGCGGAAAATGCTGGCCGACCAGATGCGCGTCAGGATTCACGTGCATGTCCTATTTTTTAGGCCTTGCCGTGGAATTAACAAGTGCCGGGGTCGTGAATTAGCGCCTGCCATCGCGTAAACGCTCGCTTCTGGCAGGTGCTTCTGCCGAGGGGTGTGGAATCACCGATGAACGGACCGAGCGACGGGGCGCTCAATCGCCCATGAACAGCTTCCACGTCTTCAGATCTTTCACGTTCATGTAGGTGTTCACCTTCTTGGTCTCGGCCAAGGTGGCGTTTGGAACGTGAGCGTAGTTGTGGCCGGGCAGCAGTAGCGTGTCGTCCGGCAAAGAGCCCAGTTTTTGGATGCTGTGGTACATGTCTTCCGAGCTCGACCCTGGCAGATCGACGCGACCGCACCCGTTGATGAAAAGCGTGTCGCCGGATACCAGGGTGTTCTTGATGCGAAAGCACTGAGAGCCGGGCGTGTGGCCCGGGGTATGTAGAAATTCGATGCTGATGTCGCCCAGTTTGAGGTCGTCACCCGACTCTACCCGTACCATGTCGGACTCGGAGATTCCGGTCACGCGCTTGACGCCGTCGGCCTCCGCTTTGTGCGCGTAAATTTTCACTGGATTGGTTTCCAGCAGATCGGCGACCCCTTCGACGTCGTGTCCCCCGAAAGAGCCGCCGCAATGGTCTGGGTGGTAGTGGGTTACCAGGGCTGCCGTGAGCTTGTAGTCCTTGGTGTTGATCTGCTCCACCAGCTCGCCGATGTCCCAGGCCGGGTCTACGATGGCAACCTCGCGCGTGCGCTTTGAGCCCACGATGTAGGTGAAGTTCTGCATCGGGCCAATCTGAATCTGTTCTACGATCAATTCGTCGGACATGAAGTATCCCCGTCAGTTAGCTCAATCATACCGATCTCGGAGCGGGAACCTAAGCGCATAATCGGTCCCCAGGTGCCGGTTCCCGGAGACACGTACAGGTTCATGCCCTGAACCGGGTACAACCCGCGGATCTGTGGGAACACCCGCCGAACTGCGTAATTGAACGGCACGATCTGACCGTGGTGCGTGTGCCCGCAAAGCATCAGGTGCGCCCCCCAGTCGGCCGCTTCCTGGGAACCGTCCGGCCGATGGTAGAGGAGCACGCGGAATCGCTCGGACATGGCGGGGATGCGGCGCAGCTCGTCGCCTACCTGGGTTTTCGCTTCCGCATCATCTATCCCCACGAGCTGCATACCTTCGACGTCGATGCTCTCGTTACGGAGTACTCGGATGCCCAGGCTTTGCAGGCGAGCGCAGATGGCCTCCAGGTCTACGTAGCGCTCATGGTTGCCGATGACGAAATAGGTGGGTGCTTCAAGCCCCTGGAGTGGTTGCAGCTCTGTCTGGCTGACGTCGCGGAAATCCACGAGGTCGCCGGTAATCATGATGCAGTCGGGTTTGGCGGCATTCGTCTTCCGTACGATGCGCTTTAGTAATCGCCCACTGCGGGAGCCAACGTGAACATCGCTGATCTGTGCGATGCGCCGGTAACCCGATTGTTGCTGTGGGGCGGTGATTGCGATGTGATTGATGCGGATCAACTGGGCGTTGACAAAGCCTCCAACGCTGATCAGGGCGGTGAGCGCCAGCAGCGCCTGGCCCGAAGGCTGTCTGGGCAGTGGGTAAATGCCGTTGACGAGTTCCCACACCACCACCAGATTGAAGCTGACGAAACAGACGCCGAGCCAGGTGAGCGCTATAGCCGCGAGCCAGCGCGTGGTGAGCGACGGGACGAATTCATAAGACAACCGCCCCGCCAGCGGTCCAAGCATGATGCACAGCAGTTCCCACGTGCCTGGCCGCCAATCAGGAAAAGCCAGGCCGAGCATGCGCATCAATGGATATACGAGCAAGCCGAAGTAGAAGACCAACGTGACCAGCGCGGGCAGAATCCGCCGCCATGTGTGCCTGAGTGTCTGTGCGACGGCAACCATCAGGCCGGCGCGGTGGTTGATGCCGGGCCGGCAACGAGGCAGACCGTTGGCTCTGCGGTGGGATTGGTCAATGTCAGCGGTAGTGCCGCATGGGGGATCAGACAGGCTTGTTCGACATGGCGCGTCAGTCCGTTTGCCGTTACGGATCCTGACAAGCAGATGCACGCCGCGTAGTGCGGCAGAAAATCAAGATTCATGCTGCGGTGCGGGCCGATGCGGACCCGCCAGGCGGCAATGTCGTCGAAGCGTCCGATCTGCTCGATTCCCTGGGCAACGGGAACGACATCGGGTGGTGCCGGGGGCGCCAGATCCAAGCCCATGATGGCTTCGTCGCTGTCCCAGTGCTCCTGGGTCAGTACGCGCTGCGCGAACGAGATGATGAGGCGCTCGAAGGTTGGTGTCTGCAGCTCTACGACGCGTACTCCGTGCTGCAGCGAGTGCGGCTGCCAAGGCGGCACGTTCACGACGTCGCCGGGTCGCACGCTGACCAGCTCGGTGAAAGCCTCCATGGCCTCGCGCTTGGCGATCTCGGCTTGCGGGTATACGTGGGTGCCTTCGTCAGCGGCACGCCGAATGGCTTCATAGTCCCGCACCGCGCTTAGGAACGCTCGACGAAACGCCTCATCGTCTGCGAATTGGTGTCGCAGCCGCTGGTTGGCGCCCAGGCGCACCGCTCCTATGCCGTCGGGCCAGGCGGACTCATCAACGTGGGTGACGACGTAGACCTCGTGTTTGGACCGGTGTGCCTCCAGGTAGAGGTTCCCCAGAACGGGCGCGGGATTCGGCTCGAGAATCTTGAGCAGCAGCAGTTCCCGCCCGTTGCACACTCGCTCCCGCCCCATGGCCAGGTACTGTGACAGCGGGATCTGCCCTGAGGAGGTCTGCACCAGAGATTCGCCGCGGGCTTCCACGCCCGTGAACCACAGCTCCCGCCCCCAGGATTTGGCGATTGATACGGGTTCGAGGCCTGCCGGCTGATGCAGGTCTATAGATGTCCGGGGGGTGTTTTGGCTCGGCGGCGCTGGCAAAGCGGATGGGTCCGGCATTGGCTTTAGACCATCTAGTGTATAGGGCCTTGGGGGCGCTGCCGAGCGGACGCCCCCCGTGCTGCTTGTTGATCCTCCAGAACTTGGTGCCTTCCAGAGACAGGTGGTACATGAGCCCTTGATTGCCGAACACGAAACCGATGATCGAGTCGCGCACGTTGTGAGTGTCTATCTCCGTGCCCACGCGGGCGTCGATTTCCAGCTTGGAGGCGGGCCAGGCCTGAATCGGTCTAAGCAGCGTAAGCATGAGCAGCGCGGCAACGATCCGGCCGGACAGCGTCACGGGTGGCATCTCATTTTCAGGCTGGCGGCCTAATACCACCTGGGCGTGTGCAGCGTCGATAGCCGTGCAACTGGGTAACTAATCGGTTACTCTGTGCGCCGCGGGACCCTGGTCGATGATTGAAGATTGGTCATGCTTGATGTCTATATTGCCCAAATCCGGTCAGTGGGTAACTATATGGTTACATATCACCCGGCGGCTCGAGTAAGTATGGTTTGCGGAGTAACTATATGGTTACCCAGGGGTAGGTCATGAGTGTGGAGCCTACCGCCTCGACTCGGGCCGCCATTCTGCAGGCCGCCTTGGGTGAATTTGCCGAGCACGGTCCAGCGGGGGCTCGTGTAGACCGCATTGCCGCGGTGGCGGGGGTCAACAAACGCATGCTCTACCACTACTTTGGCGACAAAGCTGGGTTGTTCCAGGCGGTGCTGGCAGAGGCCGTTCTGGAACCGCTCGCGCCGACTGGCGGTGGTGAGGGCCTACCCACCGCGGTGGCGCAGATCGGCCAACAGGAGTGGCAGTTGCTTGCCTGGCAACGCCAGGGCCTGGAAGCGGCGTTGCAGGGGTTGTCCCGGGCATTGGCGGCGCGGCAGAAGGCAGGTGAGCTGCGCCAGGACGTCTCCCCGGTGTTGATGGCCACCTGCGCCCTGGCTCTGCACGCGCTGCCGGGGTTGTTGCCGCGCGCGTTGGACTGGCTGGATGCGCAGCAAGCGCAGGTCGAACTTGCGACGCTGCTGGCGCCGCCGGTGGGCACGCCGGCGCCACCGCGTCCGCGGGTGAGGGTGCGCCCCCGGGTCAGGGAGCGTGCCGAAGAGCGTTAGGTCGCCAGAGACAGCCGGGCCCATTCCTCGAAGAAGTCGGGGAATGTCTTGGCCACGCACTCGGGATCGTTGATGGTCACATCGGCGCCGCCCAAAGCTGCCAGCGAAAAGCACATGGCCATGCGGTGGTCGCCATAAGTATCGATGGCGACACCCGATTGGATTTGCTCGGGTGGGGTAATCACCAGATAGTCCGATCCTTCGTCCACCTGGGCTCCCAGCTTCTTCAACTCGCGCGACATGGCGTCCAGCCGGTCGGTTTCCTTCACACGCCAGTTGTAGATATTGCGAATGGCCGTGGTGCCCCGCGCGAACAGGGCCAGCATGGCGGCGGTCATGGCCGCATCGGGAATGTGGTTCAGGTCCAGGTCTACGGCGTTGAGCGCGCCGGGCTTCACCATAACGGACTCCGCTTCGACCTGCACATTGGCTCCCATGGCTTTGAGCACGTCCACGAAGGCCACGTCGCCCTGGGTTGAGTGTCGTCCGATGCCATGCACGCGCATGCCTTCGCCGGCGATGGCGCCGGCCGCGAGAAAATAGCTGGCTGCGGAAGCATCTCCTTCTACCAGCACGCTGCCCGGGCTGGTGTATCCCCCAGGCTGTACGTGAAACGACTCGTACTGGTGGTGTTCAGCCGAGGCGCCGAACTGGTGCATCATGCTCAAGGTGATGTCCAGATAAGGTTTGGAGACCTGCTCGCCCTGGATGACGATATTCACCGGATTTTCTGCCAGCGGTGCCGCGAGCAGTATCGAGGTAAGAAACTGACTGGAAATATTCCCCGGAATGCTGGCCTGCCCGCCGGGTAGCCCACTGCCAATCACCTGAATGGGTGGGAAGCCTTCTTCGCCCAGGTAATTGATGGTGGCGCCCAACTGACGCAGGCCGTCCACCAGATGGGCGATGGGTCGTTCGCGCATTCGTTCGGTGCCGTCCAGGGTGAATTGCCCCTGGCCCAGGGTGAGCGCGGCAGCCAGCGGGCGGATCGCCGTACCAGCCAGTCCCAGAAAAAGGGAGTGCGTTACATTGTCAGTTACAAGCGGGCCGCCCGCACCGTGCACGAGGTACTCATGCTCGCCGAGCTGGTCGATCTGTATGCCAACCTGACGCAGTGCCGCGAGCATGTAGCGGGTGTCGTCGCTGTGCAGCAGATTGCTGACACGGGTATCTCCCCGCGCGAGTGCTGCCAGCAGCAGGCTGCGGTTGGAGATGCTTTTCGAGCCGGGCAGGCGAATCTCACCGGACAGGGCGCGAATGGGAGATAGCGTGAGAGAGGACATAGGGGTGAATTAAACGCGATTTGTGTTCGCTAGGCCAAGAACGAGCGCTCGGGGTGACGCTCCGGGGGTGCAGGTGTCAAGGTCCCCAGGAACTCCGCAAGGCTTGCGCTGACCACTTCCAGCGGTTTGTACCCCGGTTTCTCCAGCAGTACCTCGCCGGAGCTATTGTCCACTGACAGAAATAATTCGGAGTCGGGTGCGGTGCAGGCAAAAAACACCGAAAACCCGCTTCGGCTGCGGCGCTTTGCCAGTGCGTGTCCGATGAGGTTTTCCACCAGCCGCTCGCCATCGTCGGCATTCCACAGAAGAATCAGACTCACCGGTCCCTGGGGTGCATCGGCCTCTAGACCCCCGGACCAGTAACTACCGTAGTAATCCTTGATGTCCTGGTGGATGTTCAGTTCCAGGGCGTTCTCCAGACCGGCAAAATCGTCCTGCGTGGCCACATGCCGGGCCAGCGGCTGCCAGGGCACGCGGGTCAACCCGCTTGCATCGGTGAAGGGCTCCCCATTTTCGCACGGCGAGCGCCACTGCGGATCAAAAACCTCGGTGAGATCCGGGTAGGCGGCCTGGTAGTCGGAGACGAATCGTGTCAGCGCCTGGTTGGTAGACACCGTTAGCAAGCCCAGTGAGGTCGCCTAATCTTACCATTGCCGCTCCGGCTCGGCCGTGGGGGCATCGCCAAGCGGGGGGCGTCGGTGTGGCCGGTCGGGACCGAAAGGCGGGCCACCGCGGCGCGGACGCAGGATCAGGTCTATGAGCAGGCGGCGCTCTTCGGCCGACAGTTCTGTCGCCAGCCTTACCAAGGCTGCATGACCCACTTCCTGGCTCTCGCCCAGGTGGCGCCGCAGGTCGGCCAAAACTGTCTCCAAAGCCGCTGCATTGAAAGGTTCGGCGAGCACGGCTTGGTGCAGCTCTCGGTGAGCGCCGCGCATCTGCCGCAAGCTAGGCAGCACCGCACGGAAATGCTCTCTGAGCAGCGGCCGCAACTCCTCGCGGCGCTGTTCATCCAGCTCCTGGAAACCGCGCATGAATCCCACCGTGGGATCCACATGCCTGAACTGGAGGCCTTGGCTGGCGCGCCCGGCCATGAACCCCACCAGGGCAATATTGACGCCCAGGGAGAGCACCAGGGCAAGAATTAGCCATTTGTTAGAGCGCATCGTCGATCTCTTGGTAGTCGTAGGAAAACGTCAGCAGGCTGACCTGGTGCAGCTCATTGTCGGGCGGCCGCTCGCCGGCCCCGCCAAAGCCGATGGAAAATCCTAAAGCCAGCATGCAGGCCGCGGCCAATACAGGTTTCCACAGGGCTGCCGCGAACCAGTCGGCCAACCGCTGAACCATGTCGTCCCCCTCGAGCTGCCGCAGTATTTGCTCGCGTAGGTGATGGGGCGCCGGGTGGTGATCGGTCGCCATCAGCCGATCAGCGAGATCGGCCTGCGCGAGCTGACGGCGGGCTGCTTCGGACTGCTCGAGCAGCGCGGTCGCCGCAGACCTATCAGGCTCCGGCCACCGCTCCGTTCGGCTGCCCCACCGGTCCAGACCGTCGTTGAATTCATCGATGTTCATTGCTGCTCCCTATGGTTTGGCCGCACATCGTTACGTCGTCGAAAACTGCTCTGACGTTGCGCCGTGCCCTGGCTAACAGAGACTCCAACGCTCTCACCCCGACGCCGAGTACGGTTGCCGCTTCGCGATTGGAAAATCCCTGCACCTGACACAACATTAGCGCAGAGCGCTGATTCTCGGGTAGCGCCGCCAGGGCTGCTTGCAGCGTCGCCATCTGCACGTCTCGGTGCACGGCCGCATCGAAGTTCTCAGTCACGTCAACCGCGGCCTCCACCGCCTCGCTGTCCGGATTGGGGCGGGGTTTGCGAAAGTCGTCCACGCAAAGATTGTGGGCAATTCGGTAGAGCCAGGTGGAAACCCTCCCGTGCGCGGGCTTGTAAGTGTGGGCCTTTTGCCATACGCGCAGAAAGGCTTCCTGGGTGATCTCTTCGGCGTCGGCGCTCGATCCCGTCATCCGCAGCGCGTAGCGGTGCATGCCATCCAGGTGCCGGTTCAACAGGGTGCCGAAAGCCTCCCGGTCCCGGCGGCAGACGAGGGCGATGAGCTCCTCGTCCGCTGATCCCTGAACGGAGATGCGCCGGCTACCCTGCGGAGAATCGGTCGCGCATGCCGCTGCGAAGCTCGTCACGGGTGACCTCGCCGTCCTCGTTGGCATCCAGGGTTTTGAGCCATTCCAGGCGACGGGAAAACTCGATTTGAGTCACGGTGCCGCTGTCGTCTGCGTCGAGCTGGGAGAATGCGCGCTGCTTCATGAGCGACTCCCTGGTGGCTCGGCGATGCTTGGGGCTGGCCTCTTCCCGGGACAGGTAGCCGTCGCCGTCACTGTCTAGGGCATCGAGCAGTTCATCGTGCATCCCGCCGGGGTCGCGATCTCGCCATGCCTTGCCCATTGGGCGGTGCCGGGGGCGTCGTGGCAGTTCAGCGGCGTCGAACTCTTCCGCGGTGATCAGGCGGTCACCGTCGCTGTCGGCTGACTCGAAGGCGGCGTTGGAGCGCGCCTGCATCTTTTCCAGAGAGATGGGCAGGCGGGCGCCCAGGTCGTGGGGCCTGGCCGCTGCAGGGCCAGCCACCAGGCACGCGGCCGCCAGGACACCCAAGGAGATGATGATTTGCTTGTTCATGAAGTGAGTCCTTTTTTTTGCGCGAGTTGCTGTATCGATAGATACGTTGCGGCTGCCAAAATCCGTCGGGTGCCAGCTTCAGGGTGGCTCGTAACGGATTTCGACAATCTCGTACTCTGCGTCGTTCACCACGCTGCGCTCACCTACGCATTTGCCCAGCAGGGCTCGCGCCATGGGGGCGTCGATGGAGATGTACTCGCCTTGACGGTCGAACTCGTCCGGGCCCACCAGGCGGAACAGGCGCGTCTCACCCTGGTCGTCCGTCACGCTCACCCAGGCGCCGAAGTAGACCTTTTGCTGGTCTGGTGGTGGCCGATCCACCACCACCAGCGCGTCCAGCCGTTTGGATAGAAATCGGATGCGGCCGTCGATCTCCCGGAGCTGCCGTTTTCCGTAGATGTATTCCGCGTTCTCTGAACGATCGCCCATGGCGGCCGCCTCCGACACCTTGCGGGTGACTTCGGGCCGAGTCACCTTCCACAGTTCTTTCAGCTCGGCCTGCAGAGCCGCGTGCCCTTCCGGCGTGATGTACGCGGACGACTTAGGGCGTGGAGGGCGGTAGCGGCTCACGTGCCTAGCAATTGGGCGAGATTGTCGCCCAGTGGGGCGCGCGCAACGCCACGCTCTGTGATGATCCCCGACACCAGGGAATTGGGGGTGACGTCGAACGCGGGATTGCGGACCGAGACCTTGGCCGCGTGCTCGCCGAGCACCTCTTCGGGCGCACGTTCCTCGATCACCACTTCCTTGCCGCTGGGTGTTAGCGGGTCGAAGGTGGAAGAGGGGCAGGCGACGTAAAACGGCACGCCGAAATGGCCGCAGAGAACGGCGAGATTCAGCGTTCCGATCTTGTTCACCACGTCGCCATTTCTGGTGACTCGGTCGGTGCCTACGATGGCCAGGTCAACGGCGCCCTGGGACATGAGTGCGGCCGCCATGTTGTCGCAGATCAGCTCCACGCTGATGCCGGCGTTGTTCAACTCGAAAGCCGTCAGCCGTGCGCCCTGCATCAACGGGCGGGTTTCGTCCACGTACACGTGAAATGGTTTGCCCTCGGCATGGCTTAAGTAAAGGGGCGCGGTGGCGGTTCCCAGCTCGGAGACGGCCAGCGCGCCAGCGTTGCAGTGGGTGAGCACGTTCGCGTTCGGTATTATGAGGTCTTTGGCCTGCTCTCCAATGCCTCGGCAGATGGCGCGATCTTCTTCGTGGATCGCTTCCGCCTCGGCGCGAATCGCGCCATGGGTCGGTTCGCGCTCTGCGCGGGCCTGCAGACGATGTGCGGCCCAGGCCAGGTTTACGGCGGTGGGTCTAGAACTGACCAGATAGTCCCCGTTGCGTTTCAGCTCGGCCCGGAAGTGCGCGCTGTCGGCCTCATCGACGCCGCCCATGGCTACGACCAACCCATAGGCGGCGGCGATTCCGATGGCGGGCGCGCCACGCACGGCCAGGGTATTGATTGCCTCCCAGGCTTGTTCGGCGTTCTCTATTTCCAGGTAGCTCACCGTGTGCGGCAGTAGCCGCTGGTCGAGCAGCCGCAGCTGGCCGTCCTGCCAGGTGATGCTCAGCGGGGTGGCGTGTGTCATCTCGTGAGGTCTCTTGTGCGGGTTGTGCGTTGGCCGCCCGTCGGCCAGGCGCCCGCCGTTTCGGCCACTGATATATCATCCGCCCGGAAGGCGAAGCTTAAGGATGCCACGTTGCGGTTGGAAAGAGCAGCGGGCGCGCTGGGGGCTTTTGCCAGCGACATTTCGCTGGCCGAGGCGGCGCGTTCGGCAACATTGTTCGAGGCGATCAGTTCGGCCCTGGATGAACATGGGGTGCTGTTTTTCCGTGCTCAATCGCTGGAACCGGGATCGCTGGAACAGCTTGCGGGCCGTTTCGGATCGCTCGAGACGCACCCCGCCTACCCTACGGTGCCCGGTACTCGGTACGTTCAGGTGCTGGAAAGCACGGCACAGGCCCCAAGCAAGATCGAGGCCTGGCACACCGATATGACCTTCCGTCCCGATCCTCCACGAATCACGCTGCTGCATGCTCAAGTGACGCCCGACATTGGCGGTGACACGCTGTGGGCCAGCACGGCGGCGGCGTACGAGGGATTGTCGCGTCCCATCAAGTTGCTGGTGGACGAGCTGCTTGCAGTGCACGACTTCCGGCACGGGTTTGCGGAGAGTCTTGCGGAGCCGGGCGGCGCGGAACGGCTCGCCGATGCCATCGCGCAGAACCCGCCGGTTGAGCATCCGGTGGTGCTCGTGCATCCGAATACGGGGCGCCGCGCCATCTACGTCAACTCCCTGTTCACCACGGCAATCTGTGGGCTCACCTCGTTGGAGAGCGAGAGCCTGCTCGAGCTGCTGTGCCGTCACGTGGTGACCGAGGAGTACACGGTCCGCTTGCGATGGGCGCCGGATACGGTGGCCATTTGGGATAACCGCTCTACGCAGCACAAACCGGTGAACGATTTCTTTCCGCGACATCGCAAGATGCACCGGGTCACCGTGGCCGGTGACGTCGTATGAAGCGCCGTTTGTCTGGTGCTAGTTTTTCTTAGCCTCGCCCGGAATAATCGGCGCATACCAGGTTAGAGAGGAGCCGTTATGGTGGACTTTCACGATCCGCGGGGCGTTGTGCAGACCCCCATCGATGCCTATGAGCTGGGCGTAGACCTGCATGGTCACAACGACCCCAGCCTGGCGCTCATGGCCAATGGGTTTCCCGACTCAGCGGCGTTTCTGGAGCTGCTTGGCGAGGTGCTGCAGGAACAGTTGCCGAGCCTGCGCGTGACGTATTTCGACAAGGGCAACGCGTCAATTGCTGCCCCCGAGGACATGCTGGACGCCGCTAGGGAAGCCGGGGTGGGTGTCATTGCCGCCTACGGGCACTGAGGCAGCTGCACCACCGGCACCGTGCGTGACGGAATCAACATGGCGCGCCGCGGCGTACCCGCGGTGGCGCTGGTTACCGAAGAGTTCTGGTCTCAAGGTGACTTCGTCGCCCGCTCCTTGGGCATGCCCGACTTACCGCGTATCCGGTTGCCGCATCCGGTCGCCGGCACGGGCAAAGCGAATATGCGCAAGGTGGCCGAGGCCATTGCACCCCGGGTGCTGGCTGCCCTGGCGCCGGGTGCCTAGGCCGTGAGCAAACTGCTGCGCGCACCCGACGAAGCCGCGGCGCTGGAGTTGCTCCACGAGTTCGAGTGCACCGACGGCCTGCCCGTGGTCATCCCCACCGATGAGCGGGTGCAGCGCATGGTTTTGGCGTCCGGTATGGATGCCGACCTGGTGCTGGGCGCCATGGGGCCGGCTCAGGGCGTGGCCACGGTGGAAAAAGTGGCGGTGTCGGCGGTGATGGCCGGGTGTCTCCCGGATTACATGCCGGTGGTGATGGGCGCCGTGAAGGCGGTGCTGCACCCCGCATTCGACCTCGCCGAGATGCAGGGCACCACTCACTGCACGGCCCCATTGATCATCGTCAACGGCCCGGCCCGGCAGGACTGCGGGCCCATCGCGGGAGGCTTCGGCGCTCTGGGTCCGGGGCATCGGGCCAACGCTGCCATCGGCCGGGCGCTGCGCCTGGCCATGATCAACATCGGTGGCGCCCGCCCCGGTGTTTCCGACATGGCGTTGCTGGGACACCCCGGCAAGTTCACCTACTGCCTGGCAGAGGACGAGGAGCATAGTCCCTTTGCGCCGTTGCACACGGCGCGGGGGTTTGCGCTGGAAGACAGCGTGGTGACAGTTGTGGGCGCGGAGGCGCCCCACTCGGTGTTGCACGCCATCGATGCGGACGATCCTGAAGACCATCTGCGGCTGCTGGAAGTGCTGGCCATTGGGCTTACCAATCTTGCCACCAACAATGCCCTGATCCGCAATGGCGCCGGCGTGGTGGTTTTGAATCCGGATCATGCCCAGGTGTTCGCGGATGCGGGAATGGACCGCCAGGCCGTGGTGGAGAAGCTCTGCGAGCTTTGCCGTCACTCCCGCGCGGACATCGAAACCTACGGTCGATCGTTCATGAGTTGGAGCAAGGGCGATGATTGGTTTCCCTGCTTCTACGATCCCGAGCAGATCCTGCTGCTCACGGCGGGCGGAAACGGCTTGTACTCCATGGTGATGCCTACCTGGTGCGCGGGCGAGCACAACAACCCGGCCGTCAGCGTGGCGCTGGAGGTGGACCAGTTCTGCGAGATCCCGGGGAGTGATTCGGCGCCGGCGTGAGGGCGGGCAACCCGGCTAATCCTCAGCAAGCGCCCGCAGGCGGGCGAACGTTTTTGCCCTGGGTTTATTTAGTAAAGTTGTGTTCCAATCGAAATGGCTGACGAGAAATCTGTGACCTGGGCAAAGGACGATTTTGGCTTCGAAACACGGGCAATCCAAGCCGGAAAAGAGCCGGTGCCAATGACCGGTGCGGTGGTGACGCCCTTGTTCCTTACGTCCACGTTCGCGCAAGCGGCTCCCGGTGAGCACATCGTATGGGCGTATTCGCGCACCGGGAATCCGACGCGTTGCGCATTCGAGGCTTGCGTAGCCAATCTGGAAAGCGCCCGCTTCGGCTTCGCTTTCGATTCCGATTGCCTGGGTGCTACCGTGAGCGGGCACCTAACGGGCCAGGGTGACCACGTTGTGGCTTGCGACGATATGTCCGGCGGCACGTCCCGGTCGTACGGGCAGATGTTCCGCGAGCAGGGCATCGAATCCCAGGCCGATCTGTCGGACGATCTGATCAGCGCGCTGGACGCGCGAACCGCTTAGATGCGTTACGACGATGTGCAAAGCCACCTGGCCGCCGCTGGTGGATCCATGGACAAAGCCGCTGTCCCCCTGGGCATGTATCTGGCTTGGTGCGTCAACGTTGGCCTCACGGGCGCGGAACTCGATGAATCGGCGCAAACAGCCGTACTGCGGGTTCGTTATCGTGAGATTACCGGCGCGGAGCTGCTGATCTCGGGGTGCGCGGGCGCGCTGGACGCGCGTTGGTTCAACGAGCAGGGGCGCGATTTCTGTGAGCGCTACTATGCGAGTTTTCTCGATGACTTCCGCGCGGTATTTGGTGATGACCTCTACGAGGTGAGAGACGATTGGGACCACTACGACCAGTTGGCGCCGCTGCTGACGGAGCGTCTGTACGGTAAGCCTCGGCGCTCAAAGCCGTGGTGGAAGTTGTGGCGTTGAGGGCTGGCCAATGACACAACTGCGCCTGTGGGAAGTGCGCATGTACCGCCCGTATAGCGACGAGATTCCCTGGGACCTGCTGGAAGAGGCGGGATTCGACGCCGGCGCATTGACCGAGCAGGATCAGATGAGGGTGGCGAAGCTCAACGGTCAGGTGATCGGTGCCTACGTTCTGCGAGCGCTCAGTGCGTCGTCGTTTTGCTTGCTGGCGCTGGTGGTGGACGCGGCGTATCGGCGCCGGGGAACGGGCCGCTGGCTGCTTGGCCATGCCATCGGCCTGGCGGAATCCAAGGGCGGCCGGGAGTTGGTGGTGGGCGGCGCGCATGCGCCGGATTTCTTCACCAATATGGGGTTCCAATCCCGCGAAACACAGCGCTACTACGCCTTTACTCCAGAGTAGCGCTACTCCGGAGGCAGATTGTCGACCCGCGCGGAGCGCCCCAGGTAGCCGCCGTGATGGCGCAGACCGAATTGCTCCCGGGTGATCTCCTTGGCCTCCATCAGTGCCAGCGCGATGGCGTCGCTGATGGCGCTCATCACCGCTGAGCTTGCGCTGGGCGTCATGCCGATGGGGCATGGTTCCTCGATGACGCCCATGTTCAGCACCAGATCCGACAGGGTACGCAGCGCCGAGTCGGGGTGCGAGGTAATGCCGATCACGCCGCCAACGTTCAGGTGCCGGGCCAACTCCAGCACCTCCAGCACTTCGCGGCTTTTGCCGCTGGTGGAGAAGGCGATGATGATGTCGCTATCGCCTACCAGACCCAGGTCGCCGTGGGCGGCTTCGGCGGGATGGATGAAATCGGCGGGCGTGGCGCCGGAGCAGAGGGTGGCGGCGAACCTGCGTGCCACGTGCCCGGCCTTGCCGATACCGGTGGTAACCACTTTTCCCGGGCAGTCCAGCAGCATGCGCACCGCCTGCTCGAAGCTGTCGTCGACCTGGATGCCGGCGATTGCCTGGGCTTCGGCTTCCAGCACGGCGCGCATGCGCTCTTTGATCTCCATTGATGTTGCCACGCCCTGGTAATCCAGCGAGCATGGTGTCATGGGGTCTGATCGCACTCAAGGTTCACCGGCGTTGATCCCCTACCCGCGGCAGCTGATCCGCGGCGGGGGGGGGCTTGAGGTGGCCTGCGCGCCGCTGGCGGTGAGCTATTCCGCGGCTCGCAGCGCCCGTATGGAAGCCGCGGCCGCGCGCTTTGCCGGCACGCTGCCAGCAGCTTCAGGAGGCGCGTCCCCATCACTCCCCATTCGCGTCCACTGCGCCGCGCTCGCACAGCGTGACCCGAGCCTGGGAGTGGTGGAAAACTACCGCCTTAACGTTCATTCCCAGGGTGTGGATATTGAAGCGCCCAGCGAGTGGGGGGTGCTGCATGCCTTCACCACGCTGACCCAACTGGCCGGAGACGATGGCGTCCTGCCGCTGTGCCGCGTGGACGACGGGCCACGCTATCCGTGGCGCGGTCTGCTGCTGGACGTAGCCCGACATTTCATGGACGTGGATGCGCTGCGCCGCACCATCGACGGCATGGCCTACTGCAAGCTCAACGTGCTGCACCTGCACCTCACGGACGACCAGGCCTTCCGATTTCCCAGCGCGTCGCTGCCCATGCCGGACGAGCAGCAGTATTCGGCTCAGGATCTCGCGGACCTTGTCACCTATGCCGCCGAGCGCGGCATTCGGCTGGTGCCGGAGGTAGACATGCCGGGGCACGTCACCGCCCTGGTGGCCGCGCATCCTCACCTGGGCACTCAGGCCGTTGATCCCAGCGCCCGCTTCGGAGTGCATCCCGCCTGTCTGGATCCCACCCGTGAAGCCGTCTATTCGGCCGTCGGCCAGCTGCTGGGCGAAGTTGCCGAGATATTTCCCGATGCCTACCTGCACATCGGTGGAGACGAGGTAAGTCCGGCTGCGTGGCGCGACAGCGAGGCGGTAGCCGGTTACCTGGAAGAGCAGGGAGTTCCCGATCTGGCTGCCTTGCAGGCACGGTTCATGAACCGGGTCGGCAACATGATGCGGGACCTGGGCCGCATACCGCTGGGGTGGGACGAAGCCTTGCACCCGGATCTGGCCGAACAGTTCGTTGTGCAGTGCTGGCGCGGCGCGCGACAGCGGGACCTGGCGCTGGCGAACGGACGTCAGGTGGTGCTTTCCGCCAACTATTATCTCGACCTGTTCTATCCGGCGGACGTGCATTACGGATTTGATCCGGAAGCGTCACTGCAGGAACTGGAAGCAGCCGAAGACGCCCTGCTGGAAGATGCCCGTCTGTCTCACGTGGCACAAGGCATGCGGTGGACCCAGCATTGGCGCGAGGCACAGGCCCAGGGCACGCTCGGCGGGGAGGTGCTGGGCGGCGAGGCATGCCTGTGGAGCGAGCTGGTGACCCAATCGCTGCTAGACGTGCGCTTGTGGACCCGCTTGCCTGCCGTGGCCGAACGTTTGTGGTCCCCCCCGGAGCAGAGCGACACGGCTGATTTTTATGAGCGGATGGACCGGTGGCTGGTAAGGCTGCCGGAGGCGGCGGGTATAGATATCGCCGCATCGGTGCGCTCGCACATGGCGGACGTACCGGTTGCCGATCAGTGGCTTGCGTTCGTAGATTTGTTAGAACCGGTCAAATGGTATGCGCGCTTGTTGGGGGAGGATGCAATGCGGGCGCGCTTATCCGGCCGCGAAATGCCCATGGCTCGACCCTACGACGCCAACACGCCCCTGAACGCCATCGTGGATGGGCTGCCTCCGGAGAGTTTTTTGGTGCGTGAGGTGGAAGCGATTTGCCGCTTGGTGGATCAAGGTGACGAATCGGCCCTAGGGCAGCTGCGAGCGCTGATCGACGGCTGGCGCGAGCTTGCGGCGCTCGATGGCTGCCCGCCGGCGATCGTGGGCTGCCAGCGTCAACTGGGTGAGGTCGTGCTCTGCCTGGCTGCGCATCTAGACGGCGCGGACCGTGCCGAGACGCTCACCCGTCTACGGCGCCTGAACGAGCCCCAGGGCGAGTACATGTTGGCGCTCATCCCCATGTTGTGCCGCTGGTTGGAGCCACCCGGGTGAGCGTGCTGCCGGTAGCGCACAGCGCCCTGTCCGAGGGATGGTCGATTGCGGGGCGGCTGGCGCCGTTGGGAGCGGGGCTAATCAACGACACCTTTGCTGTGTATGAAGGAGCGGATACTCAAGGCCCGGACAAACCACCGCGTTGGGTGCTTCAGCGCATCAACCGGGATGTGTTCGCGGATCCCGCGACATTGATGGACAACGTAAGCCGTACCGTGCGTCATCTGGCGGCGCGAGCGCCTAGCCTGGTGCCTGAGCTGCGGGCTACCCGGGACGCACGGGACTACGTCATGGATCCCGGCGACAGTGTGTGGCGGCTTTGGGCCCACGTGTCTGGTGAGATCGCCACCGAAGCATTGAGCGAAGCGCGCGCGCGCTCAGCGGCCGCCATCTTTGCGCGCTTCCAGAGCGCTATGGCGGACCTGCCCGGAGAGCGGCTAGCCGAGGTGATCCCTGGGTTCATGCGCCTGCCAGACTATCTCCAGGCGCTGGATCGTTTGTTAGAGCGTGCCGGGTCCACCGACCCCGAGGTGTCCCAGGCGCTGCAGCAGATCTACCCCCATCGCTGGTTGGCCAAAGAACTGCAGGTGGCCACCGGATACATCCACGGTGACTGCAAGGTGAACAATCTGGTGTTTCGCGGCGATGAGGCGTGTTGCGTGCTGGACCTGGACACCGTGATGTACGGTCATTGGGCCTGGGATTTCGGAGATCTCGTGCGCTCGGGCGCGAATGCCCGCGGGCGCTTCTCGCCGGCGCTGTTCGAAGCCATGGCGCAGGGGTTCGTCGCGGGCAGCAGCTTGTCCGTGGATGCGGCCAGCCTGGTGCTCGCGCCTCGCTATGTGGCGGTGATGCTGGGTGTTCGGTTCCTCACCGATCATCTGGCTGGAGACGTCTATTTCCGGGTATCCCGGCGTGGCGAAAATCTGCAGCGCTCGCTGGAGCAACTCGCGCTGGCGACCGAAATGGCATCGCTGGAGGACCGCATGGGGCAGATGGCGGATGCCGCGCTGCGGTAGGTTAGTATGCGTGCATCACAGCTGCTCCCGCAGGGGGCATGAATCTGAAACAGGGGGCCGAGATGAGGTGGCTGCTCACAGGTGCGCTGATGCTGGCCGGTTGCATGGGGGGCTACAACCGGCCGATGGAGCTGGTGTCGGGTAGCCACCCGGAATACCCCAGCGAGGCCCGCGCGGCGGGCGTGGAGGGGTTCGTGGTGGTCCGCTATGACGTAACCCGCAAGGGACGGGTGATCAATGCGGAAGTGGTGGCGGCGAGTCCCCCCGGCACTTTCGACGCTGCCGCGCTGCGGGCCGTGACCAGTTGGGTGTTCAAACCCGCTGTGCACGACGGAGAGACACAGTCCGAGCGTGCTCTGCAGAGTACCGTGGACTTCAAGATCGGTACCGGTTCGGAATACGCCGACTACTAACGCCCGGCGTGCCTGGGGCGGTGGGCTACCAGGTGTTCCAGTGAGTGATCTCTGATACCGGTGGGCGCTGGGCGCGCTTGAAGTCGGTACCCAGGGTATAGGCCACCGGCAGCAGCGCCACCTGCAGGATATCGTCGGGCAGCCCCAGTACCTGGGCGGCCTGCTTTTCGAATGCCAGATGCAACGATGTCAGGGTCGACCCCAGACCGCGCGCGCGTAGTGCGAGCTGAAAGCTCCAGATGGCGGGGTAGATGGAACCGAACAATCCGGAGTACATGGAGGTTGGCGTGTTTTCCGGTGGACGACCCGCGAGACACGGGATCACGTGCACGGGCACCTCGGCCAGATGGTCTGCCAGATATTGGGCGGAGCTGAACACGCGCTGATTCTGCTTGTTGCCATCGGCGGCCGCCTGTTCGGCGGAGGCTTTCAGATAACCGCTGGCGCCCTTGGCATACAATTCAGCCAGCTTGGCCCGCTTGTCGGCGTCGTCTACCACCACCCAGCGCCAGCCCTGGGTGTTGCCGCCAGTAGGTGCTTGTACGGCCAGTTCCAGACACTCATTGATGATTTCGCGAGGTACTTCCCTGGACAAGTCCAGGCGTTTGCGCACTGCCCGTGTGGTAGCCAACAGGTGGTCGGCCATTTCAATGTCGAATTCCATGATTACCCCCAATAGTTGAGGGCGCAGTTTAGCCCAACGGGAGACCCTATTGCCCGAACCCGCTTGCGGTGGCCAGATAGCGTTGCTCGTCGTCTGTGGATTGCCGCCCCAGCACTGCATTGCGATGCGGGAAGCGGCCGTACCGGCGAATGATCTCGCGGTGTCCGACGGCGTAGTTCAAAAACCCCTCCGCCATGTCCGGCCGGATCTTGCCGATCTGTTCACTCAGCTCGGAAAACAAGCCAACACATGTGTTTTGGTCGGCCAGGTTCTCGGAATGTTCGAAAGGCATGTACAGGAAGGCGCGCTCGTCGAGCGCCAGATCAACGTCCACGCCCCGGGCCACCGCATCGCAAGCCGTGTCCAGAGCGCGGGCATCGCCCGCGTACGCATGACGCTTGCCTCGAAAGATGTTGCGGGTGAGCTGATCGCACACCAGCACGTAGGCAAGGCATCCGCGGGTGCTGTGGTGCCAATCATCCAGATCCCCTCGCAGAGCGCCTTCCACCAGGTGAGCAAACCTATCGCTCAGCTCGGCGTCGAACTCGGCTCCACCGCTGAACCAGCGTTTGCGATGGTCGGCATCGGCCAAGCCGTGGGTCAGCTCACCGAACCAGTAATGCAGTAACGGTTGAAATTCCGGTGCGGTCACAGACCCCAGCATTCGAGGTCGTTGGCGAAGACCAACGCACCGTTGTAGTGCTCCTCGATGGCCTTTCGGCTTTGGGTTTCGCGCCCGCGCGTGCGGCTCATGCGATGCCCCAGAATGAGCATGCGTGCGTTGGCCTGATTCGCAATCTGACCCAGCTGGCTGGGCAGCGCGTAGCGTTCGCGAAGCTCGCCGCGCGCCGTCTCGGGAATCGCGTGGCTCACCACCAGCGCGTCGGCGTTCTCGGCAAAGCTGTAGATCACGTTCTTCTGGTTGCTGAAGTCGCCGGTAAACACGATGACCTGGCCCGCCACTTCTACGCGCCAGGCAATGGCTGGCGTGGTGCCATGATGCACCGGCATGGCGGCCAGGCGGATGTTCTCGGTGCCGAATCGGGACCAGCGCCGGCGCCCGGTAGAAGGCACGTTGCGCACGTTGATCTTGTAGCCGTCGCTGGAGCGGTAGGTGAGCAGGTGGGCAAGCTGAGGAAAGGCGCCCTGGCGGCCGATCAGACGCTCCACCAATGTCTGGGTGTCCGGGTATTGCTCGTTGCCGTCGGGTCCAAGCACTGCCAGGGGCCGTTCCCGGGAAGCGTATCGGGAGCCTTCAACAAAGCTGGGAAAATCGGCGGCATGGTCCGCATGGAGTTGCGTGAACACGATTGCGTCGAGATCTTCGAAACTGGCGCCGGATGCGTCGAAATGCGCGGCAGAGCCGGGCGCTGCATCCACCAGCAAGCGGGCTTTGTCGTCGAGCCACACTACATAGCTGGCGCTGGTCATGCCATCTGTGAGCTCCGGGCCGCCCGCACCGAGAATCTGAATCCACACGCCCGTGTCGCCGCAGAACGCACTCTGCTGGGTGTGTCCCAGCGAGCTGATCGATA
Organism: Gammaproteobacteria bacterium UBA2965; assembly: GCA_002348385.1. Lineage (GTDB taxonomy): Bacteria > Pseudomonadota > Gammaproteobacteria > Pseudomonadales > Azotimanducaceae > UBA2965. The sequence continues at coordinate 7,728 of DEBD01000002.1, read as the reverse complement.
GACACAGCAGGGCGATCAGAGCGCGCGACGCGCTTATTGGGTTGTGTTTGGCCATTGGCGGCACATTACCACGACGTTTAGGAGAAGCCAGCGATCTCGTTGACGATACGGGTCACGCTGGCCTCGTCGGGCATTCGCCAATCGCCGCGGGGCGACAGACTCACCGTGCCCACCTTGGGTCCTGGCGGCAACGTGGTGCGTTTGAACTGCTGGGAGAAAAAGCGCTGATAGAACACGCCCAGCCACCTGCGCAGAGTGGCGCCGTCGTAGCGGTCCGCGAAGGCGAGCTGCGCTAGTCGGTAGCATTTGTAGGCGTCTGCCCCACCGCGCAGAAAGTGGAACAGAAAGAAGTCGTGCAGCTCATAGGGGCCGATGATGGATTCGGTCTGCTGGCTGATGTCGCCCTGCGCATCGGGCGCCAGCAGTTCCGGCGAGATGGGCGTGTCCAGCACCCGCTCCAGCACCGCGGCCAGCGCTGGTTCTGCCCGATGCGCCGCATACCACCTCACGATGTAGGCAATCAGCGTTTTCGGCACGCTGGCGTTGACGTTGTAGCTCGCCATATGGTCGGCGTTGTATGTGCACCATCCCAGCGCCAGCTCGGACAGGTCCCCCGTGCCAACCACCAGCCCGTTGTTCTGGTTGGCGTAGTTGAACAGGATCTGGGTGCGCTCCCGGGCCTGGGCGTTTTCGAACACCACGTCGGTTTCGCTTTCGTGCTCCAGATCTTTGAGGTGCTGGGTTACCGCATCGCCGATGGGTATCTCGCTGATTCGCACCCCCGTATGCTCACAAAGCGCGTGGGCGGATGTCAGTGTGCGCTCGGATGTGCCAGGGCCCGGCATGGTCACGGCGTGAATCGAGCTGCGCTCGCGATTGAGCCTGGCCACCGCTTCCAGGCAGACCAGGAACGCCAATGTGGAGTCGAGCCCACCGGAGAGCCCGATGACCAGCGTCTCTGCGTTGGCCGCCAGCATGCGTCGTGCCAGGCCCGTGGCCTGAATGTTCAGAATCTCGCCGCCCCGGGCGTCGATGTCGCGCTCGTCGTCGGGCACGAATGGGTGCGCGCTGTAAGTGCGCTGCAGGTTCGCCAGTGGTGGCGGATCAGCCAGCGTGGGTACGTAGTGATAGGTGTGCGGCCGCTCGGCGTTGGTAAACGTGGTGTTCTGCATGCGTTCGTGACGCAGCTTGTCCAGATCGATGTCGGCGCAGATGGACGTTGCCTGCAACTGGAAACGCTCGCTTTCCGCCAGTGCCAGGCCGTTTTCGAACGCCAGCATATGGCCGCCGAACACCATGTCTTTGGTGGATTCGAAAACACCGCTGCTGGCGTACACGTACGCACAGATCGCTCGCGCGCTGGCCATGCGCACCAGGTCGCGGCGATAGTCGGCCTTGGCCACCAGCTCGTTGGAGGCCGAGGGATTGACGATGATGTCCGCGCCTGCCAGCGCGTGACGGTTGCCCGGGTTTTCTGGCGCCCACAGGTCCTCGCATATTTCCACCGCGAAGCGCGCCCGGCCGGCGCGGAAAATCTGGTTGGCGCTCACCCGGAAGGCGCCCAGCGCGTCATCCGTTACCTCCGCGTTCACGCCGGCGCCGGAGGCGAACCAGCGTTGCTCGTAGAACTCACCGTAGTTGGGTTGCGCGATCTTGGGCACGAGCCCGCGTACCGCGCCATTGCTGATGACGGCGGCACAGTTGAGCAAGCGGCCGTCGTCGAGCAGCCAGGGGGTGCCCACCACGCAGACGGCATCCTTCACGGCGGCCGTGATCTCCTCCAGGGCGCTTCGGGTGGCCCGGCGCAGATCGAGGCTGAAGAACAGGTCTTCGCAGGAGTATCCGGTAATGGCGAGCTCCGGAAACAGCACGATGCTGGCGCCTTGCGCCGCGTGTTCGTCGAACCCCTCGATGATGTGGCGGGCGTTGGCGGCGGGATCGGCCAGTACCAGTTGCGGTGCCACCGCCGCTGTGCGGACGAATCCCAAATTGCCGAAGTCGCCTGACGATTTGCTTGATGCCATACGCCATTCTACCTGGGCTCGCCTTTTCTGCCCAAAGTGGACAAAATGCTCGGCTGGGCACAAATAATCGAATAACAGCTGAGTTTGGGAGACGCGATGAACTTCGAATTCAACGAAGACCAGAATCTGCTGCGCGAGCAGGCGCAGGGGTTTCTGGCTGACAACTGCCCGCCGGCCGCCGTACGCGCGGTGCTGGACGGCGACGCCGAATACGATGCCGATCTGTGGCAGAAAATCGTCGAGATGGGCTACACGGCCACCGTGATTCCCGAGGAGTTCGGGGGGCTCGGGCTTTCCTACCTGGAGTTGTCGGTGATAGCTGAAGAACTGGGTCGCGTGGCAGCACCGGTACCTTTTTCTTCGTCCGTTTATCTGGCTACCGAGGCCATCCTGATGGCGGGCTCCCAGGAGCAGAAAGAAGCCTGGCTGCCTAAGCTGGCCGCCGGTGAGGCCATCGGCACCTTCGCCCTGTCCGAAGGACATGGTCGCGCAACCGCAGAAGAACTGCAGACATCGGTGAGCGATGGTGCGCTGACGGGCACCAAGATTCCGGTGGCCGACGGCGGTATTGCCAATGTGGCGGTCGTGGTGGCCAGCAACGGCCTCTATCTGGTGGATCTGGACGGCGCCGGCGCAGAGCGGGAGTCGGTTCGTACGTTGGATTTTGCCCGGGGCCATTCCCGCATCGATTTCAACGGTGCGCCGGCCGAGGCGCTGGGGGATCCATCCGACGGCTGGGCGCTCACGCAGAAGCTTCTGGATCGGGCCGCTGTGCTGTTCGCTTGGGAGCAGGTGGGTGGCGCTCAGGCATCTCTGGAAATGGCCAAGGAGTACGCACTGGGCCGATACGCGTTTGGGCGCCCCATTGCCTCCTATCAGGCCATCAAGCACAAGCTGGCCGATATGTACGTGAAGAACACGCTGGCTCGTTCCAACTGCTATTTCGGCGCCTGGGCGCTGGATACCGACGCGGCGGAGCTGCCGATTGCTGCTGCAACGGCTCGGGTTTCGTCCACCCAGGCTTTCTACTACGCCTCCAAGGAGAACATTCAGACTCACGGCGGTATGGGATTCACATGGGAGTTCGACTGCCAGTTCTACTACCGGCGCGCCAAGCTGCTGTCCGTGAATCTGGGCAGCGAAAGTATGTGGCAGAGCAGATTGATCACCGCGGTCGAGCAGAGCAACGCGGCATAAGGCGGCCTTTAGGCCTAGGAGAACATTATGGATTTCAAAGACACCCCCGAAGAGGCACAGTTTCGCGAGGAAGCCCGTGCGTGGCTGACGGACAACGTCCCCACGGAAGCGGAGATGGAAGGCCTCGATTTTATGGAGCGCGCCAAGCTCTGGCAGAAGAGCAAGTACGAGGCGGGATGGGCCTGCCTGCGCTGGCCCAAGAAGTATGGTTGCAAGGAAGCTACCGCCATCGAGCAGGTGATCTGGAACCAGGAAGAAGCTAAGTTCTCGAACTTGCCTCTGGGTGTATTCGGTATCGGACAGGGGATGGCAGCACCTACCCTGATGACCTGGGCTTCCGACGAGGTAACCGATCGCTTCATCCCAAGGCTCGCCAGCGGCGAAGACGTTTGGTGCCAGCTGTTCAGCGAGCCCGCCGGTGGGTCCGACCTTGCCGCTCTGCGCACCAAGTGCGAGCGCGACGGCGACGACTGGGTGATCAACGGGCAGAAGATCTGGACGTCGGGCGCCCACTATTCGGACTGGGGCATTCTGGTCACGCGCAGCGACCCCAGTGTGCCCAAGCACAAGGGGCTGACGTATTTCTTCCTGGACATGAAGTCGCCGGGTGTCGAGATCAAGCCCATTAAGCAGATATCGGGCGACGCCAACTTCAACGAGGTGTATTTCACCGACGTGCGTATCCCCGACAGCCAGCGTCTCGGTGAGGTCGGCCAAGGTTGGCAGGTGTCCATCACCACTTTGATGAATGAGCGCGCCTCCATCGGTGGCGGCAGCTCGCCGGTGCGCTTCAGCTCGCTGTTCGAACTCGCTCAGAAGGTGAACATCGACGGCAAACCCGCCATCGAGGACAGCTCCGTGCGCGCCAAACTGGCGGATTGGTACTGTCAGGAGTCCGGGTTGAAATACACGGGCTATCGCTCCATGACGGCATTGTCCCAGGGTGCGGTGCCGGGGCCGGAGAACTCCATCGGCAAGCTGGTGGGTGCGCCCAAGACTCAGGACATGGCCTCGTTCGCCATGGACCTGCTGGAGATGTCTGGCGCTGTGTGGGATCCAGAGTTCGCGCCAGAAGCCGGCCTGTTTCAACAGGCGTTCATGGGCGCGCCGGGTGGCCGCATCGCCGGTGGTACCGACGAGATCATGGCCAACATCATAGCGGAGCGCGTGCTCGGGTTGCCGCAGGAGCCTAGGCTGGATAAAGGCATCCCCTTCAGCGAGGTGCCCACGGGATCTTAGCCGGCTAGTGTCGGGGCGGGTCCGCGTACTCCAGTTCGCGGGCCAGCTCCTCGGCTTTCTCCAGAATACGTGCGATTAGCACGTCTACCTCGCTCGAAAAACGGAAACCTACTGCCGCGGACGTCGACAGTTCCAGAATGGGTGTTGCCAGCTCGGTGTCATGCTGTGCCAGATACAGGCGCCGCCGGATTCGGTCGAAGTGTGCCCGCTGGGTGGCTCTGCCCTCGGTGTCCAGCTGTATGATGAGCTGATCCAGCAGCGGACCAATTGCGTTTCTGGCGACGGTGGCTCTGTGCATGCTAGTGCAACACCACGCGGTCGGATATGGCGGTAACCTGGTTGAAATCCACGATCAGCGACTGGGAAGCGCGCTGCTCCTGGTCGTGCAGATGGTACTTGAAGCGGTTGTGCCGCTTGCCGCGCATGCAGGCGTGGTAATCCTTGGTCAGCTCGCCTACGTCGCTGACGATGTGTTTGCTCCAGGCGGCTTTGAACGTCCCCAATGTGGCCCCGCCCGCCAGGTAGATCGTAATCTCGTGGTGCGTCAAGCCGTTGTCGTCAGCCATGCCCCACTCCCAACTAGATTTTCTTTTAGCATACGCCCCTGGCGGGAAGTTGCACTACCAGGCGCTGGGGCTCGGAATGCCTTGCTTTTCGGGTGGTCGGGCGGCGCGGTTATACGTTTGCGAAGCGCTTTTTACGCCGGTAGGGGAACACGTCCATGACCTGACCTTCGTTGATGTTGTTCTGCAGGCCTTGCCAGTATTCGGGGTCGAACAAATCGCCGTGCATCTGGGTGAACAGCTGCTTGATGGCTCTGCGCCCGAATAGAAAGCGTCGAAATTCCTCGGGAAATACGTCCTGCGGCGCCACCGTGTACCAGACCTCTGCGGACATCTCTTCCTCAGGGGTGCGTGGCTCCGGAATGGCGCGAAAGTTCACATCGGTCAGGTAGCTGATCTCGTCGTAGTCGTAGAACACCACCCGCCCGTGGCGCGTGATGCCGAAATTCTTCAGCAGCATGTCGCCGGGAAAGATGTTGGCTGCCGCCAGCTGCTTGATGGCATTGCCGTATTCGTCCAGCGCCTCACGCAGCTGTTCTTGGTCGGCGGTTTCGATGAACAGATTCAAGGGTGTCATCAGGCGTTCGGTGTACAGGTGCTTGATAAGCAGCGAGTCGCCAACGACCGCTACGCTGGATGGCGCTACCTCCAGCAGTTCAGCCTCCAGTTCCGCATCGAAGCGGTGGCGGGGAAACAGCATGTTTTCGAATTCCTGGGTGTCGGCCATGCGTCCCACGCGGTCGTGCCGCTTTACCACATGGTATTTGTCCTTTACCTGCTGGTGGGTGATGTTTTTCGGGGGGGCGAATTCATCTTTGATGACCTTGAAGACGATCTGCATGGACGGTAGCGAAAACACCGTCATCACCATGCCTTTGATGCCGGGCGCCACGATGAACTTGTCGTCTGTGCGTTCGAGATGCGCGACGAAGTCCCGGTAGAACACCGTTTTCCCATGTTTGTGAAGCCCGATGGAGGCGTAAAGCTCCGAGCGGGTCTTGCGGGGCAGCAGAGTCTGGAGAAAGTCCACCAGCGCGTGAGGATAGTCGGTGTGCACCATGAAGTATGCGCGAGTGAAGCTGAACACTACGGAGAGCTCGTCCTCGTCGCAGACCAGGGTGTCGACGTAGAGCTTCCCCTGGTGGTCCTTGAGCAGTGGCAAAACGAAGGGCCAGACTAGCTGCTCGCCGAACTGATCGGGGTAGCTCAGGCGCCCGATCACGTACGCACCCTTGTTTCTGAAAAACACGGATTTGAGAATTTCCACGTTCAGCAGGCGCGGGTTGCGAATCTCGCCGCGCTCCTCTGCCAGCGAGCGCAGCACGTTGCCTACGTCGCGATCCAGATTCTGCCATTCCAGTTTGAAGTCAAAGCTCTTCAGTATGGCGCGTACGCAGCCCACCACATCATCGGCCATGTCGTACACATCCAGTATCGGCTCCGTAGGCGGGTGCGGTGGCGCGGGAAATTCGGTGCTGACGAACATTTCGTCATCGTTTACCGGGCCGTCTTCGGTGATGGCCCGGTGTACCGAGTTGTAGAAAGTCTCATACAGCTCGGCGTTGTACTCGGAAGCGATGAGCGACACGTAGGCGGCGCGGGTGTCCGCCCACAGACTGTGGGGAATCGCATCGCCCTGCAGCTGCTCGCCCACCTCCGCCACGGTGCGCTGCAGATGATTGGCGTGGGTAGCCAGCCTTTGCGCGCTGTGGGCATGGGCTGCAGCCCAGTCCCCGGCCGCGAAATGATCTATGGCCGCTCGCGTGATGGCCTGAAAGCGCTCTCGGTAGCTTTCGAAGCCAGTGGCGATGGTGGCGGCCAGGTCCTTGGGCGTGGAATCCACCTGTTAGGCGCGACGCTCTTTGGCCGACGGACGTTTGCGCGGTGCGTGCATAGCGGTGGGACGTTCGGTGCAGGCCAGAAAGCTTTCCGCCAGGGCGGGCCCGGCGCCGTCGTCCTCTTGCTTGAGGAACGCAAAGGTTGTGTTCGCTTTTGTGTTACGAGCGCGATTGATCCAGGCCTCCAGTTCCTGGAGCTTTGCCTGGTGAGTGATGCGCCGGGAAGCCTTGATGGCCAAGTGAAAATGCGCAGGCACCGATTCGGCCCGTTGCTCCAGTACATGTTGCCGCGGCATGCGGCAGAATGTGTCGTTGATCTCAACGGCTGACCAGTGCTGCATCGCCATCGCAACGCCACCTTTGCGTGCGCATAACTGAGACAAGCAAGATAGACCAGCCGCTAGGTCAACTCAAGCGAGCCCGGTGAGCTTTTCGCTGGCGCTCCACAACTGGGCTTGGGCAGTTCGGTTTCTTGCTGCACGTGATGGTTTTCTGATGCGCTTCGTCGGCGAGAAGTACTTTCCGGTTATGTTGGAGAGTTCCTCGGACAGTGCGAGATAAGCCACAGCGCTTGCGCTCTGGGCGGGGGTGCGCATGACCCTCCGAACGAGTTTGCCGCCGCCTCGCAGCAGCGGTCGGTTGGCTGGCAGCAGGTTTGTGGCCACCACGCCGGGGTGGATGCAATTGGCGGTAATCGATGTGTGGGCGTAGTCTTCGGCCAGCTTCAACGTGCACATGACGTTTGCCAGCTTGGAACGGGCATAGGCGCGCATGGTGCCGTAGCGCGTGGAATTGAGTTCTTTGAAATTCAGGCGTCCTAGCGTGTGCACGCTCGAAGCAATGTTCACGACCCGCGCCTGTTCGCTG
>DEBD01000024.1 GCA_002348385.1 Gammaproteobacteria bacterium UBA2965 | reverse complement strand
GCGGGCACGGGGCTCGCTGACGTGATCGGGTTGGACACTGGATGCGTTTGGGGGCGTGAGCTGACGGCGCTGTGCCTGGAAACGGGAGAGCGAATTGCCGTGGCCGCTCGAGCCGGGCCCTGATCGTTCGGCATAAAAGCTCGGTTCTTTATGAGCTTACGAGCTAAAAGATCCTGCTAAAGGTGGCTTTTTGCACTTCTTCGCGGCCTGCAAGCGAGCGCAGCCTGACGTTTCAGCATACACAGCACGCGCAGCGCCGCCTGGGTGCGTTGGAGCGACAGACGGGTGCCTTCCAAAGGAAGGCGGCCTAGAATCCCGGCATGGAAACCTATTTGGTGGGTGGTGCGGTCCGGGACGAGATGCTCGGTCGTAGTGTTGGCGATCGCGATTGGGTGGTTGTGGGCAGCTCGCCCGAAGAGATGGCCGCGTTGGGTTACCGGCAGGTAGGCCGGGACTTTCCCGTGTTCTTGCATCCTGAAACTCATGAAGAGTATGCCTTGGCGCGTACGGAGCGCAAAACCGGCCCTGGCCACGTTGGCTTCGTGTGTCACGCCGGGCCCGATGTCACCCTCGAAGACGATCTGCAACGTCGTGATCTCACCGTCAATGCCATGGCGAGATCCGGCAGTGGGGCGCTCATCGATCCGTTTGGAGGTGCTCAAGATCTGGAACGCAAACTGTTGCGGCATGTCTCGGAGGCTTTCCGGGAAGATCCGCTGCGCGTGTTTCGCGTGGCTCGCTTTGTTTCCCAGCTGCCGGGCTTCGCGGTGGCCGATGAGACCCTGGCCTTGATGAAGGAAGTGGCTGCCAGCGACGAGCTGGGTGCGCTGTCTGCCGAGCGCGTGTTCGGTGAGCTTGCCAGGGCGTTGGGCGAGCCGGAGCCGACGGCATTTTTCGGGGTCTTGCGAAGCGCCGAGTCGCTGCAACCCTGGTTTGCCGAGCTGGATGGCGTGGACCTGGCGTTGCCGCCGGGTTTGGTCGATCCGGTCGAGCGTTTTGCCGCCCTGGGTTGGTTCGTGAACGCGGATCAGGCCAAGCACCTGGCCGAGCGGCTGAAGGCGCCTAGCGCGTTTTCCAAAGCACTGCGGCAGGTGTCGCGTTACGGTTCGCTATTGGCCGGTTGGCGCGCTGCCGATGCCACTGATGTGGTGGCGGCTTTCAATGCCACGCGGGCCTTTGCCCTGCCGGATGAATCTGCCCGCCTGCTGCGGGTGGTGGGCGCCTGTTCGGGCGTGGACCTGGGCCCGCTGGGTACGGTGGTTGCCCGCATGGGTAGCGAGGTGCGCGCCGGCACATTGCCGCGTGGGCTCGCTGGCGCTTCGGTGGGGGACGCGCTGGACCAGCGACGTGCTGCGTTGCTGCGCAAGGCGCAGACGTCAGGCTGATCGGCTGATACGGACGGCGCACGCTTTGGCATGCGGTAGGGCCCCGGGCTTGGCTACCCGTATGCGCGCGGCAACGATAGGGAATCGCTCGAACAAGCGCTGGCCGATGGCTTCCGCCATGGTTTCCAGCAGCAGAAATTGCTCGCGCCGGACAAACTGGGATACCTCGTCGGCCACCAGGGCATAGTCCACCCGCGCCTGGGCGCCCGCCGGCGCCGCCACATCGGTATCCAGTTCCAGATCGATGACCACCTTCTGGGCCGCTACCCGCTCGTCGGGATGGATGCCGACGATGGCCTTAATCTCAAGCGCATCGACGATCACGGTGGCGGGCCGCGTGGTCACGGCGGGGTCAGTTCCGTCAGCGGCCACCGCGCCCGGGTGTCGATGGAAAGCGGTGCGCTTTCACCCGCCTGCAGGCGGCACAGGCCGGCGTAGGCCACCATGGCACCGTTGTCTGTGCACAATGCCGGCGGAGGATAGTAGGTCTGTGCCTCCAGGCGCTCGGCCAGGCTGGCGCGCAACACCTGGTTGGCCGCGACCCCGCCCGCCATGACCAGGTGGGGGATGCCCGTCTGCTCCACCGCGCGTCGGCACTTGATGAACAGGGTGTCTACCACCGCATCTTCGAACGCGCGGGCCACGTCGCAGATGTCCTGCTCGGCCAGCGGCTCGAGCTGTCTGATGGTGTTCAAGGTAAACGTCTTCAGCCCGCTGAAACTGAAATCGAGACCCGGGCGGTTGGTCATGGGCCTGGGAAAGCTAAACCGCCCCGGGTCGCCGGATTGCGCAGCCTCTGCTACCGCTGGCCCCCCGGGATAGCCGAGCCCCAGCATTTTTGCGGCTTTGTCGAAGGCCTCACCGGCGGCATCGTCCAGAGATTCTCCCAACAGGGTGTAGGCGCCTACCGCGTCCACCTGCACGAGCTGAGTGTGGCCACCGGATACCAGTAGCGCCACGAAAGGCAACGGCGGGCGCCGGGCCGGATCCATGAGCGGCGCCAGCAGGTGGGCTTCCATGTGGTGTACGGCCAGGGCGGGAACACCCAGAGCCCAGGCCAGGGTTCGGCCGAACCCGGCTCCCACCATGAGCGCCCCCAGCAGGCCCGGCCCGGCGGTATAGGCGATGCCGTCCAGATCCGACAGCTTGGTGTCGGTATCTTCCAGCAACTCGCCGATGAGCGGGATCACCTTGCGGATGTGATCGCGCGAGGCCAACTCGGGTACCACGCCGCCGTACTTGGCGTGCACGGCGACCTGGCTGTGCAGGATGTGACCCACCAGCCCGCGGCGCTGGTCGTACAGCGCTACGGCGGTTTCGTCACAGGAGGACTCGATGCCCAGCACCAGCATGAAAGACTGCCTTCCGGGGGAACTTGATTGCTAACGGCGCATTTTGCATTGAGCGGCAACTACAGTAAAATTCGCGCCCTTTTCGTCTCGAGAGGATCGAGCAGAGCAGATGCCAAGCGTAAAGGTAAAAGAGAACGAGCCCTTCGACGTGGCCTTGCGTCGCTTTAAGCGATCATGTGAGAAAGCCGGCGTGCTTTCCGAGGTGCGTAGGCGCGAGTTCTACGAAAAGCCCACTGCAGTGCGCAAGCGCAAAGCGGCCGCTGCCGTGAAGCGCCACCTGAAAAAGCTTCAGCGCGAGTCCCGCCGGTTCGAGAAGTCGTACTAGGGCACACGCCCGTTTGGGTGGGCCCGCTCCGAGGGCGCTGCATACCGTGTCCCAGTTGAAACAAGCCATTGCCGATGCGACCAAGGTCGCCATGAAAGCGCGCGACAAAGCGCGTGTGGCAGCCCTGCGCCTGGTGGGGGCGGAAATCAAGCGCGTCGAGGTGGACGAGCGCGTGGATGCACTCACTGACGAGCAGGTGGTGGATGTGCTTAACCGCATGCTCAAACAAAGAAAAGATTCTTTACAGCAATTTACCGACGCCAACCGCATGGACCTGGCGGAAAAGGAACAGTTTGAAATCGACGTCATCGGCGACTTCATGCCTGAGCCGTTGTCCGCCGAAGCGCTGGAAGCCGCTATCGCGCAGGCGATCGCCGAGACTGGCGCCAGTTCGCCCAAGGATATGGGCAAGGTAATGGGCAAATTGCGTGAGCCCCTCAAAGGCAAAGCCGACATGGGCGCTGTTAGCGCCAGGGTTAAAGCGTTACTAAACGCATAGATTTACAAACTCCTTCGCGGCGTACGCCGATGGTTCTGATAGTCTTCCCTCCGGTTTTCTTCTTCGGTGGTCAATCGTGAACGCAGTCATTCCCGTCATTCTCGCGGGCGGTACCGGTAGTAGGCTGTGGCCGCTTTCTAGGGATCTGTTTCCCAAGCAGTTTCACGCCCTGCTGGGCGAACATTCCTTACTGCAGGACACCCTGGAACGGGCACGCAGTGTGACCGGCCAGGCGCCCATCATCGTGTGCAATGAAGAGCACCGCTTCATGGTTGCCGAGCAGTGCCGCGCGCTTCGCTTCGACTGGCAGCGCATAATGCTGGAGCCTGAGGGCCGCAACACGGCGCCAGCCATCGCGCTGGCGGCACATGCGGCGCTGGATGAGGTGCAAGGAGAAGGGGCTCCGCTGCTGCTGGTGCTGCCGTCGGATCACCTGGTCACCGGCCTGGATCGTTTCAAGGTTGCCGTGGCTAGCGCGGCCGCCGCCGCCGACCAGGGCGGACTGGTTACGTTCGGTATTCGTCCCACCCGGGCGGACTCGGGGCTCGGTTACATCCAGGCGGCCGAGGCTAAGGCTGTGGCGGGGGTGAGCGACGTACGCTCGTTCGTGGAAAAGCCGGATCCGGAAACCGCAGAAGAATACGTGCGCTCGGGCGACTATCTGTGGAACAGCGGCATGTTCCTGTTGAGCGCGCGCACCTATCTTGACGAATTGGAACGGCTGGCGCCGGTTATGGCGGCCAAGGTGGCTGCCGCCTACGCCAGCGGCGGTGTAGATCTGGATTTCTTCCGGCCGGGTCCGGAGTTTCTCGAAACACCCGCTGACTCCATCGACTATGCGGTGATGGAGCGCACCGATCGCGCACGCGTGGTTCCCGCTGATTTCCAGTGGAGCGACGTAGGCAGTTGGAGCGCGATCTGGCAAGTGTCTTCCAGAGACGACAACGGAAACCACAGCTTTGGTGACGTGGTCAGCGTGGATTCCAGAAACTCCTACGTGCACGCCCAGACGAGGCTGGTGGGAACGGTCGGAGTCGACGATCTGGTGGTGGTGGAAACCGCGGACGCGGTGCTGGTGGCTACCAAGGATCGCGTGCAGGACGTGCGCCGGCTTGTCGATCAGCTCAAGGCAGATGGCCGTGGGGAGTATCTCAGCCACCGAGAGGTGTTCCGACCCTGGGGTAGCTACGAATCGGTGGGTGCGGGAGAGCGCTATCAGGTAAAGCGTATCAGGGTGAAAGCCGGCGAGGTGCTGTCGCTGCAGATGCACCATCACCGTGCCGAGCATTGGATCGTGGTGAAAGGCACGGCTGAGGTCACCCGCGGGGAGGAGACCTTCACCCTGGGAGAGAACGAGAGCACCTACATTCCGCTGGGTGTGACCCACCGACTGCGCAACCCGGGCAAGATGGACATGGAGTTGGTCGAAGTACAGGTGGGCGGCTACCTGGGCGAAGACGACATCGTTCGCTTTGAGGACCAATACGGACGCTGACTTTCGCGCCACATGAGAGACTCGTGCGGCAATCGTTGCTAATCTGCGTCTCAAATGGCTGGTCGAATTCCCCAATCGTTCATCAACGATCTGTTGGCCCGGGTCGATATCGTCGAGGTGGTGGGTTCGCGAATTACGCTGAAAAAAGCCGGTAAAGACCACCAGGCTCTGTGCCCTTTCCACAATGAGAAGACGCCGTCGTTTACGGTGAGTCAGGACAAGCAGTTCTATCACTGCTTCGGTTGTGGCGCGAACGGCACGCCGCTGACCTTTCTCATGGAACACGACGGGATGGACTTCGTCGAGGCCGTGGAGTGGTTGGCCAAGCTGGTGGGAGTGGAGGTGCCTCGGGAGCGCGGATCGCGCCCGGCGCCCGACCGCACCGACCTGTATGACGTGCTCGAAGCCACCGATCGTTTCTTTCGCGGTGCTCTGAAGAACTCTGCGGCTGCGGTTAGCTACCTCAAGGACCGCGGCCTTACCGGGCTGGTAGCCCGCGACTTCGGCATCGGCTACGCGCCTGATGAGTGGCATGCGCTGCAGCAGGCGCTCAGTGAGACCATGCCCCGGGCCGGGGAAAAGGATCTTCTGGAGGCCGGCGTTCTCACCCGTTCCGATGCTGGCCGCGTGTACGATCGTTTTCGGGGCAGAATCACTTTTCCCATCCGGGACACGCGTGGTCGCATCATCGGATTTGGCGGGCGTGTGCTGGGCAAAGAGCAGGGTCCGAAATATCTCAACAGTCCCGAGACACCGGTATTCCATAAAGGCCGGGAGGTCTACGGCCTGTTCGAAGCGAGAAAGGCGAACCGTAGCCTGGAGCGGCTGGTGCTGGTGGAAGGTTACATGGATGTGGTGGCCCTGGCGCAAGCCGGAATCACCAACGCGGTGGCAACTCTGGGCACGTCGCCTACGGCGGATCACTTTCAGAAGTTATATCGCTACGCGCCGGAAGTAATCTGCTGTTTCGATGGTGACGCCGCCGGGCGTCAGGCAGCCTGGCGGGCGTTGGAACAGGGGCTGTCCGAGTTGCGCGATGGCCGCCAACTGAAGTTCATGTTTCTCCCGGAAGGGGAGGATCCGGATTCCATCGTGCGTAAAGAAGGCGAGCAGGGGTTTCTGGGGCGGCTGGCTGCGGCGCAACCGGCCATCGAGTACATGTTCTCGCGCTTGTCGGCGGATCTGGATCTGAACAGCCTGGACGACCAGGCGAGGCTGGCCACCCTGCTTTTGCCCCAGATCGAAAAGGTGCCCGAGGGAATTCTCAAGCAGCTCATGCACAACCGCCTGCACACCCTCACTGGATTCCAACCCCAGTCGGGCGGCAGGCGACCGGCGTCGAGTGCGTCACGCCCGTCCAAGCCGACCAGGTTGCCGCCGCTGACGCGCCGGCTGGTGGCATCGACGTTGCAGCGTCCGCAGTTGGTGCTGGATCTTGCTGAGGACGTGCGGGACGCGTTGGGAGCGGGCAGCGGCGTGCTCGAGGATCTGGTGGGCTATATCGTCGCCAATCCGGAGTGCGACACGGCGGAGCTGGTGGGCCGCTGGATGGGCCATGAGCTGGAAAGTCAGCTGCGCCAGCTCGCCCAGCGCGCGTCTGGTTTGTCCGACGATGCCCAGCGGGCTGAATTTCAAGATGGAGCCGTGCGGTATCTGGCGCAGCGGGAGACCGCCGATCGCCGGGCGCTTTTGGCCGATCTGAAGGAACAACCCACCGCGGACAACCTGCGCAAATACTGGGATCGCCGGCAGGGAAGGGGCTCAGGGGAATAGTGCCGAAGAGGGGGTGGTGGCCTGATTTGCGCAATCGAGATGCCAGCACTAGCAATTGCTTTGAGAGACCCCAATTAGCTCGCTATAATGAGCCGTTTTGCTCGGGGCTAATTAGCCAGGTTCCGGGGACGGTAATGAAGCAAAAAGGCGACTTTCTGTCAGGATAGTTGCCTTTTCTCTCACCAAAATCGAGGTGTCATGAGTACGGAAATCGAACAACAGCAGTCGCGTCTGAAAGAACTCATTGCGAAAGGCAAGGAGCAGGGGTTCATTACCTATTCAGAGGTTAACGACCACTTGCCTGACGATATTTCCGATCCTGATCAGATCGAAGACATCATTCGAATGATCAATGACATGGGTATCACCGTTTATGAGACGGCGCCCGACAACGACGAACTGCTCAATGCCAGCGAAAACACGGCGGATGAGCTGGCGGCCGAAGAGGCCGCTGCCGCATTGGCGGCGGTAGAAACCGAGGCCGGCCGCACCACCGACCCGGTTCGTATGTACATGCGTGAAATGGGCACGGTGGAACTGCTTACTCGGGAAGGCGAGATCGCCATCGCCAAGCGCATCGAAGAAGGCATTCGCGACATGCTGCACGCGGTGTCTTACTTTCCCGGCCCCGCCGAGTACCTCCTGAACACCTATACCGAGGTCACCAAGGAGGGCAAGCTGTCGGACCTGCTGGTGGGCTACCTCGATCCAGCGGACCATGTTCCTCAGGCAGCTCAGGTTCAACCCGGAGCGCCCGCAGCCAAGGATGACGATGATGAGGACGAGCAGGAAAAAGGCCCGGACCCCGTAGAGGCCAAGCGGCGCTTTACCCTGTTGAAGCGCAACTTCAACAAGGCCAACAAGGTGGTGGCCGACAAAGGCCGTACCTCCAAGGAAGGCAAGAATCAACTGGACAAGCTGGCCGAGGTGTTTTCACCCTTCAAACTTGTGCCGCGTCACTTCGACGAGCTGGTGGACATGCCGCGCATGGCGCTGTTCGTGCTGCGCCGCCAGGAGCGCATCATCATGAACGTGTGCATGCGGCAGGCGCGCATGCCGCGGGATATATTCCGTAAGGAATATGTGGGTTCCGAAACCAGCATCGCCTGGGTGAACAAGCACATCAAGGCAAACAAGGATTACTCCAAGGCCTTGGGCGCGCAGAAAGACGAGATCGTGCGAGCTCAGAAAAAGCTCAAAGCCTTGGTGAAAGACACCGGGCTGTCGGTTTCGGAAATCAAAGACATCAATCGGCGTATATCTTTGGGCGAGGCAAAAGCGCGCCGCGCCAAGAAAGACATGGTGGAAGCCAACCTGCGTCTGGTGATCTCCATCGCCAAGAAGTACACCAACCGTGGCCTACAGTTTCTCGACCTGATTCAGGAAGGCAACATCGGCCTGATGAAGGCCGTGGACAAGTTCGAATACCGTCGTGGCTACAAGTTTTCCACCTACGCCACGTGGTGGATTCGCCAGGCCATTACCCGCTCAATTGCGGACCAGGCACGCACCATCCGTATTCCGGTGCACATGATCGAGACCATCAACAAGCTCAACCGTGTCTCTCGCCAGATGCTCCAGGAGATGGGCCGCGAGCCTACGCCTGAGGAACTGGGCGACCGAATGGACATGCCGGAAGACAAGGTGCGTCGCGTTCTGAAGATCGCCAAGGAGCCGATCTCCATGGAGACGCCCATCGGAGACGACGAAGATTCCCACCTGGGCGACTTCATAGAGGACGTCACCATCGGCTCGCCGGTGGAGCTTGCCACGGGAGAGGGCCTCAAGGAGGCCACCCGCGGCGTGCTGGGTGGATTGACGGCGCGCGAAGCCAAAGTGCTGCGCATGCGCTTTGGTATCGACATGAACACCGACCACACGCTCGAAGAGGTGGGCAAACAGTTCGATGTCACCCGGGAGCGGATTCGTCAGATCGAAGCCAAGGCACTGCGCAAGCTGCGCCATCCCAGCCGCTCGGAACATCTCAGGAGCTTCCTGGACGAGTGGATGGAGTCCGGGGGCGGTAACCAATAGCGGTTGCCCTTGTTGCCGTGTGCGGCGTAGGAGTAGACTGCGCCGCGCAGGGCCTATAGCTCAGTTGGTTAGAGCAGTGGACTCATCGATTGGTGCGCTTTGTTCGAAAGAACAAAGATGAACGGGATGAATTCAGGGAAACCTTAACGCGTGCGGTCGTTGCGGCGGCACGGCGATGGCAATCCTGAGCCCAGCCCGCGGTACACCGCGGGAAGGTGCAGAGACTACCTGGGGAATGGCGTACGCGTGCGACGCGCACCCGAGCTTCCTTAATAACAGGCTAGAGCGTCCCGCACCCTAGTGCAGCCGCGCAGCGGTGGGCGAGGGTGGTGAGATAGTCCGCGCTCGGTAGAAATGCCGAGAATACGTGAATCCATTGGTCCCAGGTTCGAGTCCTGGTGGGCCCACCAACCAACCCGAAAGACCGGTCAGGGAGAACACAACCCCTGCCGTGGGCCTATAATCCCGCCCATCCGAGCGCTCGAGTTGGCTGTGCCCCACATCAGGATCTTTTTTTCAGACAGGATTCAGGTCAACGCGCTGCTGGTGACGCTGTGTTTGGTGGCCGTGCTGGTTCTGGGCTCGCAAAGTGCGGCCAGTTTTCCAACCTATCTGCTGGCGCTGGCCATGGTGATCGCCTGGCGACAATGGCAGGGCGTGTTCGCGGTGCCGCTGATTTGGGCGGTGGCGGCCCTGCTCGGTTATCTGGTGCTCAGTAGCGTGTGGTCGGAGCCGTTCGGCGGCCGGGGTGTGGCTACGGTGGCTTCCCGGGCCGCGCTGGTCATGCTCTTCGTGGTGGCGTTTTCGGAATGCGGGGAGCGCAGCGGTGTGCTCACCTGGTTGGGTCGGGCGCTGACCCTGGCCGGCGCCGGGGCAGCACTTGCCGCGCTCATCTGGTTCTTCATCAGGAATCCGGAGAACGGCCGGTTGAGCGGCCTAGGCCAGCTTGACAACCATGTGGTTGGCGCGCTGATCCTCGGCGCCGTGGTGTTGTTCGCCCTACAGCGCCTGTTCGATGAGGCAGCGACGGCCTGGCGCTGTGCCGCCTGGGTGGCGTTGGGCGTCATGGCAACCGCCATCTTCTTCTCGGGCTCGCGCAACGCCTGGATCAGCGTGGGACTTGGTACCTGCATCTTCGTGATTACGCGTCGTGCGGCGGATGTCCGCCGCTTCGTCGTTGCCGTAACGGCCTTGATTGCAGCGCTTACGCTGGTTCTTGGCCTGTTGGTTGCCAGCGATCTCACGCGCTCGGAACTCCTGCCCCGGGGTGACAGCCACCGACTGGCCATTTGGGTCGGTTCCGTGTCGGCGACCCTGGCTGAGAATCCGTGGCTTGGGCGTGGCATTTTGACGGACGATGCAGTGCATGTGCCGGGAGTCGCTACCTTTGAGCATCCGCACAACGTCTATCTGGCCGTATTCCACCAGGGTGGAGCGTTGGGCTTGGTACTGATGGCAGTGCTGGTCGTGACGCTGATTCGTATCCTGTTGCGCCACTTTCACGAACCCGACGCCAAGCTGGCGTTGGGGCTGTTGGGCGTTGCACTTCCGGCTTTCGTGCTCGACGGCCATGAACTCATCGACAAGGTGGGCGCCAGCTGGCTGTTGTTCTGGCTGCCGGTGGGTGTCGGGGTGGGATTGAGCTGGCGCCGGATGAAGCAGTCGCCGTAGGCAGGCCTGCACAGCGCTTACATTCTCAGCGCGGGGGCAAACTCCAGCAGCTTCTCCGGGAACTTCAGCATGATGGTGGGCCATCCCGTCTTCAGGCCGTTGCTGCGGCACGCCCGAATGATCTCCTGATTCAAGCGATAGGTGGAGACCAGCCCTTTTGTACTCAAGCCGCCGTACTGCATGCGTACCACCACGGAGTCGATGCGGTCGAACTCGATGCCGTGCAGCCACAGCGCACGAATGAGGAACTCGAAATCCGACGAGATGTTGTAGTCGGTGCTGTACTTGCCGATGGTGTCGTACACGCTGCGCCTGATGAAAGTGGTTGGGTGTGGTGGCATCCAGCCCAGGCGCAGTTTCTCCCGGGTGAACTTGCGCGAGGAGTAGGTGCGAATGGTTTTATCTGGACGGTTGGGCGGAAAATACTCAAGGTCGCCAAAGGCGATACCGATGTGCGTATTCTCGAACTTGTCCGCGTACAGATCGAGCACCCGCGGGTGCATGTAGTAGTCGTCGCCATTGAGAATGCCGATGATGTCGCCGGTGGCGCGGTCGAGCCCCTTGTTCACGGCGTAGTAGAGCCCGTCGTCAGGTTCCGAGATAACCCCGCTGATTTCGTCTTCGAACGGGGCCAGTTGAGCCAGTGTCTGGTCGGTGGACTGGCCGTCAACGACAATAATCTCTACGTTGGGGTAGCGCTGCTCCACCAGGCTGCGCATGGTGCGCGCGATGGTCCGTTCCATGTTCAGAACGGGCACGATTACCGAAATAGTGGAATCAGGATTGCCAGGGGAAGCGGACATGGGCGCGCCACCGGTGAAGAGCGATCAGTTTGAACAAGTATGAACTCCCCAGGATGCCGCCGCCGAACGCGTACTTCAATACGTGGTCGTACCAATGAATTACCACTTCATTCGTTTGCCGCACGAGGGACACTTCCTTGCGACCCAGGGTCTCGTAGACAGTAGACGACTTGGAGTCGGGATGGCGCCGAAAGGCCGCGAGAAATCGGCTGATCCGCTGGAACCTGCCATGCCGCATCATTCTAACAAACAGGTCATAGTCGATGGCAAAGTCCAGGCCCTCATTGAGCGGGCCCACCCGTTCCAGGAGTGAGCGGCGCCAGAAGCAGGTCTCCTGGGGAATGAAATCCCAGCGGCACATGCAGTAGTCCCAGTGAGGCGGCAGCACCCAGAAGCCGGACAGTTGGTCGTGCTCGTCTATGAAGATGCGGTTGGAGTACACGGCGTCCACATCGGGATGAGCGGCAAAATAATCTGCCAGAAATTCCACAGTGCCTGGAAGCAGCACGTCGTCGCTGTTGAGGAATCCGAGAATCTCGCCGGTGGCCACGGCGAACCCTTTGTTGATGGCCTCGGCCTGTCCGCCATCGGGCTCGACAATGAGTGTGTGTAGGGTTTGGGAATGTTTCTGCAGGATGGATTGGCTCTCGTCGGAAGAGTTCCCGTCCACCACGATGTATTCCAGGTCTTGGTAGTTCTGACCCAGCACCGACAGCAGGGTGCGTTCCAGGTACTCGCCCTGGTTGTACGACGGTGTGACGATGCTCACCCGCATGGGTAGTCCCTCACGGGCTTGTTGATGAAGGTGGCTCGAACCATCCTTTGAGGAACCTGCGCGAAGCTTACAGGCTATTCGCTCGACTGCATCGAGGCAAGCGATGGCCGGTGATGCTGCCCAACCTGACTGGTTTCACGTATCATCCACCGCGCTCGCTCGACGAGCCTGGAGAATCAATGCCGAACACCCGCAGCGCTGCGACCCCGGAAGTCAGCGTCATTCTGTGTACCTACAATCCCCGCACCGATTACCTCGCAATGGCGCTCCGTTCCATCGGCGCGCAGTCGCTCGGGTCCCATCGCTTCGAGCTCGTGGTGGTGGACAACAATTCGCAACCTGCGCTGGAGCCGGCGCCCCTAGAGCGAATCGCCGGTGTGCCTGTGCGCGTGGTAAAGCAGCCGTTGCAGGGTCTCACCCATGCCAGAGTGGCCGGCATCGGTGGCACCGATGCGCCCCTGGTCGTGTTCGTGGACGACGACAACGAGCTGGCCTTGGATTATCTGGAACGGGCCGTTGAGATTGCCGAGGCGCGTCCCGAAGTGGGGTTATTCGGGGGCATCACCCAGGGCATGCTGGAACAACGCGTGAGTGGGTGGAAGCGTTGCTTCCTTCCACAGCTGGGCGTGCGCAACCACGGGCTCGCGCGGATCGAAGGTCAGGGCAGCCATTGGGGTGAGTGGGAGCCCATCGGGGCTGGCATGGTGGTGCGTCGCATCGTGGCAGACGCCTTCGTGCGCTTTCTCGCCGAGCACTGCGATGCGGGCTCACTGGGCCGGCAGGGCGCAGCCCTGATGAGCGGCGAAGATTCGCTATTCTCACGGCTTGCTCATAGTTTGGGTCTCAACGGTGCCTACGAGCCCTCGCTCTCTCTGCGCCATTACATCTCGGAGTCGCGCCTGACCGCCCGATATCTCAGGCGGCTGTCGTACGGTCATGGCCGAAGTTTCGTGCTGCTAGCGCGACTTACCGGGGATGATGAGGTGTTGGAATTTCCTGCGAGCCCGCTGCGGCACATTGTTGGGAACTTTCAGCATCGGTTTGCCAGCGAGTCTCTGGTTGGCGCGCTCAGCGGTTATTACTGGGACCGCGGGTTTCTCGATGCGGTGCGTGAGATTAAGCCGGACGCCACCTGATTGCGCCGCTTGCTGGGATTAACGATAGGATCGCTCCAGTGATGGCATTAGAGTGGGTGTTGTTTGGCGAAGCGCAAAGCCGCTATAGGATAGGGTTGTTAACTTTGATTTATGTGGGTTTAGGAGTGAGTGTTGAATAATTCGAGAGGCTTCCTGGAGCGGCCTTGCAAGTCGTTGATGGCGCTAATTGTGTTGGCTCTAGTTGCCACCTCTGCAAGCTCGTCCACGGTCAAGAGGATCGGCACTGACGAATTAGTGAAAAAGTCCGCACTGGTATTTCAGGGTGAGGTGCAAGACCGCTGGTCCGGCATAGATGGGGGTTATATCAGCACCTTTGTGCGCTTTTCGGTTGAGGAGGTCGTTAAAGGCGAGCTCAAACAATCAACCCTCATACTGCGGTTTCTAGGCGGTGAGCATGATGGCGTTGTCGACATTGTAGATGGTTCCAACGTCCCGGCTGTGGGGGAGCGTGGCATTTACTTTGTGGAATCTGCTTCCACACCTATGGTGAATCCCCTTTACGGATGGACTCAGGGCCATTTTTTGCTTCGCGTTGATGAGGGGGGTACCGACCGAGTGTATACCTTAGGCGGCGAACCAGTGCGGGCATTGGAGGCCACCGAAACTCCCCTTACCCTGGAGATTACTCACGGGCATGCGGCTGGCGTAGTTGTTTCGGCACAGGCCAATGCACAACCGCTAGCGGCCGTCGAGTTTAAGCAACTGGTGCTTCAGATTTTGGAGGCTCAGGAATGATTCGGCGCCTTGGGGCTCTATTGGCCGGACTATTGGTGGCAGCCACCGGCTATGCGTTTCTTCCGATCGGTTCCTTTTGGGAATCCGCGACCATGGAATTTGTCACGGGCGATTTATGTGATACCGGCGTGTTTCCCGCAACGCCCGGGGATTGCAGTGGTGACGCTGATAATCCAGATTGGTCGGCGGAGTTCGTTACTGCCCTGGAACGCTGGAATTCGGTCGTGGACCGGTTCAATTTCACCAGTGACGGTGGGGGCGTGGGCGACGCCACTGCTATCTGCGAGCTAGGGGACTTTTTCAATCCAAATTCGAACAGTGCCTTTTTTGACACACAATTCTGCGGTAGTGAGTTTGGCGAGACTACTCTAGCCGTATCGCGCTCAACCGTGACGGCCACCGACGCGCGAATTCTGCGCAACATTGTGGTGTTCAATTCTGTCTTCGATTGGGGAGCATATGATGGTGCCAATCAGTTCATTCCAGATGACTTTCGTCGCGTAGCGGTGCATGAACAGGGACACTCGCTTGGGTTGGGTCACTCCACAATTGACGATGATCCAGAGCCCATCATGACTGCCTCGGTTGGCGATACCACTGCTCCCCAGCCTGATGATCTGCTGGGGTTGGACTATCTCTACGGCCCACAACACAACGATCTGGATAAGGATCTGGTTCATGACGTGCTGCTGCGGCACAACACTGATGGAAGGTTCGTTCTGCACCGACTGGCATCACGCGGCCTTGCAAGTACGGATCTCGTTGGCGTTAACAAAAAAACCTTCTGGAGCACCGTAGCAACTAACGATTTCGACGGTGACGGTGGTGCTGACATCATGCTGAGACACACCGATGGTCGATGGCGTTTGTACCTTACCGACGGACCCGCAATCAAAGATTCGGGATTAATCGATTTAAAGAAGAGCCCCAACTGGCAAGCTGTGGCAGTCGCTGATTTTGATGGCGACGATGATTCCGATGTCCTTCTACGACGCACGGATACTGGCAAATGGCGGGTTACTACCCTGGCTGGTCTCGCCATCGAAAAGGACCGTGCGGTATCAATGCGTCAGAGTTTGAACTGGGATTATGTGGGTGTCGGTGACTTCGATCGCGATGGTAAAGCCGACATCTTGTTGCGCAATACGGTGACGCGCAGGTGGCGACTTTACTTCATGAACGGTACCTCAATATCCGATGAAAAATCTGTTGACCTCCCGGCGAACCCAGTTTGGAACCCGGTGGCTGTTCGAGATTTTACCGGTGATGGTCGCACGGATGTCCTGTTGCGTCACTCAAACACGGGGCGCTGGAAGCTGTTTGAATTGCGCGGTTCAACTGTCGTTCAAAAAGGGCAAGTTGCGCTTAAACAGAACTTGAATTGGGAGCTGCAGTCAAACGCGGACATGAACTTCGACGGCCGAGCCGATGTCCTTATGCGGAATAAAGTTTCGGGCGACTGGCGTTTGACGTATCTGAATGGCCTTGCAGTCGTGGACGACTGGATGGTGCCATTGAAAACCAATTTGAACTGGGGAATTGCTGGGGTGGGGTACTTTGATCGAAACCTGACTCCGGATATTTTGCTTCGCAATACGGATGATGGTCGGTGGGTCGTCTACTACATGGAAAGGTATGAATTCGCTGATGACGAGTTCACAACGGACATTAACGAATCCAAAAGACTACCTATGAAAAAATCTGCGGCATGGCAGCCAGCGTTCACGGAGCCCCTGTAACAACTTCGGAAGCCATCAACTCCGCTCAATAGGCGTAACTGAACTTGGCGATATCGTCTCGGAAGCTTTTGGCCACCCAGTTGAGCGCGTCGTCGTTGAACACCCGGCGATAGTCCAAGGGAGCTGCTTCCGTGCTGACCCGAAAGGGTGTCGCCAGGACAAGTCGCTCGGCGATAAGGGCGGTATCTTTCTCCAGATGTTCGAAGCGGCCTACAAAGTCCAGGGGCTCGTCAAGAACATTCAGATACACTCGCCCATCGGTATGGGTTTTGCGTAAAACTTCTTCGCGCTGGTGGAACCGATAGTCGATCTCCAGCGTAAGCGGGGTGCCGAAACGCTGTTCGTATCCAGTGAAATCCAAGGTTCCATCCACTAGCTTCACGCCGAAGTAATCGGGGTATGCCAGACAAGACATCATGCGGGCCCAAGGGTTGCGGACTATGGAGAATTTGAAGTAGTCGTCCCAATGGTCGGCGTAGCGGGCTTTCGCTTGGCTAGCCGTTAGGTGTTTGGTCGGCGGGTCTACGTCCCACCAATCCTGGCCACAGATCCACTGTTCGACGCTACTTCCTGCGGTACGGGGGATGTGAATGAAGATGCATTTGTGCTCGTGGCAGATCATCGCTTCAGCCCGCGCCAGTTGTATTGACCGGCACACCTATGCGTGCCATGGCTTGCTTGAATCTTACCGACAGCATGGCCCGATTTTTGTCGAAAGCCTCTCCATCAAACTCTACTTGATTGATGGTTTGCTCAAAGCTGTCGGGCACATCAGTAGCCTTCAGATAAGCCAACTTCATGGTGTCGATGAGTTCTTCCGTACGCGCGTCGTGGGGAACAAATAGCGCGGGCACGCCTGCGGCTAGCGCTGCCATGTTGCCGTGCAATCGGCTGCCGAAGGCAATGTCGGCGCCGCGCATAGCCGCGATCCATTCGGCTGCGTTCCAGAAGATGCGGTGGCGAGAGTTGATGTGTTGGATAAATCTCTCAGGTGTGCCTTCGGGATAGATGATGGGGCGCACGGCTTGTGCAGTTTGCAAGGTGTCTGCACGGTGGGCGCCCGCACTCAGAGCGACGATCTCTTCCCCGCCAGATTGCTGCACATAGAGTCCATCGCGATCCACGGTCCATTGGAAAAAGCGCGCCTCCAAATCGCGGCGCATGGCGTGCTTGGCAATTTCGAAGGGAGCCGCTGCTGTCATCACCACTCGTAGGCTTCTGGGCGATTCTTGCAGGCGTTCCAGCGCTTTCGCCAACTGGCGGCCCAAGGTTGGATCCGGGTTGATCAACAGAGATGGACACCCCAGGATCTCTGTTTCAATGCCCAGGCGGGCGCATACCTCGGCGGAAAAAGCGCCCCGTGCCGTCACGAGCACCGCGCGCTCGCGGATGATGTCTGCCAGCATTCGCACTTGGGAGTCCTTGAGAATCTGGTCGATGGCCTGGGGGTCGTTACTAGACGGGGCCTGCGCACCCAAACCGAGGATCACCAACGGGAGATCCACGTCTCGCAGCAGCTTGTTCAGATTGCGCCAGTCCGCGCCGGGTCTGAGGTGATTGGCCGCAGGGAAGACGAGGTAGCGTGATCCTGCTACCGCATCAGCGTCGAAGGCGGGCATAGTCGCGGTAGGGATATAGGTCTTTTTGGGGGCGAGCAGGCGGGTGACTGCGTATTGAAACACCAGGTTGCCGGTGTTGTTGCCGGCGATCTTGAGTCGCTGCGCAGTAGTGAGTCGCGGCGAGTCCACGACGCTGCCGGCCGTACCCAGTATGGTGATGCCCGCGGGGTCGGACATGGTCGCTCCAGTTTCTTCGATCGCCATGATGGCACGATGCGCCCCTGAGTTGCAGGATGCGCCAAGCTGGTAGCGTTTGTTGCGCGATGGTTTTCGCTCACGATGCGCAGCGCCGCGGCGGGTGTGCCGAGAATGGTGACGCCTGACTGGGATGACATGGGGGTTCCGTTCGTCTGGCGCCATCATGGCGTGGAGCCCTACCCTCGCGTATCGGCAGCTCGCTATGGGTTGGCAATGCGTTTTCGCATATCATGCAGGGCCGACCCCGGGCGAAAAGCTGCGCCGGCATCTATCTTGAGTGAGAAGGCATTTATGCACGATGGCTTGCGCCGAAGCGTCGGCGAGACGGTTGATCGTCGGTGGCGCCCGTAAGTGGTGGCTGACGCTGGGCCCAGAATCTCGCTGGTCGTGCCGAGCTTCAACGCCGAGGCGACCATCGACCGCGCGCTGACGTCCATTGCCACCCAGCACTACGCCAATCTGGAACTCATCTGCATGGACGGGGCCAGCACTGACGGCACGGTGGAGGCTATTGCCCGCCATGGTGATCTCGTTTCTGAGCTTGTTAGCGAGCCCGACGCTGGGCAGGCCGACGCCCTCAACCGAGGGTTCTCCAAGGCCACGGGCGACATCTTTTGTTGGCTGTGTGCGGACGACGAGCTGGCTGAAGGGGCGCTGCAGCGGGCGGCTGCGTTTCTCGAGGCGCATCCTGACGTGGATGTCGTCACTGGCGGGTGCCTGCGAGTCTTCGACCGGGACGGCTCCGTACAGACCGAGCCGGAAGCGGACTTCTTCGAACAGCTGGTGCTGAAGAACACCATCGAGCAACCGTCTACGTTCTGGCGAGCAGGCGCACATCGCAGAGCCGGGGAGTTAACGCTCAAGCTTAAGTACGCCTTTGACTGGGAGTACTGGTGTCGGCTGCGGCGCTCGGGCGCGAAGTTCGCGTCGATTCCGGATGTGATGTCGGTGTACTACTTTTCGGACACCAACCTCACCTCCACAGGCGGCCGCAAGATCGCTCGGGAGATGTATCGGGTGGTCCGTGAATACGGCCCGTACCGCGGCTACATCGCTTGGATCTACGCTGCCTTGTACTCCGTGTTCGACCTGCGCGGTTTCTACGACGCCGATGTGTCGCACGGTAGGTTGGCCACTTGGTCGTTTCATGCGACCTTGAGGCTGCTGTACGCCCTGTTCGACCGGGAGTCGGTCAACGCCTATAACTGGAACTTTGCGTCACGCCAAGAGCGGGGGTTGGGGTGGTAGCCACGATCGTCGCGCGGGCGCCAAGGGGCGTATTCTCCGATTTTGCTCTGTCCGCGGGAATGTGGGCGCACTGGACTATTCCGGCCTGGCATCGGGTGATGCTGCAGTATCGGCAGACCATGGTGGGGCCCCTCTGGATCACGTTGGGGCTGACGATGATCATCGCGGTTAAGGCATTGATCTTCACCGGGGTGTTGGGGCCTGAGGACACCTACTTGGCGTTCCTGGCGTTTGGCATGATCTTCTGGCAGCTGATGTCGAGCTTGATCATGGGCGGCATCCGGGCTTTTTCCACGTCGCGCGCCACTCTGATGGAGGGCACGTTGCCACTCACCGCGTACGCGCTGCAAGCCACGGCCTACCAGATCATCCTTTTTGGTCACCATCTGCTGATCGTGCCCGGCATCTTCTTTTTCACCGCGAGCGGCCCCACCCTGGTAAGCCTGCTGGTGTTTCCGGGGCTTGCGATCTGCCTGATCAACGGTGTGTGGGTCGCTATGACGCTGGGTGTGCTGCAGCTCAAATACCGCGACCTTGAGAGTTTCTTTCAGCCCTTGCTGCGCGGGATGTTTTTTCTTACGCCAGTGTTCTGGGATCCCAGCATCGTCACCGGACCGCGGCGCATTCTGGTGGATTTCAACCCGTTCTACTACTTTCTCGAGCTGCTGCGGGCACCGTTGCTGGGTTATGCGCCCGCGCCACGGGTGTGGGTGGTGTGCGGCAGCATTACACTGATAGGTCTGGTGGCCACCTTGGTGCTCTATCGGGTTCAGCGCGCCCGCTTGGCGTACTGGTTGTAGCGATGATGGCTGCGATCTCCCTGTGCGATGTCTCGCTGCAGCTCCCGATCAGAGCCCGGGGAGGCGCTGCGCAGCGCACCGAAGGTGGGAGATTGGGGCGTCTGCTGAGCATTTATCGAATAGGCGGGTTGCGCACCGACTGGCACACGGTGATTGACGACATCTCCCTCACGGCCCAGGTAGGTGACCGCATTGGCCTGGTAGGCGCTAACGGCGCCGGCAAGACCACGCTGTTGAAAATCCTGGCGGGCTCGTACTCGCCTCAGGCCGGAGAGGTTCGGATCGCCGGCCAGACCCGCCTGATCCTTCAACCTGGGGCCGGCTTGTTGGCGGAAGGCTCAGGCTACGAGAATATTCTGCTGCGGGGGCTCTCCCTGGGCTACCCGCTGGAGGAAATCAAGCAGTGCCGCGATGAGATTGCTGCATTCTCAGGTTTGGGCGACGCGGTGCATCACCCGGTGCGCACCTATTCTCGTGGTATGCGCGCACGCCTGGCTTTCGCTATCTCGACGGCGTTGCCTTGCGACATCCTACTGCTGGACGAGTGGCTCGGTGCCGGGGATAAGGAGTTTCGAGAGCTGGCCGCCGAGCGAATGAAAGCCTTCGTTGCCCAATCCGGGATTGCGGTGATCGCAAGCCATAACGAGAGTCTGTTGCGCTCGTCATGTAACCGTATCGTTGAGATGGAGGCCGGGAGGGTGATTAACGATGAGCGCTTGTAGTTGTGTTGTCGCGGTAGATGTCTAGCATGGCCCGAAACGCCATGTACATATTCGTTCTATCTCCCAACAACAGCGGCACGACGGTAATTGGCCAGTACATCGCCTCGCAGATCGATGGCTACCTGCCGCCCTTTGGTAATCACGAAGGCCAGATGGTGCCCGCGGTCAAAGAATCGATGCGGTCGGATCCGTGGAATCCCGAGATGCGCTTGGACTGGCCCTTCATCAAGAGTGTGTGGGATGAGCTGCTGGCCGAGAGCGGCAAAGGGGTTTTTGTTGAGACATCACCACCGAACCTGATGCGTGTGGGGCAGATTCGAGAGGCTTTTGCGGAGGATGCACGCTATCTGTTCTCCATTGCCAATCCGTACGCGCAGATTTCATCTTGCATTTACAACTACTCCGACCCACCTCTAGCTCCGCGCACGCTGCGCCGTTTGACCGAGCAATGGCTGAACAAAGCCAGAGCCATGGCGCAGAATATCGTGAGCCATCCGGACATTCCGAAGATAACCTACGAGGACTTCTGCCGAACGCCGACGGTTATCAACGAGGCGCTGGACTTGCCGGTGGTTTCCGACAGCGCCATCGCAGGAAAGCGCAACGCGCCGGTGAGTAGGATCATGGACATGACCAACCGTAACATTCTGTTCAACGACGCATTTACCATCGATCGCATATCTGAGCTGTTGGCCGAGGAAGAGGATTTGCTCCAGTTCTTCGGCTACTCCCTGGTCGAGGATGGTGTGGCGTTCGTCACAGGCTTGAAGGATGACTTTGCGGCGCTGCACGCGGCACTCATTCGCCGCTCGCGTTGGGAGGCCAAAGGCCGCAAGGGTGGGATCTAGTCCTAGATGCCGAAACGGCGCGCTTGGGCTTCGAATTGCTCCAGCGCCCAGTCGTAGAGTTCCCAATCGGCACGGAGGTTCTTCAGGTATTTCTTCACGGCAGGGTCGGCCATCTCCTGGCTGAGGGCGAAGTCACTCTGTGAGGTCGTGTTGTCCTGCCTCACGGCACTACAGTCGATCTCCAGGCCGTAGGGTTCCAGCCGTTTAGCCAGCAGGCGAACGCTTCGATCCATTTCCTCGGTAATCCCGACGAAGAAGAACTGAGCAAGGATGGAGCGGGCAATCTTGGCGTTGTTGTTGCGCGCGAAGTAGTTGGTCTGCCGGTTCGCGGTGATTCCGAGCTTTCTGTCCTGCTCCTGCTGCCAGGTGAAAAAGTCGCCGATGGACATGGCCATGAAATTCTCGGGGACCTGGGCTCGCTCTGCATCGGTGAGGTTGTTCCAGTCTTTCTTCATGTAGCGAAAGTACGACAGGTGGCGTTTCGCCGGATCGCGAAGCAGACAGAAGTACAGGGGCAGATGAGGCCCGATCATCCGCGGATAGTTGCGGAAGGAGTGCGACGAGATGGCGTTAACGTGGGGGTGATCGTACAGGGCTTCCAGCATGTCCAACTCGCTGTGAGTTTGCTGGGGAACGCCCGTATACATCTCTAGGTGCGTGTCGCCAAAACTGTGATTGAGCAGGTTTTTCAGTGACGTGCCGCCGTTCTTGGGAAGGTGCACGTGCACCAGTATGGGTCTGCCGCGTACCCGGTCCATTCTTCGGCCGATGAGTTCGGCACCGTAGCCACCGTTGCTTCGGGTCACAGAGAAACCGAGAAAGCGCAATTGTTCGGCGACCCAGTCCGGGCCGATGCCGGTGGCGCCAGTGTCGGCGCCGGTACCGATGATCGGCACCGCCGGATGCTTGCTGTCCATAGGTGCTGGCGGCGCACCTTCCTGGCTACCTGCGCGCACCACCAACACCTGGCAGAGGCTGGCGCAGTATTGCAGTAATGCCCGGGGATCAGCGGCCTGGTCGAGCGCCCCGTTCAGTACGACGGCGTCGGGCATGGTATTGAGCTTCTTCGAGGACGCCCAGGGTAGGTCGATGTCGAACCTACGCTTGGTCAGGCGCCGGCGACCGGGCGTCCACCAGTCCACGGTTGCGTCCGAGGCATCGAGCGTCTGGCCAAGCGCATCGTCCGGATCGCCGATCACGAGGATCTGCGTTGAATCGGCGATTGCCTGTGTGAGGTTCGGGGTCAGCTCCATGATGTGTCCGCGGCTAGAATTGGTAGTGCCCCAGCTCGATGTCCTTGGCGAAGACTTTCGCTACGCGATCCACAGACTCCGGGTCGAAGTGGCTTCGATAGTCGGCGTCCCGGTCGCTGCGATTGATGTGCTTTGACTTGATCCTGGCGCCGATGCGTTCCGACAGTGCGCTGGCCAGCTCATCCATCCGTTCGATGGGATAGATTGCGTCCACACGCTGAGAGCTGTCTTCGTCGAAGGCGAACACCCCGATTCCCGGCGCGCCGATGTCCTTGCGCCACACACGGTTGCCGATGTCCCAGGTCTTGCCCTCGAACAACCAGGTCTTGAACGCCATGGGCTGATCCGGGTCGTGGTTGGGCACGAAGTTGTAGCGTCCCTTGAAGTCTGGCTTGAAGAAGCTGTAGTAGGACACCGCGAGCTCCCAGGGATTCCTCAGGGTGGTGAACGAGAAATAAGACGAGTAGTCCCAGCCCTGGGACTCGAACAAGTTCAGGGTGGCGCGCCAGTTCAGATGCGGGTGAAACCCGGGCTCCGGTTGGTCTTTGTGGTTGCAGATTACGTCCGAGTGCTTCGCCAGCATGGTGCGAACGGAAGTGGAGCCAGAGCGTGGTTTGGACAGGAAAAGAAATTTGTGCCGGTGAGAAATGCGCATAGTGTCCTCGGGCGCCGGCCTGGCAGCCGCTGCACAATGTACTTGCTCGACTGTGGCTTGCCAACCGGTGCGCGCGAACGTGGCGAAATCTCTTCGCCGGCACCTGCCAACCGCGTGGGCGGCCCGTTCGGAGGCTCGGCCCCCAGCGCCGATTTTCGGGTGGAAATGTGCTTGCCGGCGCTAGCGCCTCAGTGTGGACTCCTGGCCCAGGAACCACTCATAGGTCTGGGCCAGTCCGTCGGCCAGCGAAATGGAAGGCTGCCAGCCTAGCTGTTTGATCTTGTCGATGCTTAGCAGTTTGCGGGGTGTCCCGTCCGGTTTGCTGGTGTCGAACACCAACTCCGCACCGAGCCCGACCACTGTGCGGATCTGCTCGGCTAGCTCCCGGATCGTGACGTCCACGCCGGTGCCCACGTTGAAGTGCGAGCAGCGTGGGTCCGTGGCGCTTGCGTAGGTTTTCTCATCGACCGCGAGGGCGTGCAAAGCCGCTTCTGCCAAATCGTCAACGTGTAAGAATTCGCGTTTGGCGTTACCTGTGCCCCAGACTTCTACTTCGTTTGCGCCATCCAACTTGGCTTGGTGAAAGCGGTCCATCAACATGGGGATGACGTGCGCGTTTTCCGAATGGAAGTTGTCTCCCTGGCCGTAGAGGTTGGTAGGCATCAGGCTGCGGTAATCTGTGCCGTACTGGCGATTGTAGGATTCGCACAGCTTAATCCCCGCGATCTTGGCGATGGCGTAGGGCTCGTTGGTAGGTTCTAACAGCCCGGTGAGCAGCGCGTCTTCCGTCATCGGTTGGGTGGCGTGCTTGGGGTAGATGCAGGAGCTGCCGAGGAACAACAATCGGTGGATGCCGTGGCGATACGCAGCGTCGATGAGGTTCGCCTCGATCATCAGGTTGTCGTATAGAAACTCGGCGGGATAGGTGTCGTTGGCGTGGATGCCGCCTACCTTCGCCGCGGTGATCACCACGGCGTCGAAGTTGCCGGTTTCCATGAGGTGGTCGATCTCGTCTCTGGCAGTGAAGTCGCAAATTTGACGGGTGACGCCCCGATACTCCATGCCGTGCGCGTCCAGCGCCCGGCAGATGGCCGATCCCACCATCCCGGCCGCGCCGGCCACGAGCACGTTGCTAGGCTTCATGGTTAGGAGCGCTATTCATTGAAGTTGTAGGTCTTGAAGCCGGCGTCGGTGACCAGCGAGTCGCGTTTGGCGAGTTCCAGGTCGGAGAGCGTCATTTCCCGCATCAATTCCTGAAACGAGGTCTTTGGCTTCCAGCCAAGATCGTTGTGAGCCAACGCGGGATCACCAAGTAGCGTGTCGACTTCCGTGGGTCGAAAATACCTTGGGTCCACCTTGACGATGGTCTGCCCCTGCGCCGGCCCTCCGGGTTCGGCGGATTCGACTATCGCCACTTCGTCTTCGCCGGATCCCTCCCAGCGCAGCTTCATTCCTAGCACCGATGCGCTTTCCTCGATGGCCTCGCGCACCTTGAATTGTTGGCCTGTTGCGATGACGTAGTCCTTGGGCTGCGGCTGCTGAAGCATCAACCATTGCATCTCCACGTAGTCGCGAGCGTGGCCCCAGTCGCGCAGGCTATCGAGGTTGCCCATGTACAACGTGTCCTGCAGCCCGAGGGAAATACGGGCCAGGCCGCGGGTGATCTTGCGGGTCACAAAGGTCTCCCCGCGAATGGGGGATTCGTGATTGAACAGAATGCCGTTACAGGCGTACAGGTCGTAAGCTTCTCGATAGTTCACCGTGATCCAGTAGGCGTAAAGCTTGGCAACGGCGTAAGGCGAGCGCGGGTAAAAAGGGGTGGTCTCGGTTTGCGGTACTTCCTGTACCTTGCCGTAGAGTTCCGAGGTGGATGCCTGATAGAAGCGTGTTTTTTTCTCTAGGCCGAGAATACGAATGGCTTCCAGCAGCCGCAGCGAACCCAGCGCGTCCACCTGAGCGGTGTATTCGGGCGATTCAAACGACACTGCGACGTGGCTTTGGGCGCCGAGATTGTAGATTTCGTCGGGTTGGCTTTCCTGCACCACTCGGATCAGGTTGGAGCTGTCCGTCAGATCGCCATGGTGAAGGACGAGCCGCCGGTTGTCGTCGTGTGGATCCTGGTAGAGGTGGTCGATTCGTTCCGTGTTGAACAGAGACGAGCGCCGCTTGATGCCGTGCACTAGGTATCCCTTGGCGATGAGAAGCTCGGCAAGGTAAGCGCCGTCTTGACCTGTAATTCCCGTGATGAGGGCTACTTTTGCCATTTTGCTGGGGACCCGCTGGATTAGGGCCGGATTGTATCAGCTCTCGGCAGCGCTCAAATGCGATGGGGTTCTCGTGAGCGGGGCAGGTGAGCCGGAATCAGGAGGACATCTTCTCGATGGTGGTGTCGATCTTCTTGCCTGCGTTGGCATTGAGCCGGCTGCCCAGTCTGA
Source organism: Gammaproteobacteria bacterium UBA2965 (assembly GCA_002348385.1). Taxonomy (GTDB): domain Bacteria; phylum Pseudomonadota; class Gammaproteobacteria; order Pseudomonadales; family Azotimanducaceae; genus UBA2965. The sequence goes on along the minus strand of DEBD01000024.1, from coordinate 438 downwards.
TGAGCCGTGAGCGCTTGAGCTCGTAGAGGTCGTTGACGGCGCCGGAAATCAGACCGGCATAGTAGGCGTGGCGTTCACGCAGCGTGGTTTGCAGCTCTTGGGTTTTTGCCAGGAGTTGATCGCGCGTCTCGGTCAGCGCCGCAATGTTGTTGGATGCGTCGGCAAGTTGCGCACCCAGCTCTGCCGCGCTCCGGCTGAGCTCGCTCTCCAGTGCGCCAACGTCATGCAGTGCGCGCGACAGCCCTTGGCGCGACTGCTCGAGTTCGGCCTGTCCTCGTCGCTCGGCCGCGCGAACTTGGGAAAGCTCCGAGTGCGTCTGGGTCAGATCTGCACGCAATCGGGTGAGCTCGGCATAGGCCTGGTCCAGATCCAACGCCTTCTGGTCTCGGTCCTTCTCTGCATGCTGCAGGTTGTTGCGTGTTTCTCCCAGATCGGAAT
>DEBD01000026.1 GCA_002348385.1 Gammaproteobacteria bacterium UBA2965 | reverse complement strand
CGCAGCGGACTGACCTTAGCCCGTGGGCTGCGGGCTTCGCGCGCTGGGCAAGGCATTAAACAAGAGCATGCCCGCGGCCATGGCCGCGACGAATACCCAGGCGCGCGAGTCCAGTGTGAGCGCGGCCACGATGGCGGGCCCCGGGCAGAAGCCCGCAAGGCCCCACCCCAGGCCAAAAAGCGCCCCACCGCCGATCAGCCGGGCGTCTAGGTCGGTGCGCTCAGGGCGGTGGAAGACGTTTTCGAAGATCGGTCGCTGGCGCCTGTCCACCAACCGGTAGCCGATGGCGGTGGTGGTGACCGCGCTGCCCAGAACGAAGACGAGCGTGGGGTCCCAGGCGCTGCCCAACGTGAGAAACGCCAGCACCTTGCTGGGATCCGTCATGCCGGCGATGGACAGGCCCAATCCGAAAAGCACGCCGCCCATAGCGCCGGAGATCAAACTGCCCCCACTCATGACTGCAGTCCGTAGAACACCGACGCAGTGGCCATGCCTACTGCGAGGAATGTCAGGGTGGCCGAGATGGATCGTCGTGACAGCCTTGCGTTGCCACACACCCCATGCCCGCTGGTGCAGCCAGATCCCAGGCGAGTGCCGAAGCCCACCAGCAAGCCGGCCACGATCAGCAGCGCCAGCTCGCCAGCACCGCCCAAGGCTCTGGCGGGCAGACCCGTGAACGCAGCATGGAGCCACCCGCCCACCCCCAGGCCGAGCACGAACAGCACCGGCCAGAGATTGCGGCGCGGATTGGCCAGCGCCTGGGCCGCGATGCCGCTGATGCCCGCTACCCGGCCGAGCGACAGCCATAGCCAGATGGACGCGGCGCCGATAAGGACTCCGCCGATGATTGCGCTGATCACGGGTTCGCCTCCTTTTCGTGACGTTGTGATATTGCATCACTAGAATACCGGCCTTGCTTGAGTACGGGAACGAGGACATGGAAGACGTTTATATTGTGGAAGCGGTGCGCAGCCCCATCGGCAAGCGCGGCAAGGGTCTGGCTGGACTGATGCCCGCAGATCTGCTGGGCGCGGTGCAGAAGGCGGCGCTGGATCGTAGTGGTATCGCCCCCGAGAGAGTCGGCCAGGTGATTGGGGGCTGTGTCTCCCAGGTGGCGGAGCAGTCGTTCAACATCGCGCGTATCGCCTGGCTGTCCCAGGGGTTGCCCGAAGAGGTGGCCGCCACCACGGTGGATTCCCAGTGCGGCTCGAGCCAGCAGGCTACATCCCTCGGCGCGGCCATGGTGGGGTCGGGTATGGAGAACGTGGTGATGTGCTGCGGCGTCGAGATGATGACCCGCGTCCCGCTGGGCTCGAACATGAAGGATGGCGCGCCCATGGGCGAGAGCTATATGGCTCACTACCAGCCCACCAGTCAGTTTCAGGGTGCTGCCATGATCGCCGAGGAGTATCAGATCACCCGCGCCCACACCGATGCGTTCGGGCTGAAGAGCCAGCACAACGCGATACGCGCGTGGTCGGAGGGTCGCTTCGACCGTGAGATCGTGGCTGTGGAGGCGCCTGTGCTGGATGGCGAAGGCAAACCCACCGGCGAGACCCGTCTTATCGAGCGGGATGAAGGGCCGCGGGAAAGCACCCTGGAAGGGCTGCAGGGGCTGGACCCCGTGCCCGGGCAGGAGATTCATACAGCCGGTTCAAGCTCCCAGGTGTCGGATGGGGCGGCGGTAGTGATCCTCGCCAACCAGCAGGCGGTGGACGAGTTGGGGCTGACGCCGCGAGCGCGCATTGTGACCACCACCTTGGTGGGTGTGGATCCGGTGACTATGCTCAAGGGTCCCATTCCCGCTACCCGCAAGGTGCTCGACAGCGCCGGACTCGGCGTAGACGACATCGACGTGTTCGAGGTCAACGAAGCGTTCGCCTCCGTGGTTCTCGCCTGGGAAAAGGAGATCAATCCGGACCCGGACCGGGTCAATCCCAATGGCGGCGCCATTGCCCTTGGGCATCCCACAGGCTCCACTGGTGCGCGCCTGATTACCACCGCGCTCTGCGAGTTGGAGCGCAGCGAGGGCCGCTATGGACTCATCGCCATGTGCTGTGGGGGTGGCCTGGGCACGGGCACCATCATCGAGCGGGTAGCCTGACCGGTGCGTTAATGGCCGTTGCCTCCTCCCGGGATATGTCGAATAATCCCCCGCGTGTCGGGCAACAACTAAAGGAGGTGATCAGTGTATCTATCTGCAACTAATGCAGCGGAGGGAGCGATCACCTGATCGGCTCCTTCAGAAAAGCCCCTCGTCTGCATAAGATAGAGGGGCTTTTTTTTGGCTGCGGGTTTGGTCATGGGCAAGCTGTTCGACGATCTGAAGGTGGTGGACGCGGCGTCTTTTCTCGCTGGCCCCGGTGCGGCCACCGTGCTGGGTGACTACGGGGCCGATGTCATCAAGATCGAAGCCCTTCAGGGTGACGGTTACCGTACCCTCAAAGGCAGCCATCCCATTGACTACAACTGGCAGCTCACCTCGCGCAACAAGCGCAGTGTGGCCCTCAATCTGGACGAAGCCGACGGCCGGGGTGTGCTGCACCGATTGGTGCAGGACGCCGACGTGGTGGTGGTGAATTACGTGGGCAGCCAACTCGCGCGTTTCGGGCTGGAATACGAAACCTTGAAAGCCCTCAACCACCGGCTGGTGTACGCCCACCTGACCGGTTTTGGTACCAAGGGGCCCGGCGCGAGCAAGCGTGGTTTCGATTCCACGGCGTGGTGGGCACGCTCGGGAATGATGGAGATGGTACGTGAGCCCGGTCAGCAGCCCCTCATGGGCATTCCCGGGTTTGGTGACCACTCCAGCGCCATGGCGCTGTTTGGCGCGATCATGATGGGACTCTACCGGCGCGAGCGTACGGGAGAGGGCGGCTACGTGGCCACTTCCCTTGCCGCCAACGGCGTCTGGGCCAATGGTATGTCGTTGCAGGGCGTGATTGCCGGGTTCGATCTGGCCGAGAAACGTCAGCAGAAAGGTTGGCTCAATCCGTTTTCCTCGGTGTATCCCACGTCCGATGGGCGTCACGTGCTACTGACCATCATCAACCCGGACAGAGAATGGCCGCTCTTATGCGCGGCGTTGGGTCACAACGAGTGGCTTGACGACCCGCGTTTCGCCACGCTGCGTGATCTCTTCCACAACCGCGCCGACCTCATTTCGGCGGTGGCGTCGGTGACAGGTCAGCTAACGCTGGATGATCTGTGTGTCCGCCTGGATCAGGCGCGGGTCACCTACGAGGTGGTGCGCCGGATGTCGGAGGTGGTGCAAGATGAGCAGTTGTTCGCCAATGACGTCCTGGTGCACACGGGCTCCGATGATCCCTCGTACCCAGTGACCATCGCTAATCCCGTTACCGTGGCGGGAGAAGGCAAACGTTCGTCGGGGCCGGCGCCGGCGGTAGGCGCTCACAGCGTGGAGGTGCTCAAAGAGCATGGGTTTTCCGGTGATCAGATTGACGACCTGATCGGTCGGGGAGTGGTGGGTACGTCGCTCGATCGCTGAGCGCCACCGCGCCGCTGGCCGGCGTCCGCACCCCGTTGCTATCATGGTGGATTGCCCCCGTCGAGCATTTCGTGACCGACCAGCCCAGAGTTGCAGGCCTGCCCCTGTATTTTCTGCCCTTTGTGTCCGCCATGGTGGGTCTTGGGCCGTTCGCCATCGACACCTATCTGCCGGCACTGCCCAGCATGGCCGCCTACTTTCAGGCAGACATCGTGGCGCTCAATCTCACCGTAAGCACGTACCTGTTCGGGTTCGGCATTGGCCAGCTGATCGGCGGCCCCATTTCCGACCAGATCGGCCGCAAGCCGGTGGGCCTGGTGGGACTTGCGCTCTTCATCATTGCCACCATCGCCATCATGTACTCAGCGTCTGCGCTGGAGATTCAGGTACTGCGCGGCCTGCAGGCTATCGGCGGCGGCTTCGCCACGGTGATCTGCAATGCCATGGTGCGGGATGCCTTTGAGCCGGCCGAAGCTGCCAAGCGCTTCCCCATGGTGATGCTGGTAATGCTGGTGGCCCCGTTGATCGCTCCGGTGCTGGGGTCGTTTCTTATGGATCTGGGCTGGCAGGCGATATTCGTCTTTCTGGGTGCCTACGCGCTGATGCTGATGCTGGCGTTCGCCCGGGTGCCGGAGACCGTGGCGGCCCCCACCGGGCGTATTTCGCTAGCCTCCATCTTGCCCCAGTACCTGGAGGTGCTGACCACCCGGGTGGACGGCAAGCTCATTCCGGCGCGCTACATGGCAGCCATGGGTAGCGTTGGCTCGGTAATGATGGTGTTCATTACCAACTCCGCGTTTATTTACCTGGAGTATTTCGACGTAGGCGAGAAGTGGTTCGGAGTGTTTTTTGGCGCCAACGTGCTGATGATGATTGTGTTCTCCGCTGCGACAACGCGGCTGATCCACAGGGTGGCGCCGCATCGACTGTTCCGCTTCGGCTGTACTCTGCAGGCGGTCGCCATGGGATTGCTGCTCGTCTTGTCGGTGACGTTGGATATGGCCATCTGGTGGTTCACGCCGTTGCTCGCTTTGTGCATCGGTGCGGCGGGCATGATCAACCCTTCGGTGTCGGGGCTCTTCCTCGCCCACTTCGATCGGCTGAGCGGTAGCGCATCGTCGCTGATGAGCCTTACCGTGTTCATGTTGGGTGCCTCCATGGGGGTGGTGTCTGGGTTGTTCTTCGACGGCACCTTGGTTCCCGTGGTGCTCACGATGGGTGCCGCCGTGCTTACGGCCAACCTAGCGGCGTTTTCCATTCCACGCCCGGCCGGATTCGTTGGTGCCGCCTCGCAGCCATCCAGCGCGCGCTGAGCTAGGGAGCGGGTGGCACCAACACTGGCCGAAACTGGCGGCGGCCGATCTTCCAACCGTCGTCTGTGAGCACGAAGGTGTCGTGGTACTCCCCGGCGGCTAAAAATCCCTTGGTGGTCACCGGCAAATCTCCTGCCGCGGGCTCTGAATACACGACCACATAGCTGACCCCATAAGCCGTCTTCTCATCACCGGGCATGAGCTTGATGGTAGTCATGTGATGGTGGGTAACAGGTTTTTCCGCATCCTCAACCAGCCGACGCTTGATGGCCGCGCGCCCCACGTATTCGTTGCCCAGCACGGAAAGCACGGCATCCTGGGCGAACAGGTCGGCATAGGCGTCCGCGTCGTAGCGATCCCGGTAGTAGGCGTAATCCGTCACCAATGCGTGGCAGTCGCGAGCTACCGCATCGGCTTCATGCGCCTGGGTGTGTGGGCTGGCCAGGGCCAATAGCAGGGCTGCCGCCCAGCCCCAGCCGGGTTTCGCAGTCGCCATCGGTCAGCTCGGGATGCGGTCGAATTCGGGTACCCCATCGGGCACCGTGTGAAAGCTCTGCTTGTCGATACAGAAGATGGCGATCTGTGGACCAGGGAATTGGCTGGGGTCATCCATGCCGCCTACCTTGATGATCACCGAGTTCGGCATTGCGCCCGCCCGGGTGAGCAGATGGGTGCCGCAGTTGGGGCAGAACTCCCGGGTTACCGCGTTGTCTATGTCGGTGCGCGTGAAGCCCTTGGCTGCACCTTGCGTGTAGGCAAAGGTGTCTGCCGGCATGGCCATGAACAGGTTGGGCGCCCCGCCCGTGATGTATTGGCATTCACGGCAGTGGCATTGCGCCGCCATCTGCGCTTCCCCTTCTACCTGGTAGCGGACCTCGCCGCAGTAACATCTTCCAGTCACTTGCATAGTCGTTTCCTTGGATTTTCTGGTGGTTCGATTTGCTCGCGTATAATGCACTAATGCTACCCCGATACCGCAAGCTCCTGGTACTCGTCATGTGGGTCATTCTGGCTCCGTTGGGTCATGCGGTAGGCACCGCCTGGGACCTGGTGCATCCGGACGCATTTGACTGGCGCCAGCGTGCTCACCGCCACAGCGTGGCGGCGGACCTGATCTCGCGGATCAGTCTGCTGGCAGCGGTGATTCCCGCCCAATCACCGGCGCAGGTCGCCTCGCTCAAGGCCACGGAGGCGGAAATCGAAGCCTTGGGGAGCGCGGCGACACCGCGCCAACGGAGCCGCCTGTATCTGTCGCGCGCCTATCAGCACCGGCGGCTGATCGAATTGCTGGAAGATATGCTCACCCAGCTGCGCTGCGTGCGAGGCGCTGCGCAGATCAGCGCAGAGATGGTGTGCTGGGTAGAGGTGAGCGTATTGCTAATGGATGAGGAGACCCTGGACATCTCGCTGACGGTGCTGCGCCAGAGCCGGATGATTCCGCGTGACGAAGACATGCCCACGGCTGCCCAGGACCCAAAGGTGTGGTACAGCGAATACGGCAGGGGCGTGGTGCGCAACATCATCCGGCCCTACCTGCAAAGCCGGAGTTCCCAGCCGGAGTGTGATTCGGATGCGTAAGCTGGCGACGATAGTGGCGCTTGCGCTGGGCAGCGCCGTCCACGCTGCGCAGACCGTTCTATTTAACGAATCGGCGGCCTACGAGTGTTACCAGGCAGCGCTGCATGGTGGTGGCAGTGAGTTCGACATCGAGCCGTGTACCAGAGCGCTAGAGCATCAGGCCATGAATGTGGTGGACAGAGCGGCCACTCATTCCAACCGGGGTCTGCTGTATGCGCGTAGCGGCGACTACGCGGAGGCCATGCGTGATCACGATCGGGCGGTGAATCTGGCACCGGAAATCGACAGTATTCTCATCAATCGTTCCAATACCCTGGTCCGGCTCAAGCGCTTCGAGCAGGCCATGCAAGACCTGGAGCAGGCCATCGGGTTCGAGGGTGAGGCCCGGGCGCACGCCCACTACAACCGGGCGCTGCTCTTTTATCGGCTCGGTGATCGCCAGTCCGCGCGAATGGATGCCGAGATGGCGGCGGAAATCGCGCCGGAGCGGCCCGGCTACCAGCGCTATCTGCGTATGCTGGAGTTGGAGCAGGAAGTGGCCGACTCGGAGGCGGCCGAAGGCGTCGACCTCCCGACTCAGGAATCGAACGTTCAAGACCTCAACCGGGAGCCGCAGGTTCCCAGTCCCGACGAGCCCTAGGAGAGCGACGCCCATGGCGGCTGAAGATACCCTTACGCACGCCCTGTGTGCGTCGTTGGCGGAGCACGCCAACCGACCATGCTTGCGCGTGCCCGGCGGACGCACCTGGAGCTATAGTGAGCTCGATGCGTTGTCGCAGCGATTGGTCGGCGTTCTGGAAGATGCGGGCGCCGGGTCGGGGGATCGGGTGCTCGTACAGGCTGGGAAATCGGTAGAAGCCGTGGCCTTGTATCTAGCCTGCCTGCGCCGCGGCTGCGTCTACGTTCCCATCAACACAGCCTATACCCCAGCGGAAGTCGCCTATTTCGTCGACAACGCAGCACCGGCAGTGTTCGTCTGCGCCCACGATCAGGGCGCCGAGTTTCTGGCGGCGTTCGCGCAGCTTCGGGTGCTGACGCTGGGTATTGCGGGTGAGGGCACGTTGATGGAAGCGGCCGGCAGTGTGGCTGGTACCGCGGCGATTGCGGAGAGTGCGCCTGATGATGTGGCCGCGGTGTTGTACACCTCGGGAACCACCGGGCGATCCAAGGGAGCGATGCTCACCCAGCGAAATCTGCTTTCCAACGCGCGGGTGCTGATAGATCTGTGGGGCTGGCGAGACGACGACGTGTTGCTGCACGCGCTGCCCATATTTCACGTACATGGTCTGTTCGTTGCCCTGCATTGTGTGCTGCTGACAGGTACCGAGGCGTTGTTTCTGCCGCGCTTCGAGCCCGAGCCGGTGATGCATGAAATGGCCGATGCAACGGTGATGATGGGGGTGCCTACCTTCTACACGCGGCTGCTGGATCATCCGGGCTTTACCGCTGCGGCGTGCGCAGGTATGCGGTTGTTCATTTCCGGTTCGGCGCCGCTCACCGAGCAGACGTTTAAAGCGTGGGAGTCGTTGACCGGGCATCGCATTCTCGAGCGCTACGGCATGAGCGAGACGGCTATGATCACCTCCAACCCGCTGGACGGCGAGCGGGTACCTGGCACCGTGGGATACGCGCTTCCGGAGGTATCCGTACGAATTGCGGATGGTTCTGGTACAGAACTGCCTCGCGGTGAGGTGGGAATCATCGAAATCACGGGCCCTAACGTATTCAAAGGTTACTGGCAGATGCCCGAGAAGACCGCCGAGGAGTTCCGCTCCGACGGCTACTTCATTACCGGGGATATGGCCCGTATGAGCGAGGATGGGCGCGTCAGGATTGTGGGTCGGGCCAAGGATCTGATCATCTCCGGCGGATACAACGTGTATCCCAAAGAGGTGGAGAAGCTCATCGACGACGTTGCTGGCGTGAGGGAATGCGCTGTTATTGGCTTGCCCCACCCGGACTTTGGAGAAGGGGTGGTGGCCGTGGTGGTGCCGGAAGGCGAGGGGGTCTCGTTGTCGCAGGTACGCCAGGCGCTGGAAGGCCAATTGGCCAATTTCAAGCAGCCTAAGGAAGTGGTCAATCTACCCGAGCTCCCCAGGAATGCCATGGGTAAGGTTCAGAAGAACGCACTCCGTGATCAGTTCGCAGACTTGTTTAGCTAGATCAACGCGGCGCCAAAGACGCTTGCCGGCAGCACATCCGGCGCTTCGATTTCTTCGGTGGTCATGCTGGTCATGGCGATTGCGTCGGGCGGCTTGTCGTGCTTCCGTTAGTTCCCCTGCTGCAGCTCGATCATCTGATCCATTCGTGTGTGTCCGCGATCGAGTTTGCCGAGCGGTTGGTAGAAATCGTGTACCACGGACCGAAATCGTGTGGCGTAGGGAGTGGTCTTGTGGTCGGCGTCGGGACTACACTTGCCGGTGGAGTAGACCGAGTGGTGTCAGGAGGTATCGATGTTTATTGCAATGAATCGCTTTGAGATTGCGCTAGGGTTCGAAGAGGGTTTCGAGAAGGTGTGGCGTGAGCGCGAGAGTTATCTCAGCGAGGTGCCAGGATTCAAGCATTTCGCGCTGCTGCGGGGCCCTCAGCGGGAGGACCATACTCTATACGCCTCGCACAGCACGTGGGAGTCGAAGGCGGCCTTCGAGGCGTGGACGGAGTCAGATCACTTCCGCAAGGCACACGCTCAGGCAAGCGCACCCAAAGGCACCTATCTGGGTCACCCTAATCTGGAGACCTTCGAAGCGGTGATGGAAGAAGCGTAGCACTGGCGCGGCTACCTGGCGTCGAGGTATTTCTCTGCGTCCAGCGCTGCCATGCAACCGAACCCGGCTGATGTGACCGCTTGACGGTAGACGTGGTCGGCTACATCGCCGGCGGCGAATACGCCGGGCACGCTCGTTGCGGTCGCGTTTCCTTCCAGCCCGCTGGCAGTGACGATGTAGCCGTCTCTCATTTCCAGCTGATTGGCAAATACGTCTGTGTTGGGTTGGTGACCGATGGCGATAAATACGCCGGTCACCACCAGTTCCTGCTCGCAGCCGTCCTGGGTGTTGGCAATGCGTGCGCCCGAAACACCGGCATCGTCGCCCAGGACTTCGGAGAGCGTGTGGTTCCAGATGGGCTCGATGTTTTCTTTGGCAAACAGTCGGTCCTGCAGAATCTTTTCTGCGCGCATCTCGTCGCGGCGGTGCACCAGGTAGACCTTGCTGCAGATGTTAGACAGGTACAGGGCTTCTTCCGCTGCCGTATTGCCACCGCCGATTACGGCAACTGCCTGATCGCGATAGAAGAATCCATCGCACGTTGCACAGGCGCTGACCCCGCGGCCCAGGTAGCTTTGCTCGGAGCTCAGGCCGAGGTATTTGGCGGATGCCCCGGTGGCGATAATCAGCGCATCGCACGTGTACTCGGCATCGCCGCGCAGTTCGATAGGCGAGGCGCTGAGGTCTACCTCAGCGATGTAGTCGTTCACGGTGTGCGCTTGGAAACGCTCTACGTGCTCGGCCATCTGCTGCATTAACTCGGGGCCCTGCAGTTCTGCGTGACCACCAGGCCAATTCTCGACCTCCGTAGTGGTGGTGAGCTGGCCCCCCACTTCCACGCCGGTGATGAGGGCTGGCTGCAGATTAGCGCGGGCGGCATAAAGGGCGGCGGTGTATCCGGCTGGGCCCGATCCGAGCACGATCAGCCGATGGTGTTGGCGTTCGCTCACCGTAATCCTCAGGACATGATTAGAAAGGGTATTGTAACGTCGCCCGGGCGGCGCCCGCCATCGAATGGCAGTTTGAGTGGGGCGCGCGAGCTAGCTATCGAGCCTGCAGCGAACAGGCGATGGCCGCCACCACCTCGTCGGCTGATTGCGTCGCATCCACGGTGATCTCGGCGTAGTGCTCATACAGCGGCGTTCGCTCCTCGAACACATCCTGCAGGCTCTGCTCCGGCTCACGAGCCACGCCGCGTGCTTCAAAATCGCGTACACGCGCTTCCAGCGCGGATAGTGGTGCCCTCAGGTAGATTACTGTGCCGTTGGCGGCCAGTTGGGACATGCCTTCTTCGCTATAGACCGCGCTGCCGCCGGTGGCCAGCACCGTGCGGGTGAGCTGGAGGGACAACAGCACGTCCTGCTCCACGGCGCGCAGCGCCTGGTAGCCGCGCCGATCCAGAATTTCCTGCAGCACGTCGCCTTCCTGCAGCTGAATGATCACGTCGGAGTCGATGAAGTCGTAGCCCAGGCGCTTTGCCAGCAGCACGCCGACCGTGCTCTTTCCCGCTCCGGGCATGCCGATGATGATCAGATTGCCGTCCATCCCCTCTGCGAGTCCAGCGCTGTTAAGGCGTTTCCGCGCCGAGGAACAGAGTGAGGCTGCCGCCGTCGACGAAATTCTGCGCGTCGGTGGCCTGATCCACGCGCATCTGTTCCGAGGCCATGCTTGCCACCGCGGTGGGGTAGTCGGGCCAGAACAGCTCGGTGACGCCGTCGAAAGTTCGATCGGGAGCGTCTATGTGGCTCTGCACGTAACGCTGCGCGTCCTGGGTCTTTCCCGCGATGGGCCCGTGGGTGTGCAGCCAGTGATGGTGGAAGTCCGCGAGAGCCATTGCGGGCTTGCGATTGAACAGGAACGTGCATTTGTAGCCGCTGTCGCCGCGATGCGTACCGGTGATGTTGTGCTCAGCACCATGTTCGATCAGATCCGGCTTCCGCCCGAGCACGACGGCAAGCGCTCCGGATGCTTCAGCGATGGCCGCCGCCGTGTCCTGCAGTTCCGATGCACGCTCGGGTTTCAGCCAGAACTCCGCCGAGCCAAAATAAGGGGCCGGCTGCAACCCATCGAACTGTTCGTCAGTGCGCAGGAACTGGCGGTAGTCGTGCACGGCGCCCAATTCGCGTTTGACTATTTCTGCGGCAGCGGCAGATTCAAGCTTGAACGGCGACATGTCCTCCTCGCCGAACAGCGCGTAGATTTTCAGCATTTTCTTCCCCCATCAGGCCCCTGGTCTGGAGCCCTCCCCAATCCGAACCGCTTGACTGCGGCCTGTCATCATAACGCAGTCCTGATCGGAGGGAATCCTGAGCAGGTCTGTAGGCTTGGACAAGATGTCGTTTGCCGCCTCGTGGCCAGTTCAGGACATGAGGCAGTAGCTCACCTGGGAGATCAGCGACAGCGTGCGCGAACGGGTGGTCCAGTTCGGCATCGCGACGTGGAATAGGCGTACAATCTGCTGCCATGAGACCCTGGACCACCACCGTGGGTTTATTGCTGCTCGTGCTTGGGCTGCAGCAGCTGTCGCCTGGCGCAGGAGCCGACGAGGCGCCGGTAGCTTCAAGCAACCAGGTGTGGCTGGTTGACCTCGGGGGTGCGTTGGGCCCCGCTACCGCGGATCTGATCATTCGCTCCATAGACGATGCGCACAACGCTGGCGCGCAGGCGCTCATCCTGCGCATGGACACGCCGGGCGGGTTGGACAAGGCCATGCGTGAGCTGGTGAAGGCGATCCTGCGGGCCGACCTTCCGGTGATTACCTTCGTGGCCCCCGACGGGGCGCGTGCCGCCAGCGCCGGCACCTACATCGCGTACGCGAGCCACGTTGCCGCCATGGCGCCAGCTACCAACCTTGGTTCCTCGACACCGGTTTCTATCGGCGGGCCGACCCCGGCGCTGCCGACTCCGTCGCAAGAGGGACCCGATGCAGACGCTCCCACGCCGCCACCGGGTGACGCCATGACCCGCAAGGTGGTAAATGATGCGGTGGCCTATCTCCAGGGCCTGGCTGAGCTGCGCGGCCGTAACATCGAGTGGGCGGAAAAGACCGTTCGGGAAGGCGCCAATCTGCGAGCATCCCAGGCCCTGGAGCAGAACGTTATCGATCTGATTGCAGGGGATGTGGATTCGCTGCTGGAACAGATTCATGGCCGCGAGGTGGAACTATCCCACCGGACCGTCACGCTGGATGTTGCTGGTGCTCAGTTGATCACAGTCGAGACCGACTGGATGCACGAGCTTTTGGAGATTATTACCGATCCGACCATTGCCTACGGATTGCTGATCTTTGGCGTCTACGGACTGATACTCGAGTTCTACAATCCGGGCATGGTTTTTCCCGCCGTGATCGGGCTTGTCAGCCTGCTGCTTGGGGCTTACGGGTTGCAGATGCTGCCCGTCAACTATGCGGGATTAGCGCTCATTGTGGTGGGGATTGCGATGATGGTAGCGGAAGTGTTTACCCCTACCATGGGTGCGCTTGGGTTCGCCGGCGTGATCGCGTTTGTGGTGGGCTCGCTGATTCTCATCGACACACAATCACCTGGCTACGACATACCGCTCACCGTGGTGGCTGCTTTCGCGGCCACTAGCGCCGGCTTCATGTTCTTCCTCCTGGCAGCCGCCGTGCGCGCGCGGCACGGCCGCGTTCGCACGGGCCAGGAGTCCATGGTAGGCGAGCAGGCGGAAGCCCTCGGGGATTTCTCCGGGTTGGGCAGGGTTCACGTGTTCGGTGAAGACTGGAAGGCGCGTGCGGAGGAACCCGTAGAGAAAGGCGAAAAGGTCCGCGTGGTGGGAATAGACGGGCTGACACTCATTGTGAAACCGGAGGACTGAGCATGGAAATTTTTACCGTGGTGGTGCTGATCGTTGTCGTTGGACTTTTGATCAGCGCGCTCCGAGTGCTGCGGGAGTACGAGCGGGGCGTCGTGTTCATGCTCGGGCGCTTCTACAAGGTGAAGGGCCCTGGGCTGATCATCATCATTCCTGTAATTCAGCAGATGGTGCGTGTGGATCTGCGCACCGTGGTGCTAGACATCCCCAGCCAGGATCTCATTACGCGCGATAACGTGTCGGTGAAGGTAAACGCGGTGCTGTATTTCCGTGTCACCGACCCCGAGCGTGCCATCATCAACGTAGAGAACTTCATGGAGGCCACCGGGCAGCTTTCGCAGACCACGTTGCGTTCCGTTCTCGGCCAGCACGAGCTGGACGAGCTGTTGGCCGAACGGGAACGGCTCAACGAAGACGTGCAGGAGATCATCGATAAGCAGACCGGTCAGTGGGGCATCAAGGTTTCCAATGTTGAGATCAAGCACGTGGACATCGACGAGAGCATGATCCGGGCGATTGCCCGCCAGGCCGAGGCGGAACGGGAACGGCGCGCTAAAGTCATTCACGCCGAAGGCGAGCAGCAGGCCGCGACCAAGCTGGTTGAGGCCGCTCAACTGCTGAGCTCCCGAGCTGAGGCCATGCAGCTGCGCTACCTGCAGACCCTCACGGAGATAGCTGGAGACAAAAGCTCCACCATCGTCTTCCCGTTACCCATGAACGTGATGGAGAATCTGGGCCGGATACTTGAACCTGGCGACGGCTCAAGCACCCAGGAGACAGGATAATCCCATGAGGTGGGTCGAGCCCAAGCGTTTTCCGTAAGGGTATCGCGCTCGCCGGGCGTGGCCGGCTACTCTTTGCTAGCGCAGGAAATACAGCTGTTGGCGTAGGGGAGGGCTTGCAGCCGCTCCTCGCCGATGGGTTCGCCGCACGCTGTGCAGTCGAAGTATTGTTCTGCGTCGATGCGGCGGATGGCGCGTTCGATCTGCTGCAGCTCTAGGGCGAGCTCGCGGTCGATGGCGACCAGGGTTTCGCCATTTTCCAGCTCAACCGCCTGCTCGGCGAAATCCTGGGGCAATGGCTCTTCCCGATGGCGCGTATGCCGGGCCACCCGCTCCTGGCGGTCCGATAGCTCCGCTGCGCGTTCGGTGAGCTGCTCTCTGATTGCTTCTAGGTCCATGAAATAGAAGTCTTATTTGGCGCCACGCCAAGGCTACATCAACCCTCGCATGTTCACTACCGAGCGATGTAAGGGAAATCCGAAGGAGGCAAAAGGGAGTTGGCGAATAGAATGCGGATCCCAAGCTCCGTAGCCTGGGCCGCGTCGGTTAACGGAGACGACCATGCCTTAGCAACATATTCTCGTGGCCTTAGGCCTGTCGGACGAGTCCACCCAGGTGCTGGAAAAGGCTCAGCAGCTCGGCCAGCCGAACCCGGCCAAAGCGTCTGCAGTCACGGTGGTCAAACCATTGACCCAGGTCTACGGTGGGCTGGATGTGGCGCCCATTGCCAGCGGTGCGAGTTTCTTTCGACGGCTATACGCCCTGTATGAATTTCCTGCAACTGAGAAAACGATTCTAAGATCAGTGGGTTGTAGAGGGTTGTTGATCCATTACTCACTGTATTGTGTATTCGCCATCGGCTTGTCCACAGCACTGGCCATGTTGATTCACAGCATATCCACAGCGCCTTGCAGCCTTTTCACTGGTGTGCGTCCGCAGTGTTGGTAGAGTGGTTGCCACGGTAAGCGGTAAGGCGAACCAGAACAGACAAACCCCCTCGGGGGCGAGTCTGGGAAGAGGAGAGGAACCGAATACCGTGTGGCCCTTGCCGGGGCCAGGGTTGTCGGAGGCGCCGACAGCTCAAGGGAAGATTCCCGAGCATGAGGCAGTTGTTGGCGAACAACTAAATCATGCGGAGGTGGACACGCTTCCTCGTCGCATCCCCCGAAAGGAGGGTGAGTCGGGAGGAGAAAGTCCACGGAGGGAATGATCCCGCTCCACGATCTGGCGTGATCGCAACAGGTCGGGGCGACGTAGCAAGGCGTCGGAAAATAACGACTCAAGAGTCTGATCGCTGCTTGAGCCAAGCACCGCAAGGTGCGAAAGCCATAGCGGTGATCATCGGGATGGACCTTGGATGGATCGCATGATCAAACCTCGGGTCACTTCCCGGGTCAGGTCCCTTCGGGGAAATGGCATACGGGAACCCCGCTTCGGCGGGGTTTTCTTTTTCTGATAAGCGACTCTTGGTGCGGTTAGTGGCAACTGCAGGTTCGGGCACCTGGGTCCACACAAAAAAACAAAGCCGCCCGAAGGCGGCCTTAAACATCCCGATGCTTATTATTGTTGTTCGGGAGTACTGTGTTCGTGGCCCCTTCCCCCAGGCCGGTCAACCCGGCTGATCCTCGTATTCTCGGCAGGGCACAAAAACCAGGCGCTAATCTAACAGCCCGATCCTGAAGAATCAACAAGTTACCGCGATGATCTAATGCCTTTCTGTTAGCGCCAGGCGGCGCGTCGCAATGCGTTGTGGAAATGGCTAAGCTAGTCCGGTTGCCCGCGGTTGGATGATCGGTGGGGCAAGCGTTTGGCTACTATAGGCCGAATTCTTTACACAATGGGGGGCTCTAATGCAGCAGGTGGTGATAGTGGATGCGGTGCGATCCGCGGTTGGGCGCAAGAAAGGTGCTTTGGGTTGGGTACATCCCACAGATGTGCTTGGTCCCGTGCTGATGCAGCTGCTGGAGCGCAACGGCGTGGAGTCCAGCCAGGTGGATCAAGTGGTGGGTGGGTGCATCAACAAGTTGGGTGCCCAGGGGATGAACGTCACGCGCACGGCGTGGCTTGCCCATGGTGGGGCAGAGGAAACGCCTTGTATCACCATCGATTCCCAGTGCGGGTCGTCTCAGGAAGCGGTGACCCTGGCTACCAGTCTGATCGCCTCGGGCATGGCCGAGGCGGTGGTGGCGTGTGGCGCAGAAAATATGACCCGGCTGCCTATCGGATCCGATTCGGTGGGCCTGGAGCCCTCGCTGGGAAAACCCGTAGCGAGGAGCTACTTCGGCCACTATGAATTCACCAGCCAGTTTGAAGGCGCCGAACGCATGGCGGAGAAGTATCAGATCACCCGTAAAGACACGGACGCATTCGGACTCGAGTCCCAACTGCGTGCGGCCAAGGCGGTCGCAGGGGGGCACTTCGAATCTCAGATCGTACCTCTGGAAGTGCCGGTGTTTGACGATGAAGGCAAGCGTACAGACGATACCGTGGTATTTGCCTCGGATGAGATTCCCCGCGATACGAGCTTGGACGCGCTAGCGGAGCTTAAGCCCGTCGCCCGCGAAGACGGTGTGCACACGGCGGGAACGTCATCACAGATTGCCGATGGCGGGGCTGCCGTGCTGCTCATGAGTGCGGAGAAAGCGGCCAGTCTCGGGTTGTCGCCCATGGCGCGCGTGGTAGAGACGGCGCTGGTTGGGTGCGATCCGGTACTGATGCTGGAAGGGCCCATTCCGGCCACCGAGAAGCTGCTCGCCAATGCGGGCTTGAGCATCGACGATGTGGACGTGTTCGAGGTCAACGAAGCGTTTGCATCGGTGGTGCTCTCCTGGGCTAAGACCGTGGGCGCGGACATGGCCCGGGTGAACCCCAACGGAGGCGCAATTTCCTTAGGGCATCCGCTGGGAGCCACCGGGTGCTTTCTGATTACCAAGGCCGTGCACGAGCTGGCGCGTAGCGAAGGCGACTACGCCCTGATCAGCATGTGCTGCGGCGGTGGTCTGGGCACTGGAACGCTGATTCAGCGGGTAGCTTGAGCGGCTCGCTTGGCTAGTTCAGGTGTGGACGCTTTGCTGGAGACCGCACCGGTACGCGCCGACGAGGAGATGGATTGGCCCCGTTTGGAACGCTACCTGCGCCGCCACCTGGATGTTTCCGACACAGCCATGGAGGTTCTGCAGTTTCCCGGGGGAAGCGCTAATCTGACCTATCTGGTGCGCTTCGGAGCCGACCAGGAGTTCGTGGTGCGGCGTCCCCCATTGGGACCCGTGGCACCGGGGGCCCACGACATGAAGCGCGAGCACAAGGTGCTATCTCGCCTGTATCGCGCGTATCCGAAAGCGCCGCGTTGTTATCTGCTGTGCGAAGACGAGGACGTCATCGGCGCCACCTTCATTGTTAGCGAACGCCGTGCGGGCGTGGTGATTCGAGATCTTTTCCCTGCCGAGATGCTTGCCCACGAAGGCCTGGCGCGACGCACCAGTTTTGCCTTGGTGGACGCTCTTGGGGAGCTGCACAATGTGGACCCCGAAGCAGTGGGGCTCGGGGATCTGGGGCGCCCGGACGGATTTGTCGAACGACAGGTAAAGGGTTGGTATCAGCGCTGGGAGCTTGCCAAGGATCGCGAGTTGCCGGTGGTGGATGAGTTGCACCGCCGGCTGGCGGCTGGGATACCCCGACCGCAACGGGTCAGCATCGTGCACAACGATCCGAAACTCGACAACTGTCAGTTTCAGGTCGGTGACCCGGACCAGGTCACCTCGGTATTCGACTGGGACATGGCCACCCTGGGCGACCCGCTCATCGATCTGGGCACCTTGCTGGGCTATTGGCCGGAGCCGGGTGACCCGGAACCCCGCGCGGTGCAGGCTGCGGGGGCAACGGATCCCTTTCCCAGTCGATCCGAAGTTGTCGAGCGCTACTGTGCCGTCACCGGGCTGAGTGGCGAGGACGCCTGGTGGTTTGAGGCATTTGCCTTGTGGAAGACCGTTGTGGTGCTGCAGCAGATCTATATTCGCTACAAACGTGGCCAGACTCAGGACGAGCGATTTGCCGCCATGCCAGAACGCATGCCGATTCTGGCCGACCAGGCCATGGCGCTTTTCGGGTAGCATGTGCAGGCGGATTTTGTAGGGGAACGGAGATGTCGAGAATTCGTCTGCTGACAGATGAGGAGCTGCCCGAGCGGCAACTTGAAGCGGTACTGGCCACGGAGGCCTCAGGAGCCGATGCATCGGTCATGCGCGCCACCGCGCACCTGCCGGAGTTGTTCGAGGCGTACTTTAAATTCTACGGCCCCAACCATGACGGAGGGTGTGTGGAACCCCAGCTCAAAGAGCTGGTGCGGTTGAAGATCGCGCGTCTGAACGATTGCTTTACGTGACTTAACGCACGCTTTCCATCGGCGATGGAAAACGGACTGACGGAAGCGAAAATCGGCCAGTTGGACACCCCGGACAACGAGTTTAGCCGCCGCGAGCGGTTGGCCATTGAATACGCCGAGCGAATGGCCTTGGATCACCATGGTATTGACGATGAGTTCTTCGCGACGCTTGCCGAGGAGTTCGAGGATCCTGAAATCCTTGAGCTGGGCATGATGATCGGGCAATACATCGGCTTCGGGCGCCTGCTCAAGGTGCTGGATCTGGAGCCGAAGCTCTGCCCAACCGATAAATAGCTTCAATAAAATAAAATAAATAACTGATTTATATAAATAAATAAAATAATGGATACCGGTTACAACGCCTCACAGCCCGGCGAGTGACATTGGGTATGCTGCTGGTCGTTGTAGTGCTAGTGGTAGGTCGCCATGCAAGATTTGGTTGGGCAGTGCTTCTCGTTGGCCGACGAGCAATATCGAATCGTGGATGTACGCAATGTGGGTAGTGATGCCGTGATCTTTGCCGAAAAGACCG
>DEBD01000025.1:22593-65859 GCA_002348385.1 Gammaproteobacteria bacterium UBA2965 | reverse complement strand
TCCACACCGGCGGCAATCAGATAGAACTTGGCGATGAAACCTACGGTGAGCGGGATGCCGGCAAGCGACAACAACGCTATGGTCATCACCACCGCAGCCAGGGGCCGACGCCAGAAGAGGCCCTGAAACGCAGCAAGTTCCTGTGCATCCGTTTCCTCGGCGGCCGACGAAAGTACCGCAACAACGCCAAAAGCGGCCAGCGTCATCAACGCATAGCCTGCCAGGTAAACCAATCCGGCCTCCAACGCCACTTCGCGGCTGGCCAGCTGGCCCAACGCCACCAGCGCGATGAGCAGATAGCCAGCATGGGCGATGGACGAATAGGCCAGCAGCCTTTTCACGTTGGTCTGCAGCAGTGCCAGGACGTTGCCGATCACCATGGACAACACGCCAAACAACACCAAAGTGCGCGCCACCACGCCAACGTCGAGACCGCCGCTTTCCAACGCGTAGCGGAACAGAAATGCGAATACCGCCGCCTTGGACACCGTGGCCAGATAGCCACTCACCGGTGCCGGCGCCCCATGATAGACGTCCGGGGTCCACATATGGAACGGCACCAGCGACAACTTGAACGCGAGCCCCGCAACCAGCAATCCGTGGCCCACCATCCAGTGCAGCTCGAAGGAGGAGCCGGACAGCGCGGCGCCGGCCAGCTCGCTGATGACCAACGTGCCTGTGGCGTTGTACAGCAGCGCCATTCCGAACAGCATGGTGGTAGATGCGACACCGGACAGCACCAGGTACTTCAAGGCAGCCTCCAGTGGCGGCTGTCCCTCCTCCGGATAGCCGATGAGTACGTAGAGAGAAATAGAGAGAATTTCCAGGCCCAGCAAGAACGCGGCGAAGTGCTCGGCGGAGGCCAACACCATGGCGCCCAACGTGGCGATCAGCAGCAGCAGATAGAACTCTTCCGGCTCCCCCTCCCGGCCAGACAGGTAGTTGCGCGACACCAGCGTGGTGGCCAGCGCGGCAACAAGGAACAGCACGTTGAAATAGGCGACGTAACCATCTAGCACCATGAAGTTGGACAGCGAACGGACACCCGCATCCAGGCCGAAGCCTATGCTTCCCAGGGTGCCTAGCAGAACCACCACGCTCACCGACATGGCAATCGCGTGGGAGCGCCAGAACGAAATGACCAGAACCAGCACCAGAATGCCGCCCAGCAACGTCAGGTAGGGGGCCAGTGCTAAAAAGTCCATGGCGCTCACGATGCCACCCCTCCCAGCGCCTCGATCACAGGCAGCGACAGATCCAGCACGGGCTGGGGATAGACGCCCAGCCAGACAAGCGCCGCGGCCATCAGCAGCATCACCAGCATTTCACGGGCGCCAAAATCTTCCATAGTGGCCACATTGGGATTCGGGGTGCCCTGAAACGTCCTCTGCATCAGCGCCAGGGAGTACACGGCCGCAACAATGATGCCTAGCGCAGCGGCCACGGTGAGCCCCACATCCACCTGGAAAGCCCCGAGCAACACCAGGAACTCGCCAACAAAGGTACCGAGGCCAGGCATGCCCAACGACGCCACCACGAAAAACAATCCCACCGCGCCCATTCGTGGGGCTCGCATCCATAGCCCCCCCATGTTGGTCATTTCCCGAGTATGCAAGCGCTCCTGAAGCGCGCCAGCCATCATGAACAAAGCAGCAGAGGAGAACCCGTGGGCGATCATCTGCACGACGGCTCCCTGCAAGGCGAGTTCGTTCCAGGCGAACACGCCCAACAGCACAAAGCCCATGTGGCTCACGCTGCTGTAAGCGACCAGGCGCTTAAAATCCGTCTGACTGTAGGCCATGTACCCGCCGTAGATGACGCTGACCGCACCCAGCAACATGGCAACCCATCGGAAATCGACAGCGGCCTCGGGAAAAAGCGGCACCACGAACCGCAACAGCCCGTACGCGCCAGTCTTGAGAAGGATGCCAGCAAGAATGACGCTACCCGCCGTGGGCGCCTGGGTGTGAGCATCAGGCAGCCAGGTGTGAAACGGCACACCAGGCAGCTTCACCACAAAGGCGATAAAGAAACCCAGCATCAGCCAATACTGAATCCCGTCGCCCAGCTCGGCGTCAAGCAGATCGTGGTAGCTGAAGGTCAATACACCCGATGCCGAATAGTGGGCGTAAACCAGCGCCACGATGGCCACCAGCAGCAACAGCCCGCTGATCTGCGTGAACAGGAAGAATTTCATCGCAGCGAAACCGCGATTCTCGTGCCCCCAGATGGCGATCAGGAAGTACATGGGAACCAGCATCACTTCCCAGAAGAAGAAGAACAGGAACAGATCCAGGGCCGTGAAGACACCCACCACACCCGCCAGAGTCCACAGCAGGTTGAACTGGAAGAATCCTGCCCGTTCGGTGACCTCAGTCCAGGACGCGGCCACCGCCACCGCGCCGAGCAGCACCGTGAGCGCCACCATCATCAGGCTCAAGCCATCCATAGACAGGATTACGTTGATGCCGAACTGGGGGATCCACGGCGCGTTCATCGCAGAGTAAAGGCCCGCCTGCTCGGGCTCGAGCCAGTAACCCAGCACTACATAACCAGCTAACGCCAGAACCACCAGAGACACCCAGCGTGGCGCCGTCGAGCTCCAGCTTCCCGACAACCAGGCAACCCCGCCCCCGGCGAGCAGCAAACCAATTAGCGCCAACAAAGTCATAGCAGCCCCACCAAGATCAGCATCACCACCAGCATGCCAAAGGCCATGTTGGCCGCGTACCACCGCAGCCGGCCGGTTTGCGTCACGCTGACGAGCTGATGTGCACCACGGGCCAGGGCCGCTATGCCGCGGAACACCTTGTCGACGGCGTCCGACTTGTTGGCCTTCGCCAGCGCCACAAACGGTTTGACGATGAGCACATCGTATAGCGCGTCGAAGCCCCAGCCGCCGAACCAGAACTTCCTCAGCGACTCACCCAGGCTGGAATTCACCAGTCCATCCAGAAAGGTGGACTTACGGAAGAACAGCAGATAGCCCAATGCGACGCCGACCATGGGAATCCCCATGGTCACCAGAGGCAACCAACCGGTGTGAGGCTGGTCCGACAAGCCACCGTCTGGCAATACATCGTTGAGTACCGCGAGTCCAAACCATCCGCCGCCGACCGCCAGAACGGCCAGCACCACCAGCGGCGC
The DNA here is from genome assembly GCA_002348385.1 of Gammaproteobacteria bacterium UBA2965. GTDB lineage: Bacteria > Pseudomonadota > Gammaproteobacteria > Pseudomonadales > Azotimanducaceae > UBA2965. The sequence goes on along the minus strand of DEBD01000025.1, from coordinate 62,712 downwards.
CCACATGTTGGCGCGCGAGTTGTCATGGGACTCCCCTTGGGGCTCGCCAAAGAACACCACCCCGATCAGTCGCGTGCTGTAAAGCGCGGTGAGAAAGGCCGCAACGGCAGAGAAGAACCAGAACCACGGCCCCCCATGGGCGTAGTCCCAGCTGGTGAGCAGAATGGCATCCTTGCTGTAGAAGCCCGAGGTAAACGGCAATGCCGCAAGGGCGGCGCTACCAACCACCATGCTCCAGAAGGGCACCGGCAGTCGCTTCCACAATCCTCCCATGCGAAAGATGTTCTGCTCGTGGTGCAGCGCGAGAATCACCGAGCCGGCGGCCAGGAACAGCAGCGCCTTGAAGAATGCATGGGTCATTAGATGAAAGACCGCCGCTGACCAAGCGCCCACCCCGAGGGCCAGAAACATGTAGCCGATCTGACTCATGGTGGAATAGGCGAGAATGCGCTTGATATCGGTCTGGGTAAGTGCCGTGAATGCCGAGATGAACAGGGTCACCAACCCGACGACGGCGACGGCAAATTGCGCCTCCGGCGATAGCAGGTAGAGGTCGTGCATGCGGGCAATCAGATATACGCCCGCCGTCACCATGGTAGCCGCGTGGATCAAGGCACTCACCGGTGTGGGACCTGCCATGGCGTCGGGCAACCAGGTCTGCAGTGGCACCTGAGCCGATTTGCCCACCGCGCCACCAAGCAGCAACAGGGCGATCAGCGTACACAGGGTGGAGCCGTCCACCCACTGCGTATTGGCATTTGCCAGCACGGTCTGAATTTCCAGCGAGCCCAGCTCACGGAATAGCAGAAACAGACCGAGCGCCATGGCCGTGTCGCCCACGCGGGTAACCACGAAAGCCTTGCGCGCCGCATACCCGTTTTCAGCCTCGTCGTGAAAGAAGCCGATGAGCAAATAGCTACACAGCCCCACCCCTTCCCAGCCCAGGAACAGCACCAGCAGGTTGTCGCCCAACACCAGCATAAGCATGGCGAACACGAACAGGTTCATATAGGAGAAGAAGCGGCTGTAGCCCTCCTCGCCCGCCATGTATCCAGTAGCGTAGATATGGATCAGAGACCCAACGCCGGTAATGACGCCCACCATCACCAGCGATAGCCCGTCCAGATAGAGTGTGAAGCTGGGAGAAAAGCCGGAAACCACCATCCACGACCACAGAGTTTGCGCGTATGGCTGGCCACCCGCAGCCAGAAACTCCATACCCACCAATAGCGCCACCACGGCGGCTCCCAGCACGCTGCCGGAACCGATGATTGCTACCGGCCATTGGCCAAGCCGTCCCTGGGTGGCGATCAGCACAGCGGAACCGAGGAGGGGTAGCGTTGGTACAAGCCAGAGCAATTCCACGACTAACCGCCCAACTCACTGGCGGCATCGATGTCCAGATGCCGGAAGCGCCGTTCAAGTTGCAACACCAGACCAAGGGCCACCGCCACTTCCGCGGCCGCCAGCGACAGGATCAGCATGTACATGATCTGTCCGTCGGCCTGAGCCCATCGCGCGCCGGCAGCCACGAAGGCCAACCCGCACGCGTTCATCATTATTTCCAGCGACATCAGCAGAAAAATCACGTTGCGCCGCACCAGCACGCCGGTGAACCCGATTAGGAACAGCGCGCCTGCCAGCAGGAAGACGTGTTCCAGAGGAATGGCGACGGCCGTGCCCATCAGGCAATCTCCTCTCGGCGGGAGCGCATGTAGCGCCGACCCAGGTGGTAGGCGCCAACCAACGCGGCCAGCAACAGCACCGAAGCAAGTTCCACGGCCAGCAGATAGGCACCGAACAGGGTCTCCCCCACCGCCTTGGGCGGCACGATGGTGCCTGACGTGGTACCCGGCGTGCCACCGAGAATGTAGATGAACTCTGCGAACAGCACCGCCGTGAGGATCCCTGGGCCAATCCACATGCGTGGCTGCATCCAGCCCCGCTCCTGATCCACCGCGCTTTTGCCGAGATTGAGCATCATCACCACGAACAGGAACAGCACCATGATGGCGCCAGCGTAAATCACGATTTCCAGCGCCGCCGCGAAGGGGGCGCCCAGCAGATAGAAGATCACGGCGATGGCCAACAGTGAGACGATGAGATAAATGAGGGCATGAGACGCGTTGGTGCGCGTCACCACCAGCAGCGTCGACACCAACGACACCGATGCCGCGATGTAGAACAGAACTGTTTCCATGCTCACTCCTAACTTCTCACTCCGCCCGCGGGCGGAGAATTCGCCAGTCCCCTCGCACCCGCAGTTCGTCGCGTGGCGCCGAACTGCGCTCCGAAATGACCTGACTACGGCAGGTTACTTCGGACATCTACCGGTGGCTTTTCTTTTTGTGCCTCACCCTTGTCTTTGCCATCGATAGCCTTGCCGGCAACGTGCCAGAAACTGTAATCCGGATATTTGCCAACGCCATCGATGAGCAAGTGTTCTTTTTCGTAAACCATGTTGTTGCGGTCGTACTCACACAGCTCGAAGTCCGGCGTAAGCTGGATGGCATAAGTGGGGCAGGCTTCTTCGCACATACCACACATGATGCAACGCGAAAAATTGATGCGGAAAAACTCGGGATACCAGCGACCGTCTTCCCGTTCGGTTTTCTGCAGCGCGATGCAATCCACCGGGCACGCTACCGCGCAGAGGTTGCATGCCACGCATCGCTCGTCGCCGTCCGGGTCCCTCGTCAGCACGATACGACCCCGATACCGAGGCGCCAGGTAAGGCATTTCCTCTGGATACTGTACGGTCTCCACTCGCGTAAAAAGGTGCTTAAAGACGGTCCCGAGGCTGCGCAACTGACTCCACATCGCCTAACCCTCCAAGCTCAGTGCGACCGCACCCGTTATCAACAAATTGATCAACGTGATTGGCAGCAGAATCTTCCATCCCAACGACATCAGTTGGTCGTAGCGCGGCCTTGGTATGGAAGCACGCAAGAGTATAAAAAAGCAGATCACCAATCCGGTCTTGATGGAGAACCAGACGATGGGCGGCAAAAAGTCCGGACCCAACCAGCCCCCGAAAAACAGCGTTACCATGATCGCCGACGTCAGGATCATCGACAAATACTCGCCAGCCATGATCAAGGCGAACTTCATCCCCGAGTATTCCGTATGGAAGCCCGCGGCCAGCTCATGCTCGGCCTCAGGAAGGTCGAAGGGCAACCGGTGAGCCTCTGCGACCCCAGCGATCATGAACACCACCAGACCCAGGATCTGGGGAATGAAAAACCAGCCATCTTCCTGCGCATGCACGATGGTATTCAAATTGAACGATCCGGTGAGCATTACCACGCCCATCAAAGACAAACCCATGAATACTTCATAGGTCACCATCTGCGCTGCGCTGCGCAACCCGCCCAGTAGCGAATATTTGTTGTTACTAGCCAATCCAGCCAATAGCACCCCGTAGACGGCAAGGGACGTCATGGCAAGGAAGAACAATAGTCCTATGTTCAGATCGATAATGTGCCAGCCAGGGCCGAAGGGCACCACGACAAACCCCATGAGCATGCTTGCGATGATGGCTGCGGGCGCTAGGGTGAATAACACTCGGTCCGAAAACGGCGGAATCCAGTCGTCTTTGGTCAGCAGCTTCACCAGGTCTGCCACCATTTGCATAATCCCAAATGGGCCAACCCGATTGGGGCCAAGCCGATCCTGCCAAAATCCCAACAAGCGCCGCTCCACCCACACTAGCAGCAAGGCCCCAAGCATGGCGCCTAGCAGCACCGGAGCAATCATGATGAAGCCCAGTTCCATGCTCAGCCTCTAGCAATCAGCGTAGTGGGAGGCACGAATTCCGGATCAGGCTCCAGCGTAACGCGTTCGGAAGGTACTTCGTCACCCAGACCACCGAGACCCATTGCGACAACGGCAAGCCCTTCCGCCAGGGACTCCTCCACCCGCACAGCAAAGGTAGCGTCCAGCTCCGGACAGCGCACGCCCATGCCTTCTGCAACCTGCAAGCGCGCCGCCTCCGCGGCACCGAGGACTATGAACGCCTGGGGACCTCGCTCCGCGATGGGTTGTGATCGGCCAGACAACTCCTCACTGCCAAAAATGCTGTGCGTGGGCAGTAGCTTGAAGCGGCCATCGCCCTCTGCTCCTATCGGCGTCTGAAGCGGTCGGTAGCGTTGCGCAAAATCGACCTGCGCGGGCTCAGCGTCCAGCATCCGTACGCCAGGATCGCCTCCCGCCATAGCGCCTCCTACCTCCTGCTGGAATTTAAAGACGGACTGATTGGAATTCCAGCCAGGTGACCAGACATAAGAGGTGAGCGCAGCCGGCTGATCACCCATAGCGCCTTCCATGGAGTAGGACAGCGGTGTCTCCTCGTCTACCTGAGTCTTCGGCTCATGAATATTGACGCCGGCGTTCATGGCGGTGCGACCACTGTACCGGTGAGGGGCACGAGGAACCCTATTACCTGCTGCGTTGCGATGACCGCCATTCGGTGCCGCATCCGCCACGCCGACCAATCGCGGATGACTCGCCACTGCCTCCACCACCTGGTCCACGTGTTGCCAATGCATGTCATTGCGCCCAGCACGCGCTCCCGCTTTGGACAGCCAGCGCCAAGCCGGGGCGGTTTCACCTGTAGCGGCAAACACTTCGAAGAAACGTTGGGCTCGCCCTTCGTAATTGACGAAAGTACCGGTGCTTTCGGCAAAAGTTGCCGCCGGCAGAACCAGGCTAGCGCTCTCGGTGGTTGCGTTCTCGAGGGAATCTAGCACCGCCACCGCAGTACTGCCCGAAAACGCGGAGGCAACCAAATCGGGATCGGCGCGCCGGGTAACATCGTTCTCCAGCACCACCAACGCCTGCCCTGCAGCCGCTGCGCGAAGCGCCGTGTCCAGATCTACACCACCACCCAGCATTCCTACGCCACAACTGTTGGCCTCCGCGGCCGTTAGCAACAGGCCCGCATCACACCCCTGAGCCTTGAGTGCCCAAGCAATGTTGGCCGCCGCCTTGATAAGGCCGTCGTTGCGCAGCGAGGTGCCAGAGATCACTAGTGGTCGCTTGGCGCGGGAAAGTACCGCCGCAGCATCATCCACAAAGGACTGCGTAGGCCCATCCAGTTCCTCTCCAGCCGCATACGCGGAATTCAACCGATGGGCGATGGCAAAACCAGCGGCAGCGAGACTCTCAGGAGCGCCATTGCAAGTGTGGGTCGCCAGCTCGTCCAGTTCGGTCGGCAGAAGCGAGGCCACCAGCAGCGGGGAGGCCGATTCGCGGCCATGGCTACGTACACCGGCTTCCTGCCACAACGGTATTCCCGCCTGCTCCGCCATTTCCAGTGACTCGTTGCGCACGCTCTGGCGCACTGCCAATGCGACCCGTGGCGCCGTATTGAGCACGTCCTCACCGAGAATCAGCACCGCATCCGCTTCTTCCACCTGAGCAAGGGTCGGTATGCGTGCCCCCCCGCATTCGTAAACGTCCAGGATGAGGCGCATCAAAGCATCTTCTGCACTGGACAGGCCGGTGCAGAAATTCTCTTCCCCCACCAGGACCTTGAGCGCCAAATTGGATTCCAGCGAGGCCCGGGGCGAACCAATGCCTATTGCACCGTCGCGGACGATGTCACCCAACTTCTCCTCACCCTCTTCGGCGCTTATCACATCGAACACGCCATCCGCAGCGCGGACACCCACCTTATGTATCCGCGCATCGTCGTTCACATAGCCGAACCCGTAGCGGCCACGATCGCAAAGGAAGTAACCGTTCACCGATCCGTTGTATCGATTGTGAACCCGCTTCAACCGGCCATAGCGCTCCGAGGGGATGGTATTGCAGCCTACCGCGCAGCCTGCACAGACCGAGGGCGCACTTTGTAGATCCCATTTGCGGGTATAGGTTTTGCTGAACGGCTTATCGGTGAACACGCCAGTGGGGCATACCTCCACCAGATTACCGCTGAAAGGATTCTCAAGGACACCGGCTTCCTCGCGCCCAAAATACATCCTCGCACGCGATCCGAACGCTTGCAGGTCGGTACCGCCGGCGTAATCTTGATAGTAGCGCACGCAGCGATAACAGGTGATGCAACGGTTCATCTCATGGTTGAGAAAGGGGCCAAGATACTGATTTTCGAAAGTGCGCTTGTTACCCCTATAACGCCTTGCAGTATGGCCACTCATAACCGTCATGTCCTGCAAGTGACACTCGCCCCCCTCCTCACAGACAGGACAGTCGTGAGGATGGTTTTCCATAAGCCACTCAATCACTGACGCGCGGAAGTCGCGAGCGTGAGCGGCTTCCAACGACACACGCATACCGTCGGCGACTGGCGTCATGCACGCCATGATTAGCCGCCCCTGCGTATCTTCTTCATCAGCATACTGGATGACAGCGCACTGACGGCAAGCACCCACCGAACCCAACGAGGGGTGCCAGCAGAAGTACGGGAGCTCAAGTTGGGCGGAAAGAACTGCCTGCAGAAGGTTCTCGCCTTCTTTGGCATCAAACTCCACTCCATCTACGCTGATCTTGGCCACTAAGCGCTCCCTTCCCGGTAGGGGCAGCCGCCCCGTTCGATGTGGGCTTCAAAGTCCTCACGGAAATATTTCAACGCGCTGTTCAGCGGCTCCATCGCCCCGGTGGCGTGCAGACAGAACGTATTGCCCGGAGCCCCTATGTAAGACGCATTAGCACTCAGCACATCAAGGTCACCAGGGTTTCCGCGGCCTTCCTCTATGTCGATCAGAAGTGATTCCAGCCATGGCAGTCCTTCCCGGCAGGGCGTGCAGAAACCGCAAGACTCCTGGGCGAAAAAGTGCTGCAGGTTCACGGACATGGCCACGGGACAAATGGAATCGTCCATCAGAATCATGGTGCCGGTCCCCATGCGGCTACCAGCTGCCTGAATAGATCCGTAATCCATGGGCAGGTCCAAGTGCTGCTCCACGAGAAAGTCCGTGGACGCACCACCGGGAAGTAGACCGCGCAGCTGATAACCCGCCTGCATCCCACCCGCATGCTCTTCGATGATCTCTCGGATCGATGTGCCGATGGGCAGCTCCCAAAGACCTGGGCGATTCACCCGCCCAGACACCCCGTACAATTTCGTGCCAGCATCGTCCCCATTGCCCAGATCCTGGAACCATTGAGCGCCATGGCGCAAAATGCCGGGCACGTTACACAGCGTCTCAACGTTATTAACGATGGTGGGACGGCCCCATGCACCGCTGGCGGGAGGAAAAGGCGGTTTGTACCGCGGCTGTGCCCGCTTGCCTTCCAGCGCGTTGAGCAAAGCAGTTTCCTCACCGCAAATGTAACGACCCCCCGAGCGGTGGATGCCAAGATCCACACTGAAATCACTACCAAATACGTTGGAACCTAGAAAACCCTGAGCCTTCGCATCATCAATAGCCCGGGAAAGCTGCCGGAAGCCTTCATGGTATTCACCCCGCATAAACACGTAGGCTTTGTCTGCCTGAATCGCATATGCACCAATGATCATTCCTTCCACCAGCAGGTGGGGATCGTATTCCAGGAGGTAACGGTCCTTAAATGTGCCAGGCTCCATCTCATCAGCGTTACAAACCAGATACTTGTGACCCGGTCCGGCGGCATCGCCCTTGGGCACGAAACTCCATTTCACCCCGGTGGGAAAGCCGGCCCCGCCCCGACCGCGGAGATTGGCATCTTTGACCAGGTCCTGAACTTCTTCTGGAGTCATGGAAGTGACCACTCGCCTTGCAGCGTCGTAGCCACCCGCGCGCTGGTAGGCCGCGAGGTCTACCAACCCATTCTCGGTTTCGATGCGCTCAGTAAGTGGTTTGGATGAACTGCTCACGGATAGCGCTCCAATATCGCCGGCACGTCCTCCACGGCCACGTCGCCATGGAGCTCGTCGTCAATCATGATTACCGGCGCCCGGTCACAGGCACCCAAACAGACGATAGGCAACAAGGTATAACGACCGTCCTCAGTGGTTTCTCCAGGCGAAACACCCAGGCTTTCCTCAATCGCTTTATGCACCTTTTCGCACCCCATGACAAAACAGCTCACGCTGTCACATGTCATGATCACATGACGGCCAACGGGCTGACGAAAAATGAGATTGTAGAACGTGGCGATACTATCCAACGCGGCAGCAGACATACCGAGTAGCCTGGCAATCGCTGACAGACTGGCATCGGAAACCCATCCACGGTTGGCCTGAACGATCTGCAGCGCCTCCATCGCCGCAGACTCGCGATCAGGCAGATGGGCAATCTCCGCCTCGATGGCCTCTACCTCTTCGCTCGTAAGCACATCGATCAGTTGGTCTGCTTCGCTCATGCCACCAATACCTATCTATCCACATCCGCCATAACGAAGTCGATGCTCGCAACGATGGCAATCAGGTCTGCGAGCATGAATCCGCGACTAATCAGCGGAATCATCTGCAAGTGCGGGAACGACGGTGTGCGAATGCGAGTGCGGTAAGACATCGTTCCGCCGTCAGACGTGAGGTAGTAAGAATTCCACCCCTTGGTAGCTTCCACATTGACGGCACATTCCCCAGGAGGAATGACCGGCCCCCAACTGACATTCAGGAAATGCTGAATCAGCGTTTCTATATCCTGCATCGTCCGTTCTTTAGGTGGCGGCGTGGCCTGGGGATGGGTTGCCTTATAGGGTCCAGCCGGCATGTTGTTCAGACACTGCTCAATGATGCGCAGGCTCTGACGGATCTCTTCAACACGCACCACACAACGATCGTAACAATCGCCGTTGTTAGCCGTGGGCACCTCGAAGTCAAATTGATCGTACCCGCCGTACGGCCGCTTCTTGCGCAGATCCCAGTCACATCCTGTAGCGCGCAGCCCGGGGCCGGTTATGCCCCACTCCAGGGCTTCAGCGGTATCGTACTGGCCAATCCCAATACTGCGCCGTTTGAAAATACCGTTCTGCAGCGCCATGCGCTCGTAGTGATCCAACCGCTTGGGCATGTACTCGATGAAGTCGCGCACCATGGTGTCCCAGCCCTCCGGCAGGTCCTGGCCTACACCGCCGACGCGAAACCAGCTTGGATGCATACGCCCACCGGTAATCGCCTCAATGATGGTGAACAGGCGTTCCCGGTCCGCAAACATGTAGAAAACCGGGGACATCTGTCCTACATCCTGGGAGTACGTACCGTAAAAAACGAGATGACTGGATACACGAAAAAGCTCAGCCAGCATGATCCGGATCACCTGGGCGCGTGGCGGCACCTCAATGCCCGCCAGCTTCTCCACCGCCATCACGTAGGGCAGATTGTTCATCACCCCACCCAAATAGTCGATTCGGTCGGTGTAGGGTATGTAGGTATGCCAGGACTGGCGCTCTGCCATTTTTTCCGAAGCCCGGTGGTGATACCCGATATCGGGCACTGCATCCACGATGACCTCACCATCGAGTTGAAGTGCGATGCGAAACACCCCGTGGACGCTGGGGTGGTTAGGGCCCAGGTTGAGGAACATGAAGTCAGTGTGCTTTGCTTCCTTGCTCATGCCCCACTCTTCAGGCACGAAGCGCAGTTCCTCCTGCTGCGTATCAAGAAGCTCATCGGTCATGCGAAACGGGTCCATCTCCGTAGCGCGGGCCGGGTGCTCCTTGCGCAACGGGTGTCCCTCCCACTGCGGCGGAGTCAGGATGCGGCGGAGATTGGGATGCCCCACGAAGTTCACGCCGAACATGTCGTAAGCCTCTCGCTCGTACCAGTTAGCGGCAGGCCAGAGCTCCGTGAGGGACGGAACGTTGGCATCCCCCTCCGGCAACGCCACCTTGATACGCACGTCTTCGTTACGATCCAAAGAAATCAGGTGGTAGAAGGTGGTGAAGTCGCTGTCGGGCAGCCCGTCGCGATGGGTGCGCTGACGTTCATCATGGGCCGATACATCGAACAAAAGCGGAAAGCCGCCCGGGGCTTCACTTTTCAGATAACGCATTACATCAAGCAGCCGCTCTCGCGGCACCCACACGTTGGGAATGCCGTCCGCTCCGGACTGATGAACGAAATCGTCCCCGAAACGAGCCGCAAGCTCCCGCACTACCGCTGGATGCTCTGCCGCATCCGCGGTGGTCTGTTCCACCACTTCTGACATTATCGCCCTACTTCGCCCGATCTCCCCTTGGATTCTCCTTAAGGAGGTCGTTAGACAGTGGTGCATCACCGACGGTCGTCGGCTCAGCGAGGCTAGTCGCGCGCATACGTGCGGGCGTACGCAGGTCTCGCTGACTAGCAAGGTTGGCCTTTGCCGCAGCCTGGTCCGCGGGCAGCTGACTAACCTGATCGTCTTGTACGACCCAGCTCAAGGGGCGCCGGTCACTGGCTACCGCATCCTGAAGCAGCGTGAGTCCCTGCAGCAGGGCCTCTGGTCGAGGAGGGCAGCCCGGAACATAAACGTCTACGGGCAGGAATTTGTCCACGCCCTGGACCACGCTATAGACGTCGAACATGCCTCCCGAGTTAGCGCAAGACCCCATAGAAATTACCCAGCGCGGCTCCAGCAGCTGGTCGTATAGATGTTGCACCACAGGAGCCATCTTGCGAAATACGGTTCCGGAGATAACGATGAGGTCCGCTTGGCGAGGGGTGGCTCGGATAACTTCGGCGCCAAACCTCGCAATGTCATGGCGGGGGGTGAAGCTGGTGGCCATTTCCACGTAACAACACGATAACCCGAAATTGAATGGCCACATGGAGTTGGAGCGCGACCAGGCAACAAGGTCTTCCAGCTTTGCCAGTAGAATACCTTTGGAAAGCTCCTCAGCATAAGCCTGGTCGGCTTCCGCCATGGATTCGCCGGGCTCTGTCTTAACCATTCGCCAGCGCACTTTAGACGCCCCCCTGGTCGCCGGGTGCGGCCATCGAGTAATCACGCCGGACTTGTCTTCGCAGCACGCCCCAGTCGAGCGCCCCTGTCCGCCACTCATATACTAGGGCCACCAACAGAATAACAATGAATACGGCGGCGGCGATGTAGCCTTCCCAACCAACTTCAAAGAAAGCCACCGCCCAGGCAAAAATAAATATGGCCTCCAGATCAAAAATCACAAAGAACATGGCAATGAGATAGAACTCAATAGACAAGCGCGTCTGCTCAGCGCTGCCCACAGGGACGATGCCAGATTCGAAAGGGAGGTCTGTAGCTTTCTTGCGGCGGGTGCGCGCTCCGAGCAACCAGCCACCGATGAGAGTGACTGCCAGCAGGCCCACTACGCCAATTGCATACACGAGAAAGGGCCAGAGATTCTGCCCGCCTTGATCGATGACCGCTTCCACGGGGCGCTATCGTACCTCATTGCCCAAATTCAGCAAGCGGCGTCACCCATTTTTGCCGAAGCGCCGCTTCACAAACCGCTGTAGAGAGCCTGTGCTCGCCAGATACCCGAGCTGCACAAGCAACACCAGTGCCGCGAACGCCAGAAGCGACAGGTAGCTGCGGTCACCCACGTAGAAGAAGAACACTGCGTTGTAGTGCTTGTTGCTCGCAGCATCGCTCGCCGTGACCACACCGATATAGCCGCCAGAATCGACAAATTCGTGCCTGGCCCGCAGCACCCCGTCGGGCTGGCGCGCCGGCGGGAGGTAGAACACGGTGTCGTCGGAAAGATCACCCATACTGACCACGTCGTCCCAATTCGCGTAGACACCAAAGTCCATCACGTCGCGCACCACGCGAAAGTCCACTTCCATCTGGCGCATGTGACCGTGCAGGTACTCGATGACGAAGATGGCTTCCCCCACCTCCGGGATGTCCTCGCAGAACTCCTCGCCACCCCGGCGCTGGGGTTGAAAGCCGGTAAAGTGCGCCAGCAGATATCCCATCTTCAGCACGCACTGATCATCTTCGTAGACCACGCCTCCGTGAGCGCCAGCTTTGGCGCAGAACAGCGACAGCACGATGAGCAGAGCAGTCAGGCGTAGGGACAAAAATGGCTCCATGGGTTGCGGCTGGGCGGCAACTTTGTCATACAACTCGTTCCACGGCTACGATCAGCACGCCTATGGCAACCATTGCAGTTCTGGGTCTCGGCAACTTCGGTACGGCGCTCGCCCGCGTGTGGCTGGTTGACGGTCACCGCGTTAAGGGCTGGACCATCGAAGCCGAAGTGTTCGACTCCATAACCGACACGGGACACAACACCAAATACCTAGCCGGCGTGGATCTCGCCGGCATGGAGACAACCATGGACCTGGCCGTCGCCGTAAACGGCGCCGACCTGGTGGTGCTGGCACTACCCTCCCACGTCGTGCTGTCGGTGGCCGGCCAGGTCATCCCCCTGCTGGAGCCAGGCCAGGTGGTGCTGGATCTGGCCAAGGGAATCGCTGGCGATCGTCTGGTGTCGGATGTGATTACCGAGGAGATGCGCAAGGCCGGCAAAGACAATGCCCTGGCCGTGATCACCGGCCCCACCATTGCTCCCGAGCTGGCGAACGGGGTGCTCACCACTGCGAGCGTGGCCAGTGTGGATCTGGCGCTGGCCGAACGCCTCGCCGACGAGCTGTCTACGCCAACGTTTGCCCTGGCACCGACCAGCGATCCACACGGCGCGGAGCTGTGGGGCGGATTCAAGAACGTCATTGCGCTCGGCTGTGGCATCGCCGATGGCTTGTCCGCCGGTAGCGGAGACAATCTGAAGGCGGCCATATTCACCGGTGGGTTCGCCGAAGGCGCGCGCTTGCTGGAGGCGTTGGGCGCCGATCCGACCACCGCCTTCAGTGCCGCCGGCATCGGCGATCTGTACGTGACCGCAACCTCTCCGCACGGACGCAACCGGACCCTGGGCCAGAAGTTGGGCGGCGGAATGAGCCTGCAAGACGCCATGGCCGACAGCGTCATGGTGGCCGAAGGGGTGCGCGCTACGCGCCTGTTCGGCGAGCTGGCGGCAGCGCGAGGGCTGCAAACCCCATTCGTGTCCGCCATCAACGACCTGCTGGATGGTAGCACCAGCGCGGAAGATTGCGTGCGCCGGCTAACGGCCATCTGACAGGCAACCTTCCCGCACTGCGGATTTCGGTTACCATTACCTCGCAACAATAATTACCCGAAGGGAGACCCTAACCATGGCCGCCTATTTTATTGCCCAATACGTTGTGAACGACCCCGCCGCCTACGCAGAGTACGGACAGGGCGCAGGACCTACCGTGGCCGCCCACGGTGGAGAAGTACTGGTTTTCGACGTGGCCGCCGAGACCGTGGAAGGCACCCCGCCCGGCCCCCAGACCGTGGTCATCAAGTTCGACGACGCCGAAGCCTGCAAAGCCTGGTACAACTCCGAGGAATATCAGGCAGTGGTAGGCATACGGCTGGGTTGCACCGAAGGGTTTGCGGTGCTGTCCCAGTCCATGAACGCAGGCTAGCAGCTCGAACGAGGGCTTCGGCCCACGTCTAAGAAGCCGCTTCGGCGCGGGGGGCGTCAAGCTCCCCGCGCCGAGCCATATCCGAGCGCAGGTCGCGTCCCGCAAACCAATAGAACAACGTGGCCAGCACGTTGACCAGCAGCACGCACAGCATGGACACCCGCAGGCTGTCGTCTCCCAACCCAGTGCTTGCATCCAGCAAGTCGCTCAGCACCCCCGTGAGCAACGGGCCCAGACCCATGCCGATAATGTTCAGAATGAACAGCAGGATGCTGGAGGCGAGCGCGCGCATGCGCAGGCCAACAAGGCCCTGGGTCAGGGCAAAAGTGGGCCCCAGGTAGTAGGAGCCCAGGAACGTAGGGATGCTGGCCACGAGAAACGCCGCTACATAATCCGACGCCACGTAGACGTAGACGGAAAACGGTACCGACAACAGGGTGGCGATGCCGGGCAGCCACACGTACCAGCGCAGGTCGCGCTTGGCCATGCGGTCGCCCATGAAGCCACCCAGAAATGTGCCCGCCATGCCGGCGAAACCCAGGTAAAAGAGCCACAGGCCGATTTCGGCCGTCCCCAGCCCGTGGGCGCGAATGAACAGGGCCGGGAACCAGTACCCCACCCCGTAGCCGACAAAGGCGTGAAACGCCCCGGCCAGCGACAGGTAGCGAAAGCTCTTTAGCGACCACAAATACCGGAAAACCGTCATCACCGGCGGCGCGTCCGCCGCTTCTCGAACCGCCGCTTCCGATGCACCCCGGGTCGGCTCGCGCACGGTGAGCATCAGAATGATGGCCAGTACCACCCCTGGTGCGCCCACCACAACGAATGCGGTGCGCCAGTCGAATGCTTCGTTCAACCACCCACCGGCCAGGTTTCCGATCATCGTCCCCACCGGAATGCCAAGCGCGTAGATGGCAAGCGCGGTGGCCCGGGAAGACTCGCCAAACAGGTCGGAAATCATGGAGTGGGACGGCGGGCTGCCGCCGGCCTCGCCGATTGCAACGCCGATACGGGCGAGCAGCAGGTGCACGAAGTTGCCTGCTAAACCGCATATCGCCGTCATCACGCTCCAGATGGTGAGCGATACCGCCAGCACGTTGCGGCGCACGGACCGGTCGGCCAGGCGGGCAATGGGTATGCCGAGAAAGGTGTAGAAAATGGCGAACGCCACACCGCCAAGCAGACCGAGCTGACTGTCGGAAAGTGCCAGGTCCTCTTTGATCGCCTGAGTAAGGATGCCAAGTATGGACCGGTCGAGGAAATTGAATACGTAGACCAGAAACAGTACGCCAAGCGCGTACCAGGACCGCCAGGGTGTCTTGGCCTGAGCCGCCGACTCATCCATATCCGTTCCCCTCGAATTAAGTGGTTGGTGGGCCGTTGCAAAACCCGCACAATACTAAACGAGGGAAGTGCTGCACCAATCGATACGAATAGGAAGGAGAGGCAACCGCCATGCTGGTCGCGCAAGCAATCGCGAAAACGCTTAAGGCCGAAGGGGTGGAGGTGCTGTTCGCCTATCCCGTGAACCCCCTGGTGGAGGCCGCCGCAGAGGAAGACATCCGCACGGTGATCGTGCGGCAGGAGCGGGTGGGCCTGCACATGGCAGACGCCTATTCCCGGTTGTCATCCGGCGACAAGATTGGCGTGTTCTGCATGCAGCACGGCCCGGGGGCGGAAAATGCGTTCGGCGGCGTGGCGCAGGCCTACTCCGAGTCGGTACCAATTCTGGTCATTCCCGCCGGCTACAACCGGCGCATCGCCAATTACTTCCCCAACTTCAACTCCACCCTGAACATGCGCAACGTTACCAAGTGGGCGGAGCCGCTCACCATGGGCAAGGCGATTCCCGAGGTCATGCGGCGCGCCTTCTTCCAATTGCGCAATGGCCGGCCGGGGCCCGTGCTCATCGAAGTGCCCGTGGACGTGTTCCGCGAGGAAGCACCCGAGGGATGGGAGTACGTGCCCAGCTATAAGGCGCGCAGCGCCCCTGATCCCGCAGCGGTTCAGGAAGCAGCCGCCGCACTCGCGGCAGCCGAACGACCCGTGATCTACGCAGGCCAGGGCGTGCACTACGCCAAGGCGTGGGATAGCCTGAAGCGCCTCGCGGAAGCCTGGAACATTCCCGTCACCACCAGCATCGAGGGCAAGAGTGCGTTTCCAGAAAACCATCCGCTGTCGCTGGGCTCGGGGGGGCGCTCGAACCCGCGTCCCGTAAAGCAGTTGCTAAACGACGCCGACCTGATTTTCGGCATCGGCTGCAGCTTTGCCCTTACCGGCTTCGGCGTGCCGATGCCACGCGGAACACCACTCATACACGCCACCCTCGACCCCATGGACCTGAACAAAGACGTGCCCGCCCAGTACGGGTTGATCGGGGACGCAGCGCTGACGCTGGATGCCATGCTGGAGGCCATGGACGGGCTCGACAGGAGCACCGCCGAGGCCCGCGCCGACGTACCCCAGCGCATTGCCGCCCTGCGCGACGAGTGGCTAGCCGAGTGGATGCCCAAGCTCACCAACAACGAAGCCCCCATCAACCCGTATCGGGTGCTGTGGGAGCTCAACAATCTGGTGGACAAAGACAACACCGTGATCACTCACGACGCGGGCAGCCCGCGCGACCAGATCACGCCTTTCTGGGAATCAACCGCACCATTGAGTTATATCGGTTGGGGCAAAACCACCCAGCTTGGCTACGGTCTAGGGTTGGCCATGGGGGCCAAACTGGCTGCGCCCGAAAAGCTCTGCATCAACGTCTGGGGCGACGCGGCCATTGGCTTTACCGGGATGGATTTCGAAACCGCGGTACGAGAACGGATACCCATCTTATCCATACTTTTCAATAACTTCTCGATGGCAATTGAAATTCCTATCATGCAGGTAAGCCAGGAGAAGTTTGGCTCCACCGATATTTCCGGCAACTATGCCGACATGGCGCGAGCCTTTGGCGGCTACGGCGAAAGGATTACCGATCCCAATGACATCGTCGCCGCCTTGGAGCGCGGCATCGAGAGAACCAGGCAGGGCCAAGCGGTGCTGCTGGAATTCATCACCGACAAGGAGATCACGGTCTCCCAGGAATAAGCGTATGTCCACCGGCATGTATATCGTTACCGGGTTTGCCATGTTGGTAGGTATATCGGCATTGGTGTTCTCCTGGCGCGCAGTTCAGAAATTTTCGGCGGAAAAGCCCACTCCGCCGTCAAACCCGCCGCCGCACCCCACGCAACACCCAGACGAGGAACCATCATGAAATTCGGCATCTTCTACGAACTGCAGCTGCCTAAACCCTGGCAAGCAGACAACCATCAGTGCTGGAAGCAATCGGTTCTGTCCGGTGAGACGCTACTGGAGGACCTCGACACCGGGCAGTACAAGGTGGAGTCGCTGCAGACACGCGTGTCCAAGCAGCCGTCTGCGGGCTGAGGTAGGGACTATGTGGTTACGATTACGGCAGATCGCCACAGTCGCTAGCGAGCTTGCGCCCATCGAAGAGGCACTTGCGGACGTGCTGGCCATCCAGGTGTGCCACCGGGATCCCGGGGTGGGCCACTACGGACTGGAAAACGCCCTCTTACCCATCGGCAATCAGATCCTGGAGGTGGTGGCGCCCATCGAAGCGAACACGGCGGGCGGCCGCTACCTGCAACGCCGCGGCGGAGACGGCGGCTACATGGTCATCACCCAATGTGACAATCACGCACCACGCCGGGCTCGCATAGAGCAGTTGGGCATTCGACTCGTGAATCAGTTCGACAACGAAGGCTTCCGCAACATGCAGCTGCATCCGAAGGATACCGGCGGCTCCTTCTTCGAGATCGACGAGCAACTGGGCGCCAACGCACACGATGAAGATGGACCCTGGTGGCCTGCGGGTCCTGATTGGAAGGCGGGACAGTGCCTTGAGCGGGTGACCGGCATCGTGGCTGCCGAGATTCAGACGGACGATCCGGGTGCGGTTGCCGAGCGCTGGAGCGAGATCGCCGAGCTGCCGGTGGCCCAGGATGGGCAAGGCAACCCCGTCATCGAGCTCGACAACGCTACCCTACGGTTCGTGCCCTGCAACGACGGACGCCCGGAAGGGCTCGGCGGCATCGACGTCACCACCGCCGACCGCGCGGCGATTCTGGCTGCCGCCGAGCGCCGCGGCGTGCCCAGCAACGGCACCGACCAGGTTCAGCTCTGCGGCCTGCGTATTAATCTGCTGTGAGCGGCTATACCGATATTCGCGTGGAGGTGGACGACCCCTGTTGCGTGATCACCCTCAATCGCCCCGAAACACTAAACGCATTTACCTACCACACGCTTGGCGAGCTGCGCGCGGCTATCGACGACGCGGTTGCCGACCAACGCGTGGTGGGCATCGTGATCACCGGCGCGGGGCGCGGATTCTCTTCCGGACTGGATGCCCAGGTGCTGGCCGACACCACCGAAAGCGGCGTGTCCAGCAGCGCGAACAGGCCACCCGATGAGCTGCCCGGTCTGTTCTCGTATCTGCTGCAGGTTCCCAAGCCGATCATCGCCGCCGTAAACGGCGTCGCCGCGGGGGGCGGCATGGTGCTGGCGCTGATGAGCGACCTGCGCATCGCCTCCACCGCCGCCAGCTTCACCACCGTTTTTCTTAAGCGCGGCCTGATAGCCGAGCACGGGTCGAGCTGGCTGCTGCCGCGCCTAGTGGGCACGGGCCGCGCCCTTGAGCTGCTGTGGCTGAGCGACCGCATCGGCGCGGCCGAAGCAGCCGACATGGGTCTGGTGGAAAAACTGGTGGAACCGGACGAACTATTGGATTCAGCCAGGGATTGGGTTCGGCGCATGGCCGACAGCGCCGCCCCCAAAGCCATCGCGGCCACCAAATCCCTGGTGTACAACCACCTGGGCGTAGACTACGAGGCAGCGCTGCACGAAGCGGAACAGGTACAGGACGCATTCGTCGCTGCACCCGATGCCCGGGAAGGGGCGCTGGCGCTGCTGGAAAAGCGCGCGCCCAACTTCGATAGGCTAGGTGGCCACCCGGGCGACGACTAGCTGCAACAATCAGCAACACAAAGGGGGGAATCCAATGGAAACGATTCGTTTCGAGGCCGCGGACGGCATAGGCACACTCACGCTGAACCGCCCGGACCGCATGAACGGCATGACTACCGGCATGCTGGTGGAGACCCATGACTGTCTTCAAGACGTGGCCGGGCGCAGCGACGTGCGCGTGGTGGTGCTCACCGGTGAGGGGCGCGGCTTCTGTCCCGGTGCAGACCTCAAGGCACGCGTGGCCGGTGAGACCGCCGTGCCGGCCGAATCTCACCATTACAATGTGCCCGTGTTGCTGCACGACATGCCCCAGGTCACCGTGGCCGCCATCAACGGCGCCTGCGCCGGTGCCGGCCTGGGCTGGGCGCTGGCCTGCGACCTGCGTTTTGCCACCCGCCCCGCCACCTTCAGCAGCGCCTTTCTCAAGGTGGCGGTGGCCGGCGACATGGGCGGGCCATGGACCCTGTCCCGACTGGTGGGCGCTGCCAAAGCCCGGGAGCTGTATTTTCTGCCGGAGAAATTTCACGCCGACGAAGCGCAAGCGATGGGACTCATAAGCCGCGTATTCGACGATGAAGTTTTTCGCGAGGAAATCAGCGCGGTAGCCAAGCGCTTGGCCTCCTCATCCCCCGGTGCCCTGGCCACCATGAAGCAGAACTTCCTAGACGCGGAGCGGCTTGATCTCGCGGACTACGTGGCCGTGGAAACCAAACGGCACCAGGAGCGCATGCGGCACGAAGACGTGGCCGAGGCATTCGCGGCGTTTGTGGAGAAACGCGAGCCAAAGTTCAAAAGCCTGGAGGGCTGACCGACGAGCAGTCAATCAGTCATCATCAGCGGCGGCATGAGGCTGGTCCCAGCCAGTTTTTTGCGGAAAAAGGCTGGTTCGTGGGTTTGTTTCATATCGACGAAGAGCGCTTGGCCGTGGCCATATGCGCCATGATCGCAAACCCCGGCGTGGAAGACTGGCTGCGGGCCGAGCCGGGTAAGATTCGCACCCTGATCGAGGAATGCCTGAGGTCGCACTCCCCCGCCGCCGGCCGCGATCAGGACAGCTACGACTTTGTGCCGGGCTCGCCTTGCGCCAGATGGAATACTTGCGGATCCAGTCCGATCCGGTAGCCTCTGAAATCGCGAAGGCGCCCTGAGTCAGGGCCCAGATCAGGAGTGCGACATGAAAATTTTCATCGACCCCGACAAATGCACGGGGCAGAAGCGCTGCTTCAATCTGTATCCGGAACTCTTCGAGGAAGCCGAAGACGGCAAAGGCCGGGTGTTGGTGGCCATCGTACCCGAGGATGAACAGGTGAACGCCCAGTCCGCGGCTAACGCCTGCCCCAGCGCCGCCATCGAGGTGGACGACGACTGACGTCGCGTCGAGCCGGACTTAACCCGCGCGCCAGCGCTGCCGAGAATCGTTTCTCGGCGCCCCGCCACCTAGTACGCGGACGCGCCCGGCATGTAACGCTCACGGTTGCGCACATCGAACTTCAAATGCAGGTGTTCCAGCCCGCGCAGAAAACTGCTCGGCACGTGGAGAAATTTGTCATCCGGATCCGCGGTCCGGATGTTCTCCAGCCGGTTTAACAGAATGGTAAACGCCGAGAACATCTCCTGACGCGCCAGCGCGGCACCCGGACAATGATGAGGCCCCGAACCAAATGCCAGGTGGGCGCCCGCCTTATTGCGCTCGATATCGAACGCTTCCGAGTCGTCAAACACGCCCTCATCCCGATTCGCACTGGCATAACCCACGGCAATGGCACTGCCTTTCGGGATCTTCACACCCCCCAGCTCGGTATCCTGGCTGGTGGCACGCCACAGGTGCAGAACCGGCGTCTCGTAACGCAGGGACTCTTCAATGAAGTTGCGCAGGAGCTTTGGCTCGTCACGCATCTTTTCCATGAGCCCGGGACGCTGCAGCAACAACATGAGCGCCGAGCCAATGGCATTGGTGGTGGTTTCGTTGCCTCCCGTAAGGAGTTGGTCGAGCAGGTCCTGCAGCTCGTACATATCCAGAGGCCGGGGGTCGCCCCCCTCCTCGTCTACCACCGTGGCGTTCACCAGGTCGGTGATGATGTCGTCTTGCGGTTCTTCACGGCGCGCGCCCATTACCTCGGCAAAGAAGTGCTGCGCCTCCACCACCAGCTTGCCGCATTCGATGGCCTGGTCCTGGTCCACGAACCCTCCACCGGGCGCCAGCATGGCGTCGGACCACTCCTTCAGGCGCCAGATCTTGTCCCTCGGTACGCCCAATTGATCGGCGATCACGGTGCAAGGTAGGGGTATGGCGAACTCCCACACGAAATCGCATGTGCCCTTGTCGATGAAACCGTCGATGAGGTCGTTCACCACCGTCTCGACGTAATCCGTCATCTTGCGCACCCGGGCCACCGTGAACGCGTGATTGATGAGCTTGCGGTACTTGGTGTGCACGGGCGGGTCCGTGCGCTGCAATGTGGACACACGCCGCCAGCCGTGCTCCGCCTTGTACTCCTCCGCCAGGTTGCGGCTGCCACCGCCTCGAGCGGCGCCCATCTCGAAGATGTTGTTGCTGAAGATCTCCGGGTGCTTCTTGATGTGGCGCACGTCCTCGTAGCGGCTCACGTAATACGCGCCCAGCTCCTCCATGAAGTACACGGGCTGCTCGCGATTGCGTATGGCCTGGAAATAGGGAAACGGACACTCGCGCGTTTCGTCTTCGAGCAGATTGAATGCGAGCTTGCTGGACGTGTCGTTGGTCTGGCTCATGCTTCCCCCCCGGATTAGTCGATCCAGCGTAGAATACCGTTCTTTGCAGGGGAGTTTTAGGGCATGCGTATCGGAGTATTCGCCACCTTCATGTCGCCCATCGCCACGGCGAAGATGATCACCGATTTCGGGCGCCGCGCCGAAGACGCCGGTCTCGAGTCGCTCTGGATGGGCGAGCACGTGGTGCTCTTCGACGAGATGGAGTTCGGCTATCCCGGCTCCGCCGACGGCCGTATTCCGGTACCCGCCAACGGCGGGTTGCTGGACACGGTGGCGACGTTTGGCCTGCTGGCCGGCTGCACCAAGAACATGCGCTTCGGCACCGGCATCTCGCTGGTGCCCCAACGCAATCCCCTCTACACCGCCAAGGAGTTCGCAACCCTGGATTGGCTCACCGGCGGCCGTATCGACTTCGGCATCGGCGTAGGCTGGTGCAAGGAAGAGGTGATCGCCTGCGGCTACGGTTGGGAGGACCGGGGCGAGCGGTGCGACGAGTTTCTCACCCTCATGCAGAAGCTCTGGACCGAGCCCGTGGTGAACTACCAGGGCAAGCACGTGAACGCCGTGGGCGTGAAGATGGATCCCAAGCCCATCCAGAAACCCCACATCCCCATCATCGTTGGCGGGCATAGCCCGAGAGGATTGCGCCGAGCGGCAGAGTTCGGCAGCGGCTGGTACGGATTCGGCATGGACCCAACAGCCACCCGGCAGGTCATTGAAGGCATCGACGCCGCGCTGGCCAGGGCAGGGAGAACCCGGGACGGCTTCGAGATCGTGATCACCCCTAACACCGCCGACGCCGACACCATCCGCGAGTTTGCAGACCTCGGCGTAGACCGTCTCGTGCTGCATCTGGGCTCACAGAAGCCGGAGAAAGTAGACCGGCGCCTGGGCGAGCTGGAAACCCTGGTGAGCGCTGCTGCTTAGGCGGCCACATCTGGCCGAACACCGCAGATCACGGAACACTATAAAGGAGAACGACATGGGCAGACTGGACGGCAAACGCATCGTGGTGACGGGTTCGTCCCGCGGTCTCGGCCGGGGATTCGCCATCGGCTGTGCCGAGGAAGGTGCCAGCGTCATCATCAACGGCACCAACCCGGACGCGGTGGCCGAAGTCGAGGCAACCATCCGAGACGCCGGCGGTACGGCAACCTCCGTGATCGGTTCGGTGGCGGACGAGTCGGTGTGCGAATCACTGGTGGCCACCTGCGTGGAACAGTACGGCGGCATCGACGTGATGGTGAACAACGCGGGCATCGTGCGCGACAAAACCATCATGAAGATGACCGTTGAGGAGTGGGACGAGGTCATGGCCGTGAATCTGCGCGGCGTGTTCTCCTGCACCAAACACGCCGCACTCGCCATGCGCGATCAGGACCCCCAGGGCGGGCACATCATCGAAGTGATTTCGGCATCGGGTCTCTCCGGCGGTTTCGGCCAGGGCAACTACGCCGCTTCCAAGGCCGGCATCATGGGGCTCTTGCGTACCTGCTTCATGGAGTTCACCCGTTACAACATCCGCGTCAACGCCATCTGGCCGGTGGCGGAAACCGACATGACCCAGGTGGTTTTCAACCGCGCGAATGCCCAGGCGGAACAACAGGGCGCCGATGCCCCCTCACCCGTGGAGATGGGTTTCGGCAAGCCACACGAGGTAGCCCAGGGCATCATCTATCTGGCCAGCGACGGTGCCGCGCATTTGAACGGCCAATGCATGAGCTTCAACGGCCGAAAGACCGCGCTGTGGAGCCATCCGGCGGAGAACTATTTAGAGTTTCACGCCGAGCCATGGAGCGCGGACGAGTTGGACGCGTACTATCAGGACAAAGAGCCGCTGCCCATCTACCGGCCCGCGATGATCAAGCCTTAGCTTGTTCCGAGCCCACCGGTGCGCCATGCAGCCGGTGATCCAGGTGATCGGCCAGCCGAAATGCCAAAGCCACCAGTGTCAGCGTGGGGTTGGCCCAGCCGCTGGTGGGAAACACCGAACTGCCGGCCACGAACAGGTTGTCGTAACCGTGCACCCGGCAGTCAGCGGTGACCACACCTTGGGCGGGGTTCTCGCTCATACGCGTGGTACCCATGTGGTGATACCCCGCAATAAAATGATTGCTAACAGTAGGGTCCACGGGCCATTGCGGAGTCGGGTCATCGAGCCAGCGGCTGGGTTCCAGGCTTCCCACCCCCGTGCGCTTGAGCTCCTGGTCGAACACCTCGACGAAGCTGCGCGCGCTGCGTTTCTCCAGATCGGTCATCTGCCAATCCAGATCCGCACGCAAGCTGCCCAGAGCGTCCCGCTGCGCTGACAACCGCACTCTAGACTGGGGGTTAGGAGATTGCTCGGCGCGCATGATGAGGTAGAGCTGGCGCACCCCCATTCGGGTGCGCACGGATTCCACCGTCTCTCGCACGTTGCGGTGAATCCAGCCACGCAGCGCTCGATAGGTATGATTCAGCGCAAGCCCCGTCCGATTGGGGTTCATGGCGTGCTTCAGCTTCGGATAGATCTTGCCCGCCAGAGAAACACCCTGCTCCGGTTTGCGTTGCAGCTTGAAGGTCACCGCACTGTTCAGAGCGCGGTTGCTGCGTTGCACCTCATCGCTCAGCCGAAGCACCGGCGCCAAAGGCGGTCCGGCACGCCGGAAGCGTTTCTGCATGGTGGCCCAGAGCTCAAAGGGACGCTCCACCCGCACCTGAGCAATGCGGCCGTTCGGGTGCTCCATGAAGTAACGGCCCACCTGGTCGTGCTCGTTACCGATGCCGCCCGACTGAACGTCGCTGGACGCCAACAGCAGCCGGGCGTTTTCGATGGCGCCCGTGGCCAGCACGAAATGCCGGGCGCGCACATAGCGCGCCTCACCGCGCAGCGGTTTGATCACCACGTGCTCAACACGGCGTGCATCTGCGCTCGCCTGCAGGTGCACGGTATTGGCGTGCAGCAGCACACGCAGGTTGGGAGATTCCATCAGCTCACGACAGCTACCAGGCCCGAAGCGCTCATTCTCCTGGTCGAAGCGCCACAGGCTGTAGGCAAACCGTTCGGGGTCGAATGACGGCGCCGCCAGCCCCAGCGCGTCCCAGATGTCATTTTCGTAGTTGAACTCGCCCAACTCGAAAAACTCGTGAGCGCTCTGATAATACGGGTCCAAGTGCTCACGGCCGATGGGCCAGCCGCTGTAAGGCACCCAGGGGCGCGCCTCGAAGTCGATGGGGTCCAAAAGCGCACAGCGACCACCCCATATGCGGGTGGTGCCACCGAAAAACCGCAAGCGCGCGTCCACCAGATCGTAGTATTCCAACCCAACATTGGCGCCGTCGTAGAGCGCTTGGGTCGCCTGTTCGAACTCCAAGCCCCCGCTCTCCAAAAGGCACACGCTGTGGCCGTGGTCCAGCAGCCGGCGAGCTAGCGTGATGCCAGCCGCGCCCGCGCCCACGATGCACACATCACTAACGGCGTCGGCTGCCTCGGGGTGCTCGCGGAAATCGATCAGCATGGATTAGGTCGACGGATGGCACGGGCGGCGCATTCTCCCACGAACAACTACAGGGTGCCACGAGGCGACTAGCGCACGGGGATTCGCGCCAGCTCTTCCGGCTCGGGGTGACCTCGAAAGCCCAGACCAACAATCAGCGCTAAAGGAAGACCAGGATCAGCAACACCACGGCAGCAAACCAATCTAGCAGGTGGAGGGGATCGGACATCACGCCCACCACCTGCAAAAGCAGCCATGCAGTCACCACGTACATGGCGGCAACGAGGCTGACTTGGCGCCGAGGAAGTTCCTGAAACAGACTCAAGCTGCTGGCCATTTGCGCGTTGGCGCCTACCCCTTCGGACATCGCCGGGGAAAAGCCACTCTCAGGGCGTTTGCCGGCGCTTATGCATCTGCAAAGCGTTCATCAGCCTGCGCCATACTCACCGCGTAGTGGCGGCGGCAGAACCACAGGCACGCGGCGGCAATGCTACCGAACATGCAGGTGAGGGTAATGAGCGAATAGCGCACGCCTTCGGGTCCGGGGAACAGATACTCGTTGAACGCGCCAGCCAGGGGCGGTCCGATCATCATCCCCAACGCACCAACCAGCATGTAGATGGCCGCGATCTGGGCCCGCATGTGGGGTGGGGTGATCACCGGCAGCGCACCGGCGGCGATACCGAACGGCGAGTTTACGGCCGCCATGGCCGGCACGTAGAGCGCGAACGCCCATGCGGCGGACGGTACGAACTGAATCATCAGGATGAACACGAAGGCGAACAACCCGCCGATCATGCCCGCCGTGATGTTGCCGTCCGCATGGCCCTTGTCGTTTAACCGTCGTGCCAGCAGCGTGATGAGAATGGGGCCCACCGGACCCGCCAGCAGAAAGATCCAGCCAAATATCTGCGATGCGGTAGCCGCCTCGTAGCCGTGCACCCGCACAAAGTAGCTCACCGTCCAGAACACGAAGGCATAACCCATCAGGTTGAGCGACAGGAAGCCAAAGTGGTGCAGCGCCAGGGTCTTGAAGTTGTCTCGGTAGAACTCGATGGTCTCGCGGTTGCTGGGGCTGGCGCCGCTCGAACCCGGCAGCATGCGACGGACGGGCTCGCGGATGAGCAGAAACAGGAATGCCAACACCACGCCGGGCAAACCCAGGTAAACAAACGTCTGCTGCCAGGGACGCAGCTCGCCAAACCAGGGCAGCACCAGGGGCTCGGTGTTTTCCACGATGCTGAGCACCAGCCCGCCGATGACGAAGGCGATGCCGGAACCCACTACGGGCCCGATCTGAAAAACGGTGAGTGCTAAGGGAATTTTCTCACGCGGGAAGTAGTCGCCGATGAGCGATGTGGTGGCCGGACTGAGAGTGGCCTCCCCTACTCCCACGCCGATGCGCGCCAGCAGAATCTGCCAGAAGTTGCGCGTGAGCCCGCAGGCCATGGTCATGAACGACCACAGGAATATGCCGGCGGCGATGATGTGTTTGCGGCTCTTGCGATCGGCCATCCAGGCAATGGGAAGCCCCGCCACTGCGTAGAACACGGCGAACACCCCGTACAGCCAGCCGATCTGGGCGTCACCGACACCCAGATCTTCCTTCATGGGATCCACGACGATGGCCACCACCTGGCGGTCGATGAAGGCGATGAGCGCCGCAAAGATCAGCACCACCACCACCAACCAGGCGTATGCGGGCTTCGGATAAGGGGCTTCAGATGAAGCGACGGATGCTTCTGCCAATGGTTTGCTCCAGGTCTGGCTGGCGAACGGGCTTAGAGCGCGGTGCCTCCATGAACGTCCACTTCAGCACCGGTGATGCCACCGCCCACGTCGGAAGCCAGCAGCAAGGCCACGGCCGCCACCTCCTCCACCGTGTTGATGCGTTTGATAGCCGCCTCCTGAGCGTAGCCATCCAGGTACTCTTCGTAAGTCATGCCCATGGACTCAGCGGCGTTACGCCCGGTGATGGCCATGAGGTCGGTTTCCACGGCACCCGGCAGGATGGCATTGCAGGTAACCCCGAGCGGACCGTTCTCGAACGCCACCACCTTGGTAAGCGCCCCGATGGCCTGCTTGTTAACGATATAGTGGCCCACAGTAGTCTTGTTGATGAGTTTCCCTTCTACCGACGAAATATTGATGATGCGGCCCCAGCCCCGGTCGATCATTCCCGGCAGCGCGCGCCGTGTTCCCCAGAAAGTGGCGTTTAGCATCCAGTTGAGCGCCTCGTTCCAGGCCTCGTCACCCATCTCGGCGATGGGCGCGAAGCCCGATGAGCCGCCGGCGTTGTTCACCAGAATGTCAACTTTGCCATAGCGCTCAATGGCGCCGTCCACGAAGGCTTCCACGTCTGCCTGATCGCGCGCGTCGCCGGCGATGAAATGGGCGTTGTCGCCAGCGTTCATCTCCTCCAGCGCGCGCTCGCCTTTCTCCACCGTGCGGCCGCTCAACACCACCTGGGCGCCTTCCGCCAGATAGGCCTCGGCGATGCCGCGCCCTATGCCTCTGGTGCCACCGGTGATGGCCGCCACCCTTCCCGCTAACCGCATTACGCTGCCCCCCTTCGCGAAGTCCACATAAAACTGGCCAGCATTGTGACACACCTGCCTGGGCGTGGCCTGCCAGAGCGGGTCTAGGTGAGCGGCCAAGGGGTTTGATACACTCGCCAGGCTTCCGAGGCGGTTGCCGGCGCCCGTTCCGGACAACGAGTGCGGAGGCCAGCATAATCGTCATAACAACCGAAACTACCGACGCCAAGAACATGAATCCGACGAGACAACTACTTTTTTGGCCGCTGATGTGCCTGACGCTCGCGGCCTGCCAACCCGGTGGCGAGCAGAACGCCTCCGCCGGGGCGGAACCCGGCGCATCCATCCCCGGGCCCTCCGTGGAAACCGACCTTGCCGCCATCCGCCAGCTGCAGCAGAACTGGAACGCGGCCGTGGAAGCGGGCAGCGTAGACGGTTATCTGGCCGTGCTGGACGACGGTATCGAGCTGCTGCCCACCAGCGCGCCGCCCATCAACGGCAAGGACGGCTACCGCGCTATGCTGGAAGGCGTGTTCGGTGCCAATTCCTACGAGATCGAAGTGGTGGATCAGGGCGACGTCATGGTGGACCGGGACATGGCCTGGGCGCGCTACGACTACATCATTCACCGCACGCCCCACGCCGCCGACGCCGGGTCCGCCCCAGCGAGCCACGAGCCCACCACCATAAGCAGCCACGGAAAGTACCTCGATGTCATGCGCCGGCAGCCCGACGGCAGCTGGCGCGTGTACAAACATATCTGGAACTACAACGAACCAGGTGTAGTACCCTAACGTCCTAAAGAAGAAGGGAGGGACACATGTCCACAGTACTCATAGCCGGCGCAAGCCGCGGGATTGGCCTTGAGCTTGCCAAGCAATACGCCAGCAATGGCGACGACGTCATCGCCTGCGTGCGCGACACGGGCGCGGCTTCACAATTGGATGAAGCAGCCAGCGGCGCAGACAACATCGAAATTCAGCAGCTGGACATCGGTGATCCGGGCTCCATCGAAGCGGCCGCCGCCGCAATCGGCGACCGGACCATCGACACGCTGATCATCAGTGCCGGCGCCGTAGGTGGTGGGCGGCAGACCCTGGACGATCTGGATCTGGAAGAGTGGCACCGGACGCTGGACACCAATACCATTGGTCCTGCGCTGGTGGCCAAGGCGTTCAAGCCCAACCTGATCGCCGCAGGCGAAAGCAACCTGATGATCCTCAGCAGCCAGCTGGCCGCCTCCACGTGGCCCATGGGCGGTATGTACATCTACTCCACCACCAAGGCGGCAGTGAGCAAAGTGGCTCAGATCCTGGCGCTGGATTGGGCCGGAGATCCCATCACGGTGACGGTATGCCACCCGGGCTGGGTGCAGACCGATATGGGCGGTCCCCAGGCGGAAATCACGGCCGAAGAGAGTGCGTCGGGTATTCGCAACACCATCGCAGGGCTGTCCAAAGCCGATTCAGGCAAATTCTACAAGTGGAATGGCGAGATCCATCCCTGGTAGCAGCCTGATCTAGATGAACGGCCACCGCATCCAGGTGAGCACCCTGGGCGATCTGCTGCTGCATGCGGCAGATCGCTACCCGGATCACGCCGCCATCATCTTCCCGGACGCGCAGCTCACCTACGCGCAGCTGCGCGATCGGGCCTACCTCAGAGCGCGCAGCCTGCTGGGGCTGGGGCTGCAGCGTCGCGACCACATCGGCATTCTCATGCCGAACTGTCTGGAATACCTGGAGTGCCTGCTAGGCATCCAGCTCATGGGCGGCATGGCCGTACCCATGAACGCGCGCTACAAAGCGCGGGAACTGGCCTATGTGGTGGAAAACGCCGACCTAGCGTCGGTGCTGACCAGCGACCTCATCTCCGAGTACGCAGACTTCGCCGAGCTTCTGGCCGAGGCTTTCCCAACGCTATCCCGCGCGCCAGATCCCCGCGCGCTCAGCCTTCCGGAAGCGCCCGTACTGCGAAACGTGGTGATGTTCGGAAGCAGCGAGCGGCCGGGGTTCGTGCCGCAGCAAACGTTCGAATCGTTGGCCGCGGAAGCGACCGACGACGACGTGGAAGCGCGCCGCATGTGCGCCACCCTGCGCGAACCGGCCATCATGATGTACACCTCGGGAACCACCTCGGACCCCAAGGGCTGTCCGCTGAGCCACGAAGTGCTGGTGCGCAGTGGCGTCAACATGAACCGCGAGCGCTACTTCCTGGACGACAGCGACCGCTTCTGGGCGCCGCTGCCCATGTTTCACATGGCCTCCATCCTGCCCATGATGGCCTGCATGGACGCCGGTGCCGCCATGCAATCCATGACCCATGTGGAAGCCGGGGCGGCGCTGGCCATGATGGAGCGCGACGGCACCACGGTGGCGTTTCCCTCGTTTCCCACCGTGACCAACGAGCTCATCACCCACCCGGATTTCAAAACCCGGGACTTGAGCCGCATCCGCCGCATCAACAACGTGGCGCCCGAGGAGATGCTGCGCAAATTCCAGGACGCCTTTCCCCAGGCGGTGCAGACCGGGGCCTTCGGGCTCACCGAAGTGGGCGGTGTGATCGCGTTCAACCACCCGGACGACGATCTGGAATCCCGCCTGAACACCTGTGGGGCGCCGTTTCCGGGCGTGGAGATCAAGATCGTCGACCCGGAAACGGCCGAGCAATTGCCCACCGGCGAGCGCGGCGAGATCCTGGTGCGCGGCTATGCCGTGTTCGAGGGCTATTACAAGGCGCCGGAGAAGAACGCCGAAGCCTTCATCGACGGCTGGTTCCGCACCGGAGACATGGGCTCGGTGGACAACGCCGGGCGCATCGCCTTCCACGGCCGCATCAAAGACACCCTGAAGGTTGGGGGCGAAAACGTGGCCGCACTGGAGATCGAGTCGTACCTGGCCACCCACCCCAGCGTGAAGCTGGCTCAGGTGGTAGGCGTGCCGGACGATCGTTTGCTGGAGGTGCCGGCAGCCTTCATCGAGCTGAATCCCAACACCTGGGCCACCGAAGCGGAACTCATCGACTACTGCAGCGGAAAGATCGCCAGCTTCAAGGTTCCGCGTTACGTGCGCTTCGTGGAGGAGTGGCCCATGTCCTCCACCAAGGTGCAGAAATTCCGCTTACTGGAAAGCTTTGAACCCTAGAGCCCACGGGGGCTGCCGAGCAATTCGCCAGGCGTGGCAAGGCACGAGCCGGTTGTGTACAGTACCGGGTTGAAACCGACATTTGGCTTTCTTGGGCGCCCCGGCGCCCAAGCAACTGGACCAACCGGCGCATCCGGAAAGTAGAACGACAGGGAGAACGCATCATGGCTGAGCAAGCCACCCAAGAACTGACCCCGGCCGAAGAAATCGCGGGTCTGATAGAACGCTCTCGCGCCGCGCAAGCGCAGATCGAAAACTACACCCAGGAACAGGTGGACGAGTTGATCCGTGCCATGGTCTGGTCCGTGTCACGCCCTGGCATGGCCGAGGAGATCGCTCAGTTCACCGTAGACGAGACCCAACTCGGCAACTATGACGGCAAATTCCTCAAGATCCAACGCAAGACTCGAGCTACGCTGATGGACATCATCAACGACAAGTCGGTGGGGGTTCTGGAAGAAGACCCCGAACGGGCCATCGTCAAAATCGCCAAACCCATGGGTGTGATCGGCGCGCTGGCACCGTCCACCAACCCGGAAGCGACTCCCGTAATCAAGGGCATACACGCGGTGAAGGGACGCAACTCCATCATCGTTGCCCCACATCCACGTGCCAAGCTGACGAACAAGAAGATCTGCGATCTGATGCGCAGCGCGTTAGAACAATGCGGTGCGCCGGCAGACCTGGTCATCGCTATCGAATCACCCAGCCTGGAGCTCACCAACGAGCTGATGAGGCAATGCGATCGCGTACTGGCTACCGGTGGCGGTGCAATGGTAAATGCCGCCTACTCAAGCGGAACCCCCGCCTTGGGAGTGGGCGTAGGCAACGCGGTGATCACTGTAGACGAAACAGCCGATCTCGATGACGCAGCAGCCAAGATCAAGATGTCTAAAACCTTGGATCTGGCGGCATCCTGCTCAGCAGACAATTCGGTGGTGTTAGTGGATGACATCTACGACGACATGCTCGGCAAGCTACGGGAGCAAGGTGGCTATCTGGTAAGCGAGGACGAAAAAGCCAAGCTGCAGAGCACGATCTGGGACGACGAAGGCCATCTGAATACAGCCATCGTGGCCCAGCCGGCCACGAAGCTAGCCTCCATGGCCGGCATCGACGCGCCCGACGGCACCGAGTTCTACATCGTGCCGGAAGACGGCTGGGGCTCAGAGCATCCGTTCTCGGGCGAAAAGCTTTCCGTGGTCATGGCGCTATACAAAGCGCGGGATATTGACCACGCCATCGAGCTTACCAACAACATTCAGTCGTATCAGGGCCAAGGCCACTCCTGCGGCATCTACTCAAACAGCGATGAGAACATCATGAAGCTGGCCAACATCACCAAAACCTCCCGGGTCATGGTGAATCAGCCCCAGGCGGCCTCCAACAGCGGCAACCTTTGGAATGGCATGCGTCAGACGTTCTCGCTGGGTTGCGGATCCTGGGGCGGCAACGGCACCAACCACAACATCTCCTGGCGCGACCTCATCAACGAGACCTGGGTATCCAAGCCTTTGGCCGAGAGCAAGGAACTCATGACGGATGAGGAGCTGTTCGGAGACGTGATGGGCAAGATCAAGTAGTAGAGCCCGGCCAATCGATACAAAAGAGCCGGCTGATGCCGGCTCTTTTTTTGGGCACCTGCTTGCTAGGACTCCGCGGCGAACTGAGCGTAAGCGGCCGCGGTCCCCGCCGCCATCTTGTCTCCGTCGAAGGGGATCGACATCTCCGGCGTGAACTCCAATACCACGCGCTCGGGCGTATCGAGAAACTTCACGAAAAGCTCCGGATTGAGGCCCTTGGTGAACGCGTTGCCCTCGTCTTGCGACATGGCCATACCCGCGGCCAGCAGGTTGTACATCCACAACTTGGTCTCAGCGTCGTCGTGTATCACCGTGTGCCCTTTGTAGGTCACCGTCTTGCCGCCACCCATGGGCGTGCCCTTGCTGGTCATGACCACCGACGAGCGGCCATCCCGCGCGATGGCCTTTATGCGCACACGCTCCCGGGTGGCCGTCATCCAGATCTTGCCGTCCACCGGCACGTAGGCGGTAATGACACCGATGGGGTGACCGGACTTGTTAGCCCAGATGAATACACACTCACCGGCCGTATTGACCAACTCCTGCTCGCGTTCGGGGTCCAGTCGATACTGCTTTACATCATCGTAGTTGACGGCCTGGTCGGTCATTCCTGCTCCTGCGGCTATGGCGTGTACCAAATCGGCGAAGTATACGCACGATCCTGAATCACCAGAGGAATTTCGTCGGGCAGGTCGAGCTGAAAGAACACCTGATCGTATGCCGTCCAACGGGGGCGCGGAATTTCCAGCACCCGCACGTAGTAGAAGGCGCGCTGCTTGGGATCGAAATCCGGGTCTTCCCAAACCGCCGCCAGCTCGGCGGCACCGATGGCGTTGGTATAGCTGGCCGTCTCCAGATCTACCGTGCTGCCCACGGGCGGCAGCTTGCCAGTCTCCGGGTCGGCCTGACGATCGCCAGACCATGCCACGTCGTAAACCTTCTCACCCAGCGAGCCATCGCGCTCCAGCCAACCCTTGACCACCTGCACGCGATCCAGATTTGCACCGTCCGGATCCTTGGCAGCCGCCACTATAAATGAGGGCGCGCGCCGTCGCGGGGCGTTGGTCAGGTCTCCCCCCATCGGCACCCCTTTTCCGTAGGCCACATCCAGCCAGGCGGGACGCTCGAGGTCGCCGGCCTCATACTCCCAGCCGCCAAAGAAGCGCACCATGATGCGCGAACCGGTGGTGGCATAAACCTCGCGCCGCTTCATGGCATCGAACAGAGCTTCTCGAGTGTTCTCGCGAGACCATATCGCCGCATAGCCAGATGCCACGATGTTCCAGTTCTTCCAAAGGCGGTCCAGCGCCATGGCATTTTCCAATCGGGCCGGGCCCGGCTCGGATTCTGGAAACTTGCCGAAGAAGTTGTCTTCCTCGGTGGTGGAAACGGTATTGTGACCGTCCGTACTGCCGATCATTCCGAACTTGAAGGGATTTACCCCCAACTCCTCTTCGAACTTAAGCCCCAGCTTCAGCGCTCCCCGTGCGTATTCGTGGGGGAGCATCCAGTCTTCCTTCAGCTCGCTGCGGCCGATGTTGTCCCAATCCCAGTTCTCGAAATCGGCGAACTCGTCGTTGGGCGAGAGCGTAGGATGTGCTTCGCCGTCGCCCTTCACCTGGGTGACCTCATAAATAGGTTCCCAGCGGGATCTGAGCTCCGCGTACGCGCGGTCGATTGGCTTTCCGTCCACCGATTTGTCAGGAAACATCATGCCGTTGGAAAGATTACCGTTGTGGGCAATGGCCATGACCTCGCCACCGGTCGCTTGCTCGTAGTCGGCAAGGGCCTTCCAAAGCTCCCGGGGATCTAGACTGTCCTGCCCCGAGAACGGAGGTAGCTGCGCCACCTTATCAGCGCCATCCTTATACACCACGACCCGGTGCAGATTGTTCCCGTTGATCATGGAAGTCCACTCGTATCCGGTCAGAGCTGTGAACCGGCCCGGGTCGTTGAACTCGTCTGACGTTTGAACGACGTCTTCCCAGATACGCATCCGAGCCGGCCTGGGAAGCACCGGGTTGTTTTCCGGATCCTGCATGCTGTCGACAAAACTGCCGTAAACGAGGTCGGGACGGCCCTGCTCCGTGAAACCTTGCCACATCCGACCGGTATCAGTGTTCACCACGATGGGGTCGTTGACGTAGAACCGGTACATGGCGCCGATGTACTCCGCGTGGTCGGACACCACCAGAAAATCCAACGGCCGCCGCAACTGCACGCGCATGCCATTGTGCGCCACTATTTCCTGCCCGCGGGCAAAGCGGTAGGCGTCAGCCGGCGTCAGGTTCATGTTGCCCATGGAGTAGGCATCCGGCGAGTTGCGCGTGTGCAGGTGGGTGTCACCCCAATAAACGTTCTTGGGGTAGTTCTGATCGACGGGCGCGGAGTATTCCGCCGCCATCGCCGCGCCCTGGAGCGCAAATCCCCACAACAAGATTCCTATGCGACGGAAGTTATCCATGTGCTACGTATCTCCAATGCTAGTCTAGTGCTGCGGATAGGTTCCGCAGAATGTTCATCATCTCTTCGGCCGCCGGCGACAAGCTGACTCCCTGACGCCATACCAGGTCCACTCCCATCGATGAATCCAGGTCATCGATCCGGCGCGTTACCAGCCTTCCTGAGCTCACCCAGTCGCGAAGGGTAACGTTCGGCACGTACATCACGAAATCGGTGGTGGCAACCAAATTCGCCAGGTCAGCCGGTTGCTGAGTCTCCACGGCCGGGTAGTTGCGGTGCAGTAGATCAATTTCCTCGCTGGTCTCCATGAGATTGAGCATGCGCGTTTTCATAAAGCGGTTAGGAAAGCTCACGGCCGGGTAACGCATGAGATCGCGAAAGCTGATGACGTTGAGCTCCGTGAGCGGATGCCCGGGGCGGCAGATCAACTCGTTGCGAAATTCGAACAGCCGCTCGTGCTCCGAGCTGTAATCGCGGATCTGCGCCAGATCGGCGGCCACCATGAATTCGATGTCTCCGGCCACGGCCCGGCTCAGGATCTCATCGGGATAATCCACAATGGCCTTCACCTTGATGCGTGGGTGACCAGCCCGAAAAGCGGCCATAGCATCATTAAGCAACATGGCCGCCGGCACCAGACCCATGCCAAAGCGCACGCTGCCCTCTTGTGTTTCGCGCATGGCTCCGATGCGCGAGTCCATTTCTTCCAAGGCGTTGAGCACCGACTCAGCGCGCTCGGCGATGACATCGGCGAAGGTGGTGGCCGTCACATTGCGTCGCGTGCGATTGAAAAGCACCACGCCCAATCGCTGCTCGATACGACTGATCGACTGGCTCAAAGCAGATTGGGACACCCCGGCCTGTTCGGCGGCACGATTGAAGCTCAACGTACGGTGCAGGAGCAGCACGTGACGCAACTCGTTGAGCGTCAGCTCGCTGTGCAGCGTGGGCAGCATATTAGTCAGGTGATCAGCCATGATTAGCGTTCGTAATAATTAGGAAAACTAATAAATCTTATTATATGCATTCGATGAAATTATAAGTGACTGATTTATAACACTTTTTTCTTGCAGCTTAGCGCCAAATCGTTACCATTGCCACATCTTCCCCCCGCATTAATAACAGGAGGAAGCGGCACATTTGCTATTGGAGAGAAATAGATGCCATTAACCACTCTGAAAACCCTCGCGAGCAGACTGCTCGCGCTACCGGTACTGGCCACCCTGATGTGGACAGCGCCCGCATGGAGCGACGATCACGAAGCAACCGATCAGAGCTCAGGCTACGTCGAGGAAGTCATCAGTACGGCAACCCGGCGCGAGGAGCCGCTGCAGGAAACCCCGGTTGCCTCCACCGTGATCACGGCTCGGCAAATCGATATGACGTTCTCTTCCGACATCGGCTCCATGCCGTTTTTGGCGCCGAACGTCAGCATCAACCGAGGTCTGCTTTCCACCCAGGCGACTCCGTCCATTCGCGGTTACACGCTCACTGACGTGGACTCCACCTTCGATCCACCGGTGGCCACCATGGTCAACGGCGTGTATTACGCGCGCCCCACCATGAACAATCTGGATATGTTCGACGTGGAATCTCTGGAAATTCTGCGCGGTCCTCAGGGCACGCTGTTCGGACGCAACACCACGGCCGGCGCCATCCAGCTGCGGACCAAGCGTCCGGTGGACGAGTTCGAGACGTCGGGCAAGGTCACCATCGGCGACTACGGCCGAAAGGACTTTCGTGGCGCAGTGAACGTGCCCATTATCGACGGGCGGCTGAACGCCAGAATTGCTGCCTATTCGCTGAACAGCTCCGGTTGGTACAACAGTCAGGAAACTGCCAACAGCTCGCCTCGCGACATCGGCAAAGACGACAAGCTGACGATTCGACCCACTCTGCATTTCATATTCAGCGACACCGTGGACCTGACCCTCATCGGTGAGTTCCATCGCGACAAGTCGGACATTCGCCCGCAAAAGAACTACTCCGGCCCCGCACGATCGCTATGCAGCAACCACGGTTACTGCGGCACGCCGTTCGACGAGCTGGACTCCAAGAGCGACGACTACGACGCCGATGTGACGGACCCGGGATTCGTAGACATCGAGATCTACTCCATAACGGGTGAGCTGAACTGGGACGTGCCTATGGGTACCTTTACCCTGCTATCCAATATCCGCGACACCGAGGAAACCTGGGTGTACGACGCGGACGCCGTAGGCGCCTACGACATGTTCCTGGTGGATCGCCGCCAGCCTCACGAGCAGTTTTCCACCGAGTTGAAGTTCCTCTCAACCGCCTTCGAGCGTTTCGATTTCGTCGGCGGCGTGTTCTTCTTCAAGCAGGAATACGACCTGGAGCGCCGCACGGGTATCGGCTCGGACCGCCTGTCCCCGCCCAACCCCAACGCATTCGTGATCCCGCTGATCAGTATCACCGGGCAGGAGCACGAGGCCTGGTCGATATTCGGCGAAGTGAATTTCCACGTCACGGACCAGCTGACGCTTACCGCTGGTGCCCGTTATACCGACGAGAAGAAGGACTTCTTCCAACAAACCTTCGGCGTCGGCACGCCAGGCGCGCGCCAGGACTACTCCCAATCCTGGGATAACGCCGGGCCGAAGTTCGCCGTCAAGTATCAGATCAATGACGACGTGATGGCCTACGCTTCCTACCAGAAGGGCTTCAAGAGTGGCGGCTTCAACGGTCGCTGCGGCCAGACCGCCACCTGCGCGCGGCCTTTCGGGCCCGAGAAGGTGGATGGCTACGAGATCGGCATCAAGTCCGACCTGTTCGACAACCGGGTACGAGCCAACATTGCCGCTTTCCTCACCCAGGTAGAGGGATTGCAGCGCGGTCGCATCGTTCCGCTGCCTCCTGGAGCCACCAACCCCCAGGAAACCGTGACGGACAACGCGGCTGACGCCGAAATGAAAGGCATCGAGCTGGAAATCACCGCCTTCGTTACCGAAAACCTGCGCCTGGACTTCACCATGGGGATTCTGGATGCCGGCTATGACGACTTCTGCGCCGACATTAATGGTGCATCAATCGAAACCACCGTTCCGGTCTCAGACTGCGGTGGCGAAGTGGTCGGTTTCCCAAGCGGTACCGGCACGGCCTACATTGTCGACACCGACAACTCCGATCTGGCATTTCAGCTGGCTTCGGATCTGAGCATGACCATCGGTGCGACCTATGAGCACCCGTTGGGCAATGGCGGCCTGTTGACGCTGAACGCCAACTACTCGTACGTGGACGATACGCACACCGATATCGGTGAGCTGAGCCTCCGCGACTCCGTGGAACTGCTCAACGCCAGCATCAGCTACGAGTCGCCCGGCGAGCGTTATCGCATCAGCGTGTACGGCACTAACCTCACCAATGAGATCTACGTTTTGAGCCGCACCATCGTTCCGCCCCTGTTCGACTACCGCAATGTAAGCCCACCGCGGCTTTGGGGAGTCGAGTTCGGTTGGAACATCTAGCGACCTGCTAGACGGGCAAAAGGGGGCATCTCGTATGCCCCTTTTTTTGTGCTGCCAATCAAAAGCTAACTCAGCTCAGTGCTTGCGCGGCAACCCAACAGCAGCAACAAGGCCGAGTCCTAGCCCACAAAAAGGCCATTCAGCTCCTTGTCATCGGCGTCGATCAACCGATCGACCCAGCCGTGAAAGCGGTGGCCGCCCCCTTCGTTGCGACCGAACAGCACATGATCCCGCCCTCCGGCCTCAAGTGCTTTCTGCTGACGCAGCCCGGTGCCGTAATCCTCTACTTCCACCACGTACTCCAGAAGCTTGAACTGCTCGTGCGCTTCTCGTGCCTGGTCCTCGTCCGGCTCATTTTCCATGAGGTAATACTGGGTGGTAAACGACTCGCCAGGCTTCTCTCCCGGAAACAGCTGCGAGAGCATCACACTGCGCCCACCTCCGTAGAAAGAGGCGATGGATACATGGGGGAATATCGTCCACACGCCTACCATGAGATCGGCGGTGGGCCACTCAGTTTCCGGCTTGTCAACCAGGTGCGCATAGCGCGACGGTGAGATCACCCGCTGATGCGGACCCCAGGCGTAGTAAAGCGCCTGATTGGAGCCGCCGGCACCGAACGACTCGCGGTGCAGCACCGGCAGATGGTAAAGATCCATGTAGCCGTCGTAGGCGATCTTCCAGTTAGGGCCTCGCACGGTGCGGGTCTCGAAAAGGTGCCAGCTCTTGAAACCGAAGTTGCCCAGCATTTCATCGTAGCCAGAAAGAAACCTGGTGATGTCCAGCTCACTGTTCGGGTCCAGCACGCCCCAGATGATGCCTGCCTGCTCCTTCACCGGCAGCGGCGTGAGCCCGTAGGCGGTCTTGTCGATATCGCCGAAATCTTCCTGCGAGGCGATACCCAGCAGCTTGCCTTGCTGGCTGAACGTCCAGCCATGATAGGGGCAGATGAAACGGCTTGTGTTGCCGGTGCCGTCCAAGGCTACGGCGGTACCACGGTGGCTGCAGCTGTTGATGAATGCACGCACCTCCCCGTCGCGGTCCCGGCACAACAACACCGGCATGCCGGCGGCATCCATGGCCTTGTAATCACCTGGGTTAGGCAGCTCCGCCGTGGGCGCCAGCACCAGAGGCATGCGCCGGAAGATCTGCTTCACCTCGATGTCAAAGCGATCCGGGTCGTAGTAGTTGGCCGCCGGAATCTTCATTACATCCGGCTCCTGGTCGATGGTTCCCGCTTGCGCGTGCCCTATGGCGTGCCGGGTCATCTCTATCAAACGTTCTCTACTCATTGCGCATAACCCTCGTAGTGCTTTTGTTCTCTCAATCGCTTGCGTTGTTGGTGCCGCTTATGGAGACCACGCCACGGGGAAGACCTCGGGGAAATCCGCCAGGGGCTGGCCCGTTTTGGGTTTCAATGGATACAGGGCCGCCGGATCAGGCACCACCTGACCCTTGCGGTGCACATAGTGGATGTCCGGGCCCGCCCACATGGAAGCATGGGCTCGCCGCGGGTGCGGCAGTTCGATACCGCCGGTTGCCCCGTGCAGGATGTGTCCGTGGAACAGCAGCACGTCACCGGGCTCGTAGTCCCAACCAAGGACATCGAACGATTCCTTATTCCCCTCGATATCCGGCGTGAGCGGCAGTTCCGGGTCGAGGAACCCGTCCGCGTATGACCATTGCCCGTGGCTTTCGGGCCCGATCACGGGCTCGCCCGCCTCAAAAGCAGCCTCCGCTTGGGCATACCCTTCCGGATCGTCTTCCGGCTGGCGACCCACCACTGGTCGATACGTCACATTCCATCGATGCGACCCGCGCACCACCTCCAGGCTCGCGCCGCGCGGCACCGGATCCACACACACCCACGCGCGAATGAGATCGTGGCCATCCACGTTGTAGTAACAGGTGTCCTGGTGCCAGGGCGTCGGAAAGATCGTGCCCGCTGGCTTGTAGAACATCTGGTCCATGTAGAACCGCACAGGGGTCCCCAGCGCGGTACCCACCACTTCGGCGATGGGAGACGAGCGAATCACATCAGCCAGGTCAGGTGCCCGGTCCGCGGGAAACTGATCTATGCGCAGCACGGCCTCCATGCCACCTGACATACCGTCCGGATTATCGTTGGCGTACTCCATGCCCTGGCGCAGCTTCTCCAGCCACTGTTCGGGCAGCACGCCCTTGATCAGCACGGCACCATCGCGGTGAAACGCTTCGATCTCCTGCTGGGTGATCGCCCTCAAAAGCTGGCTGGACATACCGACTCCCCTTTTGTGCGCCTTTTTGTGCGCCT
>DEBD01000025.1:0-22258 GCA_002348385.1 Gammaproteobacteria bacterium UBA2965 | reverse complement strand
TTGTGCGCCTTTTTGTGCGCCTTTCTCGTTGATTCATTGTCTCGCCTCGTGAGGCTACAAGAAAGCCTCCACGCGGTAAAAAGATAACATGTGCTACGCTCTCGTTCTCCTACAACAGCAAAAGTAGATATGCCCGAATTACACATCGACGTCCCCACTGCCGAAGGCGTCATGGAGTGCTTCGCCGCGCACCCTGAGGGCGAGGGTCCTTTTCCGGCCGTGATCTTCTACATGGACGTGCCGGGCATACGCGAGGAATTACGCGACATGTGCCGGCGCATTGCCAGCGAGGGTTACTTCGCCCTGCTGCCGGACCTGTACTACCGGGACGGCAAGGTGCGATTCGACCTCTCCAAGGGGGAAGAAGAACTGCAGCGCATGTTCGCCCAGGGCCAGAAGCTCAGCGTGGAAGGCATCATGAGCGACACCAAGGGCATGCTGGACTACCTGGATAACAATCCCATGGTCAGCGCGCCCTACGGGTGCGTGGGCCACTGCATGAGCGGTCAGTATGTGGTCGCCGCCGCAGGCACGTTTCCCGACCACTTTGCCGCCATCGCCTCGCTATACGGCGTGCGTATCGTCACCGACCAGGACGACTCGCCCCACAAACTGGCAGACAAGATCAAGGGCGAACTCTATCTCGGCTTTGCGGAAGAAGACCCATTCGTGGAGGACTTTGTCATTCCGGATCTGGGCGCGGCGCTGAATGCGGCAGGCGTCACCTACGACATCGAGGTACACGACGGTACGGTACACGGCTTCTGCTTTCCCCAGCGCCCGTCGTTCCAAGAGGAAGCTGCCGAGTCCGTGTGGCGCACTCTGTTCGATCTTTACGATCGGCGTCTGAAAAACTGAGTTCACCGAGGCTAAACCCATGCAAGGTGGACGTCCATGAAAACCATGACCGAACGGCAGATCCGTCGCCGCGAGGACATCCTGACGGCCGCCCGCAAGCTGATCACCGAGCTTGGGTACGATGGGGTGACCATGCGTCAGCTGGCCAAAGAGAGCGGCGTTGCCCCCAAAACCCTCTACCATCAGTTCCAGAACAAGGAGAAGCTGCTGCGGGCCGCGGTGGAAGAGCGGTAC
Source organism: Gammaproteobacteria bacterium UBA2965 (assembly GCA_002348385.1). Lineage (GTDB taxonomy): Bacteria > Pseudomonadota > Gammaproteobacteria > Pseudomonadales > Azotimanducaceae > UBA2965. The sequence goes on along the minus strand of DEBD01000025.1, from coordinate 21,166 downwards.
CGATACCTGTACCGGCTCATCGACGAGGCGGAGATCGAGCGCGGCATCGACCGCCTGTATTACATCCTTGATGCAGTGTCGGATACTACCGAGAAAAACGCAGACTATGCACGAGCGCTACGCCCCCTGCTGACCGACCCTTCAACGACTGGGACATTCACGGAAATCCGCATGAACACCTATCGAAAGGCCATCGATCAGATTGCCAGCGAGGGAGAGTTTGTGGACTGGGTAGACGTGGACATGCTCAATGCCCTGGTCTACCGCCAGATCAACCCCATCTTGATGAGGGCCACCGAGCGGATTCCCTTCCGCACATTCGCGAAAATCGACATCAGCCTGATCCTGGCTTCAGTAACAATCGGCTACACGCACGATAAAGCGCTGGAGGTGGCCAAGGCAACCCAGCAGGAGCTCACGAGCTAAACCGACCTCAATCCGAGCCCGGCAGCGCATAGGCGATGAGGTAGTCTCCGGAGGGCGACGGCGAGGTAAAGTTTCCTCCGGCGGCCACCACCACATACTGCTTGCCACCAGATATGTAAGACATGGGAACCGAGTTGCCCGTGGTGGGCATCTCGTGGGCCCAAAGCTCCTCACCGTTGCTGATGTCGAATGCCCGCATGTGCCGGTCCGCAGAGGCCGCGATAAAGATCAGTCCGGTTGCGGTAACGATCGGACCGCCCATCTGAATGCCGCCCTCCTTCAAGGTAAGGGGCCAGAACGCCTGATGCTTCAACGTGCCGAGGGGCACCTGCCACTCGATGTCACCTGTGGACAGATTCACGGCCGCCAAGGTTCCCCAGGGCGGCTTGGTGCAGGGCGCGCCGAAGCGCGACAGGAACGGACGCATGGTGGCACAGTAGGGAGACCCCCGCTGTGGGAAGCCCTCGTTGCCCGTGCACTCATCCCGAGGGATCAGCTTCAGGAGCATCGGTACGTGGTGCGTGTTGGCCACCATGATCTGACGGTCGGGATCCACCGCCGGGGCGCCCCAGTTCTGCCCGCCAATCACCGACGGATACAAGGGCGTTTCCTTGTTAACCGATATGGGCGTGTAGATGGGGCCGGTGGTCATGGCTTCCAGTTCTTCGCGGCACCACCCTTCATCCAGAAACGTGAAGCCCCAGGCGTCGTCCGGCGAGATGCCTAGCTGATGGAGGGGCTCGGGTTTAAGCGGAAACGGCTGGGTGGGCGACAGGTACTCTCCGGGCGCCGCGCCTTCCTGGGGCACCGGGCGTTCCTCCACGGGAAACAGCGGCTCGCCCGTGTCGCGGTCGAGCACGAAGGTCATTCCCATCTTGGTGACCTGCACCACGGCCGAATGCCGCTTGCCTTCGATAGTGAGGTCCACCAGGGTGGGCTGCGCAGGCAGGTCGAAATCCCAGATGTCGTGGTGCACCGTCTGATAGTGCCAGGCCACCTCGCCAGTATCCGCATTTAACGCCACCACCGAACTGGAGTAGTAGTCCAGATCGCCGTCGCGGTGTCCGCCATAGTAGTCGGGGGAAGAGTTGCCGGTGGGCACGATGACAAGATTGCGCTCGGCATCCACGCTGATGGTGGACCATACGTTGGTTGTGCCCGCACGATAATTGCCATCCTCGTCGCGCTCGGACACCCCCGGTGGAACCGGATTCCAACCCCAGCGAAACTCACCCGTCCGGACGTCGTAGGCCCTCACCACACCGGATGGGATGTCTATGCGAATACTGTCGGTCACATAGGCGCCGGATATGATCAGGTCACCCAGAATCGCCGGCGCGCTGGTAATGCCGTATTCCTGGGCGCCGTGTTCCGTTAGCCCTTCTGTCAGATCAATCTGGCCGTTACTGCCGAAGTCCGGACACGGTTTGCCGGTACGGCCGTCCAGGGCAAGTATCCGCCCATCTAGGGTAGGTGCGATGATGCGGTGAGCACATAGGGCATCAGCAGCTGCCTGGTCATCGATCCACGAACTCACCCCACGGCAGTTGGTGAGGTGCTCAAGTTCATGAGCTACTTCTGGGTCGAACATCCAGCGCTCTTCGCCTGTGCGTGGGTCAAGGGCGAATACTCGATTGTATGGTGTGCAGTAGTACAGGGTGTCGTTCACTACGATAGGCGTACCTACGAAAGCCGAAGGCGCCCTGACATCGTCGCCACTGAAAGCCTCCGTCCCTTGTGCGGTGCCGAGCCGAAAGTCGCCCGATCGATGCTGCCAGGCCACCTCCAACTCCGACACGTTGTCGGGCGTGAGCTGAGCGGCAGTGGTGTAATGCCCGCCGCCAGGGCCACCACCGTATGCGGGCCAACCCACCGGCTCCGCCGCTAATGCCCAACCTGTCAGCAAGGCGGCCACCATTCCTATCCCGATGAGCCTGCAACCCATGTTCATCCCCACCCTCGAAAACCTCGCATTCAATCACTCCGAATGCCCGAGATCAAAGCCCGCGGCCCGGCCCCTCAGATAAGGGAACCACGTTATACTTGATAAGGGTCCGGCAGCGAACGCTGCCGGTGGGGCAAGCCGAGAGGGGAGCGTTTGGCCACACAACCACAACAGGCGGCGTCGGCCACCAGACCGCTGTCGCGCAAGACGCTGTTCTACTACGGCCTGGCGGACATGCCCATTCAGATGGCGGGCATTCCCATCGCCGCTTTCATCCCCAACTACTACGGCCAGGATCTGGGCGTGAGCATCGGTGCGGTGGGTACCATCTGGCTGCTCACGCGGCTGTTCGACGCGATCTCAGATCCTGCCATCGGCTGGCTGTCGGACCGCACCAACACGCGCTGGGGCCGCCGGCGCGTGTGGATGGTAGCCTCGGTGCCGCTGATGATGCTGTCCATCTACAAGCTGTTCATGCCCGACCCGGCCGAGGTCAGCGCCGGCTACCTGCTTGGGTGGCTGGTAGGACTGTGGGTCGGCTGGACCATGCTGTTCATCCCCTACTACGCCTGGGCCGCCGAGCTCTCCCCCGACTACAACGAGCGCACTCGCATTACCGGCTGGCGATCCTGGATCGGCATGGCGGCCAATGTGATCAGCAAGCTGGTGCCGGTGGTCGCCATCTACTGCTGTGCCTACGGCGGCACCCAGGAGACGCTCTTTCTGGTGGGCACCATGACGCTGATCCTGCTGCCGCTCACCGTCGGCCTCACGGTGGCCAAGGTGCCCGAAGGCCGCGACTATCTGCCTACCCGAATCCCGCTAATTCCGGGATTGAAGATGATGTGGCAGAACGCCCCGTTCAAACGTCTGGTGCTGGCCTTCTTCATCAACCAGCTGGGCTCCTCCATCTCCACCGTGCTAGTGGTGTTCTTCATCCGCGAGGTGCTGCAGGAAGAAGCGCGTCCCATCGAGTTTCTGCTCACCTACTACCTGTTCAATCTCAGCGGCATCCCCCTGTGGATCTGGTTCTCCGGCAAGGTGGGTAAGCATCGGGCCTGGGCCATTGGACTCAGCCTTTTTGCCACCTTTCAATGCGGCTATCTGTTCCTAGGGCCCGGGGATTTCGTCTACATGCTGCCTATCGGCGCCATCACCGGATTCCTGGGCGGGGCTGCCTGGGTGCTGCCCAACTCCATGAAGGCGGACGTGATCGACGTGGATACGCTGAATACGGGGGAAGACCGTGCCGCCTGGTATTTCGCGGTGTGGTCTTTCACCACGAAGGTAGGTCAGTCCATCGGTCCAGGTATCGCCCTGCCGCTGCTGGCCATCATGGGCTACGATCCATCCGTTAATCCGGAACCCACGGAGGCCGGGTTGCTGGGGATCAAGCTGCTCTACGTGTTTGGTCCCGCCATTGGTTTCTGGCTGGCGGCCATCATCGCTTGGGGGCACCCCCTCACCCAGGAAAAACATCAGGAGATTCGGTCGAAGCTGGAGGCCTTGCGTGCCCGCTGACACAACCGACGACGCAAACCTTTCCGCGGCCCCGGGTGACGGCGAGCACGACGCAGCCAAACCGCTTTCGCGCAAGAGACTGTTCTACTACGGCCTGGCCGACATGCCTATCCAGATGGCAGGCGTTCCGGTGGCGGCCTTCGTGCCCAATTATTACGGTCAGGACCTGGGCGTGAGTCTGGCCGCGGTAGGCCTGGTGCTCATGGCCTCCCGGGTGTTCGATGCGGTGACTGACCCGCTCATCGGCTGGCTGTCGGATCGGACACGCACGCGCTGGGGGCGCCGGCGGGTCTGGATGGTAGCCTCCGTGCCGATTCTGATGCTGTCCATCTACAAGCTGTTCATGCCCGACCCCGACGACGTGTCGGCCCTGTATCTGTTGGGGTGGTTGGTTACGCTGTGGTTCGGCTGGACCATGCTGTTCATTCCGTACTACGCCTGGGCGGCGGAGCTGTCACCGGAGTACAACGAGCGCTCACGTATCACCGGCTGGCGTTCCGCCATTGGCCTTGGCGCCAACGTGGTGAGCAAGCTGGTGCCGGTAATCGCCATCTTCTGCTGTGCCTACGGCGGTACGGAGGAAACTCTGTTCCTGGTGGGCACCATGACGTTGATTCTGCTGCCGCTCACAGTGGGACTCACCGTCTCCATGGTGCCGGAGGGTAAGGATTTCATCCCGGCACGTATGCCACTGATTCCGGGCCTGAAGATCATGTGGCGCAACGCGCCGTTCAAGCGGCTGGTGGCCGCTTTCTTCATCAATCAGCTGGGCACCTCCATCTCCACGGCGCTCATCGTATTTTACGTGCGCAGCGTGCTGCAGGAGCACGACAACGCCATCCTGCAGCTCATGGTGTACTACCTGTTCAATCTGGCGGGCATCCCCTTCTTCGTGAAGTACTCCAGCATGGTGGGCAAGCACAGGGCATGGTGCTACTCGCTCTTGGTATTTTCGTTCTTTATGCTGGGCTACCTGTTGCTGGGCGCCGGCGACTTCTACTGGATGCTGCCCATCACCGCCGTCACCGGCTTCCTCGCCGGCTGCTTCTGGGTGATTCCCAACTCGATGAAAGCCGACGTGATTGATGTGGACCGGCTTGAGAGCGGCGAGGACCGAACCGCCTGGTACTTCGCCGTGTGGTCGCTGGCCACCAAGGTGGCATTGTCGATGGGCCCGGCCATCGCGTTGGGCCTACTGTCGCTCACCGGCTACGTGCCGTCCTCTGAAGTAGGCATGGACGAAGGGTCCACTGCGGGGCTGAAACTGCTGTTCGTGTTCGGGCCGGCCGCCGGCATGCTGCTGACGGCCCTAATCGCCTGGAAGTACCCGCTCACCGAAGACCGACACCTGGCGCTGCGCGCCGAACTGGAAGCCGCGCGAGCCCAAGGGCGTTAGATGGGCGCCCAGTTGCCGTGGAAGCCGAACGGCACCCGGTGATCCAGGTACGCGGTGGCCAAAGGACCATCGCTGACGTTGCGCGCATCCAGAATCACCAGGTGGCTCGCCTTGCGGGCTTCGCTGTAAACGTTGGCCAGCAGGAAACCGTCGCCCTCTTCCGCGTCCTCAGCACGCGGCACGAAGATGGGCTCGTTGGTGGCGCATCCTTCGCCCACATCGAACACCTCAAGCTTGCCGGTATGGTGGTCGCGCACACCGATGCCGTTGAAGCCACCCACCTTGAATTCCGGGTTCGTGTCGCAGGCGAAGTAGCCGTAGCGATAGCTCATGCCGGTGCGGCGTTCGTCCAGACGCGGAAACTCGCAGGCGATGTCGTCTAGGCGCTCCCAGCCGTAGTCATCGCTATTGCGCCCGAGGTCGAAGGTCCAGCGCGTCAGCCGCGGCACTGCCTTGGACGGATCGCCCGGGGTGCCGTCCACTAACGGAAATAACGGCGCCTCTTCGAACTCGCACACATCACACGTGACGATGTCGCCATCGGTGTGCGCATTCATCGGATGAAAGACGAACGACGGCTCCCCGCGGAACCAACGCAGTTCGTCCACACTGCCGTTTCTCGGCATGATGCCGATATGCACACCCTTCTCCGGCTCCCAGGCATACACGGGCCCACCGGTCATCGCGCGCTGCAGTGACCCAGTGAGCGGCATGATGGGAAAGATGACATGGTCACGGGTGACCATGAAGTCGTGCACCATGGAAGCATAGGGCGCCGTGAACGCCTCCGAGCGAATCAGGTTGCCGTCTTTGTCAGCCACGTGGAGAACCATGTGCTCGGAAATCAAGCCGTCCGCGTTGTAGCCGAAGAACAGCATCTCGCCGTTTTCCGGATCGATCTTCGGATGCGCCGTCATGGGACCCTTGAGCTTGCCCTCGTAGTTCATGGCACCTTTGGATTCCAGCGTGTGCGGGTCCAGCTCGAACGGCGCGTGCGCCTCTTCCAGGGCCAGCAGCTTGCCGGCATGCCAGACCACGTTGGTGTTGGCGAGGCCATCGGTTTCGATTCCCTGAACGCTGGGGTCGTTATCCATGGGATTGAAGGCGCCGAACAGGGCCCTGCCCGCCTCGTGCTCCTTGTTCCATTTGACCGTGCGTACGTAGCGGTTGCGGTACGAGACCTTGCCCTCACGGATATAAAAGCCGTGGATCATGCCGTCACCACCAAACCAGTGGTAATCGCCGCGCGGCGCGAACTGGGGGTTGGGGCCGTTGCGGAAGAACGCGCCCGACAGTTCCTTGGGCACCTCACCCTCCACCACCAGGTCGGGGTAATCGCATTCCATGTGGATCGGCGCGAACCCACCCACCAGGTTCGGATGATTGGGAAAAGGTGCAGCCATGTCGTACCCCTTAAGGTTGTCGATTGCAGTTCGGGTGCTGTTCGCGCGCTTGCTTACTCAAGTTTCTTGAGTGAGTGCACAACGAGGATAATGCCCCATCTCATTGATTAATAGAAGAATATCTATCTTTCGCTTAGCCGTTGAGTTCAGCCACGATTTCGAAACAGTGCAAACGGGCGTCATGGTCGTACATCTGGCCCACCAGCATCAGTTCGTCCGCTCCGGTACGCTCGATGAAATCCAGCACGCCGCGTTTCACCGCCTCTGGCGAGCCTACCGCCGAACATTGAGTGAATTGAGCAACCATGGCGCGGTCGTGAGGATCCAGCTGTTCTTCAAAACCCTCCAGCGGCGGCGGCAGGCGGCCCGGCGTGCCCTTGCGCAGGGCCACCACCGCCTGCAGCGCGGAGCTGCGAAGGTATTGGGCTTCAGCATCGGTATCCGCCGCGCAGACGTTAAAGCCCAGCATCAGATAGGGCTCCTCCAGTTGCTCGGAGGGCTCGAAGCGAGACCGGTACACCTCGATGGCCTGCTCCATCATGGCTGGCGCAAAATGGGAAGCGAACGCATACGGCAATCCCAGTGCCGCCGCCAGACTGGCACCGTATATGCTGGAGCCCAATATCCACAAGGGCACCTTCATCCCCTCGCCCGGTACGGCGTGCACCCGCTGACCTTCCCGCGGCTCACCAAAGTAGTTGCGCAGCGCCACCACATCTCTGGGAAAGTCGTCCACGGCCGCGTCCAGGTTCCGGCGCAACGCGCCGGCGGTGACCATGTCGGTGCCCGGCGCACGCCCCAGCCCCAGATCGATGCGCCCCGGATACAGGGCTTCCAGGGTGCCAAACTGCTCGGCGATGACCAGGGGCGAGTGGTTCGGCAGCATCACCCCGCCGGCCCCCACGCGAATCTTTGACGTTCCCCCCGCCACGTGCCCGATGACCACGGAAGTGGCCGCGCTGGCAATCCCCTGCATGTTGTGATGTTCCGCCAGCCAGTAGCGCTGGTATCCCCACGCTTCGGCATGCTGGGCCAGGTCCAGGGTGTTGGCCAGCGCCTGACCGGGGGTGCTGCCTTGAACAATAGGCGAGAGATCAAGAATAGAAAGTTTGGGCATCCGGCCATTAAGCCCTGAGCCCGGGCGCTAGGCAAATTCCTCGCTACAAGGCCTCACGCAAACGCCGGCATGACCTCCCTAGCAAACAGCTCCACCGCCTCGGACAGACGCACGTAGTCATCCGACCCACCGAATATGAGGGAGAACTCATCGGGCGCAATGGCGTCCACCCAGCGCTGGATTTCGGCGATACACATTTCGGGAGTGCCTGCCACGGCACGTGCTTCGATGTATTCCTCAAGCGAAAACGCCTCGCCAGCTAGTAGCCGTTCGATCACCTCGTCATCACGCGTGGCACGAGCCTCGGCAAAAGTGTGGTGAAAGTCCACCATGCGCGGAAGCCATTCCGACGCCACCTGGCCCATGGTAGGCGCGACCCAGGCGTTGCGCATCAGACAGATATAGGGCGTGCGGCCGTGAGCACGGCAGGAATCACGATACTGATCGACCTGTGCCTGCATCACCGCCAGGGACTCCTGGGGCAGCGCGAACCAACCGTCACCCAAACGAGCCGCTCGCTCGATGGCGCGGGGCGCGGAGCCACCTACCAGGATGGGGAGGTGCGGCCGCTGCACGCAGGGCGGATTGACGGCGCAGGAAGGAATCTGGAAATGCTCACCATCAAACCCGAAATCCCCTGTGCTCCATCCGTTCCGCAAAACCGTCAACGTCTCCTCCAGGCGCCCACCGCGGCGGTGGAAATCCAGACCGAACCCCTCGTATTCGTATGGCCGGTAGCCCAGTCCCACACCCAAGACAGCACGACCGCCGGAGATCTGATCCAGAGTGGCCGCTTGCTCGGCCAGAGTGACCGGATGGTGCAGGGGTGCAAGATACACGCCGGTGCCAAGACGCAACCGCTCTGTGCGGGCGGCGATGGCCGACAGCAAGGCGAATGGCGCGGCCGGATCACCGATCTCTGGGGTGAAAGAGTGATGGCCAAACGTACCCATGTGGTAGCCGAGCACGTCCGCTCGCTCGGCAAACGCGATGGTGCGCGCGTACGGGCGCGACGCAGCGGCATCGACAAAGGTCGGAAGCATGAGGCTGAAGCGGACCACTGGCACATCTCCTGGCGTACTTGCTGCACTATGGTACACGGCGCAAAAAAAACGGGCCGTGAAAACACGGCCCGTTGATCTTATGCGGCACAAGTGCCGTTTTGATGGTCTCTAGTTAAGACTGTACCCCAGCGTAATGCCCCAGGTGCGGGGTTGCGCAGGCAAACCGACGCCGAAGGTGGCAGAAAACGGAACTCGGCTGACATAGTACTTGTAGTCACCCAGGTTTTTGCCGAACGCGCGCACGTACCATTGTCCGTCAGCACTCGTGTACTGAACGCTGGCGTCCCACAGCTTGATGGTGTCGTAGTGCCCGAGCTGTCGGCTGGCCGGCGGAATGATGTCACGCGGAACACCTTCCGGTGCGTAGTCCTCCTGCCAGAAGTAGGACGTGCGCCAACGCATCTCCGCACCATTCGGTCCAACGGGGTGATCGTAGCTCAACCCAAAATAGAACGTGGAATGGGGCGCAGCGAAATCCTGATCCGTCAGATCAACGCCACTGAGTATCCAGTCGGTGTCATACCCCGTCTCGACAATACCCCCGGCAAAGTCAAAACGCAGGCTGTCGCCGTCCACCAGCATATCCAGCCCTAGTATGGCATTCAGCTCCAACTCAAGTCCGGAAACGTGAGAATCTTCTACGTTCGCCGTGCGCTGAATGATGTTGCCAACAGGTCCTTCCTGGATGTTGCGTTGGATGCCGTTCCACCATTGGTAGAAGCCGGTCAGATTCACGCGTAGCCGTCCGTCGGCCCAGTCTGACTTCATACCTACCTCGAGCGAATCGACACGCTCGCGGTCGTAAAACGCCGGCCGGAACACCGGGTTATCACCCGCTGCGATGCTTGCGTCGCGCGCGGCAATCTCAGCCGCACCCACCCGGAAGGTGAATCCGCCGCTACGGAAACCGCGAGTCCAGCTGGTGTAAAGCAGCATGTCGTCCTTCGGGCGGAACTCTACCGCCACCTTGGGCGAGAATGCAGTCCAAGTCTCGTCATCAACGATATCCCATCCGTCAAGCGGACCCGACAGGTTGGTCCAACCAGCAGAGCCGATGAATGGCGGCGTTTCGTTTGCCTTGCAGGAGCCGCTGTATACAGGACAAAGGCCCACGTCTTTCTTCTCTTCGGTAAAACGTCCACCCGCCAACAAGGTCAGGTTGTCGGCGAGATGAAATCGCGCCTCGGTGAAGAACGCCCACGCATCGTGGTCGAGCTTCGCGTGCATGGGCGCCCGGATGCCGTAAGGGTTGGTTGGATCGGTAATGCCCGGCTGGGGGCTGCCGATTCGGCTCCCCTGAGCGCGCTGCTCACCGTAGGTGAGATTCTGGGTGAAGTAGTACAGCCCGGCCGTGATGTCGAAGGTGTCGGAGAACGTCGATGCGTAGCGCAGCTCCTGACTGAACTGATCCTGAATGATGTTCAATCGCGTGGTGATGATGAATGGCGGAATGCCTTCGAACTGGCTGCCCGAATGCACGTTCACATCGATGTAGCCCGTGACCGAAGTGATCACACCGTGGCCAACGTCCACATTCGCCTCAAGGATAACCTTGTAGATCTCATGGTCGGAGTGCGTACCCCAAGGGAATTCGTCGTCGTAGAGCTCGTCCCAACTGCGCGCGGGCATACCCAGACCATGGCAGTCTCTACCCTTGTCGCAGGTTCCCAGCGCGACCGACTGAGCTCCGTCGCCCGTACGATCGTAATACTCCGCTAGCAGGGTAATGTCCGTAGTGTCGTTAGGAGTAAACACGAGCCCACCCTTGAGATGCGTGATCTCGTGAGTGCCAACATCATCGAAACCCTCGGCAGTATTCTCGAGCCAGCCCTTATCAACATTGCGGCTCATGACAGCCAGCTTACCGCCGAGTTGCTCCGTAATCGGACCCATGATCGACACCGAGTAGTCGTTGCGATCAAACTCGCCGAAAGTGAGTTCCACATCCAGCTCGAACTCATCGCCCGGGCGCTTAGACCGCGTGTTAACGGCTCCCACTGAGGTGTTCCGGCCGAACAGTGAGCCCTGGGGACCACGGAGGATCTCGATGGACTCCTGATCGAAGGTATCGAGAATCGCGGCCACATTCTGAGCGACAAATACGCCATCCTGATAGACGCCCACTGCCGGGTCGAAGTTTGGCACGCTGAAGGTCACGCCTACACCTCGCATCCAGAAACGCTGCACGCCAGGGAACGTCGCCGTTTCCTTGAACTGCGCATTCGGCACCATGCGGGACACGTCGATCAGATTCACCAGATTGTTCATGGCGATCATGTCGGCATTCACCACGGTGGTAGCAACTGGAATATCCTGTACCGCTTCAGCACGGGCACGCTTGGTTGAGATCACCACGATCTCTTCGATGGTCCGCTGATCGACCTCGGACTCCTCCGCCACTGCGCTGGTGCTGAATCCAAACCCGATAGCGCACATGACTAGTAGCGACGCCAGTGCGCCAAATCTTTTGAGAAGGCTCATAGGAATTCTCCCCTTATCTTGCACCTATCTCCTCTCTCGATCTACCCATCACCCCGGCGCCTAAAGCAATGGTCATTTAGTCGGGCCGGCGACCCAGTCACCGATCGGACCGCCATAAGTATAACGTGTGCACCTTATTTTGAAAGAGATTGATACAAATTCTCCTCAACCCCGGCAACCGTAGTAATCTTAAGGGTTACCAGCGGGTAGGAGACTCGCAGATGGCGAAGCCGCCGCTCAGGTGGAAGGTGCCGAGATTTCCGTGTGCCTGGGCGTTGGCGGGATGTTCGGAGCCTCCGGCTGCATCGTGTTCGGCCGGTCGCCGAAAGGCTAACTACTCAGCACTATAGAACCATAGGGAGAAACCAAGTGACGAATCCAATAGTGCTGGTCCATGGCGCATGGCATGGTGGATGGTGCTTCGAGCACGTAATCGGGCCGCTGCGCCATGAGGGGTTCGACGTTCACGCCGTGGACCTCCCGCTGAACGGATCCGCCGGCGACATTACGGCCGCCCGCGCCAGCATCGAGCAACGGCCCGGCGCCATCGTGCTCGGCCATTCCTACGGAGGATTCGTAATTACTCACGCCACTGTCGGCTTAGACGTTGGTCATCTTGTCTACCTCGCCGCATTGATGCCGGATGAGGAGGACGATTTGGGCACGAGGATCCAAGCCTCCCCACCGGCCACGGCGCTCAACGACGCGATGGTGGTGGGTGACGACGGTCGGGTCGGAATCAACCCGGATCTGGCGGTCAGCGCGTTTTACGACGACTGCAAACCGGAGCATGCGCGGGCGGCCGTCGCTAGACTGAGATCGCAGCTACTCGACGGATTCCCCAGTTTGGAAAGCACGCCGCCCTGGCAGCAGGTTCCCACAACCTACGTGATCTGCCAGGGTGACCGAGCGCTGCACCCCGAATTACAGCGCGAGTTCGCGAAACAGGCGAGCAGCGTGCTGGAATGGGAGGGGGCGCATTCGCCCTTTCTAGCGCAACCCCAGCGAGTCATAGATCTGCTGAAGGCACTGGCCAGCTAACCTGAAGACAGTGGCCAGCCGATACCGAAACCGTGGTTCCGGGGAGGTATTTACAGTCACGTCGCCGCGCAATCGTTACCACCCCGCTGGCCTCATTAGTCCGCCAGCGCGACACCCAGCCGCTCCGCCGCAGCGGCGAAGTCCTCCATGAAGTCGTACACCACGCTGCGCGCCGAGGTGGGCTGATTCATGAGCCCAACACCCTGGCCGACGAAATAACTGGCGAGTTGCTTTGCTCCTGGGTGGTCCGCTTCCGCCAACTTGTCGATCTTGCGGAACGCCGCACCCGAGAGCACGTTTTGCAGAGGGGTCGGCAGTGGCTCCGGGCAATCTTCCGTCTGCCACGCGTCGGTCCACGTGGAACGGAGCTGGCGCGTGTACTTGCCCGTACGGCTCTTGGAGCGAACCGTCTGGCGGGAGTTGGCCGCCAGCATCTTTTCTTTGACCACGGGAATGGTTTCGGCCTCAGCGGTGGTGAGCCACACGGATCCAGTCCAGGCGCCTTGCGCACCCATGGCCATGCAGGCGGCCATCTGACGGCCCGTGACGATGCCGCCGGCCGCCACCACGTGCACGCCGTCGTAGTCTTTCAGCGCTTCCAGTACCTCGGGCACCAACACCAGCGTAGACACCTCGCCGCAGTGCCCACCGGCCTCCGTGCCCGCAGCGATGACGATGTCTACGCCGATCTCTGCGTGCTTGATGGCATGCTCGCGCGCGCCGGCCAGCGCCCCCACACGAACGCCGGCTGCCCGCGCCATGTCCATCATGAATCGCGGGGGGGCGCCCAGCGCGTTCACTACCAGCTTCACCGGGTGCTCGAACGCCGTGTCGAGAATTGCCGTAGCGCCCGCCTCGCGCATGCCGTCGCCCACGCCATCCACGATGGCGCCCTCCCACAGGTCATCGGTAGCGATGCCGTGGTGCGCCAGGAGTTCTTCGATGTAGCGTCGGTGCTGCGGGGGAATGCGGGCTTCCAGCTCCTCAGCGGTAACGCTTTCCTCTTTGCTATCCATGCTGGTCGGCACCAGCAAGTCCACGCCGTACGGTTTGCCCTTCACCTGCTCGTCGATCCAGGACAGCTCGATCTCCAGGGTTTCGGGCGTATGGCCCACCGCCCCCAGCACGCCGAAGCCACCGGCGTTGGTCACCTCCGCCACCACGTCACGGCAGTGGGTAAACGCAAACAGCGGAAATTCCATGCCCAGCATCTCGCACAGCTTGAAGCTCATGCGCACCCTCCCCTGCGATTGGATCGGCCAGGTATAACATGCTTCAATCGGTGGCGAAACGCTATGGGTGCCACGGGAGGAGACTTTGGCGAATCAAGCGCCCAGCGAACGGATGAAGACCTCGACGCTGCTGTACTTCGGGCTGCCCGACTACGCCGTGTACCTGGCCGCCATCCCGGTATCGCTGTACATACCACTGGTCTATTCTCGCAACCTGGGCCTGGACCTCACTGATATCGGCCTGATCCTCATGCTCGCCCGGATCAGCGACGTAATCACCGACCCGCTTATCGGCTACCTGAGCGACCGCACCAATACCCGCTTCGGCAAGCGCAAACCCTGGCTCGCCGCGGGAGCGCTGGTAATGACGATCTCTGCCTGGCAGCTGTTCGCCCCATCGGGCAGCGTGGACAACTGGCACCTGCTGATCTGGTCCATGCTGCTGTGGCTCGGCTGGACCATGGTGAACATCCCTTACTTCGCCTGGGGCGCGGAGATGTCCGACGACTACAACGAGCGCACCCGGATTACCGGGTGGCGGCAATTCTTCGGTTATCTGGGCAACGTCAGCGTGCTGTTCATCCCCACCGTCTCGGGAGAATTGTTTGGCTACGGATCGGTGCCGGCGGAAGGATTGACCATCGTCGGTTTCATGGCCCTGGTGCTGCTGCCCGTGCTCACCTTGATCGCGCTGTGGAAAGTTCCCGAAGCCGTGAAGCATCGCTCGAGCCAGGCCAACTTTCTCATCAGCAGCAAGCAGATGTTTAAAAACGGTACGTTTATGCTGCTGTTTACCGGGTTTCTCATGTTGTCCATGGGTACCACCTGGGCCGGCTCCATGTTCATGCTGCTGGCCGTGTACGTGGTGGAGATCGAGGAGAACATCCAGGCGATTCTGCTCGGTCACTACGTGATGCAGCTGTTGTCCTTAGGGATGTGGATGAAACTCTCGTACCGCATCGGCAAAAAGCAGACCTGGATGATCGGCGCCACCATCTACTGCCTGGCCAGCCCCCTGTATCTCCTGCTCGGTCCCGGCGATGTCTGGGGCATGCTGGGCGTACTCGCCCTGTACGGCGTCGCGGGGGGCAACTTCGCGGCCATTTCGCTCTCCATGAAGGCGGACGTGATCGATGTGGCTTCCATGCGCACCGGCACCCACGTCGCGGGCTCTTACATGGCCACCTGGTCGCTGGGAACCAAGATGTTCCAAGCCATCGCCGTGGGGCTGGCCTTGCCCACCGTAGCCATGTTTGGTTTCGACCCCAACGGCACCAACGGGCCGGACGAGTTGCTGGCGCTGCGGCTCAATACGGTGGTGATACCCACGATCCTGTACGGCGCCGCGGTGCTGGTGATCTGGCGCTACCCGCTGTCTTCGCATCGGCTGAACCGGCTGCGCGCTGCACTCACCCGGCGTAACGAACGTCGGGGTACAGATCTAACGGCACAGGAGTCCGCGGCGGGCTAGCGCTGCTGCCGCGCCGCGGTTGCGGACTGTTAGGGCTTGCGCTGCTCGATGTAGTCATCGATCAGTTCGTGGTAGCGCCGGATGCGAAATTCCTGTGCCGACAGGTAAACGCCCCTGAAACCACGCGAGCGAAAGCCCGCCTGCTGCTCAGGAAAGATCTCCAGATCCTGATCGATGGTGCGGCCCATGCTCTTTTCACCGAACTCGAACACCTCGTGTTCCACCTCAGTGTCCCGGGGCACGATACGAACCGTGGTACGTACCGGAGCCGTCTCACCTTCCGGCTGGCTGTGATACCACCAGTTATCGAACACGCATTGCTCGGGATCGGTGGGATGCGGGCGCGCGCGCAGAAAGTGGAACCCGTCGGACCACAGCGACACGGCGAAGTTAGGAAACAGCGTGTAGTGAAAAGCGTCGGTGAGCATCTCGTCGGCCAACTTCGCGTAGTGGGTGTAGCCGCGCTTGGCGCCTACTTCCCGCTTGGCCTTCTGTAGCGCAGCGCGGGTTTCCTCACCGCGATTGGTGAAGTCCATGGGGTCGAGTTCCCACTCGCGCATCACGCTGGCCAGCGGCTCGCCGATCACCCCCTCGCTGTTCATGGTGGCTCCCGCATAGCCACCCGGCATGATCATCCGGTTGTGGCCCTCGTTGGAGAGATCGAAGCGGGTGTTCTGGTAACGGGTGTCCACACCGGAATGCATGCGCTTGCGTTCCTCCGGCGTGCCCCGGGGACGATGTACCGTGGGAACGTGATAAGACTCGTTGAAGTTGTCCAGCACCACCTTCCAATTGCACGGCGCCACCGTAGTGAGCGCCTCGTAACGCTTCCACTTGTGGATCTCGTAGCGCCCCCAATCGTCCCAGATGGGGCCCAGGTAATCGCGCAGGCTGCCGCAGTCAGGATCCATGTTGACCCAGATAAACCCCGCAAACGTATCGCACGGGACCTCGATCAGGTTGACCTTGCCGCAAGGGTTTCCCTCCGGGAAATTCTCCGCATCCTGGGCATATACCAACTCGCCGTCGCGCTGAAACGCCCACGCGTGGTACTTGCAAACAAATCGACCCACGCTGCCCTTCTCTTCGGAAACCAGCCGGTTACCGCGGTGCTGGCAGATGTTGTAGAAGGCTTTGATGGAGCCGTCGTCCTGGCGAACCATGAGAATGGATTCGGGGCCCACGTCTTCACGCTGCCAATCGCCCGGGTTGGGAATCTCCGCTTCCCTGCCCAGCAGCAACCAGACCTTGGTCCACATGTGCTCCATCTCCAGGTCCATGAACTCCTTGGAGGTGTACCGGTAGCCCTCTATGCGGTGACCGCGCAGCTCCTGCTCGGGCCAATCGGGTAGCTCGGATGATCGAATGGGTTCAGCCATGGGTCATTCCTCTAGAACGTTGAATTGGTGATGCCACCGTCTATCACCAGGCTTTGTCCGGTCAGGAAATTCGCATACTCGCTGCAGAACAGGGCCACGAAAGCACCCACGTCATCGGCATCGCCGAACTTGCCCGCTGGAATCCGCCACGCCTTAACAAACTTCTGCACTTCTTCTTCGTAGG
The DNA here is from genome assembly GCA_002348385.1 of Gammaproteobacteria bacterium UBA2965. Taxonomy (GTDB): domain Bacteria; phylum Pseudomonadota; class Gammaproteobacteria; order Pseudomonadales; family Azotimanducaceae; genus UBA2965. The sequence continues at coordinate 4,506 of DEBD01000025.1, read as the reverse complement.
TGGTGCCGTTCTGCTCCGCCAGCGCCGTGTAACGGTCATGGATGGCCGCGGTATGGTGCATTCCAGGCAGGATGTTGTTGATCATCACATTGTGCTTGGCGACGATCTTGGACACCGCCACGGTGTAATTCACCAGCGCCGCACGCGGCGCGCCAGAAAGGATTCGAATCTGCGTGGGGTACTTAGCCGCACCGGTAGCGATGTTTACGATGCGACCCCAACCGCGCTCCACCATGCCGTCGATGGTGGCCTGCATGAACTGTACGGGGCTCAACAACGTAACATCCAGATTGGCCTTCCAATCATCAACGGTAATGGCCCGATAGTCTCCGGTAGTTTCGGGCGGCGCGCAGGTGCCGACAAGAATGTCCGGTTCCGGGCAAGCACTCAGAATCTTCTCGCGTCCTTCGTCGGTGCTGTGGTCTGCAACCACCGGCGTAACGCTGGCGCCAGTTTCTCGCGTGATTTCCTCGCAGGCGCTAACCAGGCGTTCCTCGCCGCGCGCCGACACATAAACTTCCGCCCCTTCACGGGCCAGAGCCAGCACGCTGCCGCGGCCCATACCAGCGCTGCCGCCATTCACGATGGCCTTACGGCCTCGAATTCCCAAATCCACGAATGCTCTCCTCCGAAAAACGTACACATGTTATACTTTTACGCTCAAAAATAACAATCTGCGGCGGGTCACCATGCCTCCCCCACCCAAATCCATCCTCATCACCGGGGCTTCCAGCGGTATCGGCGCAGCCCTGGCTCGCCACTACGCCCAGGCCGGTGTCACGCTGTTTCTGGGCGGCCGCGACGCGCAGCGGCTGGAAGCCGTTGCCGCCGACTGTCGCGCCCGCGGGGCAGAGGCGCACGCACATCCCAGTGACGTTGCCGATGCCGAGGCGATGCGGGCCTGGGTGGAAGGGTCTGACGCCACCGCGCCCTTGAACCTGGTGGTGGCCAACGCCGGGATCGCCCTGGGCGCCACCTCGGTTGACGGTCTGCATGAGGCTGCCATGGACTCCTTCGCCATCAACGTGGGCGGCATCCTCAACGTGGTGCACCCGGCCGTGGCATGCATGGCAAAACGGGGCCAGCCGGTCACAGATGGCCAGATCGCCATCATGAGCTCCATCATGGGCTACGTAGGGGTGGCGCGCTCGCCCGCCTACTCCTATTCCAAAGGCACGGCGCGCCTATACGGCCAGAGCCTGCGCGGCGCCCTGCGCCACATGGGCGTGCGGGTGAGCGTCATCTGTCCCGGCTACGTGGATACGCCGCTGAACCAATACAACACCTCTCCCATGCCGTTCATGGTGACCTCGGAGAAAGCGGCAGAAATCATCGCGAAAGGATTGGCACGAAACAAAGGCAGGATTACGTTCCCCTGGCAGATTCGGCTCATCGGCCGCGTGCTGCATTGTCTGCCGAACGCGCTGGTCGATAGAATCAACATCCCCTGGGGCAGGCCACCACTGGAAGGTTCTCCGCCCGAATGACACCCGATCAGCCGCCGGCTGCGGCTGCGAAAACCATCCGCAAACCAGATGAACAAGAGGACGCCATGAAGATAGGCACATTCGCATCCATCGCCACCCCCATCGCGAGCCCAGAGCTGATCATCGAGCTCGGCAAGGGGGTTGAAGCGGCCGGTCTCGACTCCATCTGGCTCGGCGAGCACGTCGTGCTGTTCGACGAGATGGAGGTGGGCTATCCGGGCACGCCGGACGGCAAGCTGCCAATTCCGGAAGGCTCTGGGCTACCCAACACCGTGGTGCTGTTCAGCTACCTGGCCAGTGTGACCAGCAAAATCCGCTTCGGCACCGGCATTACCCTCCTGCCCCAGCGCAACCTCATCTACACCGCAGACGAGTTCGCCACCCTGGATTACCTCAGCGGAGGGCGCGTGGATCTCGGCGTGGGCGTGGGGTGGTGCAAGGAAGAAGTAGCGGCATGCGGCTACGACTTTGCCACCCGGGGCGCGCGCTGCGACGAGATGCTCGACGCCATGATTCAGTTGTGGACCCGGCGCGAGGTCACATACGACGGAGAACACATTCAGCTCAAAGCTGCCAAGCTGGATCCGAAGCCGATTCAGAGCCCCCACATACCACTCATCATCGGCGGCTACAGCCCAGCTGCCATGCAGCGCACCGCGCGATTCGGCCAGGGTTGGCTGGGCTTCGGCACCAATCCTGAACAGACAGCCACTGCGGTTGCTGGCGTGAAAGCCGCTCTGGACGCAGCGGGCCGGTCCCGCGACGGGTTCGAAATCATCGTCATGCCCGCCGACGCCAACGCAGACACCGTGAAAGAGTTTCAGGACATCGGCGTGGATCGGCTGGTGCCCATGCTGCTGGCCAACGACTCAGACGGGGTAAAAGCGCGGATCGACCAATTGGCGGCACTGGCGGACGCCGTTTGATCACCGGAGTGTGGAGTTCACGCGAATTTCACAATTGATCCCGTAATGTGCACACCTGAAGCACGGCTGGGCACCTCCCTCCCCTCCCTCCCAGCCCGGCCGCGCTTCAAATTTTCCCATTTTGGTAGACTCGCTTACGCCTCTTGGCGACATCGACCCCATCGGACCGACTATCAGGAGCATGTAATGGACAGTGCAGAATCCGCGGGTGTAGATGACCTGCCACTGGACGCCATAGACGTCAGCCGCCCGGAGCTGTTCAAGAACGACACCTGGCAACCCTGGTTTGCCCGACTGCGCAACGAGGCGCCCGTTCACTACCTCGCCGACAGCGTGAACGGTCCGTTCTGGTCCGTGTGCAGCCACGATCTCATCAAGGAAGTCGACACGCAGAACACCGCATTTTCGTCCTCCTCCGAATTCGGCGGAATCGCTATTGCCGACCCCCCGACCGAGGAGGGCCAGGTGCAAGGCCAGAGCTTCATCACCATGGACGAGCCCGAGCACATGCCCCAGCGCATGGCGGTAGCACCTACGGTAGCACCCAGGAACCTAGTGGAGTTGGAACCACTGATTCGTGAGCGCGCCGTGGACATCCTGGAAAATCTACCCGTGGGCGAAACGTTCAACTGGGTGCAGGAAGTTTCCATCGAGCTCACCGCCCGAATGCTCGCCACCCTGTTCGACTTTCCTTACGAAGAGCGGCACAAGCTGGTCTACTGGTCGGACCTGACCACCGCCGTGCCGGAAGTAACCGGCGACGACAGCATCGATCTGCAGAAGCGCTACGACGAGTTGATGCAGGCAGCTGGCGCGTTCTACCAACTGTGGAACTCCAAAGCCGGCCAGCCGCCAAAGTTCGACCTCATCTCAATGCTGCAGCACAACGAAACGACCGCGCGCCTGAACGAAACCCCCGAGCAGTTTCTGGGCAACATCCTGCTGCTCATCGTAGGCGGCAACGACACCACGCGTAACAGCATCAGCGGCGGCGTCATAGCGCTCAACCAGTTCCCCGACGAGTATCAGAAGCTGCGCGACAATCCGGGGCTCATTCCCAATATGGTGGCCGAGATGATCCGCTGGCAGACGCCGGTCATTCACATGCGTCGCACTGCCCTGCAAGACTACGAACTCGGGGGCAAGCAGATCCGCAAGGGCGACAAGGTGGTAATGTGGTACCTGTCGGGCAACCGGGACGAGGGCGTGTTCGACAACCCGGACAACCTCATCATCGACCGGCCCAACGCCCGAGCGCACGTTGCCTTCGGGTTCGGCGTACACCGCTGCATGGGCAACCGGCTGGCCGAGCTGCAGTTGCGCATTCTGTGGGAAGAGATCATCAAACGCTTCCACACGGTGGAAGTGGTGGGCGACGTCGAGCGGCTGCCCAACAACTTCATCCGGGGCATCAAAGACGTACCGGTGCGGCTACGCCCGCACTAGCGGCTCCCTGACGAAAAGCCAACGCCCGCTAGAGCGCGCGCACGCTGCCATTGTCCGGCGCGAGGCTGACACCCGGAACATTCCAAATGTTACCGTGGGGCGGCCGCTTGAGTTACAACCCCAGATGAGCGTAAACAGGATCCTCAGGCGCCCGCGTACCCCGCCCAAGGCCGTCGAAGGGCGGTCCCTCTAGGATAGCAGTGCAGTCAGCATTCTGGTTCCAGTCCATGATTACCCGGCGATGGATGATCTTCCATGTATTGTCGCGCTTCTCCATGCGGTCGAGATAACGCCCCAGGTAAGTCATCTCCGTGTCCTGGCCCCCTTCCACCGCCAGATAGTGATAGGCAGTTACATAGGTTTCCACCAGCGCCACGTCACCTTCGAACTCTATGGCGGTGTTGGTGATGGTGTGCTGGGTCGCGAAATAGCTCTTGATGCCAACCGGCAGCCCTTCGCAGAACTCGTGGGCATTGCCGTTGAAACCGCCGTAAGCCACCTCGGCATCCGGCCAGTAAGCGGACTTCAATATGGCCTCGTCCGCGCGGTCAACGCCCCGGCTATGCTTTGCGAGCACGTCCATGATGGCCAAGCGATCGGCCACTTCTTCCATGCTGGGTACTGCTCCCGTCTCACGCATATTGTTC
>DEBD01000009.1:2221-7663 GCA_002348385.1 Gammaproteobacteria bacterium UBA2965 | reverse complement strand
GCTCCCGTCTCACGCATATTGTTCTCCTTGTCTTTGGTCCTAAATTACATTTCGTTGCCGCGGCGAATGGGGTTGATTCCATCCCAGTTGGCGCAAATGGCCTGCAATCGCTCCCGCCTTTCATCCGATCCAGGGGCCTTTTCCACGACCTCCCACATACAGCCCATGAGAGGCCGCGTATCGAAATAGGCGAACTTGATGGGTCCTACCTCGCCGGCGGTTACCGCCGGATAGCCCAGCCGCTCGAAGTAATCGGTGTCGGCCGCCATGTCGTGGCTGTACACGCACATGTGGTGAAACCCCTCCGTACCCGGCGGGTAGGCGTCACGATACGCACTCGGGTCGTTGCTGGTGGGCTGAATCAGCTCGATCTGCAACGGACCCGCCTGGGACACCCCGATGCGCATGCTAATTTCTGCAGGCTTGCCGCGGTAAGTGAGGCTGGCGAACTGATCGCCGTACTCGGTGACAAAAAACGGGCCAACGCCTAACTCGTTGACCCATTTGTTCATCGCCGCGTCGAGGTCGTCTACCACCCAGGCGTTCTGATAGACGGTACGGTCGGTAGGCTTATCCATCGCTATGGCTCCCGGCCAAGCCGTCGATCATCTTGGCTACGGACGAGCAAGCCACTCGTCCAGCAGCATGTGAAAGTGCCGCGGCTTGGTCTCGTTGTAATCCGCTAACTGCAAATGCTCCATGGCAGTCGCATGCAGCCCCTCTTGCACCCAGGGCAGGTTGCGGGTGTCTTGATTGAAGATCATGGCCAGCATGCCGAGTTCTGAAGCCTCCACCCAATCATCGTCCGGGCCCAGCCAGTGAATTTCCCGCACCGGCGTGTACTCCCCATTTTCCGGGATTGGGGCGAGATAAATGCACTCCATAATGCACTCATCCGGGTTGTTGCCGTTGGGGCGGAAACGATAGTTGATGGAGTTGAACGACCCCCATGGATGGAAGTTCGGGAACACCGTGAAAAACACGGACGAGAACTCAATGTCGGGGATCTTGTCGGCAACCGATGGGATCACGGCACGCAAACCAGCACGCTGCATCTCTGCCATCATCACGCGCGGGTCTACGTCCGAGTCCATGTTCTGCATCATGGACATATCGAAAGCCCCGAGCTGACGACCACCGATCCAACTGACCAAGTGCGGATTGACGTCGCCCACCTCGCCTTCGATGGGTTCCGCATTGCTGTTGAACGTGCCTGATTTGCCCTCCGGCGTGGTGACCTTCACCAGTCCGTCATCCTGGGCTTCGTACACCCAGCCGTTGAGCGGGTGCCGCACACGACGCTTGCCATCCTGGGGCAAGGGCTCCCACTGGGGCATGCCCGCGCTCTCCAGCGCACCACATTGAATGGCGCGCGAATAGTTTCCGAACACATCGTACTTGGAATCGCAGTCGTGCACCCCGCCGGTGAGAATCTGCGGGTGGGTGGCGATCACGTGGTAAGCCTCCATGAAGGCTTCCTGAGCCACCTTCCAGTTGCAGCGAATGATCTTCGCCACGTGGGCCGACTTGTATCGATTCTCGTATGGCAGCAGCGGGAAATGGCTGGACAGATCGCCCAGAAAGTCTTCTAGCGGCTCGCAGTTCGGGTCCGGGTTGATGAAGATGTAGCGACCCCACCGACCAACGTTTACCTCAGGTAGGCTCTGCTCTTCGCGTTTCAGGCCAGGATAATCCCACTGACACGGAATCTGCTTGATGGTGCCGTCGATGTTCCAGGTCCAGCCGTGGAACGGACAGCGCAGATCCTCGGCCCGCCGCCCACGGTTTTCCCGCAGTTTGCGGCCCCGGTGCAGGCAGGCGTTGTAGTACGCCTTGAACTCATCCTCCCCCGTGCGCACCACCAGAAACGACATCCCCGCAATGTCGTAGGGGACGAAGTCACCCACATCGGGCATGTCGTCTTCGTGCGCCGCCATCTGCCAGGCGCGCTTCCAAACCTTCTCTACCTCGAGGTCGTGAAACTCTCTGGTTGTATAGCGAGCCACCGGCACCTTGGTCGGTCCGGGCCCGATGGGCGAATTGCGTCGATAGCACTCGGGAATTTCCCGCGTGTCAGTGTCCAGCAGCTCGTGGTAGGCCGCATCCAACGTGCGGACCGTCGCTTTTGCTTCAGCCAATTTGTTACTTCCGAGTTAGTTTGCCCAAACCCGGCCTAAGGCCGGGCTATCCATTCGTCGATCAGCATGTGCAGGTGACGGGGCTTCGTTTCATTGTAGTCCGACAGCTGCAGATGTGATTTCGCCGTAGCATACAAGCCTTCCTGCATGTACGGCAGGTTTCGCGTGTCCTGACTGAACACCTTGGCGAGCATTCCCAATTCAGGCGCTTCGGTCCAGTCGTCGTCCGGACCCAACCAATGAATTTCGCTCACCGGGGTGTACTCGCCGTTTTCCGGAATCGGCGCCAGGTAAATGCATTCCATAATGCACTCGTCCACCTTGCGGCCGTTCGGGCGGAATCGGTAGTTGATCGAGTTGAACGACCCCCACGGGTGGAAGTTCGGGAACACGGTGAAAAATATCGACGAAAACTCAATGTCGGCGATGTCGTCCGCAACAGAGGGAATCACCTGCTTGAGCGCCTGGCGCTGCATCTCGGCGAACTGCACGCGCGGATGTGTCACCGGCTCGTTGTCGCCTTTCTTGCTGGCCGCCCTTTCAGCCACCGCTCGATCCAGTTCGGTCTGCGGCAGCTGGGGACCCCCTACCCAATCACATAGCTGCGGGCTAACGTCGCCCAACTCGCCCTCGACCGGCTCCGCATTGGGCGTAAAGGTTCCCCACCGGCCATCCGGCGTGGTGACCTTTACGAGCCCGTCGTCTTGTGCCTCATACACCCAACCGTTGAGCGGATGACGCACGCGGTTCTTGCCGTCGGTCGGCAATGCCTCCCACTCGGGCATGCCACTGCTCTCCAGGGCGCCGCACCGGATCGCTCGTGAATAGTTGCCGAACACATCGTATTTGGTGTCGCAGTCGTGGGCGCCGCCCAACAGAATCTGTGGGTGGGTGGCGATCACATGATATGACTCCATGAAGGCCTCGGAAGCCACCTTCCAGTTGCAGCGAATGATCTTGGCCACGTGGGCCGACTTGTAGCGCTTCTCGTAAGGCAAAAGCGGAAAGTGACTGGAAAGGTCGCCCAGAAAGTCTGCCAGCGGCTCGCAGTTCGGATCCGGATTGATGAAGATGTACCGGCCCCAGCGATCTACGTTCACCTCAGGCAGGCTCTGCTCCTCACGCTTCAGGCCAGGGTAGTCCCACTGACACGGAATCTGCTTGATGGTGCCATCGATGTTCCAGGTCCAGCCGTGGAACGGACAGCGCAGATCCTCGGCCCGCCGACCGCGGTTTTCCCGCAGCTTGCGGCCCCGGTGCAGGCAGGCGTTGTAGTAGGCCTTGAACTCATCCTCGCCCGTGCGTACCACCAGAAACGACATCCCCGCAATGTCGTAGGGGACGAAATCGCCTACATTGGGCATATCGTCCTCGTGGGCCGCCATCTGCCAGGCACGCTTCCAGATCTTTTCCACCTCCAGGTCAAAAAACTCCTGGGAGGTATATCGCTCCACCGGAACAAACGTCGGCCCGGGCTCAATGGGCGAGTCGCGCCGGAAACATTCAGGCACTGGACGCGAATCGGCATCCAATAGCTCATGGTATGACGGATCCATGGTTCGTACGGTGGCTTTGGCTTCGGCCATGTTTTTGCTCCTCCCAGATCGAATGGAAAATTCTACTCCGTTCCGACCGCCCCGTACAAAGCCCCCAACTTGGCGCGAATAGCCCCGTAAACTGTGGCCTGCCGGCTAAACGTGTATGATTTCGGCAGATAAAACGGGGGATACCACAATGGCCTACGACCTCACCAAACCAGCGGATCCATCGCTGGCACCGGGGGAAGCCCGCTGTCCTGGGCCGCAAACGCGCGACCTGATCATACGCGACCAGGACAACGCACCCGCGGCACTAGTGGAAGCGAGCTACCAGTTCCTGGGCGATGAGGACATCCCCTACGAACGTTACACCTCCGAGGAATTCTTCGAAAAGGAAATGGACACGGTATGGCGCAAGACCTGGCAATGGGCCTGTCGCGAGGAACACATTCCAAAGAAAGGCGACTACCACACTTATGACGTGGGCCCCTACTCGGTAGTAGTCGTGAGGAGCGAAAAGGACACCATCAAAGCCTTCGTCAACTCATGCCCTCATCGGGGCATGCAGTTCTGCGACGCCGGTTCCAGCGGCAGCGGCAAGCAGTTTCTGTGGTGTCCGTTCCACGGCATGTCGTGGCACCTGGACGGCAGCCTGCGGGAGATTCCCAACCGCTGGGACTTCCCCCACGTAAACGAAGAAGAATTCGGCCTTATGGAGGTGCCCTGCGACACGTGGGGCGGATTCGTGTTCATCAATCTGGATGCGAACTGCGAACCCCTGGAGGAGTACCTGGGCGTGCTGCCCGAGCATTTCAAAGACTGGAAGCTGGAAGATCGGTACGTGGAGCTGCACACCCGCAAAGTACTGCCCGGCAACTGGAAGATGTGCGAGGAGGCTTTCTTAGAGGCCTACCACGTGTTGGCCACCCACCCTGAAGGCATCCACACCACGGGTGACGCCAACTGCGACTACGACGTATTTGGTAAGCACGTCACCCGCTTCATTCACACCATCGGTTACCCGAGCCCCCATGTGGCCGCGGAAGTAGACGAGAGAAAGCTGTTCGCCAATCTCGGCCACAATCCCGACGACCTGCCGGAAGGCGTGGGCGCGCGCCAACGCCACGCGGACCTGCTGCGCGAGCAGCTGTCCAAAGAGTGGGATGCGGACCTTTCCGGGCTCTCCAACAGCGAGATGCTCGACTCCATCGAGTACCACGTGTTTCCCAACGCCATGTTCTTTCCCGGCATCAATATCCGGCTGGTATACCGCTTCCGTCCCATCGACGTGGACCACACGCTGCACGAGATTCTGCTGCTGCGGCCGGTACCGGAGAACGGCCCCAGGCCCAAACCTGCGGAGCCCATCGATCTTGCCATCGAGGACTCCTACACCAAGGCCAACGAGCAATCCATCGGGGGATTCGGCCTGGCCCTGGTGCTCGATCAGGATACGGAAAACTTCCACCGGCAACGCGCCGGCATCAAAGCGGCCCAGAAGTCGGGGGCCAAGGCCGGAGCGACGTTGGGCAACTATCAGGAGATCCGGGTGCGCCGTCTGCACCAGACCGTCGACGAGTACCTGTCGGCTTGATCCAGCGCGCACCTCATTTTCCGCACGGATGGTGAGCGCACCGCCATCGTGAGTGAGCGTGACTACGATTACATCATCATCGGCGCCGGAACGGCGGGCTGCGTGCTGGCCAATCGGCTGTCCGCTGATGCCGCCAAGCGCGTGCTGTTGCTCGAAGCCGGCGGCAAGGACA
>DEBD01000009.1:0-1912 GCA_002348385.1 Gammaproteobacteria bacterium UBA2965 | reverse complement strand
CTGCTGCTCGAAGCCGGCGGCAAGGACAACTATTTCTGGATCGATATCCCGGTGGGGTATCTCTTCACCATCGGCAATCCCCGCACCGACTGGTGCTACGAGACGGAACCCGAGCCAGGATTGAACGGGCGATCCATCGGCTATGCGCGCGGCCGCGTACTGGGTGGCTGCTCATCCATCAATGCCATGATCTATATGCGCGGCCAGGCCAGCGACTACGATCACTGGGCTCAGCTGGGCAACCGCGGGTGGGCGTGGGAAGACGTGTTACCCGTGTTCAAAGCGTCGGAAGATTATCAGCACGGTGCCGACGAGTTTCACGGCGAGGGTGGCGAGCTGCGGGTGGAAGAGCGCCGGGTCAGCTGGGAGATCCTGGATGCCTGGCGGGAGGCGGCCGCCCAATGCGGCATTCCCATGATCGACGAGTTCAATCGCGGCGACAATTTCGGTAGTGCCTACTTTCAGATGAACCAGCGCCGCGGCCGACGTTGGAGCGGCACCAAAGCCTATCTGCGCGGTGTGACGCACCGACCCAACCTCACGGTGCTCACCGATGCGCACGTGCAGTTACTGCAGATTGCAGACAACCAGGGGCGGCCCCGCGCCCAAGGCGTGAGCGTGCGACTGGGCAAAGAAGGACGACAAACGGAGCAATCATTCACCGCGCATGCCGAGGTCATACTGACCGCCGGCGCCATCGGCTCCCCCCAATTGCTGCAGGTATCGGGCATCGGGCCTAGCGAATTGCTCGCCGCTGCGGGCGTTGGCATTGTCCGCCACCTGCCGGGCGTGGGCGATAACCTGCACGACCACCTACAGGTGCGCAGTGTCTACAAGGTGGACAATACGGTGACGCTGAACCAGCGCTATCGCACGCTTTTCGGGCGCACGCTCATGGGTGCGGAGTACTTTTTGATGCGTCGCGGACCGCTCACCATGCCACCATCGCAGCTTGGCGCGTTCGCCAAGAGCGACGATTCGCAATCCTCCGCTAACATAGAGTGGCACGTACAACCGCTGTCGTTGGACAAGTTCGGTGAGCCGTTGCACAGTTTCAACGCCATCACCCCGTCGGTCTGCAACCTAAGGCCCACCAGCCGGGGACATGTGCGCATCAAGTCACCCTACGCGGACGACCATCCGGCTCTGACGCCAAACTATCTTTCAACAGAGCAGGATCGCCGTGTTGCCGTGGAAGGCTTACGGTTTACCCGCCGCATCATGGCCGCACCCGCTCTTGCCCATTTCCATCCTCAGGAATGGAAACCAGGCCCCGATTTGCAATCTGACGAGGAGTTGCTCAATGCCGCTGGCGAGCTGGGCACCACCATCTTTCATCCGGTAGGCACCTGCAAGATGGGCAGCGACCCCATGGCCGTGGTGGACGACCGGTTGCGGGTGCATGGCGTGGACGGCCTGCGGGTCATCGACGCGTCAGTGATGCCCCGCATCACGTCCGGAAACACCAACGCACCTACCGTCATGATTGCGGAGCAAGGGTCCAGGTTCATTTTAGAAGACTCCGCTTGAGCCTGGAATTCTCAGCAAAAAGTTCGGTCTGTTTGCGTTAACGGTTCAAGCCACCGGCGCCCGCATAATCCACAGGCAAAAAAAGCCCGGGCTAGCCCGGGCTTTTCACTGTGAGATTGTGGAAGGCTAACGCCCCAATCTAGAAGGTCACCTCGAGTTCTGCACCCCAGGTGAAGCCTTGCTGCACAGAGCCGGTACAGAACAGCGTAGCCAGACACCCGATGGTCTCGAACTCTTCGTTAGTCAGGTTCTCACCGAACCAGGTGATTCTAAATTGATCCCACTCATAGGCCACTTGCGCGGTCACCCAATGCATCGCGGGAACCCGTGAACCCGGATCATTAAACGTGTCCGTTTCTTGCTCCGTTACGTAATTCCACTT
>DEBD01000013.1:466001-466227 GCA_002348385.1 Gammaproteobacteria bacterium UBA2965 | reverse complement strand
AAGGAGCACGCCTGGAAAGTGTGTGTACGGCAACGTACCGAGGGTTCGAATCCCTCCCTCTCCGCCAAATCAATAAAGGGGCCTCGTGCCCCTTTATTGATTTGACGAACTGGGAAGGTGTGAACGAGCCCTCCCGGGTTCGACAAGCCCGCGCAAGCGCGGGCGCAGGACGACGCTGCTTGCGGCGTCGCCCCGAAGGGGTCGCGCGCAGCGCGATCAATCCCTC
>DEBD01000013.1:288816-465632 GCA_002348385.1 Gammaproteobacteria bacterium UBA2965 | reverse complement strand
GCCTGTGCAGTACTGCCGGCCTGCTTCTTTTGCGCTAGACAGCTCGACAATCCTAGCGTCTGAATAAAAAAGCCGCCCCGAGAGGCGGCTTTTTTGATCGAGCTTATGAGGGTTTACTCAACAAAGAAAACCCTAACCCTAAGAATCGGCTAACCCATTAAGAGTCGCCTCCATTCGAGTCCGAGCTCTGCAGATTGTTCAACAACGCCAGACAGAAGTTCGCAATTGCGATACCGGCTATGCCAACGGCAAAGTTGTCCAATATGGTATTTAAATATCCGCCGACAGCTGGAATCTGATCGAGATTATTTGCAATCGCCGGTAACGCAGCGGCCAACACGTAGTAAGCAACCCGCGTAGCGACATCCTCTAACGGGTTCATAAACCCGCCTACCAGGCCAAGAATCAGAATGGCAAGTAGAGCAAAAGGAATATCTACAAAGGCCAGAATCACAGCAATGGCCACCATCAGCCATCCAAGTATCATTTGAACCATGTTTCCCTCCCCAGGGATTGTTTACGAAATTTTGCCGTCAATACTGCTTAGAACAATGTAACGTTAACATCTTAAATACCAAAAAAAACCCCATTTTCTGGTGCTTGCTCAAGCTAATTAAGCACTAGAGCAGCCTTCGTTATTAATTCAGGGAAGCCTGGGCTTTGTTAGGGCTGAGATTCTTTTGGCATAAAAAACTGCCCTCACGGGGGAAGCTCGCGAACCGACCAGGCGTTGGCACAGGAAGGGCCGTCTCTGCCAGGCGGTCATCGGCGAGTGAAGGCCTATCATGGGGCTGCGCCCAAGTCCGGGTTGGGCGAGCGCGTTGAAACTGGCGAACTCGGGCCCCGACCGCAACGAAGCTACGAATGAAAGCCGAACGCTCGATATGGATCCTGATTGGCTTGATGCTTTTCGCGGGCTGCGCGCCAGAGCCCGAGACACTCGCGTCGGTCGGCGCCTCGCTCCCGTTTCCTGGCTTCGCGGGGCAGGCAGGGGCACGCAAACGGGGATACACCGCTGACCTCGAGGTCCTGGGCGCCCCTGGTCTGATCCAGCGATCTAAGGAGGAGAACGCCCTGGGCGCATTATCGAAAAATTCGCTCGCCCCCATCGACAGAAACGCTGCGACTTTGTGGCTCCAAGGCGTTGCCGAGGAGGGAGGGTGCCCGCGTTAGCTGGTGGCTGATTATCGCCCCCCTACTTGCCGGCACAGATTCGCGCGTTCAATCCGGTAGGCCGAGGACGCGTTTCGCGATGATGTTGCGCATCACTTCGGAGCTGCCGCCTTCGATTGAGTTGGCTTTGGAGCGCAGCCAGCCGCGCGTTGCATTGAGTTCCGCTACCTCAAAACCGTCGCCCGACCAACCCAGTCCCCGAGTCCCCATGATCGACACGGTCAGGTCCTGACGGCGGATGTTCTGCTCGGTGCCGTAGAGTTTGAACATAGACGACAGGAACCCCGACGCTTTTGACGTCGCTGCTTCTTCGGCGTTGCGCTGCAACGTCAGCTGATAGGCCCGCTCGTCCATTCTCAGAGACAAAACGTCGCGGCGAATGATCGCGTCACTGATTTTGCCGTCCGACAAGCCAACATAGGTTTTTGCGTATTCGTCGACGGTGGTGATCTTTTGCCGGGCCGCGCCGGCGCCGCCAAGGGAAGAGCGTTCGTACTGCATCAGTCGTTTGCCCACAGTCCAGCCGTTACCCGGCGCGTCCAGCAGGTTGCGTTTGGGCACTCGCACATCGTCGAAGAAAGTCTGGCAGAAATCCGAAGAACCGCTGATGAGGTCGATGGGAGTCACCGTCACACCTGGAGATTCCATATCGAAGACGATGAAAGAAATGCCTTCGTGCTTGGATGCGTTGGGATCCGTGCGCACGAGCGCAAAGATCCAGTCAGCGCGGTCGGCGCCGGAGGTCCAAATTTTCGAGCCGTTGATTACGTAGTCGTCACCGTCTTCTACGGCGCGTGTCTGCAGGCTCGCGAGGTCGGAACCGGCCCCGGGTTCGCTGTAGCCCTGGCACCACTTGATCGCGCCGGTGGCGATCTTAGGCAGATGCTCGAGGCATTGCTCATGTGTCCCGAACTCGAGAATGGCGGGACCGATCATGGACACGCCGTGACCAGCAAGCGGAGCGCGCGCGTTGAGACGGCGCATCTCTTCGATGAGGATACGATGTTGCTCGGCGTTCAGACCGCCTCCGCCGTACTCCTTGGGCCAGGTCGGGGCGGTCCAACCACGTTCCGCTGCACGATCGAGCCACAGTCGAGTGTCGGGATCCAGCTTTGCGCGCCGCCCTCCGTCGGTGCCGTATCCGGGCGAGCGCATGCTTTCCGGGCAGTTCGCTTCCAGCCAGCTGCGCGCCTCTTCTCGAAATCCCATAAGCCACACCTGCCTTTCTCGTTGGACGATTGTAACGCGCTGAGGTCTGGAGAGGTTCGCTCATGACTTGATCCGCCGCCACAAAGTCGCCGACCAAACCTGCCGGCAGTCCTTGTAGGCTAGAATCCAGTGGAGGCCTGGCCTATAGCGTCATTATCGGATCGGTTTTAACTTCACAAGTTAACAATGGCATTTCCTGCATCGGTGCTTAGCTACCCTGAACCTGAGGGGTAACGTCTTTGTCGCGAAATAGCTTGCCCTCTATTACGTAGCGGCTCGCCGAATAGGGCCAAAGGGTGAAGTTATGGTCTTGTTCGTCTGTGTACCAGGCTTTGCAACCGCTACTAAAAACCATTTTGCGCATGTCGCGTTGTAGTCGGGCATTGAAGTCTCGAGTGGCGTTGGCGTCTGCTTCCAAATGGGTTGCTTTTCCGGCATCAAGTAGACGCAGGCAGTGCAAAACGAACTGCACCTGGGATTCAATCATGATCAGCGCCGAGGTATGTCCGGTTCCGCTGTTAGGGCCCAATAACAGGAAAAGGTTGGGGAAACCTGGAACCATCACAGAACGGTAAGCGGTCACTGATTCATGCCAAATGTCGCTCATCCTTTTGCCGTCACGGCCATGAAAATCCAGGTATTTGGTGATGTCGAAAGCGCTGAAACCGGTCGCTTCGATAATGGTATCCACCGCGTGGAGTTTACCGGTCGCATCACGTATGCCACCGGGTTCGACAGCGCTAATGGCATCTGTGCATAGCTTCACGTGGGCGAGGTTGAAGGTGCGCAGGTAGTCGTCGGATACGCATCGGCGCTTGCAGCCTGGATCGTATTCCGGAGTGAGTTTAGCGCGAAGTTTGGGGTCTTCTACCGATTTTTCGAGGTGCCGCAGACAGATATCGCGCAGTCGCCGGCTCAGTAAGCCACCCCGGCGCAGCGACAAAATTCCGACCACATCCATGAGCAACCAGATGGACCATCGATACAGCCGCATGATCCATGCATGGCGACGAAACAGAGCGCGTCGCTGTTGTGAAATTTCCCGAGATTGGCGGGGAAGCACCCAGGCCGCGGTACGTTGAAAAACCGTCACTTCGCTGACTTCCGCAGCGATTTCCGGCAGCACTTGTACAGCACTGGCACCGGTGCCAACGATAGCGACGCGACGACCTCTCAGGTCATGGCCATGATCCCATTGTGCGGTGTGGAAAACTTTGCCTTCGAACTCCTCCATGCCCGGCACGTCAGCATGCTTGGGTATATGTAATCCTCCCAAGCCGCTGACTATTGCGTCGGCGGAGAAGGCTTGCCCACCCTGAGTTTGTATTTGCCACACGTTGCCGTTGAATTTGGCGTTGACTACTTCGCTGTTCAGGCGCAGGTGCTCGCGCAATCCGTATTTGTTCACGCAGTGAATGCAGTAGTCCCAGATCTCCTGGCCTGTCCCGTAGGATTGACTCCAGTCGGGATTGAGTTCGAAAGAAAACGAATAAACGTGAGAGGGCACGTCGCAGGCGATACCTGGGTAAGTGTTTTCGCGCCAAGTTCCGCCAACGGCGTCGGCCTTTTCAATAATCGTGAAATTTTCAATGCCGCGGCGCTTGAGCTGCACGCCCATGCAAATACCTGAAAGCCCGGCGCCTAGAATGGCAACTCGGTAATGTTGCGGCTGGCCCGTAGTTGTGGATTGCGACATTGCGTTGGTCATTGTTTCTTGGGTGGCAGGATTACTTTATCTCAATGCAACGTTCCGTGGCACTCGCCTAACTTGATGTTTATGCCCGGGAGGCGGAATACCCACCTAGAAAAGGGTATGGGTGGCTATTTGCGCAAACCATGAGGCCAGGCGATGGATCTACGCTGGGTAATCTGACCTCGCCCACGCGTGCTGGAAAATGGGTGTTCCCCACGTTCGCGCTACTCTCAAGTACGGATTGTGTGGCTGCTGGAAGCCCAAAAACGCGCGCGCGGTAGCGTTCATTGCGGTTGTTGCTTGCGCGTTGCTGAACTGGAGGAGAGATAACGGCGACATGCTATGATGAAAACCCACTTGAGAGGTTGAGGAGGGGTGCCCATGAGCTCACGAATAAACGTTCGGTGGCCGATGGATCTCGATGGGCCAAGAGAATCGCTCGAAGCCAAACAGCCTGAGATCGACAACGGGCTGGATGTGGTGCATCCGTCTCGCTATACGTCCCGCGAGTTCATGGAGCGCGAGTGGCAGCATCTGTGGCCGCGGGCCTGGCTCCTTGCCGGGGTGGTGTCCGATATTCCTGAGCCCGGTGATTACTTTACCTACGAGCACGGTCACGAATCGTTCATCGTGGTGCGTCAGCAGGACATGGGCATCAAGGCGTTCTACAACGTGTGTCCGCATCGGGGCAATCGAATTGCACATGCGGAGTTCAGCAACGCCGAAAGTTTCACGTGCTCTTTTCATGGCTGGAACTTCGCCACAGACGGCGAGCTGAGGGACATCACGGAGGAGAACACTTTCAACCCGAAGCTTATCGCCCATCGGCCCGGCTTGAACGAAGTGCGCTGTGACTTGGCGGCCGGCTTGATCTTCATCAACATGGATCCGAAGGCGCCGGAGCTCGCCGACGCGATCGGTTTGCCCCCCGGCTATCTGGAAAACTACCAGATAGAAAAGATGCACGTGGTCCACCATGTGCGTAGCGAATGGAGGGCGAACTGGAAAACGGGTATCGATGCTTTCTATGAGACTTACCATCTGCCTTACGTGCATCCGCAGACCCAGACGGTGATGGAAGACTACAGTCAGATTGACCTTTATCCGAATGGGGCTCACCGCATGATTGTGCCATTCGGCACCAAGGCGCATGCCATTGCCGATGATGAAAGCGTGGACGATGGGTTGCGGGGAATGATGATCGATGCCGGCATTGAGCCGGAAGGATTCCCACAACGGGCGAGCGAGGTGCGCGGCGTCATTCAGGCCGCGAAGCGAGAACGAGCCGAGCGTCTGGGCCTTGATCACTACGACAAGTTTACCGACGGTCAGCTCATCGATAGCTGGACAACGGGTGTGTTTCCTAATGTGCAGCTGGGCATGCATCCCGAAGGCGTATTCATCATGCGATTCATGCCTCACCCAACGGACCCAGAGCGGTTCTTCTATGACAACATGATTCTGTTTCGCTACGTGGACGATCCGGATTACACCGTGCCCGCATGGATGGGGCTGCCAGAGGGCACCGACGTGACCGGTACCGTGCGGCCAGAGATCACTCACGTGCCGGTGGATGTTCGGCCCGAATTGGGCGAGGTACTCAACCAAGACATTGACCTGGTGCCTGTGGTGCAAAAGGGTATGCGCTCCCGCGGGTTCCGTGGGCCGCTCTGGTCCGAGCTGGAAGGACGCCTGCGGCACTATCACAAAGAGCTAGACCGCTATCTGGGCGAGTAGGTGAATTTCGCGGCCGGCATGTGTTGGCCGCCGGCGAAAAAATTGGAGCTCTCGAGCAGTTCCTGGGGCGATTGGGGAAGCTGCACTTTGGATTGCCCTCGTTGCGCGCCTGATATGCGTTACAACTGGATACAGTGCGAGGCCCGGGCAAACCGGTGCGGGTCTATTCCTTAGAATAAGCGCTGCGTGCTACGTAAGCTGACTCAACCGCTAAAGTTCGTATAGGCAGGTCATCTGCCATGAGGCCGCAGGGAAGCATGAGCGACCGATGAAAGTAACCGTTGATCGGGGCGTGTGTTGCAGCTATGGAGCATGCACCGAAACCATTGGCGATGTGTTTTCGTTCGATAACGACGACAAACTGGTGATCGTCGACGACATCAAGCCCGAGCAATACGCCCGGGTCCGCTTTGCGTGTGAGCAGTGTCCGTCGCAGGCACTCAGTTACGCCGACGATTAGGTGCTCCGCCACGGGGACTGCTTCCATACCGGCACGATCGTCGCCGGCGGCTAGGACGCGCTGTTCAATCCCATCCGTTAGTCGCCGCGCCACAGCTGATCTGCGCCTTGCTAGCCGGCAAACGAGGGTGGGGCGCGTGAGTCTGCGACCTAATTAATTTGGGCGGGAATTTCGCGATTTCGACCCCGGTAGTATTCTTCAAGGGGGAACTTCCAGCATCTATATTCTGTTGAGGATATGCCTTTAAGTAACTGAATATATAGTGAAATAAAGTTTCACATAATTTTCCAGGGACTAAGCGGGGGCCTTGGGGTGTGCGGCAACGAGCAAGTGTGTGATGTGGATGCCGTCGGTTGAATTGGCAATATCCACGTTGAAGTCGACGCTGTGGGCGGGTTATTTGGAAACGAGCGTTGAGGCTAGCGCCGCGCTCGGTCGTTGCATGATGAATCTGCATAAGTAGTTGCCAGACGCCACCTTCCCGGAGAAAGATCACCAAACTATCACGAAGCGTTAACGTTTCTTGTTCGGTTAATGGTCGATGGCTCTCTTGCGTGAACGCATACGCTTGCGAAGGTCTTTCGCCGCGCGGCGACGGCGATGACATCAAGCATCTCCGTTACGGCCCTTGGCGACGGATCGTTTGGAATACTCGGCAATGCGGCCAACCCACCATGGGCTCGATGAACGGAGCCAATGTGCTAGCCGATCTGGTTCGCGGGCCGCTCGCCGCGGTCGATGGCGTCCAGGCCGTCCAACAGGATTTCGGCCATAGAGGTGCGCGCTTCTATGGTAGAGCTGCCGATGTGGGGTAGTGCGAACACGTTGGGAAGCTCCAGGTAACGCGGGTCCAGTGCGGGCTCATTGTTGAAGACATCGAGTCCAGCCCCGCGCAAATGCCTTGACTGCAACGCGCTGATCACTGCGTCATCGACCACCAGATCACCACGCCCGATATTGATTAAGCTGGCGCCGGGTTTCAGTTGGGCAAGGGTGTCGGAATTGATGATGCCTCTTGTCTCGTCGGTGGACGGTGCGGCAAGCAGCAGCACGTCCAGACTACCGAGAAATTCATAGAGATCCGGCTCGAACCGGTACGCCCGGGCATTGGGCGCGGTGGCGGGGTGCCGGTTGTGATAGCACACCGTCATGCCAAGCGCGCTGGCGCGGCGAGCCACTTCGCCCCCGATTCTGCCCATGCCGAGTATGCCCAATGTCTTGCCTCGGAGCTCGAAGCCAATGAGTTGTGTGGGGGTCCAGCCAGACCAGCGCCCGCTGCGCACCAGCTCGATACTCTCCGTCGCTCGACGCGCAACGCCCAGCAGGAGAAACAGCGCGTTCTCCGCCACCGCCGGGCTCAACACGTCCGGTGTGGTCAGCACCGCAATGCCACGGGCGGTGGCGGCTGCCACGTCGATGTGCTCATAGCCCACCGAATAGGTTGCAATCGCCCGCAGCGATGCCGGCAGATCGATGATGACCGGTGCCGACAGATCGTCAGTGACCACCACCATGGCGGCCTCGGCATCGCCTATCTGGTGGGCGATGGGGCCCTTGCCGGAAGCAAAGCGCACTTCGCATCTTTGCTCGAGGAGCTGGCGCACGCTTTCAGGTGGTTGAAAGGAGCAATACAGTTGGCGGCGCCCAGTACGGCTCTGTTTGGTGAGGTCATCATGTTTGGGCATATTCGTTCGGTGCGCAAAGATCGCGCAGCATTCGTCGGGATCGCTTAGGTTACCGCACTACGGCCGTCGGGGCGGCTCTGTGACTACGGTAATATGGCTCGTCTGAGTGGCAGTCCGCGTTACCTGCACGGCGGTGCACCGCCAAGCTCTCGCACTGTTTGGCGCACTTCTCAGGGTCACTAAACGTTAGCAGCTCGCGGCGCCGTCGCGCGGCATTGTGGTGTTTCGGTTCACTGTTTGTAGCGGCGGGCCCAACGGGCTGTATCCGTGTAGATCTGGCAGGCCAGCAGGAATAGGCCGACAAAGCCTACCGTGGGGTAGATCAGATTGACCAGCTGACCGAAGGGGAGCAGGTTGCCCCCGATCCAGCACAGCAGTGTCAGCCCCACGGCCAGGGCTCGATAGCGTGGTGTGGTGTCCTCTGCGAACCGGCGGCAGACGGTCCACATCATTGGGGTCACCGTGGTGAAAATGCCCAGAAAGATGACTGCCGCGAACATGCCGCCAAAGGTGGGAAACAGGTTGGTTGCCAGTACCAGCACGGGCGCTTCCGCGCCCTGCAGGCTTTTGATGTTGCCCAGTAAGGCGACCACCACCAGCGCCATCGCCAAGATGAAGAGCGCCGGCCCTAGCGCGGCCACGGCGAAGGCGTCCCGCTTGCTGCCAAGGGTTGCGCCCAGTGGCGGCAGAAATCCGGCCATGCCCGGCAGCGCTAGGCCAACGTACAGCAGGGCAGAGAATTGCCAGCTGTCTGAAGCTCTGAGTAGATCCATGTCACTGGCTATCTTCAAGCCTGCCGACAGATCAGTGGAGTTGTCCAAGAGCGTGGCGATGGCGGTGGCTACGGTAAGCGCCACGATGCCGGGCCCCATCACGCCCAGTACGTTGACGATTCGCTGCAGGCCCAACAGCAGCGTGGCCAGGGTGCACGCGGCCATCAGGCTGGTGCCGGCCATTACCGGCAGGCCGTAGGCCTGCTGTAGCGTCGCGCCTACGCCAGCGAGCATCACCCCGTATACGGCCACGATCATTACCATGACGTACCAGGTGATCCCTGTGCCGACAATCCGCCCGCAGAAGTAGCGAAACGCTTGCTCGTTGGTGCTCAGTTGGGCTCGCCTGCCGGCACTTATCAGTGAGCCGCAGGAGTACGCCAGCAATACCCAGCAGATTCCCAGGCCCACGATGCCACCGGCTCCGTGACTGACAAAAAATTGCATGGCTTCCTGCCCGGTAGCGAAAGCGCCACCGATCAGCAGAGCTGTATAGGCTCCGGAAATACTGACGATGCGCGACCAGTCCATGCGCGTGCTCGATGCTCAATCGGGCGACGGGCCGGCGTCGCTTAGTGCGTACAACCACATGCCGGATCTCGAGTGGTCGATGAAGCCCGCGTCTGCGGATACCTCGGGTCTCGCCATGATTTCCAGGAACTCTTCCATACTCGCGTAGTAACCCTCAGCGGTTCCTTCCAGGTCGTCGATGGCCAGCCCCGCTAGTGCTGCGGCCTCCGCCGTCGCAGCTTCGTCTGCATGGAATTGCCGGTAACCCCTCAAGCCCGTAACAGATCTGCGCACGTCATCTGCGTGATGATTCTGCCAGAAATCGTGAAACTGCTCGCGCGACAGGCTGGGCAATCGCCGCAATGCCATGATCAACATCAAGGGTTGTGTGCCGGGAACGACGACGTGCTCGGTGCCTGCCAGTGCGGCGCATTTGGATCGATCGATCATGGCTTCCAGGCGTTGCCCAATTGTGGCAATAGGTTGGATCAGTGCATTCAGGGGAAGGCTTTGCGACCTCAGCTCGAACACCACGTCAAAAGGCGGGAACGGGTCGTGGGTGGTTACCTGGCCGTCCTGGGGCACGCTTTCAGTGGGATCCCCCGGCACTCGAACTACCTGCCGGCAAGATGCTGCGGGCAGTGAACGCGTTGCGGCTTGTCCTTCGCGTGTCAGCCGTTCGGCCAGAGCTTGCCTCTGGGCGCTGTCGTGAAGGCTCAAAAGCAATTGCACTTTGTTCGTCACGAGGTGTGCTGCTCAGTTTTCAGCTGTCGTAGCTGGAGGGAGTAAGTGGTGCGTTGCGGTAAGACCCACTGGCCAGCTCGGTGGTGACGCTCGGGGCAATGGGATGCCAACCGAGCTCAGCGCGGGCACGGTTGGAAGACACAATGCACTCAACGCAGCTGAGGTCGGCGAGTTCGCCAAGGGCTTCGCGCGCTTCCTCCAGCGGCCAAGAGACCGCCTCGATGCCAGGACCATAGATGTCAGCAATGAGGTGCGCCGTGTCCCGGCTGCAGACCACTTCATCGGATGCCGCGTTGTAGATGCCGTGGGCCGACTCGTCTGTCACAGCTTTGAGGTAAAGGTCTGCCAGCGCGTCGGCATGGATGGTGCTGGTCAGATTGAGTCCGTCTCCGATATATCGTGAGATGCCCGTTTTCTGGGCGCGCACGATCAATCCGGCGAGCCAACCTGCCGCACGCCCGTAGATAAGGCCCGGACGCACTACCACCCCGCGAATTCCGCGCTCGGCAAATCCCACTACCTGAAGATCGTGGCGCGCGCGCCATGCCCGCAGGGGATGAGGGTTCTCGATGGGTTCGTGCTCGTCGCGCGGGGTTCGACCGGTGTCGCCGTATACGGGTGTCGCGCTGGTGGAGACGAAAACCTTCCCGGATCCATCGAGTGCATCGGCGATGGCGGCGATGGCAAGGGCGTCTAGGCGCTCCTGCTCCTCATCGTGGGAAGCCCCGATGTGTACCGCCGCATCGGCGAGCCGGGTAGTCTCGCTAACGATTTCTGAGTCGGCAAAATCCCCACCAATCCAGTGCACTCCCTCTCTGGATGGCAGCGTCGCCAGGTGATGGGGCCGCACCAGCGCGTATACCTCGTGACCGTTCTGCACGAAATGTTCCAGTGCCGCGCTCCCAGCGTGGCCGGTGGTGCCGGTCATGAAAACCTTCATTTGCTTAGTCCTTATCGGCGCGGGCAGTGCCACAGAATGCCAGAACCGTGTGATATTACCTAGCAGGGTCGGGTTGTTATAAGGTGGCGCGTCAGGACGGGGATGAAGGTAGATGACAAGCCAGCCGCCGCACTACGACCAGGCCGGTCGTCCGAAACTCCCTGGCGAGCGCGTTGCGCGCTATCGTTGGAGCCGCATGTTGATGTTCGCGATGATTTGGCTTGCCAGCTGCGAACTCCATGAGCAGGCATTGTTGGACAGCGTTACGATCGCAACAGAAGGTTTCTCGCCTCAAGCGGCCTACGAAGCGCGTTGCGCGCGCTGTCACTCCCAGGCGCATCCTAAGGCGCCGCACGAGGTGTTGTTCGAGCTCATAGGCAGCAATGCCGTCCACGATTCACTAAAGAGCGGCCTGATGCGCGAGTATGTGGAAGGATTGGATGACGGCCAGATCAGATCCCTTGCCGACCACCTGGGCCGGAGTTCAAAGGCAAGCGTGCCGGTCCTGGCTTGCCCCGCTGGATCGGCTATGAAGGCGTCTGCACAACAGCCACTGCAAGGCTTCGGGCTGACGCTGGAGAGCACGCGCTACGTTTCCCCGGATGTGGGGGAGCTCACGACTGAGCAGGTTAGCCGTTTGCGCCTCAAGTGGGCTTTCGCATACTCCGGCGCCACCCGCGCCCGCAGCCAGCCCAGCTACTACGCCGGATCGATTCTTGTGGGCAGCCAGGATGGCTCCGTTTACGCTCTCGACCTGGGTACTGGTTGTGCCCATTGGACTTTTAAGGCGTCTGCGGAGGTGCGTAACGCCATCAGCGTGGCCACCGAGTTGGACCCGCCCAGGGCGTTGTTTGGTGACATTGCCGGAAACGTTTACGCCATCGATGCGACTAACGGGCATCTGATCTGGAAGGTCCGGGCGGACGACCACCCAGCCACCACGATCACCGGCTCGCCGCGGCTGTATAAGGACCTGCTGTACGTTCCATTGTCATCCACGGAATGGGCGAGCGCAGCAGATCCGTCCTATCCGTGCTGTACCTTTCGAGGTGGCGTCGTCGCGGTGGATATATACACAGGGTCAATTCGGTGGACCAGCTATGCGATACCCGAAACGCCGCGGCCAAGCGGCGGCGACGGCGAATCGCGTGGGACGCGCTTCCATCCTGCCGGTGCGCCCGTGTGGAACAGCCCGACCATCGATGAACAGCGCGGTTTGCTATATGTGGGAACGGGCGAGGCGTACACCTCGCCGGCGGCGGAAACCAGCGATGCGATAGTGGCCATGGATCTAAGCACCGGTGAGCTGGCCTGGCACTTTCAAGCTTTGGCTGGCGACGCATGGAACATGGCTTGCTATATCGGTGGCGGAGGCAACTGTCCAGAGGAGAACGGTCCCGATTTGGATTTCGGTGCGTCTCCCATACTTGTCACGCTGAGTGGCGGACGAGGCTTGCTGTTGGCAGGTCAGAAGTCTGGCATGGTATACGCCCTAGACCCCGACAGGGCGGGCGCCTTAGTGTGGCAGCGCAAGGTGGGCCGGGGCGGTTTTTTTGGCGGTGTGCACTGGGGGATGGCCGCTGACGGTACGCGCTTGTTTGCGCCTATCGCGGACACGGGGGTCAGCGATCGCCTGGCGGGCGTGGCCGTGCCGGGATTGTCGGCATTGGACACCGCATCAGGTAACCTGCTGTGGTTTGCCCCAGCGCCCGATGTATGCGCTGAAGCCGACAAGCCTGCGTGTGACCCGGGGATCTCCGCGGCGGTTACCGCAACGAGCGGAGTGGTGTTTGCCGGCGCCTTTGACGGTCATCTGCGAGCCCACGACGCGGGCACCGGAGAACTGATCTGGGACTACGATACGAATCGGTCGTTTCAAACCGTTTCCGGTGAGCTTGCCCACGGCGGTTCCATTGCTGCAGACGGCCCGGTGGTCGTTCGCGGCCATGTGTTGGTGAACTCTGGCTATCTGTCCAGCGGACGCATGGGAGGCAACGTGCTATTGGTGTTCGCCCCTAGTGAGATCGCTGGTGGTTAGCTCTCCCAGCGTTTGAGGTAACGTTGGTGCTTTCCCCGACAGCGGGGGTTCGATTTATCAAGGAGAAATGCAATGAGTGTAGAGGGGAAAGTAGCAATCATCACTGGGGCCGGTGGCGGGCTGGGGCGCGAGCACGCATTGCTACTCGCACAGCATGGGGCCAGGATCGTGGTCAATGATCTCGGTGGAAACGTGGATGGCTCGGGCCAATCCGACGCGGCGGATGCGGTGGTGGAGGAGATTCGCGCGGGAGGAGGCGAGGCCGTTGCCAACAAGGATTCGGTTGCTGACAAGGCCGGCGCCAAGCGTATCGTGGAGACGGCCGTGAGCGCGTTCGGAACTGTCGACATTGTCGTGAACAACGCCGGGATCCTTCGCGACAAATCGTTCAAGAAGATGACGCTGGAGGAATGGGATGCGGTAATCAACGTGCATCTGAACGGCTCAGCCTACGTCACCTGGAATGCATGGCCCATCATGTACGACAAGAACTACGGTCGTGTGATCTTCACCAGCTCTGTGTCGGGACTGCTCGGGTCGTTTGGGCAGGCCAACTACGGCGCGGCCAAGATGGGCATGGTGGGTATGATGAACAACTTGGCGCGTGAAGGCGCATCTCACAGCGTTCACGTGAATTGCTTGTCTCCCGGTGCGGCCACACGTATGACCGCGAGCGTGCCCGGGAGCAGCATCGATCTCGACAACCCGGATGACGGCGGCCGGCCTGGATTGGTGAGTCCGGCGGTGCTCTACCTGGCATCTGAGGATGCACCCAACGGTAGAATTGTGCAGGCGGCGGGTGGCCGCTTCGCCTGCGACATGGTTTTTTCCAATACCGGAATCGATCTAGGTGTGGACCTGGACGCGGAAGACTTGGCCCACCGGGCAGATGAGGCTCTGGATATGAGTGACGCCGAGCCTAAGGTCAGCTTCTGGCGCTGAGTCGACGGGTCTCAGGTGCCGTTCGCACAAAGTGGCTTGGCGCAGGGTATCTCGGCACGGTGGGGCTCAGCATCGCGGGGTCACTGCAACGTGGGCCAGTCGCGACCGGACAGGCTGCCGGAGGCGTATTGCATGAGATGCTCGTCATGTACCAGCCGGTCCCAGTGATACAACACGTAATCCTCGTCCGAGATATGCCGCGCCACCGCGGCGTCGTACAGAGCGGCCCGCCCTTTGCCCAGCGACTCAGGGCGCTTGCCGAGCAAGCGCGCGATGTTGTCCAACTCAAAGCCATCGAATAGCTGCCCGTTGCGTGAAAGCTCCTTGAGGTGCTTGAGCTTGCGCACCATGCCCTTGGCGTAACGAGTGGCCATGGGGGTACCTATGGCTGGAACGATCATCCGCATCTGGGCGAGCAGCGCATCGTAGCTTGCATATTCCGGCCGCGGCGGGGCTTCGCCGCGTATCTGGCGCGGTGGAAGCTCGATGCCCAGCGCGTCAGCCAGCGCCGTGAGGCGCATGCGGCGGTGCAGTGTCGTCATGGCGAACGCGCTGCCGTCCGCCCCCCGTTCGGAATCCGCGTTGGCCGATCGTTCGGCGCCGTCGCCCGAATCCTTGGTCATGCTCGGCAAGCCGAAACCACCCGCCTGCGAGCTCGACATTGCGCACAACACGACGAATGCATTCACCCGATAGTAGTTCACTCGGTTTACGTCGATAGCGTGCCCGCTGAGCGCCTCATACTCCCGCATTCGCGCTGCAAAGTCGGTAAACGTGTGCTGTACCGTGCGCCAGCACATCCATGCCACATCGTCCATGGGGTCGCTCAGGTGCGCAAGCTCCCAGTCGATGATGCCGGTAACCTGGCCATCCTGGTACATGAGGTTGCCGGGCCCGGTGTCGCCCTGCACTAGCACCACGGGGCCGTCATAGTCGGGGATGTTGCACTCCAGAAACTCCAACGATATGCGCAGCATGGGCTCGATGGGCGCTCCGTTGGCCTCTGCCTGAGTTCGGAAAATGGCCAGCCGGTCCAGCTGATGTTCACGCGCACTCTTGACCGGCTGGTAGCTGGGCAGGTGCAGGTCATTCGGATCCAGGGTATGCAGCTTGGCGATGTGACGAATGAAATCCTGGGCAACGCTGAGCTGCTCTTCGGGCTCGGCGGGTGGGTGCATCCACGCCACCCCGGGGACGCGGTCTACCAGGAATCCGCCGAGTTCTTCGTTGATTCCCCAGGCTTTCGGCACCGGAATGTGCGGGTGGAGCGCACCGTAGATTTCGCCCTCCATTTGAAACGAATTAAAAGCAGACTTCGTGACGTCGCCCGCCTCGTCCCGCGACTGTTGAAGAAAGAGCTCATGGAGCGTGCCGTCGGCGGCCTGCACGTCGATGTACCAACCGTATCGGCCGCCCGCGAGAATGCGGTCTGCGCGCGAAACCTGTGCCTGAGTGACGGACTCGATCCATGATCTGACTTGCGGATCTAGCGCTGGCATGTGTGACCCCCTAGTGCCATATCTCCCGGCCTTGCGACGGGTGTTAGTGCCTGGGCATTATGGCCTGGCAACGGCGCGCCGACAAAAGCTGGCCGCCAACCAGGCGCAACTTCGGGGGGATGATGAGTAAAATTGCTGAGCACGCACGGAACTTTGGCGACAAACCCGCATTGATCGACGGGTCGACGGGCATTCGATTGACCTATGCCGAACTGGATCGCCGCTCGATACAGTGTGCGCGGTTGTTCAAGGCCGAGGGGCTGCAGTTCGGCGACCACATCGCGGTGATGACCGAAAACGTCCCCGAAACCCTGGTTGTGGCGTGGGCAGCCATGCGTTCCGGCCTGTATCTAACCCCTATCAACTGGCACCTCAACGCGGACGAGGCGGGCTACGTCGTGCGCGACTGCCAAGCCAAGTGGTTACTGATCTCTCCGGGGGTGGGTGAGGTGGCTGATGCCTTGGACGCTGCCATCGCTCCGCATGTCAGCCGGTGGACGCTCGGTGCGGCGCGAAGCGGGTATCGTTCGCTGACCGAACAGCTGGACGATCTACCGGTCGTTGCGTTGGCCGAAGACGAAGAGCTCGAAGGCGAGCTGATGTTCTATTCCTCGGGGACTACCGGACGCCCTAAGGGTATCTTGCGCGACCTGCAGCCACGACCGACCGACGGTGATCCCCACCCGCTTACCGAGCTGACTCGGGCCCTGTATGGGTTTTCCGAAGATACCGTCTACCTGTGCCCGGCGCCTCTATATCACGCTGCACCGCTCGCCTGGAGTATGGTCGTGCAGCGCCTAGGCGGCACGGTGGTGCTGATGCGGCGCTTCGATCCTGTGGATGCGCTGCGGCTGATCGAGCAGTATGCGATCGATCGTGTGCAGATGGTTCCTACGATGTTCGTGCGCATGCTGAAGCTGCCCCAGGCTGAGCGCGCGCGCTTCGATGTGTCCAGCCTGCAGGCGGTGATTCATGCCGCGGCACCTTGTCCGGTGGGCGTCAAGCAGGAGATGATCCAGTGGTGGGGACCAATCATCTATGAGTACTACGCCGGCAGCGAAGGTGGCGGCTTTGTCGCCGTGGGCCCAACCGAGTGGCTGCAAAAGCCTGGCACGGTGGGCAAGGCGCTCACCGCCACCATCCACATTCTGGATGACGACGGCAACAGCCTGCCGCCAGGAGAGGTCGGCACCGTATATTTCGACGGCAACGCCGACTTCGAATATCACGGCGATCCTGCCAAGACCGCGGAGACCTACAACGCCGACGGATGGCACACGCTGGGCGACATGGGCTTTCTGGATGAAGACGGCTACCTGTTTCTGACCGACCGCAAGTCCCACATGATCATTTCTGGTGGTGTCAACATCTATCCACAAGAAGCAGAGAACGTGCTCACCATGCATCCGGCGGTGTTGGATGTGGCGGTAATAGGCATTCCCAATACCGAGTACGGGGAGGAGGTTAAGGCCGTGGTGCAACTGGTGGATGAGGAGGCTGCCAGTGTCGAGCTAGCGCAGGAGTTGATGGACTACGCTCAGTCTAGACTAGCCAAGTTCAAGTGTCCGCGTAGTGTGGATTTCGTGGCCGAGCTTCCTCGACTGCCCTCCGGCAAGCTCTTGAAGCGAGCGCTTCGGGATCGATACTGGCCTTCTGGGTCGTCGCGCAAGGTATAGCGTGCGATTGCCCCGGGTGGCCCGGAGAGCTACGATTACATAGCTAACTTAGTTGGACGATAAGGCAGGTAATCAATGCGAATGGAAGACATGGTGATCGCCAGCGTGGACGACCACATCGTCGAGCCGCCGGACATGTTCGACAATCAGCTCACCAAGGCCCAACGTGCCAATGCCCCGCAAATTCAGGAAGTTGATGGCCATCAGATTTGGGTTTGGGACGACCTCGCCAAGCCCAACATCGGTTTGAATGCGGTGGTCGGCCGGCCCAAGAACGAGTGGGGCATGGAGCCACATCGCTTCGAGCACATGCGCAAGGCGGCGTACGACGTGGACGCGCGCGTGGACGATATGAACGCCAACGGGAACTTCGCGTCGTTGGGCTTTCCCACCTATGCCGGCTTTCACGGCGCGCTGTTTGTCCAGCGCGCCCAGAAAGACCCGAAAAATGCCTACGAAGTGCTCAAGGCATACAACAACTGGCACATCGACGAGTGGTGCGGTAAGCACCCGACGCGCTTCATCCCGTTGGCCTTGGTTCCGATGTGGAACGTCGATGACACTGTCGATGAGATCGAGCGGGTGCTCGATAAGGGATGTCGGGCGATTACTTTCGCGTCCAACCCTGCAGGGATGGGGTTGCCCGGCATTCATCGGCCTGAGTGGGAGCCGCTGTGGGAGATCTGTGATCGCGAGGGCGTGATGATCAACTGCCATATCGGCTCTGGTACGCCGGTACCCCATCCGTCGCCCGAATCGCCGATTGAGGCGTGGATTACTGCTATGCCGATGTCTATTTCCAACGCGGCGGCCGACTGGATTACGCTTGAGGCGTTTCTGCGTTACCCGAACCTGAAGATGGCGCTTTCTGAAGGCGGCATTGGCTGGGTGCCTTATCTGCTCGAGCGGGCGGATTTCACTAACCGTCATCACGGCGCCTGGACCAACAAGAGCTACGGCGACAAAAAACCCAGTGACGTCTTCCGGGATCACATAATTACCTGTTTCATCGAAGACGATGTGGGGTTGTTAACGCGCCACCTGATCGGTATCGACAACATCACTCTGGAAGTGGACTACCCGCATTCGGATTGCCTTTGGCCCGATTTCCCCGAGGGCGTGTGGCGCAGCATTGAAAGCGTGCCCGGCGGAATTCCGGACGATGAGATAGACAAGATCACGCACCAGAACGTTTTTCGCGAATGGCATTTCGATGGAATGGAGCGGGCCGGAGGCCGTGAGCACTGCACGGTGGAAGCGCTACGCAAGCTGGCATCAAACGTGGACATCGAGCCGGTGTCCCTGGACGGCATTGCTCCGCGCGGCTACGCGCGGGGTAAGGTGGTGACTTCGGAAGACATCGTTGGCGTGACCGCCCCGGCGGAGGGGTGAATCCCGCGGGCTGGACCACTGGATTCAGTCTTTCTTTTTGTTGCGCCCTAGTGCTTTGTCAATCAATCCACTGCGATCGGCCTTCATTAGTGGGGCGTTGGCAATCCGCTCCACGTGACGGGCCTGGGTGCGGTCGAGATCCCAGGCTAGCTCCACCGCCAGCTTAGCGACCCCTTGCACTTCTGCGGGCCGTGTCTGGAGGCGCTGACAGAACGCCCATACTTCCTTCTCGAATGATTCGTCGGGATACACAGCCTGGACGAATCCTGCGATTTGCGCCGTGCGGGCATCGATCTGCTCGCCCGCCATATTGAGCCACTTCCCCCATCCAGGACCACAAAGGCGAGTGAACCGGCTGGTGCCGCCGCTGCCGGCGAGCACGCCGATATCGATTTCAGGTAATCCGAAGCGAGCACTTTCTGCCGCCAACCGGAAGTCCACGGCCCCTGCCAATTCAACGCCGAAACCCAGGCAGGGTGCGTGAATGGCCATGACGATGGGTTTTTCCACCGCTTCCATCTCATCGAGAAATACGTGCAATCCTCGCCGGTAGTCGCGGCGGACCTCCACCATGGACTGTTCCGACCGATCATCGTTTTCTGCACCTTCGGCGATATCCACGCCAGCAGTAAAATACCGACCGGTGGAACGGATGAGTAGGACTCTGAGGTCGTCGCGATCACGCAGATCATCCACGGCGCCGAAGATGACGTCCCGCATCGCTAGAGTGACGGCGTTCAATTTCTGTGGGCGGTTGAGCGTCACGATGGCAACGCCATCCTTGTCTTCGCGCAGCGCGTCTTCGGTCATGGCAGATCCTCCCAGGTGGCTGCGATGTAGTATGGCACGGCGTAGGCAGGCTATGGCCGGTGATCGCGTAGCTTGTCGAGAGGGGATATTGGGAATGTGTTGTGTGGGGCGACCATCGCGAGTATTTTGAATTATCACGGACCATTGGGATGGTCTTGCGGTGGGGTCGCGTAGCGCAGTCATTGTCGGCATTGGGCGTACGGCGTATCGCCGGGGTTCCGGCCGCACCACTCTGGGTATGGCCACAGAGGCCTGTCGCGCCGCGCTCGACGACGCAGGCATGCCGGTTTCCGAAGTGGACGGGATCGTGTGCTTCTCCACCGGCGACTCGGTCATCCCCATACTGGTGGGCTATGCGCTCGGGCTCGATGGGCTTGCCTATCCGCTCGAGATCAAAGGCGGCGGAAACTATGCATCGATCGTGGTGGCGCAAGCGGTCGCGGCCGTGGAAGCGGGAATGTGTGAGACCGCGCTGGTGTACCGCTCGCTGAATTCGCTTTCCGGCCACCGTTATGGACGGGTGGATGGCGCGCTGGTGGCCGAGGGCCACATCCAATACGGCGCGCCTCACGGCTATTTGGTTCCCGGCCAATGGTTCGCCATGATGGCGCGGCGCCACATGCATGACTATGGCTCCACGTATGAGGATTTGGGACACGTTGCCATACAAACGCGTGCCCATGCGGCGAACAACCCGCATGCGATTCTGCGTACGCCCATCACCATGGACGACTATCTCGACTCTCGCTGGATCTACGATCCGTTTCGTATATACGACTGCGCGCTGGAGGCGGACGGCGCGGCGGCTGTGTTGGTCACTACGGCCGAACGGGCACGGGATCTCAAGCAACCGGCGGTACGCATGCTTGGCCACGCTGCCTGGCTGGGGGCGGGCGGATTGCCGGACCAGTGGCCCGACATGAGCGCGCTGTATTCTGCCAACGTTGGACCCCGGCTGTGGGACATGACCGGTCTGACACCGGGCGACATGGACCTGGCGTGCCTATACGACTGTTTTACCTATACGACGCTGGCGACGCTTGAAGACTACGGGTTCTGCGGGAAAGGCGAGGCAGGCCGCTTCTTTGCGGACGGACGCGCCACCTATGGTGGAGACGTGGTGGTAAATCCACATGGGGGGCTATTGTCCGAGGCGTACATCCACGGCATGAATCATCACTTTGAAGCCGTCTTGCAACTGCGCGGCCAAGCGGGCGAACGGCAGGTGAAAGATGCGGCGCTGTGTCTGGTGTCCGCGGGCACGGGGCCGTATGGGGGAGCATTGGTCTATGGCCGGGATTGACGAGGGAGACTCGCCGTCCGTGCGGCCTCAGCCTGGACCGGACGACGACTCGCAAGGGTACTGGCAGCACCTGATCGACGGTGATCTGGCGCTACAGCGCTGCAGCAGCTGCTCGCGTTGGCAGTTTCCCGCACTGGAGCGTTGCCGATATTGTAACGGCGAGCTTCGATACGAGGCGGTGTCCGGGTCCGGCAGCATCCACACCTTCATCGTTCAGCACCACAAAGTAGCCCCTGGATTCGAGCAGGAGCGTCCCTACGTGATCGCTCTTGTTACGCCGGATGAGGCGCCTGAGGCCCGCATTCCAGCGCGGATCATCGGATGCAGCCCGCAGGACGTGACCATCGGTGCCCGGGTGACTGCGGAACTCGTGGAGCACCCGGGGGGATCATATAGAGTAGCCGTGTTCAGGTTGGCGGGGTGAGCATGTTGGTGGATCTGTCTTCGGGCCATGACGACAGCCGGGAGTCGCTGGTAGCAGAGCGGCCGACGGTACCCTTCTGGTCCGAAAACCTCCTGTTCGCGCTCTACGATCCAGACACGGATCTCGGATTCTGGTTGCACCTTGGCACCGAGCCAACGCAGTGGAACTTATGGGAAGACCGAGTATTTGTGATGCTCCCGGGGAACGAGGGAGTAATGTCCATGACCGGGCATCATCAGACCGTGCCCGAATGTCGCCCTGCCGCCTCGTGCCTCGCCTTCGAATGCCTTGAGCCTTTTCGCCGATGGCACGTCACGTTCGATGGCTTCGGGCGACCCACCACCAACCAGGAAATGGCCCAAGGGCGTTGTCAAATGGGGCTTCGCGAGCGGCTGATCATAGACTTCGACGTAGAGTGCGCGACCCCGGTCTGGGACGCGCATGATGCGGCTGGGCTGGACACCGGCAAGGGCGCCATGCGAGCGCAAGGGTGGGCCAAGGAACACTACGAGCAGTTGGTGCGGGCGAGCGGCTCGGTGGTAGTAGGTGAACGCGAGTTTCATTTCAATGGCACGGGTTGGCGGGATCACTCACGCGGTCCGCGCGGCGGCGGCACCGGTGCCCCATGGGGAGGGCACGTCATACAAGGGTGTCTGTTTCCCAGCGGCAAGGGTTTTGGTTTTTCGCGCTATTGGACACCCACGGGGGAGATCTCGCTGGAGGGCGGCTATGTGGTAGACGCTGATGGGGTGCTGCACCACGCTGAGGTGATGGCGGCACCTCGGTTGAAGACGCTACAGATGAGCGACGAAACCCTACCCGTTGCGTTGCGCTGGGAGGGGGGCGAGCTAGCGCTCTCCTGGCAGACGACCCGCTCCCTTTGGATCGCTATGCGCAAAGGTTTCGTGGTGGGGACGGATCTCAGCGATGAAGGCGTGGTTTACGCACTGAACTTCGGTCCCGTGTCTTGGGATGGCGAAACTGGCTGGCTGTACAGCGAGCGCTCCGATGCACTCAACGCCTTGGCGCCGGACGTTCATCCCGCTCGGGGGTAATTTGTGCCGCGGGACTACGTTGCCCCCCTCAAGCAGCACCATCGCGACTTCGAAGCCGCTCGCCGTGTACTGTTGGAGTGGATGGCAGCCCGTTTGCCGCAGGCGGGCGAGCTGCGCATAGGGCCTATCCAGACGCCCACCGGTACCGGCGTTGCTAACGAGACTTTGCTGTTTGACGCGAGTTGGGCGGAGGGCGGAACACGGGTAGACACCGGCTTCGCGGCGCGTCTGGGCACTACGGATCCTCTGTGGATGGACCACGACGTGTCACGCCAGTATCAAATGTACCAGGTGCTGGCTGACGTACCGGGGTTGCCCATTCCTCAGCCGGTGGGCTACGAGGCTGACCCCGGGGTGCTGGGTACGCCGTTCTTCGTGGCGCAGCGGATCGAAGGCCAGGTGCCGCCGGACCGCCCGCACTTCACCAAGGATGGCTTTGTGGCCCAGGCAACGCCTCGACAGCGCCGTGACATGTGGGAGGATGCGGTACGCCACCTGGCCCGTTTGCACCGTGTCGATTCGGGCCGCGTGCGCTTTCTCGAGCGCCCCGAGCTTGGTGGTTCAGGCCTTGAGCAGGAATTGCGCCACTTTCGAAACTATTTCGATTGGGCGCGGGGCAAGCGCGAGGATGAAACCATGGAGCGGGGTTGGGAGTGGTTGGAGGCCAACCTTCCAGCACCAGCACCCACCTCGTTGAGCTGGGGCGATGCGCGCATTGGCAACATGATCTTCCACGACTTTCGCGTGCGTGCCATTCTGGACTGGGATCAGGTTTCGCTGGCTGGTCCCGAGGCAGATCTGGCGTGGTGGATTCAGATGGATCGATTCGCCTGGGAGTTGCTGCCGGGCATCGGCAGCCCCGATGAGCTAATCGAGCTGTGGGAGGCGGAGACTGGCTGGCAGGTGCAGAACCTGCACTGGCACCGAGTATTCACCGCATTTCGTCTGGCGGCGGTAATGTTCAAGCTGCACGCACAGATGCACGCTCAAGGACTCGAAGGCAAGGCTACCTACGAGCTTGCCCTTAAGACGGGATCCATTGAACAGCTAGCTATCCTGCTGGGTCTGCCGCTGCCGGGACCGTCAACCACGCGGGTCGCGAGGCTGCTGCGTCATTGATGCATCGCGATCTTTAATGCGACCGTGATCGGAGCTTGGCGTGGCGGATGGTGATTGCGCCGTTTGTACATCGGCTTCGATGGTGCGCGTGGCCAGCCAGTAAAACAATGCTGCCAACACGATCACGACAGGCATGGACAGTAGCGAATAACGGATAGCCTCTTCGCCGAAGCGGGGCGCCAGCGCGTCGTTCAGCGCACCGATCAACAACCCGCCTATACCCGCGCCGATGAAGTTGAAGCAGAAGTTCACTACAGCGGTCATGAACCCGCGCATTCGGGGCCGCACGATGGCCAGCGCGGCGGCCATGGAAGGCGTGGTGTTCATGGCTGAGAAGGTGCCGTACAGGAACACCATCACCAGGGCGAGCTGCTGCGATCCCGCGAACGCCAGCACGATGGCGCAAGGCAGCGAGGTGGCCATGGAGAACATGCAGAACCGCAAATACCAGACGGTCCCGCGCCGGGCCAGAAAGTCGCTCGCCGTGCCGCCGAGCACGGCGGCGACGATGGTTGCGCCCGCGATGGCCATGCCGTACCAGAAACCGGTTTCCATCACCGACATGTCGTGCACACGGATCAGGTAAGCAGGGAACCAGATCATGGCCGCTTGTGAGGCAATCTGCACGAAGGACTTGGCCAGAACGATGTAGCGAAAGCTCGGGATGCGTGCGAGGTAGCGTATGGTGCGCCTGAGTGTTTCACTGTCTGGGTCCGGTGTAAGGCCGCCTTCGCTGGCACCGCGAATCGGCTCCGGCACGGTGAGCCAGATGACCAACGCGATCAACACGCCCGGTAGCCCGACCACCACGAAGGCGGTACGCCAACCAATCGTCTCGCTGATGTAGCCGCCGAAGGCGGCGCCCATGAACACGCCCACGCCGGTGCCAATCAACGTGCAGCCGATGGCGGTCGCGCGGCGGTTCGGAGGATACAGATCGGAGATCATCGACATGATGGCCGGATTGGCTGCGGCCTCACCACCCGCGACGCCGACTCTGGCCAACAGGAGGTGCATGTATGAGGCGGCAAGCCCGCACAGTGCCGTTGCGCCGCTCCACACGGCGAGCGCGGCGGCCAGGAGCGATCGGCGATTGCCTCTGTCGGCAATGCGCGACAACGGAATTGCCGCCGTGGCATACGCCGCGGCGAATGCCGTGCCGGTGAGCAGCCCCATGGCGGTGTCGCTGGCACCGATTTCGTTTTGAATCGGAATCAACAGTATGTTGAGGATGTTGCGATCCATCATGGCCAGCGCAGTGACCAGGCCCAGCATGATCAGGATGTATATCTTTCGCGTTGGGGACGGGTCTGCGTGCGGCTTCGCGCCCGTCATCAGCGCCATGAAAAGGCTATGTGGCATGGTACTGAACAGTACCATAGTATGAGGCACCTCAATTGGAAGGCGCGCAGTGTGATCCAGGGGAGAACAATATGAGCGAGAGCAAGGTTACGGCGCCGGATCCGGCTGAGCTGGCGGAGCGAGCCTCTAAAGCCGTAGGCGCCCAAATTGACCAGGTAGAGGCGCTGCACGGCGGCTCCTCGAGCTTTACCTACGCCGCGCAACAGCGGGGCAGTGAGCCGCGCAAGGTGGTGATCAAAGTCGCTCCGCCGGGATTGGAGCCTGTGCGCAACCGTGACGTGCTGCGCCAGGCGAAGGTGCTCACAGGTTTGGCCGATGCGCCCGGGGTCATGGTGCCCATCGTGCTCGGAACGGACGACGGTTCGCCGCCGGAAATCCCACCAATGGTGGTAATGACGTTCGTCGATGGGGAAAGCTATGAGCCCGTTCTGCGAGGTGGCAACCCGGATGTCACAGATGCCGAGGTCACGGCCCGCGCATTTTCTGCGGCCCAGATGCTTGCTGCGCTGCAGCGTGCGGATGCGGGTCAATTTGAAGACGAGCGCGAAACGGATCTCGAACGAGAGGTGGGACGCTGGGAGAAGGCATTCTCCACGGTGGACGAGGGGCTGCAGGGCGATGGCCGGGCCGATCACATCAACGCGGCGTTGAAGGCGGGTCTGCCCGAGAAGCTATCTCCGGTGGTCCTGCATGGCGACTATCGGCTGGGCAACATGCAGTGTGTGGGCACGGAAATTCGAGCGCTCATTGATTGGGAGATATGGTCGCTCGGTGATCCGCGCCTCGATCTGGCGTGGTTTTTGTTGAATAGCGATCCAAGGCATCCCAACAAAAAAACCGGCGGCGACCGGATGCCACCGGTTGATGAACTTGCTAACGCCTTTGAACAGGCATCGGGCCAGTCCGTGGAGAACCTCGGCTGGTTCAGCGCCCTGGTGCGCTACAAGCAGGCGGCGGCATCGGCGCTCATCGTCAAGAACAATCGGCGATTAGCGCGAGATGGCGTGGATACCGCGAGCATGGAGGAAAATATTCCCAAGCTCCTCGACTGGGCCGGACAATACCTCGCCTGACGATGCTTGCCGCACGCTGCAACGCTCATGGTCCGCCCAGCAGCATCGTGCTGGAAGAGATTCCTGCACCAAGCCCCAATGAGCGGGAAGTGCTGGTTGGGATTCGCGCTGCGTCGGTCAACTTTCCGGATGTGCTCATTGCGGCCAACCGCTATCAGGTGTCGGTGCCTGTACCGTTCACGCCAGGTAGCGAGGTAGCGGGTGAGGTGCTTGCCGTGGGTTCGGAGGTCACCGATCTGGAGCCCGGAGACAAGGTGCGGGGCTCGCAGATGGTGGGCGCGTTCGCTGAGCAGGTGGTCATGCCGCGTGGCAGCTTGAGCCAACTTCCGCCCAACATGAACTTCGCCGAGGGTGCGAGCTTTGGTGTGACTGGGCGCACGGCATGTGCCGCTTTGGTGAGCGTTGCACAGGCGCGAGCCGGTGAATGGGTGACCGTCACCGGTGCCGCCGGCGGCGTCGGGTCGGCAGCACTGGACGTAGCTAAGCGGTTGGGTTGCCGGACCTTGGCGTTAGCTTCGACCCCCACGAAGGTCGATGCGTGCTTGGAGTGGGGGGCGGACGCTGCGCTTCTGTCCGGGCGCACCGACCTAAAGGACGCGATTCGCGGAGTTACCGACGGTGGATCCGACGTCGTCATCGATCCGGTGGGTGGTGCGCTTGCCGAGGTGACGCTTCGTGCTATGCGCTTCGGTGGACGCTTTGTCACCGTGGGCTACGCCTGCGGCGAGATTCCGCGCATTCCCCTGAACCTGGTGCTGCTGAAAGGCGTGCATATCCTGGGCCTCGACATCCGCACGTTCGCCGGCAATGCGCCCGAGCGCGCGGCGGACGCCGATGCCGTGCTGAGTCAGCTCGTGGGCGAGGGACTGCGTCCGAGGATCAGCGCCGTCTACCCGCTGCGCGCGGTGGCCGAGGCGCTAGAAGCTGTCGCAGCGGGCCAGACCGTGGGCAAGGTGGTGTTAGAGATGGCCAACGCCTGCTAAAGAGACCACTTCACTCCGGCGGCTTGATGGTGGTGCTGGCCTTGTTGGCGCTTCGTGATGCTTTGATGAACGACACGAACGCATCTCGTTCGGTCTTGAGCATGGTGTTGAGGTCATTCTCGGTAGCGTTGGCCTGCAGCATCTGGCGTGTCAACCCCATCGCCAGTGCGGGAAAGCTTGCCAGTCGCTCCGCGATCGCCACGGCCTCATCCAGAAGGTCTTCGTCGGCGGCGATACGGGTGATGAGCCCAACATCTCGGGCCTCGAATGCGGTGAGCGTTTGCGCGGTCAGGCAGATGTCCACCGCTCTGCCGTAGCCGACGAACCGGGGCAACAACGCCGTGCACCCGAACTCCGGCATGGTCCCCCGCTCCAAAAAGGCGAACGAGTAGCTGGACGACTCGGCACCGATGCGAATGTCGGCCGCCAGCGTGTGGGTTACGCCGAGCCCAATGGCACGACCGTTCACCGCAACAACGCTGGGTTTCGAACGCGCCAGCAGATGCAGCCAGCTGGTGTCATGTGCCATACCGATGGTGGCGGCGCCCGGGCGAATTCCGGTTTCGGGGTCTTTGGGTTCGGGTGGCGCCTTGAAATCCGCACCGGAGCAGAAGATTGATCCGGTGGCGGTGATCACGATCGCGCCCACGGCGTCGGCGCCATTGGCGCGCTCGACTGCAGCCATGACCTCGCGCGTCATCTGCGCGTTCCAGGCGTTTCGAGTCTCCGAGCGGTTGTAGGTGATCACCGCAACGGCACCTTGCTGCTCGTAGAGTACGAGCGGGTCGCTCATGGACGCGCCCTCGCTTCGCCGGTTGTATTAATTGCGCTGTTGGCGATTTCCAAGGCGGCCAGCAGGCCGTTGTCGTTAGGGTTGCCGCCAAGAAACTGCGGTACGTGGATGACGCGGTCGGTCACCGGCACCTCCTCCGGGTAGTCGTCCACCAGAGTTCCGGGACGATGCTCGGGCTGCAGGTGATCGATCAGATAGCGACCGTCGTCACCGCGTTGCTCCTTGGCGTAGAAGGCCGAGAAGTAGTGGTCGGCCTGGAACTTTGCCAGCATGCGCTGGGCGTACTCGGCCCCGCCCGCGCTCCACAGCACCAGTGTGGTGTTGGCGATCGTGAGCGTGTCCAGCAGTTCCAGCACGCCGGGCCGCAGCGTGTTGCTTCGTACCGAGCCGATCAGGGTGCCGTCTACGTCGAAAACCCAAACGGCATCGGGATGGTTCATCAGCCGAGAACCCAATGAAAAGCGCACAGCTTATTGCCGTCCAGATCCCGGAAGTACGCGAAATACGCGCCCACTTCCTCAGGGCCTCGCAGTCCCGGGGGGCCTTCGTCGGTGCCGCCCAGCGCGAGAGCCTTTGCATACAGGGCATCCACGGCATCCCGACTGTCCATGGGAAATCCGGTCATGGTTCCGTTGCCTGCCGAGGCAGGCTCACCGTCGAAGGGTGTGACCACAGCAAACAAGTCGCCGGCGGCGTTGCCGAAGAAGCTGCCGCCCCCCGAATTATCGAACATCTTTTTCATGCCCCGCAGGGCCAGCAGCTCCGTATAAAAAGCCAATGCCTCATCGAGCCGGTTCGATCCCACACAGGCATACATCGTCATGGTTGAGAGTCCTTGGTCAGCGTGGTAACGGGCGGCCTAACGCCCCCGCTTCTCGGTCGTCAACTCGTTGTGCCTTGCAAACATCTGCGCGGCTTCACGCTGCAACTCGACGGGCACAGCCGGTAGCGGGGGCAGGCCGGCCTCCCGCGACGGCAGCGACACCGTTGCCGACCCGTAGGCGGTTTCCGTGTCGCGCTGGTTCACCATGTGCATTTCCAGGTCGACCAGGAAGCGGCCGTCTTCTTCGCGCTTGTTCACCACCTTGCCGGTGAGGAATTGCGCATCGCCCTGGTAGTTGAACTTGCGAATGGAGTCCTCGAGGCACTCGATGAAGGCGTCGTCGCCGCACCAGTCCGACACCATGTGATACAGCCAGCATTGGCGCATCACGCCGTAGTCATAGGCCAGCGGGTTGCCAATGGCCTTGGCCCACTCGTTGTCCCAGTGCAGGCGCTGAGCAACGTCCCAAACACCCATCTCGTTTTTGATGTAGAACGGTGCGATGCGCTTGCGGTTCTTGTAGCCGAGCCGGGAAGATTTCAAGCCGTAAGGCACGAAGCCGTATCCTCCGGCGTGCACCGCGATGATTTCGCTCACGGTGAGCGGGCCTTTCACCATGGGCTGCATCTCGTCGCCTACGTTCACGTCTTCCCAGTAACGACGCTCCGCTCCCCTGGGTTGCTCCGCTTCGTAGATCGAGTCGATTCGTTCGTAGTCCTCGTCGGTGTAGTTGGCAGGTTGAATGTCGGCGTACTTGCCCTTGCTACGGGATTTTTTGCGCTCGGTCTCTACACGCAGCGTCCGGTAGACGCCCACCACCTCGCCACGCTGATTGATGTTGACATTGCGGCTCACGCGGATGACGGAGCGGTCCGCGAACTCGGACTTCTTCTCTTCGACCGACTCTTCGCCGCTGTAGCTGTAAATTCGGTCGCCGGGCCGCAAGTGCTGATACCAGTCCCAGGTGCCACCAGACACGAAGACATGCACGCCACGGAACAAGCCCTTGGTGGCCTTTTTGATCTCCTCGGGCATGGGATCTCCCAGCATCGGCGTCTTCACGTGGCCGACGAGGGTGCCGTGGGAGATCTGGGTACCCCAACGCGTGCTGGGGCCGTAGGATTCGTCGGTATACAGTGGATTGTCGTCGCCCATCCCCTGCGCCCAGTTGCGGATTGCGTCAGGTGTGGCTTCGGAGAACAGCTCCCGAGCCTTGCTTGCCACGTTGACACCGATGAGCAGCCTGGAGCGCTCGATGTCTTCGTCCTTCAGTTCGTACTTGAGCGCGGCTTCAAACTCCTTCTCAAGCTTATCGTCTACCTTGAACGCGTCGCTCACTGCGGTTTTTTCTGTGGCCACCGGTAAATCCCCCGATTGGTTCGCCGAACGCTTGAGCATACAGCCACTAAATAGCGAGTCAAATGTATCTAACGTATTTAGATATTTGGTGCCGCCAACCCGCAATCTTCTGCGCCTGCGCCGGGAAATGCGTGGACGCTTGGTCGAAACAGATAGATAATTCGGCGGTATACCAACATCCGAGTTTGGGGAATTCGCAACATGGTCAACGCAGCTCGCGGGCAAAGGCGCGCAGGAGTTATAGATCTGATGCGCGTACCGAAAACGGCCGAGCTGGTTGCGGGGGAGCTGCGTCGTAGGATCATTCGGGGAGAGCTGCAGGAAGGTGATAATCTCCCTCCGGAGTCGACGCTCATCGAGGAATTCGGGATTTCTCGTCCGACCATGCGTGAGGCCTTCCGAATTCTGGAAACCGAGCAGCTCATCAGCGTATCGCGAGGGTCTCGTGGTGGCGCCCGTGTCTATCTGCCGGATGTTGAGGTGGTGTCGCGCTACGCCGGCCTCTATCTTCAGGCGCGCAAAACGACACTGCGTGATGTTCACGACGCGCGCTTGCTCTTCGAGCCGCACGCGGTCCGCCTGCTGGCGATGCGGCGCCCTGCTGAGCTCATCAACGAGTTGCACCAGCGCATCAGCGACACCGAATTGCATATCGATGACCCAGAGGCCTACGGGCACCACAGTGCGGAGTTCAACTTGATGCTCATTGAGGGTTCCGGAAACGAAACCCTGACGTTAATCGGCCACACAATCTACGGCATCTGGGAGGCTTTTCTACTCAACGTGGTGGGGTCGAGCTACGATGTGGAAAAGGCCAAACTGGGCGTGAGATCGGAGAAAAAGCTGCTGAGCCTGGTAGAGGCGGGTGATGCCGACGGCGCTGAGCGGCATCACGCCAATCACATTAAGCGCTCGGGGAAGATCCTTTTTCAGAGTGTCGACGATGACAGCGTCGTCGAGGTATTGGGCTAGATCCGGATCAGTCGTCGACGATGGTGAGGGCCTCTTCCGGGCAGGACGCGGCGCCTAGTCTCGCCTGGTCCTCGAGTCCGGCGGGCACTTCGATTTCCTCAAGGGCGTGGTAGCCGTTGTCGTCCAGCTTATAGATCTCGGGCGCCATGGCTTCGCATCGGCCGTGCCCCTGGCAAATCGATTTGTCGCAGATTGCGCGCACAGTCATCCTCCATCCCGCGCCGGCGGATGACTATACACAAAGATAACTAGGTTAGATATATTCGGACCTGGGTGGGGGCGTATATGGCGGATCCGGGCGTTACAGAACTGAGGGGTCGTGTAGCCGTGGTGACCGGGGGGCACAGCGGCGTGGGCTTCTACATCAGCGAAGCGCTGCTCGCCGAAGGAATGCGCGTTGCAATTCTGGGCCGGCGCGCGGATGTGCTGGAGCAAGCCGCCGCACACTTGGGTGGTGACGTGCTGGCGATCTCCTGTGACATACGCGACCCCGACAGCGTTCGGGGCGCCTTTGCTCGCGTGGACGAGGGTTTGGGTCCCGTGGCTGCTCTTGTCAACAATGCGGCCGTGATCTCGATCTATCGAGTCGCGGATGCAACAGACGAAGAGCTACATGAAACGATAGAGACGAACCTGCTGGGTGTGCTCTATTGCATCCGGGAGGCAGCGGTTCGCATGCGCGCCGCCGGTACCGGTCACATCATCAGTATTACTTCCGAAGCCGTGTTGCGGCCGTTCCCTTACCTTACCGGCTATTCCGCGACCAAGGCGGCGGTGGAGTCGTTGAGTCGCGGTTTGAAGCGTGAGCTTTACGCCGAAGGCATTCGGATCGGTGTGCTGCGCTCAGGGCGGGTGGCGGTTCCCGGCCGACAAGGCGGCTCGCGTTGGGACCCTGAACGCGCGAAAGCGTTCTTTGAAGAAGCCTATTCAGGTGGCTTCATCGAGTACGAGGGAGACGGCATAGACCCGCGCGCGACGGCGCGCTCGGTGGTGCATATGTTGCAGCAACCCGACAACGCCAGCATCGACGTGCTGGAGCTGCGGGATGGATAGTACCGTTGATACCCACGCCCCGAGTACCGTTGCGTGAGTAGCATGTTCTCCTTGGACGGACGCGTCGCACTGGTCACCGGTGCTGGCCAGGGCGTAGGGGCCGCCATCTCTAGGGCGCTGGCCAGACAGGGCGCTCGTGTCGCCGTGAATGATTTGTTTGAGGATCGTGCTCGATCCGTGGTCGCTGAGATCGAGCAGCAGGGCGGCGTGGCCCAAGTTGCCATGGGCGATGTTACTTGTCAGGCGGACGTCGAGCAGCTTGTGCAGCCGGTGCTGCGATCCTGGGGTGGTGTGGACGTGTTGGTCAACAACGCGGG
This sequence comes from Gammaproteobacteria bacterium UBA2965, assembly GCA_002348385.1. Classification (GTDB taxonomy): domain Bacteria; phylum Pseudomonadota; class Gammaproteobacteria; order Pseudomonadales; family Azotimanducaceae; genus UBA2965. Next base: position 433,715 of record DEBD01000013.1, on the reverse strand, counting down.
AATTCCCGCAGATGGCATGTTGTTGGAACGGTTTGCAGACTCTGATCCCGAAGATTGGCCCACCATGATCGATCTGAATCTGTATGGCGTGCTGCGTGTTACCCATGCACTGATTTCGGGCATGATCGAGCGCGAGTATGGACGTGTTGTCTGCATCGTGTCTGACGCAGGCCGCGTGGGCGAACGCAACCAGGCCGTGTACGCGGCAGCAAAGGCGGGCGCGGCCGGGTTCTCGCGTGCGCTAGCCAAAGAGGTAGGCGCCTACGGAATTACCTGTAACTGCTTGGCACTCGGATCCATTGCCAGTCCGGAACGGCCCCCGGACGCCCAGCGGTTGGCCAAACAGCTCAAGCACTACCCAACGGGTCGTCTGGGTCAGCCCGCTGATGTGGCCTCAACCGTCGTTTGGCTGGCTTCAGGAGAAGCTTCCTGGGTTACCGGTCAAACAATTCCGGTCAACGGCGGGTATTCCACGAGTTAGTGGTATCACACTACGGAGCAATGACAATGAACCGAACGTACAAAACCGAAATACCGCTCCCCGACGGATTTGAAGTTCCGGATCACGTCCCCGCGGAGCTGGTCAAAGACTACGACTTTCTGAAGACCTTCGAGGCAAACACCTTGATGGAGCCGTTCAGCAAGACGGCTCGCATATTCGAGGAAGATGACATCCCGCCGATTTTTTACGCCCCTGGTATGACCACCATCCGCGGTGCCGGCGCGTGGGTGGCGACCCGGTACCAGGACATCAAACAGGTGTATACCAATTCGGAGGTGTGGTCGAACGTGGGTGCTGCCGGGTTTCAGTCCACCGTTGGGGAGACCTGGCCGATGATTCCGCTGGGTATCGACCCGCCGGAGCACAAGAAATACCGGAACTTTCTCGACCCCTGGTTCTCGCCGGGCGCGGTGGACGACATGGAGCCGCGTATACGTTCGGTTGCCAACGAGTTGATCGACCAGGTAATCGCCAAGGGCGAGTGCGATTTCAGCTACGAGTTCGGTCGCGTCTTTCCGGTTCGCATATTCCTGCAGCTCATGGGTTATCCGTTGTCCAAGTTCGAGGATTTTCTCGAGTGGGAGTACTCCATTCTGCACAGCAATCGTGATCCCGAAAAGGTGAAGTTCGGAGCGGGCAATGCCATCGCCTATATTCGCGAGTTCATTGAAGCGACCAAGGCAACACCGCGCGATGACCTGGGCAGCTACATCGTGAATGGCAGCATCGACGGTAAGTCGCTTACCGACGATGAGGTGATCGGCATGATGTTTTTCCTCTGGGTAGGGGGTCTGGATACCGTCGCGGCGTCGTTGTCGTTGATATTTCGGCGGTTGGCAATGGATGCACCGCTGCAACGTCGCCTGCGCACCGAGCGGGAGCTTATTCCCAACGCTGTGGAGGAGTTCCTTCGGACGCAGCCCCTGGTGAATTCATCGCGATGGGCCAAAAAGGACACCGAGCTGTGTGGCGTTCAGGTGAAGGAAGGCGACTATGTGGTGTGCCTGAACATCGCTGGCAACTTCGATCCCGCAGAGTTCTCCTGCCCGCGCGAGATACAGGTCGATCGCAAGCCCATTCGCCACTTTACGCTGGCCGGCGGGCCCCACCGGTGCATGGGCTCCCATCTAGCCCGCCGTGAGCTCAGGGTGGCGCTGGAAGAGTGGTTCGAGCACGTCCCCGAGTTTCGCATGCAGCCCGACGCGGATCTCTCCGTATTTCCTGGCCTGATCGCGGCCCCGTCATTGCCGATCATCTGGAAGTAGCCCTTGGAATCCAAAATGGATCGGGCCTATCCAGGAGCCTGTGTGAGAATGCCGACATGTTAAAACTCTATTACTCTGCGGGTGCCTGCTCGCTGATCAGCCACATCGTTCTGGAAGAGTCGGGCGCGCACTACCAGGCACAAGCCATCAGCTTCGCGGCGGGGGACCAGTTTGCGGACTGGTTTCTGGCGATCAATCCGAAGGCGCGCGTGCCGGCACTTGTCACGGACGACGGCATTCTGACGGAAAACCCAGCCATTGCGAACTACATCGCGCAGACCCATCCGGAATCCGATTTGTTGCCGGAGCATGACTTGCTGCTGGCGAATCAGATTCTCGCGTTCAACGTATTCATGGCCACTTCAGTGCATATCGCGTTCCGGCAGATCTCGCGGCCGGGGGACTATGCCGATGGGGATGACGCGGCATCCGCGCTGGCGAAGAAGGTGCCGGAACTCGCCAACGAGTACTTTCGGGTGGTCGAGGGGCAGCTTGCGGATGGTAGGGAGTGGGTGCATGGGGATGCGTTCTCGCTATCGGATCCGTATCTGTTCGTGTATGCAAACTACCTGGGCATGGGAGACCGTGGAGATTGGAGTTTGTTTCCGAACCTGGCGGCCCACCACGAGCGTATGCTGGGCCGGCCGGCTGTGGAACGCGTGTTCGCCGACGAAGGTCTGAGCGCGTCGGTCACCGAGTGGTTTCAGTAAGGGGTTGATATGTATGACTTGATGGAAGGCGTGCGGGTGATCGAGGTTGCCGAGCATACGTTTGTCCCGGCTGCGGGAGTGGTACTGGCTGATTGGGGCGCGGATGTCATCAAGATAGAGCGCACCGTGGGTGGTGGCGACCCTGCTCGCAACATGCTGATCCTGCAGCGCCCGGGGCAGACCCGAAACGAGTATTTCGAGGTGGCGAATCGGGGTAAGCGCTCGGTGGCCTTGGATTTGACCCAAGATGCCGGCCGTGAGCAGTTGTATCGGCTGGTCGAAGAAGCCGACGTGTTTACCACCAACCTGCGCACCAGCGCCCGGCGCAAGATGAAAATCGAGCCGGAAGACCTGATGGTGCGCAATCCCCGACTCATATACGCCCGCGGCACGGGCTACGGCATGCAGGGGCCCATGGCGGAGCACGGGGGTTTTGATTACCCGTCCTCCTGGTGCCGCTCTGGTTCCGGCTTCGCGCAAACGCCGGAATCGGGTCCTCCCCCTCAGCAGCCCGGATCTGTGGGCGACCTGACTGGCGGTGCGACGCTGGCGGGCGCCATTTCCGCTGCCCTGTTCCGCCGTGAGCGCACAGGCAAGGGCGCGGTGGTGGATCATGCGTTGTACCTGATGGGCGCCTATATCATGACCCAGTCGCTCACGGGTGCCAGCTTGTCGGGTGCCAAGCCTGGCGAACCCATCACGCTGCGCCGGGGAGGTGGCGGACACCCCCTGGTGCGCCTGTACCGCACCAAAGACGACCGTTGGTTGTCGTTGTGCTTTCTACAGGACCGTTGGTTTGCGGACCTTGCCCGCCGGCTAGGCCGCGAAGATCTGTTGGCCGATGAGCGATTCGTGGATGAGCCGGCGAAGATGGCCAATGCGGATGCATTGGTCGAGGAGTTGCAAAGCGCGTTCGAAACGAAAACGCTGGCGCAGTGGAACGAGATCTTGTTCACCATGGAAGGCGTGTGGGCGCCCCTCCTGAATCCTGCCGAGGTGATCCACGACCAGCAAGCGCTGGAGAGCGGGATCATCACGCGGGTGTCGGCCGGGGATGGTGACTATCTGGCGGCCTCGACGCCCGGTCAGTTCGACGAGTCGCCCATCGGAGAGCTTAGAGCCAGTCCTGGCTACGGCGAGCATACCGATGAGGTCATGTCCGAGCTGGGCCTCTCAGCCGATCAAATCGCTCGACTTCGCGGCGACAGCGTGCTGTTGTAGCCAGTCGACTTAAAGTTTTCGTATAGGAGAGGATGTCGAGATGAGCCAACCGTTGAAAGGCTTGAAGGTGGTCGAGGTTTCCATGTGGGCCTACGTGCCGTCTGCGGGTGCCGTGCTCTCTGACTGGGGTGCGTCGGTCATCAAGATCGAAACCCCCGACGGCGATCCCATTCGGGGTCTCAATTACTCGGGGCTCAACCCTGCCGAACTCGGCTACTCCTTCATGTACGACATCTTCAATCGCGGCAAGCGCAGCGTTGCCATGGACCTGAAGGTGGAAGGAGCGCGGGAGCTGCTGTTCAAGATGGTGGACGAGGCTGACGTGTTTCTAACCAGCCTGTTGCCGCCGGCGCGCAGAAAGCTGGGCATCGACGTTGACGACGTACGGGCGCGCAATTCGAACATCATCTATGCGGCAGGCAGCGGCCAAGGCGCCAAGGGGCCGGACGCCGAAAAAGGCGGATACGATTCCATCTCCTTCTGGAGCCGCTCGGGGTTGGCGTCGGCAGTAACCCCCGAATCGGTCCCATATCCGTTGAGCATGCCCTGCGGGGCGTTTGGCGACGGTCAAAGCGGGTTGGTGCTGGCTGGTGGTATCGCCGCGGCGATCGCGCAGCGTGCCCTGACCGGAGAAGCCACCGTGGTGGACGGTGCCTTGCTGGCCAGCGGCATGTGGGCCATGCAGCCGAATATCGTCGGATCCAAGATCATGGGCGTGCAGGAAATGCCGAAGAGCAAGCGCACCGCCATGCCCAATCCACTGGTCAACAGCTACCGGACCTCTGACGGACGCTTCGTTGCCCTGTGCATGCTGCAGGGCCAGCGCTACTGGCCGGGCTTTTGCAAGGCGGCGGGCCGCGAAGATCTGGCGGAGCATGCGGATTTCGCCTCGGACGCGTTACGTGCACAGAACATCGAGGCGTGCATCGCCGCGCTCGATGAGGTGTTTGCCCAGCACACGCTGGAGGAGTGGAAGACCATTCTGGCGACCCAGGAAGGTCAGTGGGATGTGGTCAAGCAGGTCGGCGAGATGCACGAGGACGTGCAGGCCGTTGCCAACGAGTACGTGCAGGAAGTGGCCTATCCCGATGGACGGTCGTTGACCCATGTCAGCGTGCCGGTGCAATTCGGCCGCGAAGTGTGTCCGACCAGGCCGGCACCCTCGCTGGGCGAGCACACCGAAGAGGTGATGATGGAGCTCGGGATGGATATGGACGCGATCCTACAGGCCAAGTTCGAGGGCATCCTGTTGTAGGCAGGCGATTGGTCCGGCCGCATACAATCGGCAGCCGCGACGTAGCCGTTTGCCGCCGCCGATGATTGGCTTATCATCTAACCAAGTTATAGATATTTGGTGTTGCCATGAGTGACCGAAAGAATCTCAACCGGGCGGTGTCCGTGGCTCGGGGTTACGACCCGTATACCTCCGAGTGGCTGGAGCACGAGTTTGAATCCTATGCGCTGTTGCGTGAGCACCTCCCCGTGGCAAGAACCGAGCAGCTCGCATACCGGCGTCAGTTCAATGGGGGTTGGTTGCTGACGCGCTACGACGATATCAGCGCTTGTTTGAGCGATACCGACGTGTTCTCGAGCCAAAGCAGCGACTATCCTCAGCGCCCCTGGATTCCCCAGGCCATCGATCCGCCTTCGCATACTGCGTACCGGCGCATCATGAACAAGTGGTTTACGCCGGAGGCCATGACCGCCATGGAGCCTCATCTATGGGACTTCGCCGGTGAACTGCTCGACAAAATGCTGCAGAAGGACGAGTTCGACTTCGTCGCTGATTTTGCGGATCCCTTCCCCACAGTGATCTTCTGTGAGCTGTTTGGCTTTCCGCTTGATGACTACGAGCAGCTCATGGATTGGAAAAACACCCTCATGCATGCAACCGATGGTCATTCCGCCGGTCGTGCGCTGGCGGTGGCTAAGGCCAAGGAGTTGGGCCTTCAAACCCCAGACGAGGGGGAACTTCCCTCGGAGGTGGCCGGGCAAGTATACGGGGCTACGGCGGCAGCGCTGTACGAATATTTCGGGGGGTTGCTGGAGCAGCGCCGCGAGCATGCGCGGAACGACATGATCAGTCAGCTTATCGCTTCCGAGTACGACGGCGAGCGACCGCTCACCAACGAAGAGCTGCTGGACACGCTGTTTCTGATGTTCATGGCTGGGCTCGACACGGTAGCGTCTGCCATGGGATTGATCGTCAAAACCTTCGCCGAGCAGCCAGACAAGCGCCGCGAGTTCATCGCCCTGATGGACGATTCGCAGAAGCTCACATTGGCCGTCGAGGAACTGGTCAGGACCCACGCCATCGTGCTGTTGCCGCGCCGCGTGACCGAGGAAAAGGAGTTTGAAGGCGCCTCGATGCACGCCGGCGACCAGGTGATGTGCCCAACCATGGCCGGCAACCGGGACCCGGAACAGTTTGAAAATCCTGATGAGATCATCTACGACCGTGTGCCCAATCGGCATATGGGGTTCGGACACGGTCCGCACCGCTGCCTGGGGATTCATCTTGCCCGCCGCGAGCTGCGCATCGGCCTGCAGCTGCTGCATCAGCGCATGCCCGACTACGAGTTGCATCCGGACAAAAAGCCGGAGCTGTTTGGTGGTATGAAGGGCGCCAGCTCCCTGTGGCTGCGCAAGGGCTAGCTCGGTGCGCGTGGAGATCATCGCGGATAAGTGTCAGGGCCACGGCATGTGCAACATGGTTTGCCCGTCGGTCTTCAAGCACGATGAAGACGGCTTCGGGTACGTGGTTGCGGAGCTTGCCGAAGTGCCGGCAGAACTCCAGGATGAAGTGCGCCTAGCCGAAGTACAGTGCCCCGAGCGCGCCATCGTCATAGAAGATTGAACGGTGTGGTGATGTTTACACGGACTATAGGATCGAGGTAATGCCGAACGTAGATGACTTCACAGGGTGGGTGGTAGAACCCGCTGATGATGGTTTTCACGAGCATGGGGAAGGGTCGGACCACCCCTGGTGGCTGGAGACCTTCTGGACCTCGTTCAACGTGCCGGAGCGCAAGCTGGGCGGCTGGCTCTACAACCAGGTGCTGCTCAATCAGGGTGACAATGGGTTGTGCAACGGCGGCGTCTGGGTGTGGGATGCCAGTGACGCTCCCTTCCTCTACGAACGCAACGAGACCGAGCTGCCGATGCCTGCCGGTCCGCGCGATCTGCGCGACATTGATCTTCCCAACGGCAACCGCATCAAGATGCTCGAACCGCTGACCAAGTATCACATGACGTACTGCGATCGAGGGCGTTTCGAATCCGACCTGGAATTCACCGCCATCATGGATCCGAACCCGCATCCGGCGGGCTGTGCGCCATTCTGGCGCGGCCGTCACTGGGACCAGGCGATGCACGTGACCGGCGAGATCGTGTTGAACGGCGAGACGATTGCCGTGGACTGCTATTCAGTTCGTGATCGAAGCTGGAGTCCGCGCAAACCCAGAATTTCCCAGCAGGCCAACGATTCAACCCGCGGCCACGAGCCTCAGCGCAAACCGAGCGTGCCCACGGGTGAGCATTCAGATCTGTCTAAGCCGTTACGTAAACCTTTTAACATTGGCTATATCTTTGGTACGGCGTCGCCGCAAGATGCGTTCCTGGTGTACACCATGGTCGTTGAGGGCGAGGAGGACCGGGGTGATTTCACCAATACCGGCTATCTCATTCGTGATGGCAAATGGGCGCACCTGGTAGACGGGCAGCGTGAGTGCCTGGTGGATCCGGACACGGGATGGATCTGGCGGATCGAATACGAAGGGATCGATACCTTGGGGCGCAAGCTGCATGCGGTGGGAGAGCAGGTGAGTAATCACGGCACCGCCACAGGACTGTTTCACTGGCGTTGGGACGGTGCCGAGGGTTGGGGCGAGAATCAGGGCGGCATCGCGCCGTCGTATCCGCGCGTGGCCCGCGCCTAGGTGGCCGCGGCGGTAGACAATATGCTTAAGGCAATGAATTAGGAGGGCGAACGATGACCTGGAACTACGAGCTGTTCATCGATGGACAATGGACTAGCGGGACGGCAAACCGCTCGATCAGCGTAATTGACCCTGCCACGGAAGAAACCATTGGCGAGGTGCCGGATTCATCGGTGGAGGATGCCAAGGCTGCCATTGTGGCCGCACGGCGGGCGTTCGACGAGGGCCCATGGCCGTACATGAAGCCCAGGGAGCGCGGTGCCATCCTGCGTCGCATGGCGGACGCGCTCAAGGCGCGGCACGACCAGCTGCGTGAGATCATCGTGGCTGAAGCGGGGGCCGTAGGGCCCATGGTGGACATGATTCAATGCGGCGGGTCTATTGACATCGGCTACTTCAACGCCGACCGCGCTCAGGATCTCGTGCACTGGGTGGAAAATTCACCGCCCACCGGTGGACCTGGTGGAATGGGTGGTAGCGCGGTGGTGCGTGAACCGGTTGGTGTAGTGGGTGCCATCACGCCGTTCAACTTCCCATTCATGCTGAACATGGTGAAGGTATTTCCTGCCCTGGCGGTGGGTTGCAGCGTGGTGTTGAAGCCGCATCCGTGGACGCCGCTGAATGCTTTTGAGATGGCCAAAGCGGCAGAGGAAGCGGAGCTGCCTCCCGGCGTGTTTAACGTCATCACCGGGCATGCGGAAGTGGGCGATGAGATCACGGGAAATCTCGATGTGGATATGGTGACGTTCACCGGCTCTACGGCCACCGGGCGGCGCATCATGTCGCGCTGTGGCGACCAGATCAAGCGGGTTCAGCTGGAGCTGGGCGGCAAAAGCGCTCAGGTGGTGTTGGATGACGTGTCAGAGGAGGTTGCGCGCCAGATCGGCTTCGGTGCGGTGCTGACCCATTGCGGGCAAGGCTGCGTTCTACAGACCCGGCTGCTGTTGCCGGAGCATCTGATGGATGCTTACCTGGAAGGGGTGCACGCGGTTAAAGACAGCATCACCATCGGCGACACGCGGGATCCAGCCACGGTGCTCGGCCCGCTGATCAGCGACATCCAGCGAGACAAGGTGCAGGGCTACGTGGAGTCCGGGCTCGAGCAGGGCGCGGAATTGATTACCGGTGGCAAGCGGCCGGATCACATGGACAAAGGTTTCTTTTTTGAACCCACGGTATTCGTGGGCACCAACGACATGCGTATTGCGCAAGAAGAGATCTTTGGGCCGGTGCTCACCGTTATTCCCTATTCCGGTAAGGACGAAGATGCCATTCGGCTAGCCAACGACACCATTTACGGTCTCGGTGGCGGGGTGATGGCGGCGAACACCGCGCGCGCTTTCAACGTAGCCAGGCAGGTGCGAGCCGGGAGCATGACGGCCGCCGGCGTTGGCCAGGTACCCGGCGGAGATCCTGGCCGGGGCGAGGGCCAAGGGCCGGGTTGGGGTCAGCCGGTCACCGGAATTGCGCAAAGCGGTGCCTTCGGTGGCTTCAAGCAGAGCGGCATCGGCCGCGAGTGGGGGCGTCTCGGGCTCGAAGACTTTACGGAAGTGAAGTCCATCACCTGGACGTAGGCCTCGCGCTCCGCCCGGATCGGCCCAGTCGATAGACCCGGGCCGCGGTGTCGTGGAACAGCGCGGCCTTCTCAGCCGATGAGAATCCTGCGGAAATTCTCTTGAACACATTCCACAGCGTGGGATAAGCAACCGACTCCATAGGGAAGTTGCTCTCGAACATGCAGCGCTCTGCTCCGAACAGCTCGATGGCCTGCAGGTAGTAGCGGCGCGTTTTTTCTGCGATCTCAGCGGAGTCCGGGTAGTACTCGAGTGCGTCCCAGTCGTAGCCGTTGGTCCACATGTTGATGCCACCTAGCTTGACCACCACATTCGGGTGCGCTGACAACGCCTGCATGCCCCTGGACCAATCGGCGAACACTTGATCGCGCTCGGTTGCATAGCGACCAGCTCCAATGGGACCACCCAGGTGGTTGAGGATGATTGTCAGGTCAGGTAGCGCCCCGGCAAACTCCGCCAGTGCGGCCAGCTGAGTGTGATAGACCCAGCTCTCGAAGCTGAGGTTGCGGCGAGCGAGTTCGTTTGCTCCCTCGTGAATCCGTGGGTCGTGTATGCGCGGTTCGGGGTTAAGGTCGGGATTGTGTATTTCCCGGTCCTCGTGCCAGAACAGGCCGAAGCGGACGCCGCGGAAGCGAAGCGGTGCCGCCTCCAGATGCGCATCTAGGACCTCGCCTACCTCGGCGCCGAGTGTCAAATCTGCAGACCCGACGATACCGGCTGCCACATCGATATGGTTGTCGGGCCTGCGCGCGGCTTCTTCCGCGATAGCGTTGACGAACTCCGTTTCTCCAACACAGGCAAGGTGTTCGGGGCCGGTCGTCCTGCGCGCGGCAGCGCAGTTGAGGAACACGGTGGCGATCACATCGTGCCCGGTGCGCATATCTGCGAGCAGGTCATCGAGCAGGTAACGGGGATGTAGAAAGGGTTCGGTGCCGCCGGCGCTGGGCCAGAAATGGTGGTGTGGGTCAATGATGGGCAGGTTCGGCTCGATGGGCCGCTCGATCCTGCGAAGGTGGCGTTTCGCCTGGTCTACCATGGTGCTATTCGGGAGGTGGGATTGTGCGCTCGTAGCGTGATCTGATGCTTTCGAATTTGGGTGGTAGGCGTCCTTGTCGCTGCCAGCTGGCACCGTCGATGTCGAAGGTGTGACCAGTGAGGTAAGCGGCAAACGGCGTGCACGCGTACAGCACGCAGGCGCACACATCCGCGGCCTGACAGCAGCGCCCGGCAGACAGGGTAGCCGCTATTTCCGCATTAGAACGGGATCCTCGGGCTTCCAGCTGACCCGGCGCTACGGCGTTGACGCGAATGTTGTATGGGGCCCACTCTACAGCCAGCGACTTTGTCAGGTGCGACAAGCCCGCCTTCGCGGTTTCCCAGGGCGTCAAGCCGGCACCGCCAGTAACCGAAAACGGCGTCGCAAAGTTCACGATCGCAGCACCAGCGTCGTCGTCGATCCGGCGGCGAGCAAGCTCCTGGGCGCAGAAAAGCGAGCCGTCCAGCAGCGTGTCGGTAACCTCATGCCATCTGGCGGGTGACATCTGCTCGGCGGGCACTTCACTGCCTTCGGAAAACGGATTGATCAGCACACCAACGCCGCCAAGACGCTGCTCGAGCGTTTCGAAACAGTCAGCCACGGAGTCTGGATCGGCGGGATCGAACCCTATGGCGAACGCTTCTGTATTCGCCGCTGCCAGCTCGGCCGCCGCGGCTTCGCAGTGCTTGGAGTCTTTGCCCGCGATCACCACCGCGGCGCCGTAGCTGGCAAAGCTGGCGGCGATTTCCTGGCTCAACCAGTGTCCGGTGGTTACCACCATCACAACACTGTTTTTGAAGCTGTTGGGCGGCAGCATCCGGTTGGGGGAGGGTGGTGAGCCGAGCGGCATCAGGGGCCACCTTCTCGGCGCCGATCGAAAGATTCCCGGATGGGCTCGAATGGGTCGCCGATTGGCCCACGCCTCAACCAGTTTGCACCGTCGAGTACCACCACGTGACCGGTGATGTAGCTGGCAAAGGGGGAGCACAGGAACGTGGCCAGCCAGCCTAGCTCGCGGGCTTCGCCTACGCGCCCGCCGGGCAACGTGGTCAGGCGCTCGGCGATCTGCGCGTTGCGGTTGTCCAGTGCTGCGCCGGGCGAGACCCAGCCGGACCTGTCTGGCTCGGGAAAGTAGCCGGGTGCGAGGGTGTTGATGCGAATGTCGTCCGGTGCCCACTCCACGGCCAGCGACCAGGTGAGGTTGTTAACACCGGCTTTCGCGGCTGCCGAATGAGCGGTAGAGGGGCCTCCGGTGGCCGCATACGGTGCGCCGATGTTGAGAATGGCGCCGCCGCGGCCAGCCTGCAGACGTCTACTGGCGAACTCCCGAGAGCAGTTGAAGGTGCCATTGAGCACGATGTCGACCACGGTACGAAATGCATTGGCGCTCATACGCTCCGCCGGAACTTCGAAATTTCCCGCCGCGTTGTTGATCAGTACGTCTACGGGGCCCAGTTCTGCCTCGACGATGTCGAAAGACTCGGCGACGGCTCCGGCGTCACGAATGTCTACCTCCACACCAACAGCACGTCGGCCGATGGCTTCGATGGCGTTGACGCCATCCTGGCGATGTTCCGCGTCCCGGCTGGCGACGACGATGTCTGCTCCACAGCGCGCAAACTCGCAGGCGATGGCTTTACCGAGCCCGGTTCCGCCGCCGGTCACGTAGACGCGCTGGTCCGCGAAGGTGTCCTCAGAGAGTAGTTGTGCTCCCATGGGGGGTGGTTGGGCTAATGGCATGCCGGACTCGGGGTGTTCATCGTGCCCGTTATGGGCGCGCGGTGGACGGCGTGCCTGCTCGTTCGGTGGGTTAACTGCATCTAGAGAAAGTCGAACCAGTAGGCGCCGCCGGCGTCGGCAATCACGCTGCCGCAGGAAGACTCACCGAAGTGCGCCGTGAACACGGTGGTGTTGGTGCCTACTATACGCTGCAGCAGCTGGTCGCGGGTGGCTCTTGCTTGCTTGAAGTCATTTGCGTCGTATACCGGTGAGACGCCCGGGTCCAACAGCTGGTAGGGACTATGTATGACGTCGCCGGAAAAGATGCCGTGGTCGCCACCGCACTCGAGGTGGATCAACACGTGCCCGGGGGTGTGGCCGGGCGCGGGCTCCAGGAACAGTCCGGGACGAATCTCGTGGTCTGTTTGCACCAGGTCCACCAGACCCGCAGTTGCCACCGGCTGCACGCTGTCTTCGAAGCTGCGCTCGAAAGGCCCTTCGGGGTTGTTCTGCCACGCTGCCTGGGCGGCCGCGAATTCCTTGCTCGCGAACACGTACCTCGCATTCTTGAAGGTGGGTTCCCAGGCGCCGTCCCGCAGCCGGGTGAACCAGCCTACGTGGTCGCAATGCAGGTGTGTGCAGAGCACGTAGTCGATGGATTCCGGCGGGAACCCGGCGTCGGCGAGGCGCATCAGGTAGGCTGTGTCGCGCATGTGGAACAGGTTGTAGTCGGTACCGAAATATCTTGACACACCGGGGCCGGTTCGATTCTTAGTATTGCCGATGCAGCCGTCCACCAATACGTTGACTCCGCCGTGGGAGATCACATAGCTGTGGAAGCTCATGAGCATGGCGCGCCGATCGAAGTCGATGTGCTCGCCTTCCAGGCGTGCCCGATTGGTTTCGCATACTTCCCAGTTACCTCTAGGAAATACGAAATCGAAGGACTCAGGCTCTCGCTCGGTCTCCACCACCTTGTGCACCCGCGCATCGCCGATCTGCACTGTCGTCATCCGCAGTTCCTGCCTGTATGCGCTGGTCTGTTGCCCGTCATTATGTCGCTTGGCGGGTGGTGCGTTCCAGCAGGTCTGCCAGCGGTGCTGCGTCTGCCAGTGAGCGCAGCAGGTCATTGAGGTGCGTGCAGGTGCTGGTGCCGGTGAGGTTTTGACGCACGTATGAGCGCAGCTCGGGCAGGCGCCGTCCGACCAGGCGTTCGGGGCTTGCAGCCGCCGCTGGGCACTCCACCCAAGGCAGCACGCGGGCTTCGGCCTGACAGCGTGAAATCTCGAAGTCCGGCAGGCTGGCGGTGGCTTGCACCGTGTATTCGTGGAGCACCGTCTCCGTCCCTTGCGGATCTACGTGGGTGTCTCGGAACATGGCGTCGATCTGCACTGTGTCTTGAACGCATACGTCGATGCGGCGCCGACGCCGCATGGCGCCAGCAGCCAGCGGGGGAATGGTATGCCAGCTGTGAGCATCGCCTTCAAGCTCGATGGCGGGTGCGGGAGGTCCAAGAGGAACCGGAACCTGGCCGTCCCGCGCAATGGCCCGCATCATGGTGGCATCGCGAGCCCAACCTGCACAGATGTCGGCGCTCGAATCCCGGTTGCGATTGGTGGCCTGATCGGGCGTGCGCAGGTACAGGTCGGCGTAGCCGGCGATGAGCGCTGCCGCGGGTAGCTCGTCCATCAGTAGAAAAAGCGGCGTGTGTGCGCTGTGGTGATCCGGTATGGCCGTATTTACTTTGGCGCGAAAACCACTGACGGCGGGAGATCCGATAAGTGCCCGCAGCGAGCTCACAACTGGGTCGGTAACCAGCGAGGTGAGCACCCGTCCCTCGGCAAGCTCGGCCTGCACCTGAGCTTCCGCGAGCACTACGGCGCCACCGTCGGCTGCCGTCAGCAGGTCCCGGGCCGCGCCCTGCAGGCCCAACCCCTGCTGGGTCGAAACGGCTCGCGGGATCATGTCCATGTGACTGGTGCGGCGCATGCTTATCGACGCACGCGAGGGCGTGCCGGCGGTGGGGTTGTGCAACAGCTCACCCACGGGTCTCGGAACTCAGTAGCTCGAGTGCTTGATCTGCTGCGTTGCTAAGGGCGCCTATGTCGACGTTGCCGCGCTCAGCGGCGTCGCGCGCCAGCTTTACGTCCTTGTGGAGCAGCTTCTGCACGCGCATGGGAATCTTGGCCTGCCTGAGACGCATCCATGTGTCCAGCGCAAAGCTTCGTCCGCTGGATGCGGGCAGGACTTCCGCCAGGGCTGCCGGATCGATACCCAAGGCCTCGCCCATCTCGAGCGCTTGGCTTGCCAGTTTGATATTGGCCGTGAATAGCAGATTGTTCACCAGCTTGCAGAGCTGCCCCGTGCCGGGCTCTCCTACCCATCGAACCGGATCGCCATAGGCCTCAAAAACGCCGCGCGCCGCTTCGAACGCCTCGGGATCGCCGCCTACCATGACGGCCAGCGTTCCAGAGAGGGCAGCTTGCGCGCCGCCGCTCACTGGGGCATCGAGGAGCGTCACACCATGAGGCTCGGCCTGCTGAGCCAGGCGGCGGCAGGTATCCGGATGCACCGTGCTGTGAACGGCAACGATGCCGCCGGGCGCCATTCCGGCGAGCAGGTTATCGCCGAGCACCACCGCTTCCACATCAGCGTCATCCACCACACAAACGCCTACCAGCTGACAGGAACGGGCCATGGCTTTGAGCGAGGTTTCGGGGACCGCACCAGCTTGCTCGATTGCCTGGAGAGTTTCGGGCCGGCGCGCCCACACGTGCAGTTCGAAGCCGGCGCGGGCAATCATCTGCGCCATGGGCGCACCTTGACTCCCCAACCCTACAAAGCCCACTCGTTCGATCATCGTGCGAGCAAGTGTATCCCGGTCGGGGATCGTTTAACTAGGTTATCCTTTTTGACTGAATCGGGACTTTGCTCTTTAATCCGCCGACGACCTTACCTATTGGGAGCTCATGGACACATCCGTCGCGCCGCCATTGCCGGTGGCCAACCCACTGACCGAGTTTTTTTGGGAAGGTACCCGGGCGCACAAACTCCTGATACTGCGTTGTCAAAGTTGTGGACACTTCGTTCACTATCCACGCCCGGTTTGCGAGCGCTGTCTGTCGGAGGACCTGGCACCCGAGGAGGTCTCGGGCAACGCTACTCTGTACAGCTATACCATCACCATGAAGCCGTGGCATCCGTTCTGGGTTGACAAGGTGCCCTACGTGCTCGCAAGCGTAGAGCTGCCCGAGCAGCCAGATCTGAAGATGCTAACCAACATCGTGGAGTGTGAGCACGATGCGCTTGAGATCGGCATGCCGGTGGAAGTGACCTTTCGCCAAGTGGCAGCAGAATTGACGCTGCCTTTTTTTAAACCGGTAGGGAGCTAGACATGGGACAAACCCCGAGGGTAGCAGCGGTGGGTGTGGGCTACTCCACCACCGGGCGCCGCACTGGGCTGAACTCCCGGGAGCTCGCCATTCAAGCCGCCAAGGCGGCCATGGCTGATGCCGGCATGACGCCGAAAGACATCGACGGTGTGGCGGTGCTTTGGGCCGTTTCCGGTCCGGCACCTCCCGGCGTCGAGTCGGTGCAGGCCCTGGATATCGCTCAGATGATGGGGTTTGCACCCGTTGGATGGTATTCCGATGGTGCGGGCCCGGCCTATATCGGCACCGCCCTGCAGGCCATCGCCGCCATCCGTGCAGGGTTTTGCCATACCTGCATAACGTTCCGGGTGATCAACCAGCGACTGAGCAGTGCAGACCTGGAACAGGGGCAGGACGAAACCCCGGCGGCCGGAGACAGCCAGTTCACCATGCCTTTCGGTCAGCTGCTGCCGCTGCAGGCCATCGCTGCCATGCCGATGCAGCGCCACATGGCCGTCTACGGCACGACCGAAGAGCAATTCGCCCATCATGCAGTGACGCAGCGCTATCACGCGTCGCTCAACGAGGATGCCATCTTTCGCGATCCGCTTACGGTGGACGACTTTCTCGCCATGCCATACATAACAAGTCCGCTGCGGATACTGGACTGCGACTATCCTGTGGATTCCGGCTCGGCCGTTATTTACACGACCGAGGAACGAGCGCGAGACTTTCAGCACAAACCAGTGTTTGTCGAGTCCGCGGCATATTCCGGGAAAGGCTATATGGCATTCGAGATCGAGGACATGCTCGAGAGCGCGCCATTTCACACCGCTAAGCAGCTGTGGGAGCGCACCGATCTCGAACCCAAAGATGTGGACTGCGCGCAGCTCTACGACGGTTTTTCGATCATTACGTTTCAGTGGCTCGAAGCCCTTGGATTCTGTGCGCCCGGTGAGGCAGGCCCCTTCATCGAAGCGGGCAATACCCGCCTTGGAGGCAAGCTGCCGCTGAACACTGATGGTGGCGCCTGTAACGTGGGACGGCGCCACGGGACTAATTTCTGCATTGAGTCTGTCCGGCAGATTCGCGGTCAATGCGGTGCGCGCCAGGTGCCAGATGCGAATACATCGGTTTGGGCGAATGCTGTGGGTCCGTTTTCGGGAGCAGTGTTGATGGTCGGGGACTAGCTGGGTTCCTAGACGGGGCTAAATGAACATTCCGTGACGGCTTGGCACGCAAGCCCCGGTAAGACACGAACCCAGCCCTGGAAAAGCACGCTCTTATCCGCCAGTAAGCAGCATGCACCCTGCAAACGGGCCGCCCCCCGATGCGGCGACAGCCACTCGAGGTTGCTCGGGTATCTGCCGTGCGCCGCCCTCGCCCCGCAGTTGCACGCAGGCTTCGTGGACCAGCCAGTAGCCATGCATACGTCCGGCTGAGAGCTGGCCGCCATAGGTGTTCAGCGGCAACTCTCCATCGAGCGCAATGCGCTGGCCACCTTCTATAAAGGGGCCCGATTCTCCATCGCCGCACAGGCCCAGTGCCTCGAGCCAGGCGAAAGTAATGAAGGTGAAGCCGTCGTATAGCTGAGCGGTTTCGATGTCTTTCGGCTTCAGGTCGGTACGGCTCCACATTTGGGCGGCCGCGTCCACGGAGCACATCTTGGGGAAGTCCGGTCGGGCGTACCAGCCACCCTTGCCCGGTGAGCCACCGATGGCTTCGACTCGGACCGGTTTGCCGGGACAATCTTTCGCGTAGTCGGTATGGGAAACCACGAACGCAATGGATCCGTCCACCGGCACGTCGCAGTCGAATAGACCGAACGGAGATGATACCGGCCGAGCGTTCATGTAGTCCTCGAGGGTATAGGGCTCCTTATAAACCGCGCGCGGATTGAGTGCTGCTTTGCGTCGGCTCTCCACAGCCAGCCAGCCCAGTTGTTCCTTGGTGGTGCCGTACAGGTGCATGTGCCGATTGCAGTGCATGCCGAGCCAGTTGGGTGCGGCGTAAGCGTGATTGGCCAGAAGTGTGGGCGAATCAGCCATGAGGTTCGGCCCGCTGCGCTCCTCGCGATCGGGCGTGCGATCTATGATGGAGCCACCCATCATCAGCACAGTGCGATATACCAGCACGTGCCGCGCGCGGCCTTCGGCCACGGCGACGAACGCTGAGGCCAGCGGTGAGAGCAATCCGGCGGTATCGAAGCCGCCCCCGGTGAACTCGGGCTCAATGGCCAGCGAGGCGGCAACCTCCTCAAGCGGGGTATCGCCCATGGTGGCGATACCGTCGATGTCGTGAGCTTCGAGGCCGGCGTCGGCGATGGCCGCATCGCTCGACTCCCGGGTCAGGTCGATGCCGGGAATGCCAGTGCGACGGCCGATCTGCGAGATACCGATTCCGGAAATGATTGCCTGCTTTTCGGGAAACGTACTCATGTTTGAGGTCCTGCTAGCGCAGCACGCGCCGCTGTTTTGAATTTGTTACCGGGTAGCATACGATGACACGCGCTAGTTTCCATGGTGACCGATCGATGCCTAACGCTCCGGCTTCCAGAATGCTTCCCGAACTCGACGACTTGAACCGGCCGTACTGGACGGGCGGTGCCGAAGACAAGCTCATCATGCTGCGCGACCGCAACACGGGCTTGTTGGTGCATCCCCCGGAGGTGTTGGAAGGGGACGCGGGGGATTACGCGCCGGAGCCCGTCAGCGGCAAGGGCGTCGTGTTTTCGTACACCGTGAATCACCAGGCGTATCGTCCGGAGGTGCCGGTGCCGTATGTCATCGCCATCGTGGAGCTGAATGAGCAGCGGCATCTGCGACTCCCGACCAACATTGTCAATTGCCCCATCGAGGATGTGCATATAGGTATGCGTGTTCGCGTATTGTTCGAACAGCACGGAGAGATATTCGTACCGCTATTTGAGCCCGATGACTGATCTCAGCTGATTCCAAGCATCGCCTTGATGGGTGCAGACTCGAATACGTCGGTGGCGCCGGCCCCGGCTTGACCCTGGTCGATCACCAGATTGACACCGTTGATACCGCTCGCCGCTTGACTACCCAGGAACAGCAGCGTGGATGCCATCTGATCGGGCGTCAGCGTTGCCACTCCGGCGGCGTCTCGATAGTCCTGGCCGAAGGCAAGCCAGATATCGGCGTTGGCCCGTGCGAGCGGGGTGTCCGTAGGGCCGGGTTGAATGGCGTTAATGCGGATTCCCTGCTTGAGCAGGGGGAAGGCCTGGCGTGCTACGTAGGCGCTCATGGCCATCTTGCTGAAGCTGTAGTTGTCAGTGTCGTTGTGACTGTCGATCCATGCCACTGCGCTATCCCAGTCGGGAGTGTCGAGAAAGCTGGTTACCGCGGCGAGGTTCTGCAGCCAGGGCAACCCGGCCATGGAAGAGATCATCACGATGGAGCCGCCGCTTCCCAGTTGGCCGTTGGCGATGAGCGCCTCGACCAGGTGCCGCTGTGAGGTGAAGTTGATGACCATGATTCCCGGCGTGCCGTCGGCAACACCGGCACAGACGAACACCGCATCCACGCTGCCGTCTAGCTGGCCGATAGCGTCGTCTACGCTGGCCATGTCGCGCAGATCCACCTTGATGATCGCGTCGGCTTCATAGTTGATGTCGGCCACATCCATAACGGACACGCGCGCGCCCTGTGCTTTCAGCTGTTGCGCGGCCGCCTCTCCCATGCCGGTAGCGGCGCCGACCACCAGTACGTGCTTGCCTGCGTAGCCCAAGTAGTTGTCGGTCATTGCGGTTTCCAAAAGCGTTAACGTGTCTAACGAAGTAGACTACAGCTCGCAATCACGGGCAAGCGCAAAGGTGCGAGGGGGCTATTGTGAGTGTTTGCATTTCGCTGTGTAGCCTGGCATATCATGCCGAGCGTCCCGATTGGCATGAGGATGTTGATGCATCAAATTACTAACGAAGCAACCTCAGTAGCGTTCCAGGCAGCCGTGAAGCTGCGAAAAATGGCCCTGGCTAAGGAAGATGGAGCGTTTCTCGGTTCTGAGGAAGAACTCCTGAACGCGTTGGGAGTCAGCCGTCCCACCTTCCGTCAGGCTGCTCGCCTGCTGGCTCACGAACAGGTGCTCAACATCAAGCGGGGTGTCGGCGGTGGCTTTTTTGCGCGGCGCCCGACCCTGCAGACGGTAAGCCGTGCGGTAGCCGCTTATCTCAATGCCAGGCATACCTCTGTGGAGGATGTGCTCGAAGCATCGGCAGGCGTTTTCCGGATGGGTATTGGGCTCGCTGCGGAAAGTGCGAATGAAGCTGCCCGTAGCAGGCTGACTATGCTGCGCAACAAGCTCGTCGACCTCGATGGTCAGAACCACCCGGCGGCGGAGCTGATGCTGGTCGAAGCCGAACTGGAGCAGACCATCGGAGAGCTGAGCGGGAACCCGGCCATCGAGTTGTGCCTGACTATGTTCAATCAATTCGGCGCCGAACAGTCCACCGTGAAGCTTTATGCGGGACACCCTGAACGGGTGGAACTCTGGAAAGAGAAAACCATCGGGGGGATCAGCGCGCTGCTGGCGCAGGATCGGGCCGCCGCGCTGGAGCGATTCATCGAACGCTCGGAAATGCTCAAAGACTGGGTTGCAGCCGACATGCAGCACACAGCCGCAGATTCTCGCTCGATGGTGGGGCGCTAGCCCGACCTTCCCGGTGCCTTGCCCATTCGCCAGTCGTGGCGTTGCCAGCCCGGATGTGGTATTCGGGGCGGCTGGCGAGGGATAAAAAGGGGTAAAAATGATCGATTTCGAGATTCCCGAGGAATACAAGCAGCTGGGCTTGCGCTATCGCAAGTTTGTCGAGGACTACTGCGTGCCTGCCGAAGCTCAGGTGCGGACTCGGCCGCTCAAGGAGATTCTCAAAGAACTCCATGCCCAGGCCAAGGCGGACGCGCTTTGGTGTCCGCACATGCCCGAAGAATGGGGCGGCCTGGGCTTGGGTCCGTTGGGAATGGCGGTAGTTCAGTATGAGCTGGGCGGCAGCCCACTCGGTGATCTGGCGGTGAACACCCAGGGGTCTGACGACGCAACCATGCTCACGATTGCACGCTACGGCACCCAGGCGCAGAAGGAGAAGTACCTCATTCCCCTGGTGAACGGGGATGCGCGCGTGTGCTACTCCATGACCGAGCGGGCAGCTGGTGGAGACGCTACTGGGCTGCAGACCACGGCAGTACGAGATGGAGACAGTTGGGTGCTCAACGGTGAGAAGTGGTTTACCAGTCTGGGTAACATCGCCGACTTTGCCCTGGTGCTCGCAAAGACGAATCCTGAAAACCCACGGCATGAGCAGTTCAGCGGGTTTCTGGTAGACCTGCCTAATCCGGCTTACGAGATCGTTCGCAATATTCCCACTATGGGTCGTGACGAGAAGCACTATGAGGAATTTGGCGGTCACTGCGAGGTCAAGATCGACAATTTGGTGCTACCGGCGGACGCCATTCTCGGCGAGCCTGGCCAGGGATTCGCTCTCGGGCAGCACCGGCTTGGCTACGGACGGTTGCGCCACGGCATGCGCAATATTGGGTTGGCTCAGAAGGCGTTGGACCTGGCGGTAGAGCACGCGACTCAAAGGGTAACCTTTGGCCAGCCGGTGGCGGACCGGCAGGGCATTCAGTTCATGCTGGCCGAGTGCGCGGCGGAAATATACAAAGCGCGGCTCATGGTGCTGCACCTTGCGTTCAAAATGGAGAAAGGCATGGACCTGCGGCAGGAGAACTCTATCGCCAAGATATTCCTGCCGCATATGGTTCACAAGGTGGTGGACACTGCCCTGCAGCTGCACGGTGCGTTGGGCTACACACACGATACGCCACTTGCGGAGTGGTACACGGGAATACGCGCTCAGCGACTGGTGGACGGCCCCGACGAGGTGCACAAGTGGCGAGTAGGACGAAACGTGGTGAAAGCCTTCGAAGCGTCCGGTACGACGGCCGCCGCTTGTGGGGGAGACCTGTTCTACTAACGTGCACTGAATAGCGAGAGGGATGAGGATATGGACGAGCGCGCCATAGCGAGCGTATTCGACATGAGTGGCAAGGTTGCTCTGGTGACCGGCGGCAGCCGAGGGCTTGGTAAGGAGATGGTGCTGGCTTTCGCCAAAGCGGGTGCTGACGTCATCATCGCCAGTCGCAAGCTGGAGAGTTGCGAGGCGCTGGCCGCAGAAGTTGAATCCACCACTGGCCGGCGCGCCTTGCCGATGCAAGCACATACGGGCAATTGGGATGATATGGAGCGCCTGGTGCGTGCAGCTTACGAGGAGTTCGGCCACGTCGACGTGCTGGTGAACAACGCTGGTATGTCGCCCATATACGAACACGTCACGGACGTAACAGAAGCGCTTTACGACAAAGTAATGTCGGTGAACATGAAGGGCCACTTCCGGCTGACGTCCCTGATAGGCACGCGTATGGCAGAAGGAGATGGAGGCTCCATCATTTTTGTGTCCAGCGGCGGCGCCATGGCGCCCACTCCGAATATCATTCCGTACGCGGCTGCCAAGGCGGGACTGCACGCCATGACTACGGGATTTGCGTGGGCGTTCGCTCCCAACGTCCGGGTGAACTGCCTGATGCCGGGTCCGTTCCTCACCGACATCTCCAAGGCGTGGGATCTGGAAGCCGCACAGGCGCGAGCGGAAGAGAAGCACGTCTTGCAGAGGCTCGGAGAGCCGCACGAGGTAGTTGGAGCCGCCTTGTTTCTGGCGTCCAACGCGTCGAGTTTTACGTCAGGAAGCGTTGTGTCAGTGGCCGGCGGTTCGGAGTACAAGCACTAGCGCGCTATTGCCATGCCTGCACGATGGTCTGTGTGGGGACCACTCGCGCCAGGTTTCTGATGGTGTAGCGCATGATTTGATCCTGGTATTCCGCAGGCGTTCCCGCCACGGCATCGGAAGGCACCACTACATCGAAGCCGCGATTGACAAGGTCCATCACGCTATTCGGTATGCCTACGTTCAGTGACACCCCCACGAGTACCACGGTGCTCACGCCGAGCGTACGCAGGACCGGGTCGATTCCGCTATCGTGTACCGCGCCCATTCCATGCAGACGCGTCATCACCAGGTCGCGCTCGTCGGGACCCAGTTCGGGGACCACTTGGGCGCCTTCCTGATATCGGCTATCGGGTTCTGGCGGAGCGCCGTCGTCGGGGAGCTCTCCGCGTAGCTGGTACAGTACGATGTTGCGATTGCGTGCCACTCCATCGCGTCGGAACAGCTTCACCGCATGAACCACGGGCACGCCCGCCGTGCGGGCCGCATTCGCCAAGGTCACGATGTTCCCGAGAATCTTCCGAGCGTTATTCGCCAGATCGCCTTCGCCGTGCACAACGCTCGACTGCACCTCGTTAGTCAGCAGTGCGGTGTGTCCCGGTTGAATCAGCGGCGTAACGTCGAATGGCATGGCAATCTCCCCAGCGGCCGCGCAGGATAGCACATGGGTTGATCGGCAGATCTGTCGCGCTGGTGGTGACCTTCCCATTTGCTGCTCAATTGGTCATTGGGTAGCCTTTGGAGTGAAGAACAATTTCCCCTGAGGGCGCGGTGAACCGTCGCGGTGATGGGGTGGGAGGAACCATGACCCCTGAGCAGGCACTGGCGCGAGAGGCGATCAAACACACCATGTCCGTATACAACACCGAGGGAGACCGGGGCCGGCTGGAGGGCCTGGCATCTGCGTTTTTCGAAGACGGGGTGCTCGAAAGCGCCAATGGCGAATTTCAAGGTCGGCAGGCCATCATCGACGGATTGGGTGAAGGAGTGGCCAAGCGGGCCAGCAGTCCCGAAAAGGGCGTTGGCTTCGTGCGGCACAACCTAACCACGTGTCGAATCGAGTTTGCCTCCGACACCGAGGCCCACTGCTGGACGTATTTCATCGTGTTCACCAAATTCGGCCCCGATCACATGGGAACCTATATCGACCACTTCAAGAAGCGCGGTGATGAGTGGTTGATCGCGCGCCGGCGCGTCAAGCTGCATTGGAACAACGAGGCCTCGACGTTTCACGATGAGTAGGTTCGCGCTACGACTGTGGCGCGAACTGGATCGGCGAGAGGGGTTGCCGGAATAGAGGCTACCTATTGTAATTAGTTATACAAAAGTGCAGATTTGAATGAGTCTGAAGCGATAGAGGTGCCTGATTGTCCTTCCTTTATTATGTGGACCAGCCTATGTGCCAGCTACAAGACCTTCTTATGGTGCAATGTTCTGGATTGTAGCGCATGAATCTTGATTTCACGGTGGACGAACAGCGCTTTCGCGAAGAGGTACGCGATTGGCTGCAAGACAACGCGCCTCGGGATCCCCAGCCTCTAGAGGGCGCCGAGAAGCGAGCCTATGACGTCGCCTGGCAGCGCAAGCAGTTTGACGCGGGTTGGGCCGGCATCAACTGGCCGAAAGCGTTTGGCGGTTGTGGCATGTCCACTACTCAGCAGCTCATCTGGCACGAAGAGTACGCGAAGGCCAACGCGCCGGATGTGGGGTCGTGCTTCGTAGGTTTGAATCATGGTGGCCCAACGCTAATAGCCCGCGGCAGCGAGGCGCACCAGGCTTTCCACCTGCCGAAGATCCTGCGCGGTGAGACCATCTGGTGCCAGGGTTTTTCGGAACCCTCGTCCGGGTCCGACCTCGCCAGCCTGCGGACCCGCGGCGTGTTGGACGGTGACCATCTGGTGGTAAATGGCCAGAAGATCTGGACCAGCTATGCACATGTGGCCGACTATCAGGAACTGCTGGTGCGTACCGATCCGGATGTAAAGAAGCACAAAGGCATCACCTGGATTATCTGTGACATGTCTCTGCCGGGGGTGGAGGTTCGCCCGATTCGTACGATGTCGGGGGAGCGGCACTTCTGCGAGGTGTTTTACGACGACGTTCGGATTCCACTCGACAACGTCGTCGGTGAGATCAACGGCGGTTGGTCTGTCGCCATGTCGACCTTATCCTTCGAGCGTGGCACTGCATTTATGTCGCGACAGATTGCTCTGGCGCGCAAAGTGGAAGAGCTGATCGAGCTTGCCCGGAAAACCCCAAAGGGAGCGATGGGCAGGATGGCCATCGATGATGACGAGATCGCGCGTAAGCTGGCACGGTTACGGGCAAACGTGGCGGCGTTGCAGGCGATGACCTACGCGGCGATTTCCCGCAACGAGCGCACTGGCATGCCAGGTCCTGAAGGATCCATGATCAAGCTTTCGTTTGCCGACTTGTCTCAGGACCTGCAACGGATCGCTGCAGAGATCCTGGGGCCCAGCATGTTGGAGTACGAATACGGGGATACCGGCTGGACGCACGACTACTTGCGCAGCTATCTGGCCTCCATCGGCGGAGGTACCAGCGAGATTCAAAAAGAGATCATTGCCGACCGGGTTCTCGGCATGCCGAAAGGGAGGTAGCAGAATTGGATCTGCTTCCCACTGAAGAACAGGTTCAGATCGTAGATTCGGTGGTGGACGTGCTCACCACGGAGTTTCCCCGTGAGCGGCATCGAGGCCAGGGCAACGAGTGCACCGAGCCCGACAAGGCAGCCATGCAGAAGATTGCGGAGCTTGGATGGTACTCGCTGGGGCTCGAACCGGAGTTGGGCGGGCTTGGTTACGGCCTGCCGGAAGAAGCCTTGCTGTTTACCGAGGTGGGACGTCACCTGGGACCGGTGCCCGCGCTAGGCGCCGTGCTGGGGGCGAGGGTGGCATCACGTGGGGGGCAGGAAGCCTTGGTGGGCTCGATTCTGGCCGGCGACACCAGGGTGGGCCTAGCTGTGATCGAAGATCCGAGCATGGACTGTCACCGGCCTATGCAGGGTCAGTTTCGGGTTCTGGGTGCCCGGGGGTGCGACTACGTGGTGTTCTTGGGCCGCGATTCGGCAGCATTGCTCGAGATCACGCCGGATATGGCGCTTGCCGAGCGGGGATGTATCGATGCGACGGTGTCGCTCGGTAACCTCGATCTTGCCGGCGCTCACCCCACCTTTGCGGTTTCAGACAACGACCGGGCGCTCTATCACCAGGCCGTGATCCTCACGTCGGCCATGCTCGTGGGCGTTGGCGAGGCTGCCCGCGACATGGCTGTGGAGTATGCCAAGGTGCGCGAGCAGTTCGGTAAGCCCATCGGGGCTTTCCAGGCAGTGCGCCATCCATGCGCTGAAGCTGCAGTACGCGTCGACGCTGCGCGCGCTCAGCTTTGGTTCGCGGCGGTATGCGCTGATCAAGGCCGGTCGGATGCAGGTTTTCAAGCGGCAGCGTCGGCCAGCTTGGCCATCGATGCGGCGCATAGGAACTGTCAGACGAACATTCAGGTGCACGGCGCCATTGGCGGAACCGATGAGCACGACGCTCACCTCCTGCTGAAACGCTCGCACCTGTTGGCCAGCTTGTTCGGAAATCTGGACATGCACTTGTCGGACGCGTTGGCGGCTCCCCTGGAGTAGCGTCTGAGATGGGATCGGAATCCGTGCTGGCTGCGATTCGCCAGGGCTCCAGGTGCAGATGTGATGGGCGATGTGGCCGTTTTTGCGCTCCTACGCTCCTTGGCGTAGATTCGATCCTTGAGGGAGGAGCATCATGAACCTTGACTACTCGGCTGAGTATCTTGCGTATCAGGAGGAGGTGCGCGCGTTCCTGGCTGGGAATTGGCCGCCTAAGGGCGATGCAGATCGGGCTGATCAGGTTCGCGACTTTCGGCTCAAAGCCATCGACCAGGGCTACCTGTACCGCGGCATTCCCCGACGCTTTGGCGGCTCGGAGCAGCAAGCCGATCCCCTGAAAGCACGCATCATTACTGAAGAGTTCATCGCGGCGCGCGCGCCCAGAGAAATTGAGGGAAACGGCATCTCCAGGGTGGTGCCAACGTTGCTCCAGTGGGGGAGCGAGTGGCAGAAGGAGAAGTTCATCCCGCCGGCCATTCACGGCGACCACATCTGGTGTCAGGGCTACTCCGAACCGGGTGCTGGGTCGGATCTTGCGAGCTTGCGCACGCGTGCCGAGCTGGTTGGGGACGAGTGGGTCATCAACGGACAAAAGGTATGGACCAGCCGCGCGCATCTCGCTCAGTACATGTTCGCGCTAGTGCGCACCGAGCCCGACGAGCCGAGGCACGCGGGTATCTCCTACCTGCTCCTGGACATGAATCAGCCAGGTATCGAGGTGCGCCGCTTGCGGCAGATTACCGGGGGTGCCTCCTTCAACGAGGTATTCTTCACCGACGCCAAGACGCCGGCCGACTGGATTGTTGGTGAGCGTGGAAAAGGCTGGGAGGTTTCCCGAACCACGCTGAAGTTCGAGCGCAACCAGCTAGGGGGCCCGGAGCAGGGCCGCGAGTTGTATCGCAAGACTGTGGGCTTAGCTAAGCGCACGTCGCGCAATGGGGTCCAGGCCATCAAAGACCCGGAGGTACGTCAGTGGTTGGTAGCCTTGGAAGGTTTCGTGCTGTCTTCCTACTGGTCGGGCCAGTACCAGTTTTCCAAGGACGCCAAGGGTGAGAGTGCGGGTGCGCTCGAATACATGAACAAGTTCGTTACCATGCACACCATCGGCCTGGAGGTGGCCCGCATCGTCAACGAGCTCATCGGAGACGACTCATTGTTGCTCGCTTCCTCTGTCGCTCATGGCACGGGGCAGGACACCGGCGAAGACAGTGCCGTGTCCAGGCACCCGTCGAAAGCGGTCGGCAATGAGCGTTGGGTAAACCAGGTGCTGGGCTCGCTGGCAGCCACCATGGGCGGCGGAACGTCGAACATTCAGCGCAATATCATCGCGGAGCGGGGCCTGGGGTTGCCCCGAGACGATCAACCGGGGGAAACGAAATGAGTGACGAATCTGCTGCCACCGAGGGCGTGCAACACCGCATTGCGATTACCGATGCGGAAATCGAACGCGCGCGTTCCCAGGTGGGCGTGCCGCAGCCGGACCACGTAGCGCATCACGATGCGCAGCCCACGGCCGCAGGCATATCGCACTTTGCGTTCAGCCTTGGTGACGACAATCCCTTGTGGTTCGATCCGGATTACGGACAGACTACACGCTGGCGCCGCCAGATCGGCTCGCCCACCTACCTCACCATCACCGGTGTGTGTGAGACGCCGAAATTCACCGCGGAGCAGAAAAAGCAGTTTCGCCACCTGTTTCCGGGCGCAGGAGAGTACGTGTCCGGCCAGTCCTGGGAGTGGTACCGGCCGGTGAGTCCGGGCGACAACATCTATTACGACATCTCCCGATCCAGCGTGGATGTGAGGGAAAGCAGCAAGTTCACCGGCGGTAAATCGGTGCACATGAATACGCGCAACCTGTATGTGGACCATACCGGCGGACCAGCGGGTATGAGCGAGACGTTGCTGGTTGCTTCGGAGCGAAGCGGGTCAAAGAAGACCAACAAACACGAGGGCGTGGAGTTGTGGCCATACACCGACGAGGATATTGCGGCGATCGATGAGATCTATGCGGCCGAGATCGTGCGTGGAGCCGAGACGCGCTACTGGGAGGACGTGCAGGTAGGAGATAAGTTGCAGCCGTTGGCC
Organism: Gammaproteobacteria bacterium UBA2965; assembly: GCA_002348385.1. Lineage (GTDB taxonomy): Bacteria > Pseudomonadota > Gammaproteobacteria > Pseudomonadales > Azotimanducaceae > UBA2965. Next base: position 405,843 of record DEBD01000013.1, on the reverse strand, counting down.
AAGGGCCCGCTCACCGTCACGGATATCATTGCCGAGCACCTGGGGCGGGGTATGGGTCATTACGGGCATGGGCCCTTGCGTTTCCAATGGAAAACTCGTCAGAAGATTGGTGGCTTTTATGCCAAGAACAGCCATGGCGTGCCAGACGTAGTGCAGCGCTTGCACTGGGAGCACGAAAGGGCGCGCGAGATTGGCTTGCCGCTTGCGTATGACTACGGTGACATGCGAATGAACTGGCTGACCCACTTGGTCACCAATTGGATGGGGGACGACGGATGGTTGTGGAAGCTCACCGGACAGATTCGGGCGTTCAACTTCATCGGCGATTGGCATCTTATGGAAGGCACCGTGCGGGGTAAGCGGCGCGAAGGTCGCCACTGCATCGTCGAGATCGAAATCCAAGGCACTTCTCAACGAGGATGGGTCACCTGTCCTGGTACTGCAGTAGTCATCTTGCCTTCCCGTGAGAGTGGCCCTGTAGTGCTGCCCGAACCTATGGAGGAGCTGTCCGAGCGCGGCGCGGCCATGATGACGGAAGCATCCCAAAGGGGCCGCACTGGTTAGCTGACATGGACTTCGATCTCAGCGAAGAGCAGAACATGCTGCAGGACACGGTCCGGCGCTTCTTCGAAACGGAAGCACCCACCACTCGGCTGCTGGAAATCTACGATGGCGATGAGCTGTTGGACCGCGAGCTTTGGAACCGTTCGGCAGAGCTTGGCTTGGCGGGACTGCTGGTAGAAGAGCAGTACGGTGGTGTGGGGCTCGAGCTGTTGGATTTAGCGGTAGTGGCCGATGCTATGGGGTATACGGCCGCACCCGGCCCGCTCCTGGGGCACGCTTTGACGACACTGGCGTTGACGCTCGGTGGTAGCGAAGAGCAAAAAACGCAATGGCTGCCGAAGCTTGCGTCCGGTGAGTTGATAGGCAGCGTTGCTTTTGCTGAGCAAGGAGACGCATGGCAACCCGATCAGTGGACCCTAACGGTAAGCGAAAATCGCGTGAGCGGTACCAAGAAGAACGTGCTGTTCCCATCCGATGCAGACTTGTTTCTGGTCGGTATCGAAGGTGGGCGGATGGCTCTAGTGGAACGCAGCGCTGAAGGCGTGAGCACGCAAGAGTGGGACGGCGTTGATCGTACCCGACGCATTGGGGGGCTGAGCCTGGACAGAGCACCTTGCGAGTTGCTAACCGGCGACAGCTCGATCGCCGAGCGTGTGCGCGATGCCGCCCTCATCTTGCTGGCCGCGGACGCCTACGGCGGGGCACACAAATCCGTGGAGCTCACGGTGGATTACACCAGCCAACGTGTGCAGTTCGGCAGGACCCTGTCGCACTTTCAGGGCGTGAAGCATCAGATTGCCGATGCGGCGGCCGAGGTTGAGCCAGCCCGGGCGTTGGTTTGGTATGCAGCGTATGCTTTCGATCATCGTCCGGAAGAGGCCCCGCGTCTTGCCGCAATTGCCAAAGCCCACCTCACCGAGCGTTATGTGGACGCGTCTCGAACGATGGTCATGCTTCACGGAGGCATAGGCTATACCTGGGAGTTCCATTGCCAGTTCTGGCTCAAGCGTGCCATGTTCGACCGCAGCTATTTCGGTAGCCCTTCGGTCCATCGTGAGCGGGCCGCCGTGCTCGCGGGCTGGTAGCCAGAGAATTCGAATAGGCGCATCGGAAACAGGCCAAACCTAACAGCAGGCAAAGCAGCGGCTATATAGGCTCGCAACAAAGAAGACAGGAGTATAAAGCATGGAATTCGAAACGATTCTATATGAAGAGAGCGACGACCACGTTGCAACCATTACCATCAATCGACCTCAGTCGCTGAATGCGTTCTCTGGCCGGATGTGTGAGGAGTTCGAGTACGTCTGGCAGAAAGCCATCGTTGACGAGCACATACACGCCTACGTTTTGCGCGCCTCCATGGACTGCAAAGCGTTCTGCACGGGAGTAGACGTGCGGGGTGGCCGTGATGCGCCCGGTGCGCGGCCGGTGTCTGGGCCGAATCAAACCAACGACTGGTTCAAGGTAGACCCTGGGGAGTATCTCGGCCCGCGTGCCAACAAGATGTGGAAGCCCGTTATCACCGCCGTGCACGGCATGTGCGCCGGTGGTGCGTTCTACTGGATCAATGAGTCAGACATCATTATCTGCTCAGAGGAGGCTACCTTTTTCGATCCTCACGTGACCTACGGAATGACTGCAGCACTCGAACCCATCGGTGCAACCTACCGCATGCCGTTGGGTGACGTCATGCGCATGGCGCTGCTCGGCAACGACGAACGTATCAGCTCCCATGCGGCCCTGCGTATGGGGTTGGTATCAGAAGTGACGGAGCGTGACGCGCTGTGGGCACGGGCGCATGAGCTGGCCGCCAAGGTCGCCGCAAAACCGCCCGCTGCCACCCAGGGCACGGTGCGTGCGGTGTGGGAGTCTTTGGATCTGCCCCGCACGGCGGCGTTGGGCATGGGTATGTCGTACACCATAATCGGCAATCCCGTGGGCACCGCGCAGGTAGATCGCGACGCCGTGATGGGGGTGAAGAAAAAGAAGTTCGAGGTGCGTTAGCGCCGGCGCGAAGCTGCGGCGTCAAGCAGTCCACTTGGTCTGGGTGACGCCCAGCACTTCGGCGGCTTGGGCCTGCACACGCCTTTCCGGATAGAGGGCGTACAGGCCGGCCGAGATCAGGCACAGCCCACCGGCCACCGGACCGATCAGCAGCACGCCGAGCGGCTCCGCCGCGCTGCGGCCGTAGCCGGAGAGCAGAAAGGCCATGAGCGCGGCTGACGCCGCGTAAACCCATTTGGTCATCAAGCCCTGCACGCCGTAGAACATGGCAGCTCGGCCGGCACCCGTGTGTGCCTGGTCCAGATCGATGAGCTGCCCGAGGATCACGGTAGGAAGGATCATCATGCCGGCGATTGCCAGGCCCTTCAGGCTCGACAGGATGATCACCACCACTACGTTGAACAAGTCGTGTTCGGCCCCTGGCACACTGGGTGTGAGCAGCCCGTAGGGAATGTGAGCGATACCCAGAATGAGCACCGACGCCACTAGCGTATTTTTCGTCCCGATGACGTTGACAATCTTGTGAATGATGGCAAACCCGATCAGGATGCCGGGCAGCATGGTCACGGACAGGATGGCGGCAAACCCCTCGTCGCGGCCAAGAATGACCCGGGCGAAGTAGGGGATCGCTGGCCCGCTCATGGTTACGCCCAGAATGAACATCATCTGCGCAAACAGATAGGCGAGAAACGGGCGGTTCTTCAGCGTCGTGGCCATGGCGTTCTTCATATCCAGCGCGCTGGGTTCGAAGGCCATCTCCGACTCGTCCACAGCTAGTATGGGCAGCATGCAGAATATGAATGAGATTGCGCAGGAGATCACCACTACCACTTGAACCGCCGTGGTCGCGTCCAAACCGGCGTCTTTGAAGAAGTCGATGCCCACCAACCAAAGAATGCCGTAGGTCATGGAAATGGGCCCGCCGATCATGGCCCGCAGCCGCATGAGTTCTACCCGCTCCATCTCCGTGCGCGCGATTTCCGGAATCAGCGCGTTGTAGGGCGCCACGTACACCGTAAAGAAGATGTAGTACACGCTTAGCAACACGGTCAGGTAGATGAATATGCCGTGACTTCCGGGTTCCCCTGGCGGAAAGAACAGCAGGGCGGGGACCACCACCATGGGCACGATACCGAGGATGAGGAAGTAACGTCGCCGGCCGAATCGGGAGCGCGAGCGATCCGACAAGTGTCCCACCAGTGGATCGGCCAAAGAGTCGATCACGCCACCTATCAAGCGGGCCAGCCCGTAGGCGGTGAGCACGCCGAAGAAGATCTCCTCGGACACCTGCACTTGCAGACCCGCGCCCTCCGGAGGTAGATAGAAGTAGATGCCGATGGAGACCACGATGGTGGCCAGCATCTGCCAGCCGGGGCCGCCAAGAACGAACATCACGCTGCGGCCCAGGCCCAGATGGCCCATACGGTGTCGTGATTGCCCGGCAGCGTCGCCGTGGTCGGAAAGGTCTTTACTCACGCTGCGTCCAGGTCAAACCAGCGCTTGAGGATAGCAGATGCCCAGAGCACCCAGGCAGGTGCTGGTTGGGGCGCGCTGTGCTGTGCTGATCTAGCTGATGTGCCGGGCCTGCTTGCCTGCGCGCCAGTCACGCTCTGACTGGTGGCAGTCGGCCGATGCGTAGTGGGACGACAGGGCGCGGCGAAAATGGTCGCTACGATTGCGCCCTGAGCCGTGGATGAGTAGCGGATGGAAAAAGACCGTTTCGCCTGGCTGCAACTCGATGTACACGCGCTGTGCGTCCTCAGGTGCGTCAATGCCATAAAAGCCGGCGTTGACAAACTCCCAATCCGGATCACTGTGCTCCAACAGTTGGCCTTTGTGGCTGCCGGGTATCGCCGTGAGGCATCCCGACTCCCGGGTGGTTGGCCCGAGGGCCGTCCAGGCCGCTACGATCTTGTCGGCGGGCCGGATACGAAAGTAGCGCAGGTCCTGATGCAGTGGGTGGCGGCCATCCACCCCGGGGGGCTTGTTGAAGAGGTTGGTAGAGATGCTGTACACGTCCTGGCCGATGAGGTTGTGGATCACCGCCAGCAGGCCTGGTTCGTTGGTGTACCCGAACATGACGGGGTCGTCCTCAAAGTTCGTCAGCTTGTTGACGGCGTGCAGGGGGGTTTCGGGTTCCACGGCGCCCTTGACCACCATGACGTCGCGCATCACGTTCATGGGGGGCTCGCACAGGACTTTCCCGAGAGCGATATCGACGAACCGGGCCTCGTAACCTGCAAGCGCTTCCGTGGAAATCAGATCGGGAACGATCAAGTAACCAAACTCGTTGTAGTCGGCTACCTGTTTGGAAGTCAGGCGCTGCATCGCTGTCGCATAGTCACCACGCTTGATTGCGGGCAACTATATCATCACGCAGACGCGCGTAGCGCATAGAGGGGCGAGCCGATCAGGCTTTAACGAAGGCTGCTGCAATGGTCACTAAGGTCACCGTAATGCAGGTTGCGGAAACGAAATCCGGCGTCCAAAACGGGAGCCTGATGGTCTCGGCCATGTCTAATCTCCTGCAAAGGACGGTACCTTTATATTCGCAGGACGTATCTGGCTGAGTTAAGGGATCTACCTAGGGTGCTCAGCTACTGGCCGCCACTTGGCGCGTGGTGCTGGCGCGTCGGGCATCGCGACGGTCGAAAGCCGCCCGAATACGGGCTAGGCGAGAGGCCGTGATCGGATAGCGCCAGATGAAGTACACGGCCACCGCATAGAACAACCACGGAGGCAACACGTACACCAGGGAGAGGATGCGCTGCTGCTCCGCGTCGCTCTGTACGTTCGGGTCGAATCCCAGGTACTGCAGAAAAGGCAGCGCCAGGCCTAGCGCCAGTGCGGCCACCATCTTCTGCCCCAGGGACCACACGGCGATGTAGGCGCCAGCGATATTCTCACCGGAACGACGTGCGGCCACTTCGATGACATCAGCCTTCATAGACATGGACAACGCCCCGAAATTGCCGCCGGCAATGCCGTAGAACGCGAGCACGATGAAGAAGCCCCACAGATCCCCGGGGCCGAGCAGCAGGAAGCAGGGGGTGACGATGACGAACAGGATGCCGCCCACCACCCAGGTGGTTTTCTTGCCGATGCGTTCTGCCACGGCCACCCAGAACGGCAGCGCGATGATGTTGGCACCGTAAAAGCCGAGCAGGATCGCCTGGGTGTAAGCCTCCGCCTCGATGGCGTAGGTGGCATACAGCATGAACGTGGCGCCGCCCCAACCGGTGCCCAGCGACATGAGCATGAAGCCGATGAACAGCAGCATGAATGAGCCGTTTTTCAGCATCACGCGGGCGTTCTTGAGCAGCGGTGTTTTCGGTTGCGGGTACGCCTCGCGTTCGGGCACGCGCCATAGGGTGATGGCGATTAGGGCGGGCAGCGCCACTAGGGCCATGGACCCGATGATGGTGAGGCCCTCGCGCGGCAGGCTGCCGTATCCAGTGATTTGGCCGGCGATCACGGGCACGGCCAGAACACTCACATTGCCGAGAAAGCCGAATGCCTGTCGCCAACCGGTGATTCGGGTGCGCTCGTTGTAGTCGTCGGAGAGTTCTGCGCCCCAGGCATAGTAGGGAATGTTGATCATGGTCCAGCCGAGCCACAGCAGCACCGACCAGCCCAGCAGGTACCAGTTGTCGATGGGGGGCACCGGGTTGAACAGCTGATAGGCCGACACCATCATCAGTCCGGCCCCGCCGGCCAGCCACGGCTTGCGCCGCCCGAAGCGGGTCTTGGTCCGATCGGATAGGAAACCAATGAGTGGGTCGGTGACCACGTCTGAAATGCGCGCCAGCATCAGAATGAGGCCCACGTCGGCCAACTCCAGACCTAGATCCTTGGAATACACCAGAGGCAGATACAGCCCCACGGGGATGGACCCTAGATATACTGCATATTCGGGCAGGCCGAACAGCATCAGCGTTGAGCGCTTGAGCGGCTTAGAATTATCTTGCGACACACGACGTCCGGCAGATAAGCAGCGCACAGGCTAGGTGCTCAGGGCGGTCTCGGTCAACCTGGTTTCGGTCGTTGCTGCAAACGCTCGAGGTCCACCTGATTTTTGGTGTTCGCTACAAACACCTCACCTTTTTGCTAGATTAGGCGAACAGCGAACGCGGGAAGGATCGATGGAAAAAACCCCTTACGAACCGGTGTTGCCCGAGTCACTCGAGGACATTAATTTTCTGGATTCGGGGCTCCAGAACTGCCCCTATCACGCTTATCAGAAGCTGCGCGACGAGGCGCCCGTTTGGCAGGATCCGGTGACCGGCTTCTACATCATTTCGCGCTTCGAAGATCTGCGCGGCGTTTTGCTGGATACGGAGAGCTACACCAACCAGTCCAACAGCAACGCGCGCTCCAGGCTGGACGACGGGCGCGCCCAGCGAATGCGCGAGCTCTACGAAGAAAACGGCTGGGTACCGGCGCCTACCCTGGCAGGCCGCGACGATCCCAACCACAAAGAAATGCGTGCAATGTTCAACGAGGCTTTTCGGCCTGCCCGGATCAACGAGATGGAGCCCCTGGTTGAAGGTACGGCGCGTAAGCTTATGGATGCGTTCATTGACGACGGCCATTGCGACTGGATGAAGCAGTTTGCCGTACCCATGCCGCTGATCATCATCGGCCAGCAGATGGGTGCCAAGGAGGAGGACATCTGGCGTATCAAGGCGTGGACGGATGCCTGGGTGCAGCGGCTGGGGATGATGCAGACCGAGGAGGAGGAAGCTTGGTCGGTGGAGATGGAGATCGAGGCACAGAATTACTTCCAGCCCATCTTCGAAAAGCTCCGCAAGCAGCCGGACGACTCGCTCATTTCGGAGCTGGTGAACCGCGAGATCCCGGAGTGGGGACGGCCGCTCAACGACAACGAGCTACACGCGGAAATGATGGCAGACACCTTTGTGGGGGGCTCGGAGACGTCCACCAACGCCATCGCTTACGGGGTCAAGCTGCTTATCGAGAATCCGGACGTCTGGAGCAAGCTGAAGTCCGATCCAGACAAATATCTGCGCACCTTCTGTGAGGAGGTGCTGCGCCTGGAGTGCCCGGTGCAGGGGCTGTTTCGGCAGGCGGCAAAGGACATCGAGCTGCACGGTGTGACCATCCCCAAGGGCGCCATGATCAACGTACGCTACGCTGCGGCCAATCGGGACGAGCGAGAGTTTGAGCGCCCCGGGGCGTTGGATCTGGAACGCGAAAAGCCTGGCCGTCACTTGGCCTTCGGCTCAGGAATCCACCACTGTTTGGGTGCACCCCTGGCGCGGCGTGAGTTGTACTGGGCCTTCAAGGTGCTGGCGGAAAGTATCGACGAGATATGGTTCGCGCCTGGTAGGAACGACTTTACCCAGGCGCCTAATTTCTCGCTGCGCGCGCTCAAAGAACTTCATATAGAGTTTATAAAAGCTTCGTAAAATACTGAAAAATAATAGGTAAAAGGGATTATTTATGGGTATGCATGAGCAATTTCGGTTGGACGGTCAAGTCGCTGTGGTCACCGGCGGTGGGCGTGGTATCGGGCGCGGCATCGCGCTCGCTTTCGCCGAGTGTGGAGCCGATGTGGCCGTGATCGCGCGCCGCCAGGAAGACGTGGATACGGTGGCAGCGGAAATTGCAGAGCGCGGGCAAAGGGGTCTCGGTATCTCTGCGGACGTGCTGGATTTCACCGCCATTCCGAAAGTCCTGGATCAGGTGGTGGCTGAGTTTGGCCGGTTGGATATCATGGTGAACAACGCTGGCGGCAACCTGGACCGCAAGATGCACGGGCTCCCGGACATTGAGCTGGAGAAGTTCGACGAGCAGCTAGCGTTGAACATGAAGACCAAATTTTGGGGCGCTCAGCAGGCTGCAAAGCGCATGACGGATGGCGGCAGCATCATCAACATCATCTCTGTTGCGGCGCACAGCCCGTCCCCGGGTTTTGGGGTGTACTCCGCGGCCAACATGGGGATGATCAGCATGACGCGCACGTTGTCGGTAGAGCTGGCGCCCCAGAAGATCACCGTCAACTGCATCGCCCCGGGCATCATCATTACCGAGATGTTCCGGGAAACCATGCAGATGGACGAAGATCAGGCGCACCAGGCGTTCGACGTCCAGGTACCCATGGGGCGTACCGGCACCCCGGAGGATTGCGCGGCGGCAGCGGTGTTTTTCGCGTCGCCGGCGGCGCGTTGGACCACGGGGCAGTTTATCGATGTGGCGGGCGGACAGTAGCCGGGGTATAGGAAGGGCTGGCGTAGGCCACTTCCAACGCGGTGCGCGCATCCCCCTGACTGGCGGGGATGAGCACCGATAGATAGCTGTCGCGCAAAGTGTCGTCCAGGGCATCGAGCTGGATCAGCCCCTTGCTCCACAGCAGAAACGTGGCCCAGAAGGCGCCGGTGAGTCGGGTGGCCATTCCCGATAGATCGGCGCCGGCGGCGAGTTCGTCCGCTGCAGCCATGGCGTCTAGAGATTTGCGCGCATCTTCGCATAGCTGATCCATGAGCATGACCACCAACGCATCACCAGGAGATGCCCGAAACAGGGCTTCTGATATGGCGGACACGAAGCTGGGCTGGGTGCGGGTGAATTCTGCTACGTGCTGCGCGTGGGCCAGCAGGTAGCGGTAACCGGGCCCGCCCGCATCCTGGTGGGCACGCTGAGCGCTTTCGACGATGCTCTCGGTGAGCGCGGCTAGCAGCAGCTCGTCCTTGGTGTTGTAGAGATTGTACAGGGTAGTGGCCGAGACGTCGGCCAAGGCAGCTACATCGCGCATGATTGTGCCGCTGTAGCCGTGCTCGGTCACCAGTTTCTGGGTGGCTTTAAGAATGCGAAAGCGCCGAGCGCGTTGATTGGTGGTCAGTGGGCGCTGAGTGCTGTGCATTGCACTTTGCGCTACGTGATGGACGAGCCGCGTTCAGCGAACGCTTCTACCTGGGCCCGCGCAGAATCCTTGTCTTTAAACCACAGCGCGTTGATGGCGGTAAATTCCGCGTCGCTGGCCGGTACGTCTTCGTCCTTAAAGATGGCGCCAACCGGGCAGGCGGACTCGCACACGGCGCAGTCAATACACTCGTCGGGCTCGATGTAGCAGACTCGATCGTCGTCTTCGACGTATATGCAGTCTACCGGGCAGACTTCCACACAGGATTGGTCCTTGACGTCGATACACGCACTGCCGATTACAAAGGTCATGGCACGCTCCAACAGCTTGATTCAACCCGGCCGCGCTAACGGGTGAGTGGGCCCAATGCCCCATCCCGTCTGAGACCGCTGGCGTTCATTGCCAAGATCAATCAGAGGGAGTAACTTCTCATCGGTAAGTTTGAACCATACTACACTTTTGCCCGCAAAGGGGAGAGATATGACTTCTGTCAGCAGTGTTATCGATGATTTGGCCGGTCTGGATACGGAGGACTTCAGCCAACCCAAGGAATTTCCGCTCATGCCTTTGGGCCAAGCGGTCGACATGGGGCATGCTGATGACGGCACGCCGCTTATCGATCCGAGAATTTTTAATTCTCCGGAGTTCTTCCGCAACCCCTATCCCTACTATCGCATACTCCGCGACCACTATCCGGTGTATCACGATAAGCTGCACAACACCTATTGGGTGACGCGCTATGACGACATCACGGAATGCTATTTTGACGATGAGGGCTTTAACACTATTCCCAAGGGGAGCTCCAGTGGCGTACTCGGCAACACCCAGTTAGAGCTGTCGGGTATTGAGCATCGCCGGCGCCGGACACTGTATGGCCAACACCTGGTTGGTGAATCTCTGAAGAATCGCATCCCCGCAATTCAGCATCTCGCCACTGAGATGATAGATGATTGGGATCGTGCGGCGGAGGAAGGCTCAGAATACGTCATCGACAAGGACGGCGTTCGTACCGTGGAACTAGGCATGATGTTTGCTAACGAGTTCCCTATCAGAGTGGTATGCGAGGTTCTGGGTTTTCCGAAGGAATCTCAGGATGATTTCTACTATTGGTACAACTCAATGATGAGTGGATTGGGCGGATCGGATACCCACAAGGTGGGGCTTGAAGCTCGTCAGCACCTGGAGGATTACGTTGAGAGCATGGTAGAGGCGCGCCGTATAGAGCCTACCTACTTGTACGACCTCGAAGGCAACCCCGTTAGCAAGGACATCATCACGAAGTTGTGCGAAACCAAGATCGACGGCGATTACCTTTCTACCGAAGAAATCACTTCCAACATTGCTTTGGTGGTGGGAGGCGGTGGGGAGACCACCCGGGGCGCAATCTTGAATATGTGGTACCTGCTGCTGCAGGCGCCTGATCAGTTTGCGGCAGTTTGTGCCGACGATGGCCTCTGGGATCTCGCATTCCATGAAACTCTGCGCCATTCATCATCAATCGGTGGTCAGCCTCGCCACAATAGTTTTGATATTGAAATGCATGGCGTAAAAATTCCTGCCGGGTCGTTGATGCAGATGGTGGACTTTTCCGCCAATCACGACGAGCGGATTTTCAAAGACCCGGAAACTTTCGACATCTTTCGAGAAGATCTGTACTCGGGAAAAATCCTGCGCAGTGGATTTCGCAAAGAGGGCCGCTGTAGCCACATGGCTTTTGGTGTTGGTCCGCACCTGTGTCCGGGTGCATGGATCTCGCATCAGGAAGCGGTGGAGGGATCGAAGATTCTCAAACAACGCCTGAAAAACCCACGCATAAATGAGGAACGAACGCCCAAGGATATTGACGGCAAATTTGCTCCCACGGGCATCATCTCGGTGCGTGGACTTTGGCTCGACTACGACCTTACGTAGCGGTAAAGAAAAAATAAAATAAGGAGAGACGTATTGGCCTCCGCAACAATCAACGCCCCGGTAGCAGGCCGCAACGGTGTTGTCATCGCGCAACGCCCGAAAACCACGGGGCCGGGGTATCGGACGTATGAGATACACCAGCGAGAGCGGGTGGGCGAAAGCACCGAGAAGATCAAGCCGACACAGCTGATTTCGCCCGCCTACCGGCGCGACCCTTACCCGTTGGTGGAGGTCCTGCGGGAGAATTACCCGTGCTTTCGTGATTGGGCGAGCAACTGCTATTGGGTCACCCAGTACGATGACGTGACCTCAATTTATGCGGACGACGCCAACTTCGAATCCCGCTCCAAGCTGTGGTACTACGGTATCGAGGATTTCGGCCGCGATCTGCGCGACGAGATACCCGTACTGGAAGCGCAGGCCCGACGTATCGATGGGTTTGCGGAGTCTGTCGCTAACGACCTGGTGGACCAATTCGACGCCCACAGTGCGAATCTGGCCACGGAGTTTGCCGCACGCTACCCTCTGGAATTGCTGGCGAAAGTACTGGGTCTGCCGGCTGATGATGTGGGCGAGTTCGCTGGCCGCTACTGGCGGGCACAGCGCGGCACCTCCTGGGAGCCCACGCTGCAGGTGGATGGCCGCCGCGCCCTCGACGAACTGGTGGACTACTTCGAAGCGTTGCTTCAGGCGCGACGGTCGTCGCCTGGCGACGACATGATCTCGGCCATTGCTGGCCTGGAGCTTGCCGACGGTCCTGCCACCGCCAGGGATCTGGCCGTCACTGTGTTGGAAGGCGATCACCAGACCCTGCACGGCGCCCTCGCCAACATGTGGTTTCTGCTGCTTACTCACCACGATGAGTTCACCAAAGCTACATCGGAGCGGCGGTTGTTGAAGCTCGCGTACCTGGAGACGTTGCGCCACTCCACCCCGGTGCTGTCCGCTCAGCGCTTTGCGCGTCACGAGGTGGAGCGCTTTGGCCGCCTGATACCGGAAGGCGGATTGATGATCTGCTCCGCGGCGGCCGCCAACCGGGACCCGCGCATCTTCGATGACCCGGACAGCTTCGTCGTCGACCGCAAGGATTTGTGCCAGCGTGAGCCACGCGGTATGTATCGTGCCGATGGCCTGGCGTCCGGCGTGACGTTCGGTCTCGGTAAACCGTCCAAGCATCCCGCGGTACCGGAAGATCGTCCGCGCTCGCTGTACGCCATCACGCGCGACACTGCCGTAACCGCATCCAGCGTTCTGCTGGAGCGCCTGGAAGGCCTGAAGCTGGAGCCGGGGGCCACGCCGTATCTCACGTCGTTGCTGTTGGGTGAGATGCACACCTGTTGGAAACTGCCCGTACATTTTAACAAGCGAAGCTGACGCTGTAGGGAGGATATAAAGCATGTCAGAAGCCGTAGACATCGGCCCGAACATTGACCCGCGTATTTTCGATTCCGAGGAATTTCAGCGGGATCCGTTTCCGATCTACAAAGCGCTGCGGGATTATCATCCCTGCTTTCACGATCGCTTCCACAACAGGTGGGTAATCAGCCGATACTGGGATGTGGATGGTGTGTTCCAGGACAACGAGAGCTTCGACCGCGGAGTCTATGAGCCGGATGGCCCATACGAATTCGGCACCAACCACGTGTTTGGGCCGAACATTCTCGAGTATGGCAACAGCAACGAACACCGTCGGCTGCGTAATATAGTGGCTGGGCAGTTCGTGGGCCAGAAGCTGAACGACTTTATGCCCATGATCGATCAGATTTCCGCGGAGGTTATCGATCGTTTTATAGATCAGGGTGAGGTGGAAATGACCACCCAATTCTCCAGCCAGGTACCCATTCGGGTGATCTCTAATATGCTGGGATTGCCTCGTGAAGACGAGGACACCTTCGTGGAGTGGTATCAGCTGCTCATTGCGGGCCTTGGCTTCGGCGGCGAGCACATGGCCCGGGGGATTCAGGCCCGTAATGACATGTGGGACTACATTGATCCAATGATTCGGGAGCGCTCCAAGAACCCTGGAGAGGATCTGCTGTCGCGCATCTGCGTAGCCGAGATCGACGGTAACCGTATGAGCGTGGAGGAGGTCAAGGGATTCGTTGCGTTGCTGTTGGCGGCTGGTGGAGATACCACGGATAAGGCGATCGCTAACATGTGGTACCACCTGTTATACACGCGGCCGGATCAATTGCAGGATGTTATCGAAACTCCTGAGTTATGGGACGACTGCTTCACCGAAATGATGCGCTTCGATCCAGTTGTACACGCGCAGTTTCGCCGCACCACGCGCGAGGTAGTGATACACGACGAGGTTATCCCCGCGCGAGGGGGAGTGGTTTTGTATCTGGGTGCGGGCAACCGTGACGAGCGGGTCTTCAAAGATCCCGATACATTCGACATTCGGCGTGAAGATCTGCACATGGGGCGTGAGAATCGCTCTGGGCGCTATAAGGATGGTAAGCCCGGGCACCTCGGGTTTGGCATCGGCCAGCATTTCTGCATGGGCTATGCCATGGCTCGTCAGGAGTCGGCAATTTCCTGCGCGAGACTCATGGAACGGATCAAGAACGTGCGGCCCAAGTTTGCGGATCATCCAGGTATCAGCTCGCCGTCCATTGACTCTGGTGGTTTCCGTTCACCGCAGGAACTGTGGATGGAGTTTGACCCGGCATGAAGGTAAAGATCGATCTGGAGAAGTGCTACAAGGCCGGTGAGTGCTATTACAACCATCCGGAACTGTTCAAGATGGGCGAAGATGGATTTCCCGTCGTCCTCCATGAGGAAATATCTGACGAATCGCTGATCAAGCACGCCAACGAAGCTATCGAGGTGTGTCCGGCGGTCGCGATTTCTCTCGAGGACTAAGGCCCATGGACAACCTGCCAGGCAAGACGGCGTTCATCACGGGCGGCGCAAGCGGCATCGGCTTTGCACTTGCTCGCGTATTCGCACGCGAAGGCATGAAAGTCGTGGTCGCGGATGTGGAGCAATCGGCTCTCGATCGCGCCGTTTCCGAGCTCGTGGCAGCCGGGTTCGAAGCGGTTGGCGTGCAGGTTGACGTGACCGACCGGACCGCCGTTGCCAATGCGCGCGATGCGGCGCTGGATGCGTTTGGGGCGGTGCACCTGTTGTGCAACAACGCCGGTGTGAATGCCGCGGGCCCTTTGTTTGATGCCACCTACAAGGATTGGGACTGGGTGATGGGCGTGAACTTCTGGGGCGTAGTGCATGGAGTGCACGAATTCTTAAGCGAGTTGATGCGTCATGGGACCGATGCTCACGTGGTGAACACCGCGTCGGTGGGTGGTCTAGTGGGAATGCGCAACCTGGGTATCTACAACGCCGCCAAATTTGGTGTGGTGGGTCTGACCGAGGCGCTACGCGCCGATATGGAGGGTCATGGGGTAGGCGTGTCCGTGCTCTGTCCAGGCGTCGTGCGAACATCGCTCACCACCAGCGAGCGCAACCGCCCGGCACATCTCACTGACGAGCCATCTCCGTCAGTCGCTGATGTTGCGCCGGAGAGCGATGCGCCCCCGGCTGGGACCGATCCGATGGATCTGGCGGAGCAGGTGCTGGAGGCGGTGCGTGCCAATCAGTTTTTCATCAACACGCATGCCGAATGGCAGCCATTGGTGGGACAGCGCCATCAGGCTATCGATGCCGGTTTCCAGGGCGAGGCAGATCCGGCCATGGTGCAGGCCATGACCGCATTGATTCGGCCGTTTG
Organism: Gammaproteobacteria bacterium UBA2965; assembly: GCA_002348385.1. Taxonomy (GTDB): domain Bacteria; phylum Pseudomonadota; class Gammaproteobacteria; order Pseudomonadales; family Azotimanducaceae; genus UBA2965. The sequence continues at coordinate 390,749 of DEBD01000013.1, read as the reverse complement.
AGCCCTAGCCAGGAAATTTCATAGCCGGGCTAGAGCTGGGCAGTCACGGCCTGCCTGGCGGACGCCCTGGTGGCTGGAATACCCGATAGCGTCACATGCTCCCGCACGGCGTCGAAGGCCGTTTTTTTCACCACCCAGATCACCGGGCCGTCTCAGATCTCCTCGTTGAGATAACGGTCCATCATGATGTGGTGCTGACGCAAGCGCATCTCCTGGTAGTTGCCGAATTGCACCATCTGATTGCCACTGGCGCGCAGGCCTTCCTGCACGTAGGGTAGGTTGCCCATGTCCTGATCGAGCACCGAACCCAGGCCTACCATCTGCGGCGCATCCGCCCAGTTCTCGTCTTCCGACAGCCAGTGGATGGCGGCTGGCTTGGGCCGCGGCCCGTTCTTGGGTACGAATGCCAGGGAGTACACCTCCATGATGGCGCTGTGCACGTCGGCGCCGTTGGGGCGCCACCGGTATACCAGATTGTTGGCGATGCCGCCCCACACCGACAGGTTCGGAAAGCAGTTGTACAGGATCGCGTCCAGCATCTCGGCGTCTGAGAACTTGTCGTAATCGTTGCCGTCGCCGCTCGCCAGCATGTCGCGCATCATCTGTGCCACGAACACGCGGGCCGTCATGCCTTCGGGTACCTGCACCTGGCCCGCCGGCATGTCCATCTGCCCGAGGAACTCGTCAGCGATGGTCTGCTCGCTGGGTTGCTCCGCAAGGTGGGGGCTGGCCACCGCGCCAGCGGAAATCTGCCGGGTAATGTAGTCGGAAAACACGTCGTATTGTGAGTTCACGTCGGCCAGGTACGGCATGATCTGCGGATGGGTGTCGATGGTGTGGTGCGACTCCATGAACGCCTCGCTCACCGCTTTCCAGTTGGCCTTGACCACCTTAGCCACGTGAAAGGCGATGTACTTGTTCTCCAGCTGCAGGTTGGCGAAATGCTCCGGCAAAGGGCCGAGCACTTCCATCAGGTCCGGCCCGGTCTGAGAGAAGTTGACGAACACGAAGCCGCCCCAGGTGCCCACGCGGGCTTCGGGGAGCTGCAGGTCTTGGTCGGTGAGGTGCTGGAAGTCCCAGGGAAACGGGTGCTCCTTGAACGACCCGTCGAGATTCCAGGTGAACCCGTGGAAGGGGCATCGAAACTGGTTTTTTCGACCCGGTTGCGTAACCAGCTTGCGGCCCCGGTGCAGACAGGTGTTGAAGAACGCCTGAATCTGGTCTTCTTCGGAGCGCACCACGACCAGCGAGCGATCGGCGATTTCGTAGGTGATGTAGTCACCCACGTTGGCAATCTCCTCTTCCCGGCAGGCCATCTGCCAGGTCCGCATCCACATCTTTTCTACTTCCCGGTCGAACTGCTCCTGGCTGGTGTAGTTGGCTACCGGGATGGGGTCGCTGCCCAGATAGGGCTCGGATTGAGCGCGCAGGTTCGCGGGCGCTTCCCGGCTGTCCTGATCGAGGATGTCCTGATAGGACTGGCCCGCAAAGCGTGCGCCGGTGTCGAAAGATGCTGCGGGTTTGCTCATGGCTGTGTCTCCTTGTGCTGGCGAAAGCGTCCGCCGCTGTGGTGGTGTCGTACTGCGGGCGCGGCCAAATACCGTCGTCGCAAACGCTGTAGTAGGGTACCGCTTTTTACTTGGAATGTGGGGTCCTAACAGTAGACGACGCGGTCTTCGCTGCCACCAGCGAACCTGTGAAGCGTCTTCCCGTCAAAGCGCACGGCTTCAACTAGCCCGCTGCCGGCAGGTGCGCTAAACGGGATTGGTATAGACGGTGGCCTGAATGCCGCGGTCCACGACACCTTCCCAAACGGTCCGGGGCTACTTTGGTGTCCTCGGTGGCCTTTAGGCGCTGGCGGTGTTGTAGGCAGCGATCGCCAGGGCCAGTGGTATCCAGCTTTGCCAGGTGCGTCGCAGGATCACCTGGGCGTTGGCCCCGGCGGCGGACGTTGCCTGGATGTTCGCGCCGCGCATTACCTTCACGATCTGAGGCAGGTCCACCGATAGCGACTGGGCAACGAATGCCAGCCCTCCCACGGCGAACGCGGCTCCTGCGAGCCCCCACAAACCCGCGAAATGAGTGACGAGGGTAATGACCATCATGCTCACATAGGCCAGCACGCCGCCCCAGCTCAAGAAGAGAAACTGCCGCCGACTGTGCCGGTTCAAGTCGAACAGACCGATGATGGGCCCGGCATAGGGGGCCAGTGGCATTTGGCCGCCCGCGAGGCGGGCGCCGATGAGGTGTCCCCATTCGTGATAGACGTAGCAGAGCACATAGCCGCCCAGGAACCCCAGCAGACATGATGCCAGCGCCGCGATCCACACACCGCTGCCGCTGTGCCACGCATGCATCGTCCATATCAGTGTGGTCACGATGCACGTAATGACCAGGTCGCGCACGATCCAACCTTTCAAGGTGGGCAGTGGCGATGCTTCCGTGGTTTCGGTCAAGGTTCAGCTGCGCGCTGCGGGCAGCCGCCGCCGGCCCCACAAGAAGAATGGGGCGATACGTTCCCCGGGGCCCAGCAGGCGCATGTGCGGCAGGCGCCTGATCAGCGCGTGCAGCGCCACCTCGGCTTCCAGTCGCGCGGTCGGGGCGCCCAGGCAGAAATGCACTCCCAGCCCGAAGGCCATATGGCGCACCCGGTCTCGATGCAGATCGAACTCGTCCGGGTTTGCAAAAGCGTTCGGATCCCGGTTCGCGGCCGCATAGTTGATGTAGACCTTGCTGCCTTCGGGGATGGTGGTGTCGTGCAGGGTGACATCGCGGGTGGTGTTGCGGTAAAGACCCAGCACCGGCGGATCGAAACGCAGGCTCTCCTCGATGGCGGCTTCCACCAGGGAGGGGTCGTCCACTACGGACTGCCAGCGCTCGGGCACTTCCAACAGGCGCCAGAGCATGTTGGTAATCAGTGAGGTGGTGGTTTCGTTACCCCCTACCAGAAGCTGGTTGGTCAGCGACATGGCGTCCGCTTCCGAAATGAGTTCTCCGGATTCGTCCTGCGCGCCGGCGATGACGGTGAGCAGGTCGTCGGGCACCTGCTTGCCGGCCACGATGGCGGCGCGACGCGTCAGCAGGTGGTTGTTCAGGTAGGCGAAAAACTCTCCCTGGTCGTTGGCGTATTGCGCGGGGTCCTTGGCGCCCATGGCGGCCACGGAGATGTCGGACCAGTGCTTGAACTTGTCGATGTCCTGCGACGGCACACCGAGCATGCCTGCGATGATGATGACGGGCAGTGGAAACGCGAAGTCGTCGTGCAGATCGAAATTCGCGGGGCCCGCCTCGATGTCGTCGATGAGCTCCTCGGTGAGTTTCGTCACCTGAATCCTGAGTTGCTTCATGGCCCTGGGAGTAAACGCCTGCTGCACCAGGGCCCGCATGAAAGTATGTTGGGGCGGGTCGCTGAGCATTCCCTGGGGTTCGGTAAACCGGGGCCCCTGTCCGTAGTGACTGGAGAACGTGTCAATGTCGCGCAGTGCGCTTTCAACGTCCTGGTAGCGCGAGAGGGTATAGAACGGCGGATCGAAGGCGTCGAAGCGGTGCACGGGGCAGCGTTCCAGCAGCTCATGGTGGCCGTTGGCGGGGTCCGCCATGTTCTCCGGAGCAAAGGGGTTCCAGCTCATATCGTTATCCTGCGCCTGGAGTCTCAAGTATCGCGGATTCGGCAGATGGGACCAAGGCCGGTGCCCGGCTATCAGGCCTGCTTGATTTCATCGATGCTGCGCAGGCCATCCATTGGCATCGTGTTCTCCCTTGCATTGGCGTCACGGTCAGCGCAATTGTGTAGCATAGCCTGGCAGCGGCCGGTTTCGCAGGTCCGCATAGGGAGGAGCAAGCCATGAGCGTCGACGTGCTGATCGTGACCAAGGGACACCCCTTCGACTACAACGGGTTCTTCGCAATGTTCGACGAAAGCGCGGTACTCAATGCCACGGTGGTGGAGCAGCCAGCCGCGCAGATCCTGCTTCGGCCGGAGTTCGTCGCCGACTACGATGCCGTATTGTTTTACGACATGTGCGCCGTGCAGCCGGACGAAAGCGGGCAATTTCCCATGCCGCCGTCGGCCTATGAGGAGGCGGTGGAGGCGTTGCTGGACAACGGGGTGGGGCTGATGTTGTCCAATCACGCCACCGTTCAGTGGCCGGGCTGGCCGCTGTGGCGCGAGATCAGCGGCACCTCATTCATGCTCCAGGAGGGCGAACTGTATGGTGAGGTGGTGCCAGGCTCTGGGTATCGAGGGGGTGGCGGCGAGCCAGAGCGTGACGCGACTCACCGTCTGACTCCCGTGGACGCGTCTCATCCGGTGGCGGTCGGGTTGGAAGATGGATTCGAGATTGTCGATGAACTGTACATCAAGACCGACGGCTTCGAGCAAAACCCCGACATCCTGCCGCTGTTTCGCAGCGACTACGATTTCTCCAGCGCCAACTTTAATCCGCCGCCGTATGCGTCGGCGGAGGAAAAAGCAGCCTGGAACCACCCGCGGGGTAGCAACCTCATCACCTGGGCGAAGCGTACCCGTAACGCCCCGGTAATCGCTACGGAAGCCGGTGACGGGCCGAAGGCATACGCCAATCCGGCATTCCGCCGCTTCCTGGAGAACGCGCTGCAGTGGCTGGCCTCAGACGACGCCAAGGCTTGGGCGCGGGAGAAATAGCGGATACAGTTGGCCTGCGAAGGCATCCGAAAGGGAGGCAGTACCATGAACGAGCTTACAGATACTCAGGCCAAGTGCCCGATGAGCGTGGCAGAAGTGGATCTCTTCGCCAGCGGCGCGCAGGAATACTGGTTCGAGGCGTACCGGCTGCTGCAGAAAGACGCGCCCGTATTGCGCATTCCCGGGGGTGGTGGGCGTCCGGGTGCCGATGCTTTCATTCTGACCAAGTACGAGGACATCTCGCGCGTGGTGCGCGATCCCAAGCGCTTCACGGTAGGCATGGACAGCGGCTTCCAGGAGCACGAGAAAGACGTGTTTGAAGACAGTGGGTTCGGCGATGTGGCGAAAGCCACCAGTACGCTGCGTCCCACTGTCGCCCAGCACATGCAGCATCGCCGCCAGCTCACGGATCCCTGGGTAGGTGCCAGCGGCGCGCCCCAGCATCGTGAGATGGCCGCCCAGGTGGCCAACGATCTGATGGATCGCTGGATCGGCGCCGGAGAGGTGGAATTCGTCAAAGGCTTCGCGGCGCCCATGCCGCAAACCATTATCACGAAGATTCTCGGCTTCCCTCTGGAAGACATGCCGCAGCTCAAACGCTGGGAGGAGGCCCAGGTGCGTCGATTCGTCTACGGCGATTCGCACCTGAGCCTGCTGTCGGAGGACGAGGAGCGCGATAACGCTCAAGCCCTGGTGGAATTTCAGCGCTACATCCAAGCTCGCATCGACGAGAAGCGCGAGCGGCCCCAGGACGACATGACGAGCTACCTGACTCAAGTGGCCTACGGCGACGAAGCACGTCCCCTGACGGACGCAGAGATCATCAACGTGGTGTACACGATGCATATCGGGGGTAACGAAACCACGCAATATGCACTCACGTCTGAGGCGCTGCTGCTGGCGCAGAATCCAGCGCTGTTTGCTGAGCTCAAGGCCGACCGCTCAAAGGTGAAGTTTTTCGTGGAGGAGGCATTGCGTCTCTACGCGCCCACTCAGGGCATGTCCAGCCGGTCGGTGGCTGAGGATGTGGAGATTCGCGGTGTGCCCATTCCCAAAGGGTCGCTACTGCACCTGCGCTACGGAGCGGGAAATCGGGACGAGGAGAACTTTCCGGACGCCAATTCGGTGAACCTCAATCGGCGCAATGCGGGTCGGCATCTGACCTTCTCCCAAGGTGCGCGCAACTGCCCGGGTGCTGGATTGTCGCGGCTGGAGCAGACAATCGCCGTGAACGTGCTGCTGGATCGCTTGGATGCATTGGCGCTCGCGCCGGGCAAGAACGACCTCACCCACCAACCCGGCATCATGCTGGGATTGTGGGAGCTGCACCTGACCTTTACGGCGGCGGGTTAACCGCCGCAAAGGTCGCTTTCGGCGATTAGCCCGAAATACGTCGGTGTGCGGGGGACGGCGGCGGCAACTCCACCGGATGACCCACCCAGGCGCCGATATTCTCTCCGGTGCGTCCGTCGGCGATGAGATCGAGCATCAGCCGGGCGATATCAGACGGATACATGACCGTTTTGGCCATCGCCTCCGGTAGCTCACCGGTGGGGAACAGGCCTCGCAGCATGGGCGAGTCCGTTGCCCCCATGCACAGCCCGTTGACCCGGATGTTGTCCTTGGCCAGATACTTCGACCACGTATCGGTAAACCCATTGAGCGCCCATTTCGAGGCGTTGTAGAGATCCGTCTCGGGATTGTTGGTGCCTTCCGACCTGGCGGGCAGCACGTAGTAGGTGCTGATGTTGACGATATCGCCGCCACCGCGCGATTGCAGGTGGGGCACGCAAGCCCGGGAAAGCATCATGACGCCCTTGAAGTTGGTGTCCATGATCAAGTCCCAATCTGCCACCGCCTGCTCCCACGGGGAATCCACCAGAGTTGGCTTCCAGGCGCCCGCATTGTTCACCAGAATGTCGATGCCTCCCAATGTCTCCGTGGCGGTTGCCACCGCGCGCTCCACGTCAGCTCGCTTGGACACGTCGGCTACCATGCCCAATACCCGGTTGCCGGTTTCCTGCTCGATGGCTTCAGCCACCTGGGTGATGGTGTCCTGCACGTCGAACGCGAGAACCGTGGCGCCGGCCTGACTCAAGCCAAGCGCCAGCCCCTCGCCGATACCCTGAGCGGCGCCACTGACGATGGCGACCTTTCCATCAAGCGCTGCCATTGAGACTCTCCTCGGTGATGTATTTGTTGGGGAGCGGCGGCTCCAGCACGGTAGGGCGGCCGACACACAAATTGATGTTCTGGGCGGTGCGTCCCTCAGGACCCTCCTTGAGCAGGTTTACCACCACCTGGGCGGTGTCTTCTTTTGCCATCCAAGTGGCCACTTCCTCGGCCTGTTCTTCGTTTTCCTTGTCGCGGGATTGGGGGTAGCCGTAGAAGTCGCGGATCATCCACGAATCGGTCGCCCCCATGCACATAGCATTCACCCGTATACCGTGGGACCGCAGCGCCTTCGCCCAGCCGAACAGAAATCCGTTGAGGCCCCATTTGGAGGCGTCGTACAGATCCATCACCTCACCGCCGCCGGTAGGACGGGGCGCGTCCTTCCAGGTACAGGCTTCCAGCTTGGGACACAGTTCGAACGGGGAGCCACAGGTGACCATGTGGTCAGTCGCCACGTTCACGATGTCACCGCCGCGGCCCTGCTTGAGGAGCTCGGCGATCACGGCGCGGCCCATGAGGTATTCGCCCTTAAGGTTGGTGCCCACCATGCCTTCGTAGTCCGCCAGCGCCTTGTCCAGATCGTCGTCCGGCAGGCTGACCCAGCATTTGCCGGCATTGCTGATCAGGATATCGATGCCCCCAAAGGCTTCGACGGCTCCGTCAACCACCTGACGCACGTCGTCCGGCTTGGATACATCGGCCACCCAGCCCAAGGCTTTGACGCCCTGTGCTTTCAGCTTTGCCGGTAGTTCCAAGATTTCCTCGCGAATGTCACACACCGCCACGTTGACGCCTTCTGCTGCCAGGGCTTCGGCATAGGCAGGGCCGATTCCTACCGCCGCGCCGGTGACAATGGCGCTTTTTCCTGCAAGGGAAATGCTCATTGTTCGCCTCCTCTGATTGATTGCTCGTTGGGTTGTAAGGGTGGCCCGAACGCCAACAGGGCGTTGCCGGGCATGTGGAAGTACAGGCCGTAACCGGAACTCGCGTACAGCATGCCGTTGCCGCTGACCGGGCCGGCACCACCTCCCAGCGAGCCTCCGCGGGTGGCGGCGCCAGACAGGGCGGTGAGCGTTTGCGTGGTATCGAACTGCCACAACACGAGCCCGTCTTCGGCGTCGTGTATGCGTAGCACGCCGTCCATGGCGCCGGCCATTACCAGGCCGGGTGCGGCGGTCACCGCCTGGGAGATTCCCGGGTGGCAGAACGCCCGACCTTCGCAGACGTCGGTGGGGGCTGGCTGCTTCCACAGGAATTCGCCGGATTTCATGTCCAATGCGTACAGCCCGGGGCGTGCGGGTTCGGTGTACGCGCGCCCGTCGGGCATGTCGGTGACGGGCACGTACAGCGCGTCACCCTCGGTGGCCATACCGAAATGAATACCGCCCTGTACGCCCCCGCGTCCCACCGCATTCTGCCAGACTACCTGGCCGGTGTCGGGGTCCAGCGCGTGCACCACACCCGATTTCTGGCCGCCAACCACCAGCTCGCGGCCGTCGCTCAGCCGAGCCAGAATGATCCCGGCGGCCATATCGTAGTCGGGCCCGTTCTCCGCCGGGCAGTTGGCATCGTTGATGGTACCGCAGGCGCCATTCCAGGCATCGTTTGGGGTGCCCTGGAAGGTCCAGCGCACTTCACCCGTGTCCAGGTCCATGGCGAATACGGCGTCGCTGGTCTTGGTGGCGGGTGACGACAGGTTTTCCGCGGTGCCCACGTAGAGCTGATTGCGCGCCACGTCGATGGCGGGCGCATTCCACACTGCGGCTCCGGATGGGCCATACATCTGGGTGCCTGCGCGGTTCTTCTGCGTGGGCGCTGGGGCGTCGCTCACCGTATGTGTTTGCCAGATCAACTCACCGGTGTGAGCGTCATAGGCCACCACCGATCCCCGGAACTTGCAGCACTCATACGCGGGATCCGCTGGCGGTCCGGCGTCCAGAGCCGAAACCGGCACGTATAGGCGACCTTGGTGGTAACTGGGCGCCCCGGTGATGGTGGAGTTGGGGTGGCCGTCCGGGCGGTGTCGCCATCGCAGTGTTCCGTCCCAGGCGTTGGCCGCATACACGTTCCCCAGCACGTCGCCGAAGAAAACCAGCGGGCCGGTGGTGGCGGCGGCGGAGAACGGCTCTACTACCAAGCCGGTGCGAACCTCGCCTGAGGCATCAAAAGTCCAGCGAATACAACCAGTTAGAGCATCTAGCGCATACACTTTCGCGTTTTGCCCGCCAAAGAAAACTGCACCGCCAGCCAGGGCGGGTTGGGAGCGTATCCGGTTCGCGCCGGGCACGGCGAATGCCCATCGGAGCGTAAGGTCGGGGAGGTCGTCGGCACGCACTGGATCCGCTGCGCTCGGCAGCAGCCGTGTGTTGCGGGGGTCGATGCCCCAATTGACGAACGAAGGCGACTGCCCCCGATCGAATTCGGCGTGCCCCTCGGTACAGATGGGCGCCGGGGCTACAGGCGACTGTCCCAGCGGGCTGCCGGCCAGGTATTCGGCCACCTGGGCGCGCTCCGCGTCAGTCAGGGCCAGTGCTTCTGCTTTCATGACCCCGCTGGTGATGGAGCGCAGCACCGCTTCCGAGGTCATCATCCCCAGCATGCCGGTGTGTGGGGCCTTGGCCACGCCCGTCTCGTGGCAGGTGGCGCAGGCGCGCTCGTACACGGTCCGCCCCGGGTGTGCTTCCCGGGCTCGTCGCTCTGCCGCCAGCCGTTCCATGCTTTCGGCTGCGTCCAATTGCTGAGCCAGAAACTCTGCGCCGGTGTAGTCGGATGACTCAACGGGCTCAGCGATCGGCGCGGACTCGGTACAAGCGCCGAGCAGTCCAACGGTCAGGCAGAGCGCAAGATGACGCAAGCTACAATGCCACCGGACGCACGTTGACGGGAACCGAGCTCTGGCTCGCCATCCCGGTGATGGGCGCGTAGCCTTTTTTCTGGTATCCATCCGTGTCCCTCCCAGAACACATCCCTCCACGCAGCAGCTTGGTGCGCCGCGCGGCCAGATTCAACTTTAACGGGCGGCGAAGCCAAAGCAGCCGCCGGTTGGGTTACAGCGGCCGATACATGGGATGGTCTGGCTCGCTGATGGTGAGAATATTCAATGCGAAATCCGCGCCCGTAGACGCCACCAGCGCATTGGGAAACTGATGCGCCCAGTCGAGAATGTAGGTGCGCTTGGAGATCCGCCACTCGCCGTCGCGCTTTTCCAGCTCATCCAGATACCGGCCGCCATACATGCTGTCCTGCAGCTTTCCGTCGCCCAGGTCCGCGGTGCCCACCGCGATGCCGTAGCATTCGGCGGTCGCCTTGTCGCCATCAACCTCAATCATGATGCTGGTGCTCATGTGCCAACGGCGCAGCGCCTCTGCTTCGTGAGGCATCACGTGGGCGACCCAGTCGGCGCCGTTGCCGGCGAAGAATCCGAAATCGATATCCGCATCCGGCCAGAAGCAGCTGTACTGCCCCGGTGTATCCAGCCAGTCCTGCGTACGACCGTAGCGTAACAGCACTTCTTCGATGGCTTTCTTATCCAGTAGTTCTTGTAGTTGGGCGTCCATGATTGCTCCTGTTTGTTGGTTGGATGTTTGTTATAGGTCGCGAGGCCCGTAGTACTCGCGCTTCGGCCAAAGAAAGTCGATGCGGGTACGGTGAATGAGCCACTGTCCGTCCACTTTCTTGTATACGTCGTCGTAGATGCCAAAGAGAATCAGCGGGTTCTCGGCACTTTCGGCGGTGCGTAGATCCATCAGGTACCAACGACCGTTCGCCGTCTCATCATCAATGAAGCGGATCCAGGGATTGGTGACCGCATGCATCACCTCGTGCACCTGACCTTCCGCCACGGAGAACTTGGCAAATTTCTCGCCGATCTCTTTCTTGCCGACCCAATCGCCTCCGAAGCCGGGGCCGAATTCGCATATAGCGTCTTCAGTGAAAAGACCTGCCAGCTTCTCCACATGTTGGCCGTCGAAATAGTGGCAGTAAAGGTGGCGCAGGTTTTTGATGGCTTCCAGCTCCACTAGTTCTTCGATTGGACTCATTGCATCCTCCCAGTTTTGTTTACTTTGTAGTGTGCGTCATCAATCGGCCGGGTCAAGATTGCCATGGCTCTGTACGGGAGGTAAGTTGGTGACCGCATGTGTCAGGGGAGAATGCAATGACTTCGGTGCTGATCGTCAGTAAAGGCCACGCCTACGACCACAATGGTTTTCTCGAGATGTTCGAAGCAGACGAGGCGCTGGACGCAACGCTGGTGGAGCAGCCGGCGGCCCAGGTGCTGCTGCGTCCGGAGAACGTAGGCGCTTATGACGCGATTCTTTTTTACGACATGTCCGGCATACCGGGCATTGGGCTGTTGCATGACGGCGCGAACAACACCGGTATTCCCACGGATGACTATCGCGCCAGCATTGAGGCGCTGGTGGCCAGCGGGAAAGGCATGGTGCTGCTCAATCATGGCACCGTAGGTTGGCCCCTGTGGCCGCTATGGCGGCAGATTCATGGGTCGTCATTCATGCTCAAGCAGGGCGAACTGGACGGCGAGGTACTGCCTGGCTCTGGCTATCGGGGCGGCCACGGACCGCATCCGAACCCCACCTTCACGCTGACGCCGGTGGATGTAAGCCACCCGGTTGTGGCCGGGCTGGAGGGTGGGTTCACCGTCACCGATGAGATCTACATCAAGTCCCCGCGCTTCGAGGCCGACGTGCTTCCGCTGATGCGCAGTGACTACGACTACGTGTCCGAGAACTTCACCCCGCCGCCCCTGGCGCCGCCGGAAGAGCAGGGCAGCTGGCAGCACCCACCGGGGAGCAACGTGGTGGTGTGGGCCAACTCGGTAGGCGCAAGCCCTGTAGTGGCCTCTGACATCGGTGATAGCCCGGAGGCGTTTGGAAACCCCGGCTTTCGGCGTTTGCTTAGTAACGCGCTGCAGTGGGTGGCGTCTCAGGAAGCGCGCGATTGGGCGGCTTCTCGAAGCTGAGTATCGGCTCCGAAGCGTTATCCCGCCGGCTTGCGCGCAGCTCCCATTGGATGTGCTACCGAGCAGCTGGTAGCCGCACGAGCATCTTGCCGAGATTCTTCCCCTCATACTGCCCCTGAAATGCCCGAGGAAAATCCCCCACGTCGCCGTCAATGACATACTCCGGCAGCTTCAACTGGCCATCTGCAATCCACTGAGCCATGCGCCGGCGGGCATCGGCGTAGCGGTCCGCATAGTCGAACACCACAAAGCCCTGCATGCGCGCGCGCATGGTACCGAGCCAGATGTAGTTGGCGGGACCGACCATTTCATCCTGTGCGTATTGGGAAGTAGAGCCACACAACAGCACGATGCCGCGCGTGGCGATGTGCTTGAGGCTCTGATCGAGGATGTCGCCGCCGACGTTGTCGAAGATGACGTCGATGCGTTCGGGGGCGGCGGCTTCCAATTGATCGAACCAGTCTCGGTCGTGGTAGTTGATGGCTATATCGTAGCCGAGTTCTTCGGTGAGCCACTGACATTTTTGCGCGCTGCCCGTGATGCCAATGACGGTAGCGCCAGCTAGCTTTGCGAACTGCCCGGCCATCGTGCCGACAGCGCCGGCAGCGCCGTTAACAACGACGGTCTGACCCGGTTGGGGTTTGCATTCCTCGAAGATGGCGAAGTACGCGGTGAGTCCCGACGTTCCGAAGCCTCCCAACCACCCAGACAGTGGAGCTTGGCTGGTATCGATTTTCTCCAGATCCGCGCCGTTGGTCACCCCAAAATTCTGTGCGCCTAAGGGGGCTAAAACGTAGTCGCCAGCGTGAAAATCTGCGTTGTTGGACTCGATCACCTGACCGGCAAAAGTATTGTTGATCATATCGCCGGGTCGGATACGAAACAGGAATTCATCGCTGTCACGTACGATGAGGCGAAGCGCTGCATCTACTGACAGGTAGTGAGCTTGTACCAATACCTGTTGGTCTCCGATCTGCGGGATCTCTGTTTCACGCACCTCGAAATCGTCCGGTCCTGCAACACCCTGAGGAATACGTTTCAGGAAAAGCTGTAGGTTAGTGCCTTCGTTTTTTGCTTCGCTCATGTTGGCCTCCATTTTGTTCTGTGAGCTTGGGGTTGGTTGTTATTGCTGACAGTGCGATTTAGCTTACGGTGTAAGTGCGTCTAAGCCCTCAAGGTTCGCTGCCCTGTTTGCCTCTTCGCGAGCTAGGTGAACTGTGATACTGCCGCCAATGCTTAGGGCTCAGCCTTTCACTACGTTGATATTGTGTTCTGGCGGCATGAAGTTGTTCTGCGGTCTACCATTGAGCCAAAAGTGAAGGTTAAAAAAAAGCGGGTGCCGAGGCACCCGCTTAGATCGCCTTGGATTCTTCGTATTACTCGAAGTTGATTCCAAGCTCGACGCCCCACTTTAAGGGGGCACCGTAATGACTGAAGTTCCACAATGCGCCAACCGAATTGGCCGACGTTCGGTACTTTTCATTCAAGAGGTTCTTGCCCCAAAGCGAGACCCAGTACTTCTCGTTTGCGCTGGTGTAGGTGATGCTTGCATCGACCAAGGTGCGCTCTTCAAGTTGGGTGTAGGTCGGATGCCGTGCAACGAAACCGGGAAATTTCGGATTCAGGCCTGTGGCAGCGTTGGGATCAAACGGGCTCATCTCTGCGTCCGTCTGGAAGTGCGCGCTGACCACATACGTCAGTGCTGCACCATTGCCCAGCATCTGGTCGTAAATTCCTTGTGCGCCGATCTGCCATTTCGAAGCGAAGGGGATGTCGAGGCTCGTCAGGTCCAACCCTTCGAACTCGAATTCATCGTACTGCGCATCCAGATAACCCACAGATGCCCGCAACTGGAATCTGTCGGTGAGTAGCCAGGTGGTCTCGACTTCGACACCGAAGGCGTGAGACTTACCCGCATTTAACGTGATTGTCTCCTGGCCCGGGGTTCCGGTGATGGGATCGTCGAAGCGGAACACTTGGTTGCGTTGCAGATCGTCAAAGTCTGTGTAGAACACGGCTGCGTTAAGACGTAGGCGACCGTCCAGCAAGTCACCCTTGAAACCACCTTCGTAGTTGATGTTGGTCTCTGGGTCATATGGAATACACGTGGCAGGCTGAGAGCAGGTTTCACTATAGCCTCCGGCCAGGAAGCCGGTCGATACGCCCGCATACCAAAGCTGATCATCCGTGGGTTTGTAATCCATCACTACGCGCCACGTGGTCTCGTTCCACTTGCTGCGCTCGTCCACTTTCAGGCGGTACTGCTCGTCCGGTAGGATCTGGCCGTGATTCGGCGCTTCCTGACTGGTTAAGCCTACCCGGCTGATACGCGTGGAGTTGGGATCGAAACAGCTGCCATCGTCTTGAATCTGCTGGTCCTGGGGGGGTGTGAACTCGTTACACGGCGCCCCGCTGCCAGTCAGCTTGAAAAAGTGCTTCTTGTCCTTTGTGTAGCGTACGCCTGCGGTGATACTGAATTGGTCGTTGAACTGGTACGTGCCATCGGTATACACGGCCCAGGACTCTCGGTCCTGTCGAGTCACCCCGGTACCGTGGTCGGTGATAATGCTCTTATCCATATCGCCGCCGATGCCGAAACCCGCAAAAATCCCCATGACCAGGACAGGGACATATCCCGTGCTGCCTCTGCCCCCGGACATGTCTACGTCATCGGTAATGTAGATGCCGCCCGCAACGAAGTTCAGAGGGCCGTCCATCTCGGTAACGAATCGCAGTTCCTGCTGGAACTGCTCGCGCTCCAAGTTCCGACTGGCATCGAACAGGGATAGATAGGCCTCGCCGGAGTAGGAACTCGGCAGAATTTCCGACTGCTCGCGAATGCCAGTGACAGACTTGATGTGGAAATTGTCAAAATTCAACTGCTGGTGCAGATAATATCCGTCGACGTCCACCTGGTGACCATCGCGCATGTCGATGCCATCGCCTTGGTTCGTTATTCCTGTGCTGAAAACGTCGCTATGGCCAGCTTCATGAATTCCTGGGAAACCAATCTGGGGGAAGTTGAAGCCCTCTCCTGCGGGTGTCTCGTTGATATTCGCGGGCGAGTCGGAGTCGTCACGTAATACTTCCCAAACGAAGAACGCCTCATAGCGGTCGTTGGGTTGCCACAACAGCTTTGATTTGGCTGCCATTACGTGCTTGCCGCCAATGCGTCCACCATCACCAACGGTGGGTGTATTGACTAACGTCTGGTCGAGTTGGTCGAGGGGAATGCCTGCGGCTAGCAGTACCGGTGAGTTGGGAAACGTTGCCGTATCTTTATCATTCGTGTAGTAGCCGTCTTCGTCGACTATCGATCCAGCAAACCGGAAACCGAGCACGCCTTCAATGATTGGAATGTCGAGGCCGAGCTGAGCCTTGTAGTTAGTGGAGCCGCCGTCGTAGCCCCCGGCTGTAACTTGCGCGGTGCCTCCGAACTCATCTAGGTTCGGTCGCTTGGACGTAAAAGCGATGGTGCCGCCGGTGCTGTTCTTGCCAAACAGGGTGCCCTGCGGGCCGCGATACACTTCCACCTGCTCCAAGTCGAACAGCTCAACGAATTGAGTCTGAACGTGGTTTAGCGCGAATTCATCGATAAGGATGCCCACGCTGGGATCCTGGGTGGTAAGAATCGAAATGGTTCCTGTGCCTCGAATACCGCCGGCGACCGCGTTGAAGCCGGTTTGCTGTGTGAGGTTCACGTTAGGTGACAAATCACCGATGTCGCGAATGTCGTTACCGAACGTCTTTGCGATCTGATTTGCGGTGATGGTTGATATCGCGATAGGCGTGTCCTGCTGAGACGCTGCTCGCTTGGTACCCGTTACGATGATCTCTTCCAGATACGTACCCGAATCTTCCTCGGCCAGTGCCGTCTGCGGCGCCCCGAAAGACAGCGCGATTACCAGCCCGAAGCAGGTAAATAGCACGCGCGGCAAGGTTGCTTGGTTCATAGCTCTCTCCAATGGTGTGACCGTCAATGGTCTAGGTCTCGAAATTGCCCGCACACCCTTCAGTGTGAGGCATCTCGAAAAACTGTATCCTACTTCAGTTCGTGGGTATGTGCTACCGGGGGCAGCATGGGCGTTGGGGAGTGGTTGCTGATTGTCGGACTCGGCGGTATATGGCTGGGATGGCAGATTGTATGGGCTTCTCCGGCGCTGCCGCGTCAAATCAGGAGGGGTGAAATACCCACCGCGCCGAAGGGTACGCCCGAGGCGTTTGGCCTATTCTGGATGGATCAATACGGCTACATAGGCCTCGCCCTGCTGGCCGGCGGCTTGGGCCTTGCGGTGTACGGGGGGTTGAGCTGATGGACGTGCCCGTCACCGCCCTGTATGCGGGGATATTCGGTCTGCTCAGCGTGCTGCTGGCCAACAGCGTGCTGTACGTCCGCCTGCGGGGTGGTCAGCGCCCTGAATGGCAGGGCGACGCCATGCTGCGCGTGCAGGCCAATTTCGTGGAGAACGTGCCACTTGCGCTGGTGATCCTGCTCATCGCCGAGCTATCCGGCCTGAGCGCCGCCGCGGTGCACGCTTTCGGAGCGACGCTGGTGGCGTTGCGCCTGCTTCACGCCTGGGGGTTGGGTACCTACCCGGGTGCGAACTACCCGCGGCTGATTGGCGCTCAGGGAACGTTTCTGCTGCTGTCGATACTCAGCGTCGCCGCCATCTATCAGTTCCTGCAAGGAAGTTGAATTCATGAACATCGGCAACATCACGGCCAAGTGGGCCAACCTGGATCCCGCGCGCCCGGCGCTGGTAGACATTCCCACCGGGCGGAGGGTGTCCTTCGGAGAACTGGATGAGCGCGTGCGCCGGCTTGCCAACGCGCTGGTGGATAAGGGCGCGGAGAAAGGCGACCGGGTGGGGGTGCTGGCGAAGAACTCCATCGAGTACTTCGAGGTCTACTACGCGTGCGCGCGATCTGGGCTCATCGCGCAGCCGCTGAACTGGCGATTGGCGGTGCCGGAACTTTCCCGCATTGTCGAGGACGGGGCGCCGAAGGTGATGGTCACGTCCGATGAATTTCGCACGGAGCAGCAGGCGCTGCAAAGCAACGTGGATGTTCCGCACTGGCTCGAATTTGGCGAAAGCTCCGATGGCACGTTTGACAATTTGGTGAACGCAGCTTCCAGCGACGAGCCGGTGCGCTCCGCCACTACGGGTAACGATGATCCCACGCTGATCCTGTACACGGGGGGGACCACTGGACTCTCCAAGGGCGCGCTGCATTCTCACAAGACCCTGTTCATGGGCATGCTCAATCAGACCGTGGCCGAGCGCGTGGTGCCTAGCGACGTCTACATGCTTACGGGGCAGATGTTCCACATTCCGGTGGGGCTGGCGATGAACTACATGGCACACGGCTGTCCGGTGGTGCTGATGAACTTCGATGCCCAGCAGGCATTGGAAATCATCGAGGCGGAGCGTGTATCGGCGTTCCTTGGCATTACCACCATGCTCAACTGGATGATGGCCGTCGACGGGTTCGAGCGCTACGACATCTCCAGCCTGCGCAACATCCAGTATGGGGGAGGGCCCATGCCGGGCACCGTGGTGAAGGCCGCGCTGGAGTCGTTCCCGTGCACGCTGATTCAGGGTTACGGGCAGACTGAAGGCATGACTATGACCTTCCTCTCGCAGGAAGATCATGCGGCGGCGGTGGCCGGCGACCACGCCGAGCGCCTCAACTCCTGCGGGCGCCAGGGTTTCGTCACCGAGGTGAGCGTGGTGGACCCTGAAGGAAATCCGGTGCCCAGAGACGGTCAAACCGCTGGCGAGATCGCGGTGCGTTCCGAGGCCAACATGCTGGGCTACTGGAACCAACCGGAGCTGACGGCGCAGACCATCAAGAACGGCTGGATGTGGACCGGCGACGTAGCCACGTGGGATGAAGACGGCTACGTGTTCATCGTGGACCGCGCCAAGGACATGATAATTTCGGGCGGCGAGAACATCTATTCCACCCAGGTGGAGACCGCTATTCACAAGCACCCGGCGGTACTTGAGTGTGCCGTCATTGGTGTGCCGGACGAGGAGTGGGGCGAATCGGTGAAGGCCGTGGTGGTACTCAAACCCGACGCGCAAGCCAGCGAGCAGGAGATTATCGACACAGCTGCCGAGCATCTGGCCAGGTACCAAAAGCCCAAGTCTGTGGATTTCGTGGATAGCTTGCCCAAGGCGCCCACCGGCAAGATCCTCAAGCGCGATCTCAAAACCCCCTATTGGGACGACCAGGCGCGTAACGTCTAGAAACCCCGGCTCGGCATCAGGCTTTGCGGCCGACGGTACCTGCGTTGCGTAGCTCCGACACGGCGGCATCGTCGTAGCCGAGCTGCGTGAGTAGCTCGTCGGTGTGCTCGCCATGCAGTGGCGCAGGGCCGGGCGAAACATCTCCACCAAACCACGCCGCCGTGGGCCTTGGCTGACGTACCCGGCCGGCTACCGGGTGATCGATCTCCCGCAGCAGGTTCTGAGAGGCTACCTGAGGGTCGTCGGCCACCTGAGCTGGGTCCAGAACCGGGGCGACAGGCACGTCGGCGCCCCGCAGGCGGCGCACCACTTCGTCCATACTGAACGGCGCCACGGCGCTGTCCATGGCCTCGTACCACGCTTCTACATTGCTCGCGCGCCCGGCGGCAGTGGCCAGGTTTGCGTCGGCTACCAGGTCGGGGCGGTCGAGAGCATTGCCGAATGCGGCCCACTGTGTGTCGGTGCCGGCGGTGACCGCTATGGAACCGTCCCTGCAGCGCAGCAGGCGGTAGGTCTGGGCCAGGTTGGGACGGTGGGTGGCGTCGTCGTCCAGCAGGGATGCGTGCATCATGGTGTCGGACCAGACGAAGCCGATGTTGGCTTCCAGCATGGACATCTCCACATGGAGTCCCGTGCCTGTAGCCGCCCGCTGCACCAGTGCGGCGCAAAGCGCTTGGGCGGTGGTCAGCGCTGCGATCTTGTCAGCCACCATGGCGTGAATCAGGCTAGGCCCGTCGTCTGTGGTTTGGGCGCCGGCCCATCCGGACAGGGCTTGAATTACCGGATCGTAAACCGGCAGGTCGGCATAAGGGCCCTCGGGTCCGAAACCGGATGAGGAGCAGTAGACGAGATTGGGGTGGCGGGCCCGAACCGCGTCCGAACCGAAACCCAGTCGCTCCAGCGCTCCGGGCCGAAACCCCTGGATCATCACGTCGGCATCGGCAAGCAAACGCCACAGAATTTCTTTGCCTTGTTCGGCGCGCAGGTTCACGGCGATGGAGCGCTTGCCGCCGTTGGCGTTGATGAACCACGCGCTCATTCCCCCTTTGTGGCTGCCGTAGTAGCGCAGCTCGTCACCTTGGGTTACATCCTCTACCTTGACTACCTCCGCCCCTTGGGTGGCCAGCTGGTAGGTGGCCGCAGGCACGGCGATCATCGTTCCCACCTCGACAATACGAATGCCGGAAAGCGGTCCGCTCATGCTGACGGGGCTCGGCTACCGGGCGCGGGGGGGTCTTCCGGGGGGCCGGCGAAGCACTGAGCGATAGACATCCATTCGCTGGCGATGGCCCCGGTCACCTGCAGTTGGGTGTCTGCCACATTGCGTACCTGGGTGACCACCTGGCAGAACTGCTCGGCGCTGCCGATCACGCGGTCCGTCGTGGTGTCGGTGTTCCATTCCCAGAATTCACCCGATGGTCCTTGCAGCGTGATTCTGGGTGCCACTTCGGGTACCGCCATGCCACGGTTCGCATAGGTCCAGCCGAAGGTGCGCACACCGATCTCGGCGATGTTGCGCAGCCGATCGGTAGGCTCCCGGGTTCGCCCGAGCAGGTCGTAAATCTCCTGGCCGTGTGCCCAGGTCTCCATCTGGCGGGCGGTGGCGAACATGCGTGGACGCATCGGCGGACCCGCCCAGGTCAGGCGCGCATCGGGATCCAGGGTCTCCAGGCGTTCGCACATCTCGGCAAACAAATTTCGCCATCGCTCTAACAGCTCGTTGGGCGAGGCGCCAGCCAGCCACTGCCGGGCGTAGTCCTTCATGCCCACACCTGTGCTGCTCACCGAGCCCATGAAGGCCTTGAACGCCTCGCCATCATTGATGCTAGTGACGGCCATGTGGTCGGAGATATGCAGGTGCGCCAGCACATCGTAAACCGTCCAGCTCTTGAAGGTGGTCGGGCTGGCCCAGTGCTCGGGCTCTAGATCTTGCAGCACGGCGTGCAGCTCATCCCCTTCGGCGCGCAGGTCCTGCACGATGCTGATGATGGGGTTGTCGCTCATACGGGCATTGAACTCAGCTGGGCGGGTGGGCGTCAAGTAGGGGTCAGCTGGCCGGCTTGGTTGCCTGTATCACCAGCATGGGCAACACCACCCGATAGCCGTCGCCATGTCGAAACTGCGCTTTGTGCTGCTCCACCAACGCCCTGGCTTCGTTCTTGTGCTCTTCGAGCACCAGGTCCACGGTAAACGCGTCTTGAATGAAGGTATCGCCCAGCTGCGCTTCCACGTCGAGCTCTGTGCTGGTGATGTCGGTGAAGCCCGCCGCCGAGAACAACGCTTGAACGTAATCCGCCTCGGCCAGCGCATGGGGATTGATGGGGGACTCGGATTCCGGCATGAGTGGCGCCAGCAGTCGGTTGGGCATCCAGGTCATGCGCTCTGCGGCCTGCCACGCCATGAACGCAATGCGTCCACCGGGGGCGAGGGCACTGCACAAATTAGCGAAGGCGCGCTCCGGCTCGTCGAAGAACATGCAGCCAAACTGGCTCACCGCGAGGTCGAAACTACCAGGCTCGAATGGTTCCGTCTGCACGTCCGCGACCCTGAAGGACGCGTTCGCCGCGCCGCCCTCGCTCACGCGGGCCTGGGCGAGTTCGATCATCTGGGGTGAAATATCCAGTCCCAGCACGTGGCCGTCGGAACCCACGGCCTGGGCCACAGCCAGCGTTTGCCTGCCGCCGCCGCATCCCACGTCGACGACCCGCTCGCCGGATTGCAGTGCGGCTGCCTCCAGAAGAGGGGCGGTTCCGTGGTCGCTCACCTGCTCCATCTGCGGCCATACTGCGCCCATGTTCCGCCGGCTCCAGAACGCCCTTTGTCCGTCGTTTGCCATGTCTCAACCTTATGCGAGAAAGGGCCAAGACTAACGGCTAGCGCGCGAAAGGAAAGTGGTTGATCCTTTGTAGAGCGGTTAGTGTGACACCCGCTGAGAGGTAGAGACGATGAGCAAGGGTCCAATATTTCATGGCTGGCGGATTGTAGCGGTGAGTTTTCTCGCGCAGTTTCTTGCGCTGGGCTGCTCCATTTCCGTATACGGCTTGTTCATTCCCGTACTAATCAGTGAATTTGGGGCATCGTTCGTAACTGCCAATCTCGGATTATCGCTGCTCTCCGTAGCAATGGCCGGGGCGGGCGTGGTGATTGGTCCTATCCTTGATCGGCGCTCTATTCGAGCGGTAATGATCACAGGTGCGCTGGTGGCTGCTTGCGCCTACATGCTGATGTCATTTGCCACCGAGTTGTGGCAGCTCGGCGTGTTGTTCGGCGGGGCGGTCGCGTGTGGCGTGGCCATGTTCGGCCCGCTGGCGGCTAACACCGTGGTGGCTAAATGGTTCAATCGGCATCGCGGGCGGGCGGTGGGTATAGCTAGCATGGGTGCGCCCGCCGGTGGATTGCTCTTGTCTCCTGTGGTGGGTTTTTTTCTCACCGAACTGGGCTGGCGTGAGGCCCTGCTGGGGCTGGGGGCGCTGCATCTGCTACTTATCCCTTTGTTGTGGGTGGCAATTCGCAACCGGCCTGAGGACATGGGGTTGTTGGCTGACGGGGCGCCGCAGGCCGACCAATCGATCATGCACGAGTCGGCGGTCTCGACCTGGACCACGCGTGAGGTTTTCACAGCACCTAACTTCTGGTTTTTGGCGCTGGGATTTGGTGTGGCCGGTGCGGTGGCGGGGGCTTTCAACGCCAATGTAATTCCCTATTCAGCTGACATCGGTATTGCCGTTGATCGGGCGGCCTTCTTCATCTCCGCCATAGGCGGGACGGCCATTATCGGTACCCTGGTGTCCGGTGCGTTGGCCGACCGGATGAACATTCGCGCGCTCTTGTGGGCTTCGTTTGCATTGCAGGCAATGAGCTTTTTGTTTTTGCGCTCGGTAACCCCCGATTTCGGGCTATTGATGGCGTCGGTGCTGGTATTCGGGCTGGCGGCAGGAGCGATGGGGCCGCTCATGGCGGCCGCAGTGGGCCGCGGCTTTGGGCCGGCTTCGTTCGGCCGGGTGATGGGGTTCATCGGTCCGGTCACGCTGCCGTTTGGGTTTTTGGGGCCTCCTGTGGTGGGATTGATCCGAGAGAACTCCGGATCTTACATACCGGCATTCGATGCTTTCATCATCGTATTTGTGGTTGGAGGACTTATTTTGTTTGGCCTTCGATTGCCTAATGTGATCGGCAACGTGACTAAGACGGCCGGTTGATACCGGCCGTCTAGCTATGCGGTGAGCTAGTTAACTAGTCGCCGATTTCGAAGTACAGCAGCCGGGTCAGAAAGGTGTAGTCGGCTTCAATGGCCATGAGCCAGATCAGCACCAGCAACACGAGCGGCGGACCGAGAATGGCCGAGATGAGTGCTAGGCGCTCCCATGCCATGTGCATGAAGATGGCCACGATGAAGCCGGCCTTCAGAAACATGAAGAGCAGGATCAGGCTCCAGCGTAGGTACCCCTGGAAGCCGGCGATGTCCACCATATAGGACAAGGCGCTGAAGACGAACAGCAGCAACCAGATCCACAGATAAATGCTTATGGGGTGCTGTTGACCCTCTGCGTGTTCAGACATAGCGCAGCCTCACCAAAGATAGAAAAATGCGAAGATAAATACCCAGACCAAGTCTACGAAGTGCCAATAAAGGCCTGATATCTCTACCATATCGTAGTTGCCTTTCTTGTCATAGAAACCGTTTCTCACCCGGTTGGCCACCACCACCAGGTAGATGACGCCGGCCGAAACGTGCAGTCCGTGGAACCCGGTAATCATGAAGAAAGCGGACCCGAACTGGGGCGCGCCAAAGGGGTTGCTCCATGGCCGCACGCCGTCCTGGATGAGCTTGGTCCACTCGAAGGCCTGCATGCCTACGAAGGTGGCGCCGAAAGCGGCAGTTGCCAGCATGAGCGCCACGGTCTTCTTCTTGTCGCGCCGATAGCCAAAATTTACGGCCATGGCCATGGTGCCGCTGGAAGAGATCAGTACGAAGGTCATGATGGCGATGAGCAGCAGCGGCACGTCGACGCCGAAAACGGTCAACCCGAACACTTCGCTGGGATTAGGCCACGCGATGGCGGTGGACATGCGCACCTTCATGTAGCTCACCAGGAAGCAACTGAAGATGAAGGTGTCGCTGAGCAGGAAGATCCACATCATCGCCTTGCCCCAGGGCACCCCGAAGGTCTGCTTGTCAGACGACCAGTCGCCGACTACGCCGCTCCAGCCTGTTCCTTCACCGAAAGCGGGAGTTTGGTCCGCCGTGGTTGCGTCGTTCGCCATGTCTATCCTGCTATCAAGTTGAGATCAAAATCCAAAAGATGCCGAGCCACACCAATGCCAGGAAGTGCCAATAGGTGGTGCACAGCTCAATGCTCAATCGAATCTGGTAGGGCTCGGCACCCTGCCACATCCGTTTGACGGTACGCGCCCATACCACCAGTCCGCCCAAGAGGTGCAACCCGTGCACCGCTGTGAGTAGGTAGTAGAACGCGTTGGCCGGATTGCCGGCCGCAAAATAACCCGCGCCGCGCAGTTCGCCCCAAGTCATGTACTGACCCACCAGGAACGCGATGGTGAGCAGCCCACCCAAGGTGAGCGTGAAACTCACCGTCCTGGTGTTGCCTCGCTGTACCGCCTGACGCGCTATCTGCAGCGCCACGCTGGAGAGCAGGATCACCGCGGTGTTGAGCCACAGCAGGCCTGGCTCGGCCAATGGCCGCCAGTCGTCCAGTTCCATGCGCACGTAGTAGGCCACGCTGAACAGGGAAAACAGCACGAACGCCACGCACAGGAACAACCTCAACGCGACCCTGGCCGGCGGCACCGCAAGTGCTACCGCACCCGTGTTGATTTCCGCAACCACCTCCTGCTCAGGCGGTAGCCAGGGTTTATCAGTGAGTTGTTTGAAGAATTTCCCGATCACGGATTTTACTTTCTAGGTCTGGCCTGATTGTTCGTTTTCGCCGCGGGGCACATTCTGTGGAATGTAGTCCTGTTCTACGCCGGGTACGCTGTAGTCGTAAGCCCAGCGGTGTACTACCGGAAGCTTGTCGCCCCAGTTGCCGTGGTGCGGCGGGGTATCCGGGGTCTGCCATTCCAATGTGGTTGCTTCCCAAGGATTGTGCCCTGCAGGCTTGCCCTTCTTGAGGCTGACAATGGCGTTGTACAGGAAGATCAGTTGTGCAACGCCGAGTGTTAGTGCGGCCACCGAAATGCCCGCATTGAGTGATTGGGCAGATTCGGGCATGAACTCAGCGCCGCCCATGGCGTAGTAGCGCCTAGGTAGGCCCAGGAAGCCCAGGTAATGCATGGGGTAATAAACCGAGTAGGCCCCCACGAAGGTAATCCAGAAATGCCATTTGCCTAGAGTTTCGTCCATGAGCCGGCCGGTCATTTTGGGGTACCAGTGATAGATGGCGCCAAACAAAACAAGGATGGGCGACACGCCCATTACCATATGGAAGTGAGCCACCACGAAGTAGGTATCGGACAGTGGCAGGTCCACAGTCACGTTGCCCAGGAACAAGCCGGTCAGGCCACCGTTGATGAAGGTGAAAATGAACCCGATGGCGAACAGCATGGGCGTGGTGAGTCGGATGTTACCGCGCCACAGCGTGAGCACCCAGTTATACACCTTGATGGCCGTTGGCACCGCGATGATCAATGTGGTTGTGGCGAAGAAGAAGCCGAAGTAGGGGTGCATGCCGCTCACGTACATGTGGTGTGCCCATACGACGAAGCTCAAACCACCGATGGCCACGATGGCCCACACCATCATGCGATAGCCGAAGATGTTCTTACGGGCATGGGTGCTGAGCAGGTCGGACACGATGCCGAACGCGGGCAGCGCCACGATGTAAACCTCTGGGTGGCCGAAGAACCAGAACAGATGCTGGAACAGCACCGGGCTGCCCCCGTTGTATTCGAGCGTCTCGCCCAGGTTGATCAGGGCGGGCATGAAGAAGCTGGTGCCGATGAGCTTGTCTAGCAGCATCATGATGGCGCTCACCAGCAAGGCGGGGAAAGCCAGCAGGCCCAGCACGGTGGCGGAGATGATGCCCCACACCGACAGCGGCATGCGCATGAGGGTCATGCCTCGGCAGCGCGCCTGCAGGGCAGTGGTGATGTAGTTCAAGCCGCCCATGGTGAATGCGACGATGAATACGGCCAGAGAGGCCAGCATCAGGATGATGCCCCAGTCCACGCCGGGCGTGCCGGGCAGGATTGCCTGGGGTGGGTAAAGCGTCCAGCCTGCGCCTGTTGGGCCCGCGGGCACGAAGAAGCTGGCCAGTAGAATGATGACGGAGAGAAAATACGCCCAGAAGCTGAGCATGTTCATGTACGGGAACACCATGTCCCGCGTGCCCAGCATCAGGGGAATGAGGTAGTTTCCAAAACCGCCCAGGAATAGCGCCGTGAGGAGGTAGATCACCATGATCATTCCGTGCATGGTGATGAATTGATAGTAGGAGCTGGGATCGATGAAGCTGAATTGATCCGGGAATCCCAGCTGCAGCCGCATGAGCCCGGAGAGCACTAATGCAACCAGTCCCACACCGATAGCGGTGATCCCGTACTGGATGGCGATCACCTTGTGATCCTGGCTCCAGATGTACTTCTCTATGAACGACTGCGGGTCGTGTAGGGGTTCGTCTTGGTCGGCGATTGCTACGTAAGCCATCCTAGTACCTCTGCCGTTTGCTTGTTTGTGTCATGCCTGAAGTGCTGTTGCCGTTAAAGGGTGTTGATGTAGGCAACGACGTCGTTGATGGCATCGTCTCCGTAGAGCTGTTTGGACATGAAGCCCATCTGCTCACCATATTTGTCTTCCGGATGAGTGCCTCTTACCCCGGACTGGAAATTCTTCAGTTGGCGCACCAGGTACCAATCGCTCATGCCCGCGTACCGGGGGGCATTGGTGTAGTGGCGTCCTTCTCCGGCGTCGCCGTGGCACACCACGCAACCTTCGGCGAGTTCCGCGCCATTGGCGACGTCGCCCTGCACCGTGTGCTGCGGCGGCTCGTCGGGCAGCGAGCGTATATAGGCCACCACGTTGTTGATGGACTGCTCATCGATAAGCGTTGCCACCATGGGCGCCATCTGCTGGCCGTAGGTGTCCTGCGCATGCGTGCCACGGTGGCCGCGCTTGTAGGCTTTGAGCTGGCGTTCCAGGTACCAGGCGCTCTGTCCGGTGAGCTTGGGCCCGTTCATGGCCACATTGCCTTCGCCTTGGAATCCGTGACAAGCGGCACACACGGCGTAGGACGCCTGGCCGGCTATCGGGTCACCGGGCAACTCGGCCTGAGTGTCCGCGAAGGTGGGTTGCTGGGCGAGCCAGACGTCGAAATCCGCTTGGTCTTCCACCGTGATGCGACCGCGCATGGTGTAGTGTCCCACGCCACACAACTCCTCACAGAGAATGTCGTAGGTGCCATTCACGGTTGGGGTCAGCCATACGTACGTGACCAGCCCTGGCACTAGGTCCATTTTTACCCTGAACTGAGGCACGGTGAAGTTGTGGAGCACGTCCTTGGCACGCAGCAAGGCGTGCATAGGCTTGCCCGAGGGAATATGGACTACTGGGTCGTAAATCAGCTTATCATCCTGTCCGGCGGGGTCGTCGGGGTTTATGCCGAACGGATTGTCTTCGCTCATGAACTCAGGGCTTGCAGCGCCCAGTTGGCCGTCAGCTCCCGGAAATCGATAAGTCCAGTGCCACTGCTGACCGACGACTTCCATTTCCCACGCATCTTCAGGGACCTGCACGAACTGTCCCCACACGAACAGGCCCGGCGCCAGCATGGCGGCCACGCCCACTGCGGTGATAGCGGTTAACCACACCTCAAGCTTTTTGTTTTCGGGCTCGTAGTCGGCCTTCCGTCCTTCCTTGTACCGGTACTTGTATACGCACCACGCCAGGAAGCCGTTGATGGCGACGAACACGATCCCGGTTACCCAGAACGTGATGTCGATGGTGTAGTCGATGGTGTCCCAGTTGGATGCCAGGGGCGTGAGATACCACGGGCTCAGGAAGTGAAACGCCACTGAGCCGATGATCAAAATGATCAGTGCTATCGCAAATACCATCTACTAGTCCCTCAATCTCTTTAGCAGCAGTTCTCGCCGCGCTTGGTGCCGCTCCGTCCTGCCAATCTCGGCCCCGGTCGCTCGGCCCTGTGCGGACCGCGCCCAACGCCTATATTTACGTCTGATACCCTGTTTGTCTATCCGGTCACACTGCGTGGATGTACTTATATCGCCTTCCGTCGCTCTTGCCGGTCCCTAAATACCTGTTTGCGAGCGGCCATTGCCGCCCGTCCGGATCGAGTTTCCGTCCAGCGCGCGACCGATGATGCTCGCCACTTCCGCGAAGCTTTCATCGTTGAGTTTCGGTAGTCGATGCCGAACCGAACCGTCCGCGTCGATCAGGAACGCGGCGGGCAAGACTTCCAGGCCGAATTGCTTCGCGACCCGCCAGCCGACGTCGCTCGCGGCCGGCTGTTCGATTTGCAGTTTCTCCATCAGGTGGCGCCCGTCACTGGGGTGGGCATCCAGGTTGACGGTTAGTATGGTGAAGTCCTCGCCGGCAAACGTCCCCTGAAGTTTGCCCAGTAACGGCAACGAATCGCGACAGGGCAGACACCATGAGGACCAGAAATCCAGGTACACGGTCTTGCCACGATAGTCCGCAAGTCGTATGGATTGATGGCGATCGGAAATCGAAGGGAGTGTGAAGTCGGTCTGGTTGGCAGACACGCCGCCTGCTGACAGCGCTAACCCCAACACAAACAGTGCCCATCCCATCCTTTGGATGGCGTTGGGGCGATGCTTGTGCTTCGGGGCGGTTCGGAACGATTTATGCGACTGGTTGTACGCCGGGTACACCCTTACTTCCTAGAACTTCTACAGACCAATTTTTTGCGACGCGAAGTCTGTCAGAGTCGGCCCTTCAGAGCAACACATATGCGCTGGACTTTGCACGCGGGCTGCCCCATCGTGCCGTTCCATGAGCGGGCAATTCGAAGCGCAGGACCTGCAGGTGGTTCGGCTGGCCGGTGAGCTGGGAGCAGAGGTGCGGGGTCTGCAGCTAGCCCAGGCTGGAGAGGCGGAGGTGGAAGCCATTCGGGCTCTGCTGCTGGAGCATCTGGTGCTGTTTTTTCCGGACCAGACCATGGATGTGTCGGAGCATGTGGAGTTCGGTCGGCAGTTCGGGGCGCTGGCCGGGCACCCCAACCTGACAAACCCGTTTACCGAGCATCCTGAGTTGTTCGAGCTGGCTGCTACGCGGGGCGGTGTTGCCGATGAGTGGCATACGGACATCACCTTCGAGCAGGAGCCTGCCGTCATGTCCATTCTGCATATGGTGCGCTGCCCGGAGGTGGGCGGCGACACCATGTGGACAAGTGGCTATGCCGCATATGACGGGCTCTCGGAACCCATGAAGAGCTTCTGTTGTGGGGTCACCGCGCTGCACGATGCGTTGCCTCACAAACGGGCTGACAAGATGGCGGTGCATCCGGTGGTGCGTGTGCATCCTGAGACCGGCCGGCGCGCCCTCTACGTAAATGAGCATTTCACTCGTCGCATCGTGGAGCTGAGCGCCCCTGAAAGCGAGGCGCTGCTGCAATTCCTCACACGTTGGGTGACATCGCCGCGATTTACCGTGCGCTATCGGTGGTCGGCGGGCACGGTGGCCATGTGGGACAACCGCTGCACCCAGCACTTCGTGCTGAACGACTTCGAGGGCGAACGAATCATTCAGCGGGTTACCGTGGTGGGCGATCGGCCCGAGGGGTTGCCGGAATGTGGTGCTTGGGAGCCTTGGGTCCGCGCGGATCGGCTGACCGCAGCCAGCCGGCACGACCGGCAGCTCTTTGAATACCTCAAATCCGTTGGACGCGCATAGCACTCACCCTTGCAGAGATTGTCCGGCGCTCAGTTAACGTGGGATCTGATGCCGTATTTACAGGCAGTATCAGTGATATAGCAGGGATCGGCCTATGTGGCGCCTCGTGTTATCGTTTGCCCTCAACTGACAGCGCTCCGCAGGAGCGGCCGAGGCACGCGAAATGGCAGATCCAGCTACCGACTCAGTGGACGACATCCAACTCTTCGACCCGGAGATCCTCAAGGAGCCCTACGAGGCCTACCAGCGCTTGCGTGATAATGCGCCGGTGTTCCACATCCCGGCATTCAACCTGCATGTGGTGACGCGCTACGACCTGCTCAGGGAAGCCATCCGCGATACGGAGACCTATTCCAGCAAGATGGACGGGTTCATCGGCGGATCGCAGCAGATGATGTTCGATTCGGCGCCCGAGGACGTGCAGAAGGAGCTACGCCACTGGGCGGAGCAGATGATCGAGATTCCTCCCACCATGCTGACCCTGGACGAGCCGGAGCACACCCAGTACCGGTCCCTCGTCTCCAAACTGTTTACGGTGAGCCAGATTCGCAAGGCTGAGCCTGCCGTTCAGGTGGTGATCGACGAGACCATCGAGAACTTCATCGATTCGGGCTCCGTGGATTTCATGTCGGCGTTTGCCGGGCCGGTGCCCCTACGCATCATCGCGGACCGGCTGGGGATTCCGGAGGCGGACCGAGTGTTTTTTGACGATGCCGCCACCGCCGCCGCGGCGGGCCTGCGGTTCAGTCCCATCAGTCACGATGAGATGCTGCGGCGGGCGCGATTGGGCGTCGAGTTGCAGCAGCTGCTGGTGCGTCTCATTGAGGAATGCCGGCGCGAGCCCCAGGAGAACATGATCAGCATCCTGGCCAACAGCAAGCTGGAGGGCGACGATCGACTGCTCACTCACGGCGAGTGCTTGAGCGTGCTGAATCAGTTCCTGGTGGCCGGTCACGAAACGACTACCAGCACATTCGGCTGGGGCATGCTGTTGTTGTGCCGCAATCCCGAGATACAGGATGTGTTGCGTGACGACCCGAGCCTGGTGAAGACCTTCGTTGAGGAGGTGCTGCGACTAGAGTCCCCGGTTCAGGGGTTGCCGCGCCTGGTGACCAAGGACACGGAGCTCGGCGGCCACCCCTTAAAGGCGGGCAACATGATCATGCTGCGCTATGGCGCGGCCAACAGAGACGAGCGTCAGTTCGAAAACCCGGACGAGCTGGACGTGCACCGTAAGAAAGCGGGCATGCAGATGGCCTTTGGATCAGGCGTGCATTTCTGCATTGGGGCGCCGCTGGCCCGCCAGGAGCTCAATCTGGGATTTCCCGCACTGCTCAAGCGCATGGGCAACATCCGGCTGGCCCCTGGCCATCCGCCGCCGGAAGCAGAGCCGAGCTTTATTCTGCGCAACCTGCCTCAGCTGCACATAGACTACGAACTGCTCGACGGCTAATCGCCGAACTGCGCGTCGAACGTTTCGATAGTCTCGCCCGTTGGCCCGTAAAGGAAAGCGAATCCTCCGGCTGGCGGGATGATATAGCCGCCTAGGCCGGTTTCGTCGAAGCGTCGCGTGATGCGTTCGATGTCTTGTTGAATGAGGCGGAAGTGATTTGCGCCCGGGTAGTGCTTGCCCCAGATCGCGAAATCCAGCGCGCGTGTCTGTTCTGACACAATCAGTTCCACGCGGCCGCCGATGCCCGCCAGCTGGTAGCGATCCTGGTCGATTTGTTCAACCGGGATTGCGAGTACTTCCTCGAAGAATCGCTTGGTCGTCGGAAACGTTTGCTTGTTGTAGTGGACCAATGCAAAGGGTTCTCTAGTGGTAAGGATCGAGCGCTGGCCGTCGCGCCAATCGAACAAAATGCCGTCCTCGGACGCAAGCGCCTCAGGGGGCGTGTAGCGAACCTCGGGGTCCGAGTCCTGCATGGATTGGTATGCGGCTTGCGGGTCTTCTACCTGAATACCGATGATCAGATCTCCCTGGGCCGGGTCTTCCCAATCGCGCTGAAGCATTGCTTCTGGCGAGATCTCGATGAGGTCGATCTGTTGTTGTGTTATGGGGTTTTCCACATAGTGGGTGTGGTAGATGTCGCCCAGCACGCCGGCGGTCACCTGGCCGATATAGTCATCGTGTTTGTTGCGAAAGGTCAGCGGCTCTGGTGCGCCCGGCTGATGGTCGGTAAATCCGATACTGCGCAGCACGCGCTTGGTCTGCTCGATATCGGTGCAGCTGATGCCATGGTGCGTTTGCGGCAGGAGAAGGCTCGTCATGAGATCTGGCGCTTTAGTAGGATGGGACCCATAGGCTAGACACGGGAGACATCAATGGCTACCCCCTCGATTGCGCACTTTGGCACCACCATTATAGAAGCGCCGCCACCGGAAGGCGTTGAACAGCGTGATGTACCGATAGAAGGCGCCCTCAAAAACACGCTGCGTTTTCTGGAAATCTTCGGGTTTCAACCGTTGATCGAGAACTTCTACCCCGGCATGGGGCGCCAGTATATCTGGCGCCGCGGCGAACCAGGTGATGTGGACTACATCGAAAAAGACAACTTCACCTCCTATCGGGCAGAACAACGGCCTGCCAACGAGCGTCCGCGAGTGGGAGATACGGTGTTCCGGCTCACCCATTCCGACCCGGTTGGCATGTGGTTGAAATGGTGCGAGGAGGGCCTGGTGCGCGCCGCCGACGACGCGATCGCCGAGGATTTTGTGGCAGGACGAACCGAATGGCTGTTGCTGACCGGCCCGGACGGCCAGCACTATGAGCTGGGGCCCACGCAGCCGACGGCGGCGCAGAATCACCTGATTTACGTGTGGACGGCCAAGGCCGACCTGGAAGACGTGGCAATCGCTTACCGCGAGCATTTTGGCCTCGAACAAGGGGGGCGTGAAGACTTTCACGGGCTTGGCCAGGTAAGACTCCTGCGCCGGGCGGAGCCGGGTGTCACCGTGGGATTGATTTGCCGCGACGACGACGTGGAGCCGCGCTGGACTGATGACATTTTCGTCGAGGCGGGCTACTCGCACTTCCGTCTGGGCGCCGTAGACATGGCGCGCACGGTGGATGCGACTCGCGAGGCATTCCCCTCAGCAGGGGATGTGGCGTTCGTGTACTTCAAGGACTCCTATCTGGAACTGGTGCAAGCGAATCGGTAAAGGAGGGGCGCGATGAAAGCCGCGCTGATGCAGGCCGGGCGGATCTGGGTGGATGAGATGGACGACCCGGAGCCGGGTGTCGGAGAGGTCCTGGTCAAATCCAGGGCATGTGGAATCTGCGGGTCGGATCTGCACGCCGTACAACACACAGAGGCGTTCATCCGCACCAGTCGCGAGGTAGGTGGCGCCTTCAAGCTCACCACCGACAATCCGGTGGTGCTCGGCCATGAGTTCTGCGCCGAGGTGGTGGACTTCGGCCCGGACACCGAGCGCCGGTTGCCCACCGGCTCGCTGATCTGCGCCATTCCAGGAATATCGCGCGCCACGGGGTTCGAGACGGTGGGCTATTCAGACGTGGTGCCGGGTGGGTTTGCCGAATACATGGTCTTATCCGAGTCGCTGTGCATGCCCGTGCCCGCCGGCACGCCTGTGGAGATGGCGGCGCTCACGGAACCTATGGCGGTGGCGCACCATGCGGTCAACAAAGCGCGTCTTTCCGGCAGCGAGGCAATTCTCGTTGTCGGAGCTGGGCCGGTCGGGCTGGCCGTGCTGGCCAACCTGAAGCAGCGCGGGGCAGGTCCGGTAGTAGTTTCCGAGTTGGCCGGCGGACGGCGGCAGCTCGCCGAGCAGATGGGCGCTGACTCGGTGGTGGATCCCGGCGAAGGTTCCCCATATGCCGACGCGGCGCTTACCGGGGCTAAGGGGTTGGTGGTTTTCGAATGCGTCGGTGTAAAGGGAATGATCGATCAGATCTTTCAGCTTGCGCCGCCTCAGGCACGCATCGTCGTGGTGGGCGTATGCCTGGAGGAGGACGTCAGCCGCCCGCTGATTGCCATCAATAAGGAGCTGAACCTGCAGTTCGTGCTGGGGTACAGCGTCAGCGAGTTCTCCGAAGCGCTGCACATGCTGGCCGATGGCACGCTGGACGTGGGACCGTTGATAACTGATCAGATCCCGTTGGCCGAGTTGCCCGGTGCGTTCTCGGATCTCGATGCGCCTCGTCACCGCGGCAAGGTGCTGGTAAGTCCCTGGGACTAGTGGTACTACCTACTTTTTTCGCATCGGGTTTGCCGTTATCGTTGCACCGGTTTTTAACGGCCGCGATTGGGCTGTCGTGCGCCGCCCACGTGTAGCATTGTTTAGGAGATCCCATGGCAAAAGTCACCTTCATCACCCACGACGGAGCGGAACACGTCGTCGAGGCGGAATTCACCTCGGTAATGAACGCGGCTATCGACAATCTCGTGCCTGGAATCGACGCTGATTGCGGCGGAGAGTGCTCCTGTGCCACCTGCCACGTCTACGTGGATCCTCAGTGGATGGAAGCCGTGGGCCCACCCGGAGAGCGCGAGGAAGAAATGCTGGACCTGAATCCGGAGCGCGAGGCAAACTCGCGACTATCCTGTCAGATAGCCATTACGGATGCGCTGGACGGGCTGACGGTCAGGGTGCCCGAATTCCAGATGTAGGAGGTGAGCTCGTGACTGAGGTTCTTTACGAAAACCCCGATGTGCTGAATCAGGACCCGTGGCAGCTGCCACTGGAGGATCTCAACCCGGCGCAGCCGGAATTGTTCGCGCACGACCGATACGGGGATTACTTCGCCCGTCTGCGTGAGCAGGCGCCGGTGCATTACTGTAGAGACAGCGCGTTCGGGCCTTACTGGTCAATTACTAAATACCTCGACATCAAGTACGTTAATACGCACAACGAGCTGTTCTCCTCGGAACCCAACATCGTGCTGCAGGACCAGGCGGAGGACTTCAAGCTCCCCATGTTCATCGCCATGGATCCACCCAAGCACGATCAGCAGCGCAAGGAGGTGGCGGCGGTGGCCGGCCCACGCAACCTTGCGGCGTTAGAGCCCACCATCCGGGGCCGCGTGTGCCAGATTCTCGATTCGCTGCCGGTGGGAGAGCAGTTCGACTGGGTAGACAGGGTATCCATCGAGCTCACCACGCAGATGCTGGCTACCTTATTCGACTTTCCATTCGATGAGCGTCGCAAGTTGACTCGCTGGTCAGATGTGGCGACGGCGGCGCCGATGCCCGGTGGCATAGTCGAAAGCGTCGAGCAGCGGCAATCGGAGCTGCGGGAATGTCTGGAGCGGTTCACCCAGCTGTGGAACGAGCGCGTGAATGCGGCCCCCGGCAACGATCTGGTGTCGATGCTGGCGCACGGCGAATCCACCAAAAACATGCACCCCATGGAGTATCTTGGCAATCTGGTGCTGCTCATCGTCGGCGGTAACGACACTACTAGGAATTCCATCAGCGGCGGGGTGCTGGCGCTCAATCAGAACCCCGAGCAGTACCGCAAGCTTCGGGAGCAGCCTGAACTGATTCCCAATATGGTGTCAGAGATGATTCGCTGGCAGACGCCGCTCGCTTACATGCGGCGCCGGGTGTTGGAAGATACCGAGGTGGGCGGCCAGACGCTGCGCGCGGGTGAGAAGGTTGCCATGTGGTATGTGTCGGGCAATCGCGACCCGGACATGTTCGACGATCCCGACGCTTTTCGCATCGATCGGCCCAATGCGCGTAAGCACATCGCCTTCGGGTTCGGCATACATCGCTGCATGGGCAATCGCGTCGCGGAGATGCAGCTGCGCGTACTTTGGGAAGAGATTCTCAAACGTTTCCACACCGTTGAGGTAGTGGGCGAGCCGGTGCGCGTACCGTCATCGTTCGTTAAGGGCTATCTTAAGCTGCCCGTGGTGCTGCACCCTGTTTAGAGTCGGGTCTCGCGAAGCTCGTTGCCGGCTCCTGCGTGCGGCGGGTGCAAAGCGGAGCTGCCGCGAGTTAGCTTCTGTAGCATTGGTTTGGGCTGGCTAGATCTCCGATCGTGCAGATCACCTAGTCGTTCGTCGCAGCGGCTTGACGCGCCGCACTTTCTGGTGTCTTGCTAGCTGATTCCATGAGGCGATCGGCGCCTCAAAAGGCTCCAGATGCGAAGAAAACCAGCAGCGTCATGTCCTCTTCTATCTCGAAGAAGGAATGCTCGGCGGTTGCCCGAACATAAAGAATGGTTCCTGGTTGGATGTCCTGGATTTCGTCACCCACCTGGAGCCGTGCCCGACCTTCGAGAACGTAATACATCTCGTCTTCGTCGTGGGGTGTCTGCATGTCTTGCGAACCCGCCTGCAGGTGGTATATCCCGCAGGACAGGTGTGGCACGCGCAGGAACTCTTTGTACTCCACCGGCTTGTCGGAAAGCATCGACCTGATGCCGGCGACGTCGAACACCTGCCATGCGGTATCTTCAGAGTCGCTCATGTCTGTTGGGAATTTGCCGTTGTTACGGCGAATCGTCCTTTAGTCGCCTGACAAAGTACAGGGTCAATTTGTTGGTGGGTTGGGGGCAAGGTCGAGGGACCGGTGCATTTCCAGGCGCTCAGGGCCGCGCCTGGGCCGCTTGGCCGCGTTACGCGTACGGCCCCGTAGCAGGTAGCGTAATAGGGTGAGCCGCACGTCCCAACGTGACAGAAAAGCGCCGGGTGGCTCCAGCAGGTGGAAGCTTCGCAGCGCCCCTCGCGCGACGTGAAGGTGTTCCCGCGCGGCTGCCCCGACGGCATCTTCCAGCGCCAGGGATAGCCACTGTCGAAGCGACTTAGGTCGCTGCGGCTTGCTCGTGCGCATGAGCTCCTTGAAGCGGCCTACGCTTCGCTTGTCCTGGCGTACGCTCGCATCGAACATGGGTCGCAGCTCGCGGCGGGTATTGGCGGCGAAAAGCCGCGCCCGACGGACCGGATCGCTGGAACGGGCTAGTGCATCCACCAGCAGATTGGTATGCAGCATGCCCATGCTGCAGCCCCGGCCGTAAAGGGGATTGGTTCGAATGCTGGCATCTCCGATGGCGAAGAAATTGAGCGCCACCGGATCGCCGTTGGGGGCGTAGTCCCGCCAAACCGCATGGATGTCGCCGATACCGAAGGGCTTTGTGGTGGGCTCCGCCTGATCGTCCGCCAGCCAGGGGCGCAGGCCCGGCAGGCTCAGGCAGATGCGATCAAAGATTTGCGGGTCGCGCACCGCACGCTTGAGCGCTGCCTCGACTACGGGCACGCACAGGATGATGGCGAAATGACCACTTTCCCCGGGAAACACGCCGAACTTGAGGTAGCCGAGGTCCCCCGCATCGGAACGGTCTTCCCGCACCGGCTCGTGCCTGCCTGGCTTCAGCCGATAATGTCTGGTGTAGTAGACGATCTGTGCATCCGATTTCTCTTCGGCCACCGGCAGACCTATGTTTGCGAACCACTTTGGGAACGGGCTGCGGCGGCCGCTGGCATCCACTACCACATCGGCATTCAACGCGTGCTCGGCACCATCCTTGATGAAGCGAACGCCCGTTGCGAAACAAGCGCCTTCACGGCTCTGGGTAGCTATTGCTATAACTCGAGCCCGGTTGACGATGCGTACATTGGCCTGCGCCATTACCAGCCGCCGCATCACCATTTCCATGGTTGCCCGGCGGCACATCAGCATCCATACGCTATCGTCGCCTTTGTCAGGCCGGTAGTCGCCGCGCAGCTCCGCAGGCAGCATGTCGAGGAAGTCCACGCGGCGGGCGCCGGCGGCGTATAGCTCACTCAACAATTCCGGGTGGTTGCGAGCGATCAAATTGCTCAGTAGCCCGAGGAAGGCGTGGGGGTGGCGAAATTGCGCAGCGCCGTTGCGCTGCCAGGAAAAGAACGCCTCATCGGCATCCACTTCAGGCGGGGCGGTATCCCGTTCGATCAGTGTGACGTGATGGCCGCGCGCGGCCAGGGTCAGCGCAGCCGACATGCCGCAAATGCCGGATCCGACGATGGCGATGCGTTCCGCCACAGCGGTGCCTAGATGGTGTCGCTCACACCCCTGACGAATAGGGGTTGCATTCCGAGATCGGCCACGTCGGCGAGCAGCGATGCCTCTGCTGGTGCCGCGTTGGTGCCTTGCGCTGCCTCCAGAATTCTCGGTAGCACCGTGGCGTCGCTAGTGGAGTTCAGAAACAGACCGGGGCGGGAGAGCACGAAGGCCACGGCGCGCTCCAGAGCGCCCGCGTCTGTGATGGGCATATACCAGCTGAAGCGTTTGTCGCTGTCGTCGTCCGACCACCTTCGCCTGGCGACGCTCTTGATGGTTTGCACGGCCACCTCACGCTCCTCGCACCGCCTCACCAGCGCGTTGAAATCGCGAGCGTATTCCGGTTGCTGCATCATGGTGAAGTTGTAGGGGCACAGTACGGAATCGAACTCGAACTCGTTGAGGCTGCGCTGATGCATTGCGGCTACCTGTGTACCGTGACCTGTCACCCCGATGAAGCGCACCAGCCCTTCGTCCCGCGCGGCGGCCAGCGCCTCCAGTGCGCCCCCGGCTGACATGGCGGTGCGCCATTCCTGCTCATCCACCAGATTGTGCATCTGGATCAGGTCCAGCTGATCGATACCCAGACGCTCCAGGGTTTGCTCCAGCTGGGCGCGTGCTCCGGAAGCGGCGCGCTCACCTGTTTTTGACGCCACGAAGAAATCGCTGCGCCGCGTGGCCAGCCAAGGTGCGAGGCGCAACTCGGAGTCCCCGTATGATGCCGCCGTGTCGATGTGGTTGATGCCGTGCTGCAGCAGCAGTTCGAGGATCTGGTCGGCCCGCTCCTGGCGCATGCCGCCCAATGCAGCAGCGCCGAAAATGACGCGAGAACTCATATGGCCCGTCCGGCCGAAGGGGATGCGTTCGATCATGATCTATCCCAGTGATGATTCAGTTCGCTTTGGGATCCAGAATTTTGACGACCCCTCGGTTCAGGGAGCCGGATTGAAACCCGCTCAGATCCAAGGCTACGAAGCGGTAGCCGCACGCCATGATGTCGCGCTCGATGGCTTCGCGGTTTTGGATTGCAAGGTCAAACTCATCGACAAGCAGTTCCAAACGAGCAACGTCATCGTGGTGCCGCACCCGGCACTGGCGGAAGCCGAACCGCTCGAGAACCGCCTCAGCCTGCTCTACCTGAGCCAGCTTGCCTTCGTCGATGGGGGTGCCGTAGGGAAAGCGCGACGATAAGCAGGCTGACTGTGGTTTTTCTGCGTTGTCCAAACCCAGGCGAGCCGCCAGCGCGCGCACGTCGGCTTTGTTGAACCCCGCTGCCACCAAAGGAGAGTGTACGGCGAAGTCGTTTGCGGCGATCAGCCCGGGTCGGTGGTCGCCCAGGTCGTCGCAGTTCGTGCCGTTGAATATGGCGGCGAAACCTTCCGTTTGCGCGATCTCCTGCATCGCGGCATACAAAGTGGTCTTGCAGTAGAAGCAGCGATTGGTGGGGTTGGCTCGGTAGTCGGGGTTGCTGAGTTCGTTGGTAACGATCACCCGGTGGGGCATGCGCCACTGCTCCGCCAGCTGTTTGGCCAGGTTCAGGTCGCTGCGCTTCAAGCTGGCAGAGCCCGAGGTGACGGCCAGTGCCTTGGGGCCCAGTTCGGTGGCGGTGACGTATGCCACCAGGGAGCTGTCGACTCCACCCGAGTACGCCACCAACGCGCTGTCGAAACGTCCAATCTCCTGGCGCAATCGCTGGTGCTTTAGATTCAGTTCCCGCATGCCCATAGGCTGGAGTATCCCACTTAAAGGCGATTGATCATATTGGCCTGAAAACCTGCGCCGAACCCGTTGTCGATGTTCACCACCGTTACGCCCGCCGCACAACTGGTGAGCATGCCAAGCAGCGCGGTGACCCCTTCAAATGCCGCCCCGTAGCCGATGCTGGTTGGTACGGCGATGACCGGTTTGTCTACCAGTCCGCCCACCACGCTCGGCAGTGCGCCTTCCATGCCGGCCACCACGATGACCACCCGGGCGCTGCGAATATCCTCGACTCGAGCGAGCAATCTGTGCAGCCCGGCCACTCCGACGTCCACCACGCGGATGACAGGATTGTCGTAAAACTCGGCGGTCAGGGCGGCTTCCTCGGCCACCGGAGCGTCGGATGTGCCCGCGGACACCACGGCGACGCTGGTTTCCGCCAGCACGGCGACGCGTTGTTTGAGCATGGCCAGCCGTGCGGCGGGGTGATAGGTGGCTTCCGGGCAGACCGCAGCGATGGCGTCGGCCCCGGCCTGGCTTACCCGAGTGGCCAGCACGTTGCTGCCAGCCTGCGCCAGCGCACTGAATCCGTCTGCGAGCTGAGAAGGGGTTTTGGATTGACCGAAGATCACCTCGGCCGCCCCCGTCCTTCGCTCGCGATCATGGTCTATGGTGCTGTGGCCGAGATCTTCCGACCACAGCGCGCTGAGCTGGCGCAGCGCGCCTGCGTCATCCAGTGTGCCGGCTTTGTATGCGGCCAGCAGGGCGCGGGCTTTGTCGGGGACGTCCGTGCTCATTCTGACTTCGCCTGTGGATCGATTTCGCGTTGAATGCGCGCGGCGGCGTCGAGATAGCTCAGTCCGTTGCGGGCCGCCGCGTCTTGCACGTCATCGTGTTCGGGCTTCCAGCGTTGGCTGCCGCCGGGGAGCGTGACGGTTTTTACCTGCACCGGCCCGAGACTGGTCTGCACCGTGCGCAGCTCGCGCGGCAGCATGCGCTTTTCCACCTGCGTCACCCGGACGCCGATGGTGGTTGAGTGCTCGAAGACCAATGCTAACAATTCGTCCAACGCGTCCTGTCCGCATAGTAGTGTCAGTTTGGTGCCGGGACGTGATTTCTTCATCACGATGGGCGTCATGAACACATCCCTGGCGCCGTGGGCAAACAGCGTGTCTAACAGCGGAGCGAACGCTTCGGGGCTCATGTCATCGATGTTGCACTCCACCTGGTGGTTGGTTTCTACGTCATAGTCTTGGCGTTCCGCTACGTGTCCCAGGCAGACGCGCAGCACGTTGGGGATGTCGAATTCCTTCTGTCCGATACCGTAGCCGACCCGTTCGGTGGTGAAGCCCTGGGGTGCATCGATTTGCGTAATGGCCTCCTTGACGATGACCGCGCCGGTAGGGGTGGTGGCCTCCTGATTCACGCCGCCGTAACGGCAAGGAATGCCCGTAAGGAGCTCGGCCGTAGCGGGCGCGGGCACCGGCATGAGCCCGTGCTCGCAACGCACCATTCCGCCGCCGAGTTCCAGCGGGGTGCAGCCGACGAACTGGGCATTCAGGTGCTCCAGGCATACGGCGGCGCCGACGATGTCGACGATGGAGTCGGTGGCACCCACCTCGTGGAAATGGATTGCGTCCATGGTGGTTCCGTGGATCTTGGCTTCGGCCCGGGCCAGGCTTTCGAACATGCCCACCGCGCGCCGACGAATCGGAGCCGCGAACTGCGCTTTGTCGATAATCTGCACGATGTTAGCCAGGTGGCGATGCGGTCGTGCCGCATCCGGCGCCAGGCGCACGGTTGCCTGGGTGCCGGTAATTCCCATCCTGCTGCCCGGAGCAACTTCCAGCGAAAATTCCCCGGCCAGGCTGAGCTTGGATAGCTGCGCGCGCAGCATGGATTCCGGGACACCCAGATCGAGCATGGCCCCGATGTGCATGTCGCCGCTGATCCCGCTGAAGCAGTCATATAGTAGGGCCGTAGGCATGGCCCAAGTGTATCTCAGTTAGCTCAGCATGCGATGGGCGGACGCGCAGAAGTCGGTCTGCTCGCTGCGGGCAAATGCCAGGTCCTGATAGTCGGTGGCATACATGCAGGCGCGCAATACGTCCGCGAACACTACGGTGTGTCGATTCGACGGCATGTCCGGAGTGTACCCGAGGGCATGCCCTTGTCTGCATGCCCCACGATGGGGATACTGGAAGGGTCGCCGGTTCGTGCGGAGAAACATGCACCCCAACGAAGCGCTGTTTGCGAACGAAGCTTTTTATCTCGCCTTTGCTCAGGCGGACTACGATGCCATGCAACGGGTCTGGTCCGAGCAAGGGGAACTGATCTGTATTCATCCCGGCTGGGCGGCCATTACCAAGCGCGACGAGATCCTTGCCAGTTGGCGCGGCATTCTGGGTAATGCGCAGCAACCGGCGGTCACCTGCTATGGGGCGCGCGCCGTTTCCATGGGCGATTGTGTTGCCGTAGTGTGCTACGAAGAGGTGGCGGGATCGGTGCTCGTTGCCATTAACGTTTTCGTGGAGGAGGGGGGCAGGCCACGCATGGTGCAGCACCAATCGGGTCCCTGTGGTAGCCCGCCGGAAAAGCCTTCCCGCGATCAGCAACTGAACGGGTAGTCCAGGCGATTGCGCCTTAGAACCGGTGCACCATCCGGATGCCAGATGTAGATACGAACAGGGTGGATGGGAATGGCGCCGTGTCCTTCTGCCATACGAATCCCAAGCCCGAATGGTCTCCGCGGTGGCGGCCGAAATACCAACCGTTATCGAGGTTCCAGCCTTGTAGCTCAGTGTGCGAGTCCAAGCGGATGCTGGCACCAGGATTAGCGAGCTCGAAGGTGGCCGTTGCCGCTGGCATGCGCTCGTGCGTGGGGTCCGCACCGGCGTCCAAGGGCCGCAGCATCAGCAGGGCAGCGCCCACCAGACAGGCTCCGAGTAGCAGCTTACGAAATTGTTGTTCGTTCGACATGCGTTCACGGTGACACAACACTCGTGGGAAACGGGCGAAATTTAGTGGAGAATCTTTGAGAGATTATGAATTAGGTAAGTTGTATAACCTGCTGAATATATTATATATAAAAGATGTATAAATCGGTCCGGGGGTGCATCCGCAACCCGGTTGCTTTAAGGTGCGTGCGGTTCGTTTAGACGCGGTGGAGCAGGTCAGCGCAAGACATGACGACAGGCAGTGAGATTGCAGAAATTCGCAATAGCGTCCGGCAGCTATGCGAGAAATATGGCGAAGACTATTGGTTGGAATTGGACCGGAACAATGATTACCCCACGGAGTTCGTCGCTGAACTGACCGCGTCGGGTTTCCTCACCGTGCTCATTCCGGAGGAATATGGCGGCGCCGGTCTGGGCGTATTGGAGGCTGCCGCGGTCATGGAGGAAGTCTGCCGGTCCGGTGCCCATGCGGGGGCGTGCCACGCCCAGATGTACGTGATGGGTTCGGTGCTTCGCCATGGCAACAGCGAGCAGAAGTCGCGCTACCTCCCGAAGATTGCTTCCGGGGAGTTGCGCCTGCAGAGTTTCGGCGTTACCGAACCGACCACGGGCACCGATACCACCAGCCTGAAGACCACCGCCACCCGCGATGGCGACGTCTATCGCATCAACGGCCAGAAAGTGTGGATCAGCCGGATTCAGCATTCGGATCTGATGGTATTGCTGGCGCGCACCAGCCCTAAGGACCAGGTGGCGAAAAAGACCGACGGTTTGTCGGCATTCATCGTGGACGTGAAGCAAGCGGAAGGTAACGGCTTGGAGATCCGGTCGATTGAGTCGATGATCAATCACCACTCCTGTGAGCTGTTTTTCGACGACCTCGAAGTGGCGCGGGAAAATCTGCTGGGTGAGGAAGGCAAAGGCTTTAAGGTGATTCTCGACGGCATGAACGCGGAGCGGATTCTCATCGCCGCGGAGTGCGTGGGCGACGGTCGCTATTTCATTGACAAAGCCCGCGACTACGCCAGCGAGCGCGAAGTATTCGGTCAGCCTATCGGCAAGAACCAGGGCGTGC
This sequence comes from Gammaproteobacteria bacterium UBA2965, assembly GCA_002348385.1. GTDB lineage: Bacteria > Pseudomonadota > Gammaproteobacteria > Pseudomonadales > Azotimanducaceae > UBA2965. Next base: position 348,046 of record DEBD01000013.1, on the reverse strand, counting down.
AGTTTCCCATCGCCCGTTGTTATGCCGAAGTGGAAGCGGCGGGCCTGATGGTGGATAAAGCGGCGCGCATGTTCGATGCGGGGGAACCCTGCGGCGCCGAAGCCAACATGGCCAAAATGCTCGCCTCCGAGGCGTCGTGGCGGGCTGGCGACGTTTGCATGCAGACCCATGGGGGATTTGCCTTCGCTAAGGAATATCATATAGAACGCAAGTTCAGGGAAACACGCCTCTATCAGATTGCGCCCATCTCCACCAACCTGATCTTGAGCTACATCGGTGAGCACGTGTTGGGCATGCCCCGGTCGTTCTGACGAGGCGGGCGAACAAGTACCGGGAACGAATTCATAGGACAAGAGCAACAAGGAACGAACATGAGCGAAGCAGAACAACAGATCGAAGAAGAAATTGGCGCGGTCCTGTACCAGCAGCCCAGCGAGCGGATCGTACGGATCGTGCTGAACCGCCCCGACCGGGCCAACGCCCAGAACCTGAAGATGCTGTACGGTCTAAACGATGCGCTGGATCGCGCATCGGCAGACGACAACGTCCGCGTCATCGTCGTAGCGGCTGCGGGCAAGCACTTTTCGTCCGGGCACGGGGATATGCAGCGCGACGGCGACTACACGCTGAAAGACGTGGCCATCAGCACCTCCCAGGGCTTTGCCCAGCCTGGCCCCGAAGGCCACTGGGCTATGGAAGAAGAGTTATTCTTCAACCTGTGCTGGCGCTGGCGCAACATTCCCAAGCCCACCATCGCTGAGGTCCAGGGTAAGGTCATCGCCGGCGGTCTCATGCTGGTGTGGCCTTTCGATATTGTGGTGGCAGGCGAAGGGGCCACCTTCCAGGATCCCGTGGTGGCTTTTGGCGTAAACGGAGTCGAGTACTACGGCCACCCGTGGGAGCTCGGAGTGCGCAAGGCCAAGGAGATGCTGTTCACGGGTCGCTCCATAACCGCCAAGGTGGCGCATCAGATCGGCATGGTGAATCGGGTGGTGCCAGACGACGAGTTGTCTGCGGAAGCCATGTCTCTGGCCGAAGAGATCGCCGAGCAGCCCATGATCGGCCTGAAGACGGCCAAGGAGTCGGTTAACCAGGTGCAGAACGAGCAGGGCTTCTACGCGTCTCTGCGCAGCGCGATGATCATGCAGCAGTTCGCTCACTCCCATAATCGGGTGGTGCACGATGGCGTCCCGGTGGAGCCCGAAGGGGGCCTCGCTGTGCGCGATCTGATCAAAAAGCCGCCGCTGGAGCAGTAGCTCGCCAAATCAATAACAACAAGGATGAGTTCATGAGCAAGAGCGTCAGCGAGCGGTTCGACCTGTCTGGCAAGGTGGCCATCGTCACCGGTGGCAGCCGTGGCCTGGGTCTGGAGATGTGCAAGGCCTTCGCTGCCTGCGGCGCCAACGTGGTAATTGCCAGTCGCAAGGCGGAACCGTGTGAGGAAGCCGCACGCGCCATCACCGAGGTAACCGGCATCGAATGCGTGGGCGTGGCGTTCCACGCGGGCAGTTGGGGCGATGCGGATAGGCTGGTGGACTTCGCCTACGATAAGTTCGGCCATGTGGACGTGCTGGTAAACAATGCGGGCATGTCGCCGTTGTACGAGTCCCTCACTTCCGTGACCGAGGAACTCTATGACAAGGTTATGCAGGTGAATCTGCGCGGGCCTTTCCGATTGTCGTCCCTGGTGGGCGAGCGCATGGCGGCGGGCAACGGCGGATCCATCATCAACGTCAGCAGCACGGCTGCCGTGCAGCCGACGCCCAACGAGTTGCCTTACGCCACGGCCAAGGCCGGGCTGAATGCCCTGACGCTTGGGTTGGCGAGGGCATTTGGTCCCAAGGTACGCGCCAACTGCATTATGCCCGGGCCGTTCCTCACGGACATCAGCAAAGCGTGGGACATGGAAGCCTTCAACGAGCGCGCGCAGCTCATGCCGTTGCAGCGGGGCGGTGAGCCGGACGAAGTGGTAGGTGCGGCGTTGTATTTCGCTTCCGACGCATCGAGCTTCACCACCGGGGCGGTGCTTAAGATTGATGGGGGCAGCGCCTGGACGCCAGGTTAGACGCCCAGGCCGTTTCGGCTGAGACTAGTTAAGCAGCGAGCGGCCGATCACGACGCGCATGATCTGATTAGTGCCTTCGAGTATCTCGTGTACGCGCAGGTCGCGCACGAACCGCTCGATGGGATAGTCCATCAGATAGCCGTAGCCACCGTGCAGTTGCAGCGCGTCGTTGGCAATTTTTGATCCCGAGTCTGTGGCGTGCAGCTTGGCCATGGCGGCAAACTGCGTCTTGTCGGGTGCGTTCTCCGTGACCTTCTGCGCGGCAATTTGAGTCAGTGCCCGAGCGGCGGCCAGTTGGGTGGCCATGTCCGCTAGCATGAACTGGGTATTTTGAAACCCCGCGATCGGGCTACCGAATTGCTGGCGTTCCTGTACGTAGGTGACCGCTTCGTCCAGGCACCGTTGCGCGCCGCCGATGGAACACGCGGCGATGTTGATGCGGCCGCCATCGAGCCCCGACATGGCGATCTTGAATCCATCTCCCTCTGCGCCCACCAGGTTCTGCACCGGTACCCGGGCGTCTTCGAAGTTCACCATGGCAGTGGGTTGCGAGTGCCAGCCCAGCTTGCGCTCGTTGGCTCCGAAGCTCAGACCCGGCGTGTCCTTTTCCACCACCAGGCACGAAATGCCCTGGTGCCCGGTCTCTCCGGTTCGCACCATGCACACGTAGATTTCGTTCTCGCCGCCGCCGGAGATGAACGCCTTGCTGCCATTCAACACGTAGTGATCACCATCCTTGACCGCCTGAGTCTTCAGCGAGGCGGCGTCGGACCCGGCGCCAGGCTCGGTGAGGCAGTAGCTGGCCATGTGCTCCATGCTCACCAGTTGTGGCACGAAGCGCGCGATCATCTCCTTGCTGCCGAAATTGGCAATCATCCAGGTGGCCATGTTGTGTATGGAGATAAAGGCCGATGTCGACGGGCAGCCGTAGGCCATGGCCTCAATAATCAGAGCAGCCTCGATGCGCCCAAGACCAATGCCGCCTGCTTCTTGCGGAACGTAGATGCCCCCGAAACCCAGCTGTGCAGCCTGCTGGATGGTGTCGCGCGGAAAGATATGCTCATCGTCCCATTGCGCCGCATTCGGAGTGATCTGGTCTGCGGTAAATCGCTCGGCCATCTCTTTGATGGCGTTCTGTTCCTCGGTGAGGTGGTAGTCCATGGCTACAGCGCTCGGCTGCGCTCCCCAGAGTGAAAGCAGCAAATTCTATAGCATCGGCGGGTAACCCTGCACATCTGTGGTGGGACAAGGGGCAGGGGCTGCTGCAGTAAGCTGCCTCCAAGCTGGGCAGTTCCTCTGGTTGTGCCTGTCTGCCCCCCGTACTAGGGTGGTTTGTCGAAGCGCATCAGGGGAGTGACATGAGCGACCAGGACAAGATCAATGGGCGGGTGGCCGTCATTACCGGCGCTGCGAGTGGTATCGGGCTAGCTACCGGGCAAGCACTGGCTGCGCGGGGTGCTCACGTGCTACTGGCGGATATCGAGGAGGGGGCATTGAGTGCGGCTGCCGAGGCCGTTGATGCGGCGGGCCCTGGTGAGGTGGCAACTGCGGTGTGTGATATCGCCGATCTAGGTGCCGTGCAGGCGCTGGCGGACACAGCTTACGAGCGGTTCTCGCAGGTGCACATCCTCTTCAACAACGCGGGCGTGGCGCTGCACGGGGCGTTGGTGGACATGACCCACGACGAGTGGCGCTGGATCATTGACGTGGATCTTTGGGGTGCGATACACGGCGTAGAAGCGTTTGGGGCGCGAATGCGTGACCAGCAAAACGGGGGACACATCCTGTTTACCGCGTCATTCGCGGGGCTGGTGCCTAACGTGGGCCTGGGTGCCTATTGCGTAGCCAAGTATGGGGTGGTGGCCCTTGCCGAAGTGCTTCGTCGGGAGATGCGTGAGCACGACATCGGTGTGTCGGTGCTTTGCCCAATGCGGGTGACCACGAACATCGGCACGTCGCAGCGCAATCGGTCGGCCGAATACGGGCCTGCCGACCCGCGCGTTGCGCCGACCGCCGCCGATGAAGACGCCGATGACAACATGGCCGGTGGTGTGCTGAGCGTGGAGGAGGTGGCCGAGCAGGTGGTGGCCGGCATCGATGGCAACCAGGCCTACATCCTGCCGCATCCCGAAAGCCGTGACTATATTCAGCGACGGTTTGCCCGAATCGATGCGGCATTCGGGGGCTGAAAAAGCGCGCTTGCGCGTGCCCGGGTTCTAACGTAGGGTCGCGCTCCTGGCTTCGATACCCCCCGGTACGGAGACCGGAACGCGGCAGAAAGAGCTGCTGCGCGATCGGACACTAGATTTTGGCTGTAGGACTTGATCCATGCAGGGACAGGTACCAGGTGCAACCTCGCTGCGCGCTGCGCACTTCCCGGTACCCCGTTCTTGCAACCAACCCGCACCGACTGTAGGGAGAAATTGCGATGACGGTGGCTAAGGCACTGACGGTGCTCGATTTTCCAAAACGGAAGGCTTCGAGCGAAAAGATCTCCATGGTTACCTGCTACGACTTCTGGTCGGCGCAGATCCTCGATCAATCCGACGTTGATTGCCTGCTGGTGGGCGACAGCCTGGCCATGGTGATGCACGGCTTTGAGTCCACGGTCTATGCGGACGTCGACCTCATGTCACTACACGTCAGCGCTGTAGCGCGAGGCGCGCCCAACAAATTTATCGTCGGCGACATGCCGTTCCTGGCTACCCGCAAAGGGTTGCAAAACACAATGGATGCCGTTCAGTCGCTCATGCAGGCAGGCGCGAGTGCCGTCAAGATAGAAGGCGAAGCCGGGCAGCGTGAACTGATCGCCCATGTGGTGGAATCCGGTGTCCCCGTGATGGGGCACCTGGGCCTTACGCCGCAATCGGTGCACGGTTTGGGTGGGCACAAGGTGCAAGGGCGTAGCGAAAGCGCGGAATCGGCGCTGCTGGAGTCTGCCCGTGGGCTGGCCGAGGCGGGCTGCTTCGCACTGGTGCTCGAGTGCGTGCCTGCAAACCTTGCCGCGCGAATCACCCGCGAAATTTCCATTCCCACCATCGGCATCGGTGCTGGTCCCGAAACGGATGGGCAGGTGCTGGTGCTGCAAGACATGTTGGGCATGAATCCCCAGTTCAAGCCCAAGTTTCTGCGCCACTATGCCTGTGGCCACGGTGTGGTAACCGAGGCGGTGAACCGCTTCCATGCGGAAACCCAGCAGGGCTGTTTCCCGTCGCGCTCGGAGTCCTATGCATGAAAGTGTGCGGTGACCCCGGCCAATGGCGCGAGGTCCGACAGACACTATCTGAGCCCGTAGGCCTGGTGGCCACATTGGGTGCCCTGCATGCGGGGCATGCGGCGCTCATCAAGCGTAGCGTGGAAGAGTGCGCCAGCACCGTGGTGACGGTGTTCCTCAATCCCACACAGTTCAACGATCCGAAGGATCTGACCAACTACCCGAGCACCCTTGAAGCGGACCTGGAGATGGCGCGGGAACTTGGGGCCGATTGCGTGTTGACGCCGGAGTACGACGATCTGTACGCGGACGGGTTCCGCTATCAGGTTCAAGAGCAGACATTCAGCCGGGAGTTGTGTGGCGCTCATCGCGACGGACATTTCACCGGGGTACTGACCGTGGTGATGAAGCTTCTGAATCTGGTCTGTCCCCAGCGTGCCTATTTCGGAGAAAAGGATTTTCAGCAGTACCTGCTCATTCGAGATATGTGCGATACCTTTTTCATGGACGTGGAAATCGTGCCCTGCCCGACGGTGCGCGAGCCCGACGGCTTGGCGTTGAGCTCGCGCAACGCGCTGCTCGATGCGTCCGCTCGCCAGCTGGCGCCCGCGCTGAACCGACTGATTAACAGCGACTGCTCCGATACGCAGGTGGCCGATTCACTCGAGCGCGAGGGCTTCGTGGTGGATTACGTCCAATCCAGGGCAGGCCGCCGCTTTGCGGCGGTAACCGTGCATTGTGGCAATGGAACGGTGCGGTTGATCGACAACGTGCCGGTATCTGGAGCCTAGGAGGCGACCCATGTTGCTATGCCTGGACATTGGAAACAGCCAGATCTACTGCGGGGTGTTTGATGGCGACCAGCTGAGTCTGCAATTCAGGCGCACCTCTACCGTGCGCAGCTCGTCCGACGAGCTGGGTGTGTTCCTGCGTGGTGCGTTGCGCGAGAACTCGGTATCGCCCGACGATATTACCAACATCGCCGTGTGCTGCGTGGTACCCGACATGCTCTACTCGCTGCGCTCGTGCTGCCAGAAATATTTCCGTATCGACCCGTTGATCATGCGGCCCGGCATCAAGACGGGCCTTCGAATCCTCTATAAGGATCCAAAGGAAGTGGGCGCCGATCGGATTGCCGATGCCATGGGTGCGCTCAAGCTTTACCCGGACCGCAACCTGATCGTCGTCGACTTCGGCACCGCTACCACAGTCTGCGCCGTAACCAAACAAAGGGAATTTCTCGGCGGCAACATCATTCCCGGTGTGCGCTTAGCCATGGAGGCGCTGGAGGAGAAGACGGCTCAGCTTCCTTCCGTGGAGATCGTGCCGGTGGACGGCGCAATCGGGCGCAGCACGGTGGAGAGCATTCAGAGCGGCCTGTTCTGGAGCAACGTGGGCATGGTGAAGGAGCTGATTGCCCGCATGAGCGAAGAAGCATTCGGCGATGACCTTCCGGTAGTGATCGGCACAGGTGGCTTTGCGCACCTGTTCGATTCGGTAGACTTGTTCGATGATGTGGTGTCCGATCTGATTCTGGTCGGATTGCAGGAAGCCGTTCGCTTGAATCGCTAGAGCGGCGACCCCGCTACGGGTTCGAACCCCCCCTCATCCGGCACCACGGTGCATAGGTGTCGGCGAAAAGCTTGCCAAGCGAGAGCGCCCGCTGCGAGGGTGAGGACATAGGTGATTGCGACGTAAAAGTTGGTGCGGCGCCGAGCTGGTGGACCATCTGCGCGGTGAATAAGCTGTTGGCAGGGTTGTTGTCCATGCCGTAGCGCAAGTCGTGTGCGCGCAATATGTGCGTATCCCCGTCGCGTGCGCTTTCATAGTGCGCCCAACCCATACTGAACCAATCGTAGATGCGTCCTTCCCGGGCGCCGAGGAACGCTTGCGTCTGCGCCGGATGAATCCGTGGGGCCGCGCCCCAGTCGATGGCACAGGGTTCCCACATGGATATGAAGCCGACTCGATCCTGCTGCGCTGTGCGCGCGACCACGCGACGGTAGTACACCTGCAGTACTGTGGGAAAGGCGGCCAATCGCACGGGTTCAACGCCCACCGTTTCGAGTTGGCGCCGCGCTTCCTGTACGGCAGCCTCGTTGAGATGCCATCCGTAGCCCAAATAGGCGCTGGACAGGGCCAAGGTGATTGCTGCCACGCGAAGCGCGTGGCGCGGCACCTTGCGACTGACAAACAAGCCGATGAGCAGAGCCAGCGTGTACACGGGATCGATAATTGGCATGGCATTGATGGCGAACCGCGTGTCGGTAAACGGCAGCAGCAACTGAGTCCCATAAGGCGTCAGATAATCCAGAAGTGGATGTGACAGCAGCGCCAGGCCGGCCACCCACATCCAGGCGTACAAGCGGCCGCGGTCGGGTGGCCGATCACGGCTCCGTCTGCGCTCCCAGGCCCAGACCGCCCAGCCGAGGACGGGTCCTACCACCGGAGCAAAGAACAGGGAGTGGGTAATACCCCGGTGTAGCACCAATTGGTCGAAATAATCACCGTTGATCGAGAACAGAACGTCAATGTCGGGCAGCAGCCCGGCGACGGCACCAACTGCCGCAGACTTCGGGCCCAGATGCCGATGCCCGGCAATCTGTCCGACTACAGCGCCTAACGCGGCTTGAGAGACCGGGTCCACGGTTATGCCAGATTCGCGATAAAGATCGCGCCGATCGCGCCAGGTACGACGATGCGCAGTAGCCCGTGCCAGCAGGCAAACAGCCGGCCATCGGTTATCGCTAGCTCGTCAAGCAGGGTGCGTCTGGTCATGAACCAGCCGACGAACAAGGCAATGCACATGCCGCCCAGGGGCATCAGCACGTTGGCGGTGAGGTAGTCGATAAGGTCGAAGAACGTTTTTCCGACAAACGGCTGAAAAGTTCCCAACAGGTGCAGATCGTTCCAATAATTAAATGAGAATACGGTACCTAATCCAACGATCCAGGCCGTCGCACCCGTTATCGTGGCAGATCCTCGGCGGCTCACCCGCGGGTGCTCGGCAATACGCGCTACCAAAGGCTCCAGCAGTGCGATAGACGAGGTCAGTGCGGCGAAAGTTAACAACAGGAAAAACAGGCAACCGAACGCGCTGCCCAGCGGCATGTTGCCGAATGCGATGGGTAGGGTTACGAATATCAGGCCGGGGCCTTCTGCTGGATCCAGTCCATTGCCGAACACCAGTGGGAAAATGGCGAGCCCCGCCAGCAGCGCCACGGTGGTATCTGCCAGGGCAATCACTAGCGCAGAGCGGGTGATGTTGATGCGTTTCGGCATATAGGCGCCGTACATCATCATCAAACCCATTGCGACGCCGATGGAAAAAAATGCCTGGCCGATGGCCATGAGTACGGTGCTGCCCGCCACATTGGACAGATCGAAAGCGAATAAAAAGGCAGCCCCCCGCGCAAAGGCGCCCGCGTAACCCGCGTAAGCGACCATGATGAGCAACATCACGAACAGGGCTGGCATGAGTATTCTTACCGCGCGTTCGATGCCGGCGTTCAATCCGCGTGCGACGATGAAGGCAGTGGCGGCCATGAATGCCAGGTGCCAAAGGGCTAGCGTCAAAGGATCAGTGAGCAGGGCATCGAAGGTGGCTTTGGAAGCCTGTGCGTCCAGACCGACCAACGCTCCCGTTGCGCTCTTGACCACATAGGCCATGGCCCAGCCGGCGATCACGCTGTAGAACGACACGATGAGATAGCCAACCAGCGCGCCGGCCCAGCCGAGCAGAGACCAGCGCCGTGACCGGCCGGCTTCGCTGGCAAGCCGCGCCATGGCTGTGGGCGGGCTTTCTCCGCCCCGGCGCCCGATGAGCAGCTCTGCCATCAGGATGGGGGTGGCTATGGTTAGCGCGCAGATCAGGTAAACCAGAACGAACGCGCCACCGCCGTTGGTGCCGGCCATGAAGGGAAACTTCCAGATGTTGCCGAGGCCCACGGCCGCGCCCACGGCGGCCAGTGTGAAGGTGAGCCGTGAGGACCATTCGGCGGTGACTGTGGGCACTAAGTGTCAGCCTCCTGCATGACGGCCAGTTCCTCGGGCAGGTGCTTGCCGGCGAGATAGTAGTGATAGGCCGCCCACAGGTTGAACAAGCTGAAGATCAAGAGACTGTAGCGCAGGGAGTGCTCGGCAAAGCGTGGTGCCAGCAGATCGCTGACGAAGCCCACCAGCTGCGGCCCCAGTCCAAGCCCGATGATGTTCAGGATGAACAGCAGCACCGCGGCGGCCACGGCACGCATCCGCAAGGGAACCAGGCCCTGGGTCTGCGAGAAAGTGGTGGCCTGGTAGAAGTTGCCAAGCATCGCCGGAATGATGAAAAGTGCCAGTGCGGCATAGGGGCTGTCGGCGAGAAACATGAGCACGGACGGTGGCACCACGATCGCCAGCGCTACTGCTACGTTCCACAGGTACCAGCGGGGGTCACGGCTGCCAAGACGGTCTGCAACCCAGCCCCCCAAGGCGATGCCGATTCCCCCTGGGATGCCGATGATGAGGCCTAACCAGGTGCCGATCTCTCCAGTTTCCATGCCATGGGAACGGATCAGAAATGCCGGAATCCAGGTGACGAATCCGTAGCCGACGAACGCCGTGAGCGCGCCGCCGAACGCCAACTGCCGGAAGGAGCGCTTCTGCCACAGATATCGGAACGTCTCCATAATGCTCGGCTGCTCATCAGAGGGGGCGCGCCCCTCCGCCATCCCCCGAGGGGGTTCCTTGACGGACAGGCGTACGATCACGGCAAGAATCAATCCGGGGATGCCGACCACGAAGAAAGCCAGGCGCCAGCCAAAAAACTCGTTGATCCAACCGCCCGCCAGAAAGCCAAACAAGATGCCGAACGGGATCCCGAGGGAATAGACGCCCAACGCGGTGGCCCGGCGCTCGGCAGGATAGTAATCGGAGATCATGGAGTGGGCGGGCGGGGAGCAGCCTGCTTCGCCCACACCAACGCCGATGCGTGCGAGCAACAAGTGCCAGAAGTTCTGAGCCAGCCCGGACAACGCCGTCATGCCGCTCCATATAGCCAGAGCGAGTGAGATGATGTTGCGCCGGCTACCCCGGTCGGCCCAGCGGGCGATAGGAATGCCCAGCGTGGCGTAGAACAGAGCGAACGCAAAACCTGTCAGCAGCCCGAGTTGGGTGTCCGAGAGCCCCAGGTCCTGCTTGATGGCTTCAAGCAGGATGGAAAGGATCTGGCGGTCGATAAAATTGAAGGTGTAGACCACCACCAGCGTGCCAAGCACGTAGCGGCGTGTGGCCTCGGAGAACAGCCCCGGAGAGTTTGCGTTAGACATGATCGGACTCGCTGGCGCTCAGACGGTGCGCAGTTTAACAAGATGAACGGGGCCCACGGCCAATTGTTGTTCGTCCACGGATAGTGGCTGTTTGGGGGCTCGTCCATGGCTACCGAAAATTATCGCGCAAAACATCTTGACAGGGGGTGAGTGCGAGCCTAAAAACTCGCCTGACGGACATAGCGATTTCTTACTCGGGTTCGCGCCTTCATGGGTCAGGAAGAACGGCTGGAAGAACAGTTGGGCGACGATCATGCGGTCGACGATGGATTCGACAGCGCTGTAACGGACGATCCGGAAGAGAGTGAGCAGGATTCTGAAGAGCTGGGCGAAGATGAAGCCATTGATACCTCAGAATTCGACTCCGCCATGGGCGAACTCGTTGACGCTGAAGAGTTGGAAATCGTTGATGAGCTGCCCGAAAAGGAACAGAACGCCCGTTCGTTGGCGACCCGACGCGCCATCGAGCAACGAATGGAAGAAAAGCAACTCCAAGAGGATCTAGACTATCTCGATCTGGACCTAGCGGAGTAGCGCACCTACAACTCATGCAAATGGCCACGCCTCCTATCCGGGACGTCGTGCTTGTCGGTGGTGGTCACAGTCACGTTCAAGTACTGAAATCCTTCGGGATGCGCCCCCAACCGGGCGCGCGTCTCACCATTGTCAGCCGCGAAGTACAAACACCATATTCCGGCATGCTGCCCGGCCACGTGGCGGGCTTCTACAGCCGAGAGGAATTGCACATCGACCTCGGGCCGCTGTCCGTATTCGCGAGTGCACGGCTGATTGCCGACGAGGTGGTGGGTCTGGACTTGGACGCTCGACGCGTGAAATTGCGCAACCACCCGGATCTACGTTACGACGTGCTCTCCATCAACAGTGGTGCGGTTCCCGAGGGTGTGGGCGAGCATGGGGTGGCGGTCAAGCCCATCGGGCGCTTCCTGCCCAAGCTTGCCGAGGTTGAGGCGCACGCGCGCCCCGGCGATCGGGTGGCAGTGATTGGCGGCGGCGCGGGTGGCGTGGAACTGGCACTGGCTTTGAAACGGCGGCTGGGTTTTCAGGTGGACGTGGTGCTGGCCAGCGACACGCTGTTGGCTGGTCATGCCGAAGGTGTGGTCCAACGCCTGCGTGGCGCCATGCAACGCGCGGGAATCGAGGTGGTAAACGGGTTTCGCGCAGCTGCAGCTGACGGGCGGGGTGTTCGCGATGGCGCTGGCAATCATCTCGATGCGGACCACGTATTCTGGGTCACTGGCGTGGCGGCGGCCCGGTGGCCCGGCGAGGCGGGATTGAGTACGGATGACGGGGGCTTCATTCGGGTGGATCGGAGGCTGCGGTCCGTCAGCCACCCGGATGTATTCGCCGCCGGTGATATCGCCTGCCTGGTGGGCCAACCGCGCCCCAAATCTGGCGTGTTCGCCGTTCGCGAAGGCAGAACACTAACGGAAAATCTGCGCCGTACCGTATCCGGTAAGCGCCTGGTGCCGTTTCGCGCCCAGCGCCGGTTTTTGAGCCTCATAGGCACGGCGGATGGAAGCGCGGTGGCCTCCAAAGGCAACTGGGTGGCCAGCGGGCGCTGGGTGTGGTGGTGGAAGGACTGGATCGACCAGCGTTTCATGCGCCGCTTTCAGCAATTGCCGGATATGCCGGCGCCTAAATGGGAACTCCCCAAGGCATTGCGTGGCGAGGTCGCTGAAGAGATGCGCTGCGGAGGGTGCGGTGCCAAACTGGGCGCAGACCCGTTGCGGCGTGTGCTGGGCCGATTGCCCGACCAGCGATCGCCCGAGGTGCTGCTCGGGATCGGCGACGACGCAGCGGTTCTGAAAAGCACGGGGGCGAGCAGCGTGCTCACTGTGGACGGCTTTCGCAGCCTGGTGTCCGACCCTTATCTCTTTGGGCGCATCACGGCCCATCACGCACTCAACGACGTGCTGGCCATGGGTGGTACCGGCATAGCCGCGCTGGCCATGGCCACGGTGCCGCTGATGGCGGACGCGCTGATGGAAGAAGACTTGTACCAACTGCTGCGTGGAGCCGTGGACGTACTGAATGACCACGGCGTGATGCTTGTGGGAGGGCATTCGGCAGAGGGCGCGGAACTGTCCTTGGGTCTCGCCGTGACCGGTCGTGTGGTGGAGCCCATGTTGGCAAAATACGGCCTGCGGCCGGGGCAGGCCTTGGTAGCAAACAAACCCTTGGGAACCGGCGTGCTCATGGCGGCCCACATGCGCGCCAGAGCCGGAACTGCCTGGGTAGAAGACGCTTACGCTTCCATGGACACCTCTAACGCCGGGGCCGTAGACATCCTGCGCCAGCATGGTGCGGCCGCGGCCACTGACGTGTCGGGATTTGGGCTGGCTGGCCATCTCAGCGAAATGTTGCGCGCCTCGGATGTCGGCGCCATCGTTGATCTCGATGCGGTGCCGTTGATGGCTGGCGCCCGAGCGCTCATGGACGATGGCGTGGCCAGCTCGCTGCAGCCCAACAACGAACAGGCGCTGGCTGACTTTGAGATTCGCGGCGTCGCGCCATCGGACGGTCGCGTGCGGTTGCTGGCAGACCCGCAGACCTCGGGTGGCTTACTGGCCGCGCTCCCGGAAACGTCGGCTCCGGCTTGCGTGGAGGCGTTACGCGATGCTGGTTACGGCCACGCTGCGGTGATCGGTAAGGTGGTGCCCAGCAACGCCGTGGTTCAGTGCGGGTCCTGATCGTTACCGATCCGCTGTGCTCCTGGTGTTGGGGTATGACCGGTGCGGTAGAGGGCGCAATGAATCGCCTGGCGGGTGATGTGGAGTTCGACTTCCTGCTGGGTGGGATCAACACCCATGGCAGCCAGCCCATCGGCGACTACGGCCGGCGGCACTTGCGCAAGATCTGGCGCGACGTACAGGCGACCACCGGTGCGGATTTTGGGTTCCGGTTGCCAGCGGGCATCGTCTACAACAGCTTGCGGCCCTGTCTGGCCGTACATGCGGTGCGGCGACACGTTGGCAAGCCACCGTTCGGATATCTGCATCAGCTACAGCAGCGCCTGTTCGTGGATGGTGATGACATCACCGACGTTCGGGTGCTGGCGGAAACCGCTCAGGCGTTAGGCTGGCCCGCGCAGGTGGTGGGCGAGGGATTGCAGGATGCGGCGCTGGAACGGGTCATGCACGCCGAGTTCGGCAGCGCCCGTATCTATGGCACCAACGCCTTACCCGCGGTGCTCATCGAGACCGGTGAGGGTGAGCGCCGGCTGCTGGCGGGTGGGTATGCAGACGCGCAGATGCTGGAGTCGCTGGTGCGTCAGGCGCTGGCGCGCTCAGCTTCGGATTGAGCAAGTCCCGGCGGGGGCCAACTGCCTAGAAAAAGCTAGCCACGGCTGGCCGGAACCGGTCCATGTCCACCAGGAACGAGTCGTGTCCTTGAATGCTCGCCAGCGGTCGGAACTGTATGTCGTCGACGTAATGGCTCAGCCCCTCAGCGAGTTCTTCCTGCTGCTCCACGGGAAACAGAAAATCGCTTTCTACCCCGATCACCAATGCCCGTTCTAGACTGATGGGTCGCAAGCCTTCCCGGAGGCTGCCACCCTGATCGGCAGCGTCGAACAGGTCCATGGCCCGGGATAGATAGAGATAGCAGTTTGCATCGAAGGTGCCGATGAATTTGTTGGCGTGGGCCTCGAGGTAAACCTCTACCTCGAAGTCGAGGCCGAACGGGTGCTCTCGTGGCGCTTCGTCCAATGCGCGCTCGCGGCCGAAACGCTCAGTCCACTCGCTGGCCGAGCGGTAGGAAATCATGCCGAGCTTGCGGGCCAGGCGCATGCCGGTGTCCGGGGGCGTGTCGAAGTCGTAGTTTCCGTTCTGCCAGGCGTCGTCGCGCCGAATCATCTCGCGCTGCAGGGAGCGTATGGCGATGGAAAACGGCCGGCTGCGGCCGGCGGCGGAGATCGAGATCATGCCGCGCGCCCGACCGGGATAGAGGAGCGCAAACGCAAGCGCGGTCATGCCCCCCATGGAGGCGCCCATCACAGTGTGCAGCTGTTCTACGTTCAAGTGATCCAGAACCGCGGCGCCGGCCTTGGCCACGTCTTCCAGACACAGCACCGGGAAATTCAAGCGATAGTGCTTGCCGGTCTCCGGGTCGATGGAGGCGGGACCGGTGGAGCCAAAGCAGCTGCCCAGGGAGTTAACGCAGATAACGAAGTAGCGATTGCTGTCGATGGGCTTGCCCGGGCCTACCATGTCTTCCCACCAGCCTGGGCTGGGGTCGGCGCTGGAAGAGGCGACGTGGGCTGACGGCGACAGTCCGGTGAAGATCAACACCGCGTTCTGGCGCGCCGTATCCAGAGTCCCCCAGGTTTCGAAAGCGATGGTCGGGGAGCTGAGCTGCCCACGCTTCATCGTGAATGGGCCTTCGAGGGTAATGGTTTTCAGTGCGCTCATGTGGTGATTGCCGGCTGGTCCAACCGCCTAATATCCCCTAAAACCCACGCTGAGCAAAATGGTGTGCCGCAGGTGGCTCGTGATGGTGCGGTATAGGGGCATTCCCTTAGCGGCTTGCGTGGGCGCACGACCTACAATGTCCGGGTCAAATTCGCGGCTTTCTCCGACCAAACCTCGTCTGCGGATTCGATACTGCCCCGGGGGGCACCGTGGTGCGCCCCGTCCTTTGTTGGGGTCGGCGTGACCAGGGTTTGGCCTGCTCTCGCCCCTGCTGGCTCGGGCCTTTGCTCAGCCGCTCGATTTTGCGAATCGAAATATGGTGATGCCGTCCCATGCGCGCCAGTAGCCGCGCGCGAGCAGCAGGGCCTGGCGTTGCGATTCGTCTGCTATGGGTATCGCGGTCAGGGCATAGATCCGACCGTTGATTTCGACTCTGACGTCGGGATCGCGTCTGACGACGTTCACCCAGCTCTCGCCCCGCAAGCGCGGAACGTGAGCGAAGCGATTGGAGTGGATATGCAATGCTCCGTCCACGTGAAAGCAGTTCACGCGTACGGAGCGGGGCACGCCGGGTAGCTCGATGTGACAGGGTGCTGATCGGCCCAGGAAGTGGAAACTGGCCGGAGTGTCCGTGGGGCGCCCGGTCAGGCCGCCGGCGTTGCTCTGCCAGCAACCGGCGAGCAATCCAGCGAAAAGCAGCACAGTCCATGGTGGCGTTCGGTTGAGGCGTGGTGAGTGTTTCGTCCTTCGTCCGTCCATCTATGATTCAACAGCGGATGCGTGCCCATTGGGAGTAGACTACGCGGTGACGAGTCGTCTGCAAAACACGCGGTGCGCGGTTTCGTCGTATTTACGGCGCTACGCGGTTACTGTGAATTGGGGAATTGAGGGAGCAACAAATGACTGACGCATCCAGCGAACGTGCCGGCGCCGTGTCCGGATCTGCCAACAGGGTATATCCGGAAGACGCGGTCATTTCCGGGCAGCGCTATACCTCGAGGGAATTCATGGAGCTTGAGATGGAAAGGCTCTGGCCCAGGGTGTGGAACATCGGCGCCTGGGGCGGAGAAATGCCTCAGCCCGGCGATTTCGTCACCCATCAGCTGGGCAGGGAATCCATTCTGATGGTTCGCCAGGCGGACGGTGGCGTTAAGGCGTTTCACAATGTGTGCCCGCACCGCGGTAATCGGCTGGTGTACGCGGATCATGGTTCGGTGGACCGATTTACCTGTACCTATCACGGCTGGGAATTCGAGCACGGCGGCGCGGTGGTTCACGTTCAGGACGCAGAGGACTTTCCCCAAGGTAATCCCTGCGGAAAGCTCACCCTGAGCGAGATTCCCTGCGAGGAGTGGGCCGGATTCATCTGGTACAACATGGACGTCAACTGTTTTCCGCTGAGCGGGTTTCTCGGGGAGGTGAAGGACTACTTTGAGATGCACGACCCGGCCGCGGCCAAGCGCGTGTACTACAAGGTATGCGAGGTCGACTTCAACTGGAAGGCGCTGCACGACAACTTCTGTGAGTCATACCACCTGCCGGCCACACACCCGGAAATCAGCGACTACTTCGACGACGACTACAAGAATACGGATTTCGAGCTGTACGAAACCGGCCACAACCTCATGAAGATGAAGGGCGCGCTGCCTTCGTTGAGGGATTCGCGGCCGTTTGAGCTTAACGACAAATTGCGTGCCGACATGCAGGCTTGGGGATTGAGTGAGAGCGAGTTCGCCGGGCGTGCCCATGCTATTCGTGGCGCGCTGCAGGCGCAGAAGCGCAAGCTGGGACCGGCCAGAGGATTCGGTCATGTGGCCACGCTACCGGATGCGTGGCTCACCGACGCCTTTCACTTCAATATTTTTCCAGGCGCCTCCATCACGTTTCAGCTGGATGTATTTACGCTGCAGCGTTGCGAGCCGCATCCTACCGATCCTAACAAAAGTACCTACGAGCATTGGGGTATGGCGCTGAAGTCGAACGATTCGGACATGGTCTTCGGGCCCGAGGGGCCGGTGGAGTGGCGGGAAGCCGAACGCCGGGTGGTCAAGTATGGCGAGGAAACCCTCAGTGCCGTGGCAGATCAGGATCTGGAACGGGCTACCGGGCAGCAGCTCGGATTCCAGTCGAGGGGTTTCAAGGGCGCTTACCTATCCGGGCAGGAAAACCGCGTGCAGCAGTTCCACAACTTCATCGATCGGTACGTCAACAACGAGGGTTAGCTGAGAGCTTTTGGCGGAAGAGGTAGGAGTCGAACCCACCAGGCACGTATTCGCACCTCAACGGCTTTGAAGGCCGCGCGCCCCACCGGGGACGATACTCTTCCTTAACTAGTCTATCACTGCGGCAACACCCTGGCGCGATCGCCCACCACCGTGCGCGTGTTGGCGTTGCGTCGCGTGTAGCCCTTTGAGTCCAGGTATTCCAGCACCTCGATGGCCGAGTTGCGCCCGATCTCCGCGGCATCGCGAAAGTCGCGTACGGTGAACGGTGCGCGCGCGGCTAGCTCGTCTACGATGGCTACAAGGTCGCCCAACTCGTCTGGCAGGTAGTAGCGCGTGTCGCTCACCGCAACCAGTAATCCCTTGGTGGCGAGCGGGTGCATTCGCTTTCGCAGCGCAGGGGGCGCGTCCCTCAGCCGTTTGGCGAGATCGCCCACGCTGGGCGGTTGCCGCTGTTTGAGGTGAGGCTCGATTCTGCTCCACAGAGAGGCTTCTTCCGGGGTGAGAGAGACTACGTGTCGCGGTGGTGCGAAACGCCCGGAACGATTGACCAAAGCGCCGTTACTGACCAACTCGTTGAGCACTTCCTGCCGGAACGCGGACGGAATACGTTCGCCCACTTCGTTGGCTTGCAGGCCCTGCAGTGCGTTGTCTGCTTTGTGACGGGTTGTGATCTCTTCGGTCAGCCCCTTGGCCCATGAGTCCCAAAGCTCGGGCTTGAGCGCTGTTCCGTCGCGAATCATGGCTTCGGAGTCGGAAAGCAGGGCCGCCACGGCGTCGTCGGGCAGGCCCCAGCTTTGGTGAAACTCCTGCACGTCCACCGGTCCAAGATCTAACAATCCGGCGAGTGCGTCAGCGGCGTCCGCCGACGTGTAGGCCTCCAGTCGGGCCAGCCTACTAGGCTCGCTGCGCCGGCCCTGAACCTCCCGATTGTGTGCCACCGAGGCGCCGCCCAGGGTGAGGTCGAGGCTCTGGTCCCGCAAGATCAGCCGGTCGCCGTGTTTTGCAAACAGGGGCTCTTCCAGAATCAGCTCCGCCAGTCCGCTCTCGCCCGGCGCCATGGCGGCTCGATCTACCAGCGCGATGCGTCCCGTGGTATGAGAAGTGGCGTGGTAAACGTGCGCGGGCGTCCAGTGACGCACTCGGCGTGGGAAGTCGTTCAGAACTTCCAGGGTGATGGCGAGCTGGAGGCTGCCGGCGTCGGGGGCTGCGCTCAGCCAGCTACCGCGCTGAACTTCCTGTAAAGACACTCCGCTCAAGTTGATGGCACATCGATCGCCCACCGTGGCGGTGTCCGAGGACTGGTTCTGAGCGTGGATCTCACGTACCCGGGCCTGGTGATTGCCGGGTAGCACGTAGAGTTCCTGTTCCAGCGACACGACGCCGGAGTGAACGGTGCCGGTGACTACCAGGCCTGCCCCCCGCACGTTGAATGCCCGGTCTACGGCCAGACGGAACTGCCGGCGAGCGGCCTGTACCGGGTGCTCGGCACCGGCCGCTATCAGGTGCGCCAACAGGGCGTCGATGCCTTCATTGGTAACCGTAGAGGTCTGGATGATCGAGGCGTCCTCCAGAAATGATGCGGCCATCAACTCGCGTACTTCCTGCTCGGCGGCCGTTCGGCGGGCATCGTCCACCTGGTCGCATTTGGTGAGCGCCACCACGCCGCTTGTTACGCCGATCAGCTGCAGAATCTGCAGGTGCTCCCGGCTCTGGGGCATGGGGCCGTCGTCGGCCGCAATTACCAGCAATGCGTACTGATTGCCTGCCACACCGGCAACCATGTTGTGGATGAAGCGGTGGTGGCCGGGTACGTCCACGAATCCCAGGCTGTGCCCGTCTTCATTGAGGTAGGCAAAGCCCAGGTCAATGGTCAGCCCACGGCGCTGCTCCTCGGCCAACCGGTCTGTGTTTTCGCCGGTCAGGGCCTGCACCAGGCTGGTTTTGCCATGGTCTACGTGGCCGGCGAGCGTAACGATCATAGGGAGAGTTGCTCGATGACGGGTAGCAGATCTTCCATGGGCGCGGCTCCGCGCAGGTCGAGCCACAAGGCGTCCTTTTGGATGCGCCCGATGATGGGGATAGGCAGCCGGCGCAGTGCCTGGGCCAATGCACGAATCTGGCGAGCTTCGGGATGGGCTATTTTTACGGCCCGGCTTGCGATGCGCTTGTCCGGTAGAGAACCGCTGCCGAGTTGACACTCGCTCTCGACCACCGCCGCATTGAATCCTTCCAGCTGGGCGAGCGCCCCCGCCAGGGCGCCGCCGCGCTGTTCGAGCACATCGATGGGGGTGGTGAGCATGCCCAAAACTGGAATGTGTTCAGGCAGGCTGTCCGGCTCATCGTAAAGGCGCAGGGTTTCCGTGAGATAAGCCAGTGTCAGCTTGTCCGGGCGCAGCGCACGCTTCATGGGATTGCGCTTGATGGCCTCGATGTAGTGTCGCTTCCCAACGATAACGCCAGCCTGCAGCGAACCCAGCAGCTTGTCGCCGCTAAAGGTCACCAGATCGGCGCCCTGGGCGAGCACTTCCTGCGCCATAGGTTCGTGGGGCAGCCCCCACCTGGCCAGATCCACCAGCGTACCGCTGCCCAGATCGACACAAAGGGGTATGTCATGCCGATGCGCCAGGTCGGCCAGGTCCGTAATGGCAACCTCCGCCGTGAAACCCTCGATGTGGTAGTTGGATGGGTGAATCTTCAGCAGCATTGGCACGCCGGCTCCGATGGCGGCCTCATAGTCGCGCAGGTGGGTGCGATTGGTGGTGCCGATCTCCTCGAGCCGGCATCCGGCGCGCTCCATCAACTCGGGCAGCCGGAAGCTACCGCCAATCTCGATCAGTTCGCCTCGGGAAACGGGCACCCGCTGGCCCAGCGCCAGGGTGTTCAGGCACAACATTAGGGCGGCTGCATTGTTGTTCACCACGGTGGCTGCCTCGGCGCCGCACAACGCCTGTAGCCGCTGGGTCACCACTTGATCTCGATCGCCCCGTTTGCCAGCAGCCAGGTCGTATTCCAGTGACAACGGATGGGTAACCAACGGTTCGATGGTCCGCAGCACCTTGGCGCTCAATGGCGCCCGTCCCAGATTGGTGTGGATGATGGTGCCAGTAAGGTTGTATACGCGCTGGTAGCCGGGCGGGGCCAGGGCCTGATCCAGGTGCGCGGCGTATTGCTGCGGATCCGATACCCAGTCCGGCAGGTCGCCGGTAGCGCGCCACTGATCCTGCAATCGTCTCAGCTCGCCTTTGACGGTTTCCAGACCGTAGCGGGCGCACGCTTCCTGCAGGGGTGGCGCAGAGAGGAGGGCGTCGATGCCGGGCAGATCGCGAAAGCTTGGCATGCGTGGGCCTTGGTTTTTCAGCCCGTTACTTTGGCGCTGCTACCGATCTGCTACCGGCACGTAATCGCGGGCAGCGGGTCCTTTGTAGAGCTGACGTGGTCGACCGATCTTGTAGGGCGCCCCGATCATCTCGTTCCAATGGGCAATCCAGCCAGGGGTGCGACCGGTAGCGAAGATCACGGTGAACATCTCGGTGGGAATGCCGATGGCCTTTAAGATGATGCCGGAATAGAAGTCCACGTTTGGATACAGCTTGCGCTCCACGAAGTAGTCGTCTTCCAGGGCGATCGTCTCCAGCCGCTGGGCCATGCGCAGTACGGGGTCGTCTTCCACGCCCAGCTCGTTGAGCACCTCGTGGCAGGTTTGCTGCATCACCTTGGCGCGCGGATCGTAATTCTTGTACACCCGGTGGCCGAAACCCATGATGCGGAAGGGATCGTCCTTGTCCTTGGCCTTTTTCACGTACTTGTCGATGTTCTTCTCGTCACCGATTTCGGCCAGCATGTTGAGTACGGCTTCGTTGGCGCCACCGTGGGCGGGGCCCCATAGCGCCGCGATGCCCGCGGCAATGCACGCGAACGGGTTGGCGCCCGTAGACCCAGCCATACGAACCGTGGACGTGGAGGCGTTCTGCTCGTGATCGGCATGCAGCAGGAATATCCGGTCCATGGCTCGCGCGATGATGGGGTTCACCTTGTAGTTCTCACACGGGGTGGCGAACATCATATGCAGGAAGTTCTCCGCATAGCCGAGATCGTTGCGTGGATACACGAACGGCTCGCCCTGAGCATACTTGTAGCTCATGGCTGCCAGCGTGGGCATCTTGGCGATGAGCCGATGGGCCGTGTTGGTGCGGTGCGAAGCGTCGTTGATGTCCAGCGAGTCGTGATAGAACGCCGACAGCGCGCCCGTTACCCCACACATGATGGCCATCGGGTGTGCATCGCGCCGAAAGCCTTGAAAGAAATGCACCAGCTGCTCGTGCACCATGGTGTGGTGGCTGATCGTGTGCTCGAAGGCAGCTTTCTGGTCCGCGTTGGGGAGCTCCCCGTTGAGCAGCAGATAGCAAAGTTCTAGATAGTCGGAGTGCTCGGCCAACTGCGCGATGGGATAGCCCCGGTGCAGCAGGATGCCATTGTCGCCGTCTATATACGTGATGGCCGATTCGCAAGAGGCCGTGGACACGAAACCCGGGTCGTAGGTGAAGTAACCTTGCGAGGTCAGGTGGCCAACATCGATAACTTGCGGACCCACGTTGCCATCCAATATGGGCAGATCGATGGTGTTGCCTCCGATCGATAGCTGGGCCGCGTTGTTACTTCCCTTGTCTGCCATGCAGTTCTCCCGGGGTTGCTACTTCTAATTGTTCTATTTCTGCGCACCGCACTCGGTGCATTCTCCGCACCGAAATTTGCGCACCCAGCAAGCTGGCGCGGAAACTACGCTCTTCACGGCGTTGTCTCCCGAGACGGTCCGGGGAGCGTATAAACGCGACCTGGCATTGTCAATTCGGCGGTGGGGCAGGCCAGGGTGGCATCTGCTCGGACAGCCCCGGATTCCTTGGCAATTAGGGTGCGGATGACTAAAATGCCATCGGGAGCATGATTGCCCCCCGGAATGCCTCATCGTTGGTCCCGGAATCGGCTGGATGCGCCCCTGGGAATATCACATCCATGAGCAGGCCCGCCCTTGGGCTTGACACACTCACGCATACGCAACGGAAGTATTGACCGGAGATGAAAACCGAGCGCCCTGTCTATTTGTCTTTGACCCAGTTCGCCTGGCCGTTCACCGCTATCGCGTCCATTACCCACCGGGTTACCGGCGTGCTGCTCGTGCTGGGAGTGGGCTTCCTGCTCTGGCTGGCAGCCATGGCGCTGGAGTCGTCGGCTGGGTTTGCGGCGGCGGCTGCCACCCTGGCCCAGCCCTGGGCCAAGCCGGTGTTGCTCGCAACGCTGGCTGCTTTGTTCTACCACCTGTTTGCCGGGATCAAGCACATATTCATGGATTTTCACATCGGTGATTCGTTTGCGGCGGCCAAAGCCAGTTCCGTGGTGGTGTTCGTACTCACCTTCATTGCCACGGCCGCGGCAGGGGCGTGGCTATGGTAACCAACGTCACCAGTCTCACGCGCAGCGGCCTTGCCGACTTTGTGGTGCAGCGGGTTACCGCGGTGATCATGGGTCTGTATACCCTGTGTGTGGTGGGTTTCTTCTACGTGACCTCGGATGTGGATTACACGGCGCTGCGAGGCTACTTCGGTTCGTTTGGCATGCAGACCTTTACCACCCTAACGGTGCTGTCAGCGGCGGCGCATGCCTGGATTGGGCTGTGGACGGTGGGCACCGACTATTTGCGCCCCCATTACGTGGGCCGCCACGCCGCAGCCATTCGGCTTACCTATCAGGCAGGCGTGTTGGCGTTGCTGTTCTTCTTTGTGGTGTGGAGCCTGCAACTTTTCTGGACCTTATAGGAGTATTTCTTAGTCCATGACCAGAATTCGAAAGATGGAGTTCGACGGCGTCATCGTTGGGGGCGGCGGCGCCGGCATGCGCGCAGGGCTGCAACTCGCTCAATCGGGGCTGAAAACGGCCGTGATTTCCAAGGTGTTTCCTACCCGGTCTCATACGGTATCGGCCCAAGGGGGCATCACTTGCGCCATAGCCAGCGACGACCCCAACGACGACTGGCGCTGGCACATGTACGACACTGTTAAGGGGTCGGACTACATCGGTGATCAGGACGCCATCGAGTACATGTGCAGCGAGGGCCCTCAGGCGGTTTTCGAACTAGAACACATGGGGCTGCCGTTTTCGCGCACGGAATCGGGCAGGATCTATCAGCGGCCATTCGGCGGCCAATCCAAGGATTTCGGCAAGGGTGGCCAGGCCGCTCGTACCTGTGCCGCGGCCGACCGAACCGGCCACACGCTGCTGCACACGCTGTATCAAGCCAACCTGCGCGCCAATACCACGTTCCTAAACGAGTGGTTTGCCGTGGATCTGGTGAAGAATCAGGATGGCACCGTAGTCGGCCTGATCGCCATCGAGATGGAAACCGGTGAGACGGTCTTTGTGCAGTCGCGCGCCACGGTGCTTGCCACCGGCGGTGCGGGTCGCATCTACGCCAGCACTACCAACGCCCATATGTGTACCGGCGACGGTTCCGGCATGGCCGTGCGTGCCGGGTTCCCGCTGCAGGATATGGAGATGTGGCAGTTTCACCCCACAGGCATTCACGGGGCCGGGGTGCTGGTCACCGAAGGCTGCCGTGGCGAAGGCGGCTATCTCATCAACAAAGACGGCGAACGCTTCATGGAGCGCTACGCACCTTCCGCCAAGGACCTTGCGGGTCGCGACGTGGTTGCGCGTTCGATGATTCTGGAAATTCTGGACGGCAGAGGCTGCGGTCCGGACGGTGATCACGTAATGCTCAAACTGGATCACCTGGGCGAGGACGTGCTCAACGAGCGCCTCCCAGGCATTCTGGAGCTGTCTCGGACCTTCGCCCACGCGGATCCCGTGGTGGAGCCCATTCCGGTGGTCCCCACCTGCCATTACATGATGGGCGGCATACCCACTGGGGTGCATGGTCAGGCGCTGACTCAGGATGGCGAGGGTAACGATCAGCTTATCGAAGGTCTTTACGCCGCCGGCGAGGCGGCCTGTGTCTCGGTGCACGGCGCTAACCGGTTGGGAGGCAATTCGCTGCTGGATCTGATCGTATTCGGTCGGGCGGCCGGACAGCACATCGAGCAGGTCATGCGCCAAGGGGTCTCTCATCGGGATGCCAGCGACAGCGATCTGGAGGCTGCCATGGCGCGGCTGGCGCGTTGGAATGAGTCCAGCTCCGGTGAGGGCGTGGCGCAGCTGCGCCGTGAGCTGCAGACCACCATGCAGAATAGTTTCGGTGTGTTCCGCACCGAAGAGCACATGGTGTCTGGCATCGCTAAGCTTGCAGAACTACGCGAGCGCATTGGCAACGCGCATCTGGCGGACAAGAGCAGCGCTTTCAACACTGCCCGCCTGGAGGCTCTGGAGCTAGACAATCTGCTGGAGGTTGCCCACGCCACCGCGGTGGCGGCTCAGGTCAGGAAAGAGAGCCGGGGTGCCCATGCGCGTGACGACCATCAGGAGCGAGACGACGACAACTGGCTGTGTCACTCACTGTACTTTCCCCATGACCGCTCCGTGGGTAAGCGCGAGGTGAACTTTTCCCCCGCCACCATGGACGCGTTTCCGCCCATGGAACGCAAATATTGAGCGTGCGTTAGCTCGCCAAGGAGATTTCGAGAACAGGTATGCAGGTTAGTATCTACCGCTACAACCCGGAAACTGATGAATCGCCCCAGATGCGCAGCGTACAGGTCGACCTTCCCGAGGGTCGCGATCTGATGGTGCTGGACGTACTGGAAATGGTGAAGGCCGATGACCCGACGCTGTCCTATCGGCGCTCCTGCCGCGAGGGCGTCTGCGGTTCCGACGGCATCAACATGAACGGCCGCAACGGGCTGGCGTGCATCACGCCGGTCTCCGAAGTTGCAAAGGGTGGCAAGCTGGTAGTGCGGCCGCTGCCGGGTTTGCCCGTGGTGCGCGACCTGGTGGTGGACATGTCGCAGTTCTACAGCCAGTACGAAAAGATAGATCCGTACCTCATAAACGACAAGCCGCCGCCGGCGCAGGAGCGGCTGCAGACGCCGGAACAACGTGCCGAGCTGGACGGTCTTTACGAGTGCATTCTTTGCGCCTGCTGTTCTACTTCCTGCCCATCGTTCTGGTGGAACCCGGATAAATTCATCGGGCCCGCCGGATTGCTGCAGGCCTACCGGTTCTTGGCCGACAGCCGGGATACAGCGACAGCGGAGCGTCTGGCCAAACTCGACGATCCGTTCAGCGTGTTTCGCTGCCGTGGCATCATGAATTGCGTGAGCGTCTGCCCCAAGGGTCTTAACCCCACCCGGGCCATCGGCAAGATCCGGACCATGCTGTTGCAGCAGGGGAGCTAGTCAGACACCTTCGGGCCACGGTGGGGTGGTTCGCTGCCATTTCGAGTGAGGCGCAATATGTATGAGTCATATCTCAGGCGCATGCTTGGCAGCTCCCATCCGGTGAGCATCAAGGCCGCATGCGCGGCAGCCCTGAAGTGATTCCCCGCGGTGAATGCGTCTAGCGACGGTGATTGTCGGGATATACAAGTTCCAGGCACGCTCGGTGTGGTGGAGGGGGGAGATAATCGTGCGCCCGATGATGTATCTTGCGCTGTCCCACGATCACCGGCTGATCGATGGGGAGGAGGCAGTGCGCTTGTTGGTGGCAATCAAAGAACTGATCGAAGACCCTGGAAGAATTTTACTGGAAGTATGAGTTATGAGTGAGAACTACGACGTCATCGTGATCGGCGCCGGACCCGCCGGTTACCATGCGGCCATTCGCTGCGCCCAACTGGGTCTTGAGACCGCCTGTATCGACAAGTCCATCGGTAAGAGTGGCGATCCGGCTTATGGGGGCACCTGCCTGAACTGGGGGTGCATTCCTTCCAAGGCCCTGCTGGACGCCTCCCACAAGTTTGAGGACGCGCAGAAGCACTTCTCTGAAATCGGTATCAACGTGAGCGGCGTCGAGGTGGATGTGGCGGCCATGATGGCGCGCAAAGATCAGGTTGTGCAGGGGCTCACGAGCGGCGTGGCCGGGCTGTTCAAAGGCAACGGCGTCACCGATCTACCTGGCCGCGGCAAGCTGCTGGCAGGCTGCCAGGTAGAATACACGTCTCACGGTGGTGAGCAGCAGATCCTGGAAGCGGAGCACGTCATCCTGGCACCCGGGTCTGTACCTGTGGAGATCGACCCGGCCCCGCTCACCGACCACCTCATCGTGGACTCTACCGGTGCGTTGGAGTTCCAGAGCGTGCCCGAGCGCCTCGGGGTGATCGGCGCCGGCGTCATTGGTCTTGAGCTCGGTAGCGTCTGGAATCGACTCGGCTCCGAGGTGGTTCTGCTGGAGGCGCTCGAGGAATTTCTGCCCATGGCCGATGAGCGCATCGCCAGAGACAGTCTGAAGCTGTTCGCCAATCAAGGGCTGGATATTCGCCTGGGAACCCGGGTGATCGGCGCTAAGGTGGACGCAGGCGCCGTGCTGGTGAGCTACCAGGATGGCGACGGCGAACACAGCCTGGAGGTAGACAAGCTCATCGTAGCGGTAGGCCGACGACCCTATACCGAGGATCTTTTGTCCCCGGATTGCGGCGTGAATCTCGACGAGCGCGGCTTTCTCTGCGTGAACGACCTTTGCGCCACGGATGCGCCCCGTGTTTATGCGGTAGGCGATGTGGTTCGTGGCCCGATGCTGGCGCACAAGGGTATGGAGGAAGGCATCATGGTGGCCGAGCGCATCGCCGGTCAGAAACCATCGGTCAACTACGACTGTGTGCCGTCAGTGATTTACACCCATCCCGAGGTCGCTTGGGTGGGTAAAACCGAGCAGGAACTCAAGGCCAGTGGCGATACCTACAACGTAGGCACCTTCCCGTTCGCAGCCAGCGGTCGCGCGCTGGCCGCCAACGACACGGGCGGCATGGTCAAAATCCTGGCGGATGCGGAGTCGGATCGCGTGCTGGGTGTTCACGTGGTGGGGCCTCAGGCTTCGGAACTCATCGCCCAGGCCGTCATCGCCATGGAGTTCGACGCCTGTGCTGAGGATCTTGGCCTAACCATGTTTGCGCATCCCACCCTGGGTGAGGCGGTGCACGAGGCGGCCCTGGGCGTTGCAGGACATGCCATCCATATGGTCAATCGCAAGAAGCGTTGAAGGAACAGGCCACACCGAGACAACATCAACACGGAAGCAATATGAATCTACACGAATACCAGGCCAAGGGGCTGTTCGCGGAGTACGGCCTGCCGGTCTCAGAAGGCTACGCCGTTGATACGGCGGACGAAGCGGTGGCGGCGGCTGAGAAGATAGGCGGGGACCGGTGGGTGGTCAAAGTCCAGGTGCATGCCGGAGGCCGCGGCAAAGCTGGTGGGGTCAAACTGGTGGACAGCCTCGAAGGGGTGCGCGCGTTTGCCGATCAATGGGTTGGCAAAAATCTGGTGACCTTCCAGACGGATGCCAACGGGCAGCCGGTAAGCAAGATCTATGTGGAGCGCTGCACCGATATCGACCAGGAGCTTTACCTGGGGGCGGTGGTGGACCGTGCCAGCCGCCGGGTGGTTTTCATGGCCTCCACGGAAGGCGGAGTAGAAATCGAGAAGGTGGCAGAGGAGACGCCGGAAAAGATCTTGAGGGCGACCATCGATCCTTACGTGGGTGCGCAGCCTTATCAGGGCAGACAGTTGGCCTTCGAGCTGGGCCTGCAAGGCTCGCAGATTAGACAATTCACCAACCTTTTCATGGGCTTATCTAAGCTATTTGAGGAATTAGATTGTTCATTGTTGGAAATCAATCCGCTGGTGATTACCACCGATGGCGACGTGCACTGCCTGGATGCCAAGGTGAACATCGACGGCAATGCCCTGTTCCGGCAGAAGCGCCTGGCGGAACTCCACGACCCGTCCCAGGAGGACGAGCGCGAGGCCCAGGCTTCCCAGTTCGGCCTCAATTATGTGGCGCTGGATGGCAATATCGGCTGCATGGTCAACGGGGCGGGGCTCGCCATGGGCACCATGGACCTGGTCAAGCTGCACGGTGGTAATCCCGCCAACTTCCTGGACGTGGGCGGAGGTGCCACCAAGGAAGCGGTTGCCGAAGCATTCAAGATCATCCTGTCAGACGACAATGCGAAAGCAGTGCTGATCAACATCTTCGGCGGCATCGTTTCCTGCGCCATCATTGCTGATGGCATCGTTGGCGCGGTGCAGGAGGTGGGCGTGGAGGTGCCGGTGGTGGTGCGTTTCGAAGGCAATAACGCCGAGAACGGGCGCGCGAGGTTGGCGGAAAGTGGCCTCAATCTCATCCCGGCCGAGAGCCTAACGGAGGCGGCCGAAAAGGCAGTAGCCGCGGCAGGAGGTGTTGCGTGAGCATTCTGGTCGACAAAAACACCAAGGTCATCTGCCAGGGATTCACCGGTTCCCAGGGCACGCTGCACAGCGAGCAGGCTATTGCCTACGGCACCCAGCTGGTGGGCGGCGTTACACCGGGTAAGGGTGGTAGCGAGCACCTGGGCCGCCCGGTGTTCGATACGGTAGGCGCTGCTGTGGATGCTACGGGCGCCACCGCATCGGTGATCTACGTGCCAGCCGCCTTCTGCAAGGATTCAATCCTCGAGGCGCTGGATGCGGGTATCGAGTTGGTGGTGTGCATCACCGAGGGCATCCCCACCCTGGATATGCTCGCCGTGAAAGCCAAGCTCGACACCACCAGCGCGCGTGTGGTGGGCCCCAATTGCCCGGGCGTCATAACCCCGGGAGAGTGCAAAATTGGCATCATGCCCGGCGAAATCCATCTGCCCGGCAAGGTGGGCATCGTGTCGCGTTCCGGCACGCTGACCTACGAGGCAGTAAAGCAGACTACGGATCCCGGCTTCGGCCAGAGCACCTGTGTTGGCATCGGCGGCGACCCCATACCGGGCAGCCATTTCATCGACATTCTTGCGCTGTTCGAAGATGACCCCGCTACCGAAGCCATCGTGATGGTGGGCGAGATCGGTGGAACGGCGGAAGAAGAAGCAGCCGAATTCATCAAGAGCAATGTGAGCAAGCCGGTGGTTAGCTACATCGCCGGGGTGACGGCGCCCCCGGGCAAACGCATGGGCCATGCGGGTGCGATCATCGCTGGCGGCAAAGGCACGGCGGCGGACAAATTCGCCTCGTTGGAAGCCGCCGGGGTGAGGACCACCCGTAGCTTGGCAGAGATCGGAGATGCTCTGGCTGAGGTGACCGGCTGGTCTTGAAAATCCCGTTGGTGATCCTATATAGACACAGCATCGAGCTGATGGCAGTGAGGGTAAATTATGGCTGATGAACAGGTAGATATAGACGGGCAGACATCGTCCGGTCAGCCCGAGTCGTTCGGTTTCCAGACCGAAGCCAAACAGCTGCTGAAGCTGATGATTCACTCGCTGTACTCCAACCGCGAGATCTTTCTGCGCGAGTTGATCTCCAATGCTTCGGACGCCATCGACAAGTTGCGTTTCGAAGCCATTGCTCATCCCGAACTCCTGGAAGACGACCCTGGCTACCGGATTCGCATCGTGTTCGACGCCGATGCAGGCACCCTGGGCGTCATAGACAACGGCATCGGCATGTCCCGTGACGACGTCATCGACCAGCTTGGCACCATTGCCAAGTCGGGAACGGGGGAGTTCCTCGAGCGGCTCACCGGTGATCAACAGCGTGACGCAAGCCTGATCGGTCAGTTCGGTGTGGGCTTCTACAGCGCGTTCATGGTGGCCGACGAGGTGGAGGTGCTCACCCGACGCGCGGGTGGCGAATCCGGCACGCGCTGGCGCTCCCGAGGCGAAGACGAGTTCAGCGTGGAGAGCGTGGATGATCTGCCGCGCGGTACCCGGGTGATTCTGCATCTGAATGCAGACTCTAAGGAATTTGCCGATGCCTTCAGGCTGCGCAGCGTGGTGCGGCGCTACTCTGACCATATCGGCGTCGCAGTTGAGATGCTCGAAGAGCTGCCCGCTCCCGGTGACGACGACGAGCCCGCGGAGGCTCCCGAACCCCAATGGGAGGCAGTGAACTCCGCTAAAGCTCTGTGGACGCGATCGCGCAGCGACGTGTCCGATGACGAGTACAAGGAGTTCTACAAACACGTCTCCCACGACTTCGAAGATCCGTTGTCGTGGAGTCACAATCGTGTGGAAGGCAAGCTGGAGTACACCAGCTTGCTGTACGTTCCAAAACAGGCCCCGTTCGATCTGTGGAACCGGGAAGCTCCGCGGGGGCTCAAGCTGTACGTGCAGCGCGTGTTCATCATGGATGAAGCGGAGCAGTTCCTGCCCCTGTATCTGCGCTTTGTCAAAGGCGTGGTGGATTCCAACGATCTGTCGCTGAACGTGTCCAGAGAGATCCTCCAGCAGGACGAGCGCGTGACGTCCATCCGCAATGCTCTTACCAAGCGTGTGCTGAATATGCTCGACACCATGGCCACCAAGGAGCCGGACCAGTATCAGGGTTTCTGGGACGAGTTCGGCGAGGTGCTCAAAGAAGGCGCGGGGGAAGATTTTGCCAACCGTGAGGCGTTGTGCAAGTTGTTGCGCTTTGCTTCCACGCACGAGCCAGGTGCAACCAAGAACGTTTCGCTGGACGCCTACCTGGAGCGCGCGGGGGACGATCAGGAGAAGATCTACTACGTGGTGGCGGAGAGCTTCGAGAACGCCAGCAGCTCACCTCACCTGGAAGTATTTAAGCAACGTGGCATCGAGGTGCTGCAACTCTACGACCGCATCGACGAGTGGCTGATGTCCGGCCTCACCGAGTATGCGGACAAGCAGTTCCAGGATGTGGCTCGTGGCGATATCGATCTGCCGGAAGCAGACGAGAATACGGACGAGGAAGAGGCGGCCAGTGCGGATGACTCTGGGCTCACCGAACGGATCGCGACGGCGCTCGGTGACAGAGTGGAAAGCGTCAAAGCATCCAAGCGTCTCATCGACTCGCCCGCCTGCCTGGTTCTGGGGGAGTTCGCGTTAAGCCCACAGATGCGACGCATGATGGAAGCCGCGGGCCAGGCCGCGCCGGAGTCTAAGCCCCACTTCGAGTACAACGCGAAGCACCCTCTGGTAGTGCGGCTGGATCAGGAACCTGACGAGGATCGATTCGACCAGTTGGTACGTATATTATTCGATCAAGCGGCTTTAGCTGAGGGGGGTACGTTGGAGGATGCTCCAGCATATGTCGACCGGTTGAATAGCTTGTTGCTTGAATTGCTCAGCGACTAGCGCTGCTATGAACCGGTTACTTCTGGTCGTCTGGTGCATGGCCAGCGTCTGTGTGGCCTCCGAACCCGATCTGGCCGGTTCCGAAGATCCGCTGAGTCTCGAGCGTTTTCCGAATTCCTGGATTGTGGAATACGAGGACGATCAGGCGCTGCTGGCCCGCGAGTTCATAGTCAGCCGGGTAGACAAAACCCGAAGGCAAGTGCGGGCAGAACGAAAAATCCGTATCGAAGCTCGGCAGCAAAGCGCTACCTACGAGATTGCCCGGGGCACCCCCAGGCAGGAAGTGGTGGATCACTACGTTGCTCTGCTGGGCAGTGGCCCCTTGTTCAGCTGCAGCGGCAGGGATTGTGGTCGGAGCAACCACTGGGCCAACCACATCTTTGGGCAGGCCGTTCTGTATGGGCCCGACCTGAACCAGTTCTACCTGGCTGTAGAACGTGACGACCGGCTGATCGGCATTTATATCATCGAGCGCGGCAACCGCCGGGTGTACGCCCACGTGCTTGTGATTCACCCGGAGCAGCCTTTGCAGGGGGGCGCTTTGGGTATCGCCGGAGGGTTGGATCGCAACGGCTATGTGGTGATCGACGGGGTGGAACCGCTGGCCAACGGATCGTTCTCTGCAGCGGCCCAACAACGGCTTGCCGCTATCGCACCAACGCTGGCCGACTTTGCCGGTCGCGACGTATATGTGGTTTGTCACATCTACGGAGCGACTGACCTGGACCGGCTCTTGGACGCAGCACGGCAATGCGGCACCAGCGCCGCGGATGCGCTGGCTGCGGATCCCGGCCCGCGGCTGGTACCGTTTGCCGCCGGACCCATGTTGCCGCGCTCGGCTGAGCGCTCGCGCGTTGAGCTCGTGTTACCGCCTCATTTGCGCGAAGAGTAGCCCGCCATGGAGAGTGTGCAGGAGACGGTGCAGCGGGTGGCTGCCGCACTTGCCCAGGCGCCGCTGGTGTTCGGGCATGGCACCCAAGACGCGTGGGATGAAGCGACAGCCCTGGTGCTGGGCGTGACCGGGCTGCCTGACCAAAAAGCTTATGCCGATCACCCGCTGGTTGAGCACCAGCAGGAACAGATCGACGCGCTCATGCAGCGACGGATTGCGCAGCGGGAGCCGCTGGCCTATCTGTTGGGTCGTGCTCATTACGCCGGATACGAGTTTCTTTGCGAGCCGGGCGTGGTCATTCCGCGTTCCCCCATTGGCCTCCTCGTCGGCGCTGGGATGCGCCCCTGGTTGCGACAACCGCCCAGCGTGGTGGTGGATGTCTGTTGCGGTACCGGTTGCCTGGGGATTCTTTGCGCGCACACTTTTCCTGAGGCGCGTGTGCTGTTGCTGGATGTGGATGCGCACGCCGTAGCGCTGGCGCGACGTAATGTATCCGCCCACGGGCTGGAGGAGCGCGTTCGTGTAGCTCAGTCAGACCTGCTCGACGCGTTGAGCGAACCGGTAGATCTCTTAGTGAGCAACCCGCCCTATGTGGATGCCGCCGATATGAGCTCGCTGCCCCGTGAGTATCAGCACGAACCGGTCTTGGGGCTGTCGGGTGGTGCCGACGGCCTGGACGTGGTGGCGCGCTTGCTCGAGCAAAGTTCCGGCTTCCTGTCCGATCGCGGGTTGATGGTGTGTGAGGTGGGCCGCAGTGCCGCCGCCCTGCAACGTGAATATCCGGCGGTTCCTTTTGTCTGGCTAGATCTGCCCCAGGGTGGCGAGGGCGTGTTCGTGCTAGATGGAGTGGATCTGCCCGGGGTGGCTACGTCTGGACAACGGGCGTGAACGGCTCATACTGCGCTGCGTTCAACGGATAGCAAATCATGGCGGGTAATTCTTTCGGACAGCTGTTTCGAGTAACCACCTTCGGTGAGAGCCACGGGGTCGCGCTCGGCGCCGTGGTAGACGGCTGTCCCCCGGGCTTGTCGCTGTGTGAGGACGACCTGCAGCGCGATCTGGATCGGCGCGCACCCGGCCGCTCCAAATATACCACCCAACGCATGGAGCCGGACGCCGTCAGAATTCTTTCGGGGGTGTTCGAGGGCGTGACCACGGGCACTCCGATCGGCCTGTTGATCGAAAACGTGGATCAGAAAAGCAAAGACTATTCCGCCATCAAGGACATCTACCGGCCTGCCCATGCTGATTTCACTTACGACCGCAAATACGGAGTGCGCGACTACCGCGGCGGTGGTCGGGCATCGGCCCGGGAAACTGCCATGCGGGTGGCGGCCGCAGGCATTGCGAAGAAGTATCTGGCCGAACAGGCGGGTGTGCAGGTTCGTGGCTACCTCTCCGCCATTGGTGATATGTCGCTGCCCCTCGAGGATTGGGGTGCCGTGGAGGACAATGCGTTCTTCTGCGGCGATCCGGGTGCTGTGCCGGGAATCGAGTCGCTCATCGATCAGTTGCGCCGGGAAGGGGACTCCATCGGTGCGGAGGTAACGGTAGTGGCCGCAGGTATGCCGGTAGGGCTCGGCGAACCGGTATTCGGCAAGCTCGACGCCGATCTGGCTGGTGCCCTGATGAGTATCAATGCGGTGAAAGGTGTCGGCCTCGGGGATGGCTTCGCGGTGGTGGGACAGCGCGGTACCGAGCACCGCGATGAGATGGATGGGGATGGCTTCAAGAGCAACCATGCGGGCGGTGTGCTGGGCGGGATCTCCTCAGGTCAGGACATCGTGGCCAGTATCGCGCTGAAACCCACTTCCAGCCTGACTACCCCCGGACAATCTATCGATCGCGAGGGTGAGCAGGTTGAGGTGGTTACCAAGGGCCGCCACGATCCTTGCGTGGGCATCCGCGCCGTACCCATTGCGGAAGCCATGGTGGCGTTGGTGCTCATGGATCACCTCATGCGTCACAGGGCGCAGAACGTCGAAAGGGCGTGAGCCTAAGGGGCTAGCTCCGGGTCCCGGAATTCCAGTAACACGTCGCGAAACGCGCTTGCGGCGTTGGATAGCGTGCGTTGAGGGTGCGTCACACAACCCAGCGTTCGGTGCAGCGCGGGCGCATCCGTGGCAAGACGAACGAGATCGGGACCGACCATGCTGGCTGGCAGCACACTCCAGCCCAGCCCGGTGGCTACCAGCATGCCAATGGTTTCGAGATAGTTGGTAGACATGCTTGGGGTGAGGGAGAGTCCGTGCTCGGTGAACAACTCCGCCACGATGCGGCCAGTGTAGGTGGCAAGCCCCGGAAGAATGACCGGTTCCCTGGCCAGATCCGCCAGCGTGGCGGTGGGGGTCGACGCGCGAGGGTGCTCGCGGGCTACCACGAAGCACAGCGGGTCGTCCCATAGCGGCATGTAGTTCAGATCGATTGCGCCGTGTGGATCCAGGGTGACCACCGCCATCTCTGAACGCGCCCGGCGTACCAAATCGTGCGCGGCCTCGGAGTCCTCGAAACGCATGTCCAGACGCACGTCCGGGTAGCCCTTGGAGAACGCCTTGAGCACGGGTGACAGTCGGTGCAACCCCACATGGTGCGATGTTGTCAGTGCTAGCGCGCCACTGACCTCGCGGTGCAGGTTGTTGATCAGTCTGTGCGTGTCGGCCAGATCGGCAAGCAGCGCCTCCGCCCGCGGCTGCAGCAGTTCTCCTGCCGCGGTGAGGTATACCTGCTTGCCCACCCGGTCGAACAGGCTTGCTCCGCAGTCATGTTCCAGCTTCTGAATGCGCTTGGTTACCGCCGGCTGCGTAACGTGAAGCAGTTGCGCCGCGCGGGAGAACGACTTTGCCTGTGCCACTGCAAGAAAAGTCGCCAGATCCTGTGATTGCATCTCGATGGATCCCGTCGGAAACATTGATTCCTAAATTTTATCTTATAGATAAAAATAATGAATTTGTGTTATTTAATCAAAGAGTCAAAAATTGCCGCCCCTGACTTGAGGACACGCTGATGGCCCCGCGCACCCTATACGACAAGATCTGGGATGCCCATGTGGTGGGCGCGCGCGACGACGGGCAGACCATGCTCTATATCGACCAGCAGCTGCTGCACGAGGTGACGTCTCCTCAGGCATTCGAGGGGCTCGCGCTGGCAGACCGCAAACCCTGGCGTAGCGGCGCCAATCTGGCGACTCCCGATCACAACGTCCCCACCGAGAATCGCAGCCTCGGTATCGACGGCATCACCGATCTGGTCGCGCGCGAGCAGGTTCAGACCCTTGACCGGAACTGCAAGGCGCACGGTATTACTCAGTTCGACATTCTGGATCGTCGCCAGGGTATCGTGCATGTGGTGGGCCCTGAGCAGGGTGCGACCTTGCCCGGAATGACCATCGTGTGCGGAGACTCCCACACCTCGACACATGGCGCTTTCGCCGCGTTGGCTCAGGGAATAGGCACCTCCGATGTGGAACACGTGCTGGCGACACAATGCCTGGTTGGCCCCAAGGCCCTCAATTTCGAGGTATGGGTCGAGGGCACCCTGCCAGCCGGAGTGTACGCCAAAGATCTCATTTTGGCCGTGATCGGCCGAATCGGCACAGCGGGTGCCACCGGCCACACGATGGAATTTCGCGGCCCAGCCGTAACGGCACTGTCTATGGAAGGGCGGATGACCCTATGCAACATGTCTATTGAGGCAGGCGCGCGCGCCGGCTTGGTGGCCGTGGACGAGGTGACGTTGAATTACGTTCACGGTAGGCCGTTTGCGCCCAAGGGCGAGCATTGGAACCAGGCGCAGTCATACTGGCACGACCTGCACAGCGACGCAGAGGCCAGCTTCGATCGCAGGGTGGCGTTGGATGCGAGCGTTCTGGAGCCCCAGGTCACCTGGGGTACCTCACCGGAAATGGTGGTCGGCGTCGGTGGTGCGGTGCCCGACCCGGATGCATGCGAGGACGAGCAGCAGCGCGAGGGCTACCGACGGGCACTCGACTATATGGGACTGTCACCCAATCAACCCGTTACGGACATTCATCTTGACCGCGTGTTCATCGGATCGTGCACCAACTCGCGCATCGAGGATCTGCGCGTGGCGGCCGAAATTGCCCGTGGTGGGCACGTTGCCTCCCCGGTCAAGCAGGCAATGGTGGTGCCCGGGTCAGGGTTGGTGAAGGCGCAGGCGGAAGCGGAAGGGCTGCACCAGGTGTTCCTGGACGCCGGCTTCCAGTGGCGTGACCCGGGGTGTTCCATGTGTCTGGCCATGAATCCGGACAAGTTGCAGGTGGGTGAGCATTGCGCGGCTACTTCCAACCGGAATTTCGAAGGTCGCCAGGGTCACGGTGGCAGGACCCATTTGGTGAGTCCCGCGACGGCAGCGGCGGCCGCCCTGGCCGGCCACTTTGTTGATGTGAGGCAGCGGTGATGAAAGCCTTCAACAAACACACAGGGCTGGTGGCGCCCTTGGACCGGGCCAACGTAGATACCGACCAGATCATCCCCAAGCAGTTTCTCAAGTCCATTCATAGAACGGGTTTTGGTGACAACCTTTTCGACGCCTGGCGGTATCTTGATGAGGGTGACATCGGCCTTACCCCGAATGAACGGCAGATCAACCACACCTTCGTGCTCAACCAGCCCGAGTACCAGGGCGCTAGCATACTCCTGGCGCGTCGAAACTTCGGTTGCGGGTCGAGTCGTGAACACGCGGTGTGGGCGCTGTTGGAATACGGATTTCGTTGCGTAATCGCCCCGAGCTTTGCCGATATATTTCTGAATAACTGCTTTAAGAATGGTCTATTACCCATTGTTTTAAAGGAAGAAATAATCGATGATTTGTTTGCCCAAGTAGCGTCGGGCCAGCGTTTGGAACTCTCTGTGGATTTGCCCGGCCAGGCGGTAACCCGGCCCAGCGGTGAGTTGGTGCAATTCGCCATAGAGGCCAACCGCAAGCGCGCCATGGTAGAGGGATGGGACGATATCGGCATGACCCTGTCGCACTCCGCAGCCATTCGCGCTTTCGAAACGAGTCATGCCAAGGTGATGCCTTGGCTATTTGTCGACAGGTAATAAGGTTGATTCGATAAATGTCTGAACAAAAAGATATTTTAGTCCTTCCAGGAGATGGGATCGGGACCGAGGTGGTGCCCGTGGCCTGCCGTGTGCTCGAATACGCTGCGTCGCGCTGTGGGGTGAACGTGCGGCTCCAGGAAGGCCTCGTCGGTGGCAATGCTATTGATGCTGCGGGCACGCCTCTGCCGCCGGACACGTTGCAAATGGCCCAGTCGTCTCGTGCCGTGCTGCTGGGAGCCGTAGGCGGGCCCAAGTGGGACGACCTGCCCACGCTGGAGCGGCCAGAACGAGGCTTGCTGGGACTGCGTGCGGGGCTGAGCCTGTTTGCCAACTTGCGCCCGGCTCTGCTGTTTGCACCGCTGGCCCAGGCATCCTCTCTCAAACAGGAGTTGGTGTCCGATCTGGACATTCTGATCGTGCGCGAGCTCACGGGTGGCATTTACTTTGGTGAGCCGCGTGGCATAGAAGTGGTGGATAACGAGCGGCGCGGCGTCAACACCTATGTATACAGTGAGCACGAAATTGAGCGCATCGCGCGCGTGGCTTTTGAGTTGGCCGAGTTGCGCCAGGGGCGATTGTGCTCCGTAGACAAGGCCAATGTACTGGAAGTGACCCAATTGTGGCGCGAAGTGGTGAGCCAGCTTGCCGCAGAGTACCCGAGCGTAGAGCTCAGCCACATGTACGTGGACAACGCGGGCATGCAGTTGGTGCGAGCGCCCAAACAGTTCGATGTTCTGGTAACGGGAAACATGTTCGGGGACATTCTCTCCGACGTGGCCGCCATGCTTACCGGATCGCTCGGTATGTTGCCGTCCGCGTCCCTGGCCAGTGATGGCACCGGGATGTACGAGCCCGTGCATGGTTCTGCGCCGGACATCGCCGGACAGGACAAGGCCAACCCCCTGGCCACCATCCTGTCTGTGGCGATGATGTTTCGTTACAGCCTGGATTCGCCCGATGCGGCAGATGCCATCGAAGGCGCCGTAAATGCGGTGCTTGCGGAGGGGTTTCGGACCATGGATATCATGCCTGCGGATTCGCAGGGGACGTCGAGCCTGGTGGGTACCCAGGAAATGGGCGATCTGGTACTGGGCAAACTGGAGGCAAGTCTGTGAGTGAGCTGGTCAACGTAGCCATCGCCGGCGCTACTGGCGCGGTGGGCGAGGCCATGCGTGAGATTCTGGAGCAACGGAACTTTCCGGTGGGCAGGTTGAGCCTGCTCGCCAGCGAGCGCTCCGCCGGTAAGCGGCTGCAGTTCCGAGGCCATTCCGTGCAGGTTGAGCGGCTGGATCAATTCGACTTTGCCGATACTGACATTGGCCTGTTCTCCGCCGGTGGCAGCTTGTCAGAGACGTTCGCTCCGAAAGCGGCCGAGGCAGGGTGCATCATCATCGACAACACCAGTCAGTTCCGTTACCACGATGATATTCCCCTGGTTGTGCCCGAGGTGAATGCCCAGGTTCTGGAAGCGCCGAATCCGCGCAACATCATCGCCAATCCAAACTGCTCCACCATACAGATGGTAGTGGCGTTAAAACCGATCCACGATGCTGCGCGGATCACTCGCGTGAACGTGGCCACCTATCAGGCTGTGTCCGGTGCCGGTGCCAGCGGGGTGCAGGAGCTGGCGGGTCAGACCGCCAGCCTGCTCAACGCGAAGCCCATCGAGCCCGACGTGATGCCCAAGCAGATTGCATTCAATGCGATCCCGCGCATCGACAGCTTCCAGGACAACGGTTACACCCGCGAAGAGATGAAGATGGTGTGGGAGACGCAGAAGATTCTGGGTGACGAATCCATACAGGTGAACCCAACCTGTGTGCGTATTCCTGTGTTCTACGGTCATTCCGAGGCAGTGCATATCGAAACCGAGGCCAAGATCTCTGCGCGGGAAGTGCGTGAGCTGCTGGGCGCCGCGCCAGGCGTGGTCGTCATCGACGATCCGGAAGCGGAAGGCTATCCCACGCCAGTGGACGACGCCGCAGGCACCGACCCGGTGTTCGTCGGGCGGATTCGAGAGGACATCTCCCATCCGAACGGAATCAATCTGTGGGTTGTGTCGGACAACGTGCGTAAAGGTGCGGCGCTGAACAGCGTGCAGATTGCCGAGCGCCTCCTCGAAATCGGTGCTTGCCGCACCAGATCGTGAGTGTGCTTGACACATGCGCGGCATGACAAGCCAACACTTGTAGCGGGCAACTCGAAGATCTTTACTCGCCGGCTGAGTTTGCGGTAAAACTCGCGCCCGGACTTGCCGACTGTAAGAAAAGTGCAAGTGGTGTTACAGCAGCGCAAGGGAAAAATAACTGCCATAATTGCCACTTACGGCAATTTTCGGTCATTGCTTCTAAGTTGCCTTCGCGGCATCAAATGGATATTCAGCATTGTGCACAGGATGGCACTTATCCACTCACTGGCTAGACCGCACGTCTGGCGTTACAGAAAATCGACTATGAGACGCGCCTATGGTTAGGAACCTGCTCACAAAATTGCGCGTGGGCGTTTGTTGGTTTGGCGTTTGCGCTCTGCTCGGGCCAGGCGCTGCCTGGGCATTGGGTCTGGGCGAGATCGAGCTGGAATCCGCTCTCAACGAGCGCCTCGACGCGCGCATAGAACTGCTCGATTCCGCAGGGCTGCAGCCGACGGAAATTATCGTATCGCTGGCATCCGGCGAGGACTTTGAACGGGTAGGTGTAGAGCGCTTCTTTTTTCTTACCGATCTCAGTTTCGAGGTCGCGTTCGACGATGCGGGTAATGCTGTGGTAATCGTCACCAGTTCTCAGGCGATCACCGAGCCCTATCTCAACTTCCTGGTGGAGGTTTTGTGGTCCAGCGGACGTATGTTGAAAGAATATACGCTGTTATTGGATCCACCCATGTTCAGCGAAGCACCAGCTCCAGCCGTGCAGGCGCCGCG
This sequence comes from Gammaproteobacteria bacterium UBA2965, assembly GCA_002348385.1. Classification (GTDB taxonomy): domain Bacteria; phylum Pseudomonadota; class Gammaproteobacteria; order Pseudomonadales; family Azotimanducaceae; genus UBA2965. Next base: position 307,713 of record DEBD01000013.1, on the reverse strand, counting down.
TCAGCAGAGCGTGGCCAGCCAGAGTGCGGGCCGAGTTGCTCGCGAACCAGAACCCGCGCCCTCGCGCATCGGCACGCGTATGACGCTGACACCCGAGCCGCCCGCGCCACGACTGGAGTCCAGCCCGCTGGACAACGAGCTGATGACCACCCGTGATGACACGTTGTGGAAAATCTCAGCGCGCACGATTCCGGCCAGCGACATCAGCGTGCAGCAGAACATGCTAGCGATTCAGCGCCTTAACCGACGCGCCTTCATAAATGACAATATCAACCAGCTCAAAGCGGGATATGTGTTGCGTCTGCCCAGCGCCGAAGAAGCGCGCGCCGTGCAGCGCACCGATGCACTTGCAGAGGTGGCTGCGCAACATGACGAATGGCGTACCGGGCGCCGCCGCCTCCGGGAAGAGCCTCCCATGCAGGTAGCCCAGCCGGAAAATTCGGACCTGGGCGGTCAGCTTGATGCCAGGGCAGTGCTCACACCTGGTCCGCGCGCCGAGGAAAGCGCTGAAGGCGAGCTGACCATCCTGGCGGGCGAGGGTGACAGCGCCACGGGCCTGGCGCCCGATGCGTCTGAAATTGCTCAGCTGGACGCAGCATTAGAGGAAACGGATCGTCTGGCCCGCGAGGTGGACGAGCTGACTTATCAACTCGACCGGGAAAAGGAACTGGCGGGAAGCCAGCTAGAGATCAGAGACCGTCAAATCGAGGTGAAGGACCAGGAGATTGCCGAGCTGCAGGCCCAGCTGACGCAGACCCGTGAGGAGCTGCAGGAGGCATCCCGCAACCTGAGCCAAAACCAAAGCGCTGCCGCGCAACAGGAACCCTGGTGGCAATCCACCGCTGCAATGGGGAGTGCTGCGGGTGTTTTGGTGTTGGCCTTGGTGGGTGGGCTGATCATGGCGCGGCGGCGGCGCGAGGATGAGGACGAATACTATGCTGCTGGCGAAGCTGTGGACGTGCGTCACGAGCCGGAAGTAGCGGCTGTGCCCGAAGCCGCCGAGAGCCAGCAAAGTGATGGCGAAGATCAAGGCCAGGACCCGGACCAGGTGCTGGCATTCGAGACCGCAAAGGATGAAGACAACGAGCCGGGTCTGGATGCAGAGAGCTTTGAGGTGGGTGAGGAGGTCGAGAGGGTCGAGCGAGTCGAGCATGAGGACAGCGGTGTCGATGATCAGGCGTCCTCCCGCGGTGACGTCATTGCCGAGGCAGACATCTATATTGCCTACGGACGCTATTCCCAGGCAGTCAGCTTGCTGCTGGGTGTGCTGGACAACGACCCGGACCGAAACGATGTGCGGTTGAAGGTTCTGGAAATCTTTGCTGAGACAGAAGACCGTCAGAGTTTCGAGCCGCATATGGTCGAATTCGTCGATCGTTGTGACGATCAGGATGCGCTTCTGACGGCCCGCGAGTTGGAGGTGCGGCTGACCGGAGACCAGCCGCAGGATGACGCGAGTGCCGCGGGCACGGTTCCCCACGCCAGCACCATTGACGATGCTGACGACCTCGAGGAGCCCGCTGGGCTCACCGAGGTGGGGAGCGAAGAAAGTGACGAATTCGAGTTGGAGCTGGACACCCCGGATACTGGCGCAGGTGACCAGGTGGGCCGTAATCTTGGGTTGGACTTCGATCTTGAGACCGAGCCCGAAGAGACCTCCGATCTGGCGGAAGTGCTGGAACAAAGTGAGGTCGCCAGGGCTGATGAAGATTTCAATTTCGATGAAGTAGACGACAGCGCAAACACCAAACTCGATCTTGCGCGTGCCTACATCGACATGGGTGACGAAGATGGCGCCCGCGACATTCTCAACGAGGTGCTCGAAGACGGCAGCGACGAGCAACGGCAGCAGGCTCAAGCGCTGCTCGACAATCTGTAGATGCGCCTGGCCCTCGGCCTGGAGTACGACGGCCGATCCTTCAACGGATTTCAACGCCAAACAGAAAGGCCCACCGTGCAGGCCGAGCTGGAGCGTGCACTCACACAAATTGCTGATGAACCCATAATGCTGACCGCGGCGGGGCGGACCGATTCCGGCGTTCACGCTACCGGGCAGGTGGTCAGCTTCAGTTGCTCAGCCGAGCGTCCCTTGCGCGCGTGGACGCGGGGAGTCAATTCGCTCACCTCACCGGCGCTCACGGTCTGCTGGGCTGAGACGGTTGCCAATGACTTCCATCCCCGTTACCACGCCACTGCCCGTCGTTATCAGTACATCTGGTACGAAGGTGAGACGCAGTCAGCGTTAATGAGCGGGCTGGCCGCGCGTGCCAGCCCCCTGGATGATGTCGCAATGCACCGCGCGGCGCAGGGCCTTCTGGGAGAGCGTGACTTCACCAGTTATCGGGGAGCGGGATGCCAATCGGCGAGCGCGTTTCGTTGCGTGCATCGTATCGGGGTTCTGCGGCATGGTCCGCTGGTGGTGCTGGATGTGACCGCGAACGCCTTCCTTCTGCACATGGTGCGCAATATAGCCGGCGCGCTGGTGCAGGTGGGAAAGGGGGAACGGTCGGCGGCCTGGCCGGCGCAACTCATCGAGGCACGTGATCGTCGCTTGCTTGGCCCTACCGCCCCGCCCGAAGGCTTGTATTTGGTACAGGTAGACTATCCGGATCAGCGCTTTCCTCGGGCTCCGTTGCCTCCGCTCCTGCGCGTGCTGGGGGATGCTGCGCGGTTCTAGTGCCGCCTTACAGACTTCGCTAGACTACGCTGCCTTTGGCATCCTCCCTGGCCGTGTTGAGCACCAAGATCAAGATCTGCGGGATCACCCGCGAACAGGACGCCCAGGCAGCAATGGACGCCGGGGTAGATGCTGTGGGCCTCATGTTCGTGGAGTCCAGTGCCCGCGCGGTCTCTTTGGAGAAAGCGCGCGACCTTGCCGAGCAGATGACCGGTAGCCTGCAGCGTGTCGGGGTGTTCGCGAATTCTGCACCCCAGCGCATTGAAAGCGTTCTGAAGCAGGTTGAACTCGACGCGCTCCAGTTTCACGGGGACGAAGATTGCAGCGCCTGCGAGCGCTGGGGGCTGCCTTATCTCAAGACCGTGCGCATGGGCGGGCCGCGCACCTGGGATGCGGTGGAAGCGGAGCATCCGCAAGCCTGTGCATTGTTGCTGGATACCTTCAAGCCGGGTGTGCTAGGGGGCACGGGCGAGCGGTTCGATCTGGCGCTGTGGCCGCGAGGGGCTACCCTAAAGCTGGTGCTGTCCGGTGGGTTGAACCCTGACAACGTGGTTGCTGCCATGGCCGCGACATGTCCCTACGGTGTGGATGTAAGTGGCGGTGTTGAGGGATCCGCGCGCGGCATCAAAAGCAAAGCGCTCATGAATGATTTCGTTCGTGCAGTGCGTCAGGCGGAGTAGACAATGTCAAATACGGATGACTCGAACGCGAATAATTCCGGTGGTGGGTTCAACCTGTACGAGCAACCCGTCGATGGCCACTTCGGTGATCATGGTGGGCGCTTCGTGGCGGAAACGCTCATGCACGCCCTCGACGAGTTGGAGTCTCTCTACGAGGAACTGCGCGCTGATCCCGAATTCCAGGCTGAGCTGAAAGCCGACCTGCAGCACTATGTGGGTCGGCCTTCACCCCTCTACCATGCAGAGCGTCTGTCCGATGTGCTGAGCGGCCCGCAGATCTACTTGAAGCGTGAGGACCTGAACCACACCGGTGCGCACAAGGTGAACAACACGGTGGGCCAGGCGTTGCTCGCCAAGCGCATGGGCAAACGCCGCATCATTGCCGAGACCGGGGCTGGCCAGCACGGAGTGGCGTCAGCTACGGTGGCAGCGCGGTTGGGGTTGGAGTGCCGCGTGTATATGGGTGCCGAGGATGTGCAGCGTCAGAGTCTCAACGTCTACCGCATGAAGCTGCTTGGTGCCGAAGTGGTAGCAGTGAATTCTGGAACCCGCACGCTCAAGGATGCCCTAAACGAGGCGATGCGCGACTGGGTGACTAATGTGGACGACACGCATTACATCATCGGCACCGTGGCCGGTCCGCACCCGTACCCCATGCTGGTTCGTGACTTTCAGGCGGTCATAGGACAGGAGGCTCGCTCGCAATGCCTGCAGATGCTGGGACGCCTCCCTGACGCTCTGGTGGCCTGCGTGGGGGGTGGCTCCAATGCCATCGGCCTTTTCCATCCGTTCATCGATGACAAGGAGGTACGGTTGGTGGGCGTGGAGGCCGGCGGACTGGGTCTGTCTACCGGGCAGCATGCCGCGCCGCTCAATGCCGGCAGCGTCGGAGTATTGCACGGCAACCGCACGTACCTGATGCAGGATGACGACGGGCAAGTGCTGGGTACCCATTCGGTCTCGGCCGGTTTGGATTACCCGGGCGTGGGTCCGGAACACAGTTTTCTCAAAGACATCGGCCGGGCCGAATACGCGACGGTCACCGACGACGAGGCTATGGAGGCGTTTCGCCTGCTCAACCGCACCGAGGGTATTCTGCCGGCGCTGGAATCCAGCCACGCCCTGGCCTGGGTGAAGAACAGCGCTGACAGCTTCAGCGCCGACCAGGTTGTGCTCGTCAATTTGTCGGGCCGTGGCGACAAGGACATCCTTTCCGTCGCGCAGATGGATGGGATCGAGTTGTGAGTCGCCTGCAGCAGCGTTTTGCGGCACTCAAGCAGGCGGATAGAAAAGCGCTGGTGACGTTTGTTACCGCCGGGGACCCGGCGTCGCACGCCACGGTGCCGGCCCTTCGCGCGTTGGTGGAGGGCGGGGCCGATGTGCTCGAGGTGGGCATACCTTTCTCCGACCCGGAAGCAGAAGGTCCGTCTATCCAGCGCTCGTCCGAGCGCGGGCTGGCGAACGGCATTGGCTTGGTAGATGTGTTGGCCATGGTGGCCGAGTTTCGACAACACGACGGCAGCACGCCGGTAGTGCTGATGGGGTATCTGAATTCGGTGCTGGCCATGGGCCCTGAAACATTTGCTGATCTGGCTGCAGAGGCGGGCGTGGACGGATTGATCATGGTCAACCTGCCGCCCGAAGAGAGCGCGGAGATTCGGGATCTGCTCGAAGCGCGGGGTATCGACCTGGTGCTGCTGGTCGCGCCAACCACCACGTCTGAGCGGGCTCGCATGATTGCCGGCGCGGCCAGAGGATTCGTGTATTACGTGTCGCTTAAAGGGATTACCGGGGCGGCTGGGTTGGATGTGTCGTCCGTGGAGGAAAAAGTCGGCGCCCTGAAAACCGTCTCTGCGCTGCCGGTCATGGTGGGTTTTGGTATCAAGGACCCTGAGAGCGCCCGAGCGGTAGCTCAGCACGCCGATGGCGTGGTGGTCGGTAGTGCGTTGGTGGACACCATGGAGCGCTCGGCGGAACGCCCAGATAACATTCCCGGACTGCTTACCGATCAGTTGCGGGCGATTCGCGCCGCCCTGGACGACTGAGGCGCGATGTCTGCCGCAATTGGCGCTCGCGGGCTGGATGAGTGGTTGCGTTACATCGACCGGGTACACCCGCGCGACATGGACCTGGGTCTGGACCGGGTGCGCTCCGTTGCGCACCAAATGGAGCTTCTGCCGCTGCCGTGTCGCAGCGTCATTGTTGCGGGTACCAACGGCAAGGGGTCGACCTGTATCGCGCTGGAAGCGGTATTGCGGGCGATGGGCGCACGCGTTGGTACGACGCTATCGCCACACCTGAGCCGTTTCAACGAGCGGGTTCGTATTGACGGTGTGGCCTGCGACGATGCCACTCTGTGTGCAGGCCTGTCTGAGATCGAGGCGGCTCGTGGCGACGTTCCCCTGACTTACTTCGAGTTCTCCGCTTTGTTGGCGCTGGGTTGTTTCCGCCGCGCGCAGGTGGACATAGCCGTGCTGGAAATTGGCTTAGGGGGTCGACTGGACGCCTTCAACGTGGTTGACGCGGACATTGCGGTAGTGACCAGCATTGGGTTGGATCACGCAGACTATCTGGGGGAATCGCTAGAAGGTATCGGTCTCGAGAAAGCCGGGGTGTTTCGCCCCAATCAGCCTGTGGTGATTTCTGAGACGGTGACTGATTCGGTTCGCGATCGGGCCGGGGAGCTGGGTTGCGCCGTTTACGAACACGGCAAGGAGTTCAATGCTCATCTCCGGCCGCAGGGAGCCAATGGCGAAAGGCTTTGGGATTTTGAAAGCGAATCGGGCGCTTTGTACGGCCTCAAGCAGACCGCGCTGGCGCCGGTAAATTGCGCGTTGGCAATACAGGCTGCAGGGCTCCTGCCGGGTGGATTAACCGAGTCGGCGTCACCGACGCTGGTACAGGCCCTTGATGGGATCACGTTTCCCGGCCGCATGGAGTCTGTGATCTCGGCGGGTCGACACTTTCTCCTGGACGTGGCCCACAATCCGGCAGCCGCACGGTTCCTGGCCGACCAGATTGCCGCGAGTCATCCCGGCGGGGTGTCCGTGGCTATCGTGGGTAGCCTCGAAGACAAGGACAGCGCGGGAGTGATCGCTGCGCTGCAAGGTGTGGTCGGCGAATGGATCGGCGTTGACGTCGCGCCGCCAAGGGGTGTGACGGCAAGGGTGCTGGGCGGGCGGGTGCCGCGGGACATCGACTATCTGCCAGCCGGGTCCGATCGCTCGGCCCTGGAGGCAGCCTATTCGGCAACGGACGAAGGCGATGTTATTCTGGTATGCGGCTGTTTTGCCGTAGTGGAGTCCATCAGATCCGTATTGCCGACGTGGTCCCCCGGGCGTGTGGCGCCCCGCGGCGAATGAAACGAGAAGTTTGCCCACATGGATGAGCAGACGCGCTATCGCGTGACCGGAAGCCTTTTTTTGCTGGCGTTGGCCATCATCTGTCTTCCCATGTTGTTCGACGGAGATGGGATTCCCAGCATCGAAATCGAACCGCTCGGTGAGCCTGCGCCCCCGCCGGAAATAGAGCCCCTTGAAAGTGTCGCACCCGCCAGCGACTACGCCGAGCGAATTGAGCAATTTCGGGCCCAAGTGGACGACGACGGATTCGACGTAACCACCGCCACGCGCTTCGGCGAGCCGGTGCTGTCCGAGCCCAACGAAGATACCACGGTGTGGGCAGTTCAGGTGGCCAGCTTCGCGGAAGCAGATAACGCATTCAGACTGCGTGGTGAGTTACGTGACCAAGGATTCGAGGCTTTCATCTCCGCTACCAATGCGGGCGCCGAAATCCGCAACCGTGTGGCCGTTGGCCCGTTGCTCAATGAGTCCGACGCGTCCGCTATTCAATCCCGGCTGTCGGAGCTGCTTGATGTCGACGCGCGCCTGATGGCGTTCTCCAACTAGGCAGCGCAAATGTCATTGTCCACGCCCGATATCGTGATCCTGATTGTGGTGGGGGTGTCGGCGGCCATCGGTCTGGTGCGCGGTTTGATGAAAGAGGTTCTGTCGCTTGCATCTTGGTTCGCAGCCTTTATCCTCGCCTTGTATTTTTCACCCGTGGTGGCCGAATACCTCAGCGGTCAAATTGCCGATGCAACCATTCGGCTGGTCACGGCCTTTGCCGGCGTATTCGTCGTCACACTCATCGTTGGCGGCATAGTGCAATGGTCGTTGCGCAAACTGGTAGACACGACGGGCCTTTCGGGTACGGATCGATTTCTCGGGTTTTTGTTTGGCGCGGCGCGCGGCGCGCTGGTCTGCATCATCGCGCTGATCCTGGTGCGGCCTTACGCCGAGCACAGCGACTGGTGGAGCACATCCGCGCTCGCACCGGAACTATTGGCTTTCGAACAGGACGTGGTCAGCCTGTTGGGTAAGGCCAGAGACACAGTGGCGGGATTTAGCAAGCAATTGTGAGGGGCTATGTGCGGAATAGTTGGTCTGGTCAGTAGCCGGCCTGTCAACCAGGAACTCTATGACGCGCTTACGGTGCTGCAGCACCGGGGCCAGGATGCGGCTGGAATGGTCACCACGGACGGGCAGAAGGCGCAGATGCGCAAAGCCAACGGTTTGGTGCGTGACGTGTTCGAGCAGCATCACATGCAGCGCCTGGCTGGCAATGTGGGAATTGGTCATGTGCGCTATCCAACTGCGGGGACGTCGAGTTCGGCCGAAGCCCAGCCCATGTACGTGAACTCTCCGTATGGGGTCACCCTTGCGCACAATGGGAATCTGACCAACTCGGAAAAACTAAAAGCGGATCTATTTCGCGAGGACATGCGTCACGTGAACACGAGCAGCGACTCCGAGGTGCTGCTCAACGTGTTTGCTCACGAACTACAGGTGCAGGGAGCGCATAGCCCCACCCCTGATCACGTGTTCAACGCGGTGCAGGGCGTGCATCGACGCTGCCGCGGTGCGTACGCCGCGGTTGCCATGATCATCGGTGTTGGCGTGGTGGCGTTTCGCGACCCGTTGGGTATTCGGCCGCTGGTGTTTGGCCGCCGCGAGAACGAGCACGGGTTCGATTATCTGGTCGCCTCGGAAAGCGTAGCCCTGGATACCCTCGGCTTTGAAAAGCTGCGCGATGTGGCTCCAGGCGAAGCAGTGTTCATCACCGACGAAGGGGAATTGCACACTCGTGTTTGCGCGGCCGAGACGAGCCTCAATCCCTGCATATTCGAGTATGTCTATCTGGCGCGGCCAGATTCCATCATCGACGACATTTCGGTATACAAATCCCGCCTGCGCATGGGCGAACACCTCGCCGACAGAATCATGGAACGCTACGCCGGCAACGATCACGATATCGACGTAGTGGTACCCATTCCCGACACCGGGCGCACCGCCGCGCTGCCGCTGTCCCATAAGCTCAACGTGAAGTATCGCGAGGGCTTCATCAAAAACCGTTATGTGGGACGCACGTTCATCATGCCGGGACAGAGTCAGCGTTCCCGCTCGGTGAGGCAGAAATTCAATGCCATCGAGTTGGAGTTCAAGGACAAAAACGTGCTGTTGGTTGACGATTCCATCGTGCGTGGCACGACCAACCAGCACATCATCCAGATGGCCCGGGAGGCGGGCGCGAAGCAGGTCTATCTGGCCTCGGCGGCACCCCCTGTGCGTTTTCCAAATGTATACGGAATCGACATGCCAACGCCGGACGAATTCGTGGCCAATGGGCGCACCAGTGAAGAGGTGGCGCGCGCCATCGGGGCGGACTGGCTGGTGTACCAGGAGCTGGAAGACCTGGTGGAAGCCGCGCACGATGGCAATACCGACATTCAGCGCTTCGAATGTTCCGTTTTCGACGGAAATTACGTGACCGGGGACATAGACGACGTTTATCTAGAACGTCTATCGTTACATAGAAGCGACAGGATGAAGCAGCGCCGTGACGTCGAACTCAACGTCGATCAGACGGTCATCGAGTTACACAACCACGCTTGATGAAAAGGACCTGATTGGAGCCCTCAATGGGGCACTGAACAGCATTCTCCTGGGCAAGGAAGTCCAGGTGAATCTGGCTTTGGCGTGCCTTATCGCCCGCGGACATCTGCTAATCGAAGATCTGCCCGGCATGGGCAAGACGCTGCTGTCGCACGCCTTGGCCCGAGTGCTGGGGCTGAGCTACAACCGGATCCAGTTCACCAGCGACGTGTTGCCAGCGGACGTCATCGGTACCAGCGTTTTCGACCGTACTACCAGTGACTTTCGGTTTATCGAAGGCCCGCTGTTCGCACAGGTGGTTCTGGCCGACGAAATCAACCGCGCCACGCCGAAAAGCCAGAGCGCGTTGCTCGAAGCCATGGAAGAGCGCCAGGTAACCGTTGAAGGCCAGACGCTGGAGCTGCCCCAACCTTTCATCGTCATCGCAACCCAGAACCCTGTCACCCAGACGGGCACTTTCCCGCTGCCCGAGTCCCAGTTGGATCGGTTTCTAATGCGAATCGAACTCGGGTATCCGGAGCCGGATGCCGAACGCGAGCTACTTCGCGGTGGCGACCGCCGCGAGGTGCTTGAGTCCCTGGAGTCCGTGGCCGACCCCGACGCGCTGCGACGGCTGCAGGCCGCCGCTGACGAGGTGAAGGTGTCGGACCCGCTGATCGACTACGTGCAGCGCCTGGTGAACTATTCCCGACGTGAGGCGGAGTTTGCCTTTGGCCTATCGCCGCGTGGTGCCCTGGCAATGCTGCAGAGTGCGCGTGCGTGGGCTTTACTGCATGGGCGCAGCCACGTGGTGCCTGAAGACGTTCAGGCCGTGCTTCCCAGCGTCGTAGAGCATCGCTTGCGCGAAGCGGCTGATTTCGCAGGACACGGTGGCGGGGCGCTGGCCCAGAAGCTGCTCTCTAGCGTCGACGTTGTCGGCTGATCGCGTGTCATGGCTGAGGCCGCTGCGCAGAGATTCGTAGGGCAACGCTGGCGTCGTTGGCTCGACCGCCGTATTCCCCCCAGCCCTCAGATTCGTCTGAGTCAGCGCAACATCTTCATCTTTCCCACGCAAACCGGTTTTGTGTTTGGTGGTTTATTGATCCTGCTTATAGTAGGGGCCATCAACTACCAGGCGAGCCTGGTCTACGCGGTTGCCTTTCTGCTGGGCAGCATGTTCTTGATGACCATCCTCTACACGTTCCGCAATCTCTCCGGGCTGACGCTTGAATTAGCCTCCACCCGGCCGGGATTCGTAGACGAGGACATTGCGTTTGTGTTGAAAGTGGGTCGTCCCAAAGGACGAGGGCGGGAAGGCATTCAGCTTGGATGGCCGGAAGGTATTAAGCAGTGGGCAGAGCTTTACGATCAGGAAGCCGACACCATTCGTTTGTTCATGCAGGCCAAGCAGCGTGGCTATCTGCGTCCCGGTCGTCTGCTGGTAGAGACCTACTACCCGTTGGGGCTGCTGCGTGCGTGGACATGGGTGGACCTGGAGATCAAAAGTCTCGTCTACCCGAGGCCCATCTTTGGGGAATTTCCCCACAGAGAGTCGGGTAGCAGGTCCGAAGGAGAATTGGTGGATCCGTTTGGTAGCGACGATTTCACCGACATCCGCGAGTATCAGGCAGGCGACCCGACCCGGCACATCCTCTGGCGCTCCTACGCTCGCTCCGACGCTGTGATGATTAAACGCTACTCGAGCTACCTCGAACCGCGCCTGTGGCTGGACCTCGAGGATGTTTCTGGTAGCACCGAGGAGCGCTTGAGCCGGCTCACCGGGCTGGCGCTGCAGGCCACGCGTCTGGAAAACGAGTTTGGATTACGCCTGGGTGAGCTGGTGATAAAGCCGGCCATTGGAGAGGCACATCTGGAGCACGTATTGCGGGAACTGGCGCTGTATGGAATCCGCGAGAGATAGTCAGGGGCGAGGCGTCGCCTATCAGATTCCGCGCAACACGCTCGCGCTGCTGATGATTGCCCAGGTGGCGGTGCTGGTTCCCTTTGCGCTGCAGATCTCGCCGTGGATCGTTGGGGCCGGCCTGTTCTGCGGGGTCTGGCGAATGGGCGTGTATCAGGGGCGATGGGACTATCCCAGGCGATGGGTTAAAGCCCTGCTGGTGGTCGGTTCGTTGGTGGGCGTTGCGCTGAGCGGTGTAGGGGCCTTCAGCCTTGAAGCGGCCGCATCGGTGCTGATTCTCGCGTTCGCACTCAAGCTCATCGAGATGAAGAGCCGGCGCGATGCGTACGTGGTGATTTTTCTTGGCTACTTTGCCATCGCGACACAGTTTCTTTTCGACCAGAGCATTACCCTGGCTGCCTATGAGTTTGCCGCCATCTGCGTGGTGACCGCCGCCATGGTAGGACTCAATCAGCTACACACCCGCGTACGTCCCTGGGCATCCATGAAACTCGCGGCCACATTGGTGTTGCAGGCGCTGCCGTGCACCATCGTGCTGTTTCTGTTCTTCCCCAGGGTGGGCCCGCTTTGGACGGTGCCGCTACCAAGCAGCGGCTCCACGGGTATTTCGGAGCAGGTGACCCCCGGGGACATCGCGAGCCTCATCCAGTCAGACGAACTGGCGTTCCGGGCAGTCTTTGAGGGAGACGTCCCGGCGCCCCGGGAGCTGTACTGGCGAGGCCTTGTGTATCCCTTGTTCGTAGACGGTACCTGGTCGGTAAGCCCTATTAGGGTAAGCAGCGTGCCCGAGGAGCCCCGGGCGGCGCGAGCGGAACGCGCGCGCCGCTATGAGGTGCTGCTGGAACCAACACTGAGCGACTGGCTGTTCGCCTTGGATACAGCGCACCCGTTGACCCGCGGCGTGCAGCGCACACCCGACTATCGGTTGCGCGCGCCGGATCCGGTGTTATCCGTGTTCCGCTATGAGGTTGCCTCCTACCTGGATGTGCCCATGAACCCGGAATTGCCCAGGTGGATGCGCAATCGCGATCTGCGCATAGATGCTCAGGACAATCCTCGCATGGTGGCCCTGGCGCGGGAGCTTCGCGGTCAGTTTCAAGATACGCAAAGCTTGGTGGAGCACGTGCTGCTTACCATTCGTACCCAGCCGTACAGCTATACCCTGAACCCGCCTCAGCTGGCGCGGGCCGGCAGCATCGATCAATTCTGGTTCGACACGCGCGCCGGCTTCTGCGCTCACTATGCCGGCGCGTTCGTGTACATGATGCGAGCGGCGGGAGTTCCCGCTCGGATGGTGGGAGGTTATCAGGGCGGCGAGGTGAATCCGATTACCGGGCACGTGGTGGTTCGTCAGTACGACGCGCATGCCTGGGCTGAGGTATGGATCGCCGGCGCCGGATGGCTGCGCGTGGATCCCACTGCCGCGGTGGCGCCGGATCGTATCGAGTCCGGATTGAACGCTGCCTTGTCCGCTGAGGACCGCGCCGCGCTGTCTCTGCTGACCAGTGCGCGCTATTCCGATTGGGATGTGGTGAGTGATTTCCTGTACTGGGCGGATTCACTGGAGCATCGCTGGAACCTCTGGGTGGTGGGATACGACGCGGGATTTCAGGCTAAGGTGCTGCAAGACATCATCGGGGACATCACGCCAATGCGCGTTGGCTTGACCATCCTGATCGGCGGTGGGGTAAGCGTGGGGTTGGTCGCGTTTGTGCTGCTGTGGCGTCGGCGGCCGCGTGACCTGCACCCGGTGGAAAGGGTGTTCAAGCATTTCGATCGGCGCCTGGCGGACACTGACTTTCGGCGCCGGCCGGAGGAGTCTCCGGGCGCCTTCGTAACCCGTGTTGCACAGCAGGCCGGCTTGGAGGAGGCTCAATACGGTCCTCTCGTCGCCGAACTCGACGGGCTTCTGTACAATCCGCCCAGCGAACTGGGATCGGCGAAACTTGGACAGTTGCGTAGCGGCCTCAGGAGACTGAGGTTTCGATTGGCTCTCAGCGCCGCCCGCTAAACGTTGGATTCGTTATTCATGCATCGACGCACGCCTTGCGTTGGCATCTGCTCGACAACTTATGGTGACCTCGTTTGTCGGGGCTGCAAGCGTTTTGCCCATGAGGTGGTGGGGTGGAACGGGTTCGACGACGCTCAGCGTGGAGCGGTATGGGAGCGTCTGGGCGAGTTGCTGGATGGATCGGTAGGCAAATTCGTCGAGGTGACCAACCGGGAACTGCTCAATGAACGTGCAGCGCAGCTGCGCGTGGCCCAAGCGGACGCCTTATCAGATCAGCGACTTGCCTTCGAGGTACTGCAGCGCAGCGTGGCGGACGCAACCGATCTGGAACGAGTTGGATTACGTTCTCTGACGGCGGATTGCGGCAATGCTCGAGAGCTGGTGCGGGGTATCGATCACGAGTTCCACAACCGCTCGTTGGCCCACTACGAACGCAACTATCGTATTGCCGCGCAATGACAGCGTCCGATGCATCGGTTCAGGACGTACTGGAATTCCTCCGGTGTCCGACGCCCGACATCTGGTTTGCCCAGGCAGCCGAACGGATACCCACGTTGCTGATCGATCATGCCAATTGCGAGAAGAAGGCGGCGGGCACCGCGTTGAGCCTGATGTATCGGTATGTGGATCGCCAGGAGTTGCTGCAGCGCCTGTCGCGACTGGCCCGTGAGGAGCTCTCCCACTTCGAGCAGGTTCACCGCGAGATGATGGCGCGGGACGTGCCCTATCGCCACCTCTCACCGAGTCGATATGCGTCCGCTCTGCGCAAGATGGTGAGCACCGCGGAGCCGGATCGTCTGGTGGATACGCTGCTGGTGGGCGCTATCGTGGAGGCCCGTTCCTGTGAGCGGTTCCTCGGTCTGGTGGAAGTGCTCGATGGACCGTTGGCGCATTTTTACGAGCGCCTGCTTCTCTCCGAAGCCAGGCATTTCAAGGCCTATCTCACGCTCGCTGAGCACTATTCCAGCGAGCCGGTTGCCCCGCGGCTGGAGCCTCTACTGGAACGGGAAGCGTTCCTGAGCCGGGCGCCCGACCAGGAATTCAGGTTTCATAGCGGTCCGCTAGCCGAAAGCAGGACAGCTGCGGCTCGCTGACCCCGCTCTGCTCGATCATCCAGCCGCAGTGCTCCCAGGCGCCCAGCGCGAAGCGCTTGCCGGAACCATGGGCGTGCACGCCGGGGCGGTGCGTATGGCCGTGGATTAGCCAGCGGGTTGAGTGGTCGTTCAGGGCATTCTCAATGGCTGCCGCGTTTACGTCCATGATGTTGGCTGGTTTGTTCGCCTTAGTGGCAATACTGTGCTCTCGCAGCGTCGCGGCCAGAGCGCGCCTTTCGTCGAGTGAGCGGGACAGGATTTCCTGCTGCCAGGCATTGGAGCGCATCATCTGCCGCATGCGCTGGTAGTCGGTGTCGTCGGTGCAATACTGGTCCCCGTGGGTAATGAGGGTCGCGTCGTCCAGGCGACAGGGGTCGGTGAGCAGGGTAAGGCCGCATTGGGCGGCGAAGTCGTTTCCCAGCAGGAAGTCTCGATTCCCTGGAAGAAAAAACAGCGCCAGGTCGGTGCTTGCCGTGCGCAGAGCGTCCTGTAGCGCGCATGGCAGGGGAGCATCATCGTCGTCACCAACCCACACTTCGCACAGGTCGCCCAGGATGTAAAGTTGGTCTGCGTGCTGGCGGGCGGTGTGCAGCAGCCTTACGAACCCGCGGTATTGGGGTGAATCCACCTCGGTGAGGTGCAGGTCGGAAATGAACAGACGCCGCATGGCGACTAGGGGCTGTTCACGCTAGTCGACCTCTGCGCGGGCAGCCATGAGCGTGTTCTGCATCATAGCCACTCGGGTCATTGGTCCAACGCCGCCCGGCACGGGTGTGATCCAACTGGCCACTTCGCAGGCTTCGTCAAAGATCACGTCGCCATGGAGCTTGCCGCTGGCGGTGCGGGTGATGCCGATATCCACAACGATGGCACCGGGCTTGATCCAGTCGCCGGGTACCAGGCCTGGCTTGCCCACCGCGGAGATGAGAATGTCTGCAGAGCGCGCATAGGCTTTGGTGTCCTTGGAGAATTTGTGGGCAGTGGTGACCGTGCAGCCGGCCAGCAGCAGTTCCAGGCCCATGGGCCGCCCGACGTGATTAGACGCCCCGAGGATGGTTGCGTCCAGGCCGCGCAGCGGCACGCGGGTCTGCTCCAGGAGCTGCATGATGCCTTTAGGCGTTCCAGGCCGCAGTGCGGGGCGGCGCAACGCGAGGCGACCGATGTTGTAGGGGTGGAAGCCATCCACGTCCTTTGCCGGATCGACGATGTCGATGATTCTATCGGCGCGAATGTGCTCGGGCAGAGGGACTTGAACCAGAATACCGTCGACTTCGGGGTCTGCGTTCAGGGCCGCCACGCGGCGCTCCAGCTCTTGCTGGGTGATGGAGTCCTCGAGGTGCTGGACGTCGCAGCGCATACCCACCTGCTCGCAGTCGCGTCGCTTAAGGTTGACGTAGATTTCCGAGGCGGGATCGTTACCTACAAGAATTACTGCCAATGCCGGCGGTCGTTGGCCGTTCGCTACCATGGCCGCCACGTCTTCGGCGATACCGTCACGCAGCCGCTTGGCCAGGGCACGGCCATTGAGTACTTTTGCTCCCATTCATTCTCCGCGCGGCAGCTCCGAATGCGGCATTCTACATGGTGTCGGTGGTTTCTGGCGTCTACGGGGCAGCGAAACGTCGAGAATTTGCGGGATTTCCCCGGGGTTTGACGGTCCAAAAGGCCGCCAGTATCATCGCGCCGCGCGCGGGGTATAGCGCAGTCTGGTAGCGCGCCTGCTTTGGGAGCAGGATGTCGGGAGTTCAAATCTCTCTACCCCGACCAAAATTTGCCACAGTGCAGCGAGGAACAGCTTTTAGCGCCGAACGAGCAGAGCGAAACGAGCGCCCGTAGCTCAACTGGATAGAGCATCGGCCTTCAGAAATAGGAGCCTCCTGCGGGAAACGCAACCGCTGGAGTGGACCGCACCGTAACGGGGAAACCTTAACAGTCAGGCTGATGGCAATCCCGTGGAAACCTCAGGGCTTCGAAGGCCCGCAACCGCGAATGCGGCGGCGGGGGTAGCAGTCCGGGCAGCGCAGCCGATGCGCATGCCGGGGATCCGTAGAGACTATACGTGCGGCGCCTGAGATGGCGAAGAGATAGTCCAGACCACAAACGCCCCGCCTTGGCGGGGTGGCCGCGAAAGCGGTAGTTGGTAAGCTAAGCCGAGGGTTGAAGGTTCGAGTCCTTCCGGGCGTGCCATCCTGCAGCGTTAACGTTGTAGGCAATCCGCCTGCCAGCGCGCTAATGGCTTTATAATGGTGTGACCTATGGTGGGCGTAGCTCAGTTGGTAGAGCTCCGGGTTGTGATCCCGGCGGTCGTGGGTTCAAGCCCCATCGTCCACCCCAACCAGATTTAGCAGTGATTATCAGACGATAGAAGAATAACGATCGTGCAAGTATCCATTGAGACCACCTCGGGCCTGGAGCGTCGTATGACGATCTCCGTGCCCTCACAGACCTTCGAAGGGCAGGTTACCGAACGCCTGGACAAGACCGCTCACCAGGTAAGGCTTCCGGGCTTTCGTCCCGGTAAGGTACCTCTGAAAGAGGTGCGGCGACGATATGGTCCGGCTGTCCGCGCGGAAGTGGCGGGAGAGCTGATGCAGTCCAGCTTCTTCGAGGCGATCACGCAAGAAGAGCTTAAACCGGCGGGGTCTCCGAATCTGGATGTGGTGAAGATGGATCCGGGTATCGATTTCGAGTTCACGGCCACTTTCGAAGTGCTGCCGGTGGTGGAGCTGGTCAGCTTCGACCAGGTAAGCGTGCAGCGGCCGGAGGGTGAGATCGAAGACGCTGACATCGACGCAATGATTCAGCGGCTGCGCGAACAGCGTCAAACATGGGAGCCCGCAGCAGGTGCCTGTGAGGTAGGGCAGCGTGTGACTGTGGACTTTACCGGCACTCTGGATGGGGAGCCGTTCGAGGGTGGCCAGGGCGAGGGTGTGACGTTCGAGCTGGGCGCCGGGCAGATGATCGAGGATTTCGATCGGGGTGTGACGGGTCTGAGTGCGGGGGACGAGACCGATTTCGAAGCGCGCTTCCCGGAGGACTATCAAGCTGAAGAACTAAGGGGCAAGGCGGCGAACTTTCACGTCGAGCTCAAAGAGGTGACGAGTTCCGAGCTTCCGGAACTCGATGATGAGTTCTTTGCGGGATTCGGTGTAGAGGAGGGTGGCCTCGAGGCGTTTCGTGAAGACGTCCGGGGCAACATGCAAAGAGAGCTGGACGGCGCCATCCTCAATCAGGTGAAAAGCCAGGTGATGGATCAGCTGCATGATCTGCATACCGTTGCGTTGCCGCAGACCATGATCGCAAGCGAGATCGAGACGCTGAAGCAGCAGATGTTGCAGCAGTTCCAGATGTACGCGGCCAAGGAGCAACCAGACCTGCCGGATGACCTTTTCACGGATCAGGCAGAGCGGCGCGTGTCGGTGGGGCTGATTGTCAGAGAGATTGTTGATGAGGCCGAGCTGGAACCCGACGCCGATCGGGTCAAGGAGCGAATCGAGACCATGGCCCAGCAGTATGCTGAGCCGCAGCAGGTTGTGAATTGGTATTATTCCAACCACGAGCAACTACACCAGATCGAAATGGCCGTGCTCGAAGAGCAGGTCATTGAGCACGTGCTGGAAACCGCCGCGGTAGAAAAAGTGCAAAGCAATTACGAGGACATTATGGCGGGCACCGCGATTCAAACGCCTGAAGCGGAAGATGGCGACGACGACACCGCCGAGCCAGAGGATTGACTCGATCCCGGCCAACACGATTAGGTTTAAACAGACAACCGGAGAAATTCATGAGTGACATCGGCGATCGGATAGCAGCGCCAACTCAGAACCTGGGCCTGGTGCCCATGGTGGTTGAGCAGTCGGCGCGGGGCGAACGCGCTTTCGACATCTACTCGCGACTACTCAAGGAGCGGCTCATCTTCGTGGTGGGCCCAATAGACGACAACGTGGCCAATCTCGTGGTGGCCCAGTTGCTGTTCTTGGAGTCGGAAAATCCGGATAAGGATATTCAGTTGTATATCAACTCGCCGGGTGGATCCGTCACCGCGGGCATGTCCATATACGACACCATGCAGTTCGTTCGCTGTGACGTCAGCACCATGTGCATCGGTCAGGCGGCGAGCATGGGCGCGTTTCTGCTGGCAGCCGGGGCGAAGGGCAAACGCAGGGCGCTGCCGAACTCTCGCATGATGATCCATCAGCCTTCCGGTGGTGGGCGTGGCATGGCAGCCGACATTGAGATCCAGGCCCGGGAAATCCTGCTCATGCGTCAGCGGCTCAACGAGATCCTGGCCGAGCACACCGGGCAGAGCGTGGAGCGGATTGCCGAAGATACCGACAGGGATTTCTGGATGAGCCCGGACCAGGCCCAGGATTACGGCCTGGTCGACGAGGTGCAGAACCCGCGCACCAAGCTGGCTGCCGCGGTAGGAGAGTAAGGGTCAAAGCGGCGCTTGCACGACTAAGAAAAACCCGCTACACGTCAATACTTGCATTCTGGCGGTCAAGGCAGCAAGGTAACGGCACCGTTAGGTGCACACACCGATGCGGCGGTTTGGGTTAGCGTGATCTAGATAGCCTTATA
>DEBD01000013.1:101930-288587 GCA_002348385.1 Gammaproteobacteria bacterium UBA2965 | reverse complement strand
CTCTGCAACGACATTATCCGCGAGGAAATTCAAGAGAAGTCGGCGGCGGGGACCGGCAGCAAGCTGCCCACACCGCACGAAATCAACCATATCTTGAACGACTATGTGATCGGTCAGTACCATGCCAAGAAAGTACTGTCGGTGGCTGTCTACAACCACTACAAGCGGCTCGAGTCCGGGCTCAAGGTCGAGGAAGTAGAGCTTTCCAAGAGCAACGTGATGCTGATCGGCCCGACCGGTTGTGGCAAGACCCTGCTCGCCGAGACACTGGCACGCTTATTGAACGTGCCTTTCACCATTGCCGATGCGACCACACTNNTAGCCTTATATGGCGCTAGATTGCGATAATCTTTAGTCAAAGTGAGTGTTTGAGTGGTCTGGTAACGCTATCCAGGCCGAGCTAGGCGAGAGGTAACTATGGCTGACGATAGCGGTAAGGGCGAAGAGTCAGGGAAGCTCCTCTACTGTTCCTTTTGCGGCAAGAGCCAGCACGAAGTACGCAAGTTGATTGCGGGCCCTTCGGTGTTCATTTGCGACGAGTGTGTCGAACTGTGTAACGACATCATTCGCGAAGAGGTCGCCGAGGGCGGCCAGACGAAAGATAGCGATCGACTGCCGGTCCCTGTCGAGATCAACGAGATTCTCGATCAGTACGTCATTGGTCAGGAACACGCCAAGAAAGTGCTTTCTGTCGCGGTGTACAACCACTACAAGCGGTTGAACTACACGGGCAAGAAAGATGACGTAGAGCTGTCCAAGTCGAACATTCTCTTGATCGGACCTACCGGCAGCGGCAAGACGCTGCTTGCCGAAACCCTCGCCCGGCTTCTGGATGTTCCTTTTACCATTGCTGACGCCACCACACTCACCGAGGCGGGTTATGTGGGCGAAGATGTCGAGAACATCATTCAGAAGCTGCTGCAGAAGTGCGATTATGATGTGGAACGCGCCCAGGTGGGCATCGTTTACATCGACGAGATCGACAAGATATCGCGCAAGTCGGATAACCCTTCGATCACCCGCGATGTGTCTGGTGAGGGCGTTCAGCAAGCGCTGCTCAAGCTCATCGAAGGTACCGTGGCCTCGGTGCCTCCACAAGGGGGCAGAAAGCACCCCCAGCAGGAGTTTCTGCAGGTAGACACCTCCAATATTCTGTTCATCTGCGGTGGCGCGTTCGCCGGGTTGGACAAAGTCATTACCGACCGCTCCGACAAATCCGGAATTGGATTCGGCGCGCAGGTGAAGGGCGAACAAGAGCGCAAAACCATCGGCGAGACCTTGCGCCAGGTGGAACCGGAAGACCTGATTCGTTACGGGTTGATTCCCGAATTTGTGGGGCGCTTGCCGGTGGTGGCCACCCTGGAAGAACTGGATACCGACGCGTTGGTGACCATTCTCACGGAGCCAAAAAACTCCCTCACCAAGCAGTACACCAAGCTGTTCGAGATGGAGGACGTGGAGGTGGACTTCCGCGACGATGCGCTGCGTGCCGTGGCCCAGAAGGCCATGGAACGGAAGACGGGCGCGCGCGGCTTGCGCTCTATTCTCGAGGCGGTATTGCTCCACACCATGTACGATTTGCCATCGTCCTCGTCCGTGAGCAAGGTCGTGATCGACGAAAGCGTGATCAACGGCGAAAGTGAGCCGATGCTGATGTACGAGAACGTTGAAAAGGCCCAAGCCGCCCCCAAAGACTGAGGTCTATGGCTGGGTCATTGAGGTAGTTCCGCGACCGAAATTACATTCCTTGCACAACCTGCGGCATCGCGCTGCCGGCGCGCTGCTAGTATGTTGTGTGTTCGTTCACCATCAGACCAATAGGGACGTCAACTAACGTGTCAAGTACCGAAGGATCTCGAGTTCCCGTTTTGCCCCTGCGCGACATGGTGGTTTATCCCCACGGGGTACATCCGCTGTTCGTTGGCACACAGAGTTCCATTCGAGCGTTGAATGCCGCCATGGAAGACGACAAGCAGATCCTGCTGGTCGCCAAGCGCGATCCGGAAGTTGATGCACCTGGCGCGGACGATCTCTATGACACCGGCACGGTGGCGACCGTGCTTCAGCTCCTGAAGCTTCCCGACGACACGGTAAAGGTATTGGTGGAAGGTGGTGAACGTGCCCGGCTACTCGAGCTGACCGACGATGATGACTATCTCACCGCTCAGGTGGAGCGCATCGCGGAGCCAGTGGTGGAAGCGCGGGAATCCGAGGCGTTGGTCCGAACCGTGATGGGCCAATTCGAGCAGTATGTGAAGGCCAGCCGTAAAGTCCCCGAGGAGGTGCTGAGCTCACTGTCGAGCATCGACGATCCTGCACGGCTAGTGGACACCATTGCCGCCCAGTTGTCGCTCAAGATGGAGGACAAGCAGAGCATTCTGGAAGCCCACACGATGACCGATCGGATGGATGCGTTGTTGGGTCTGATGGACGCGGAAATCGATGTGCACCAAATGGAAAAGCGCATACGTGGTCGCGTGAAAAAGCAGATGGAGAAGAGCCAGCGCGAGTATTACCTCAACGAGCAGATGAAGGCGATTCAAAAAGAGTTGGGTGACCTCGAAGAAGCACCCAATGAGATCGAGGAACTGGAAGCCAAGATCGAAGCCGCGGGACTGACCAAGGAGGCCAAAGAAAAGGCACTCGCCGAGCTCAATAAGTTGAAATTGATGTCGCCTATGTCAGCAGAGGCGACGGTGGTGCGCAGCTACCTGGATTGGATGCTGGGCATCCCCTGGAAAGCGAAAAGCCGCGTGCGGCGGGATCTGGCGGCGGCGCAGAAAATACTCGACGAGGACCACTATGGCCTTGAGGAGGTCAAGGATCGGATCATTGAATACCTTGCGGTGCAATCTCGGGTGAAAAAGCTCAAAGGGCCGGTGCTGTGCCTGATGGGCCCGCCCGGAGTGGGCAAGACCTCGCTGGGCGAGAGTATCGCCAGGGCAACCAATCGAAAGTTCGTGCGTATGGCCTTGGGGGGCGTGCGGGACGAGGCGGAGATTCGTGGACACCGGCGCACCTACATCGGTTCGATGCCGGGCAAGGTTCTGCAGAAGATGTCGAAGGCCAAGGTGAAGAACCCGCTGTTTCTGCTGGACGAAATAGACAAGATGGGCATGGATTTTCGCGGTGATCCCGCCAGCGCCGTGCTTGAGGTGCTCGACCCGGAGCAGAACAACACGTTCAACGACCACTACCTGGAGGTGGATTACGACCTTTCCGACGTGTTCTTCGTGTGTACCTCCAATTCCATGAATATTCCGGCTCCGTTGCTTGACCGAATGGAGGTCATTCGGCTGCCTGGGTATACAGAGCATGAAAAGCTCAATATCGCCAAGCGTTATCTGGTGCCGAAGCAGATGCGCCTTAGCGGGCTGCGCGAAGATGAGTTGAGGATTGACGACGATGCGATCCTGCACCTGATCCGCTACTACACCAAGGAAGCCGGCGTGCGTGGCCTTGAGCGTGAGATAGCCAAACTGGCCCGGAAAGTGGTCAAACAGCAGGCGCTGCAGGGAGCCGCTGGCGAGAAAAGCGCCTTAGTCATCCATGAAGACGAGATCGAGGACTACAACGGCGTCCGCAAGCATAGCTATGGACTGGCCGAAGAAGAAAATCAGATCGGTATCGTGACCGGCCTTGCGTGGACTCAAGTGGGCGGCGAGCTGCTCAACATAGAGGCCGTTGCTGTGCCTGGAAAAGGGCGGCAGACCAAGACCGGCTCGCTGGGGGACGTGATGCAGGAGTCTATCCAGGCAGCTCAGACCTTCGTTCGCAGTCGGGCCGCAATTCTGGGTATCAGCGACGACTACCATGAGAAGTACGATATGCATATCCATGTGCCCGAAGGTGCCACTCCCAAGGATGGACCCAGTGCGGGGATCGGAATGTGTACCGCGTTGGTGTCGGTGGTGACCGGGATACCGGTGCGCGCGGATGTGGCCATGACTGGCGAAATCACGCTTCGCGGTCAGGTGCTACCCATCGGCGGATTGAAGGAAAAGCTCCTGGCCGCCCACCGCGGCGGTGTAAAGAACGTGATCATACCGGCGGAGAACGAAAGGGATCTCAAAGAGATACCGGACAATGTGAAAGCGAATCTCAATATTAAGGCGGTAAAGTGGATGGACGATGTGCTGGAAATTGCCTTAGAACGAATGCCCGAACCTCGACTTGCCGATACCAAAACCAGCACTTCCATCGCTGAGGTGGGTCAGTCCGACGAAGCTGGGAACACCGAGCGACCTCACTAAAAATGCGGGTTTTAAGCTTGCAGGTCCATACCGGTGTTGGTATAAAACTGCCGGCGCTGCGGTGTCTGACACGAAAAAAGCAACAGGAGATGTCGCGGGGTTTTCAAAAACCATTGAGGGGCCGAATGTGAACAAGACCGAATTGATTGATCGGATCGCCGAGTCAGCAGACATCTCCAAGGCAGATGCCGGTAGGGCACTGAATGCTGCCATCGACGCAATCACTAGCTCGCTGAAGCAAGCAGACCCGGTAGCGCTGGTTGGCTTTGGTACGTTTACGGTACGCGACCGTGCCGCAAGGACAGGTCGTAATCCGCAAACGGGAGCACCGATCCAGATCGCCGCGGCGAAAGTGCCGGCGTTCAAGCCCGGTAAAGCCTTGAAGGATGCGCTGAACTAGCACTAGCTGGCATGGCCTGAACCAAGGTTCAGTACAAACGGAAGAAGGCGCATCGTTGCGCCTTTTTCTTTTTTTCACCCGTAGGAATTGGCTGATGTTGCAGAAGCTGCGCGATCAGACTCAGGGAATCGGATTCAAAATCCTAGTTGGTGTGCTGATCTTCGTATTGGCGATTTTCGGATTTGGTGCGTTCAATCTGTTCGTTACCGGTGAGCCGGAAGTGGCTAGCGTCAATGGTCACGACATCACTCAGGCCGAGCTGATCAAAGCGGCTGAGCGCGAGCAGCGCCGCCTGGCGATCGAGCTCGGCGAACAGTTCGACGCAAGCCAGATCGACCTGGGTGATCTGCAGGCAAGTGCCTTGGAGCAGCTGATTGGTCGAACGCTGCTGGCTCAAGCGCTGGAAGATCTTGGAATGGAGGTAAGTGACGAGCGCGTCAACGCTTCCATTCGAGACAATCCCGCCTTTCAGGCGGATGGGCGCTACGATGCCAATGCCTACCGCCGCATGGTTCAGGTCATGCGATTCACACCACAGGACTTTCTTCGCGAGCACAGGATGGAACTGGCGCTTACCCAGCTGCAGGAAGGCATCGCGGATTCCGCGTTCCTGACCGAATGGGAAATGGCTCAAGCGGCGCGCCTGCTCAATCAGAGGAGGGATCTGGCGTATCTTGAATTCTCACCTGACGACTTCATCGGTGAGGTGGACGTTGGTGATGAACAAGTGCGCCTGCGCTACGACGAGAACGCGTTGGATTATCGGACCG
Source organism: Gammaproteobacteria bacterium UBA2965 (assembly GCA_002348385.1). Lineage (GTDB taxonomy): Bacteria > Pseudomonadota > Gammaproteobacteria > Pseudomonadales > Azotimanducaceae > UBA2965. Next base: position 283,164 of record DEBD01000013.1, on the reverse strand, counting down.
TAGAGTCGGCGGACGTGTCGTTCGTCGAGCTGTCTGCCGTGGGGTTGCTGGACGATTCCAGCATAGAAGTTACGCCAGAAGACGTGGAGTCGGCTTACGCGGCGGAAGTGGCAACCGCCGTTGGCAGTGATCAGCGCTCGAGCCGCCACATCCTTCTGGAGGTGGGCGACGATCGCACTGAAGAGGCCGCGATCACGACTCTGACCGAGCTCAAGCAGCGCCTGCGCGACGGCGCGGACTTTGCGGAGTTGGCCAGGGAGTACTCCGAAGACCTCGGCTCGGCGTCTCAGGGCGGCTCGCTCGGCCTGCTGGCCAAGGGCGTGATTGATGACCCGCAGTTTGAGGAAGCCTTGTGGTCTTTGGAGCAAGGGGAGGTTTCCGACCCCGTACGCACCCAGGCGGGCTACCACCTCATCGAGTTAGTGAGCATTGAGATATCTGAGTTTCCCGCGCTAGAGGTGATGGGCCCTGATATCGAGCAGCGATTACGCATGGAGCAGGCGGAGTTGCTGTTCGCCGAGCGCCTGCGCGAGTTGGACGGGCTCGCGTTCGAGGAACCGGAATCCCTGGAAGGCATTTCTGAAGCGCTGGGGCTTGCTGTCCAGACGGTTGATGGGGTGACCCGGGCGGAAGGAGCGGGCGTATTTGGTAACGCCGAACTGCGTGATGCCACCTTTAGTAGCGATGTGCTGGTGAGAGGCTACAACAGCCCAGCCATCGAGCTCTCAGACTACAGGGCCGTGGTGCTTCGGGTAGACGAACGATATGACCCCGCGCCGATTCCGTTCGAAGCTGTGGCAGCCGACATCCGCGCAGCGTTGGTGGTAGAGCGCGCGCGCGCGTTGGCTGAGGCTGGCCACGCCAGCGCATTGGAGCGGGTGCGCACCGGCGAGAGCGTATCCGATGTGGCCCGTGACTTCGGACTTCAGTGGGAGACGTTTCCCCTGTCGCGTCGCACTAATGCCGAGGTGCCGGCTACGGTGCTAATGGCGGCGTTTGAGATGCAGCGTCCCATGGATGTTGACAAGAGCGTAGGGCAAGCGCAGCTACCAGACGGCGGGATCGCCGTGGTGACCGTTACCCACGTGGAGGAAGGCGACATTCTGATCATGCCCGACCGTGAGATCGCCGACATGCGAAGCTATCTGAAGGACCGCATCGCCAACCTAGATTTCGTGGCGTTCTACGATACGCTGGAGCAGGATGCCTCTATCGACCGCTCGCTATAGGTCCTAATCCGCGGCGGAGACATCCACGAACAGCTTGAGCGACTGGCCCGGCTTCAGGTATCGATCGACGTTCAGTTGGTTCCAGCTCGCGATGTCAGAAACGCGCACGTTGAAGCGGGCGGCAATTTTCGAGAGCGAGTCGCCCGGTCGAACGCCGTAGTTGACGGTGCGGATGACTTTTTCGCGCCCTCCAGGGATGCGCAGTCGCTGCCCGACTTTGAGCAACTCTTTGGGGCCAACGTGGTTTGCCTTCATCAGGCCTAGGGTGCTGACGCCGTGGGCGCGGCTGATCGACCATAACGAATCGCCCTGACGCACGACATAGGTGGCGCCAGCGGCGCGTCTGGCGGGCGGGTAGTTGTCCAGGCCTCGGGTCGAGCTGGGAATGTATAGCGCCTGACCGATTCGAATGGTGTTACCGCGCAGGTTGTTAGCCTTTTTTAGACTGCTCACATCGGTTCGGTGGCGCCTCGCAAGTTCGCTGAGCGTGTCGCCACTGCTTACCTGGATGCGAGTCCAGTGAACTCGCTGCTCCATGGGTATGGATGCCAGCTTCTGCTCGAAATCATTCAGTTGCCCGCCTGGAACCATGAGTCGATGTGGGCCGCTGGGTGGGGTCGCCCATTGGTTGAGCGCGGGGTTCCAACCGTACAACGTGTCTAGCCCCACCTCCAGGTGTTCGGCCGCCACGGCAATATCGATCTGGGTGTCGGTGCTAACGATGCTAAACGGAATCCCCGGCACGACTACTGGCAGAGTGATGCCGTAGGCCGCGGGATCGGTGACCAGCGCCGATAGGGCCAACAGGCGTGGCACGTAGGCTCGGGTTTCACGTGGCAGCGGCAGGTCCCAGTAGCTCGCGCCTGCCGGGCCTCGACGTTGGGCGCGTTGAACCGTGCCTTCTCCGGCGTTGTATGCTGCTAATGCCAGCGACCAATCGCCAAAGCGCCGGTGCAGCAGTTGCAGGTAATCCAGCGCGGCCTCCGTGGCCGCCACGGGATCACGGCGGCCGTCGTACCACCAATCGCGACGCAGCCCGAAACGTCGCCCGGTAGCAGGCATGAACTGCCACAGACCAGCTGCACCCTCCGGAGAAAAGGCGTAAGGGTCCAGAGCACTCTCGACGATGGGAAGCAGCGCCAGTTCTCCGGGCAGCCCGCGGGCCCGCACGCGCGTATGGATGTAGCCCAGGTAACGCTGCAGACGGGGATGCAGACGCATCAGGTAGTTAGGGTGCTCGCGCAGCCAACGCAACTCCTGGGCTACCCGCCGTTGATGGAGTTCGTGGGGCAACTCGAAACTCTGCCGCACATCCCGCCACAGGTTGGGCTGCAGTTGGTACGTGACACTCGGGGTCAGTGGGGGGATGTCGAGCGGCGTGTACGTGGGTGCGGTTGGGGCAGGTGTGTCTAGACTGGCCGGTGGCGCAATACTTTGACAAGAAAGCTGTAGTGTAAGCATGGCCGCAAACAGTAGGCCGGGCACGCGCCGGCTGGCCGCACCGCAAGGGGCTGAGTGGGTCTCCGCGCTGCGCATCTTATTCGTATGGTTGCGGTCTGCGGGGGCTGCATTCAAAATGGAGCGGTAACTGTGATACATACCTAGACTGTTGGCAACATCCACTTGGCACGACCTTTCGACCTGGTTCGCTACGCCGCTGGGGGAACGACTGCTGGCGGAGCAAGCGCCGCACCTCCAAGAGATCGCTCGACGATTCCACGGTGACTCATTGCTGTGGGCAGGTTGCCAGACGCGCCTGACTGAGACCGTGCGCGGGTGCATGGTTCGCAATCGGCTCTACAGCCTGGGGCCTGGCGCGGTGGCGTTCGGGGTGCACGCCGACGATGAGCGCGGGTACTTCTATTGTGAGCTGGACGCGTTGCCGCTACCCAACGGCAGCATGGATGCCCTGCTGGTGCACCACTTGCTTGAAGGCGCTGAAGATCCGCGTACGGCCGTACGTGAAGTCGCGCGGGTGTTACGTCCGGGAGGGCGCCTGGTGGTTTGCGGCTTCAATCCAGTGAGTGTTTGGGGCCTGCGAACGTTACTTGGTCGGCCCGGGAAGGGTGCATTATCTGGATTGCGCTTCCTGCGACCCGCACGCATCGTAGATTGGCTCACCGTTCTGGGCTTTGAGTTGTCGGAAAGCGTGCAGCACATGGCATATGGCATGCCGTTCGCAGTTGGAGCGCCCAGCGCCGCAGAGACCGAGCCCGTGAGCTGGTACCCACGCCACTGGGGTGGGCGGCTGCGCAAGTTGTTGGATGATCACCGTCCACCTTTTGGTGCGGTCTATATCATCGTCGCGGTCAAGCAGGCGGCCGCCGTGCGGCCGGATTTCACGGCAATGGAAGCTCGGCCCGGCAAGCTCAACCCGGTGGCCTATCCCAAGCTCAGTAGTTGGAAAGGTATTGAGCGACCCCGTTGAGATATTCACCGACGGCGCCTGTCGAGGAAACCCTGGTCCGGGTGGCTGGGCCGCGCTGTTGCGGATCGGCGATAGTGAGAAGCTGGTGAGCGGCGCGACTGCGCAGACGACCAACAACCGGATGGAATTGCAGGCCGCCATCGAGGGTCTCAAGCAGCTCAGGCGCCCGTGCGCCGTGAAGCTGACCACAGACTCCGAATACGTGCGCAAGGGCGTCATCGACTGGATGGCCAACTGGAAGCGAAACGGTTGGCGCACGGCCCAGAAAAAGCCCGTGAAGAACCAGGACTTGTGGGAGGTGCTGGATGCTCTGGTGGAGCAGCACGACATTCAATGGTTCTGGGTAAAGGGCCACAGTGGCCACCCTGAGAACGAGCGTGTTGACAGGGCGGCCAACGTGGCCATCGATGAGATGCTGAGCTAGTGCGGCAAGTTGTGCTTGACACTGAGACCACCGGGCTTGAGCCCGCTCAGGGTCACCGCATCATCGAGATCGGTGCGGTGGAGATCATAGACCGCAAGCTGACCGGCCGACACTTCCACAAGTACGTCAACCCGCAACGAGAGGTGGATGACGGCGCGTTTGAAGTGCACGGCATCAGCGATCAGTTTCTGGCAGACAAACCCCTGTTCGACGCCATTGTTGAGGAGTTTGTGACGTTTCTTTCAGGTTGCGAGCTGATCATCCACAACGCTGGCTTCGACGTGGCGTTCCTGGACCATGAGTTTGCTCGGCTGCCAGGCCCCCACAGGAACGTCGCACAGCTCTGCTCCGTGACCGATTCGTTAGCGCTGGCCCGTCACAAGCACCCCGGACAGAAAAACGATCTGGATGCACTTTGCCGGCGTTATCAGGTGAACAACTCTTCGCGCACATTGCACGGTGCATTGCTGGACGCCGAAATTCTAGCGGACGTCTACCTGCTGATGACTGGAGGCCAGACCGCGCTGTTCGGCTCGCTGGACAATACGGCGCAAGCCCCAGCGGAAGTGATGGATGCTCTAACAGCACAGGCGGACCGTGCGCCATTGCGTGTCATTGAGCCTAGTGCGGATGAGGCGGCGGCCCATCATCAAGTGCTGGACTACCTGGACCAGGAGAGCGGCGGCAGCCTGTGGCGTCGCGTTCCGTCAGAGTAGGTAGTGAACCGCGAACCACCCCGTTGTTCCCATGACGATCGTGTAGGGGAATGCCATCACCACCATGCGGCCGTATGACAAACGCACCAGCGGCGCGATGGAGGAGGTGAGCAGGAACAAAAACGCAGCTTGTCCATTCGGGGTAGCAACGCTGGGTATGTTGGTACCTGTGTTGATGGCAATCGCCAACAGTTCGAAATGATCGCGCTCGATCTGTCCGCTATCGAAAACCGCCTTGACCTCGTTGATGTACACGGTAGCCACGAAGACGTTGTCGCTGATGGCCGACAGTATCCCATTGGCTATATAGAACATGCCGGGCTGTATGGAGATGTCCAGGGTAAGCACGTAATTGATCACGGGAGAGAACAGGTGCTGGTCGTGGATGACGGCCACGATACCGAAGAAGACCACCAGCAACGCGGTGAAAGGCAGAGCCTCATGGAAAGCGGGGCCCAGCTGGTGCTCTTCGACTGTGCCATTGAGCGCCGTTTGCACCACGATGACCATGAGCCCAATCAGGCCGACCTCCGCCCAATGCAGTCCCAGGGCGATGACCAGCAGGATGGCCGCGACGGCCTGGATGACCAGTCGCGCGACGTCTCGGCTGGTACGGTTATTGGTCTCTTCGGCATCGAACTCGCGCAAAATGGTGCGCACAGCATCGGGCACCGTAGTGCCATAGCCGAACAGCTTTGTTTGCTCTAAGAGCACGCACGTGATCAGGCCGGCGACCAATACGGGCATGGTGACCGGCGACATCTGTACGAAAAACTCCACGAACTGCCATTCCAGCTTGCCGGCAATAAGCAGGTTCTGGGGTTCTCCCACGGTGGTACATACGCCACCCAGGGCGGTGCCCACGGCGCCATGCATCAACAGGCTGCGCAGAAACGCTCGAAACTGATCCAGGTCTTCGCGATGCAGTTCCGGAATCAGGTGGTCTTCCGAATGCTCGTGATCGTCTGAAAAGCTCTTGCCGGACGCTACCTTGTGATAGACCGAGTAAAAGCCCACTGCCACGCTGATGATCACGGCGGTTACTGTGAGAGCGTCGAGAAAGGCGGACAGGAAGGCTGCAACGAAGGAAAATAGTAAAGATATTAGGGTTTTAGAACGAATACCTAAAATAATCTTTGTAAAGGTGAAGAGCAGCAGCTCCTTCATGAAGTAGATGCCGGCCACCATGAACATGAGCAGGAGGATCACAGGGAAGTTGCTGAACACCTCCATGCGAATGGTCTCGGGACTGGTCATCCCGATGGCCACGGCCTCCAGGGCGAGCAAGCCCCCCGGCTGCAGGGGATAGCAGCGCAGTGCCATTGCCAGGGTGAAGATGAATTCTAGCACCAACAACCAGCCGGTCCAGAACGGGCTGATCAGAAACAGTACGGGGTTGATCAACAGAAAAATCAGGATCGCGCGCTTGTACCACTCGGGCGCGTGACCGAGGAAGTTCTCCCAGAATGCCTTGCTGGTTGCCTGCATGGTTTGTCCGGCGAGCCGGACCCCTCCTTAATTTGGACTCGTGGTTATTGTTGGCCGTGTTGCGGCTTTTTTTCTATGGCCTGTGTTGCCATTACACGGCTCGAGCAGGCGGGCGACGACACCACCATATCGGTGCGTGGAGCCGGTTTCAATGGCACCTGGCGGTGCATTTGGCTGTGGTAAGGTCGCTCCTGCAAGCGACAAAGGGGTATGAGCTGATGTGGCCCACCGATCCGGATGAGTTTGAGTCTCATGTAAAGGCGCCCGCGAGCCAGAGTCACGAGGATGCCTGGTACTTTCTCAGCGTGGACGGGCAGATGGTGTGCGCGGCGGAGCACGGCGTCCCGCGCCCGGTGAGTCGCGATGACCTGCGCTGGATGGACATGGACCTGGGGGATGAGCACTTCCTTGGCATCTACCGCGGACGTTCCTGTTTTGCGCTGGAGGGTAAGGGTCAGATTCCCGAGGGCTACGCGGCGGACAACTTGTTCTCCTGGTTGGGCCGGGTGGAGCCTCCCCTGTTTTACCTGGCGGGACGCGCGCAACAGGTAATCGATTGGCACAATTCTCACCGCTTCTGCGGGCGTTGCGGTACGGCCACCGCGGATCACGACGCGGACCGCGCCAAGGTGTGTCCCGAGTGCTCGCTGGTGTGCTATCCCCGAATAGCCCCGAGCATCATCGTCCTGGTTACCAGGGAAGACGAAATGCTGTTGGCACGCAACGCCAATTGGCCCAACGGCATGTTCAGCACCCTGGCGGGTTTTGTGGAGGTGGGTGAATCCATCGAGCAGACGGTTCATCGGGAGGTGGCGGAAGAAGTCGGCATCCAGCTGGGTGGTTTGCGCTACCTTGGCAGCCAGAGCTGGCCGTTTCCGAACTCTCTCATGCTGGGATTCCATGCCGAGTACGCTGGTGGAGACATCGTCTGCCAGCAAAGCGAAATCGCTGAGGCGCGCTGGTTTAAGGTGGACGATCTGCCAAACATCCCGCCGGCAACGGCCATCTCCCGCTGGCTCATCGATGATTTCATCGACCAGGTCAACGCTCGGCGGGCTTGACGGTTTGCCTGGACGCCATGGGGTTCTATCAGTAAATTAGCGCGCCTTCGTTGTCGTGATGGCCTGCCATGGATTACTTGTACGGGTATCTGGTGTTTCTTGCCCAGGCGGTTACCGTGGTTATTGCAATCCTGGTCATCTTGGGCGTTGGCGCCAGCTCGCGCCTGCGCATGCGACAAAGAGAACGGGGCCACCTGGAGGTGCGTAAGCTTAACGAGGGGTTGAATGCGCTCAAGCAGGAAATGCAGGGGGCGCTGCTGGAGCCCGCCGCCTTGAAAAAAGAGCGCCGCGCGCAGAGAAAGACAGACAAGCAGGTGGCCAAGAGCAGGGCTAAAAGCGCGCCACCCGAACCGGAGGAGGTACCGGCTGCGCCCGAAAGAATCTTTGTTCTAGACTTTCACGGGGACCTGCAAGCCAGCCGTGTGCAGGACCTTGCTACGGAGATTACCGCCGTGTTGACGCTGGCCGCAGCCACCGACGAGGTGGTAGTGCGGGTGGAAAGTCAGGGGGGGTTGGTGCACAGCTACGGCTTGGCGGCCTCCCAGTTGGTTCGCGTCAAAGAGCACGGCGTGCCGCTCACTGTGGCGGTGGACAAGGTGGCGGCTAGCGGTGGCTATCTGATGGCAGCGGTGGCCGACAAGGTGCTGGCAGCGCCGTTCGCGGTGGTGGGATCGATTGGCGTGGTGGCACAGATTCCGAACGTGCATCGGCTGCTCAAAAAGCACGACGTGGATGTGGAAGTGCTTACGGCCGGCAAGTACAAGCGCACGCTGACCGTGCTGGGCGAAAATACGCAAGAGGGCCGGGAAAAGTTCATTTCCGATCTGGAGGACGTACACACGCTGTTCCAGGAGTTTGTTGGCACCCATCGTCCTCAGATCGACCTGGAGCAGGTGGCCACGGGCGAGACCTGGTACGGCCAGCGTGCCATTGACCTGAGTCTGGTAGATCAGATCTCGACCAGCGACGAATACCTCACCCGCGCTTGCGAATCAGCGGACGTTTACCGGGTTCACTGGGTGGAACACAAAAAGCCCATTGAACGACTGGCGGCCAAGGTGGAGACCAGCTTGCAGCGCTGGCTGGGCGTGGATATACACAGCTGGCGGCGTCCCGGGTGAGGCGTCCTGCATAGCCCGCCTGGGTCCTATGGGGTCAGTCGCGCCTGAGGCGAGGGGAAATAGCGATGGGTGAGGGGTAGCGGAAGATCACTGCGTAGCTCGAGAGCACCAGGGTGATTACGGTGGCGCCCTGAATGATATGGGCGGCTTCCACGCTGAGCATGGCTGCGCCCACAGCAACGTAGCTGACCAGCAGCGAGAACTCCGATGCCTGTCCGAGGCGACAGCCCACTTCCCAGGATGTGGACCGACTTTCGCCCTGCCATTGAAGGAGCAGGGAGAACACGGTCGGCTTGGTGATAATCAGCACTATAGCCAGCAGCAGGGTAGGGAAGAACACCTCCATGAGCAGGCCGACGTTGAGTTCCGCGCCTACCGAGAAGAAGAACAGCACCAGAAAGAAGTCACGCAGCGGACGCAAACTCTCGGCGATGTACTGTGCGATAGGACTGGTAGCCAGGCCCACGCCAGCTACGAAAGCGCCGATCTCGAAGGAAAGACCCAGAAAGTGACCGGCGCTCGCAATACCCAGGCACCAGCCCAGGGCCAGCAGAAAGATGTACTCGTGAAACGCGTCGAACTTCTGTATCAACGGCAGGATACAGTAGCGCACGCCCAGGAATGCGCCGCCGGCAACCACGGGAAGTGCCACCAGCACCGTCCCCAGGCTGGTCAGCGTTTCCGTGACGGAACCGCTGTAGCTGGCCAGAAAGATCAACGCGAGTATGGCAATGAGATCCTGCACCAGCAGCAGGCTTACCACGATTTCCCCGACGTGCCGATGATGCAGCACGGTGGTGGGCAGCAACTTGATGCCGAGAATGGTGCTGGAAAAGGTGACTGCTATGCCGGTCACTATGGATTCTGTCACCGAGTAATCGAAAGCGCGCATCAGCAGGTAGCCGCTGAGCATGAATATGGCTGTGGTGCCAAGCGCGGTGAGCAGAGATTCTCCGAGCATGTTCCTCAGCTTGTTCGGCGGCAGATCCAGGCCAACCAGGAACAACAGAAAGATGATGCCGATCTCGGCGATCTCGGAGAGCAGATCAGGGTCGGCTACCAGCGCGAATCCATGTGGTCCCAGCAGGCAACCGATGGCTATGTAAGCCACTATCAGCGGTTGTCGGGTATACAGCGCAATGCTTGCCAGCGCGGCTGCGCTGGTGAAGATCAAAAAAAAGGACTCGACGATCCCGGTGCTAAGCACCTCTCCTGACTCGACGATAGGCTGGCTCCGATTCCACCACTGAAGCTTGATAGTTGTCGCGGTAGGGCGCAAGTACGTTGAAGCCCGTTGAGACCAGGGCACCGCTGGCGCTCACGGCGTTGGACTTCAGCTCCGCGCTGTCGAACCCGCAGCGCACCAGATAATGCAGGAGGTCGGGCCGCACGTCGCCGACCGCACGCAGTTCCCCGGTGAAGCCGAACCGCGTTCTCAACAGCACCGCCAATGATAAGGCTCGGCCGTCGTTGAACGCAGGAAACTCCACCCCGATGAGCGGCGCCTGAGCTAAGGTTTCGCTTGGTTCGACATCCACCGCCAACAGCAGGCCGTCTTCGCCGTCCGCTGCCCAGTCGGCCTGAGGTACCATCGCTCGCTCGCTGGGCGTCCGATCGTTCAGCGCGAGAATCATTCCCAGTTCTTCAAGCGGCACGTTCGTAAACCTGCTGCTTGAAGGGCTCCATGCCGATCCGCCGGAAGCACCCAAGGAACGTTTCTTCTTCTACTCTTTGCGCCACGAACACGTCGAGTATTCGCGCGATTACGTCGGGCACGGTAGCCCGCGAGAACGAAGGACCGATGATCTGACCCAGCGAGGCTGCCAGGCCGTGCTCGCCGCTGTGGCCGCCCAATGATATCTGGTAGAACTCGGCGCCCTTCTTGTCCACGCCAAGAATACCGATATGGCCCACGTGATGGTGGCCGCAGGCATTCATGCAGCCGGATATGTTGATATCCAGACTGCCCAAGTCGTACTGATAATCGTAGTCGTCGAAGCGGCGCTGAATAGCTTCGGCCAGCGGTATGGATTTCGCGTTGGCCAGCGAGCAGTAGTCGCCGCCGGGGCAGCAGATCATGTCGGACAGCAGGCCAGCATTGGCAGCACCCAGCTGTGCTTCGCAAGCGTTGCGCCACAGCTCGCTCAAACGCGCCACCGGCACATCTGGCAAGACGAAGTTCTGATCGTGGCTGATGCGTATCTCGCCGAAGCCGAACTCGTCCGCCCAGTCGGCGACGGCTTCCATCTGAGCATCCGATACGTCGCCCGGAGGTACCCCGGTGATTTTTGTGGAGAGGGTAACCACCGCATATCCGGAGACCTTGTGCTCCGTCACGTTGGTGCGGACCCACCGGTCGAATTGCTGGTCGCGCAAGCGCTCGCCGCCCAGGTCGAAGGCTTCCGCTGCTGGGTAGTTGTGCGGACGAAAGAATGCCTCCATGCGCTCGATTTCACCCTCGGTCAGCGTGCTGGGTGAGTCCTTGAGGTGCGCCCACTCCTCGTCCACGCGCTGCTGGAACCCTTCGGCCGTCATCGCTTTCACGAGTATCTTTATGCGCGCCTTGTACTTGTTGTCGCGGCGCCCGTAGCGGTTGTAGACCCGCATGATCGCTTCTGTGTAGGTGAGCAGGTGCTGCACTGGAAGCCCCTGACGGATGAGTTGGGCCACGGCAGGTGTGCGCCCCTGGCCTCCGCCCACGTATACGTCGAAACACACGCCCGAGTCTGTATGGCGGTACACGGCGAGTCCGATGTCGTGCACGGCTATGGCAGCGCGGTCGGAGCTAGCCCCGGTCACCGCGATCTTGAACTTCCTCGGCAGCCAGTCAAATTCCGGGTGGTTGGTGGACCACTGGCGCAGCAGTTCGCAGTATGGCCGCGGATCCAGGGATTCGTCGGAGGCAACGCCGGCAAACTGATCCGTGGTGACATTGCGGATACAGTTGCCGCTGGTCTGAATGGCATGCATTTCGACTTCGGCCAGCGACTCCAGGATATCAGGCACCTCTGCAAGCTCGGGCCAATTGAATTGCATGTTCTGACGTGTGCTGAGGTGCCCATAGCCCCGGTCCCAGTGGCGGGCGATATGGGCCAGGCGGCGCAATTGTTCGCTAGAAAGCGTTCCGTAGGGCACCGCAACCCGCAACATGGGGGCCAGTCTCTGCACGTACAGCCCGTTGCGCAGCCGCAGTTGCAGGAACTCCTCATCGGGAATCTCTCCTGCAAGGTAGCGCTCGGTTTGCTCGCGGTAGTGGGCAACTCGCTCGTTGACGAATTGCCGGTCGAAGGTGTCGTAGCGGTACATTACCGGGCCGGGTTTTGATGTGCGCGCGAAGTTACCATCGGCCTGGGGTCGTCCCAAGGAACGGTTAGCACTATCCTTAGAACGATCGCGGGACAGCTCAGTCCAGGTTGGGCCTTAGCCAATCACGAGCGGTTTGCTCGTCCACGCCCTTACGTTGCGCGTAGCTCGCCACCTGGTCCTGATCGATTTTCCCCACGCCAAAGTAGCGCGCCTGGGGGTGGCCGAAATACCAGCCGGAAACAGATGCCGCGGGCAGCATGGCAAAGCTGTCCGTGAGGGTGATCCGTGCACCCTGGCTGGCCTCAAGCAGTTCGAACAGTACGGATTTCTCGCTGTGCTCGGGGCAGGCCGGGTAGCCGGGAGCGGGCCGGATACCCCGATAGGTTTCGCCGATCAGTTGCTGATTGTCCAGCGCCTCATCCGGAGCGTAGCCCCAATGTCGGGTACGAACCTGCTGGTGGAGGTATTCGGCGAACGCTTCGGCTAATCGGTCGGCCAGAGCCTTCACCATGATGCTGGCATAGTCGTCGTCGCTGTAGTCGGCTAGAACGTCATCGATGCCGATCCCGGCGGTGACCGCGAATGCGCCCAGATAGTCGGGGATTCCCGGCGGCGCCACAAAGTCGGCCAGGCTGTAGTTGGGCTGCTCCTCCGGCTTGATCAACTGCTGACGCAGGTGCTGCAGGCTCGCCAGTCGCTCGGATCGCTCCTCGTCTGAGTACAGGGTCAAGGTTTCGGGTCCTGTGCGGTTGCAGGGCCAGATGCCGTAAACCCCCTTGGCCTGCAGCCGCCCGTCGTCGATCAGGTGCTGCAGCATCGCCTGCGCGTCGGCAAACAGGCTGCGGGCGCTTTCGCCCACCACTGCGTCGTCCAGTATTTTGGGATACTTGCCGGCGAGTTCCCAGGTGGCGAAAAAGGGCGTCCAGTCGATGTACGCCACCAGCGTCTCCAGCGACACATCACTCACCACGCGCACACCCAGCTGCTTGGGAGGCGTTGCCCTATAGCCGGCCCACTCGCAGCTGAAAGCGTTGTCGCGCGCCTGCTCCAGGGTGAGGTACTGACGTTTTTCCGCGCGCAGGCTGGTTCGTTCCCGCACGCGGGCGTAATCGGCGCGCACCTCCGCGAGATAGCCGGCCTTGCCGTCGCGTGACACCAGTTTGGTCGCCACGTTGACGCTGCGAGACGCGTCGGTGACGTAAACGGTAGGTCCGTTGCTGTATTGTGGTTCGATCTTTACCGCGGTGTGCGCTTTGGAGGTGGTGGCTCCACCGATCAGCAGGGGCGTGTCCAGACCCTGACGCTGCATCTCAGCCGCAACCCGCACCATCTCGTCCAGCGAGGGGGTGATCAGCCCAGACAGCCCGATCAGGTCCGCATCGCACTCCTTGGCAGTCTGGAGGATCTGCTCCATGGGCACCATCACACCCAGGTCGATGACGTCGAAGTTGTTGCACTGCAGCACCACGCCGACGATGTTCTTGCCGATATCGTGCACGTCGCCCTTCACCGTGGCCATCACGATCTTGCCTTTGGCTTTGCGCTGCGCACCCTGTTCCGCTTCGATGAAGGGCACCAGATGGGCGACCGCCTGCTTCATCACCCGGGCGCTCTTCACCACCTGAGGGAGAAACATCTTGCCGGATCCGAACAGGTCCCCGACCACGTTCATGCCGTCCATCAGCGGCCCTTCGATAACCTGGATGGGGTGCTGTGCCTGCAAACGGGCCGCTTCGGTGTCTTCGACTATGAAGTCACCAATGCCATTCACCAACGCGTGGCTCAGCCGTGCCGCAATCTCTGCCTCGCGCCAGCTCAGATCAGGTCCCTGGTCGGTGGCGCCGCCGCCCGCAAACTCGTCGGCCACCGCAAGCAGCCGCTCGGTAGCGTCGGGGCGGCGATTCAACACGAGATCTTCCACGCGTTCGCGCAGTTCCGCCGGAATGTCCGCATAGATGCCAAGCTGCCCGGCATTGACGATACCCATGGTCAGTCCGGCGTCGATAGCGTGATAGAGGAATACGCTGTGAATGGCCTCCCGGATGGCATTGTTACCGCGGAAGGCAAAGGAAACGTTGCTCACGCCGCCGGAGCACTTGGCATGGGGCAGGTTGTCGCGTATCCAGCGGCAGGCGTCGATGAAATCCACCGCGTAGTTGGCGTGCTCCTCGATGCCGGTTCCGATGGCGAAGATGTTGGGGTCGAAAATGATGTCTTCGGGTGGGAAACCTACGTGCTGGGTAAGCAGGTCGTAAGAGCGCCGGCAGATCTCCTGCTTGCGCGCCAGAGTGTCTGCTTGTCCGGACTCATCGAAAGCCATCACCACCACCGCGGCCCCGTATGCCAAGCACTTTTCCGCGGCGGCAATGAACTCTTCCTCACCTTCCTTCAGGCTGATGGAATTCACTACACCCTTGCCTTGAACGCAGCGCAGGCCGGCTTCGATGACGTCCCAACGGCTGGAATCGATCATCACCGGCACGCGGGCGATGTCTGGCTCTGCGGCCAGCAGGTTCAGAAACCTCACCATGGCCTCGCGACTGTCCAGCATGCCCTCATCCATGTTCACATCGATGATCTGGGCTCCGTTTTCTACCTGCTGGCGCGCCACCTGCAAGCCGGTGTCGTAATCGCCTTCGCGGATCAGGCGCGCAAACCGGGCTGAGCCGGTGACATTGGTACGTTCGCCCACGTTAACGAACAGGGAGTCGTCATCAACGGTGAGCGGCTCCAGCCCGCTCAACAGCAGGCGCGGTTGCCCGTTCGGAATTTGTCTGGGCTCGCAGGCCACGACTGCCTCGCGTATGGCCGCAATGTGCTCCGGCGTCGTGCCGCAGCAGCCACCGAGGATATTCACCAGACCCGAGCGAGCGAACTCACCCAGCGCGTGGCTCATGGTGGCGGGGGTCTCGTCGTACTCACCGAAAGCGTTCGGCAAACCCGCGTTAGGGTGGGCGCTGATATACGTAGGCGCCGTCCGGCTCAGCGTCTCCACGTAGGGACGAAGCTGTTCGGCGCCCAGAGCACAATTCAGGCCCACGCTCAGCGGTTTGGCGTGGCGCACCGACTGCCAGAACGCTTCGCAGGTCTGTCCCGACAAGGTCCTGCCGCTGGCGTCGGTAATGGTTCCCGAAATCATCAACGGTGGCCGGTAGCCGAGTTCCCGCTCCAGCAGGTGCACGGCGTAGATGGCGGCCTTGGCATTCAATGTGTCGAATATGGTCTCGAGCAGGATGATGTCCGCTCCACCATCCAGTAGAGCCCGTGCGGCCGAGAGGTAGTTGTCGCTTAGCTCGGCGAACGTCACCGCACGAAAGCCGGGATCGTTCACGTCCGGGGACAGGCTGGCGGTGCGGTTTGTGGGTCCCAGCACACCCGCCACGAATCGCGGCGCGCCGTCCCGAGCAGCTGCATCCGCCGCGGCCCTGGCGATGCTGGCTGCGGCATGATTAATGTCCTGGGCACGCCCCGATAGCGCATAATCAGCCTGAGCGATGGCCGTGGCGGTAAACGAATTGGTCTTGATGATATCGGCGCCGGCGGCAAGGTAGCTGCGGTGAGCCTCGGCTACCACATCGGGTTGCGTCAGGCACAGCACGTCGTGATTGCCTTCCAGCGGAGATAGGTGCTCGGCAAACTCGCCGCCCCGGTAGTCTTCCTCTCCCAGCTTCAGGTTCTGTATCAGGCTGCCGTAGGCGCCGTCGAGAATCAGAATGCGCTGTGCGAGCAGGTTCGTCAGTTCGTCCCTGCGGGCTGGGTCGGGGGCCGATTTGGCCATGGGTGAGCGGCTCTCGGGCAATTACGGGCAGGTAAAGTTTAATGCCCCGCGCCTTGAGGGCAATTGAAGTTAAAGACAGTGCGCATGAGAGCCATTCATGTCGCTGTGAGGCGCTACCTGCTTTCACCTGCATTGCCGGCAAGCGGGCAATTGGTTAACATCGTTAATTCCTAGTAATTTAGTCGGGATTAGCGGAAGCCAAGATGATCGAGATCTCCGAGTCTGCCCAAGCCTATCTTTGCGAGCTTTTGGCGAAACAGGAACACCAAGACGTGGGGATTCGAGTGTTCGTTGCGCAGCCGGGCACGCCGCATGCGGAAACCTGCATCGCGTACTGCCAGCCTGGCGAGGAACAGGAAGGCGACATCCCGGTTCCTTACGAGGGCTTTACTGCCTGGTTCGAAGGCAGCAGCGTCTCCTATCTGGAAGACGCTCACGTTGATTACGCGGAAGACCGCATGGGAGGGCAGCTCACCATCAAGGCGCCCAACGCGAGGCTACCCCAGATAGGGCCCGATGCGACCTTGGAAGACCGCGTGAACTATGTGCTGTACAACGACGTCAATCCGGGTCTGGCCTCCCACGGGGGTATGGTGACCCTGGTGGAGATTCTGGAAGACAAGACCGCCGTTTTGGAGTTCGGAGGTGGTTGCCAAGGGTGCGCAGCGGTGGATATCACGCTCAAGAATGGCGTGGAGAAACAGCTGCTGGAGCAAGTGCCGGAACTTGCTGGAATCAAGGACTCCACGGACCACACTGTCACCGAGAACGCGTACTACCAGTAAGCGCTGACCAGCCAGTAGACGTTGGCGCCGGCTGGTTGGCTACGCCAACGTCTGTCCCTCTTTGTTACCGTTCTCGCGAGGCAATCGCTTGGGCAAATGCTCCTTCAGCGATTGAGCGATTTCCTTGAGTAAGTCGTCTGTTGTTTTCCAGTCAATGCAGGCATCCGTGATGGATACGCCATAGCGCAGTTCCCCACTCAGGCGCTGATTGCCTTCGTGCAGATTGCTCTCGATCATCAGCCCAATCAGGGACTGGTTGCCATTGCGGATCTGATCGGCCACGCAACGCGCAACGTCTGCCTGCCTGCTGTGATCCTTGTTGGAGTTGGCATGACTGCAGTCCACCATGATGTTGGCGCGCTGGCCGATCTGTTCCAGCGCCCGCTCGCATTGAGCAATGGATGCGGGTTCGTAGTTGGGCCCAGTGCTGCCGCCGCGCAGTACGATATGTGCGTTGGCATTGCCCGTGCTTTGGATGAGCGCCACCTGGCCAGTTGCGTTGATTCCCAGAAAGCGATGCGGGTTGGTCACTGATTCGAGGGCGTTAATGGCGACCTCCAGGGAGCCATCGGTGCCGTTCTTGAATCCCACCGCTGAGCTCAGACCTGACGCCAGCTCACGATGCGTCTGGGATTCGGTGGTGCGTGCGCCGATGGCAGACCAGGTAATGAGATCGTGCAGGTATTGAGGCGTGATGGGATCGAGGGCTTCAGTACTTACCGGCAGGCCGATTTCGGAAATGTCTAGGAGCAGCTTGCGTGCGATGGACAATCCCTCACCTACCTGAAAGGAGTCGTCTAGGTACGGATCGTTGATCAGACCTTTCCAGCCGACGGTAGTTCGAGGTTTTTCAAAGTAGGTGCGCATCACAATGAACAGGTGTGAGCGCAATTTCTGCGCGGTGTCCATGAGTCGCCGGGCGTAGTCCAGCGCTGCTTCGGGGTCGTGAATGGAGCAGGGCCCCACCACCACCAGCAGGCGGGGATCACGCCTGGCCAGTATCTCCGCCACGGTATGGCGAGAGCTGCGCACCAGTTCGCCTACGCGCCGCGAGGCGGGAAGGCGAGCCTTGAGCGCCGCAGGCGTAACCAGTACCTCCGGTGGCGCCACATTTACGTTTTCCAGTTCTGACATGTCACTCTCCAAATCGGCCTGTCCCCGAAACTAACAAGCCCAAAAAAAACCCCGCTGGCGCTGCCTTGCGGGGTTTCGTTCCGAGGCAGCGGGTTTGCACTACCTTGTTTGGTCAAACAGGCGTGCTATCGCATAAAAAAATAGTCCCAGGTCACCCAGCCGTTCACCTGGCTTTGGGCGCTGTACCAAGTCAATTGTGGTGCCGATACATTTCGCATGGCGCCAGGTTAACTCAATTCATCTCCCGATTGAAACTCGGCGAGGTGAAGCGCTTCCTGGTGGCCAAAGTTGGCGAAATAGACATCCACCCTTCCCGGTTCGGGATAGATGACGGAGGTGAATCGAGCATGGCGAGCTAACTGTGATTTCAATTACACTGCGCGGTCTGTGAAGGAGATGAATATGGCCCGTTTGTTCTCGCCGCTGCTGTATACGCTGGAAGACCTTCTTGAGCAGTCGGTGGTGATGATGGCGTGTATCGGCTGGGGTTGGCTGTCGGTGGTGGTCATGCTGCTCAGCCTGGGCGAAGGCCTCATCAAGTATTTCGGCGGCTAGCGACCATGTGGCTGAGCTCCCTCAAGCCCGATCAACGCAAAGCTCTGTTGGGTTTGGCGCACAACGTTGTGGTCTCCGACGGCCTGTTGGATCCGAACGAAGAAGGCATGCTCGATGAGTTCAAGCGCGAAATGGAGCTCAATCCAGACATCGATGCGGATTATCTGGAGCTCAGGGGCATCGAACACACCTTCGATACCCGGCGCTCGCGCATCGTCGCGCTGCTCAACCTGTTGTTGCTCAGCTACGTCGACGGCGCGTTCGAAATCGAGGAGGAGTGCTTGCTCAAAGAGGTGAGCAAGGTGTTCGGTGTGAGCGACGAGGAGTTTCTACTGCTGGATAATTGGGTCAGACGCCTGCGCGCCCTAGAAGAAGAGGCGAGGGGGCTACTGCGCGGCTAGCCGCAATGTATTCTCTAGTCATAAATCCTGTTCGATTCTCAATTGTTGTCATCCCGCCTAATGACCCGCCCGGGTTGGCATAGTGTCGCCTGCACGCCGTGTCCGTCGAATCTTGCTCCGAGTCGTCGAGCGCCGATGCTCGAGGAGAAGGCCGGTCTGGCAGCCTGTTTGAAGCTGGATGGTGAAAGTGTGACGGAAGACTCGGCCGGCTTCGCCGCCCATGCGGATGTCAGTCTGAGGACTTCCGGCCTTCCAGTAACACGCGCTTGGCCTCGTTGAGCTGCTGGGCGAGATAGTTGGAGCCGCCTCGGTCGGGGTGCAGCTTCTGGATCAGGCGCCGGTGCGCGGCAATGACTTCATTGGCAGTGGGATTCGGCGATTCCAGACCGAGAATCTCTCGCGCGTCGGCGGGTGTCAGGGTCCCCGAACGTGCCTGGTTGTGCGCCTGCCCCTGGCCTTTTGCGCGTGCCCGGGCCTGGTAGAGGTTGCTCAGCCAGGGGATCCAGCGGATCAGGCCGACGCCTCTGCGCAGAAACGGTAATACGGCGGTACCTAATGCGGCCAACCAGTGCAGCCGGCCAGTGGCCGTCAGTACAGCAAGGCCTGCCAGCAGCACCACTGCTGCCAGCACGACGATGCCGCTAGGCCCGCGGCGCTTGCCAGAAAGCCACAGCAGACGGACCAACACTACGAAGGCCACCACCGAGAGCAGTGCTGCCAGGATGATCAAGACCAACCGAATGCCATCCCAGAACTGGTATCATAAGCCCGTCGCATACGGACCAATCATGCCATGCCAGTCATGTAATCCGTAGCGCGGAGTCTTATGGAAAGACCTGAAATCGAACGCTGGCTCGAACAGTTGCGGCTCGAGCACCGGGATCTAGACGAGGTGATTCACCACCTGATCCAAACCACCCACAACGACAGCATGCGAATCCAACGCTTGAAAAAGCGCAAGCTGAAACTTAAAGACATGATGACCAAGCTGGAAAGCCAACTCATTCCGGATCTGGATGCCTGATGGCCGACGATGAAACCACGCTGACAGTGGCCATCAGCTCTCGCGCCCTGTTCGATCTGGACGAAAGCAACGACTTGTACGAGCGCGAGGGGCTGGAGGCGTACCGGCGTTATCAGATCCAACACGAAGATGTGGTGCTGGAGCCCGGCGAAGCACTTTCCATGGTAAAAAAACTACTTAATATCAATGATTTACTAGGAAAACGAAGAGTCGAGATTATATTGCTGTCGCGCAACTCGGCCGACACAGGACTGCGTATTTTCAATTCCATCAAGGCCAACGAACTGGATATCACGCGAGCCGCGTTCTGCGGCGGAGAAAGCCCGTATCGTTACGTTCGGGCATTTGGTTGCAGCCTGTTCCTTTCCACCCACGCCGAGGACGTGGGTCACGCTCTGGAACACGGTGTTGCCGCGGCGACTCTGATCGGCACTCCTGCCGGTGAGCCCCGCAATCCGTCGGCCGATTTGCGGTTGGCGTTCGACGGGGACTCGGTGCTTTTCTCGGACGAAGCTGAGCAGGTGTATCAGTCTCAAGGGTTGGCTGCATTTAGCGAAAAAGAAGCGCAGGCAGCGGGGCGGCCCCTGGAAGGCGGCCCCTTCAAGCCGTTCCTGTCCGCGCTGCACGGATTGCAGCGAGAGTTCGGTGAGCAGCAGTGCCCGATTCGCACGGCCCTGGTCACCGCCCGCAGCGCCCCCGCCCACGAGCGGGTAATCCGCACCCTGCGTGCCTGGGACATCCGCCTGGACGAGTCGCTGTTTCTTGGTGGGATGGACAAGACAGAGTTTCTGCGTGCGTTCGGAGCCGACGTGTTTTTCGATGACCAGTCGCTGCATTGCGAGCGAGCAAAAGACCACGTGACAACCGGCCACGTTCCCCACGGGATCGCCAATCAGCGATAGTCGGTTATACTAAATCCCGTTTTAAAGCCTAACGGTTATTACTGGTGAAGCTTCAACAGCTCCGCTACATCTGGGAGGTCGCCCATCACGACCTCAACGTTTCGGCTACCGCACAGAGCCTGTTTACCTCCCAGCCCGGTATCAGCAAGCAGATTCGCCTGCTTGAGGACGAACTGGGGATTGAGATTTTCGCGCGCAGCGGTAAGCACCTCACGCACATTACGCCGGTAGGTGAATCCATCGTTCGAATGGCGGGGGACATCCTGCGTGAGGTAGAGACCATCAAGCAGGTTGCCCAGGAGTACAGTAACGAAAAATCCGGGTCGTTGTCCGTGGCCACCACGCACACCCAAGCACGCTACGCATTGCCACCTGTCATCGCTTCATTTCGCCAGTCGTATCCCGACGTGGCGCTGCATATGAATCAGGGGTCACCCACGCAGATCGCCGAGCTGGCCGCAACCGGCGCGGTGGATTTCGCCATCGCCACGGAAGGGTTGGAGCTTTTCGGCGATCTCATCATGATGCCGTGCTACCGCTGGAACCGATCCGTGGTGGTGCCGGAGGGACACCCGTTGATCGAGCAGTCCGAGCAGAGCGGCGGGCTGCAACTAGAAGACCTGGCGGAGCAGCCGTTGGTTACCTACGTGTTTGGATTCACCGGGCGCTCTAAGCTGGACGACGCGTTCAAATCATCCGGGCACACGCCCAATGTGGTGTTCACCGCCACCGATACGGACGTCATCAAAACCTATGTGCGGCTCGGGCTAGGAGTTGGGATCATTGCCACAATGGCGCTCGATCCGGCCATCGATGGGGACCTGGTGTGCATCGACGCATCGCATCTTTTCGAGCCTAGCGTGACTCACATCGGTTTTCGCCGCGGCACGTTCTTGAGGCGCTACATGTACGATTTCATCGAGCGGTTCGCACCGCACCTGGATCAGGCCAGCGTTGAGGCGGCAGTAGGATGCTCCACCGCGTCCGCGCGGGCAGCGTTGTTTGCCGACTTTGAGCTCCCGGAGCTCTAGATAAAATCCAGATCTGGATTGTTTTCCAGCAGCTCCTTGTCGGCGTCGCTCTGCCGGTGGTTGGACTGGAGCACTTCTTTGACGAATTTGAAGTACAAGGTGTAGATCGTCACCGCGCCGTTGTCGCGAACCACGAAAAACGGCGCCAGGTCGATGTTTAGATCTTTGGCTAGGCGCATGCCGGGGGAATTGGGATCGCGCTCATCGGCGGTAATTACCTCGTCTATGCGAGGCCAATGCCCACCATCTTTCAAGCGTTGCTCAACGTCTCTGCATTTCCTGCACGGTTCGCCACTGGCGAGAATCTTCTTCACCAGGGTGATATGCAAAACTCAGTCCACGATCTTTATGACGTTCTGGGCGTGCAGGCCGCATTCTTTCTGAGTGGACTCTTCCCACCACCAGCGCCCGGCGCGCTCATGTTCATGCGGCGCAATGGCGCGAGTACACGGCTCGCAGCCGATGGATACGAAGCCGCTGTCGTGCAGCTCGTTGTATGGTACGCCCTGAGTGCGGATGTAGGACCACACGTCGGCTGAACTCCAATCGGCGAGCGGATTGAACTTGATCAACGTGTGCTCGTCGGTGGAGAACGCCTGGTCTTCCTGTTCCTGGGGTACATTGGTGCGTGTCACACTCTGATCACGACGTTGCCCGGTAATCCAGGCATCCAACGTATCCAGTTTGCGGCGCAGCGGCTCGATCTTGCGGATGGCGCAGCACTCTGAGTGACCATCTTCATAGAAGCTGTACAGGCCCTTGTGACGCACCAGCTCTGATACCGCTTCGGGTTGGGGCATCAACAGCTCAAGGTCGAGGTTGTAGTGCTGGCGTACCGTTTCGAGGAATCGATAGGTTTGTGCGTGCAGGCGCCCCGTGTCCAGGCAGAACACGTCTACGGCAAGCCCCATCTGGTTGGCCATATCTAGGAGCACGACGTCTTCGGCGCCGCTGAAAGAGATTGCTATCTTCCCTTGCTCATAGCGCGACAGCGCGTCCTTGAGCACCTGCTGGGGAGTATGATTTACGGTCGCCTGGCGCGGATCCATTGCCCTGTCCAAGGAAAATTTCCTGCAGCCTAGCAGCGCCCTATGGGCAGAAAAAATAATCTCTTGGTATATGCTTACAACTCATATCGGGGTGAGGTTGCGGTGGACGTATTGTGTTTGGACCTGGAAGGCGTGCTGATTCCTGAGATCTGGCAAGGTGTGGCTGAGCGTACGGGAATTGAGGCGCTCACCAAAACCACCCGCGATATCCCCGTGTATGAAGATCTGATGCAGCTGCGTCTGAAGGTGCTGGCGGAACACAACATCTCCATGAGCCTCATCGAGTCGGTGATTGCCGAACTGGAGCCGCTGCCCGGCGCGCGCGAGTTTCTGGACTGGGCCCGACAACGCTACCAGGTGGCCATCATCTCCGACACCTTCTACCAGTTTGCGCTTCCTATGATGCGCAAGATCGGCAGCCCCATGTTGCTGTGCCACAAGCTGGAAGTGGTGGACGATCGAATCACCGGGTACTCGATCCGCCAGCCGGACCCAAAGCGCTGTGCCGTTCGAGCGTTCCAGACACTCAGCTACCGGGTATTGGCCGCGGGCGACTCATACAACGACGTGTCCATGCTCGATCAGGCGGAGGCGGGATTCTTCTATCGGGCGCCGGCTAACGTGGTGAGCGACTACCCGCAGTTCCCGAAAGCCGAGAATTACGAAGAGTTGCAGACACTGCTAGAGGGTTAACGGCCTACGCCACGAAAAAGGGCGCCAGGTGGCGCCCTTTTTGCTCAAATCGGCTATCAATCAGCCGAACTGGGCCTCCTCGGTGGAGCCGCTAAGCGCGGTTACCGAGCTTTGACCACCTTGAATTACCGTCGCGACCTGGTCGAAATAACCAGTGCCTACTTCCTGCTGGTGGCTCACGAAGGTGTATCCGCGATCGGCGGCGGCGAATTCCTCTTCCTGCAGTTCGACATAGGCCGACATCTGCCGCTCGGCATACCCCTGAGCCAGATTGAACATGTTGAACCACATGCTGTGAATGCCGGCCAGCGTGATGAACTGGTATTTGTAGCCCATGGCCGCCAACTCCTTTTGGAATTTGGCGATGGTGGCGTCGTCTAGATTGGCCTTCCAGTTGAAGGATGGAGAGCAGTTGTACGACAGCATCTGTTCCGGATATTCCTTCTTGATGGCTTCAGCAAAGCGCTTGGCTTCGTCCAGATTTGGCACCGCGGTCTCGCACCACAGAAGGTCAGCGTATGGGGCGTAGGCCAGGCCACGGGAAATGGCCTGATCCAGGCCGGCGTGTGTCTTGTAGAAGCCTTCCGGGGTGCGCTCACCGGTGATGAACTCCTTGTCCCACGGATCGATGTCAGACGTCACCATGTCTGCCGCATTGGCGTCGGTACGAGCCAGCAGAATGGTGGGGACGTCGCATACGTCGGCCGCCAGGCGCGCGGCGATCAGCTTCTGCACCGCTTCCTGGGTTGGCACCAGGACCTTGCCGCCCATGTGGCCGCATTTCTTCACCGAAGCCAGCTGATCTTCGAAGTGAACGCCGGCTGCGCCCGCCGAGATCATGGACTTCATCAGCTCGAAAGCATTGAGTACGCCGCCGAATCCGGCTTCCGCATCTGCGATGATGGGAGCGAAGTAGTCGATTCCGTCGTCCACGCCTTTTGACCACTGGATCTCATCAGCACGACGAAACGCATTGTTGATGCGATTGACCAGGGTGGGAACGGAGTTGACCGCGTAAAGCGACTGGTCGGGGTACATGGTTTCCGAGTCGTTGTTGTCTGCGGCAACCTGCCAGCCCGAGCAGTAGATGGCTTTAACTCCAGCCTTCACCTGCTGTACGGCTTGCCCGCCAGTCACGGCGCCCAGCGAGTTGATGAAGTCTTCCGTTTGCAGGTATTCCCAGAGTTTGTCGGCACCGTGCGCGGCCAACAGGCTACGGTGCGGGATGGTGCCGCGCAGATTGACCACGTCGGTGGCGGTGTAGCCGCGCTTTACGTCCCGCCAGCGGGGATTGCTGGCCCACTCTTTCTCCAGCTCGCCCACTTGCTCTGCGCGCGATTTGCGGGGGGTGAAATGAAGCGCCATGTTAGAAATCTCCTGATCGGTGCTGGGCGGAAAAAGGCGAATTGTATGCCCGGGTCAGGAGAAGAATAGCGAAATCATCACAAGTAATGCATTCCCGTTGGGAATGGGTTCGCCTTTTGGAGGATTGGGGCCCTGCGCCTGATCATCAGCGTGCGGGCCCGACTACAAGCGTAATAGCCGCAATTCCGGATCCGGCGCGCTGCGTTGCCACAGATACCCGAAACGCTCGTTGAGTCGGTTGGCCTGTGCGGGATCGTAGACGTTGCTCATGGCCTCGTACTCGCGAAAGTCGGGCATGAGCCAGTAGCCGTGGTTGTCCCAGGTGACATAGCTAGACGCATCGCTGCCCAGGTCATCGGGCACGCGACGAATTTCTATTTTGCTTTCCAATCGCCTGGCTAGCGCCAGCAGGCGGTGACCTCGGCTGACGATGAGGTCGCTCGAGTGAATCAGGATATTGAGCTGCGCGAGAGGCGCTCGACGCGCGAACTGAGACAGCGGATCCACCACATCGTCGCGATTGAACAGCAGGTGATCCAGGTACGGGCTGTAGATGTTGACGTCTCGCCGGGGCTCCACCATTACCGAGCGTAGCGCGCGCAGGCAGTCCCCTTCGCCATGGTGCTGGCGCAGCTCAGCCTTGTCTGATGCCGACGTGGCTTGCTGTTCGCGAACCGTCGGTTTGCCAGTTGCTTCTGGGGCCTCGAAAGGGATGGGTAAAGCAAGCTCCATGGCGAGATGGGGAATACCTGCCTCCATGAACTCCTCGCCTATGCTGAGGAAGCCGTGCTCCCGGTAAAACGGCTGTGCCGAGACCTGCGCGTGCAGGAATACCCAGGTGAGCGCCCTGGCTTTGCCCGCTTCCAGCGCCTTGGCCAACAGGCGTGATCCAATTCCACGGCGCCGCCATTGCGGCATGACCGCCATGCGACCGATCTGTCCGGATGGCAGCAGGCGCGCGCAGCCAATTGGCTGGCCTGCTCCATTGATGGCCAGCAGATGGTCGGCCACGGCATCCTGGCCATCCAGATCCAGGTGGGCTGGCACGCCTTGCTCTTCGGTGAATACCGCCTGACGGATCAGCGACAGTTCGTGCTGGTGGCTGTCCCACTCCACGACGGCCACGTGCACTTGCATGCCTGTCAAGGCTTGGATTTGGCCAGCAGCGCGGCCAGGCCGGTGTATTCGGCGGGGCGCAAATGTTGCAAGGCGGTTACCGCCGCATCGGGCAGTTGCAGTTCCTGCAGTATTTCCGAGAACAGGACCGCGTCGAGCTGGCGCCCTCGGGTTGCTGCCTTGAGTCGCTCGTAGGGTTCCGTCATGCCATGCTTGCGCATGACGGTCTGAACTGCTTCCGCCAGGACCTCCCAGCTTTGATCCAGGTCGCGGGCCATCACCTGATCGTTGATCTCCAGGCGCTGCATGCCGCGATTGGCCGCCTGATAGGCTAGCGCGCAGTGACCCAGGGCGGAACCGATGTTGCGCAGCACCGTAGAATCCGACAGATCGCGCTGCCAGCGCGACACCTGCAGTTTCGAGGCCATGTGCTCCAAAAGTGCGTTGGCTATGCCCAGATTGCCTTCTGAATTTTCAAAGTCGATGGGGTTCACTTTGTGCGGCATGGTGG
Organism: Gammaproteobacteria bacterium UBA2965; assembly: GCA_002348385.1. Classification (GTDB taxonomy): domain Bacteria; phylum Pseudomonadota; class Gammaproteobacteria; order Pseudomonadales; family Azotimanducaceae; genus UBA2965. The sequence goes on along the minus strand of DEBD01000013.1, from coordinate 257,047 downwards.
AAGAGCCGGTTTCCCCCTCCACCTTGCGCTGCGAGAAGTAATCGATGGCGATGTAGCTCCACACGTCCCGCGCAAAATCCAGTAGCACCTGGTTGAAACGGATCAGCGCGTGAAACACCTCCGCCATATAGTCGTGAGGCTCGATCTGGGTGGTCATGGTATTGCACGTCAGTCCTAGAGAAGCGACGAACATCGCACTTTCCTCGGGCCAGTCAACGTCGGGATAGGCAACGGTGTGTGCGTTGAAGTTGCCAACGGCGCCGTTCATCTTGCCCAGCAACGTCACCTGCTTGAGCTGGTCGCGCTGGCGCTGCAGACGCGCGGCGAAGTTGCGTAACTCTTTGCCCAAGGTGGTAGGGGAAGCCGCCTGGCCGTGGGTTCGCGAAAGCATGGGGGTGTTCACGCTTTGGTCAGCCAGTTGGTCGATGCCGCCTATCACGTCGTCCATGAGGTCCAGGATTAGCTCCCTCGAGTCCTTGATCATGAGGCCGTATGAGAGATTGTTAATGTCCTCGGAGGTACAGGCGAAGTGCACGAACTCCCCGTGCTCTGCCAGCCCTGCAATGGCGGAGAGACGCTCTTTCACGAAGTACTCTACTGCCTTCACATCGTGATTGGTGGTGGCCTCGAAATCTTTGATGCGTTGGCCGTCGGTAAGCCCGAAGTCGTCGGCAATGGCCTGCAGCGCGGCGCCGGCCTCGGCATCCAGCGCGGGCAGTTCTGCAATCCGGGCGCAGCCCGCCAGGTGTTCAAACCAAGCGCATTCAACGCGGACCCGGTAGCGCATCAGGGCAAGCTCGCTGGTCAGTTCGGCCATTGCTTCCAGCTTGCTGCGGTAGCGGCCGTCCAGCGCGCTTAGATTGGTGAGCGGATGTGATGTCATGGCAGTACTCACGTTCAGTGGAGCAAGAGTTTGTTCTGCAGGTGCTGCAAGGCTAGCAGCACATCGCTGCGACGCAAAACGAGATGCCAGCGCCGCCCGCCCAATTGGTGCCACAACCAGGCGAAACGGATCCCGCCCAGCAGTAGCGCGCGTACTTCCGCCGCCACCGAGTCCTGCTGCAGTCTGCCGGCCTCGCCGGTGACCTGTACCCGCTTGCCGAGATGGGCGATGGTCTCCTCATACACGTGCCCCAATCCGAACACGGTGACATCGGGTGGCAACGCGTCGAGCAGGGTACTGAGTTCCTTGGTGACCGCTGCGTTGCGTCGCAGGCGACGTGACAGTTCTATCAGGTGCAGGATGTAGCGAGCGGTGTCAGGCGCAATGGCGACGTCGCTCAATGCATCGTGCAGCGTCGCCAGGCCCAGCGCGAAGTTGGCCGGATCACCGAATACTTCCGCGTGGCTCGAGGCGGTTTGAGTGGTAATGGCGGCCAGCACCGCGTGGTGTGCGACGTCGTGCACGGGTTGACCGGTGGCTGTGGCCTGCACCACGGCTGCCGCCTGCACTACACCCGCCAAGGCAAGCAGGCGATACTCGCTCGGCTCTAGATCAGCCACCGGCAACCTCTATCAGACCTCCGCCCAGACAAACTTCCGCCGAGTATAGGGCCACGTACTGGCCTGGCGTGACGGCACGCTGAGGTTCTTCAAATCGCACCAGGTAGGTGCCATCCGCACGGCGGCTCACGGTGCAGCCCCGATCGGCTTGGCGGTAGCGCACTTTGGCGGTGCAGTTCATGGGCAGTTGAGGCAATGGCTCGATCCAGTTCAGGTGGCTGGCTGCCAGCCAGCGGCTGGATAGACGCGCTTCGTCCTGAGTCACCACGAGCGTGTTGCTGGCCATCTGCTTGTCCGCCACATACCAGGGCGCCTCGCGCCGCCGACGCGTGCCGCCGATGCCCAGCCCATGACGCTGCCCGATGGTGTAATAGGCCAGGCCCTGATGCTCCCCCACGTACACGCCTTCGAGGTCGCGCATAGGACCGGGATCCCGTGGCAGGTAGCGTGCGAGAAAGTCGTCGAAGCGGCGCTCACCAATGAAGCAGATGCCAGTGCTGTCCTTGCGGCGGTGGTTGTGCAGTCCGGCCTGCTCGGCAATACGGCGCACTTCGGGTTTCTGCAGTTTGCCCAAGGGAAATAGACAGCGGGCTAGCGCTTCAGCTGGCACGGCCTGCAGGAAGTAACTCTGGTCCTTGTTGGTGTCCGTACCTTTTCGCAGTTGGAACGCCTTTTTCGCTCCGCCGCCGCGTACGTAGTGACCGGTGGCGATGTACTCGCCACCGAGTAAGGTTGCGTAATCCAGAAACTGCTTGAATTTGATTTCCCGATTGCACAACACATCCGGGTTGGGCGTGCGGCCGGCGGCATACTCATGCAGGAAGTACTCGAACACGTTGTCCCAGTATTCCGCCGCGAAGTTCGCCGTGTGCAGCTCGATACCCAACGTGTCGGCAACCCGCTGCGCGTCCGCCAGGTCTTCTTTGGCGGTGCAGTACTCGGTGCCGTCGTCCTCATCCCAGTTCTTCATGAACAGGCCGCTCACGGCGTAGCCCTGGTCGCGCAGCAGCAGGGCTGCCACGGAGGAGTCGACGCCTCCGGACATGCCGACGATGACCGATGTCTTGTTGGGTGCCACGGGGATAAACGGCCGCAATTTGTCCAGCGGGGCACGCATTTTAATGAATCGATGCGCCTGGTGCAGCCAACACGTGTCAGCGCTGAAGCTGGGGAAAGGGAGGGGAAGGGGATTGACTGGTTCGAGAGTGGTTGTGGGGAATGGCGTATACTTGTTTCCCGTGAGTAAGCTAAGTCATATAGACGAATCGGGCAGAGCCCGAATGGTGGATGTGGGAGACAAATCGCATTCTCAGCGGCGCGCTGTGGCCGCTGGCACGGTGCAGATGCAGGCGAGCACGCTGAAGGAGATCATGCAGCAGCAGGTACCCAAGGGCGACGTGCTCGCGGTGGCCCGGGTTGCCGGGATCCAGGCGGCCAAGCGCTGCTCCGATCTGATTCCCCTGTGTCACCCTCTGCCCATTAGCAAAATCTCGGTTGGCTTCCAGGCCCTTGCCGACGACTGCCTGGAAATTAGGGCGGAGTGTCGGGTCACTGGTCAGACTGGTGTCGAAATGGAGGCGCTCACCGCCGTCAGCGTCGCGGCGCTCACCGTGTACGACATGTGCAAGGCCATCGATAAAGCGATGATCATCAACGACGTGCGATTGCTCGAGAAAGCGGGGGGTAAGAGCGGCCAATGGACCCGCGAGCCCGGGGATGGCTGACGCACCGTTGAAAGTGCTGTTTTTCGCATCGCTGCGCGACGATGTCGGCGTGGCGGAATTGACGCTGTCGGCCCCCGTACCGGAAAACCTGGCGCAATTATGGCCGCGCCTGCAGGCGCAGCTAGGTCCGCTTGCAGTGGAGGCTCTGCAGACCGAAAACGTGCGCATTGCCGTCAATCAGGACCTGACGCTTCGGCCGTTGCGATTCTGTTCCGGTGACGAGATCGCCTTCATGCCGCCGGTTACCGGTGGGTAGGGCGTAGCGATGACCGCTATCGTTCGTGTGCAGACCGAGGATTTTGATGTCGGGGTTGAACTGGTCGAGCTGCGTAGTCGTCTCGGGGGGCAGGTTGGCGCGGTCGCCTCATTCGTCGGCTTGGTGCGGGACCGCCATGATGCGTCATCTGTGACCGGCTTGTACTTGGAACACTACCCCGGCATGACGGAAAAAAGCCTGCAAGCCATCGTGGAACAGGCCCACGACCGCTGGCCGCTGCTCGACGTAGTGGTCGTGCACCGGGTAGGGCAGTTGCTCCCGGCCGATCAGATCGTGTTTGTGCAGGTGGCCTCCAAGCACCGTGCTGCTGCTTTTGCTGCATGCGAGTTCGTGATGGATTTTCTCAAGACCGACGCCGTGTTCTGGAAGCGCGAGTCCCAGCCAAATGCCGAGCGCTGGGTGGAGTCCACCGAAGACGACGGCGCCCGTCGCCAGGAGTGGGAATGCTAGAGCTGCCCGGCGCTGATCGTCCCGCGCCGTTTCAGGACTTGCACTGATCGATCCAAGTTCATGCAGGCGCCGGATAGACTCTGTATAATTCGCGGCTTTTCGCGTGCCCGAACTGCACGGGCTTTGGCGAAATGCGCGCTAAAGCTGGCGCGGCTAGCAACCCTTACGGAGCCCAAGCATGCCCTATCAGCATATCCAAGTGCCCTCGGACGGCGCGAAGATTACCGTGAACGCAGATCAGACGCTGAACGTTCCGGACAATCCCATCATTCCGTTTATCGAAGGTGATGGCATCGGTGTCGACATCACGCCGGTCATGATCTCGGTGGTGGATGCGGCCGTGGAAAAAGCCTACGGCGGCGCCAAGAAAATAGCCTGGATGGAAATCTACTCGGGCGAGAAGTCTCTGGAAATATACGGCGAAGACCAATGGCTTCCAGAAGAAACCCTTAGCGCCATGCGCGAGTTCATCGTGGGCATAAAGGGCCCCATGACCACGCCGGTTGGTGGCGGAATTCGCTCGCTGAACGTGGCGCTGCGACAACAGCTGGATCTTTACGTGTGTCAACGTCCGGTGCGCTGGTTCCAAGGCGTGCCTAGCCCGGTTGTTGCTCCTGAGAAGACCAACATGGTCATTTTCCGGGAGAACACCGAGGACATATACGCGGGTGTGGAATGGGAGGCAGATTCCGAAGGCGCCATACAGGTGATCGACTACCTGCGCACGCAGATGGGCGTTAATAAGATCCGGTTTCCCGAGCACTGCGGTATTGGCATCAAACCCATTTCGGTGGAAGGCAGCAAACGCTTGATCCGCCAAGCCCTGCAGTACGTGATTGATGAAGACCGGGATTCCCTTACGCTGGTGCATAAAGGCAACATCATGAAATTCACCGAAGGGGCGTTTAAGGATTGGGGGTACGAGCTTGCCGCCGAAGAATTCGGTGCCGTGCCGCTCGATGGTGGGCCTTGGCACGAAATGACTAATCCCAATACAGGTAAGCGCGTAGTCATCAAAGATGTCATTGCCGACGCCATGCTGCAGCAGGTGCTCACCCGACCCGACGAATACGATGTCATCGCTACCATGAACCTCAATGGAGACTATCTCTCAGACGCACTCGCGGCTCAGGTAGGGGGTATCGGCATTGCTCCCGGCGCCAACATTGGGGATTCGGTAGCGCTGTTCGAGGCGACACATGGCACCGCGCCAAAGTATGCCGGGCAGGATAAGGTCAATCCTGGCTCCCTCATCCTCTCGGCTGAGATGATGTTGCGTCATCTGGGTTGGCGGGAGGCAGCGGATCTCATCATTCAGGGAATGGAAGGTGCCATCTCGCAGAGCACGGTGACCTACGACTTTGAGCGTCTGATGACGGGGGCAACCCTGCTGAAGTGCTCTGAGTTCGGTGAGGCGATGGTCGCCAAGATGTGAGCCGTATACTCGGGCGCGCGGTACTCGCTAGGAGTGCTCTGCCATCGGCGAAGTGTCGCGTTGCTCTAAGGCATCCGCCGCGGATTCACTGGGGGCAGACTCATTAACTGCTTCCGGGGATGCTTCGGAATCAGGGTCTGATTCGAGGCGGATGTTCACCGCGTGGCAGCCCTTTGGGCCTTCCATGAGTTCGAAGTCGACCTCCTGGCCAGCTTTGAGCGTCTTGTATCCGTCCATCTGTATGGAGGAATAGTGCGCAAAGAGGTCTTCGCCGCCTTCTTCGGCAAGAATGAAGCCGTACCCCTTGGCGTTGTTAAACCACTTTACCTTTCCTTTCGCCATGCCCCACTCCTGGCACCCAGGAACAACCGTCCTCGGGGGTGCCGCTCCCCAGTAATCCCGACTCTCCATTGATTTTCCTGCTTAGTCAAGGCCCGCAGATCCCTGTATTATTACGCCCAAGCCCTATTTATTGTGGAATGCGACGCGAGTGCAACGCGATACGGTACGTCCCTGGTCCGGTCTGGGGGCTGGTTAAGCCGCAGATCCCGATGACTGGTAGTATCAAAGTTATTGAGCAGGTTGATTGGCGTCTCATGGCGAGGTGGCATGGGCAGGACGGTGGCGACCAAGGCGACCAAGATGGCGGGTTGGCGACTGCCACCGCCAAACCGAAGCTCAAGCGGCCGCCCATGTATAAGGTGCTTCTACTCAACGATGACTACACCCCAATGGAATTCGTGGTACACGTTCTGGAAATCTTTTTTGCCATGGATCGTGAGAAAGCCACACAGATCATGCTAACTGTGCACACTCAAGGTGCCGCCGTGGTTGGTATATTTCCGCGTGATATTGCGGAAACTAAATCGGAACAGGTGAATCAATATGCACAAGAGAACCAGCATCCGCTGATCTCGACGGTAGAGATGACTGACTGACCTGTCTCAAATTGAAATCATTAACGGAACTTCAATTAGCTAATGCTCAGTAAAGACCTGGAAGTTACCCTGAACGAAGCCTTTCGCGACGCGAAGGACAAGCGCCACGAGTTCATGACGGTGGAGCACTTGTTGCTGGCACTGCTAAACAACGACGTGGCATTGGATGTCCTCGAGAAAGTGGGCGCGGACGTGGAACGACTCCGCAGCGATCTCAAGGAATACATCGAATCCACCACGCCGCTGATTCCGGCAGGTGATTCCGACCGGGAAACCCAGCCCACGTTGGGCTTCCAGCGGGTGCTGCAACGAGCGGTCTTCCATGTGCAATCCTCCGGCCGTAAGGAAGTAACCGGCGGCAACGTGTTGGTGGCCATCTTCAGCGAGCAGGAGAGCCAGGCCGTTTTCTTCCTCAAGCAGCAGAACATTGCTCGAATCGATGTTGTCAATTACATCGCTCACGGTATCTCCAAGGTGACGGGGCAGGACGATTCCGCGGAACCCGTTGGCGACCCGGAAGAAGAAGGATTGGACGGTGAAGCGGGCGGGCAGAGCGCTTTGGAGGCGTTCGCCACCAACCTGAACGAACAAGCGCGCAACGGTCGCATCGACCCGTTGGTGGGTCGGGAGCAGGAGCTGGAGCGTGTCATCCAGGTGCTGTGCCGTCGCCGTAAGAACAACCCGCTGCTGGTGGGCGAGTCAGGTGTGGGCAAAACCGCCATCGCCGAAGGGCTGGCCAAGCGCATTGTGGATGGTCAGGTACCCGATGTGGTCGCTACCGGCACCATCTACGCCCTGGACATGGGCGCGCTCTTGGCCGGCACCAAATACCGCGGTGATTTCGAGAAACGCTTCAAGCTGATTCTAGCGGAACTGAAAAAAGATGAAGGGGCGATACTCTTCATAGATGAGGTGCATACCATCATCGGCGCCGGCGCTGCCAGCGGGGGCGTCATGGACGCTTCAAACCTGCTCAAACCCATGTTGACGTCGGGGGATATCCGCTGCATGGGTTCCACCACGTATCAGGAATATCGAGGAATTTTCGACAAGGATCGGGCGCTATCCCGGCGTTTTCAGAAGATCGATGTGAGCGAGCCCGACGTGAACGACACCTACAAGATCCTGAAAGGTCTCAAGTCCAGATTCGAAGATCACTACCACCTGCGGTATACGGATAAGGCGTTACGGGCCGCCGCGGAGTTGGCCGATCGCTACATCACCGACCGCTTCCAGCCGGACAAAGCCATCGATGTGCTGGACGAAGCCGGTGCGGCTCAACAACTGGTGAGTGCCAGCAAGCGCAAGAAGAGCATCGGCGCCACCGATGTGGAGATGGTGGTAGCGAAGATCGCGCGGATTCCATCCAATCAGGTCACTACCTCTGACAAGGAAGCCCTCAAGGATCTGGATGCCAAGCTCAAGATGGTTGTATTCGGCCAGGACGAGGCGATCGATACCCTAGCGTCTGCCATCAAGCTGTCCCGCGCCGGTCTGAAATCCGGAGAAAAGCCTATCGGTTCGTTTCTGTTCGCCGGCCCCACTGGGGTCGGCAAGACGGAGGTGTGCCGACAGCTTGCGAACATTATGGGTGTGGAGCTGTTGCGCTACGACATGTCCGAGTACATGGAGCGTCACACGGTATCCAGACTCATTGGAGCGCCGCCCGGCTACGTCGGATTCGACCAGGGCGGGCTGCTTACCGAAGCCGTTACCAAGCATCCCCACAGCGTGGTGCTGCTCGACGAGATCGAAAAGGCACACCCGGAGGTATTCAACCTGCTATTGCAGGTAATGGATCATGGCACCTTGACCGACAACAACGGTCGCAAGGCAGACTTCCGCAATGTGGTGCTGATCATGACCACCAACGCTGGCGCACAGGACATGAGCCGCGCGTCTATCGGGTTCACTGAGCAGGACCATACCACCGACGGCATGGAAGCCATTAAGAAGATGTTCACGCCTGAATTCAGAAACCGTCTGGATACCATGGTGATGTTCCGCTCGCTGGGCGTCGATGTCATCAAGACGGTTGTCGACAAGTTCCTCACGGAGCTGCAAGCCCAGCTAGACGAGAAGAAGGTGATGCTGGATGTCGACGAAGCGGCGCGTGAATGGCTTGCGCGGGAAGGCTACGACGAAAAGATGGGTGCGCGGCCAATGCAGCGCTTGATTCAGGAACGAATCAAACGACAGCTTGCCGAGGACGTGCTGTTTGGCGTGCTATCCAAGAACGGCGGCACCGTTCACGTGACCGTAAAAGGCGACGATCTGCATCTGGAGTGCGAAGGCACATCCCAGGAGGCGGTGGAAACAGCCTAGCTAGCGGACGAGCCTAATTGCGAAAGGTGATGCGGCCCTTACTCAGGTCGTAGGGAGTAAGTTCCACCTTGACCTTGTCGCCGGTGAGGATACGAATGTAGTTTTTGCGCATCTTGCCCGAGATGTGTGCGGTCACCACGTGACCATTCTCCAGTTGCACTCGAAACATGGTGTTGGGCAGGGTGTCTACCACCGTACCTTCCATCTCGATCTGTTCTTCTTTGGCCATGGGTCCCTAATTCGGTTCGACACTGCCTATTGGCATGTTTGGCTTCGACAACGACCACCGTCGCCAACCGCGCGCGGCGTGAATTCTGCCCCAAGGGCTCGCGAAGTGCCACCCTTCACCGGTATTTGCAGTCAACCAAATGACTACCCAGCGCAGGCGCTGCCCGGCTAGTACGACAAACTATCCAATGGTTACCCAGCGCCCATGGACCAGCAGTTCGACCGGTCGGTAGTCGGTCTTGTAGGACATCTTTCGTGAATCCTTTATCCAGTAGCCGAGATAAAGATAAGGAACATCAAGATCGGCGCACAGTTCGATCTGTTTGAGCACGCTGTACACGCCAAGGCTCCGCGATGACTCCTCGGGATCAAAGAACGTATAGATTGCCGACAATCCGTTGGTTTGCATGTCGGTCACCGCTACCGAGATCAGCCGGTCGTTGAGGTAGCAGGAAACAAAACGAGTGTCGGACCACTGGCTGAGCAGAAAGGAACGGAATTGGTCTTTCGATGGTGGGTACATATCCCCGTCCATGTGCCGGCCGCTGATATAGCGCGAGTACAGATCGTAGTAGCGGTGGGCGTAGCTTGCGGGTTCCACGCGCACATGAACGTCGGCGTTGCGCTGCAACACCCGACGCTGGCTGCGGCGAGCAACAAATCTTTCCACGGGCACGCGTGTGGGCACACAAGCCTGACAGGTCTTGCAGTGAGGACGATATACATGACTGCCGCTGCGTCGAAATCCCTTTTCGGTCAAGCGCTGATAGGTCGCTGGCGAGATGGCTTCACGGGGATCCAGGAATAATGTGCGCGCATTACGGCGCGCTAGATAGCTGCACGGGTGGGCAGGAGTGATGAAGAAATGGTGCTCGCCGTGTTCTTCCTTCATGACGTTCCGGCATAAGGGTCGGCTTCGTATACCCAGGGGCCGGATCGCGTCGGTTGCCGCAAGGTGGCAGCCAGGACCCGCAGAAACGTCGCGCGGGGCAGGCTGGTGGCGCCGAGGCTGGCCAGATGGTCGTTCATGATCTGACAGTCTATCAGGTCGAAATTCCACCGCCGCAACTGCATGACCAGGCAATATAGAGCCACCTTGGAGGCGTCGCGGACCCGGGAGTACATGGACTCGCCAAAGAACATTCGCCCCAGCGACAGTCCATATAGGCCACCTACCAATTCGGTGTTCTGCCACACTTCCACGGAGTGGGCGAACCCTGCCTGGTGGAGTTGGCAGTAAGCGTTACGCATTGCGGGCGTGATCCAGGTGCCGTTGGCGTCCGCTCGGGGTGCGGAGCAACCGTCAACCACCTTGGAGAAGGATTGGTCGAAGGTGACTGCCATACCCCCGTTGCGCAACCGCTTACGCAAGCTTCTCGAAACCTTGAATTCGTCCAGCTTCAATACCGCGCGTGGATCCGGGCTCCACCACATGATGTGGCTGTCGTCGTCGTGGAACCAGGGAAATATGCCGTTACTGTAGGCGCACAGCAGCCACTGCGGGGTGAGGGCACCGCCCACTGCCAGCAGGCCGTTGGGGTCGCGCAGGGCGCGGTCTGCGGGCGGAAAGCCCACCTGGTGGGGATTTAGATGGGCAAGCGCGGTCAATGCCCGCGCCTCAGGCCAGCGCGCCCTCGATTATGCTACGGAATTCTGCTGCTTTGCGGTGATGGGCGATGGTTTGCAGCAGCGTCAGGCCTGTGTTGCTGCGTGCGTTGAGGTTGCGGCCCTGCTTGCAGAACATATCCAGAAACCCCCGGAAGTCATCCGGACGCATGCTGCGGTAAGCGTAAAGCAGCACACTATAGTCGGGGTCTGCTTCTTCTCCCATAGGGGCTTTGTCCAGAAACGAGCGGATGCGTTCCTGGTCCCAGATCTCGTCGACGACTTTGGCTTTGTCGGGTCGCATGTTTGGCGGCGGTTCCTCTAAAGGCGCCTATGATACCCACTGATTGGCGGGATGACATGTATCTTGAGGATCTACAGTGCTTGGTGAGATAATTTCGGTAACAGGCTGAAATAAATGCAAATTTGTGGGATCAATGGTTTGGGGATAAACTCCCGCCCGGATTTAAGGAGAAATTCGTGACCACAACCGGCGTACCGATACGGGAAATCGGGCTGATTGGGCTCACGGCCGCGGCGTTGTACGCCTTGTTGGCCATGGCTTCCTACTCCCCCGCTGATCCCTCTTTCACTTTCAGCGGTTCTGGCAACCAGGTACACAACCTGGTGGGTGCCAGCGGCGCGCTGTTCGCCGACCTGGCACTCTACTTGTTCGGGTTGATGGCTTATCTGCTGCCTCCGGCGCTGGTGATTATAGGCTTCCGGTTGTTGCGTAGCCGTGACGCAGAGCTTTCGTGGGCGCTTTTCAGCGTGCGTGCGCTGGGCTGGATGGGCATTTTAGTCTGCGGATGCGTGCTGGCGCAGTTGCACTTCCTGGTCTCCATGGCACTGCCGGCGGGCGCGGGTGGAATCGTTGGCCACTGGCTCGCTACCGTTGGTGCGCCGGTGTTCGGTTGGATTGGTTTGACGCTGGTGTGCGTCACCGGCCTGCTCACCGGCGCCCAAGCCGCCGCGGGGTTCAGCTGGGTTCGGCTGGCAGAGATTACTGGACGTCTGTTGCATACCGCGACCGTTGCCACGCTGAGCTGGGCGGATCGCCAGCTGGATCTTTGGCGCGCCTACATTTCAGGCCGCCATGGTGCGCAAAAACTAGCTGCCGAACGCGAGGTGGCCCGGCAAGCAGAGGTTGGCAAGCGCAAAACGCGCAAAAAGCCCACTATCCAGACCAAGGAGCCATCGGTCGCGCCGCGCGCGAAGCAGGAGCGGCTTTTCGATCTGAAGACGTCGGCGGAACTCCCGGACCTGGACCTGCTGGATGATTCCAGCGACGACGCGCAACTTGGCTATTCAGAAGAATCACTGGAAGCCATGTCGCGCTTGCTGGAGCTGAAGCTGAAGGATTTTGGAGTGGATGCCCAGGTAGTATCGGTGCTGCCCGGGCCGGTGGTCACTCGATTCGAGCTGCAGCCCGCTGCAGGCGTGAAGGTTCAGAAGATCAGTGCCTTGGTGAAGGACCTGGCCCGTTCCCTGGCGGTGATTAGCGTGCGCATCGTGGAGGTGATTCCCGGCAAGTCGGTGGTGGGAATTGAGATTCCCAACGAACACCGCGAGATGGTTCGGCTCAAAGAGGTGTGCAGCGCTGGCTTGTTCCAGGATGCCAAATCGCCGCTGACCCTGGCGCTGGGAAAGGACATTGCCGGTCAGCCCGTGATTGCCGATATCACCCGTATGCCCCACCTGTTGGTGGCAGGCACGACGGGCTCGGGTAAGTCTGTGGGCGTGAATGCGATGCTGTTGAGCATTCTGTGCAAGGCCACACCAGAGCAGGTGCGCCTCATCCTGGTGGATCCCAAGATGCTGGAGTTGGCAGTCTATGAAGGCATACCGCATCTGCTGGCGCCGGTGGTCACCGACATGAAGGAAGCGGCACACGCCCTGAACTGGTGCGTGGCCGAGATGGAGCGACGCTACAAGTTGATGGCTGCTCTGGGCGTGCGCAACGTAGCAGGATTCAACCGTCAGGTGAGCGAGGCCGCTAAGAAGGGGCGGCCCATTTCAGATCCATTGTGGGATGCTGACCAAGAGGGCGAGCCCGCAAATCTTGAGCCCCTACCCATGATTGTGGTGGTGATCGACGAATTCGCCGACATGATGATGATCGTCGGCAAGAAGGTGGAACAGCTCATAGCGCGAATTGCACAAAAAGCCCGTGCCGCAGGTATCCACCTCGTGCTGGCGACCCAGCGACCGTCGGTGGATGTGATCACGGGCCTGATAAAAGCCAACATCCCCACCCGCATCAGTTATCAGGTGAGCTCCAAGGTCGACTCCCGCACTATTCTGGATCAGGGTGGCGCGGAGCAACTGCTCGGTCACGGCGACATGCTTTATCTGCCGCCAGGGACCGCGATGCCCGTGCGCGTTCATGGCGCCTTTGTGGACGACGAAGAGGTTCACCGTGTGGTTGCGGACTGGAAGCAACGTGGTGAGCCTCAATACGATGAGAGCATTGTCACCGGTGGCGATGACCAACCCTTTGTGCAGATCGAGGAAGGTGGATCTGCCGAGCAGGACGACGCCCTGTACGACGAGGCGGTGAGCTTCGTCATCGAATCGCGGCGTGCATCCATATCGTCGGTGCAGCGCAAGCTCCGCATTGGCTACAACCGGGCCGCTCGGCTCATCGAGGCTATGGAAGAGGCTGGTGTGGTGAGCGCCATGAACAGTAACGGCAGTCGTGAAGTTCTGGTCCCGGATCGCCGTTAGCTCCTGGGCGCTGAGTGTCGCGACGCTCGCTCATGCGGATCCCCTCGAAGCGTTGGTGGCTCGACTGGACGCGCTGACGGCCTATTCCGCCGGATTCATCCAACAGCTTCGTGGACCCCATGGCGAGTTGCTGGAACGTTCCAAAGGCCAGGTGCTCCTGCTGCGGCCGCACTTCAGGTGGGAGATAACCGAACCCTATCCCCAGATCATCCTGGCAGATGAACAGTACCTGCGAGTGTACGATCCGGACCTCGCCCAGGTAACCCTGCGTGCGTTGGATGAGGTGTTGGCGGATACGCCCGTCTCTCTGCTTACGCAGTCCGGCGCGGACCTGGCGGCGGATTTCAGCGTGGCCCAGGATGGCGAGGGACAGGCATATGTGCTGGAGCCGCTGAGTTTGCAGTCTGCTTACTCGCAAATCCGCCTGGCATTTGACCAGGATACCCTGGTGGGGCTGTCCATCGTTGATCAACTTGGGCAGGTGACGGATATTGAATTTACCCCGGCGCCCGAAGGCACGGTGATACAATCCAGCGACTTCTCGCTGACCTTGCCCGCGGGGACCGATGTTATTGGAGGATGACCAGCGCACGAACGTACTGGATGATGCGCCGCTCGCCGAACGCCTGAGGCCGACTACATTGGCGGAATTCGTTGGCCAGCGACACCTGCTGGGCCAGCACCAACCGCTCGCCAAACTGGCCGCCTCGGGCCGGTTGCACTCCATGGTGTTGTGGGGCCCGCCAGGTACCGGAAAGACCACATTGGCAAAGCTGTTGGCTGAGCGCGCTGGCGCGCGTTGGGTCAGTCTTTCGGCGGTACTTGCCGGTGTGAAAGACGTTCGTCAGGCCGTGGAGCAGGCTCAGGCCGTACGCAACCTGGGCGAGTCCACCGTGCTGTTCGTGGATGAGGTGCACCGCTTCAACAAGGCGCAGCAGGACGCCTTTCTCCCCCACGTGGAGAAAGGCACCATCACCTTCATTGGCGCAACCACCGAGAACCCATCCTTCGAGGTCAATGCTGCGTTACTTTCCCGTGCCCGGGTTTACGTGCTGCGCGCGCTTGAGGATGCGGAGTTGAACCAGGTGATAGACCGCGCCATTGCAGGCCCTGTGGACGCGCAGCTCTCCGACGAGGCCCGCGGATTGCTGGTGTCGCTGGCGGATGGAGATGCCCGCCGTCTGCTGAATCTGCTGGACGTCACGGCTCAACTGGCCGACGGCTTTATCGACGAAGCGCTGGTGTCGGAAGCAGCGGGGTCGCGCTATCGTCGTTTCGACAAAGGCGGCGATCAGTTCTACGAGCAAATTTCGGCCTTGCACAAGGCGGTGCGTGGTAGTGCCGTGGATGCTGCGCTGTACTGGTTGTGCCGCATGCTCGATGGTGGCTGCGATCCGCTGTACATCGCGCGCCGGGTGCTTCGCATGGCCAGCGAAGACATCGGCAATGCGGATCCACGAGCGTTGCAGGTGGCCATGGCTGCCTGGGATGCCTACGAGCGACTTGGGTCTCCTGAGGGTGAATTAGCCCTGGCCCAGGCCGTGCTGTATCTCGCCAGCGTGCCGAAAAGCAATGCCGTCTACAGCGCTTTCAATGCCGCATCCGCCTTTGTTCGCGAGTCGGAGTCGCACCCGGTGCCGCTGCATCTGCGCAATGCCCCAACGGCGCTCATGGAGTCGCTGGATTACGGCAAGGACTATCGCTACGCGCATACTGAACCCGACGCCTATGCGGCGGGGGAGAACTACTGGCCCGATGAAATGGAGGCACAGGATTTTTACGAGCCGACGGAGCGCGGTCTGGAGTCGAAGATCAAAGCCCGGCTTGCGCGGCTGCGCGAGTTGGACGAACGCGAGCGGGGTGGGGATTAGCTGATGTCAGGTGGCCTGCTGGTAGCCTTGGGCGGCGCGATCGGTGCGCTTGGTCGCTATGCGCTGAGCACTCTGCTATTCGTGCCTGGCCATTTCCCATGGGCGACGCTTGCTATTAACATCGCCGGCTCCTTGGGGATCGGTGTGCTGTGGGGAATAGGTCTCCAGCAGCCATGGTTCGAGTTATGGGGCAGGCACCTGCTGGTAGTGGGCCTGCTGGGCGGGTTTACGACCTTTTCGGCGTTCTCCATGGAAACGGTTAGTTTGTGGGAAGCGGGGCGCCCCCTGGGTGCGGTTGGGTACATCAGCGCCAGCGTGGTTGGCTGCATTGCAGCCGCGTGGTTTGGCCAGAGGTTGTCAGGAATAGGTTAGCAATGCTGGACACCAGACTGTTACGTGATGATGCCGAAGCGGTGCGACGGCGGCTGCTTCCCCGGGGTTTCGATCTCGACGTGGCGCGCTTCTCGGAGTTGGAGGAACAAAGGAAGGCGCTGCAGACGGCCACCGAAGCCCTGCAGAACGAACGCAATACGAAATCCAAGGCCATCGGCCAGGCCAAGGCCAACGGGGAGGACATTGAACCCCTGGTAGCGCAGGTCGGGGACCTGGGCGAGCGGCTGACTGAGGCAAAAGTGCAGCTCGCCACGGTGCAGCAGGCGCTCGAATCGTTTCTACTGGGTATTCCGAATCTGCCGGACCCCTCCACGCCGGAAGGGGCAACAGACGCTGACAACCTGGAACTGCAGCGCTGGGGTGAGCCGCCAAAATTTAATTTCTCGCCCAGGGACCACGTGGACCTCACCGCGGGTGGCAGCCTGGACTTCGATGCTGCCAGCAAGGTAACCGGCAGCCGGTTCGTCGTGATGCATGGTGCCGTTGCACGGCTGCATCGCGCCCTTACCCAGTACATGCTGGACGTGCACGTCAACCAGCACGGTTACCATGAGGTGTACGTGCCGTACATCGTCAACTCGGATTCTCTCAAGGGTACTGGCCAGCTGCCCAAGTTCGCGGAGGATCAGTTTCGAATCGAGGGTGAGGAGGGCTTCTACCTCGCACCAACCGCGGAAGTGCCGGTCACCAATCTCTACCGCGACGTCATTTTGGACAGTCCCAGTCTGCCTATTCGACACGTCTGCCACACGCCGTGTTTCCGCAGCGAGGCGGGCAGCTACGGCCGCGATACCCGGGGCATCATCCGACAGCACCAGTTTGAAAAGGTTGAACTGGTCATGCTGGTTCACCCTGATCGCTCCTGGCAGGCGTTCGAGGAGCTCACCGAACATGCGGAATCCATACTGAGGTCGTTGGAATTGCCTTACCGCAGCGTGGTGCTGTGCGGGGGCGACTTGGGTTTCTCGGCCGCAAAAACCATTGATCTGGAAGTGTGGCTACCGGGTCAGGAGACCTATCGAGAAATTTCGTCTTGCAGCAACTTCCTGGATTTCCAGGCACGGCGAATGCGCGCCCGTTACCGCGACCTGGAATCTGGCAAGCCTCAGTTAGTGCACACGCTGAACGGCTCCGGCCTGGCCGTGGGCCGCACATTGGTGGCGGTGCTGGAGAACTACCAGGACGAGGCGGGTCGCGTGCATGTTCCTGACGTCCTGACGGACTATATGGGCGGAATGCGCACGCTGGAACTCGCTTCTGGTTGAGCGTATGGACTATCTGCCGCTTTTCCTGGATCTCACTCAAAAGAGTGTGTTGGTGGTTGGCGCGGGCGAGGTGGCGGAAAGAAAGATCAGCCTGCTGCTGCGCGCGGGTGCCAACGTTACCGTGGTGGCACCCGAGGTCGGTGACGGCGTCGCGAGGCTGCGGACAGATGCGCAGCTTGCCGTGCTCGCCCGGGGATTCCGTCCTGGCGACGTGGAGGGTAATGCGCTGGTGGTCGCCGCTACTGACGATGAGGCGATCAACGAGTCCGTATTCCGAGTCTGCAAAGCGCGCAACATTCTCGTAAACAGCGTCGACCAGCCCCAGCTTTCCAGTGCCATTTTTCCGGCGCTGGTCGATCGCTCGCCAGTGCTGGTGGCCGTATCTACCGGGGGCAATTCGCCGACGCTGGCGCGGCTGGTGCGCGGCTGGTTGGAGGCGAGGTTGCCGGCACGGCTGGGTGGTTTTGCGCGGTTCATTGGCGGCTATCGCCGTGACGCAGGGAAGACAATTGTCGATGCCGCAGAACGTCAGCGTTTCTGGGAGGCCGTAGTGAACGGGCCCATCGCAGAGGCCTATTTCCGGGGTGATGAAGCCGCAGCGCATTCGCAACTGGAGTCGTTGCTGGCCGAGAATTCGGACTCTCAAGGCGGATCCGTTACGCTCGTGGGAGCAGGCCCCGGCGACCCCGAGCTGATTACGCTCAAGGGGCTGCGCCTTTTGCAGTCGGCCGACGTGATCCTCTACGACAATCTAGTCAACGAGCAGTTGCTGGATTTCGCGCGACGCGACGCAAAGACGATCTATGTGGGCAAGAAGCGCAAATTTCCGGGCGTTCGCCAAGAGGGCATCAACGAATTGCTGCTGCAGCACGCCCAGGCGGGCCGACGGGTGGTTCGGCTCAAGGGGGGCGATCCGTTTATCTTCGGACGGGGAGGGGAGGAGACGGAAACCCTGGCTGCCGCGGGAATCCCCTGCCAGGTAGTGCCCGGCATAACGGCGGCCTCAGGGAGCGCGAGCTACGCCGGCATTCCCCTCACCCACAGAGAGGTATCCCAATCCGTGCGCTTTGTGACCGGGCATCGCGTATACGATCACGTCAACCTGGATTGGCCGGAACTGGCAAAGCCGGATCAGACCCTGGTGATCTACATGGGCCTTACCTGGATAGAGGAGATCACCGCGCGTCTTGTGGAGCACGGGTTGCCTCCTGACACCCCGGCAGCACTGGTGGAAAAAGCCACCCTACCCGAGCAGCGCGTGTTGACGGCCGATGTGGCAAATCTAGCGCAGGTGGTTCGCAGCGCGGGAGTTAACGGTCCAACCACCATTATTGTGGGCAAGGTAGTAGCTTACGGCCAGGGCCACTAAAGACAATTGGTGGGCCGCGGGAGCCCGGCAATCTTCGCCAGCATCTTGGCCGGACTCTGCCCGAACGTGCGCATCAGATAGATGCTGTTGCCTTTGTCTTCCCCGAGCTGATTGCGTACCTGCTTCACCAGCACGCGCATCTCCGGCGAGACCTCAAAGCGCTTAAAAAAGGCGCGCACCAACCAGATGAGTTCCCAATGAGCGTCGGTGAGGTCCATGCCCTCGCGTTCAGCCAGGTCGGTGGCGACCTGCTCGGACCACGCGCGGAGATCGCGCAGGTAACCTTCTCTATCGAGCGCTACGGCGGGCATTAACACCACGTCACGATGGGCTGATGCTCCACCGCCAGCTGGACGAAATCGTCGTAGCTGATGACGCTGGTATTGGGCTGCAATCGACCGTCAAGGCCCCTGGCACGGACGTCATCGTCTATAGCTTTCAAATCTCGGGAATGCGGCTGCGTGCCCACGTAGACGCCATCCTCGATGAGAAGAATAGTGTCCGCGTCGCCGGCCGTTGCCAGACACGAATCCAGCGAGGCGACGTTGCTGATCAGGTGCAGCGTGGCCATCAGTCGCTCACAACGACGTGCTGGCGCGCAAGGAGCGCCTGTTGCTCCGCGTCACCGAGCGGTTGGGCGTCGAGCACCAGGTCGGCGGCGCTCAAGCGGCGGGCCTCGAGGGAGGATTCACAGACGAACAGCCGTTCGACGTCGTACTCGGGCAGCGCGCCAAGTACCTTGCCCACCGTGCGGGTGCCGAGCGCGTGCCCGTCTTGCGCACTCACCAGCTGCCATACGCCGTCGTCTTTAAACAGCACGCTCACTTCCTGCTCGAAGACCCCGGCGACGAGAGCTGACTCTGCCGCTTCCACGGCGCGATTTGAGCCATACGGCGAGTGGCGCAACAAAAACAGTATGCGTTTGGTTTCCATGTCAGGCCCCGAAGGTCACTAACCTGTCGGAGACCATGGCGGCTTCCACCAGCTGTCCGAGTCCTACCACGTCGAAAGCGGGGTGGATGCTGCAGGCGCTCATTTCGTATCTTGCACGTTCAGTTTCATTGAGTACGCCACGTTTCAATGCTGCCGCGATGCAGACCGACAGTTCCAAGCCGTGCTCGTCATGCAGTGCCACCCATTGATCGCGCACTGAGCTCTGTTCCTGAGGGGTGACCATGAGTGATTGGGCATTGAGGACGCCGTCGTGATAGAAGAAGACCCTATGAATGGTGTGGGACTGGTTCAGCAGTGCCCGGGCAAACCTCACGCCGCTCAGTGCCGCGGGCGATGACGTTTCGTAGCCGTGAACTGCAATGGTAAAGATCATGTCTTGGGTCGACTGCTGGTCCGGCGGCATTGTGCCCGAAAATCAGGCACCCCGGAACAGAGTCAGATTGCTCGCGCTTGTCTGCAATGTGGCTTTCAGTACTTGCGAAGCTCGCACAGACTGACGGACACTCCCTGGCTATACTTGCAGCGTCGCACTTCCATGGACTCAGTGGCGTGATGTCCATCGCCACCTCTCCAGATAACCCTAATGACAGCCGTACCTTCTCCTGAACAGGCAAATGTCATCAACGAGCTGGTCGACGCTAGGCGCTTCACCGAGGCCCTGGAACACCTGGTCAGCGTTGCGGCAGATTGCGACAGGAGCTCGGCAACCGGAGACGATCAGTGGCTGCAGGTTCAAGAGCGGCTGCTGATGGTGTTGGGTGCCGATGGATTGCAGGAGTGGGGATCAGTACTCGAGCAGTTTGATCTTGTGCGCCCCGAATTCGACGCCCACTCCCAGAGACAGGACTGGCCGGAAGCGGGCGGCGCTGAAGGGGCGCGCCAGCGTTATGCCCGGGTTGCTTTGCTGCCGGTGCGGGCTCACGTAGAGCTGGGCAATTTCCAGGCCGGATTGCAAGCCGCCGACCATGCCAGTGAGATCCTCTCGCATGTGACCGATGACTGGGCGGCCGATCAGCAGAAGGCAAAGCTCGCGGTGGAGCGTGTACGTCTGCTGGGTGGCCTGAGTCGGGAGCATGAGTCGCGGCCTCTCATGCAAGAAGCGCTCGCCATCGTCCGTGCAGAGCCTCCCAAAACCGACGTCACTACGTTGCGAGAACTGATTGGGTTGATCCGATACCTGATGGAGCGCAGCGAAGGATGTGGCTATAACGACTGGTACAAGAGCCTCGCTTTAGAAGGCGCTGCTTGTGCACAGAAACTGGCTGTGCTGGATACGGGTGCACGCCAGGAGCTGGCTGACATGGTATTTACGCTGGGGGTTGCCAGACAAAGGCTTGGTGAAGCTGACTGCTCGACGGATTTCGAATCCAGCGCGCAGATCTACCGTTCCCTGGCGCAAGCGGGGGATCTGGATGCGAGTATTCATCTGGCGCGAATTCAACACGCCGTTGGCGCACTGCTGCGCGAAAATGACCAGAAAGCCTCCAAAGCTGCGCTGGTCGAGTCCATGGAGTGTTACCGGGCTTTGTGGCTCGATGACATCAGCTACGGACCAGAATATATAGAGGTATTGGAGAAGTTCTGTGCACAGGCAATCGGCGATGCGGTTGCGGCGCCGCAGCTGGCAGAGGCGTTGAGCACGGCTCAGAAAGTGGTTAACCAGTTCAGTCGCGAGCAATCAGAGCAATGTGCGTATTCCATTGGCTCGTACTACTTGAGCCACGCCAGGAAAGAACTTGCGAGCCCGATACCAGACTTGAACCTTGCAAAGCGATTGCTGCGCCGAGCGCGGAGACATCTGGCGGGCTCACGCAACATGCCTAAAGAGAGCGCCGAGGCCGAGAAATTCAATGAAGTGTTGGCGCTTCGCGCTGCGTTGGATCATCGAGCGGCTCGCGCGGCGGACTACGAGGTGCGACGCAAGCGCTGGCTCCGACGTGCCTTGCTGGCGATAGGCGTGTTGATGCTCATCGGCGTGGTTTTCCTGCTGCTGATGATTCGCGAAGAAAGTGACCGACGCTGTTTAGAGTTCGCGGCCGACGTCCTCGGTGAGGAAGAGTGCGTCCGGTGGGATCGCAATGACCCGATCGAGCGGCGATTGCAATAACCAGACCCTGTTTGCGTCAAAGTGTGGAAGCGCATGATTGCACCAACGCTTTCCAAAGGCGCGCAATTTGCGTGTGCTGATTGCTAAACCGTATGGCGTCGCTCGGATATGAGCGAAGGAAATGGGAATGTGTCATGAAAACTAAGTTTTGTCATGAGAATGAAACAATATCTGAGTAGATTTGCCACGGTAGCTTATGGGTCGTTTTGTCGCCGATTGGGCCCAGCGGTCACTCTCAAACCAGCTTTTCAATAAGGTACAGGTATGCCCATCAGGTTCTCCAGCATTCGCGTCACCGCGGCAAGCATGTTGTTCGTTTCATTTCTTGCGCAGGCTAGTGATGGCGATCCCCCTGGGTGGGCTAACGCTCTGAAAACTATGGGCACCGTCTACTCCAACAAGGACAATCCTGTCATCCAGAGGGTGAAGCTATTTGGGCGCGTGCATGGTCAGTGGAATTACTCCGACGGTGACAGCGCCAGCGAGAGTTTCAACGGCTCCGGAGAAGAATTGCGCCGATTGCGCGCCGGTGCTTCGGTCTCTTTTCTAAATGGTTTCAGAGCCTTGGGGCGGATGAACCTGGAGCAAGGTGGCTTTGGCGACACCGAACTCGGCTTCGATAGTTGGGATGAGCTGTACCTGGAGTTCGGCAAGAACGATTGGTTGGGGTTTGATTCCGTATCGATTGGTTATGGTCGTCACAAGCTGCTGTTCGGCGGTGAAGAACGCCAATCATCCAAACGCATAAAGACCATCGAGCGCAGCGCCATCAACAACCGTTTCGGCAGCCGACGTCCTACCGGTGTAGTGGTCAATGCCGAAAAAGATGGTGTGGAATACATTCTCGGCGTCTGGTCACGGAAGCCGGCCGGGAAAGGTTGGGCAAGCTGGAATGACGGCGTGGCGGTGCAGGGAAGCGCGACGTTCGAAGCGCTAGACGGCGAGTGGATTCTTGACTTCATTTATGCTGCCGACGCCGACTCTGAGGACGCCGTATTTGATTACGACTGGGCCAGCTCGGTGACCTACAATCGCGACTTCGGGCGCGTCAATCTACTGACCAACGTCACTTTCAGCCAGGCAGGGGATGTCGACCCGCTTGGCTTCGTGGTGCTGCCCACCTATGAAATCGTACCCGACAAGCTAGAGGCCGCATTCCGCTATCAGTGGGCTCACTCCAGCGCTGACACGGGTGTGCCACGCAGCAGCAGCAGTCGTGGAATTCGCAGGGTGGCAAGGAAAGAGGCTGTTCCCACAGGGTCTGGGGATAACTATCACGCGGTCTACGCTGGTCTGAATTACTACATCGCCGGGGACAACGTTAAGCTGATGACGGGCATCGAGTACGAGTCTGTTACTGGTGACCCCGAGAACAAACTCGACGGCATCACCTTGTGGTTTGCCGCTCGCATGTATTTCTAGCGCATCGCTTGGAGTCTTGAGCGCCCGCCCCAGCAGGCTCATCATCATCGGGTGGCACTGGGTGAGTCGTTCGGATCTGGCCGACAGGTTGGTACGCATAGATTGCTAGACGACTACCCCGGCGCTGAGCAATCACAGCGAGAATTGGCATGCGTGGGTTAGTCAGGATCATCTCGGGATCGGTCGTCGTCGTTACCATCTCGATAGCTGCGGCGTTCTGGTACTACAGCACACGGGATGCGCGTGAGCCGTCAATGCTGGCCTTTCAGGCACATTGTGCTTCGTGCCACGGCGGAGATCTCAAGGGCACCGATCAAGGGCCCAAGCTGCTGGACCAGCCAACCAGTGGTGATTCAGCAATTGAACTCATTCAGAGCATCGAACGATATCACTCCGAACTGGTTGCGAAGGCGGAGTTTCCTGAGCCAATGATTAAGGCGTTGGCTTTGTATATCAGCGAGCAACGACAGCAAATCCCCAGCAGCGCCGGTTCCCACAGGCATACGATTCCCGAGGGTATCGTCGAATCTCAACATCACGACTTTAGCGTTGAATTGGTAACTGAAGTGGGCAAGGGACCCTATTCAATTGCGCCGCTACCAGATGGTCGGATACTGCTGGTGGAAAAAGTCCGGGGCTTGTCGATCATTGACAGATCCGGGCAACACAGCGGCCTGGTTGAAGGTGCCCCGCGAGCCTGGTCAGAGATAATTCGTTTGCGTGGTAGCTATGTGGTTCTGGGAGCCATGCTGGACGTAGAACTTCATCCCGCGTTTGCCACCAATGGCTGGATCTATTTGTCACACAGCGATCGCTGTCAGCTCGATTGCGGCTCACCCTGGCCCGTAACGATGGTTCGTGTCGTCAGAGGCAGACTGGATGGAAACCGGTGGGTAGACAGCGAAGTCATCTGGTCTGTAGACAAAGACAAGTACACCGTGGTGCCCGATACAGTGGCATCGGGGAGAATCGCCTTCGATCAAGCTGGCTTCGGCTATGTCACCGTCGGTGGCAAGAGCACCTATGACAATCTGCACGACATGAACACACCATACGGCAAGATCCATCGATTCAGGGACGACGGCGCCATACCCACGGACAATCCGTTCTGGCAGGCGGAGCACCTGCGTGATCCCACTTCAAGCCGAAATACCGTGTGGAGCTACGGGCATCGAACCGCGCAAGGGCTGGCCGCCGACCCGCGTAGCGGAGATATCTGGGCCACTGAGATGGGCCCGCGGGGAGGAGATGAAATCAACCTGGTCCAGCGTGGCGGCAACTACGGCTGGCCACTTTACACGGAAGGGCTCGACTACAATGCGGAATACATCAGTATCGGCAAGGACCTGGCCCTGGACTTTGAGTTCTCTGACACGATTCCACCCGTGGTCGATTTCACTCCGGCGCCGTCGCTTTCGAACTTCACTTTCCACAGTGGCGAAAAATTCCCCGGGTGGCGGAATGATCTGCTGGTCGGGAGCCTGAGGGCACAGACCCTGTTTCGTGTTCGAATTGAAGGTGGCGAGGTTATCGAACGGGAAAAACTCATCACCAAGCTGGGTCGAATTCGAGATGTTGAGATGGGTGCTGACGGCTTGGTTTACGTGCTGATAGAGCACGACGCAACAGGATCTCTGTTGCGTCTGGTACCTGCCGCGTAGAGCACTCCCAAATGGATCCTGGCGGAGGGGCAGGGATTCGAACCCTGGGGATTGTTACACCCGCTGGTTTTCAAGAGCAAAACGAGGCTCTCTTCGACTCAATAAACATAATAAATACAATAACTTAAGTGGTATGTAAAAGTGAAGAATAGGGTGTTTGGTGCAGGGTAGTGGGCTATTTTTGGACTACAGGATCCTCGTCACCGGCATTTGAAAAAAAACCCGGCATGAAGCCGGGCTTTTCTAAATGCGCGGAGCGTACTTTGGGTGGTTAGACAGCTTTCAGGTTGCTAGCCGCTGGACGACCGCGATCCATGGAAACTTCAAAGCTGACCCGCTGTCCGTCGGACAGTGTGTCCATGCCTGAGTTCTGCACCGCACTGATATGTACAAACACGTCTTTCTCACCGCTTTCAGGCGCGATAAATCCAAAGCCTTTGACCGCATCAAAAAATTTAACAGTTCCAATAGCCATTATTTGGCCTCCATAACATAAATATCACGCACTAATCGGGCGTGGAAACGAACAATCTGGGTTGTGAATCATTTTAAAACTGTCCGAGAAACGGGCAGGTAACTGAAGGAAACTAAGATCGCGTGCGCACGGTATGCGACGTTTGCGTCAAACGCAAGTAACTGATGGTCAATCCAATCTCGTCCCCAGGGTTTTGGCATCCGCATTATCTAGCCAGATACCAGGAGTTTGGGTTATCTATGAGGGTAGGAGCTGATTCGTACGTCATGACCTTAGCGAAGCTCAAGTAATCTTGGCAGTCGAGTAGGTCTTCGGTGGTTTCAACTCCAGAGCCTTGGCAAAGTCGTCCATCGCATCCTCGTGCCCGGGCATAACAGAAAAGACGACAAGTTCTGCGCCTGAGCTTTCAAGGCTATGCATCCTTTCCCGCAGTTGATCGGGCGTACCAACGAAGCAGCCGCGCTCCATCAAATCGCGATTAAGAATGTGGGCTTCATCTGAGCGCAGAAACAGTCCATGCCCTTCATGCACCTTGAGATACGGCGCGCCAGGTTCGTTATTTGACTGCATTAGTTTTATGTATGCGTCCACGGCGGTGTGTAGGCTGGGTGGCAGTGCCTCGGGGAGTTGGTTGCCGTTGAGCATCACTTCATCGGCCCAGTAGTGGACAGTAGCCATTGCCATTGGACCGCCAATTTCGCGTACGCGCGTGGAATCCACATCTTCGTCGCCGCGCAGCACAACAGCACTCATGGTCAGCCATAAGTGAAGATCCTCGGCCGGGCGTCCCGCTTCGTGCCAAAAGCGCCTCATGTCGTTAAAGGTATCGGAATCATCCGATGCGAACATAGAAGGCAGATCGAGGGAACCGACGCCAAGCTCTGCAACGAGTGCCTTCATCTTTGGTCCGCTGGCAGCGACGTGAATTTTTATCGGGTCTTCCAAATTGACGGTATAGGGATGCATCAGCTTGACGCCTCTCATAGCGCCTTCGACCTCGACCTCCACTTCTTCACCGCGAAGTAGACCCATGACAGCGCTAACATGCGCAGAGAAATCTCGGATCTTCATCGGCTTTAGGCCGAAGCATCGTCTGGCACTAAATCCCGTCCCAAATGCAAGATCGACGCGTCCAGGAGCGAGTGCGTTAACGGTACTGAATCCACATGCAGTCACCACAGGGTTGCGACTCCATGGAACACAGACCCCCGCTCCAATCCTGATGCGCTTGGTTACGGCAGCGGCCGCGCCCATACCGACGAAAAGGTCGCCAGCGACAGCGGGCGTATCCGCAAACCACATCGCGTCAAATCCAAGCTCCTCCGCACGCTGCGCAACCTTCGCTGCATTTGGTGTCACGCACATGTCGACGCCGATTTCCATGCTAGTTCCCTTCTGTAGAGATATTTTGCCTCAGCCAATGGTCGCGATTTCTATTGTTCACCCTGGCAGCGTATGCGTTTAGCACTTGTTTTGGTCGCGGCAATGAACCATTTGCTGGCTGATTGATTGTTTCGATTATCTAACAGTGGGGCGTCGAACTCGACTGCTACGGAGCCGCCAGACTCAAAAAAGGTAAATCTCTGAAAGCCAGTGAATACGTGGCCTGTAGTGGCGGAGGGGCAGGGATTCGAACCCTGGGGGCTGTTACACCCGCTGGTTTTCAAGACCAGTGCTTTCGACCGCTCAGCCACCCCTCCGGCAACACGATTATTTCAGGAACTGAGGTAATAAGTAATGGTGCGGCGGTTTATCGAGGTTACGCTTTAGATTCATAGCCTTGCGGAAAAGTGCTCTGCCAGCGCCAGACGTCCTGGCACATCCGGTCCAGATCGAACTCGGCTTGCCAGTGCAGCTCTTCCACAGCCTTGCTGGGGTCGGCGAACGACACGGCTGCATCGCCGGGGCGGCGCTCGACCACCTCGTAAGGAACAGCCACACCGCTGGCACGCTCGAACGCGGTGACTACCTCGAGTACGGAATTGCCCCGGCCGGTACCCAGATTGTGGGTGGTGAGCTTGGGCGAATCTTCCAGAAATTCGAGCGCCTTCAAGTGCCCCCGCGCCAGGTCCACGACGTGAATGTAGTCGCGGATTCCTGTGCCGTCCGGAGTAGGGTAGTTACCCCCGAAGACCTTCAGCACCGGCAAGCGACCTACGGCGACCTGACTGACGTAAGGCACAAGGTTGTTAGGGATCCCGTTGGGATCTTCGCCGATCTGCCCGGTTGCGTGCGCGCCCACGGGGTTGAAGTAGCGCAGGATCGAGATGCGCCAGTCCGGGGTGCCAGCGTAGAGGTCCCGCAGCATCTCCTCAATCATGAGCTTGGTGCGCCCGTAAGGATTGATGGGGCCGGTCGGAAAGTCTTCGCGGATTGGCATGGTCTCCGGCATTCCGTATACGGTGGCCGATGAGCTGAAGACGATGGTCTTCACACTGGCATTCTGCATGGCCTCGAGCAATCGGAGCGTACCGTTGACGTTGTTGTCGTAGTAGCGCATGGGGTTTTCGATGGATTCGCCGACTGCTTTGAGGCCGGCAAAGTGGAGCACGGCATCGAAAGAATACTTCGCGAAGAGATGCCCAAGGCTGTTGGCGTCACGCAGATCGAATTGATGAAAGCTGAGTTCCTTCTGGGTGATGGCCTGCACGTGAGTCAGAGATGTGGCCGAACTGTTGTCCAGATTGTCCGCCACAACCACCTGGTAGCCCGCTTGAAGCAGCTCCACGCACATGTGGCTGCCAATATACCCAGCGCCGCCTGTTACCAAGATCGTTTTCATTGCGTCACGTTGTGAGCCACATCCTCGATGTTGTAGTAGTGCTTGTACCACGCAACGAATTTGCTAATGCCTTCTTCGATTGTGGTGCTAGGTTTGTACTGCACGTCCCTGATCAGGTCGCTCACGTCGGCAAATGTGTCAGGCACATCGCCTTGCTGCAGCGGAAGCAGTTTCTTGTTCGCTTCGATCCCCAGTGTCTCTTCCAACACCTGGATATAGCGGAGCAGAGAGGCAGGGTTGTTGCTGCCAATATTGTATAGCCGGTAGGGGGCGGTTGAGCTCTGAGGATCGGGGGCGTCACCGGACCAATCCCGATTAGGCACCGCCGCCTGGTCCAGTACTCTGACAATACCCTCCACGATGTCGTCTATGTAGGTGAAGTCGCGCGTGTGATTGCCGTAGTTGAACACTTCGATGGGCTCGCCGGCCAGCATGTTGCGGGTGAACTTGAAGAGCGCCATATCGGGTCGCCCCCAAGGCCCGTACACGGTGAAGAAACGCAAGCCGGTGCAGGGAATGCCGAACAGATGGCTGTATGCGTGCGCCATCAGCTCATTTGATTTTTTGGTTGCCGCGTATATGGACACCGGGTGGTCTACGTTGTGGTGCACGGAGAACGGCATGTTGGTGTTGCTGCCATATACAGAGCTGGTGGATGCAAATACCAGGTGCTCCACCCCATGTTCCCGCACGGCTTCGAGCACATTGAGGAACCCGACCACGTTGGCGTCCACATAAGCGTGCGGGTTTTCCAGCGAGTAGCGCACCCCGGCCTGGGCAGCGAGATGGATGACCTTGCCCGGCTTGGAATGGGCCCACAGGGCCTCCATTGCAGCTCGATCGGCAACGTCGGTATGGAAGTGCGCAAACAGGGGGTTGCCAGTGAGCCGATCGAGCCGCGCCTGCTTCAGGTTGACGTCGTAGTAGTCGTTCAGGTTGTCGATCCCGACTACCCGCTCGCCGCGCGCCATCAGCGCCTCGCAGGTGTGATAGCCGATGAATCCCGCAGCGCCGGTTACCAGGATGGGTTTGCTCATAATCTTGCCGTTACCTGGTGGCGCGGTAGCACGTGCTTGATGTCGAACACCACGTGGGGCTCTTTGCCGAACTGTGTAATGTCACACTCGGTGGAGGTGGTGAACTGTCGGTGAGCCACGGCCAGAACCACCGCGTCGTAGGCGTTTTTAGGTACCGTATCAAGCATCGCCAGACCGTACTGGCGCGCGGCGGCCTGCGCGTCTACCCACGGATCGTAAACGTCCACGTGCATATTGTAGCTCTTGAGCGCCTCGATTAGGTCCACCACACGCGTGTTACGGATGTCCGGGCAGTTTTCCTTGAAGGTCAGGCCCAAGATCAATATGCGGGAATCCACCACGTCGATGCGCGCCTGCGTCATCACTTGCACCAAACGATCTGCTATGTGGCTGGCCATCTGATCGTTGATTCGTCGTCCCGCGAGAATGACCTCCGGGTGGTAGCCGATCTCCTCGGCTTTGTAGGTAAGGTAATATGGATCGACACCGATGCAATGACCGCCCACCAGACCGGGGCGAAACGGTAGGAAGTTCCACTTGGTGCCGGCGGCAGCCAGAACCTCGCCGCTGTCTATGTCCAGCTTTTCGAACAGAAGTGCGAGCTCGTTAACCAGCGCTACGTTTAGATCTCGCTGGGTGTTCTCGATCACCTTTGCGGCTTCCGCCACCTTGATGCTCGACGCAAGGTGGGTACCCGCCGGAATTACCGAGCGATAGAGCGCGTCTACGAGTTGGGCCGTTTCCGGTGTGGAGCCGCTGGTCACCTTGACGATGTCGGCAAGCCGGTGCTCGGTATCGCCGGGGTTGATGCGCTCCGGGCTATACCCGGCAAAGAAATCTACGTTGAACACCAGGTTGGACGTGCGCTCAATGATGGGAGCGCAGAGTTCTTCTGTGGCGCCTGGAAATACGGTCGACTCGAATACCACGATGTTTCCACGCCCTATCACCTTGCCGATGGTCTGGCTTGCCTGAGTGAGAGGTTCCAGATCCGGTCGTTTGTTCTGGTCGATGGGCGTGGGAACGGTGACGACATAGAAGTTGGCGTCGGACAGTGCTTGGGGGTCCGCCGTGTACCGCAATGCTTTTGCGGCCCTCAAGTCAGCTTCGCTCACCTCCAGGGTGTGATCGACACCTCGGGTCAGATCGGCGATCCGGTCAGCGTCGGTATCGAAACCGGTGATGGGGTAGTGTTTGGACAGCTCAACGGCCAGAGGTAAACCTACGTAACCCAGGCCTACGACGGCAATACGTATTTCCGATAGGTCGGGAATTTTGGCCTTGGTCACGCGTGGCAATCCTTACGCCTTGTGGCATTTCCATGTGCTGTCACGGAGCTCGGCAGCGGACGTATTATGCCGCACTCCATGGGGCTCAGAACGTGATTTGGTTTGTCGCTCCGGGAAGCTTTTGCTCGCTTTAGCGCAACTAACCTGTCTAGATGGCGGTGCGTAGCTGGGTTACAAGAACATACACAGCTTCACGGGCACGCGGCTACAATGGTGGCGTTCTTGAGGTGGGACCCAGACCATGAAAGTCATGTGGCTTTCACTGCAGCACAACGCACGGCAGGTCAATCATGTATGAAGATCATTTCGGGCTAGAGGCTAAGCCCTTTCAGCTGTCGCCAGACGCAGCCTTTTTCTATCCGAGTAAGGAGCACCGCCGGGCGCTGTCGTTTCTGGAATACGGTTTGAGCCAGGCTGACGGCTTTATTGTGATCACTGGCGACGTTGGTACGGGAAAAACCACCATCGTGCAAACCCTGCTGGAAGATCTGGATGAAACGGACCTGCTGGTCGCCACAATCGTCACCACCCAGCTACAGGGCAACGACCTGCTGCAGCTGGTAGCGGCCAATTTCGGCCTGGACATCGAGACGTCCAGCAAAGCGAAACTGCTGCGTGAGCTGGAGCAGTTTTTCACCGCTAAGAAGCGCCTGGGCCAGCGCGTGTTGCTGGTGGTAGACGAAGCGCAGAACCTGCCGGGTCAAACGGTGGAAGAACTGCGCATGCTGTCTAACTTTGTGGTCGACGGTGAGCCATTGGTTCAGGTGTTTCTGCTGGGTCAGCAGGAGTTCCGTACTACCTTGCTGTCAGAAGGGTTCGAGCAACTGCGGCAGCGGGTCATTGCCACCTATCATCTCAACCCGCTTGACGAAGAAGAAACGTGCACCTACATCCAGCATCGCCTGTCGCTGGCGGGTTGGGAGCAGAACCCGCAGTTTCCGGAAGAGGCGTTTGCCACCATTTTCGAGAAAACCGAAGGCGTGCCGCGCCGCATCAACAATCTGTGCGACCGTCTGCTGCTGTTTGCGTTTCTCGAAGACCGGAACGTCATCGACCAGGGCGTGGTGACCACGGTAGCTGATGAAATCGGCGCCGAGTTCGCCGCCGGGTCCAGAACTGGCCCGGCAGCGCAGCTGGAGGCGGTAGCAGAGCGCCCTCAGGCGCAGCCGGAACGCGAGCTGGATCGGCCGTTGGAAACGGTGGCGCGAACCATATTCGACAAAGCCAACGTCCAGCAGCGATTAGCGGCGCTTGAACGCGCGGTAGACGGTCTGGGGCATAGCCTTAAGCCAGAGATCACTCGGTTGCAGGAGGAGGTTGCGGTAATGCACGTATTGCTCGAAATGCTCATTGAGAGCGAAAATAGCGCTTCTAAGACAAATAAGAGTAGTTAAAACATATAGTTATAGATAGTTTATTACCTAAAGTCCCGAGACGTAAATGAGGTTTTGGGTTGGCCTTGCTCGGTGAGTTGGCTCAGCATCCTGGTGGCATCTTCGATGTGTCTTGCTACCACGTGAATAACCTCCTTTTCCCGTTCTACATTGCCTTTCAAGCGCAGCAGTTGCCCTTGCAGCAAGGCTGCACGAAATCGCTCCAGCACCGAAGACCACACCACTACGTTGATGTTGCCGGTTTCGTCTTCGAGGGTAACGAACAGCACGCCGGTGGCCGTCCCGGGACGCTGCCGGCCGGTTACCAGCCCGGCGACCTTGACGAATTGTCCATGCCGGAATCCTTCCAGGTCGGCGGCGGTGTGATAGCCTGCCAGCGCCGTGTTGTTGCGCAGCAGCTGCATGGGATGTGGCCCTAAGGTCAGGCCCAAATAGCGGTAGTCGTCGAACATGTCGTCTGACGGAGTGGGGCGAGGCAGATGGGCCGCGTAAGCGGCTTTGGTTTCAGCGACTGCCACGGCATTACGAGGGGGTGGCTGAGCCCCTGCTTGCAGGCTAAGAGGGGCTTTGACTGCCGCTACCTCCCAGTGGGATCGGTAGCGGTCGCCCACCAGGGTTTTCAATGCGCCGCCTCGGGCCAGGAAGCGTAGCGCCCGAGGGTTAAGGCTCGCGCGGCGGGCCAGGTCTTCGGCGTCGCGAAACGGACGGCCTGCCTCGATGCGCAAACCGTCTGCTTCGCTCAACCCTTTCACCAGCCGAAGACCCAGCCTGAGGGCTGGCTGAGGATTGTCGCCATCGGCCACCAGGCGATGTTCCCAATGACTTTCCTGCACGTCGACACCCAGCACGCGGATGCGGTGACGGCGCGCATCCTGAATCAATTGGGAGGGGGAGTAGAACCCCATGGGCAGGCTGTTTAACAGGCCGCAGTAAAAGGCCGCGGGCTCGTGGTGCTTGAGCCAGGCGGAAACGTAGACCAGCAGTGCAAAGCTGGCTGCATGTGATTCGGGGAAGCCGTATTCGCCAAACCCTTGGATCTGCTTGAATACACGTTCTGCAAACTCCCGATCGTGGCCGCGTTCGAGCATGCCGTCGATGAGCTTCTGCTCAAAATGTTTCAGCCCCCCACGCCGCTTCCAGGCCGCCATAGCCCGGCGTAGCTGGTCGGCTTCGCCGCCGCTGAATCCAGCGGCCACCATGGCGAGTTCTATCACCTGCTCCTGAAAGATGGGTACGCCCAGGGTGCGTTCAAGCACAGCGCGCACCGCATCGTTGGAATACTCTACGGGCTCGAGGCCCTGTCGACGGCGCAGATAGGGATGCACCATATCGCCTTGAATGGGGCCAGGACGCACGATGGCCACCTCGATGACCAGGTCGTAAAAATGCTTTGGGCGCAATCGCGGCAACATGGCCATCTGCGCCCGGGACTCGACCTGGAACACGCCAACGCTGTCGCCCTTTTGCAGCATGGCGTAGGTTTCAGGGTCTTCGGGGGGAATGGCGGCTACCGTCAGAGACGTGCCGCGATGGGCGTTGAGCACGCTGAGCGTTTTGCGAATGGCAGTGAGCATGCCCAAACCGAGCACATCTATCTTCAAAAGTCCGAGCGCTTCCAGATCGTCTTTGTCCCATTGGATGACCGTGCGGTCCTCCATGGCTGCATTTTCTACCGGCACCAGCTGTGCCAAGGGCCCCTGGGAGATGACAAATCCACCCACGTGCTGGGACAGATGGCGGGGAAACCCGAGTATCTGGTTGATGAAGAATAGGAATTGCTCCACGCGCTTGCTCTTCGGGTCGAGGCCGGCCGCCTCCAGGCGTTGATTTAACACCTCGCGTTTGTCCCACCAGGCCAGCGACTTGGCCAGCAGATCAAGCAGGTCGAGATCCATTCCTAATGCTTTGCCCACGTCACGAATGGCGCTCTTCGGGCGATAGGTGATCAGCGTGGCCGCCAGTGCGGCACGATCGCGCCCGTAACGTTTGTAGATGTACTGGATGACCTCTTCGCGCCGTTCATGTTCGAAGTCCACGTCGATGTCCGGGGGTTCGTCGCGCTCTTTGGACACGAACCGCTCGAACAAGAGATGCATGCGAGCGGGATCGACCTCGGTGATGTGCAGGCAGTAGCAGACAGCGGAGTTCGCTGCAGAACCTCTGCCCTGACACAGAATTTCCTGGCTGCGCGCGAACTGAACAATGTCCTGCACGGTCAGGAAGTAGTGCTCGTAGCGCATCTCACGAATCAGTACCAGTTCCTTTTCAATGAGTGTCAGGGTTTCCTGCGCAATGCCATCGGGCCAGCGTTCAGCAGCACCGGCAAGGGTGAGCTGGCGCAAGAATTCGGTGGGGGTCAGATGCGGTGGTACCAGTTCTTCGGGATATTCATAGCGCAGCCCATCCATGGAAAACGTGCATAGCTCGGCTATCCGCACGCTCTCCTGCAGCATTTCCTGCGGATAGAGCTTGGCTAAGGCAGCAATGGGCCGCAGGCAGCGCTCGGCATTGCCGAATGTCGCTGTACCAAGCGCCTCAACGCTGGTCTTCAAGCGGATGGCCGTGAGCACGTCTTGCAGGGGCTGTCGTGCGGCTTCGTGAGCATGCACGTCGTTGCAGGCGACAATGGGAAGATCCAGGCGCATGGAGAGGGTGAGGGCGTTGGCCGTTTTGTCCAGATCCTGTGCTTCGTGAAACAACTCCAGTGCGATCCACAGCCTGGACCATAGTGTTTTCAGGCGCCTGCCTTCCTCCATGAGTGTGCCGATGCCACTAGCAGCCGCAGGCACCCACAATGCCAGACACTCATCGACCCCCCAATTGAAGTCGCTGAT
Organism: Gammaproteobacteria bacterium UBA2965; assembly: GCA_002348385.1. Classification (GTDB taxonomy): domain Bacteria; phylum Pseudomonadota; class Gammaproteobacteria; order Pseudomonadales; family Azotimanducaceae; genus UBA2965. The sequence goes on along the minus strand of DEBD01000013.1, from coordinate 222,982 downwards.
GCTCGCAATGTATTCCCCCTTGGGTGATCGACGGCGCAGCTTGGTGATGAGTGCCGACAACTGCCCGTAAGCGCTGCGGTTAGGTGCCAGCAGGATAAGCCTGAAGCCCTCCTGCAGGTTGAACTCCGCGCCTGCGATCAGCTTGATGCCGAAGGATTTTGCAGCCATGTGGGCTTTGACCAGGCCGGCAAACGAGCATTCGTCTGTAATGGCGATGGCACTGTAGCCAAGTTCAACCGCCTGCTTGACGATTTCTTCGGGATGCGAAGCTCCACGTAAAAAACTGTAGTTGCTCAAGCAGTGCAACTCGGCGAACTCGCCAGCGTGGCTGTTGGCGAAGTTGTCTGCTGGTGTGTGCATCAGGCAAAGTAGCCGTGCAGATACCAATGCCGGTGCTGGTCTACATAGGCCCAACACTCGGCGCCATTCTTGTGTCTGGCTACGTAGTAGTCGCGCTGGATGAAACTATCCCACCATGCCCCCTGAATTCGCTCGGGCCCGCGCAGGATGACGAGCGCATCGGGATCGATGGGCTTGGCAGGGTCGAACAGCCAGAGCGGGCGTGTGGGCGCTTTCGGCAGGGCGTGCTCAGCCGCTTTGCCGGCCTTTTGAGCCAGACCGAGCATGTCGTCTGGCGGTACCGTGAGCCAGGCATGTTCAGGAGGATGGCTGGTTGCGGACCGTACTCCCGAGCAGGAACGTTCGCCCATGCGCGCGCGCAGGTGATTGAGCAGCTCCCCAAGGCTGGATTGTCCGCTACTACCTTCACCGAAAAGACTGGTGTTTGCCGGCAGCCAGGGTGCAAGGGCATCCGCTTTGAGTTCCAGGTTGAGCACGTCGTCCGGCAGATCTGCTCCCTCGAGCTTCAGGCACGTGAGTTCCAGGAAGGCATCACGCCGTTGTTGCGCGGCTGATAAAGCCACTTCGAAGCTGGCTGTTCGGCCGTTGCCGGATGTGAAGCACCAGCGTGTCCGCTCGGCACCCAGCTGCCGCCCCACGAGCCATGCCTGCAGTTCCCCCAGCAGCCGCGACATGGGGAAGCGCAGAGCATCTTTGCTGTTGATGGGGTTGGGCAGGTGCAAGGCAGAGATGAATGTCTCACTGGGCTCAATGGCGCTTTGCGGATCGGGACGCTCGCCAGACAACCTAGACAGGAAGTCGGTCAGTGCCACGCCGAAACGGTGAGCCAGCTCGCCTTGTGGCAGTTTCAGCAGCGCTCCCAGTGTGTGAATGCCCATATTGGCAAGTTGTTCTGTCATGCCTGGCGGGATGCTTGCGGGCCATTGCACCTGATGCAGGCTGACACCGTCGATGCGGCTGGCTTGAGAGCGAGCCAGCAGCAGGGCAGCCAGGGGAGTCTTGTCCATGCTGATCAGAGCCCGGTGGCCGAGTGCCTCACATTGAAGCCGTACCCGGTTGCTCAAATCGATGGTTGTACCAAACAGTCGCAGGCTGCCACTGATCTCCAACAGCACGCCGTTGGGTGGCTGCAGGCTCACCTGGGAGGTGAACTGATAGAGGGTCTCAGCCAGCAATTGCAGCCTGGCATGCTCCAAAGCGGTGTTGCGATGGTGGTGTGTGAGATCAGGCGCAATGCTGTGTGCAGTGGCCAGCGTGGTGCCCAGTGAGATACCGGCCTGAGCGGCAGCCTGGTTGCGCAAAACCACACGGTTTTCCTGCAGCAGGATGCGGGGGCTTGTGTGGGCAGACAGGTGGGAAGTGACGGCATGAGCCTGTGGGGTCGCTTCACGGGTGAAGATTTCCAGCCCGAAATCCGGCAGATGTACCCCCAACCAGAGCATTCAATGGGTTGCCGGATGCGCGACCGCGAGACCAGGCGGCCTCTGGGGCACGCCCGAATACTCGTCGGACTCCAGCCGGCGACGACGGAAGCTGCGCCACAAGTCGATCTGCTCGCTCACAGCCTCAGGCACCAGGTCGTTGGAAAGGTCCAGATGCAAATCCTGCATCGGCCAGCCGTTGCGCCGCTTCTTGATGCAAACCGTGAGCTCGCCTGGTTTGGGGGCCATGATCTGGAAGCGTAGCTCGGCCATGGAATTCTGATCGGCGGCGGCGTGAGGGCGAAACAAACAAACGAAAGTATTTCCCTGTTTGGCGGCCAGCTGCAGGCGGCGCGTGTCCTTGAGCTTCAGCTTTGCTTCGTCCAGCCAGGCCATGACTACACTGCAGGTGCCGGATCTGCTTGCTTGCTCCAATGCCCACAGTGCATCTTTGTGGTTTTTCGGGTGGATCAGTAGCATTTTCGCGGCGTCGATGCCCAAAGCCTCCAGGGCCGGCGCATAAGGGATGAACGGTGGGTTTACCCAGCCTACCCAGCGCGTCTCGGACTGACTGAGTGCGGCCAACGCAGGAGCCAGCAAGCGCAGCTCACCGATGCCCAGCGTGTGCAGGAGAAACTCGCCCAGCCCGGCCCTCGGCCAGCCACCGCCGTGCAGATGCGCATCCAGCGCCGCGAAACCCGTCGGTTGCGCTGGTGGTGGCGAATGCTTTTCGAACAGTTGCTGGGCACGCCACAGATCAGGGTGCTGCAGCAGTTCAGATGCGCCGTTTGAGACGCAAGCGGTAGTGGTGGAAGAGCTCTCAATGGAAGTGGTGGCTTTCTGACCCATAATACTGTGTTTTTATACAGGGGTCGGTCAGAATAACTGTATAAATTTACAGTATCAAGGGGATGTGTCCCAATCAGAACTATCTGGGGCTGCCATAGGAGCTAGCCGTTAGCGCGACCGATCCCGTAATAGGTGAAGCCCAACTGGCGCAGGTAATCCGGGTCGTAAACGTTGCGACCGTCGAACACTACCGGCGACTTCAAGCGACGCTTCACCTCCAGCAGGTCAGGACTACGGAATTCGTTCCATTCGGTGACCACTACCAGTGCGTCTGCTCCTTCCAGGGTCTCATCGCGAGCGCCGCACAATTGCAGATTAGGGTGATCCCCGAACAATCTCTGTGCTTCTGCGCCGGCTGCCGGGTCGTAGGCTCTGACATTCGCTCCCGCTTCGAACAGCAGCTCCATCATGGTGCGGCTGGGCGCCTCGCGCATGTCGTCGGTGTTGGGCTTGAAGGCGAGTCCCCACAGGGCGATGGTGAGTCCTTTTAAATCACCTCGAAAATGATTATTAAGTTTTTGAAATAAAACACTTTTTTGGTTCTCATTAACCGCTTCAACGCTGCTGACGATGGCGGCGTTGTAGCCCACCTCGTCAGCGGTATGAATGAGCGCCTTGACGTCCTTGGGAAAACAGGAGCCTCCGTAACCGGCACCGGCGTAAATGAAGTGGTAGCCGATGCGTGGGTCCGTTCCGATACCGCGCCTCACCGCTTCGATGTCTGCGCCCAGGTGGTCGGCGATGTTGGCCAGCTCGTTCATAAGGCTGATACGGGTGGCGAGCATGACATTGGCCGCATATTTGGTGAGTTCGGCGGAACGTACGTCCATCTGCACGATTTTGTCGTGATTGCGGTTGAAGGGCGCATACAGCGCTTCCATGGTGGCAAACGAACGGTTATTGGCGGTGCCGATCACAATCCGGTCGGGCTTCATGAAGTCGTTGATTGCCGCGCCTTCCTTGAGAAACTCGGGATTTGAAACCACATCGAACTGGAGATCGGTGCCGCGTTCGTCAAGCACCCGTGCAATCGCGGCACTCACCTGGTCGGCGGTGCCCACTGGCACCGTGGATTTGTCCACCACCACTTTGGCTTCGTTCATGTGTGTGCCGATGGTTCGGGCCACATCAAGTACGTATTGGAGGTCGGCAGACCCGTCTTCGTCCGACGGCGTGCCCACGGCAATGAATATGACGGCGCCGTGTTCTACGCCTTCTTCCGGATCCGTGCTAAAGCGCAACCGCCGGGCGACGGAGTTGGTGTGCACCATCTGCTCGAGACCGGGCTCGAAGATGGGAATTTTGCCGGCCTGGAGATCTCGAACCTTGGCGCCGTTCACGTCTACGCAGAGCACGTCGTTGCCCATCTCTGCAAAACAGGTCCCGGTCACCAAGCCAACATAGCCAGTACCGAACATCGTGATCTTCACCGCTCGCTCCTTAACCAGTGCGCGCCGGACAGGCCCGAGGCGAACACCTCGATCTAGACCAGTGCTTCGATAAGGTAGGGGCCGGGGGTGGCAAAGCTCTCGGCAAGCGCGGCGTTGAAAGAGGCCGCGTCCCTGGCCTGCATGCCCGGCATGCCCATCCCTTTGGCCAGATCCACGAAATTCAGGTCCGGCCTCGACAGGTCCAGCATGTCCATGGCTTTGGGCCCCGGATTTTGGGCGCCCACACGCATAAACTCCATCTGCAGAATAGCGTATTTGCGGTTTGCGAATATGATCGTGGTCACGTCTAGGCCTTCCCGTGCAATGCTCCACAACGCCTGAATCGTGTACATGGCGCTTCCATCGGCCTGCAAGGCCACCGTGCGTCGCCCCGGGGTGGCCACTGCTGCGCCCAGTGCTGCGGGGAGCCCCATACCGATAGCGCCCCCGGTGAGATTCAGCATCTCGTGCTGCGGGCTGGCTGCCAGAAAACCCGGTAGTGCGCCGCCCGAAGTGGCAGATTCGTTCACCAGCACGGCCTGCTCGGGGAGCAATGCGGCTAGGGATTGAGCCACCGCGCCGGGGGTGAGATCGCCGGTAGCCAGCCGTGGGCGTTCGGCTTGCAGTGCTGTGCCCTCCGGAGTACCCACGGCATCCAGCAGCGCCTCCAGCGCGGGCAGACTGTCGTCGCCAATGTGACTGAGCTGAACCACTTTGGCGCCTTCGGGGGTCAGCTCGCTGGCGCGCCCGGGGTAGGCAAAAAAGCTCACCGGCGCTTTGGTGTCGACTAGGATCAGGTGGCGCACGCCTGCCAGGGCCTCTTCGGCTTGCTCGGCGAAGTAGGGCAGGCGGGCGACGGCTGGCACCCCAACGCCACCGGCAATATGAGGTACGAAGGTGTCCGCGAACACCCGCGCGCCGGTGGCGCGCGTAATCTGATCGATCAGGTTGAGCCCCCGCTGGGTGGTGCCATTGCCACTGATCAGAAAGGCGCAGAGTTCGCCGCTGCGCAAAGCGCTGATGGCTTGCTCGACGGATGCATCGGGCACGGCCGGCGCGCTGGGGATGGCAAGTGCAGGCGCCGGCTCGGCGGGACCCTCCCACGCGGTATCCGCCGGCAGAATGAGTGTGGCGATCCGGCCAGGTGGGCCCCAGGCGGCTTGCACGGCAGCGGCACCGTCGGCAGCAACCTGCTGGGGTTGCTCGCTGACTTTCACCCACCCGGAAACCGGCGCGGCGATGCCTTCGATGTCTGAGGTGAGCGGCGCGTCCAACGCGCGATGGTAGGTGGCGTGTTCGCCCACCACATTCACCATGGGGGAGAATGCGCGGCGGGCATTGTGCAGGTTGGCCAGTCCGTTTCCGAGGCCGGGCCCCAGGTGTAGCAGCGTACAGGCCGGCTTGCCTGCCATACGCGCGTAGCCGTCGGCGGCCCCGGTCACCACGCCCTCGAACAGACCGAGCACGCAGCGCATGCGATCTTCCATATCCAGGGCTGCAACGAAGTGCATCTCCGAGGTGCCGGGATTGGTGAAGCAGACATCCACCCCGCAATCCACCAGGGTGGTGACCAGACTCTGCGCGCCGTTCATGCTCATGCGCGCCAGTGTAGGGTCAGATTGGGTGAATGCAATGCGGCCAGATTGCAATTCACACACGAACTATTACGCTGCCGGCAACAAGAATCTTCACGAGGCCGCTCATGTCCTACGATTACGACCTGTTCGTTATCGGCGCCGGTTCAGGAGGTGTCCGCGCGGCGCGAATGTCAGCCGCCTATGGCGCCACAGTAGCCGTGGCCGAAGACACCTATCTGGGTGGCACCTGTGTCAACGTGGGATGCGTTCCGAAAAAGCTGTTCGTGTACGGGTCGCACTACCACGAGGACTTTGCCGACGCTCAGGCGTTCGGCTGGAACGTGAGCGCCAAGAGCTTCGAGTGGGATCGGCTGCGCGACAACAAAACCCAGGAAATCTTGCGCCTGCAGGGTATCTACCAACGCCTGCTGGATGATGCGGGGGTCACCACCCATCACGGCACGGCACACCTGGCCGACGAGCATACCGTTGTGATGGAGCAGGGCATCTTCAGCGCAGAGCGTATTCTGGTGGCCACCGGCAGCTGGCCCACGGTTCCGGACATCCCTGGCCGCGAGCACGTTATCACCTCCAACGAAGCTTTTTATCTGGACAGCTTTCCGAGCAAGGTGGTGGTGGTGGGCGGCGGTTATATCGCCGTGGAATTTGCAGGCATTTTTGCCGGTCTGGGTGCCGACACACAGCTGTTGTATCGGGGGCCTCTGTTTCTGCGCGGCTTCGACGAAGGGGTGCGCAGGTTTGTCGCCGCCGAACTCGAAAAGAAGGGAATAGAATTGAGCTTCGACACCAATGTCGTGCGGGTGGAATCAAGCGGCGGCCATAAGGTTCTGGAATTGTCTGACGGCCAGCGCATCGAGGCGGATCTGGTCATGTACGCCACCGGCCGTGCGCCCAAGGTAGAGGGTCTGGGCCTGCAAGACGTGGGCGTGGCCATGGCGGACAATGGCGCCATCCGCGTGAACGAGCACTATCAGTCTTCGGTGCCCAGTATCTACGCACTGGGCGATGTGATCGACCGGGTGCAGCTCACCCCGGTGGCTATCGCAGAAGCCATGCATCTGGCGCGTCACCTGTTTACCGAGCAGGCACCGGCGCCGGTGGCCTATGAGAACATTCCCACCGCCGTGTTCTCCCAGCCCAACATCGGCACCGTGGGCCCTACCGAGGAGGTCGCGCGCGAGCGGTTTCCCCAGCTACAGGTCTATGAATCGGAATTTCGAGCACTCAAGCACACGCTTTCCGGTCGCGATGAGCGCACCTTGATGAAGCTGCTGGTGGATGGGGCCAGCGATCGGGTCGTGGCCGCCCATATGGTAGGCCTCGATGCCGGAGAGATCATCCAGGGGATCGGTGTGGCCATCACTGCCGGGGCCAGCAAGGCCGATTTCGACGACACCATCGGAATTCACCCCACGTCTGCCGAAGAGTTCGTGACCATGCGTGAGGTCGCACGCTAACCTGACATTCAAGGGGGGAGGTTCCATGGGCGCATTCGAAAATGCCATCGAGTTTCTCGACAGCTGGTTGGGCAGCGCCGTTTACTTTCCCTACCTGCTGCTGGGAGTGGGGCTGTTCTTCACACTGTATTTGAAGTTCCCACAGATCCGGTTTTTCCCGCATGCCTGGCAGGTGCTGCGCGGACGCTACACCAAATCCGATGCGCCAGGTGACACCAGCCACTTCCAGGCACTTGCCACCGCGCTGTCGGGCACCATCGGCACCGGCAACATTGGCGGTGTCGCGTTCGCTATCTATCTGGGTGGGCCCGCCGCGCTGTTCTGGATGTGGGCGACTGCATTTCTGGGGATGACCACGAAGTATGTAGAGGTCACCATCTCGCACCGCTACCGGGTGCGTGACGAGGCGGGCCGAATGGCTGGTGGTCCCATGTACTTCATGGAGCGTGGCCTCAACATGCGCTGGCTGGCGGTGTTTTTCGCCCTGGCTACTCTGGTCAGCACGTTCGGATCGGGCAATATGCCCCAGAGCAACAACATGGCAGCCGGACTGGAAGTTTCGTTCGGTATCCCGCCCTGGCAGTCGGGCATTGTGCTGGCCGCCTTGCTGGGCCTGGTGATCGTTGGTGGCATTCGCTGGATTGCGGCGGTGGCAGCTCGCATCGTGCCGTTCATGGGGGTCTTGTACGCGGCGGGCGCCTTGGCGGTAGTAGTGAGCCACGCGGATCAGATTTTACCCTCGTTCGCGGCCGTCCTGAGCGATGCGTTTACCGGGTCTGCGGCAGCCGGTGGGTTTCTGGGGGCGACCTTCGCCTACGCCTTCAATCGTGGCGTAAATCGCGGCCTGTTCTCCAATGAAGCAGGACAGGGATCGGCCCCTATCGCGCACGCTGCCGCCAAGACCGAGGAACCGGTGGCGGAAGGCATGGTCGCCATTCTGGAACCCTTCATTGACACGCTACTCATCTGCACGCTAACAGGCCTGGTCATTCTCTCTTCCGGGGTGTGGACACAGAAGTTCGAAACCGAATTTGAAACCACAACCACCGAAATCCTGCAGGGGGAATACTCCGACCAGAATCCCGAACATGTGGCCGCGCTCTTTGCGCACCTGGATTTCGTGCCTCCGGACAACGACCCGGTGCGCGCCTACACGGGCACGCTGGATATCGTGGATGGGATTGCCCGCGGAGGGGGGGTGACCATCATCCACAACAGGTCGGTGGCTGAACAGGTGCGCTTTCTTAGCGCGGGCCAACCGTTCAGCGGGACCGTTCAGGTGAACAATGGCGCTATTGCGTCGGCCGAGCTGTCGCTGCATGGCAGGTCGTTGCTGCATTCCGTGCCCCTGACCGCGCAGGCGTTCAGTCAGAGCATATTGGGCGAGTTCGGGGAGTACGCGGTGACGGTCGGTCTGGTGCTGTTCGCGTTTTCCACCGCCTTGGCGTGGTCGTATTACGGTGACCGGGCCGTCACCTATCTGTTCGGGCTCAGCTGGGTTACGCCCTACCGCCTGGTGTACGTGGGGGCTTTCTTTGCCGCCACGGTGGTGGATACCTCTCTGGTGTGGTTGATTTCGGCGGTCACGCTGGCGCTCATGGCGATTCCCAACCTGGTTGGCCTCGTGCTCATGCACAAGGAGGTCAAATCGCTCACCGAAGACTACTGCAAGCGCCTGCGCAAACCCTAGATCTTCGCGCGTCTTTGGGTATAGTGCCCCCCTCAATTCAGCGCTGAGAACATCATGCCTTTAAGAGTCACATTTGAGTTGGAAGACAAGGATCTGCAGTTTTTCCGTGCCAACATCCGGCAGGCGCAGAAAAAGGCAGGCAGCAGCAGTGCGGAAGAGATCACCAGCAAGGCAGAGGAGATGATCGCCGAGGTGCGCGCCGGCAGCGTGCCCGCGTTCGTCGAGCAACGGATTGATCGGGTGCAATCCCTGGTGGACATGGTGCGTGATGCGGAGTGGCAGCTGGCAGCCAAGGAACGTAAGGACGTACTCGCTGCCCTGGCCTATTTCGCTGACCCCCAGGACATCATTCCAGACAGCGTGCCCGTGCTGGGTTATATCGATGATGCCATCATGATCGAGCTGGTGGTGAGTGAGCTCAAGCACGAAATCGATTCGTTCGATGACTTCTGCAAGTACCGCGCCGAGGAGCGCGCGCGTAACCGCAACCCGAACCTCAGCCGGGAACAGTACCTGGGCATCAAGCGCCGCGAACTGCACGAACGTATGCGGCGGCGCCGGGCCAGCAAGCGGGCCAGGGCCGGGGCGAGCGCACGGCGCACCCGGGTGCGACTGTTCTAGCGCTACCAGCGCACGTTGCAGCCCAGGCACAGGGCGTAAGTGTCCTTCGGGTCATCGAGCCAAGCCAACATATCCATGGCTTGCGTCAGGTATCCAGCCAACACACCGGTCTGAGCGGGCTGGAGCGCATCCGCGCGCCTGCGTAGCTGCCTGAGCAAGCGCTGTTCGGGCGACAGGGCAGGGGTGACATGGCGCACCGAAAACTCTTCCATCCCGGCGAGTTCGGCTGCCTTTGCCGCAGCGTCCTGGAGACTACCCAGCTCATCAACCAGGCCGAGTTCCTTGGCCCGCGCACCCACCCAGACTCGACCCTGGGCGACCTCGTCGACGGCTTCAACCGGCATGTCCCGGCCTCTTGCCACCAGCGTGAGAAAGCGATCGTAGCCGTGTTCTACGTTTGCTTGCAGAACGCGACTGGCTGCATCAGAGAGGCCACTGAGCGGGTCCAGGCCGCGGGACAGCGCCGTGGTGCCGACACCATCTGATCGCACGCCGATGTTGGCCAGGCTCTGCTCCAGCGTGGGCACGATGCCGAAGATGCCGATGGACCCAGTGATGGTGGTGGGCTGTGCGTAGATGGCGTCGGCGGTCGCCGCAATCCAATAGCCTCCCGATGCCGCCACGTTGCCCATGGAAACCACCACTGGTTTCCCAGCCAGTTGGGTAAGTTCGAGTTCCTGGCGAATGAGCTCCGAGGCAAAAGCGGAGCCGCCAGGGGAGTCCACGCGCACCACTAGCGCGCGGATGTTGTCGCTACGCCTTACGGCGCGGATGCGCTCGACGAAGTCGTCTGCAGCGATGACACCGGGGCCGTCGGTGCCATCCACGATAGCGCCGCGAGCGGTGATGACACCCACCTGCTGGTCGGCTGCAGTGGGTTGGCTGGGCCCTACGGCAGCCAGGTAGTCTAAATAATTGACTGCATTAAGCTCGCCTTGATCGTTCTGACCCACCCGCTGAGCGATACGGTCGCGGGCCTGATCGGGCGTGAGCAGCTCATCCACCAGCTTGTGTTCCAGCGCCAGGCGGGCCATGTCGCCGCCCACGCCCTCCAGGTGATCGGCAAAGCTATCTACATAGTCTGCGAACGCCGCCTGGGTCAGGCGCCGGTTGGTGGCTACGCGGGCACCGTAGTGTGCCCACAGCGCGTCCACCAGCACCTGGTTCGCGTTACGTGCTTCTTCAGACATGGAAGAACGGGTGTAGGGCTCTACAAACTCCTTATACTTGCCAACGCGGAATATATGTATATTTACTCCAAGTTTATCTAGCAAATCATTGAAATATAGATTATTTAAACCGTAACCGGTTGGCAGAAACTGGCCGTAGGGGTGCAGATAGACCGCATCGGCATAACTCGCCAGCAGGTATTGTCCCTGGGTGTAGTAGGACCCGAATGCCACGATGCGTTTGCCGTTTGCACGAAATGCTTCCAGGGCACGACCTATGGTTTCGGCGTGGCCCGAGGACAGAGCCGTGACGCGGTCCAGGTCGAGGACAATGGTGGCAATGCGGATGTCGTCCGCGGCGATCTCGACCGCTCTAAGGATGGGCCGCAGCTCCGCTTCCATGGGCGTGCCTGTTGGCATGAGCAGCTCAGCCAAAGCGTCGCCGAGCGCTTCCTGCTCCACCACGGCCCCTTGCGGGTCGATCACCAGCGCCGCGCCGTCCGGCACGCTGAACTGATCGGTGCCGGAGACAACAATGATGATGGCGAGGACCAGCAAGACGAACAGCGCATTGGCCGTGAACACACGAGCAGCGGTTAGAAATCGGCCGATGCGGCCGAACAGGGCGGGTTTACTCATGGCAAGCGTCCTCACTGCGATTAGCCGCGATAGCATGGCATGTGGGTTGCGTGCGAGCCAGTTGCCGATGACCCGGTTGAGCCGGCCACCGGGTTGTGCTGAAGTGCCAGCGTCATGATGACGACACGATCCCCCATCTCATGAATCAGGCACCGCTGTGGCGCTGGTCGGAAATCTGTGCGGCTCTTGAGCTGACGCCACAGGACGGTCCGGACGTCTATGGGATAGGCATCGATTCTCGTCGGATACATCCGGGGGAACTGTTTGTTGCCCTGCCGGGCGACCCGGGTCCTCGGTTCAATGTGGCTCAACGATCTCAGCGCGACGGCCACGACTATATAGATGCGGCGGTGGTGCAGGGTGCAGTTGGGGTGCTGGCGCACGACCGCGTGGCACGCCCGGTTCCTCAGCTACAGGTGGCCGATACCCTGAGTGCTCTGTGGGAGTGGGCGCGCATAGCGCGGGGACGAATCCAGGGGCCTGTGATTGGGGTGACTGGCAGCAGCGGCAAGACCACCACCAAGGGGCTGCTGGCCGCCGCTCTGCAGGCGTACGCCACGTCCGGCAGCCTCAACAATCATCTGGGGGTCCCGTTGTCACTCATCGGGGCGCCGGCGCAAACGGGCGCGGCCGTTCTGGAGATTGGGACCAGCCATCCCGGAGAGATCGCGCCGCTGGCCGAGCTGGTTCAGCCGGACGTTGCCGTGGTGATGAACGTTCACCCCGCCCACGCGGAATTCTTCGAAAGTCTGGACGAACTGCGCAAAGAAAAGCTCAGCATTCAGGTTGGTCTAGGCAGTAGCGGCCGGCTGGTGGTGGAAGACACCCTGCTGGCATGGTCACCCGACGACGCTGTCGGCTTTGGAACCTCCGATGACGCGCACGTGCGCTTGCTGGAGCTGGCAGGGGAGACGGCCCACTACCGCATTGGTGGTGTCTCAGTTGTGGCCCGTGTGCCGGGCGGTGGCACAGCCCGGGCCATGTGCCTGGCGGCAGTACTGGCCGTCATGGACACGCTCGGATTGGACCTGGAACCTGCCTGCACGCTTTCTGACGACCTGATCCCCAGCGGTCGAGGCAACCTGATTCAGGTGGCCGGTGTGGATGTGGTAGATGACAGTTACAACGCCAACCCCGAGAGTATGAAAGCCGCTTTGCGGCGGTTGGCAGCGCACCCAGGGCCCACCCTGGCCGTGCTGGGCGACATGTTGGAACTGGGTGCCGAGACCCGGGCCTATCATGAAAGCCTGGCGCAGGAGTGCGGCGACATAGACTCGGTCATAGGCGTTGGCTCCCAGATGCGCCATCTGAGCGAGCGATTGTCCCAATCCCAGCGGGCGGGCAACTTCGACGCTGCCGATGAGGCGCTGATTGGCGCCATCACCGAGCGGGTTCGATCCGGGCATCGGGTACTCGTCAAGGGATCGAATCGCATTTTCTGGAGCGCCGGCCTGGTGGGGCGCCTGGTGGAGCGGCTGCAGAGCCTATCGTCAGTGTGACGACACTACAGCGATTTACATCTTGCTAAAAAGATCCTCGTGGTCAGCGGTCACGCAGCCAGCGACAATGGCCGCTCTAGGTTTGAAGTCAAGGAAGGATGTATGGCTCACCGACAATTAGAAGGCAAGATTTTCAGCCACGAAGGCGCCAGCTACCTGGTGATGAGCGATAACGACTGGAGCGGTGAGACGCTGCAGGTGAAGCGAGTGGACGCTCGCCGCGAGGTGGTGAGCATGCCGCTGGCCACCGTCATGACCTGCATCGGAAAGGAATTTGCCCCGGCGAGAAACTATTCCGCAGGATAGACCCAACAATTCGATCTAATCGCCCACAGACAGGTCACACTGATGTGGTCTGCGACGCTCGACTCGGCACCAATGCCAGCCTCTGCTCAGAGGGGCATCGGGACAGCATGGTGCTCGACAGCAACCGGCACCCGGTGGTTTGGCTTGCCCGTTGAGAGGGGTTTAGGGGCTGTTCGTACATTCTCGTCAACCCGTAATGGCAAAAAAAAGCCGGCCCGCTCAGGGGAGGGGGCCGGGAACACACCACTTGGGTCATACACGGGGTGCAACTGCACCCAAGAGGCCGCTGCGTAGATCGTTGGGGGGGGAGACACGACAGCGGCTGGCAGCAAGTAAATCAGGGTTTTGTCAGCCTGACCGGAACTGGTTCAGGTTTTCCCTCATCGACCTACGCTCGGCTTCCGGTAGCCCACATGGCATACTGTTACGCGGCTGAATCCTAGGTTTTTCCATGATCGTAGACGCCCATGGGCGGCGCTTCAGAAATCTGCGCGTGAGCCTGACGGCGGCGTGCAACTACGCCTGCACCTATTGCGTGCCAGACGGCAAGCGTCTGCAGCCCGCTCAGCATGAGCTCGATGGCGACGAACTGGCCTACATGGTGGAGTTGATTGTAGATGCTGCAGGCATCGAAAAGCTCCGGCTGACGGGCGGCGAACCGCTGTTGTCGCCAAAATTCGACGAGATTTTGCCCCGCCTCATGAGCCTGGGACTGGCGGACGTATCACTGACCACCAATGGCCAGCTCATCGATCGAAAAGCTGCCGCGCTCATCAATAGCGGGTTGCGCCGAATTAATATCAGCCTGGACACGCTGGATCCCGAGCGATTCACTGCTATCGCACGGGGTGGCGATCTGGCCACCGTGCTGTCCGGCATGGAGCAGATGCGCGCCGGGGGCCTGAAGGTCAAGGTGAACATGGTTCCCATGCGGCGCAGGAATGCCGACCAGATTCTGCCGATGCTGGAATACTGCCTTGAGCGCGGCATGGAGCTGCGCTATATCGAGCTGATGAACATGGGGCATCTGCGTCGCGGCAACGAGTACCTGCGTGACTTTATCTCCATGGACGAGATTCTCGAGGCAATCGGTGCGCGCTATGAGTTCACCCGTACGGATGCGCCCTACGACTCCACCGCCGTGCGTTACGAGATACCCGATCAGGGATTCTTTGGCATCATCGCCAACGAGAGCGAGCCGTTCTGCAGTTCCTGTACCCGGTTACGGTTGTCGTCTAACGGGTTTCTATATGGCTGTCTGTCTAATTCGGCTAGCCACGACGTCAAGCCGCTCCTCGATCTGCCGAGGCATCAGGCCATGGCGCGTTTGCAGGGTCTGCTCGTGCGCGCGCTGCATGACAAACAGGACGTCAGCTTCAAAGGCGAAGTCACGGTAATGAAGTTCATCGGCGGCTAGCCGCGGATGGCCAACCAAAGGTCATGAGCTCCACCCCCGAATCCCTGTTCGACGAGCTTGCGGCGCTACCCGAGGGGCGTTCGTTGCCTCCGGTGGCGGACTGGCATCCCGGGCGTAGCGGTCGAATAGACATAACCATCGACAGCCACGGCAACTGGCATCATGAAGGTGCGCCCATCCGGCGACCAGCCATGGTAAAACTGTTCAGCACCATCCTGCGTCATGACGAAGACGGCTATTGCCTGGTAACGCCGGCGGAGCGACTGCTCATCGAGGTGGAAGACGTGCCGTTTGCGGCAGTGGAGTTGGCCGTACGAGGTGCGGGCCTTGCGAGTGAGCTGTTGTTTCGTACTAACGTTGACGATTACGTGCTGGCGGGTCCGCAGCACGCGCTCTGGGTGGAAGACCCGCTGAACAACCCGCGTCCCTATATCCGGGTTCGAGGCGGGCTGAATGCCCGCCTGAACCGCGCAGTATTTTATCAGCTGGTGGACCTCAGCCAGGTCGTCGACGGCGCACACTGCGTGTACAGCGACGGCGAACGTTTTGTCCTTGGTCCGGCATGAGCCCCCGGCGCGAGAGCGGGCCGGCTACATGTTCGGATAGTTCGGGCCGCCCGTCCCCTCCGGAACAACCCAGTTGATGTTCTGGGCTGGATCCTTGATGTCGCAGGTTTTGCAGTGCACGCAGTTTTGCGCGTTGATCTGGAATCGGGCGGCGCCGTTTTCCTCCACCACCTCGTAAACGCCTGCCGGGCAGTAACGCTGCGCCGGCTCGTCGTACATGGGCAGGTTCTGGCTGATCGGGATGTCAGGGTCCGCCAGCTGCAGATGGCAGGGTTGATCTTCCTCGTGGTTGGTGTTCGACAGAAACACCGATGACAGCTTGTCGAACGACAGCACGCCATCAGGCTTGGGGTAGTCGATGGTTTTGCAGTCCGCGGCGGGCTTCAGCGTGGCGTGATCCTCCGTCGGATCCTTCAGGGTCACCGGTAGCTTGCCGCGAGTGAGCTGGTCCAGATAAACGAACGCGGACCCCGGCAGTGTGCCGAACTTGTGCATGGCCTGCTGGGAGTTACGCGCCACCCGCAGTTCATCGTACAGCCACGATGCTTCGAACTTGTCTTTGAACGACGTGAGTTCCTGGCCCCCGGGCGCTCCATCGGTCAGCGCCTCAAAAATGGCCTCTGCCGCCAGCATGCCGGATTTCATGGCGGTGTGGCTGCCCTTGATCTTGGTCATGTTGAGGAATCCGGCATCGTCGCCCACCAGCAGCGCACCCGGTACGCTGAGTTTCGGCAGAGCGGTGAGCCCACCTTTGACGATGGCGCGAGCCCCGTACGAAACCCGCTTGCCGCCGGTCAGTGTTTGCGCGATCAGTGGATGGTGCTTCCAGCGCTGAAATTCGTCGAACGGGCTCACATGGGGGTTGCTGTACGAAAGGTCTACGATCAGCCCCAGCGAGACCTGGTTGTTCTCCAGGTGGTAAAGATAAGAACCGGTGAACATGCCCCTGAAATGCTTGCCGGGCCATCCCATGGTGTGCACCACCTTGCCGGCCTTGTGTTTGTCTGGATCGATGTCCCACAGCTCTTTGAAACCGATGCCGTAGTGTTGCGTGGAGGAGTCTTTCCGGAGATCGAACTGGGCCATGAGTTGCTTGCCCAGATGGCCTCGGCAGCCTTCCGCGAACACGGTGTATTTTGCCCGCAGTTCGTAACCTGGTGCATAGGTCGCCTTCTGCTCGCCGGACTCGCTCACGCCCATGTCGCCCGTAGCGACGCCAACCACCTCGCCGTTTTCGCCGAACAGAATCTCGGAAGCGGCAAATCCAGGAAATACGTTGACTCCCTTGGCCTCTGCCTGCTCGCCAAGCCAACGGCACAGATTGCCCAGGCTAATGGCGTGATTGCCGTGATTGTGAGTGACCTTGGGTACCGCGAAACTTGGGACTTTCAGGCGGTTGGTGTCATTGACCAGGTAGTAAACTTCGTCGTCGGTGACCGGGTTGTTCAGCGGGGCGCCTTGGGCGCCCCAGTCGGGAAACAATTCATTCAACGCGCGGGGCTCGAACACGGCCCCCGACAGGATGTGAGCCCCAATCTCCGAGCCTTTTTCCACTAGACATACCGATACTTCCTGGCCCGCGGCCTCCGCGAGTAGCATCAGTTTGCAGGCGGCGGCCAATCCCGCAGGGCCGCCTCCGACGATGACCACATCAAATTCCATGGATTCCCGTTCCATGCAGCCGCTTCTCCAGTTGGATTGATATGAGCGCGCGTAGGCCAAAGCATCGGCGCGGTGTGTTCGCGGGTATTATAAGTCAGCAGCAATCAGCGCGCACACGGCGCTCGGGGCATGTCAAAATGCCGCGCAGCTTGACCTGTCGGAGGGGGCAGGGGAGAATAACCGGCCCGCCTGGGGGCGGATCATTTTCGGTCCATCAATTCCATTAAATTTGTTGACCCGTCTGAGGACTTCATGAAGGTACTGGTTCCGGTAAAGCGCGTCGTTGACTACAACGTTAAGATCCGGGTGAAACCGGACAACTCCGGTGTAGATCTGAACAACGTGAAGATGTCCGTTAACCCTTTCTGCGAGATTGCGATAGAAGAGGCGGTTAGCCTCAAAGAGGCAGGGACCGCGAGCGAAGTGGTCGCTGTGGCTGTGGGTGGGTCTTCTTGTCAGGAGCAACTGCGCACGTGTCTGGCTCTCGGGGCCGACCGGGCCGTTTTGATCGAAACGGACGTAGAGGTCCAGCCCCTGGGGGTCGCGAAAGTACTTAAGGCGCTACAGGACAAAGAAGATGCTGAGCTGGTAATTTTCGGCAAGCAGAGTATCGACGCAGACAACAGTCAGACCGGTCAGATGTTCGCTGCGCTTACCGGTATGTCCCAAGGTACTTTTGCCTCGGAACTGAGTATCGCCGATGGCAAGGCCCAGGTGGTCCGAGAGGTAGATGGCGGTCTGCAGACGGTTTCAATATCGCTTCCCGCGGTAGTGACCACCGACCTGCGTCTGAACGAACCGCGTTACGCCTCACTGCCCAATATCATGAAGGCGAAGAAGAAGCCGCTCGATGTGATGACTCCGGACGAACTGGGCGTCGACGTCACGCCTACCGTCGAGGTGCTCAGCGTGGAGCCACCGGCAGAGCGGGAAGCGGGCATCAAAGTCGAAAGCGTCGAAGAGCTTGTAGACAAACTGAAGAACGAAGCGAAGGTAATACAATGACCAGTCTGGTCGTAGCAGAACATGACAACGCCGAACTGAAGCCGGTCACGCTCGTGGTGGTTGCCGCCGCCGCGGCAATTGGCGAAGGGATCGACGTTTTGGTGGCAGGCGAAGGCTGCCAGGCGGTGGCTGACGCCGCTGCCGGGATTCCCGGTGTGGGGAAGGTGCTGTTGGCAGACAATGCTGCCTATGCCAACCAACTGGCCGAGAACGTTGCCCCGCTGGTTGCGGAAGTTGGCGCCAGCTACAGCCACATTCTTACCGCTCACAGCACGGTCGGTAAGAATTTTCTGCCCAGGGTCGCTGCGGCGCTGGACGTCGCACAGATTTCCGACATTCAGGCCGTCGACGCGCCCGATATTTTCAAACGACCCATCTACGCGGGCAATGCCATCGCTTCTGTCAAATCGGCGGACCCCATCAAGGTGATTTCCGTGCGTGGGACCGCCTTCGACCCCGTTGCCGGAGAGGGGGGGGCTGCCAGTGTCGAGGCAGTGGCATCCGTCCATGATGCCGGGCTGTCGTCGTTCGTGAGTGAGGAACTGGCCAAATCCGAGCGACCTGAGCTGACCGCTGCGCGGGTTGTGATTTCAGGTGGGCGCGGCATGCAGGACGGCGAAAACTTCTCGCTGCTCGATGGCATCGCTGACAAGCTGGGGGCCGCCATTGGCGCATCCCGAGCAGCGGTGGATGCCGGATTCGTGCCCAACGACATGCAGGTGGGGCAGACAGGCAAGATTGTCGCGCCAGAGTTGTATATTGCTGTAGGTATCTCCGGGGCGATTCAGCATCTCGCCGGCATGAAGGACAGCAAGGTGATCGTTGCCATCAACAAGGATGAGGACGCCCCCATTTTTCAGGTGGCGGACTACGGGCTGGTGGCAGACCTATTCCAGGCGCTTCCCGAACTCGAATCGCAGTTGTGAGTATTCGCCACTGCGGCATAATTAGTTAGCTTAAGGCGATTAAGGAGTCAATCCCGTGGCAGTATACGAACTGAATAATGGCCAGCTCCTCAGAGTAGCTCGCAGCATCGACGGCAAGTTGCAGCAGAGCTACTTCAGCCTCATCGGTCTCAACAAGACCAAGCAGCGAGGCGTCTACCGCGAAGCCAAGGCGTTGGACCAGAAGTGGCAGGAAGCGCAGGAGAAGGCTAAATCCAAGCGCGTCCGACAAGCAGGCACCGACAAGCGGCACAGCACTGGCGTGCGCGGCATCAATCTGGTCCGAAGACCTTCCCCGGCGTTCAGGGTGCAGGTGCAGACCGACGGAAAATCCCACGTCCGGGAATTTTCGATAAAGCGTCTGGGTGCCAAGAAGGCATGGAATCAGGCCACCAAGTATCTGGCCGAATGCCGAGGCTACAAGACGGTGCCGCGCGCTTGGAATGCCAAAGTGCCAAGAGTGCCGAGGCGCTAACCCTCAGATACTGGCCGGCTATGCCCCCTCGCCGAATCGCTTGGCCGTGTACCAGGTGACCGGTTTCGCGTGATTGTGGACTTCGCCCGCTACGTCGAGAACCAGCGCGAATAGCGCCATGCGAATGAGGACCCCATTGTCGGTCTGGCGGAAAATGGCCAAGTTGGGGTTCTGCATCAGGTCGTCGTCCAACTCCTGAGCCTGAGCCCGCGAGTCTCTGGGCAGGGGGTGCATGATGACCGTGTTTGGCTCGCAGTTCTTGGTATAGATGTCCTGATTCACCCTGAACAGCCCGCGATACCGATCGGCCTCCTCTTGGTCGGGGAAGCGCTCCTCCTGAGTTCGGGTGACGTACAGGATATCGACGTGATCGATGCCCTGTTCCAGTTCATGGTGCTCGTCCACGTGATGTCCGCGCCGGGAGAGTTCTTTGGTAATGTTCTCAGGTGCCTCCAGCCCTGGTGGAGAGATCAGCTGGTAGTGCACGTTGTCAAACAAGCCCAGCAGCTTGCACAGGGAATGGACGGCTCGCCCGTACTTAAGATCGCCCACCAGGGCGATACGCAGGTCGTCGATGCTGCGACCTCGGCTGTTCATCTCCTTGCGGATCGTGTACAGGTCCAGCAGAGCCTGGCTCGGGTGCTCATTGGGACCGTCGCCTGCGTTGATTACGGGCACCCGACTGGCTTTGGCAAATTCGGCCACCGATCCCGCTTCGGGATGGCGCATGACGATGACGTCGCTATAGCCGGATAGCACTCGCGCAGTATCGTAGAGAGACTCCCCCTTTGCCAGCGACGATGCCTTCACCTCGGTGGTTTCGCGCACCTCCCCACCCAGCAGGTTGAATGCGCATCCGAACGAAACACGCGTTCTGGTGCTGGGTTCGAAAAACATATTGGAGAGAATGGCGCCGTCGAGGACGTGGGTGATTCTGGCCCGATTAGCGTAGGGCCGCATTTCATCAGCGACCCGGAAAATGTGCTCTATGTCCGATCGGTCGAATTGATTGACGGAGAGGATGTGGCTACCAACAAAATCCAATCATGTCCCCTTAGCTTGCCGTCAACGGGCGTATTCTACTAAAAGGCTCGGAGCACTGACTACGCCTGGTAGGCTGCAACCACCGTGCGAATTGCAGCAAAGGGTGAAAATGCGGCCTTATTGAGCATTTCAGCGGGAAAATTCGCATGAGAGCGGTGTCACATCTCTGATTTAGGCTCTTTAGTGGATTCCACCACCATTGCTATGATGGCGGGGATGAACGAGCTACCCACCCCAGACCAGCATCCACCCGGATCCGAAACTGACGCCGGGGCCCCCCTGCTGCCATTCGCGTTTGCGCGCCGATTCGGCGTGGTAATCACCGACGAGGAGGGGCCAGGTAGACAGCTAGTCGTTGCCTATCGCAGCCCCCCAACGTTGACCACGTTGGCAGAGATCAAGCGCTACGCCAAGCGCCCGGTAGCGCCACGCAGCGTCTCAGAAGAGGAATTCGAAGCGCTGCTGACCGCCGCCTATGCGCGCGACTCATCGCAGGCAAAGCAGATGGTGGAAGACCTCGGCGATGAGCTGGATCTGGCGAGCCTGGCGGACTCGGTGCCAGAAACGGAAGACCTGCTGGAACAGGAAGACGACGCGCCCATCATCCGTCTTATCAACGCGCTGCTGGCCGAGGCCATTCGAGAAAACGCATCAGACGTGCATATCGAAACGTTCGAGAAAGAGCTCATCGTGCGCTTCCGGGTGGACGGCGTGATGCGCGAAGTGGTCAAACCCAAGCGTCAACTGGCGGCTCTGCTGGTATCGCGGATCAAGGTTATGGCCCGACTGGACATCGCTGAAAAGCGCATACCCCAGGATGGCCGCATCTCGCTTCGCATCGGGGGGCGCGAGGTGGATGTGCGGGTGTCTACCATGCCGGCCAGCAATGGCGAGCGCGTGGTACTTCGGTTGCTCGACAAGCAGGCCGGGAGGCTCAGGCTCGAGAATCTAGGGATGGAGGACGACAGCCTCAAGGTGCTGCGCGACATCGTGCACAAACCCCATGGCATTTTCCTGGTTACCGGGCCCACCGGCTCAGGCAAAACCACCACGCTGTACGCTTCGCTGGCGGAACTCAGCACGCGCACCATCAATATCCTCACTGTCGAAGATCCCATTGAGTACAACCTGACGGGCATTGGCCAGACCCAGGTCAATTCCAAAGCAGACATGACGTTCGCGCGCGGATTGCGGGCCATCCTGCGCCAGGATCCCGATGTGGTGATGGTGGGCGAAATTCGTGATCTGGAGACTGCGGAGATTGCCGTTCAAGCGAGTCTCACCGGGCACCTGGTAATGTCCACGCTGCACACCAATACAGCCATTGGTGCAGTAACCCGACTGGTCGACATGGGCGTGGAGCCGTTCCTGCTCAGTTCCAGCCTGGTAGGCATGTTGTCCCAACGGCTCATTCGAGTACTGTGCGACGAATGCAAACAGCCGCGCGACGCCACGGCGTCAGAGTTGGAGTTTCTCCAGCAAGCCAGCGCCCAGGTATATGAGGCGCAGGGTTGCGAGAGTTGCCAGCATTCAGGCTTCAAGGGACGTACCGGCATTTATGAGCTGGTTAGCGTTGACGACACCATGCGTCAACTCATCCACGACCAGGTCTCCGAGCAGGAGATGACGGCTTACGTCAGACGAACCACGCCGAGCATTCGTGACGACGGCAAAGCAAAAATCCTGGGCGGGGTTACCAGCGTGCAGGAAGTGCTGCGCGTCACCCTGGAGGAGTAGGGCGTGGCGGCGTTCCAATACACTGCCTTAGACCAAAGCGGCAAGCGGCGAAAAGGCATCTTGGAGGCTGACAGCGTCCGGCAGATTCGACAGTTGCTGCGCGATCAGGGATTGGTGCCGCTGGGCGTGGATGTGGCCAGTGAACGCCGCCGTCCGGGCTCGGATGGCAAGTCGCTGTTTTCATTGCCTGGCCGACGCTTGAGCGGATTGGACCGGGTGCTGTTTACCCGCCAACTGGCAACGCTGGTTGCCGCCGGGCTACCCGTAGAGGAAGCACTTCAGGCTGTAGCCCAGCAATCCGAGAAGCAGCACATCGCCGCGTTGATCATGGGCATTCGGTCGAAAGTGTTGGAGGGGCACTCCATGGCGTCGAGCCTGGGCGACTACCCTGGCAGCTTTTCCGAAATGTTTCGATCCACTGTGGCCGCCGGCGAGCAATCCGGCCACCTCGACAGGGTGCTGGACAACCTGGCGGATTACACCGAGCGGCAGTTTGAAGCGCGCCGAAACGTGGAGATGGCCCTGCTCTATCCGGTGTTGCTCACCCTGCTCGCATTTGGCCTGGTGGCGGCGCTGATGATCTACGTGGTGCCCGACATGGTCGGCATGCTGCAGAACATGAACCAGGAGCTGCCCCTAGCCACCAGCGTGCTGATTGGCATTTCAGACGCCGCGCGCGGCTATTGGTGGCTGTTTCTAGCGATCGTAGCGGGCATGGTCGCTGGGGTGCGCTGGCTCCTCATGCAGCCTGCAATACGCTTGCGCTGGGATCGGCAGAAGCTCGCACTGCCGTTCCTGCGCCGCATCTCGCGTAGCAGCAACGCGGCACGATATGCCAACACCTTGAGCATCCTTACCAGCAGCGGTGTGCCGCTGGTGGAGGCCATGAACATCGCCAGTGACGTAGTGTCTAACACCTGGTTGCGACGGCGCTTGGCCGACGCCACGCAACGGGTCAGTGAGGGCAGCAGCTTGAGAGCGGCTCTGGAATCCGTCGGATCGTTTCCGGCCATGCTCCTGCATATGGTGGCAAGCGGGGAAGCTAGCGGAGAGCTAGACTCCATGCTTGACAAGGTGGCTGCCTACCAGCAGGCCGAGGTTGAGCGTATCGTCACTACTTTGGTGCGGTTGTTCGAACCCATGATGCTAGTTGTGATGGGTGGCCTTGTGATGTTCATTGTCATGGCTATCCTGCTGCCCATATTGAATATGAATCAACTGGTTTAGCGCCATCGGCGCAGGAGCGGTCAAGATTGTGATCACAACGGCAAAACAAGTAGGTGGCTTCAGCCTGATCGAGATTCTGGTCGTGGTGGTGATCATCGGCATTCTTGGTGCCGCTATCGTTCCGAATTTGCTGGGTCGTCCGGACCAGGCGCGGATTACCACCGCTCGCAGTGATCTGAACTCACTGGCCAACGCCTTGGAAATCTACCGGCTGGACAACTACCATTACCCGTCAACCGAGCAGGGTCTGGAAGCGTTGGAAAATCAACCGACGGGCTTTCCGGAACCGAGGAACTACAATCCAGAGGGCTACATCGCCAAGCTGCCTCCGGATCCTTGGGGATATCCCTACGTCTACGAACGCGCCGACGCCGGTTTCAGCCTGTTCTCGCTCGGTGCAGACGGTCGCGAAGGTGGCGAAGGCTTGAATGCGGACATCCATTACGAGGATATCTAGCCGATCTGACCGCGCAGCGGGGTTCACCTTTCTGGAGCTGCTGGTGGTGGTCACGCTAGTGGCCATCCTGACTGGCACCGTGGTTTTGGGATTTGCCGGCGCCGACACCCAGCAGGAGGCTAAGGGGTTTGCCCAGCGATTTGCGCAGCGGGTTGAGCTGGCCCGCCAGCAAGCCCTGCAACGAAATCGCGAGTGGGGCGTGTTCATTTCCGAGCGCGACTATTCGTTTGCCGAACTCGACCCCGAGTTCCAGGAATGGGTGCCGCAGCCCCAACGGCCATTCAACCACGCCGAGTTACCCGCATATCTGATGCTAGAGCTGGAAACTAAGGACGTGGGTGAGCTGCCGTTCGCTGATGATGAAGATGAGGATCTGCCACGCCTGCTGATCTTCTCCTCTGGCGAAATTACTCCGTTTTCCCTCGCGTTTCGTCCCGAGATCGAGGTGTCGACGTGGGTTGTTCATTCCGATGGCCTGTCACAAACCCGAGCGCGGCAGGAAGGCGACGAGGACCCCACATGACACGTGTGCGCGGTCGCGGCTTCACGCTGATCGAGTTGCTCATCGCTCTGGTGGTCTTCGCGTTGACGGGATTTGCAGTGACAGCGAGGGTGGGCGACATCTCCACCCAGACCTTCAGCATCGAGCGGCGCACCATGGCACACTGGGTCGCAGAGAATCACCTGGCACGGTTGCGGCTGGAGCGACAGATCACTACCGAACTATTGCCCACTGGCAACGATCGCGAACGTGTTTTCATGGGCGGACGCGAGTGGCGCATTGACCGGGAGGTCGCTGATACCGCGCACCCCTGGTTGCGGCGCGTGGAAATCGAAGTGTACGAAGTGTCCGGCAATGACGAGATCGGCCCTCTCGATCATGTGACCGCTTTCGTGGGGCGCTACTGATGTGCCGGGCGCGCGCCGTGCGTGCCAGCGGATTCACCCTGGTGGAGATGCTCATCGTATTTGCCGTATTCGGTTTGATCGGCGTGCTGGCAAGCCAGATCGTCACTCGCGTGCTATCTAACTATGATCTGCTCAGTGCCAGGGGTGATCGGCTTGCCGAGGTGCAACGCGCGGTACAGATTATGCAGCGCGACATACTGCAGCTGAGCGCGCGCGGAATCAGAGATCAATTGGGAGATCCTCTGCAGCCGGTGCTCGTCGGGGCTGATGGCCTCATGGAGTTCACCAGAGGGGGTTGGCGCAACCCGCTGGCTCGTAACCGATCGGAGCTGCAACGGGTGGCTTACGTCACCCAGAATGGTGATCTCTACCGAGCCTACTGGTCGGTGCTTGACCGCGATGCCGTGTCGGAGCCGTTGCTTCAGGAATTGCTTGCCGACGTAGCTGAAATAGAGTTTTTCGCAGTGGACGTGAATGGCGACGAGCATAGCTTCTGGCCCGTGGGAGTCGGCGGGCCGGGCGAACCCACCCTGCGGTTGGCCGCCGTGCTGCTGCGAATGGAGCTGCCACCATTTGGCATCGTAGAAAGAATATGGCCCGTTCCCAGCGTCTAGCGCCACCGGCAATGCCGCGGGGCGTGGTACTGCTGAGCATGTTGCTGATCCTGGCGCTGCTGTCTGCTGTGGCATTCCACATGGTGGGACGGCACGGACTGTTGGTCGCTCAGGCCCGCTATTCGTTCACTCAGGACCAAGCGTTGTCCTATGCCATCGGAGCCGAGGCGTTGGCGCGTCAGGTGCTATACGAAGATTTCACTCAAACCGGTGTGGGTGTGGACCATCTTGAGGAGACGTGGGCGCGACCGTTGACGCCGTTCGCAGTGGAAGACGGGATGATGGAAGTGCAGGTGCGAGACCTCAACAGCTGCTTCAACCTCAACAGCCTGTTGGGTGCAGGTACACAGCAGAATCACGAACGGCTGCGAACGCTGCTGCGCAATCTGAGACTGCCCGAGACTCATGCGGATGCGTGGAGAGACTGGATTGACGCAGACGAGGAGATCCATGGTTTTGGTGCCGAAGATGGTGACTACCTGCTTTTGGAGAACGCTTATCGCACCGCGAACCGACCGGCTGGACACCTATCAGAGCTGCGACTGCTGCGCGATATGAATCGTGAGGTGTATGACGCGGTGAAGCCGCATTTGTGCGTGCTACCCACCGAGACGTTGCAAATCAACGTGAATACTGCCGATGCGGTGGTGTTGTCATCGCTGGATTCGTCCATTAACCCACAGCAGATGCAAAATCTTGTGCAGGGTGAGCGAACCTTCGCCAGCGTCAGTGAGGCCACGAACGCCAATCCTGAGCTTCGTGGCGCAACCAGCGTGATGAGCGTCACCAGTGAGTTTTTCGAAGTCCAGGTGCGCGCGGAGGTGGGCGAAAGTCGTGTCGAGTTGGCATCCGTTATGAAACGCGACCCAAATGACGGGAACATCACGTTAATTTCCAGGGATTTCGGCAAAGATTTCCGATCCCTATTCGTTTCGGACGAGGAACAGGAGCAATGACCGTTCATGGGCGCTTCCTTGAGCATTCTGATTTGCATCAGGGCCCAAACTGAGATTTCATCCGCACCCAGCACCATCAAAACGACTCATGCCTACTCTATTTATTCGCCTTCTTGCCCCCGCGCAGCATGATGAAGATGGCTATCGTCTCCCCAACGAATGGCTCATCGTCGAGGACGACGGCTCCACGCGAGCTACCGGACTAACCGATTTTCGTGGGCTCGGCGAGTTACTGGATCCCGAGACCGAATGGCTGAAAAATCCCGCGAACGTGGTTTTGTTGGTGCCGGGTGAGCATATATTGGCGGTCAGTTGTGATGTGCCCGGCCGCAGCACAGGACAGATCCGTCGCGCGTTACCGTTCGTTGTGGAGGAATTTCTAGCAACAGACATCGAGGGTATGCACCTGGCAGCCGGCTCTATTCGTCGAGGCGAATCGGTGCGCTGCAACCTGATTGACAAAGAGCTGCTGCAGGGCTGGTTGGATTGTCTGGTGGAGCTGCAATTGGCCGCTGGCAGCATGGCGTCCGAAGCGGAGTTGTTGCCGTGCGAAGCCGATCAGGTCAGCGTTTTGTTCGACGGCGACTCTGTTGTGGTGAAGACGCTGGCCAATTCAGCCACTATAGACCGACCTAATCTTGCATTGGCACTTGGTTCCATAAACGCTGCCCAGGTCCGTTTGCTCAACGGGAGGCTCACCGATATTGAAGCAGGACAGCTTGATGGTGATGTTGAAGTAATCGACGGCGACGGTGAGCGGGTGGATTCCACGCTTGCTTACTCGGCCGCTCGCTGGAGTGCTCACCCCGACCACATCAATATGCTGCAAGGCGTGTACGCAGCCAAGAAGCCACAGAACACGCATTGGCTGCAATGGCGCTCGGTTGCCGCACTAGCTGCGGCGTGGTTGCTGGTGGGCTTTCTCAGCATAGCGGCCCAGGGTATATGGGCAAGCCTGCGCGCTGACACGTTAGAGCAGGCCAGCGAAGACCTTTACCGTGACATTTTTCCCACAGAACGGCGAATCACCAACGTGCGCCGCCAGATGAGCGGCAAGTTGCGCATTGGTGGCACTGGCTCGGGGGATCTGGGTTTCTCAGAATATCTGTCCGCGCTGGCGGGAGTCGTGGATCGCAATGTCGTCGTGTCCAGTCTTAACTTTACGCAGGCGCGCGGAGAACTCGCCGCAGATCTGGTACTGCGCAGCTATCAGGAACTCGAGCGCCTGAAAGAAAGTCTCGATCAGCGTGGCGTTACCGTGGTGATCACTTCCGCCGAGCAGCAGGAGGCGGGCGTGCGTGCACGCATCCGTCTTGGTGGTTAGCGTGTTTGGCGGGTTGCAGCGTCGTTTTGTGGCGTCCGGGGTAGGGCGCTGGTACTACCAACGCGAACGCAACGAGCAAGTCATCATCGCCTGTCTGGCCGGTGTGATCGGGGTGAGTGTTCTGTGGCTGGCCGTATGGAAACCCGTAAGTGACTGGCGCGCCGTGGAAGACAATCGATACCGCAATGCCCAATCCACGCTCGACTGGATGCAGGCCAACGAAGCCGCTGCCCGAACGGCAGCCGCACAGCAGCGCAGCAGCGGGGCGGGTTCTCGTGCCTTGCTGCCCACCATCACCAGCGCGGCGCAATTGCACGGACTCACGCTCAATCGAGTGCAGCCGGAATCCAACGGTGCGGTCAGCGTGATGCTTAAGGGGCAGGCGTTCGACGCGCTGCTGACCTGGCTCGGTCAGCTGCAAAGCGAGCACGAAGTAGTGGTGCAGCGCATTGCGGTGGACGCCGAAGAGCAGCCCGGCTACGTCAACGCGCAGGTGCGTCTGCAGTAGCCGGCCGCTGGCGTAAGCCGCGCGATGCCCGTCACGCAAACAGCGTGTGCCGGTTCAAGGAATCCGGGGCAACGCCTGCCTACACTCGCTCCAGGGACATTTGAGATAGAGCACTATGGATCGAAGTGTGGATCCCCGTGGCGTATTTTCTACTCTGCAGAAGCACGTAACGTCGGATCTGCTGCATCTGATGGACGGGCTGTACTGCAACATTGAGGCAGCGCTGTTCGAGCTGGCTTTTCGTGGTGACGACGAATCCAGGCAACGGCATTATTTCGACCTCGTGCGGGAGATGCGCTATCGCCGCAGCAAACTGATTCACGCGTTCGCGCGTAGATTGCAGCGTGAGGCTTGCGGTTGGTTTGGCACGCCGTCGTCCAATAGCAAAGCCCGCACAGAAGTCGAGCTGCGGCAGGCCATGAAGCTCTCCAGCAAGTGCGCGGCACACTTTACCCACCTGTTGGAGTGCATCGCCCAACGTGCGGCAATGGGCACAGGACACGCTCTCGCTCCCGAAGAACTCCCCATTAGCCCCATGCGTATTGCCGACTGCTTCCTGCTATCGTGTCGGGCCCTGGAGTTCGACAAGGATTCCATCGCCACGGTAGAAGACCTGTTCCAGCGCTTCATTCTGGACCGACTGGGCCCCCTCTACGGTCAGTGCAACCAGCACCTACAGCGGTCGGGTTTCCTGACCCGCGACGAAATGGCGAAGGCCTGCAACGGCTAAAGCTGCCGCCCACCTGCACGAATCCGTCCTGCCACCTTTCCGATCGGGGCGTGCAGCCATATGGGCACCCCGGCGCTCCAGCCTGCACTCGATACGATCACCCATGCGGCACCAGCCGTCCAGGGGCTGATCGAACACTTCAGTGACCATATAAAAAATCAATAAAAACAACATAATGTGGATAGTTTCTCTAAGACGATTGAAGTGTGTTGCGTCTCCGCGAAGCTGCATATTTGGCGTGCACCGGCCGCATGACGTCGCCGCCGGCGATTGGCTGACGGGGCTGCCGCTAGCGGGCTCCCTCACCAATCAGCACCACTTCCACCGTCTGAATGAGAATGGCGAGGTCGAGCAGGATGCTCTGGTTCTTGAGGTAGTAAAGGTCGTATTGAAGCTTCTCGCGGGCGTCCTCCACCGAGTCGCCGTAGGGATAGCAGAGCTGGGCCCAACCCGTGATGCCGGGTTTGACGCGATGGCGCTCGCGGTAGAACGGAATGCTCTCGTTGAACTCATCAACGAACGCGGGCCGCTCCGGTCGGGGACCCACGAAGCTCATCTCCCCGCGAATCACATTGAATAGTTGAGGCAATTCGTCGATACGGGTCTTGCGTATGAAGGAACCCACACGGGTAACGCGCTTGTCATTAGTTCGTGTCCACATAGCCGAGTCATCGGGGTCGCTGGTGTGCATGCTGCGAAACTTCAGCAGCGAAAATGTGGTCCCGTCGAGCCCCACGCGCACTTGTCTGAACACGGCGGCGGTAGAAAAGCCGCTTTCCAGCTTGATGCACAATGCCGCCAGCAGCATCACCGGCCAAGCCACCAGCAACAGCGAGATACTGGCGAGCAGATCGAAAGTGCGCTTCACAGCGGCTCGCGGCGTGCTGATCTTGAAGCCGTCGGCATATACCATCCATGACGGTCGCAGCAGGTCGATGTCTACTTTGCCCGATTCACGCTCAATGAACTGCTGTACATCGCAAATGTTTACGCCTGACAAGCGGCACTCCATGAGTTCCTCCAGAGGTAACCCTCCGGCAGCATCGCGGCTCCGGCGTTGCTCGTCCATGGCAACCACGATCTCCTCGACCTGGTGGCGTGCGCAGTATTCGGACAGCTTCAAGTTCGTTGAGAGGATCTCGGCCTGGTGCTCGCTGACCTGATTCTCTGCCGTGGCGTCGAGGCCCTGCATGAATCCGAGCAGAATGAATCCCCGTTGGTCGGAACGCCGTCTCATGCGGGCAGCGATTTTTTGGGCGCGCCGCCCCGTACCAAGAACCAGCACGCGCTTTTTCAGCTTGTCTTCGTCGATGAGGGTAGTGGTGATCCAACGAAACGTGCCGATCAGCAGAAATGTTTCCAGGGTCGCAAACAACAACACGGGCCTGGCCATCTCAAGGAGTGGTACGAAATAGGAGACCAGACCCATCAGAATCGTGCCCAGGAGGAAGATGGCCACGGCCGTTCTCAACATCATCGCTGAGAAGCCTTCCCTCAGCCGCGCTTCGTAAACCCCCATGGCGACGTTCGCGACTACCACTATCAGTGAGAATGTTAGCGCTGTAGGCAGATAGAACAGAACATCAGGAAGTTGCTGGTAGCGCGTGTAGTACGCCAGATACGCCGCCGTGGCAGCTACGATCATTTCACCCAGCGCCAGCACGATGTAGGGCGTGTGGATGTAGTGACGGAGAATACGTATATGCGGCATGGGTATAGCTATTTACGACGCGACTGTGACAAGGCTATGACAGATTTTGGGGCGCAGGATTCGTTGTTAATACTTACGTTCAATTACACGTGACTCACGTTGATTCGGTAAACTTTCTGCCGACGTGCAAGAATTTTAATCGTCCCAGGCAAACGTGCTCTCCAAAACCCGACATTTTGAAAGATTGTCGCAGGTTCTCGATAACCTGGGAGGCATTTTTGCCTGGGTGTTTATGGTTCACGCTGTCGCGCTTTTCGGCAAGATAGCTTACGTTAATTTTTACGAACACGTTGCGCTGTTGATTCTGGTTGTGCCCATCCAAGGATTCGCCATGTACGCGTTCTCCACGCAGTCGCCCTTACCACGGGCACAGATAGCCTACCTCGCTAAAGCGCTTGGAGTCGTGTTGCTTGGCATATTTGCCGTGGTTTTTGTAGCAAAGCTGAGCTTCGTGAGTCGAACCGTGGTGCTCGGATATGGCCTGCTCACTTTCGGTGGCTTGGTCGCTACGAAGCTGTTTTTATATTACTGGTATTTTTATGGCCACAAGGAACGCGCGGAAAACTACACGAAGGTGTTGATCTTGGGTTCGGGGCCGCGCGCTATGCGCATGGCGAAGGCCATGGTGGAAGGTGCGGATTGGGGTGTAGAAATTATTGGGTTTGTCGACCCAGATCCGCAGCGCGTCGGCCAACCGGTGGCCTGCGACTGGAAGGCGCGAATGCATGCTAACGGCGCTGCAAAGTCAATGATGCAAATCGGTGGTCTGGATCAAATTCCCGAGATCCTGTCTGAAACCGTCGTAGACGAAGTAATCATCGCCACGCCGCGCAAGCTCCTGGATATGCTGGAGCCGGCGGTGGATCTGTGCCTGGAGGAGGGCATACGGGTACGCTTCGCCGCGGATGTGTACTCCGCTGCAGGTACGACCACGGAGGTATCCAGCGTGGGCGGAATTCCGATGCTCGGCCTGCATCCCGTGTCGCAGAGTCAGAATATGCTGATCATCAAGCGAATCTTTGACTTGGTGGTCACGATTATCGCGCTGCCGGTGCTGATTCCTTTGTTTGTATTAATCGGTTTGGCGATCAAACTAGACTCGCGAGGTCCTATTTTCTTCGTGCAGGAGCGGGTGGGTTTAAACAAACGACGTTTCAGCATGTATAAGTTCCGCAGCATGCGACACGATGCGGAGAAAAAGCTCAAGGAGATGGAACACCTCAACGAAGCGGTGGGTCCTATATTCAAGATCAAGAACGACCCGCGGGTTACGCGATTCGGTCAGTTCATTCGCAAGACCAGCATCGATGAACTTCCCCAACTGATCAATGTACTTCTAGGTGATATGAGCCTGGTGGGTCCAAGACCCATGTCTGTTCGCGATGTGAATCTGTTCGATCAGGGTATGCAGAGGCGGCGCTTCGGCGTGCGGCCCGGCTGCACGTGCCTCTGGCAGATTTCCGGGCGCAGCGAGCTACCCTTCGAAACCTGGCTGGAGCTGGATCTGCAGTACATCGATCAGTGGAGTATCGGCCTGGATTTGAAAATTCTGCTGCTCACGTTGCCAACCGTGATAAAGGGCTCTGGCGCGTCCTAAACCTGGTCGGATTTCCCGACCGCGTAGCTATCTTCTTCGTCGTCTTCTGTTTCTTTGCCGAGCTGTCCCGCGACTTCCTTGATGTGAAATTCCGGGACGTCCTTGGAGTGGAAGAAGATGAGCAGCTCGCCAATCAGGCCGATGCCGATGATCTGAATACCCACCATCAAAATCAGCGCCCCCAGAACCAGTGCAGGTCTGGGCGCCAGAGCAATGTCCAGATAGAACTTCTCGAAGATCACGTACAGCAGCGCTGCACTGCCCGCAGCGACGAAGGCCGATCCGATCAATCCGAAAAAGCGCAGAGGCTTACGAGTAAATCGTGTCAGGAACACCATAGTGATGATGTCCAGCAGAGCGCTCAGATAGGTTCCTGGTCTGCGGATGCGTGGTGCCGTCGCTCGCTCGGATTGCCTGACGGTTACCGTTCGAACGGCGAAACCCTGTCGAAACACCAACAGCGGAAGGAAGTTGTGCTGCGTGCCGTAGATCGTCACCTCATCGGACACCTGCCGGGTGAGCGCGTAGGCCTCACAACCCATGTCCGGCACGTTGTCCGGGAAAATGCTGGTGAGGATGGTGTTGTAGATGCCGCCTTGCAGCCGCCCAAATAGGGATTCTTTGGAGCGATCCCGGACTGCCGACACCATGTCGCAGTCTTCCAGGTTCTCGAGCAGCAACAGCACGTCTCGCGGATCGATCTGGTGGTAAGCGGGTAGAACCAGAATGCGTTCGCCCGAGGTCTGCTGCAGACCTATTCTCAAGGCTGTGGAGTCGCCAAACTGCCGAGACAGAATTATTGATCTGGCATTGTGTTGACGATTGACGCATTCGTTTGCGTGGGCGATCACCTCGTCGTCGCCCACATCGACTATGTAGACAATCTCGCAGTCGATGTCGGACTGGTTCAAGGTGTCCAGGTACGCACGGTTGAGGTCCTCAAAGTCGGGGTCCACACGCGAAATGGGGATCACCACCGAAACTGCCGGTGCGTTACTCACGACGTAACCCCCCTTGGTCGGGAGAAGCACCCCTGCGTACCAGGGTCATTCGTGCCAATTCGGACGTCTTAATATCGCCCAGGCTGACGATCAGTTCGGTGACCAGCCCGTAGGAAAACAGAATGAGGCCGCCGGCGATGGTGATTACCGCGGCACCAAGGAAGGCGGACGAACCGATCACGGCGCCGTAGAGCAGCAGTGCCAGAGCGGGCAGTATCAGGAGCACTGCAGGTGGTGCGAATATCAATGACGGGTTGCGAAGAGAAGATAAAAGGGAACGCACGGTGACCAGATCGAACAGTACGCGGTAGATTCTGCCCAAGCCGTACTTCGATACGCCGTGGATCCTGGGCCGGTGGTTCACGGGCAACTCGATGACTCGATTGTCTATGATGGAGGACATGGCCGGTATGAACCGGTGCATTTCCGAATAAAGCGGGATGTTCTTGATGGCGTCTGCCCGGTATGCCCGCAGCGTGCAACCCGTATCTCGGATACGCACGCTGGTTACGGATGCGATCATCCGGTTGGCAAGACGAGAGGGCACCTTGCGAGTGATGAGCTTGTCTTCTCGGTTGCGTCTATAACCGAGTACGAGGGTGTAACCTTCTTCGAGCTTGCTCACCAGCATGGGGATGTCAGATGGATCATTCTGCAGGTCGCCGTCCATGGTCACCAGAACCTGGCCACGACCCAGTTGAATGCCAGCGACCATGGCTGGCGTCTGGCCAAAATTTCTCCGCAGTCGGACCACGCTCAAGTTGTCGAATTCGTCACAAAGTTCGCGGGCGACATTGAAGGTTGCGTCGTTGCTGCCGTCATCCACCAGGATGACTTCGCTGGCGTATTCCAACCCGCCCAGAACGCCCTCAAGCTCGCGCACAAGCGGCTCGACGTTTTGTTCTTCATTAAACAACGGGACGACAATGGATAGGTAGGGATCGAACATCGGGAATGCGCGCGGAACTTGATGCCTGCATGGGTGAGAATCCAAAGAATAGGCTACAATCGACTGGTCGATCAACGCTGTAGTCGTTTTGAAGCAAATGTTGCGGAACGGTCGACATTTTCCGCGCGAGGTCACTACGCAGATCCGGGAGACGGGCTTGATAACGAGACCGATTGGCACGCTACCGTTGGTAGTTGGGATGTTGCTACTTGCGGTTGGTTTCCTGGCAAGGTCCTTCGCACTCGATGCCGATCCTGCCAATCATTACATCCCTGAGGACATTGGTTACCATGTTGACGAAGGGTACAAGACGCTCGCGCCGCGCAATCTCGTAAGGTTCGGAACGACAACCGCGCACCCGGAAGACGGCTACGGAGACGGCTGGATGACTGCCAGCCCAGTCACGCAGTGGCCCTACATCTACGCTTTCAGATGGGCCGGCACCACGGAACTCACTCCCGCGAGGGTCGTCTCGCTCGGCTACTTTCTCCTGGTGGCATTGGCACTCGGCTACTTTGTTTGGGTGCGTTGGGGTGGTTGGTTCGTTCCACTGGCGATTGGCCTTTTTGTTTCGGACATCACGCTTTTCCACTTTTCCCGGTCCGCTCTATTCGAGATGGCCATCATTGGGTTCATGTACCTGGGTCTGTTCCTTGCGTTTGCCGAGCGATTGCGATCGGGTCGTGTGCTGAGCATTGCCATAGTCATCCTGGTAGGCGCCATTGCCTCCTACTACATAAAGCTTTCTTCTGCTGTGTACTTACTGCCAGCCATCGGCGGGATGTTGGGGTCGGCGTTAGTCACTTCCAGGCGCAGTAGCCTAATATTTACCACCGCAGCCGTGTTGAGCGTCCTGTTCCTTTACTCTACAAGCCGAGCCTGGCTGAGCAGGCTGGAGCTCGGTCAGCTGTCGACCTGGACGGTGCTGCAGAATGATATGCACCTGTTGGCGCCCACGACGACCATCCTGGGCTATCTCGGCACGATACTGATTTTACGCGTGAAGGGGCTGAGCGAAACCCTCAAGGACGGCTACCACGTTGCCCTGATAAGCATATTTGTTCTAACCCCGCTGGTGCTCAGTTTGTTCGCATACGACCCGTTGCGTTACTACGTGCCGGCGGTGCCCGCTGGGCTGTTACTGGCCATTGAAGCGATCGGCGTTTTTCGTAAGCGAACGGACTCGCCTGGTGGGCAGGGCGATTGGAAGAGCTGGCTCGCCATGCTCCTTCTCTGCATCCCGCTGGCCACGGTTATCCAGAACAGTTTCATAGAGTACGTTCTGCCGTGGCTCCCGTTTTTGCAGGGTGAAAATCCCGGAGTTTCCGAGCCGGTGCAAAAGGTGCTGCTGCCGATTGCCGTAGGTGGGCTGATCTGCGGTATGTTCGTGCTTCATAAACACCTGTCGGTAAAAGTCTCGGCAGCAGTGCTCGCCACGGCAGCGCTACACTTCATTGTCTGCACGGCCTGGCAATACCGCCACCTTTCAGCACCCACCTACGACGCCCAACGCATTGGTAACCTGTTGGCCACTATCGTAAAGGAGGGCGAACTGGTGGGCGGCGACTGGGCGCCTATGTTAACCACCGGCACCGAGGTTCGCGCGATCTACATGGATCGCCACTACAACAACGCCGCCACAATCCACACGGTGAAGCCACGATATTTTGTCGACGCCGGCCGTCCCGACGATGAGCACAATATGAGCGGCATGCTGGCACGCAAAGACATTACCGTGACCGAAATTAGCAGCCTCGGGAGCTTTCACGGGCACGAGCTGGTGCTCTACGAGCTGCATTTCGGGGGCTCAGGGTAGCGCTCGCTGATACAAAACCCAACTGTATTTAACATAATATATATTATGCGAATATATGGCGCGGGAGTGATATAGGCCC
This sequence comes from Gammaproteobacteria bacterium UBA2965, assembly GCA_002348385.1. GTDB lineage: Bacteria > Pseudomonadota > Gammaproteobacteria > Pseudomonadales > Azotimanducaceae > UBA2965. The sequence goes on along the minus strand of DEBD01000013.1, from coordinate 187,215 downwards.
TGACGCGGCAATGGCATCGCAAATAGCACCGCAACCGCCGCTGAAGCCGCTCCTGTGAGCTATGTAACACTCCGAATGAGACGTTTGAGCCGGTTCGAGGGATAATTACCGCCTCGAAACGAACTAACGAGACGTGGAACGCGGGTTTGCACGCGGTCTAGTTACATAATCGTTCTATGCGGTTATCGGGTACGCAGTTATTCTGCTGCTCAAATGGCCAACGGCACAAGGTTCCCGTTTCGAACTAGCCAGGAGGACCCATGGGTAGTATGCAAACGTCAAAGGATTTGAAGACCATAATCATCGGTGGACTCGTTTTCATCGTGCTGGGCGCCGCATTGTTAGCAGCTGGACAGGCGCAGGCCGCCGATAGCCCGGACTACCGGATCTCCCCCGAAGATGTGCTGGATGTATCGGTGTGGCGCGAGCCGGACCTGCAGCGGCAAGTGACAGTTCGGCCTGACGGCGGTGTGTCTCTGCCGCTCATCGGTGATGTGGCTGTAGCTGGCTCAACGGTCAGCGAGGCCGAAGCCAAGATCCGCGCAAGACTGATGGATTACATTCCCGAAGCCGTTGTCACCGTATCCGTGGTGCAGCTGCGGGGTTTGCGAATTTACGTCACGGGTCAGGTGAAAAATCCAGGTCAATTCGAGGTGGGCAGATACATTGACGTCCTGCAGGCGATCACTTTGGCAGGCGGGTTCACCCCTTTTGCGAAACAGCGCAACGTGCAGATTATCCGCCGCGACGGCGCCCAGGAGACGGTCTATAAGTTCAACTACAAAGAGCTGCAGCGTGGACGTAACCTCGCACAAAATATCCAGCTTAAAGCCGACGATGTCGTGTTGGTACCGTAATCCCATGATTTTGCGTTCAACACCCCGTCTATCGCGCCGCAGGATCGCTGTGGCACTAACCGCCATGATGCTCGCACCCGCAGCGGATGCCGAATGGACCATTTCGCCCAGCGCCAGCATTCACGTAAACCACATCGACAACTATCGCGTCAGTGAGATCAACAAAGAGAGCTCCACCATCACTGAAGCCCTGATTCAGGCGAGAGCGAACAACGTGGGTGAAGCCCATGAAGTTCGTGCGCTCATCGGAGCGGGACTGAGCAAATATTCAGAGTCTGAAACCGAGGACGACACCCGTGAGAATTTCTTCGTCGAACTCAAAGGCGCGCGCAAATTCGAGCGCTCAAGACTTGCACTGGGAGCGAGGGTGCGGCGTGAGGACCTTACGCGCCAGCTGAGGATCTTCCAACTCGATGGGACCGACGAAATTGTCGATGACACGCTGGATCCAGACGCCGACACCACAACCGTGGACGACGACATTCTTACCGGCGGTGACCCCGATCGAGCGACCGAAAAACATGTGGTGTCCCGATATCGGATCGACGCCGCCCCACGCTATTCTTACCGCCTATCCGCGCGGGCGTCGGCCACCCTGAGCTACCGATTCCAGCGCCGGACGTACCATGACAATCTTCCCGATGGGGTGGAAAGTTCGCTGATCGACAGCACTGGACACGGCGGCGGTTTGCAACTGAAGTACTTAGTCAGTCCGCGCAATATTGCCGAGCTCTCGGTGAACTTTCGCCATTTCAATCCCGAAGGCAAACCCGGCGCGGACAGCTGGAGTGCTAGGCTGGGGTGGACCCGCCGACTGACCGAACTCACCAAGCTGAATCTCGAGGCAGGTCTGCGCCGTACCAAGCGCTTTAATGGCAGCCGTACCGGTGCGGTATTCAAGGCGAGGCTTGATCGGCGGGGCTTGTCCGGCGAGACTTTTCTAGTCGCGGAGCGTTCCATCTTGCCCAACGCATATGGTGACGTGGTTGAAACCGACCGGCTTCGCGTGGGCTGGCGTAAGCGACTGTCAGAACGGTTCGGGTTCTCACTGGCCGCTGCCGCGCACAGGACCGACTACGGAAAATTGGCAGGTGCTTTCGACTACTCTAGGAAGTACATCCAGCTCCGCCCGGAATTGCTATGGCAACTGGTCGAGCGGGTGGCCGTTGGCTTCAACTATTCCTACTTGTGGCTCGATCGTGCGTCGTCTGCAAAAAGCGCGAACAGCCACGCTTTCGGGGTTACACTCTATTACGCGCCAAGGGGTATTCGGCTTTGATCGTCGATGATGGGAACCAGATCCGGTCGGCACACTACCTGATGGATCCCAGTGAATACTGGGCTATTCTTCGTCGTCGGCGATGGAACTTCCTGGTGCCTTTCTCGGTCGTTCTGCTTGCGGCCGTGATGATTGCCTGGCTGCTTCCACCCACCTTTCGCGCCCAGGCCACAATCCTGATTCAGCGTCAGGCCATCCCCCAGAACCTCGTTGCTACTACCGTAACAGGCTACGTGCAGGAGCAGATCGAGCAGATTCGCCAACAGATCGTTACCCACACGAATCTGATGGAGATTGCCGAAAAATTCGACATGTACCCGGGCGAGCAGGATCAGGCTGGGATCGTGCGCGAAATGCGTAGGGATATCGAAGTCTCCATGGTAGAGGTTGAGGCGACCGACCCTGATCGGGCCGGTACTCGCGTGGCCACCGTTGCTTTCAACGTTGCATTCAATGCGAATTCTGCAGAACTTGCCAAGCGCGTCACCGACGACCTCGCCGAGCGCTTTCTTGACGTACACGTGCAGGCGCGTACGGAGGCGGCTACCAAGGTGTTCGACTTTCTCGACGCCGAAGCGGACAACATCAAGGTGGAAATCGCCGATCTGGAAAAACAGCTGGCCGGCTTCAAGCAGGAAGAAATCCGCCAGCTGCCAGAACTGATGGGTATGAATCTGTCGCTGTATGAGCGCACGGAGCGCGAAATCGAAGCCACGGAGACACGCATTCGAGAATTGCTGCAAAGGATAGACGTGACTCGAGCCGAGCTCTCGCTTACCGAGCCCTACGATGACGTGGTGACCCAGGAAGGCGAGCGTATGCTTACCGCAAGCGAGCGCCTGGGTGTCCTTAGCGCACAGTACCTGCAGGCCACGGCGCGGTATTCTTCACGGCACCCGGACGTGGTTCGATTGACGCGCGAAATCAGCATCCTCGCCGAGCAAACCGGTGACTCCGCGCGGGCAGATGAGCTGATGAAGCAGCTCATCTCGCTACAGGAGCAGCTTCGCCAGGCGCGCCAGAAATACACCCCCGGCCACCCTGAGGTCACCGCGTTGGAATCTGCGGTGGCCGCGGTTCAACGCGGTATGCAAACGAGCCTGATTTCGCAGCAAGCCCATATCGAGCCGACTGCCCTACCCCCGGATAATCCCCGATACGTTGCCCTGCAAACCCAGCTGACCAACACGCAGACCAATTTGGTCGCAGAGGAAGAAAAGCTCGCAGGCCTGCAACTCAAATTGCAGCAGTACGAGGATCGTCTTTTCCAGACCCCCATTGTAGAGCGCGACTACAAGTCGTTGAGCCGAGGCTACGACGATGCGCTGCGCAGGTTCTCGGATCTGAACCGCAAGCAGTTGGAAGCGCAGTTGGCGGTTACACTGGAAGCAAGCCAAGGGGCCGAGCAATGGACGTTGGCTAATCGAGCTTTCGAGCCTTTCTTTCCGGAGAGCCCCAATCGAGTGGGGATTGTCCTGTTGGGCGTCCTGTTTGCATTGGCAGTAGGGTTGGCGTTCGTCACCGTGGCTGAGTTCCTTGACAAGACAATCAATTCGGCCAGAAAGCTCACAAGCATCGTCGGTACGCCACCGCTTGCTGTCATTCCTCGGATCGCGGCGAGCGACCGGCCATCATGGTCATCACCGTAATCGTGGGTACGTAATCTCATGGATCCAATAACTAAGGCGCTGGAACGCGCGAAACAGAACCAGAGTGTGAGCGGCTGGGTAAATCCCTCCCAAGCCGGAGCCGTTGCACTTCCGCAGGATCTGCCGTCGGCGGTGAATACCGTAGAGCTCGACGCTAAGCTTCTGCATAACAATAGGCTGCTTTCCGGCGATTCGCTGGAAGATCCGGTAATCACGGACAAGTACCGGCTGTTGCGAACGAAGATTCTGCAGATCATGCGTGCCAATTCCTGGAAGTCGATTGGCATCACCAGCCCGGGAGCGAAGGCGGGCAAATCGGTGACGTCGTGCAACCTGGCATTGTCCATCGCTCGCGAAGGCAACCATCAGGCCGTGCTGGTAGACGCTGACATCCGCAAGCCCACTATTGCCGAGTACATGGGAATCGAAAGCGAATTGGCATTGCCCGACTACCTGCTGGGTAGAAGCTCGCTACCACAGGTGTTGGTGGACATCTCCAATTGGTCGCATCTGAGCGTTCTGTGCGGTGCGCCCGACGGGGCGTCCGGATTGACGCCCGAGTATCTGAAGTCGTCCCGAATGTCAGACATCTTTGCCAGCGCAATGACTAACGGATATCCCACACTATACGTGGTTGACCTGCCACCGGCGCTCATTGGAGACGATGTCCTGGCGGTGTCCATGAATCTCGACTGCTTGCTTGTTGTGGTGGATGAAAATTCCACCACGGCGGACGACCTGAAACAGACCCTTGAGCTCGTGGGCTCTCGCAACATCGTTGGTACGGTGCTCAACCTTTCGGCCGAAAAGCCTACCAACCACGGCAGCTATTATCAGTACTACCGCGCCGGAGCCTCTGAAGAAGCTCCTGAAGTGCCACAAAACTCATAGAGGGCAAGTCTGTGTACGAGAGCTTCTACGCTTTAGACAAATCGCCGTTTGAGAATGTCCCGGCGCCAGAGTTTCTGTTTCCGAGTGCTCAGCACCAGCGCGCGCTTTCCACGCTGCAATACGCTCTGGTTGCACGCATCGGTTTCTGCGTGGTGACCGGTGATGCTGGAACCGGCAAAACTACAACGGTTCGTCGGGTGCTGCAGACACTGGACCGGGATACCTGCGTAGGCCTTGTAAGCAATACCCATTGCGAAACCTTCGAAGAACTGATGCGCTGGATTCTGCTGGCCTTCGACCTGGACTACGAAAACCTGGATAAGGTGAAGATGTACGATGAGTTCGTGCAGTTCCTCATCGGCCAGTATCAAAGCGGTCAGCCGGTCACCTTGATCATCGATGAGGCCCAGAATCTCGGATTGGATAATCTAGAACAGCTGCGCATGCTCTCAAACGTCAATACCGAGAAAGGCCAGATTTTGCAGACCATTCTGGTGGGTCAGCCCGAGTTGTGGAATATGCTGCGCGAGCCAAATATGAAGCAGTTTGTCCAGCGAATCTCCTATGACTGCGAGCTTCGCCCTTTTGCGGATGCCGGGCTTACCCGGGAATACATCGAGCATCGCGTGAGGACTGCGGGCGGACCTGAAGGATTGTTTCAAGACGACACCTTCGAACTGATATTCGCTGCTACCGGAGGTGTTCCTCGTTTGATCAACCTGATTTGCGATACCGCTTTGATTTACGGATTCGGTGAGAGCGAATCGTCGATTTCAGCAGGGACTATCCGGCAGGTAATTGAAGACAAGCAGGCAAACTTCAACCTGACTGGAGCAGGCGGCGCAGACTCGCCGACTGGGATACCCAATCAGGCCGAGCTGGGCAGTATCGATCTTAGCGACAAATCTGCTCGCAGAAAGCGAACCGTTCACCTGCGACCTGACTCGGCTAGACCGGAAGACGAAGGAAAACTGTCGACCATCGAACGTGCCGCACTACGGCGCAAGGAGCGTTCATGAACGTGTTGTCCATTCACTCACCTATTGGATCAAGGTTCCCTGCATGCTAGATGCTTGGCGCAAGCTTTTGGTTCTGCTCAGCCCGCGTGAGCGCCGTCTAGGTGCCGGTGTGCTGGCGACTATGGTAGTCGTGGCGTTCTTCGAGTTGGTGGGCGTAGCCTCCATACTGCCGTTTATCGCTGTTGTTGCCGCGCCCAGCATGATCGAGGAGAACGTCTATCTCAGCCGGGCATATGACTGGTTGGGCATGACTTCCACAAACGACTTTATCCTCTTGCTTGGCCTGGCCATGCTGTTCATGCTCCTGTCTTCTTTAGTGTTTCGGTCTCTCGGGCTGTGGGTTCGTACACGTTACACGCACGGACGTACGCACACTATCGGACGCACCCTGCTCTCCAAATATCTGGCACAGCCGTATCCGTGGTATTTCGAGCGACATAGCGCTCGGCTAGGCAACACCATACAGGGCGAGGTGGCACAAACGGTAAACGGCGTCTTGGCACCCTTGCTGCGGATTATATCCAACAGCTTGCTGACGATTGCATTGCTCACGCTGCTTATCATCGTAGAACCGGTCATTGCCTTGTCGGCCGCCGCGCTGATGGCGGCCGCCTACGGGGCCATTTTCATGTCGGTCCGCCCTATACTGACGCGCCTCGGCATGGATCTTCGCGCGGTCCAGGGCACGCGCGCACGAGTGACCAAAGAGGCCTTCGGCGCCATCAAAGACGTCAAGACGAATGGTCTCGAACAGAATTTCTTGCGTCTGTACGAAGCCCCGTCCGGCCGTGTCGCGCGCCTGCAGGCCAAGCAGATTCTGCTTTCGCAGCTGCCCTCTTTCGCGATGCAGGGTCTTATATACGGCGGGATATTGGGCGTGATCCTGTATCTGCTTGCTGTGCACGGCTCCATCGAAACCATGCTGCCGACCATCGCGATCTATGCATTTTCGGCGTACCGGCTCATGCCCGCACTGCAGGGACTCTATTCGGACTTCGTGAGCCTGCGTGCGAACCTGCCCATGCTGGAGTCCGTCCACGGCGACTACCATAATCTCTCAAAGAGTGGACTGGTCTCCGAAGAACCCTCCCCTCTGGGCATCACCGAATGTCTCGAGCTCAGCGGTATCACATTTTCGTATCCAAATGCTGCCAATCCTGCGTTGGCCAGTTTGAATATGAAAGTTCCCGCACGTCACACTATAGGTCTGGTTGGAACCACCGGGGCGGGTAAAACCACAGCCGTAGACCTCATACTCGGCCTGCTTGAGCCAACCGATGGATCCATGCTGGTTGATGGGCAGGATCTCTGGGCCACCGGCCGGATTCGGGCATGGCAGCGTACGCTTGGCTATGTGCCCCAGCACATCTATCTCAACGATGACTCCATAGCGGCGAACATCGCCCTCGGAGTGCCGATGGATGAAATCGACCAGGAAGCCCTGGAGCGGGCCGCACGCACGGCTAATATTCACGATTTCATTGTTAATGAGTTAGAGGAAGGCTACGACACCCACCTCGGAGAATGGGGTGTGCGACTATCAGGCGGCCAGCGCCAGCGTGTTGGAATCGCCCGCGCGCTCTATCATGACCCGCCGGTAATCGTCATGGACGAGGCAACCAGTGCCCTCGACAATGTGACCGAACGGATTGTCATGGAGGCTGTTCAGAAACTGGGGGCCCAGAAGACGATCATACTGATCGCCCACCGGCTGACCACCGTGCAGAATTGCGATCGCATCTTCCTGCTTGAGAACGGGCGAATTGCCGCATCCGGTACGTATAACGAGCTCGTTGAGGAGAACGTTCACTTCAGGGAAATGGCCCGGGCCAGCGATGAAGACGCGGCACAAGAAAGTCCAACCCTGGAATACCCGACCAACGCGACTCGATCCGCCTGACGGGACGCCGTGTCCGACTAGGCCGCAAACATTCCGGTGTCGAGCGCCCGCTCAATCTGGGTGAAGTACCACAATAATCGCGGGGCACGCCTCAGCCGATGCCAGCCCATGGGCCGTATGAGAGCGGCTGAAACGCAGTTTGGCAGTAACTCTTCGCCACTGGCGAGGGAAGCTTGATCAAGGCTCGACCACTCTTTCGGCAGATCGAATCCGCGCTTATTGGCATTGAGCACGCTCGAGTCAATTCGCCCATCGAGCCATTGTCGCAATAGCGACTTGTACCAGTCCGGGGTTGGATTGGTAACTGGCCGGGGAAGAGAGAGCGCGAATTCCGCGAGCCTAGGTGACAGGAAAGGCGCCCTGGTCTCCAGGGAGTGCGCCATGGAAGCGCGGTCGACTTTCACCAGCATGCGGCTGGCAAGAGCAACTTTGATACCGATCCACTGGGCCTTTCTGAATGGGTCGAGCGCATCAATGCTATGTTGTCGATGTGCCCAGGACGGATCGTACCCGTCAATGCTCTGCAGTAATTCCGGCGCCAGGATTGAACGACGGCGCACGCTCAGCCTCCGCGAGTTGACTATTCGGTCCTTTGTGACGCGCCCCCATCGTTCCGAGCCCAAGGCCGAGAACAACAAGGCGTCCCACCAGAAGCTCGCTGAGCTGCGCAGACCCGACACGGTCGGCACCAAAAGCGGGCTGGGTCCCAATCTAGGCGCCAGGTAGCGCCCGAAAGAATAGCCTCCAAAGACTTCGTCACCGCCGTCTCCAGTCAGGACTACCTTGACCTTGCGGGCGGCCAGCCGGGATACGTGCTCGGTGGGCACCAGCGATGTATCCGCAAAAGGATGATCGAAAACTGTGAGGGCTCTGTCCTTGAAGTATTGGAAGTCACCCTCGCCCAAGTTGTCCTCGTGGTGGTCCGCACATATGCGAGCAGCCGTTTGCCGGGCAGCGGGCAATTCGTCATTACCGCCAAAGCCGATGCTGAATGTCTGAATGCTCGTATCCAGTAGTTCGCTGGCAAGCGTAGTGATACAGGTGGAGTCGATACCGCCGCTGAGGAACGAGCCGACTTCCACGTCCGCGAGCATGTGGGATGAGGTCGCTTCTCGGAGCTCCACGCCAAGTTGTTCTAAAGCTTCGCCCTGGGTAATCGGCTGCGGATTGGCATCCGGGGTGAACGTCCAGTAATTGCTGATTGCCGATCGGATGCTCCCCGACTCGGTGCGCTCTATACGCATCTGATGGCCGGCCGGCACCACGTTGATGTCCTCAAACCAGGTGCGGGGTTCGGCAACGAAATCCTGGATCATGGCGTCGACCACGGACTCCTTGCGCAGCGCGAAGCCGCGCCCCGCGCAGGCCTTGATTGCCTTGATTTCCGATGCAGCGATGAAGACATCTCCCAGATCGGCATAGTAGAGTGGTTTCTGGCCGAAATGATCCCTGCCCAGCAGCGCACAGCCAGTGTCGGCGTCGTACACCGCGAAAGCGAACATGCCGAGGAGCCGCTCACACAGAGACTCCTCCCATACGCGGTATCCGTGTAGCAAGACTTCCGTATCTGAGTTGGTCTTGAACTGGCAGCCTGCCAGCTCCAACTCTTCACGCAACTGAGGAAAGTTGTAAATCTCGCCGTTGTAAGTCACCCAAAGGTTACCGTCCTGCATCGGCTGGTTAGCACGGTTCGATAGGTCGATGATGGAGAGCCGCGTATGACCCAGACCAACGGTATCCGCCTCGAGAAACACCGACTGCTGCGCGTCCGGTCCACGATGAATCATCGTGTCACGGGCGGCGTCGAAGTGTGCCCGATCCAAGGGTTTGCGGGACAATGCGATGAGAATTCCGCACATGAGAGATGGGTGCCTTTAACCTCTACCTAGGTTGCGGGCTGAGCCGCAGGCTACAACTGCATTTGCGGTGGTATGCAAAATTGGTGCGTTTCGACTCATTCCGTTTAGGATTCCAACTGCTCGCCTTGACCTGCACTGCGTGGCGCATAGAAATGAAAACCGTCCACATCCTCCACCAGCTCGTAGCGTTCCAACAGCTTTTCCATCACCCCGGGGAAATTGGCGAGCCGAAACTGATCGAACTCGCCATCGGGGCCTCCCGTGGCGGTATCCACTACCAACTCCGGCTTGCGAGCCAAAACATCGCCTATCCAGCGATCCTCGTAGTACTGGCGCTGTCTTGAGGTGTACAGTGCCCTTTCGTTCTGAGCCTCTCGAGTGCCAAGCCGCACACCCGCACGACAGATATCCGCGAACCTCACGCCCCAGATAGCAACGGCTGCGTGCGGCCCCGCGTGCCGCAATACCGCATCGGTAACGGGCGGAATCTCTTGGCCTTCCGCATAGCTCCTTTCGGGTTTGTGTACGGACATGTTGCGCTGAAGCAGGTTGTATTCCGCAGATGCCACAGCAACTAGAACGACCGCGGTGCCGATGACCAGCCCATTGGAGATACGCCCCAGTAGGGGAAGTTCCAGCTTGAACTTGGTCGTGCTTGCGGCATCCATGGCGGTCTTGACGAGGGCGCCGATCACCATGGCCAACGGAATAAAGAACAATACGAGGTAATGGGTCCAGTTGTTCTTGGGCAGCACGATAGCGTAGATGGCGGCGACGCACAGTAGACCGCCGAGAATCAGTTCCCGTGCGCGAATAGCGCGGCGAAATTTGTCGCTCCATATGGCCGCAGGAGCACTTGCTAGTATCACGACCAGCCCAAGGAGCAGGAGTCCGCGGGAATCTGGTGGCGCGAAAAAATACTGGGGCGCACGCAGCAGGTTTTGGAGAAACGTCACGTCCTGCTGTGTCGCGTTCCAACCAACGCTGGCATACAGCAGGTTGTTTAGTACATAGGACTGCCAGAAGTCGTAAAGGGCTCCTCCGACCAGCAGGTAGACGGTCATGAATGCCGCGAATGCGGCCACGCCTAGCAAGTGATGCGTGAGGCGATTGGGATGCTCCTTGAGTGCGGACCAGCAAGCGAACACACCCCAGACAAGGGCAATGGGGGCAGCCTGTATTTTGGCAAACGGAACCATTGCGAGGATCACCCCAAGCAAAAAGGCAGGCAGGCGCCCTGAATTGTCCGTGTCCCCGAAAAGACGGACCTGAACGTAAAAGGCAAGCGCGAGCAGCAGGAAGGCCATATGCTCGCCGTTGTAGGCAAGGTAGTCCCAATACGTGGCCGTTGCTGGAACAATGGCCAGCGGCAGAATCAGAATCCTGGCCAGGCTGCCTCCGTATAGGCGGCGGAACCCCGCGAACATCAATCCGAACGTCACGCACCAGATGGCAACCGTGACGAATTTGAGTGAGGTGTAGTCAACGGGGAATCCGAACAAGCCCGGCAGTGCAACCGCAAAGGTGGAAATGGGCCCGATCGCCTGCATCTCTGCGGACATCCAGAAAAATGGACTGTGCAACAGAGTCCTGGCGCTCAGCAGCAGACTGCTCTCATCGGGATTCTGTTCCAGTTCGATGAAGTTCGGTAACCGCAACACGATCAGCATGAGCATCAGCAGCGTTACAAAAAGGCGATCGCTCAGTAGCGTTTGCAGAGTCTTGGATGCCGCAGGTGGCAGACGCAGCAGAGGCAGAAAGGCTAGCAGCGCCAGCGCACCCGTTGCTATGGAGCCGAGCGCAAACCACAGTTCGTTTCCCCAACTCCCCAAGCCCATGAGCCATTGGGCGAGTTCTTGCTGAAAGGGATTTATCGGCATCGCACTAGGTCCTTGTAGCGTTTTTCCTTGCCAGATGAGTCGACGGATCGCGCAGCACCATCACGCGCGGGCGATCATAACTGAATTCATATTATGAGCATTGGCCTCATCCAATGCCGGTGAGTAGTGCTCAGTTTGGTGAATGGTTTGTAAGCACCGTCGGCTCCCGGGCAGCATGCCGTGTGGCCCCCGCTCGGTAAGCAGAAAGGTTGATCAATTCCTCAGCTACGTTCTCTAAGCACCTCTCGGTACACGTCGACATAACGCTCGGCAATCGCGCGCCAATCGAAGCCGGCTACCAGTTCCGAGCTACGCTGTCGCAGCCTGGCGCTAAGGTCCGGGGTAGCCAGTACTTTGGAGATCTCTGCGGACAAAGCGCTTGGCTCCCCTGGCTTCACGAGAATTCCGGAGACGTCGTGTTCGATGAGATCTCGGTTGCCCGAAATATCTGTAGCTACCACAGTCAGTCCCGCGGCCATTCCATCGAGCATGGCCAGCGACAGGCCCTCCGCATCACCCGACACGCCTGCGGACACATATACGTCGCTTGCACCGTACAGTTCGCCCAGACGATCGCGGTCGTTCGCCATTGGCTGTATCGATCCCGTGAGCACCACCTTGCGCTGTAGCCCCAGTTTTTCGATCAGACCGCCGAGCCCTTCAGTATTGCGGCCCACGATGACCAGTCGAGCAGCACTGTGTTTTTCGAGAATCGATGGCATCGATTTGATCAGATTCTCATGGCCCCGCCTAGGCTCATAATTGCCAACAGTAAGTATCAGACGCGTCTGCTCGCCAAGTCCAAACTCGGCGCGGACCGCCGCACCATCGGCTGCCGGGAAGCGCCGGGTGTCAACGCCGTTGGGAATCATGCAGATCTTTTCGCGGACCGCGCCCGCCTCCGTCAAAGCCGCTGCAACATTTTCGCTGATTGCCGTAACCCGATCTGCGGCTACGACAGCCGCATCAATTTTTTCCCTGATGACGGGATTGAGGCGGTGCCCGTACGACAGTTTCGGGATGGTCTGAATATCCGCACCGTGGGGTGTGATTATCAGCGGGACGGTCCTGGTGGCAGCGGTACGACTGGCCACATACCCAGTTGGATAGGTGTTATGTGCATGAACAACGTCCGCACCCCACAGCCTGAGGTCAGCTGACAGGCTCATCCCGGCAATCTGTTCGGGAAATAAACCAAACAGCTTGGGCCACCGGTGCACGGGAAAAGCAAATTTTACTTTGCGGTGAGTGAAGAAACCGGATGGTCCCAGCACTCTGACTTGGTGCCCGATATCAGTAAGGGCGCGGGCAAGTTGGAACACAACCATTTCCCTACCGCCTATCGCGGGCAGAAAGTTATTGACGTACAAGACGATGTTCAGTGGGTCATTCACTATAGGTGGCTTTCCGGGGCGAGTGCAGGAAAATGTTGGGGCATCCGTAAAGGCAATTTACAAGCATATCCAGTGTGTGTTTGCGTTGCCGAATTGTGAACAAAATAAATTAGATTGCCGCGAACATAGTTAACAATTGCTGCTGGCGTTGAATGTTAAGCTTTGCTCGCGCATCGATATACCCGTTTTCTGTAATCTCCTATGAGCCAATACATTCTGGGCATTTCTGCCTTCTACCACGACTCCGCGGCAGCGCTGCTGCGCGATGGACAGGTGGTTGCCGCCGCGCAGGAAGAGCGCTTTACCCGACGCAAGCACGATCCCGGCTTTCCTACCCACGCCGCACGGTACTGCCTTGATTTCGCGAACATCGGCGTTGCCGATGTGGACTATGTAGGCTTCTATGAAAAGCCGCTTGTCAAATTCGAGCGCCTGATCGATACGTACCGGGCATACGCGCCAGAAGGCCTGGAATCCTTTGCTGAGGCTTTTCCGCTCTGGGCTCGCCAGAAGCTGCAGATGCCCGACGTTCTGCGCGATCAACTTGGCAGTGAATTCCGAGGCGAGATCTGCTTCACAGATCATCACGAGTCCCACGCCTCCAGCGCCTTTTTCCCGTCCCCCTTTCTGGACGCCGCGATACTGACGCTGGATGCCGTCGGGGAATGGAGCACCAGTTCAATCGGGCACGGAGTAGACAATCGACTCGAGCTTACCCACGAGATGCGCTTTCCCCACTCATTGGGCATGCTGTACTCAGCGTTCACCTACTACACCGGCTTTCGTGTCAATTCTGGTGAGTACAAGCTCATGGGTCTTGCCCCCTACGGCTCGCCAACCTACGTGGACACGATCTATGACAAGCTGATCCGCTTGAGTGACGACGGCGCTCTGTGGATGGACATGTCCTACTTTAACTACTGTCAGGGATTGACCATGACCTCCGAGCGCTTTCACGAGTTGTTCGGTGGTCCGCCGAGGGAACCGGACAGCCAAATCTCTCAAAAAGAGATGGATCTTGCAGCTTCCATCCAAGTGGTCTGCGAAGAAGCGGTCATGCGCAGCGCTCGGCATGCAAGGAACCTGACCGGATCTGACAATCTGGTCATGGCCGGTGGTGTCGCCCTCAACTGTGTGGCAAACGGTCGTGTTCTGCGTAAAGGTCCGTTCGAGAATGTCTGGGTGCAGCCTGCCGCAGGAGACGCTGGGGGCGCATTGGGATCGGCCTTGCTGATCTGGCACCACCTCCTCGGTAATCCTAGAACGCCTAACCCCAATGACAGCCAGCAAGGGTCTCTGCTCGGGCCACAATTTTCCGAAAATGAGATTCGAATATTTCTCGATTCCGTGGGCGCACGCTACCACCACATCGCGGACGATGCCGATCTCGCGCGCGAGGTCGCCGGAGCCATCGCAGATGAGAAGATCATTGGTTGTTTCCAGGGCCGCATGGAATACGGACCGCGAGCCCTGGGGTCGCGCAGCATTATTGGTGATCCCAGATCCGAAAAGATGCAGCAGGTGATGAACCTGAAGATCAAGTATCGCGAATCGTTTCGACCCTTTGCTCCTTGCGTACTGCGTGAGCACGCCTCTGAAATATTTGATGTGAGGCCGGGAGAGGACACGCCCTATATGCTCATGGTCGCGCCAGTCGCCGACTGCTGGCGCACGCAATTGAGCGGCGATGAGAAAAGACGCATGGCCGACCCGGATCTGAGGGTCCGAGTCTCGGTGCCGCGATCGAAGTTTCCAGCCATTACCCATGTGGACTACTCGGCGCGCATTCAAACCGTTGATGAAGAACGACATGGCAAGTTTCATCGAATCATGAAAGCGTTCTACGAAGAAACGGGATGTCCCGTCGTCGTCAATACGAGTTTCAACATCAGAGGGGAACCCATTGTCGGCACCCCTGAAGACGCCTATCGGTGTTTCATGGCGACCGATATGGACTGTCTGGCTCTGGAGAATTTCCTGCTGTTCAAGCAAGAACAGGATGCCGCACTACGAGTGAGCGCCGAAAGCTACCAAGCTCAATATGATTTGGACTAGTCCTCGACCCGCATCAACGCAACTTTCGCGACGCATTTGAGATGACATTATGATTAGCCTTCCCAACCAACCCCGACGCGCAGATCGCCTCGCTTTCTGGATCGTTCTTTCCGTTGGCGGTGGCGCCATTTTGTCGTTGCTTGTCTTGTGGGGTGCAGGATCGGCGCTCGCTCTGAGCGTACTTGTTGCCGTCGCACTGACGTCAGGGGCAGGATTTCTGTTTCCATCCGCCTCGACCACAGTTTACGGATGGTGGCGGAAGCTGACGCGAAGAGCATCTTATGTACTGGTGAAGGCGCTGGTCTATATCTGTCACGCTACGGTTTTGCGGTGGTGCAAGCGCTTTGGACCGAATCTGGATTCGTTCGTTGGCAATGAGCCCCAGCAACCAGCCTGGATCCCACGCAGCACAGTCGAGCCACACGCGTACCATTCGACCTGGCACAGCGTCTCACCGGATCAGCTGGAGCGCTCGGACAAGTCCAGGTGGTCTGAGAGCGAGGATCGGGGCTGGGTTTTCGCGATACTGGTTTACGCCCGGGTGATTGCGCTCATCCGCGGCTCGAGCCAACGAACGACGGCCACCAACATCTATACCTTGTTTTAGAACAGGAAGTTCGGTGCGAATACTACACATACTCGTTGGAGCGTTTGCGATGGTATCGGTGCTACCCGTGCTGATACTCGCCGCCCCCTTTATCGCAGTTGCCCATCTGACCGCCTGGTTGTCGAAGAGGCTCGAACCCGAACATGCCCTCTGGGGAGATCTCATAAAATTCGATGAGCAGTTCGGCTGGAAACCAACGCCCTCAATGAACAGCTGGCATCTGGTAGACGACGTTTTCAAAACCACCACCGACGAGGATGGATGTAGGGGCGCAGGATCCATCGACGAAGCCGAGATGATAGTTGTGGGGGACTCGTTCGCTTGGGGATACGGGGTTAGTGACCAAGATTTCTTTGCCAATCTTGATAACACCCCCAAGACAAAAGCCATCGGTTGCGTCGGCTACAATCAGATTCAGCAACTGATGTGGATGCGTGAAATCGGCCCCAGACTCAGTGGCAAAACGGTGGTTTGGTTCGTATATCTGGGCAATGACCTGTATGACAACCTGCAGCCGCATATGAACGGCTACCGGACGCCGTTTGTGCGCCAGTCACGAGGCGGCGGACCGTGGGAAATCGTAGCTTCCCACGTCTCCCCGCAACGCTGGTTTTTCAAAACGGAAGCGCTGACCGGTAGTGATCACTACCTTGAGCAAGCGAGCGAACTATGCGTCGACAATCACTTCTCTCGCAGAGCCTATTCGGCGTGCGAGTTTCTGCTCGGAGAGGCTAAGGCGTTGTGCGATGAGTCGGGTGCGGATCTGGTGATCGCTTCCATTCCCGAAAAGATCCATTACGACGTCGATCGGCTCAGGTCACAGTTAGCCGAGCATCCCTGTGGTGGTGACGCCATCGATCCGGACTACCCGGACCGGCGGTTAAACGACATGTGTGAGCGCCTGGGAGTGCCTTTCGTGGCAACCAAGCAGCTCACCACCATCGATGACTTCAAAGCCTCTGACTGCCATTGGAACGAGCGGGGCCACGCGCGAATTGCCCAGCTACTCAAGGACCTGCATCGTAATGCCAATCGCGTCCAGCCTCCTAGGGAGCACTCCAACCTCTAACGTTTATCGGCTGTCGCTCTGGCGCAGCTATCGCGCGATCGTTTTCGGGTTGCGCGATGGGGTGCGCTTCTGGCGCGCTGCTGAATGATTCTCTGAACCGCAGCGCTGCAACTAACCCGGAAAGGAGCATCAGCAAGGCCGTTGGGACGCTCGCATGGACAAGGCTCTTGTAGAAGAAGATAACTGGCAGCATGGCCAGCGCTGCAAACCAACCCAACCCGATAACCCCACGCAGGCCGGGTGCACCAGACAGAACAGCAGCGTCGCGCAGCACCATAGCAGAAAGCACCAAAACGAGGACCAGCCCAACTATCCCCGTTTCCAATATGGTGTAGCCGTAGGTAGTTCGTGCCACATCGTAGTCTACGAAGTACTCTGAATACGCTCCGCGAAGGAGTTCATACCGCTTCGGGGACGCTACGTTGCCGATTCCCAATCCGAATGCCAGGCTGGCAAAGTCGTCGGAAATCAGCTTGTATGAAAATACTATCGTATCGGATCGCGGTACGATCCTAGCTTTGGCTTCTTCCGCATCCTCAATCTTTCCAGAATATTCATGACGCAACATAATATCCGAGTAGTATCCCACCAGCGTGCGGTCGCCATACTTCTCTGGGAAAAAGACTTCATACGACACAAAATAAGTAGCAACGAAGAGAATAGACAAAAGCCCCGCGGCTGAAAGCCTGCGAAGGCGCTGCGCACCGGAGGAAGATTGCCACGCCAAGGCAATTACCGCGACGCCGAGAAGGAAAATGGATGCCTTGGTCTCGTTCAAAAAGGTAGGCAGGAGCAGGATCGGCAAGGCTCCGATCAGACTAGCAGTGGAAATTCGGCCTCGAAGACGCAAGGCGCCTAGCATGACGATGGCCGCAACCATCAGTATGGTTGTCATTGAACCAGACGGGAGGGTACCCCGAACCACATCACCGGTAGGGTTGGCTGGGTATAGTAACAACCGCTGGTAGACGCAGACGGGGAACTGAATGAAGCACATGACCAGCAGAAATTTGAACAAACGCGCCAGGTCCTTCTCGGAGAAATTAAAGGCCGCGGGAACGAGAAAGAGCGGCAGGAATTTCACATAGTCGCGCAAGCCGGCGAGGAACGCCCCCGAGGACATGGAATTGACAATGGAGCCCAGCGCGAAATGCGCCAGGATTAGAACGCCGATCAAAAGGTATTTGGGCGACAGATGCAGTTGCTTGTTTCGACCGATCTCCAGCATGACCAGCACAAATAGCAAACCCGATCCGAGTTCAGTCGCGAGCGGGACAAGGCGTGCTGCGGGGCCCAACAATCGGAGCAGGTCCACATAATCGGCCACGAAAGCGGCCGCGATAGTAAGGTATAGGACAAGCGCTACAAACATTGGTCAGTACGAAATCGGTTGCAGCCTGCGACTGCCCGTTGGGCCGGGATAGTTCCGGCTCTAGTTGCGCAATGGCGTGGCATCAAAATAACCTCGCGGATCCGCTCAGCAACAAATTACTTGCTCGTTTCCTGCTTGATACGGCCACATTGAACCGAATTTGACCCCTCGAATCATCTCATTGCTTCGCGAATTCGAACCAAGAGCGGTCAATACAAGAATTTAACCATGTCCTGGAGTCAATCGCGCGCCTAAAATGTTGTCGGTCTGTAATGAATTGAGGTGGGATGTCCCTACTGGACGAATGAATCTTCCCAAGGTGGATATCGTGCACGGACTTCTCCGCCAGCGGGACATACAGTACCCAGATCGAACTCGGCAGATGCAATGATCAGAGCCCTCACCAGAGCCCTCGTACGCCCCTATCGGCGCACCACGCCGATAACCAAACGCGTGGCCGTACTCATACCCATGCGGTCGGAACCCGCAATCTCGGACGAAGAGATGGTCGCGGTTCGCCAATTGGAGCACTTCCTACCGGACCATGAGCGATTTTTCCTTACCCCGAAGGGCAGGCCGTTTCACATGGAAGGCTATGGCTGCGTGGAGTGTCCGCGAAAATATTTCGGGTCAATCGGCGCCCACTCCAGAATGTTATTGAATCCCGACTTCTACAAGCGCTTTGAAGAGTACGAATACCTATTTTTTTACCACCTCGATTCCATCGTGCTGTCCCCAGACCTGGAGAGGTGGATGGATGAAGATTGGGACTATATAGGGCCACCGTGGGTGATTTCGCAGGATACGCCATGGGTCAAGCGACAACGTGTGGGCAACTGCGGGTTTTCGCTACTGAGAGTCGAAGCCATTACCAAAGCTCTGTTGAACCGATACCGGGCGGAGCCCTCCTACTACTGGTCCGACAAATTCATCAGAAGCGGTGCCCGGATGCCGTGGGTTTTTCCACTATTACGCAAGCTGGGAGACTCGCTTCCGAGCGTGAAGTTCTTCAGCAGAACCGTCCAACGATGGGAAAAGTCGGAGTCTCAAGCTCACAACATGGACTTGTTCTTTTCCGACGAGGCTTCCATCTACAATCCTGAGTTCAGGGTTGCGCCGTTTGAAGAAGGCTTGAAGTTCGGGTTCGAGGCAGACCCGAGAAAATGTTTTGAACTAAACGGCCATAGAATGCCCTTTGGCGCGCACGCCTGGTACAAGTTTGATCGGCAGTTCTGGGAACCCCACCTGCTTTCCACAAGCACGCACGCTCACGATGAGCAATCTGTTGGGTAAGGCTACCACCCGCCATGAACATTCTGGGCATATCTGCGTACTATCACGACAGCGCCGCCGCCCTGTTGCGCAACGGAGAAATTGTCGCTGCCGCGCAGGAAGAACGATTTACCCGCAAGAAGCACGACTCCAGCTTTCCGCATCATGCCGTAGCGTACTGCCTCGGCGAGGCTGGTATCGCGTTGCAGGCAGTGGACTGCGTTGTGTTTTACGACAAGCCTCTGGTGAAGTTCGAGCGCCTGCTTGAAACCTATCTCAGTTATGCCCCAAAGGGCGTCCGCTCGTTCATTGCCGCCATGCCAATCTGGTTGAAGGAGAAGCTCTTTCTCAAGCAAACCCTACGCAAGGAGCTATCGGCATATCTGGGCGACGACGATCCGCCACCAAAGTTGATGTTCGCAGAGCACCATCAATCCCACGCCGCATCAGCGTTTTATCCGAGCCCCTTCCAGCGCGCAGCGGTACTTTGCCTTGACGGGGTCGGTGAGTGGGCGACCACCACAGCGTGGCTGGGCAACGGCAACGACCTGCAGCCGCTGTGGGAGATCGACTTTCCACACTCGTTGGGACTGCTCTATTCGGCGTTTACTTACTATGCCGGCTTCAAGGTCAATTCCGGCGAGTACAAACTCATGGGGCTAGCCCCGTATGGACGGCCGATCTATGCCGAAAAGATTCTCGACCATCTGGTGGACCTGAAAGCCGACGGTACCTTTCGGCTGGATATGCAGTACTTCAACTACTGCACCGGGCTTACCATGACCAACGCCCGCTTCGACACGCTATTTGAAGGCCCGCCGCGAGCCGCCGAAAGCGAGATTACCCAGCGAGAAATGGATATCGCGGCTTCCATTCAATCGGTCACCGAAGAGGTGGTGCTGCGCCTGGCGTCCACTCTGCATACCGAGACCGGCGAAGAGAATCTGTGCCTTGCCGGGGGTGTGGCGCTCAACTGTGTAGCCAATGGCAGAATTCTGCGTGAGGGCCCGTTTTCCAACCTGTGGATCCAACCTGCGGCCGGTGACGCGGGTGGCGCGCTGGGTGCTGCCACGGTGGTGCAGAACGCGTTGTCGCCTACGCCACGGGTATGCGACGGGGCCGATCAGATGCAGGGGTCCTATCTCGGACCGCGAGCCCACGGCGAAGACATCCGCCGTACGCTGGACGAATTCGGCGCCAGCTACCGGGCCCTCGATGACGCCGAGCTGATGCCACGCCTGGCCGAAATTCTCGAACGCGAGAACGTGGTTGGTTGGTTTCAGGGGCGTATGGAATTCGGGCCAAGAGCGCTGGGGGGACGATCTATCATTGGTGATCCACGCAGCACCAAAATGCAGTCCGTGATGAATCTGAAGATAAAATATCGAGAGTCGTTTCGACCCTTTGCTCCGTCGGTACTGGCAGAGCGGGTCACGGACTACTTCGAGCAGGATACGCCCAGCCCCTATATGCTGATCGTGGCCCCCGTGCGCGAGAGTCTGCGGCTGGAGCTCGCTGACGAGCAGCGTCAGCTGTTTGGCATCGAGCAGTTGAATCTCAAACGCAGCGAGCTCCCCGCCATTACCCATGTGGACTATTCGGCGCGGGTTCAGACGGTGCACGCTGATACTAATCCGCGCTTTCACGCCTTGCTGAGCGCCTTTGAGGACAAGACCGGATGCGGCGTGCTGGTGAACACCTCTTTCAACGTGCGCGGCGAGCCCATGGTAGGAACTCCCGAAGACGCTTACCGGTGCTTCATGCGCACGGAAATGGATTACCTTGTGATCGAGAATTACCTCCTTGCTAAGTCCGATCAACCGCCTCTGGAGTCCGACAGCAACTGGCAAAACGAGTTCGAATTGGATTGATGAGCGGACAAGCGCGCAATATCACCACTCCCGATCGCAAGGGCTTGCGGGAGTTCGGGCTCGTCACGGGAGCCATTATCGCGGGTCTGTTCGGCCTGCTACTGCCCTTCCTGTTCGCCCTGGCCTACCCACTGTGGCCCTGGATTGTATTTGCGATTTTAGGCTTGTGGGGCTTGTTGTGGCCCAGCACTTTAGGTGGTGTTTACCGGGGCTGGATGCGGTTCGGGCTGCTGCTGTCCAAAGTCACCACACCCATCATCATGGGGACCGTGTTTTTTCTGGTGATTTCCCCCATTGCGCTGATACTCAAATTGATAAAATGGGATGCCATGATGCGTCGTCTCGACGATGACGCCGAGACGTACCGACTCGAGAGTCCGCAATCTGAGAACCATAACCTGGATAGGCCATTTTAGATGCTGGAGCTGTTGTCGGACCTGTGGGATTTCATGCGCGAGCGAAAGAAGTTCTGGCTTGCCCCCATCATCATGGTCTTGTTGCTGCTTGGCGGACTTATCGTGCTGGCAGAGGGCTCTGCGGTCGCGCCGTTCATATATACGCTGTTTTAAGCGCAGAGTAGGCATCCACCTCTCCCGCTACTCGCATCAATGCTGGGTTTCGGTAATGAGCTAATTGTAATAATTAACCATGCTTTCTTTACATAGACGCACGTTCGAAGTATGGGCTACGGATAAACTTGCCAACGTAACTACTGGCCAAGCAGCAACGCAATGCACCGTCATCCCCACTCAGTAGTGGCCCCACCAGCAGGTGTGTCGTGAGCGGCCGCCAGTTTCTTATCGTGGGCGGCGACATAGCTGGCAATCTCGGTGATTCGGCTATCGCCCTGGCCCTGACCGAAGCCATTAAGCGTATCCACCGCGAGGCCAGGATAGCCATCGTAGCCAACCAGCTGCGCGTGCACGGCCCAGACGTTCCGGATCTGTACGTGGCGCCGGGGCCGCGCGGAATGAAGGGGCTATTCGCGACAGCGGCCGCCAGTGATGCGGTGATCTGCGGCGGTGGCGGGTTGTTTCAGGACGACGACAGCCTGGTCAAGATGCCCTACTGGGCCTTTCGCCTGCTGACTATTCGGCCTTTTGCGCGCCGCATTATCGGATTCAGCATTGGCGCCGGACCGCTTAGACATCCGCTGAGCAGATTCAGCGCTCGAATAGCCACCGCACTGCTTGACACCGTCAGCGTGCGAGACCGTTTAGCCAAGGAAGCGTTACAGAGTTCCTGTTCTCAAACCGTTGATGTGATCCCCGACCCGGCCTTCATGCTGACTGCAGCATCTGGGCAGGCGGCGGATAAAGCTCTCGGTGCCGCCGGTATCCCGCTTGATGGACGACCGCTGATTGGTGTGGCCCTCCGGCGCTATTTCAACGCCGCGGGCGGCATGATTCCGCACCAACTGCGTACACGCCTGGGATTTACGCCACGTGGCCGCAGCCGCATGGCTGAGCTCCGAGCACGCATCATCGGTGCCCTTGAAGCGGTAATTGCAAAGACCGGTGCTCACGTGGTGTTCTTACCTACCTACCATTCGCCGGTGGAGAACGATACGCAGATCTGTAAGGAGTTCGCCGACTTACTTCCACAGGGAAGCGCTAGCATTCTCGAAGCATCCGATCCGCGCCTTTATAAGGCCATCATGGGCCGCCTACGCGCGCTTCTAGCTGGCCGGATGCACCCCGCCATTCTTGCGGCTGGCATGGGCACGCCCAGCGTGGGCCTGGCCTACAACCAGAAATTCAGAGGCACCTTCGAGCTCATGCGACAGAAGCGTGTTATCGACGTGGCGGAGGTTGCTGAGCAGGACTGTGCAGACCAACTTGCCCGTCTGCTGGTGCAAGCTATGTATCAGGATGATGGTACCCGGCAGGAACTAAAACGCAGGACCAACGAGCTTGCGGAGCGAACCCGTCATCACCTGGCCAGAGTGCTCAATTCACAACCTCCGCCCGAACCCGCCGAATTGGCCAATAGGCTGGGTCAATGAGCGGGCGGTCAGACACACTTAGCAAGGCCCACGGTCACGATCCGTTACTGCTGAACGCAAGCCAAGGCTTTGTCGCAAGACTAGACGCGTTCATAGACGACGCGGTCAAGCACGTGCCGTTCTACGCTGATCGCCTGGCCTCCTCACGAAACGGCAACCCGGGGAGGTTTCGAGATCTGCGCCCGGTTACCAAATCTGAGCTTGTACGCACCACCACCCTAGCGTTAACCAACTCTCGATTCGATGCGGCCAACCTGCGCATCGAGCGTACTACGGGCTCTTCCGGCCAGCCGTTCTCTGTGGCCATGCACCGCAGCTATCTCCTGCGCCGCAATTGGCGCTTTCTTCGGGCACTCCTCGACGTGGGATACCGACCTGGGCAGCGCGTGATGTTGGTAGCCAGAACTGGCGAGCCCACTCAGAAAGATCGCTTCGGATGGTGCTACGCGCGCATCGACCAACCCGTGGAAATGCTCTACGTTCGCTACCAGGCTATCAAACCCAGCATCTTGTATGGATGCGTGACGCCACTGCGCCTGCTGGCCGAATACGCCCGCAAGAACGGCAAACCCCTGCACCGGCCCAATCTAGTCATCACTACCGCGGAAGGGCTCACCGACGCGGCACATGACCACATCAGCCGTGAGTTCCAGGCACCAGTGTCTGACTTCTACGGATGCACCGAAATGGGGCTGGTGGCTTGGAAACGGCCGGGCGCAGCATATTACGAGACATTCGACAACTCGATCGCGATCGAGCTGGCACCTTACTCGCCTAACGCAGGCTGGTACCAGCTGATTCTGACCAATCTGGAACTGCGCTCCATGCCCATTTTACGGCTGCAGATTGGCGACCTGGCCGAGGTCAGGGCCTTTGACTCGACGCCGCGCATCGTCAGGTTTCAAGGCCGAGAGATCGATGCGCTGATTAGAGAGGATGAGGTCATCTCACCCTATGCCGTGACGACGCAGCTCGAGAAGATCGAGGACCTTAATCGTTTTCAGCTGACTCAAGTGAGTCCACGCCGTTTCGATGTAGATGTGGAGTGTGACGCAGGTGCCAAACTGGCCGTTGCACAGCAGATAAAATCGTGCCTACGAGAAACTTTCGGCAATGACATCGAGATTGCGTTGAACTTTGTCGACAAAATTCCGGTAGAGATGCTTCGGAAGTTTCGTCCAATTCGTTCACTAGTTGGCCGGCAAGAATGAGAATATTGTGTCAGAACTACGAATTCCCGCCTTTGGGCGGCGGGGGCGCTGTAATTTCGCAACACCTGGCCGAAGAGCTATGTGATCGAGGCCACGAGGTAGATGTTGTTACGTCTGGAATGAGTGGCCTACCCCACTTCGAGCGGTCGGGGCTATTGAGTGTGCGGCGTGTGAATGTGCTGCGCACGAGACGGTACATGGCAAATAGCGCGGAACTGGCAAGCTACGTCTATCCTGCCTATCGCGCATCGTTGGCAGCCCATCGCGATATGCCGTTCGATGTCAATCACACCCATTTTGCTCTACCAAGCGGTGTCGCATCGCTTGCGCTCAAGCGTAAGACGGGACTCCCTTACGTGCTGACCCTCCACGGGTCGGATGTGCCTGGTTACAATCCGGACCGCTTCAGACTGGCCCACTTGCTTGCCAGGCCTATCTGGAAGCAAGTGGTCAAGGACGCGGCCGCGATCGTATCTCCTTCGTATCATCTCAAAGAGCTGTTCCAACGGCATATAGATCTTCCCGTACGGGTTATTCCCAACGGATTTGCACCACGCATGGTCAACGAAGAACAGCATACCAAGAGAAACAGAATTCTGGTTGTGTCACGAATGTTTCACCGAAAAGGAGTTCAATACCTGCTGCGCGCATTGCAAGGGTGGGATTGTAAGTGGGAAATTTTTGTCGTAGGCGATGGCCCGTATCTGGAAAAGCTGCGCGCCGAAGCTCGTCGACTCCTAGTAGATGTGACATTCACCGGCTACGTGCAAGGCCAGGAGCTGCTGGATCTCTATGCGTCGGCCAAGGTATTCGTATTCCCCTCGCTACAGGAAAACTTTCCCACCGTTTTAATGGAAGCAATGGACGCAGGGTGTGCAATCATCACCACGAAGGCCCGCGGCTGCGCCGAAGTGGTTGCAGACGCAGGCGTTAGTGTAACTCCCGGGTCTGCTGAGGACATACGCGCTGAACTCCAGCGTTTGATTTCCAATCCCCTGGAGATTGAACGGCTTGCCGTGAAAAGTCGGCGGCGCATAAAGGAGCTCTCATGGAAGCGCATCGCGCAAGACTATGAGGCCTGTTTGGGAGAAGCCTGCGAAATTGCGTTGCCGCCGTCTGTGCTCAAATTTCCATTAAACCCCGATCGGAAAGCTAACGACACGCCCCAAACCACCCCATGAACTGGCTTATTGACTCCGTCGTGCAGGTTTCGGTGGGATTCGCACACCAAGGAGTCGCCAGACTATTTCCATTTCGCCGGCAAACGCACAGGCCAGAAGTCGCCTGGGACATTGCAGGCATGCTGGCTGGGGTGTTGTTCGTTACGGCTTACTATTTATGCGCAGATCCAATAATAGCTTGGCTTTATGACTCATCTGCAATGGGCTCGTGGCACGAGCTGATTGCGCGTTGGCCGGCGGTTCTAATGTTTGCAGGCAATCTTATTTTGTTGGATTTTTGTATGTATTGGGCACACCGAATCTTGCACACATCCGCCTTTTGGCCGACACATGCATGGCACCATTCTTCGCGCTTCCTTTACTGGGCCTCAGGTTTACGCGGCTCGCTCGTACACGTTGTTCTTCTTCTTGCTAGCGCAACTATCGCCCATCTGATTTTTCCGCTGAATCCCGACTTCGGTGTCGCAGTACTGGGGTATTCGCTGTTCCACACCATCAACCAGCACTACCTGCACTCCAACATCTATTTGCCATATCAGCATGTGTTAGAGCGCGTCTTTGTGACCCCAAGAGCACACTTCGTGCACCATAGTAAAAACCCGAATCTCAGCAACAGTAACTATGGATTCGTATTTTCCATTTGGGATAGATTGTTCGGGACATTTACAGATCCCGCAAGTGTGCCCGAAGGTGACCCGCTAGGGATCGATTACGAAATCAGCAACCTGCGTTTGTTGATTGGTCTTCCCTCTCATTCTGATTGGAGAACAAGCCCCGTCGAACGTCCTGCCAAGTAAACGCCCCCCACTTTAAGCGAGCCAGACGGTATCGCCATGCCACCCAAGCCTCAAGCAAATTCCAGCGTTCAAGGCGCTCTCGCAGCCACGGACGTACAAGGTATTGCAAAACATATATGCACATGGGGCGAATTTTGAGCTGAACAAAATGTTGGTGATGTGTTTGGCGACTTGTGGCCGTCCAGCGCAGCTTGTTGGTTACAAATCCTCCGAGCAGGTCAAACTCACGCAAGTTCTGAGAGAAGCACGCTTCGAGCTCGATAGATTCCAGGAGTGTTCCTGGTGAGGCGCGATCATACTTTTGGTCATGGACGATCATTAGAGAGTAGAAGACATCTTCGAAGCGAATACCGAAGGTGGCGGCCACATCAACGCCATCTACCATTAGAAATCGTAACTGAAAGTCGCCTGACTCCGCGTAATGGCGAGCTAAGGCATAGTAAAAGGCGCGGTCGGCTATGGCCTTACCAACACCGGTATTGCTCGTAGCCTTCCAACTGCGACTCTCCAATGCGAGATATCGATCCAAGCCTGTTGCTACCTGACGCACGTTCGAAATCACCTCGACAGAAACGATCCCATGCTGTTCTAGCTGGCGCCTTGCGCGACGAAGATTCTGACGTAGCTTGCGTGAACGATTACCCAGGTATTCGTTGAATTGGCCATCCAGCTCAATGTAGGGGCACAGATAAACATCAGATGAGAAAAGCCTACATCCTATCCTGCGAAATTCTTTGCCTAAACGATCCGTTGCCGCTTCATTTACCGACTGCTCAAAGAAGCTGCACATGTCCCAATCTTCCTTGTGCGCTTCCAACCAGCGCATCAATACCTTGAAACAAATGGCAGCGTCGCGGCCAAACAAATGTCGAGCTCGATCCACCTGCGAAGGGCTGCCGATGAAACTCAGTTGCCGTGTCATCGAACCAGCCGAGTGGATCACCTTAGACATCAGCGGCGATATGCCGACAATGTCGTCGTCTTCGGTCAGGACAAGGACGTTGAGTTGCCCAATCATTCGGAAATGACGACACCAGAGCAACTGGTAATCAAAACTCTGAAATATTGTATGGTCCGGAGTTTCGCGCAGGAGCGTATCCCATATAGAGCGTAAGGAAAGAAGCTGTCTCGCAGTTTTCACTACCCTCACGCCGAATTGCCGCCCCTCGACTTCGGTCCTCCAGGAAACGTCCGGTAATGGGAGTGGCTTATCAACAGCGGCCGTTACGCCTTCCACCCTTTCCCAGCGCAAACCGTGAAGCCAGATCCCCCTGGCTTGTTCCGTAGTTGGACGCGATTCGGTTAGCTTGTATCCATTGCGAATTGCGAACGCCTGCAGGGCCGACCATCCATTTGCGGTCTCGGCCAGCGCTTCGGCTTCCAACGGTGCGCCGGGACAGTACGCATCCATCAGCTCGAAAAACCTCGTGATGAAATGCACTAGCTTGGAGCCGTATGACGGCAGAATGGCCAATTCTCGGAGGTAGGCTACAGTCTCTGATCGATCGCCAAATACACTTTCAGCTTTGATGTAACCAATGAGATACCCAACTAAACGGCGCCCATGGAACAGACCGACACTCAAGTTTTGGTGATTTTTTTCTGTGTCACCAAGAAGCTGTGCGAGTACCCTGGCCCCATCACGCACCGATCGCGCGAACAGTCTACGCTCCAGTGCGGCAATAGCGCCGGCGTCCTGCAGCGTCAGAGGTCGAAAATTTAGTGGCTTAATCAAGCTCCATCTCGATCCAGCTTCGCCCCGAGGACCTCACCAGGATTGGCAACCGGCGTTGGAATCCAATACTAGGCCCTCAAGGATGAATAATGGGTCGCCATCCTGTTTAAGCCAATTTTACGACACATTCGATCCCGGCTCCGTGATGCTGTTCTCGCTGGGCTATAACCCGGCCGCGGACTGCGAGGTGTCCGCCGTTCTCTCGCTCACCAGCTCCCTAAAATAGGCGCTGGTAGCGAGCAGCTGCGAATAGCTCCCGCTCACGCTCGCGTGCCCCGAGCGGAACAGCACGATCTGATCACAGCGGCGTGCCAGCGACGCGCGATGAGAGACAAAAATGAAAGTCTTGCCAGACAGAGCCAGCAAGCGTTCCAGCAGTGTGCTTTCGGTGAGCGCGTCCAGTTCGTTGGTTGCCTCGTCGAGCACCAGCACTGCGGGGTCGTGGTAGAGGGCGCGGGCAATACCAAGGCGCTGGCGCTGACCTCCGCTGATGCTCAAACCTCGCTCACCCACTACGGTATCGAAACCCTCGCTGAGATCATTGACGATGAAATCTAGAATTCCGGCAAGCTTTGCTGCTTTTTCTAGCCTGTCAGCGTCGATCTCTTCTTCGTCCACCCCGAAAGCGATATTGCGACGTATGCTCTCGTCGGTCAGGTAGACCACCTGGGGAACGTACCCAATCTGGCGCTGCCAGGTGGACAGGTTGTGGGCGTTAAGGGCGACGTCATCGATGCGCACCTCTCCCGACTGCAGGCGCAGCAGTCCCAGTATGACTTCCAGCGTGGTAGATTTGCCCGCGCCGGAATCGCCCATGAAGCAGGTGCTGGCCAATGCCGGGATTTCCACGTGCAGGCGCTCCAGTGCGGGCACATGCTGGCCTGGGTAGCGATATGAGGCGTCGACGACCTCGACCATGCGACTCAGCTGTAGCTCGCTGCCCGGTATATCTTTCAGCTCCGGCTGCTCGCCGTTCGCATCATAGTCGTCGAGCAGTTCATCCAGGGCGGCGGCGTTGTAACGGATGGTTTCTACTCCTTCGAAGATGTCCTTCATCGCTGGCAGCAGCCTATAGGCAGCGAATGCGTACATCGCCACCAGAGCCAGCGAGTCACCCGTGCTGCCGTGGCTTATCATGAAGTACAGAGTGATGCCGATGATTCCGCCGAACGCTACGGCTTCCAGACTCTGAGTGGGCAGCAGGCTCATGGTCCTATAGGACACGGAATTACGGGCCGCCTGGAGACTATGCTTGGCATAGTTGTCCACGAAATAGCGCCGACGGCCCAACACCTTGATCTCCTTGACGCTTTCCAGGGCCTCCCGAGCGCGCGTGAAGATGAGCGCATTCAAGCGCACGAACTCTCGTCCAAGGCGCGAGACGCGGCTCTGGATGGCAAGGAATATCAGCCCGTATGCCGTGGCCAGGGAAAGGAATGTGGTCAGCGTAACCCAGGGATCGATGAGCACCAGCAGCGCCACGATGAATATGGTGAGCACGACGTCTGAAATGATGCCAATGGTCGCCAACAGGATGCCCGACACCACACGTTGAACTTCGGAGAGAATGACCTTGCTGAGTTCCGCCGTATTCTTCTCCAGAAAGAACTCATAGGGTTTATCCAGGTAGCTGGCCAACAGCCGGCAGGCCAGGTCGTGCTCGAGATGGTTGCAGAAACGCAGGGTGAACCAGTAGCTGATGGTGGTCACCGCATTGCTGAAGATGAGCATCACGAAGGCTCCGGCCCCGAGAAAGATCAGGAAACTCTGGGTATCGGAAAACTCCATCGCGGTGTACAGCCAGTGTAAGTACTGATTGCTTGTCACCAGCTCCGGGTTGGTAACCACCGCAATGAACGGCATGATCGAGGCAATACCAACCACCTGCAGCAAGCCGTGCAGAGTGGTGCTCATGACCATCAGCCAGATCTGGAATCTCTCTGTCGCGGTGAACAGTGAATTAAAGATGTTGCGATACTTGCTCACGATCATCCTTGCATGAAACAACGCAGGGCATCGTCGGTGGAACGCAGCGGTATGAACTGCGTAGGTACTTCGAGGGCGCCCGCTTCCTGCTCGTCAACGCCCGTGAAGCGATTGTCGGCAAACACCTTGAGCTGGCTGAGTCCCGGCACCGCATAACGACGCAGTACTGCCTCCAGCTCGTGGTCCGTTGCGCCGACGCTAGACACCCAGAGCCGGGAGACCAACCGGCCATGCTCCAATATAGCGAACGGGTTGTTGGCCAATGCGCTCGCGCAAGCACTGGAATGCTTGGGTGCCACAATCTGGAACAGGCCTTTCGGAACCTTTCCTCGCCGGATGGCGGCACCCCATTTCTGCTTGTATCTGAGAACGCCATCGTCCAGCTGCGGCCGACAGTGGCCCATATCCAGTTCGTTCAGGCCGCGCTTGACCGCAATGCGTAGAGTTTCCAGATCCAGGGCATCGGATGCGCCCTTGACCCGGTCGGCATCGAGTTCTTCGGTGCTGGAACCAAACCATTTCAGCCGCAGCGTGTCGTTGTCGACATGCAGTAGAACGGCAGCTAGTACGCGGCCATCGCTGGATACTCGGGCGATCTCGCCCTTACTGCATTCCGCGACGAAGAGGGATTCGTCGACGATGACACCCTGACTACCGAATCGCTTGTGCACGCTGGGACGATAAAGCGTCCGATAGAACTCGGGGCCCCACGCTGCACCCGGCACGAGATCGAACTTCAAGTCGAATTTGGAAATGAATCGTTTGGCTTCGTTGCGCGTTTTGCGGCGGATGTTCGTCCACATGTCCTCCCAGCTTTGCGCTCTGACCGCAATGCTTTGCTTCAACCAGCGAGGCACCGACAGTACAGGGGCGCTGCCAACGAACCAGCGGGTGAACCAGTGCAGAGGAAAATCGAGATCGAGCACCAACAGGTCTGCGTCCGATCCAAGTCGTTGGAGCGCTGGCCTGATGCGCCACCAACGTACGGGAGGACTCGCTGTATTTTGCTTGCTGTCAGAAAAGAATACCGACGCGAGGTATTCCAAGCCTTCACCGCCGCCTACGTAACACAATGTCATAGGCCCGCCGCCGTGACGTTCTGTCCCTTGAATCAAGCAGCACCCGAGTTCACCGCGCAGCAGTGAGCGGGTCCAAGTCGCCGTTTTGCTCCAAAGCAATGCGGCCGCGCGTGCACCGGGCCAGCCGCGCGGAACCCGGGTTACGTCATTAAACTCCGCTCCGCTGTGGAGTTCTGTCTGTGTCTGCATACCAAACAATTTCGGCGCGTTCGGGGCTACTGCCCTTCCAAGCCATGCAGTATGGCCTATATGGCGCAAGGTGTTTGTGAGCCAGCGCCGATCCTCAGAAAATGAAGTAATTGTAAGGCTTTGTGACTTACCGTTACGACAGCTGGCCGGCGGGCAAACCCGGCGGCATCCAGTCTACGAACTATGAACCACGGCTCCCAGCTAGTCGTACGATCCGACAATACAGACCGCCGCCACATTGCTCATGGGTGAGCCGCCGAGGTTGTGGGTCATCCCGATGGACGGGTTGGCCAACTGGCGGTCCTCGGCGCGCCCCTGGAGCTGCAGGTACATCTCATAGAGCATCCGGATGCCAGAGGCTCCGATTGGATGCCCGAAGCACTTCAGTCCTCCATCGATCTGGCAAGGAATTTGCCCATCGCCGTCATAGAAGCCGTCCATTACATCCCGAATGGCGCCCCCCTCTTCCGACAGCTGCAGATCTTCCATGGTGACCAATTCCGTGATGGAAAAGCAGTCGTGGCATTCGAACATGCTCACCTGGTCACGGGCATTGTCGATGCCGGCTTCCTTGTACGCTTTGCCAGCCGCGATGCGGGTCGTGTGGAAATAGCTGCCATCCCAGGAGTTATGCCCGGATTCGGATCCGTTGGACAGTGCCAATTGCAGCGCTTTAACGCTGACGATGTTTTCCTTACCCAGGCTCTTGGCGATCTCTGGTGTTGTGACGATTGCGGCCGCAGCGCCGTCACTTACGCCGCAGCAGTCAAACAGCCCGAGCGGTTCTGCGATCAGCGGCGCATTGAGCGCCTGTTCTTCGGTGATGGGCTTTTGGAGATGCGCTTTGGGGTTCTTGGCACCGTTGGCGTGGCTTTTCACCGAGATGTGCGCAATAGCTCGCTTGAGGTCATCTCGGTCTACCCCGTGTTTGGATTGATAGGCGCTCGCCAACTGGGCGAAGTTGCCAGGTGCCGACCCTGTGGCCGCCCACTGCGGGGTCAGCGTGCCGCTGGCGCCGCCAGGCAACCCGCCGTAGCCGGTATCCTTGAGCTTCTCTACGCCCAGTGCCAGTGCGATGTCGCACGCACCAGAGGCCACCGCATACACCGCGCCGCGAAACGCTTCTGAGCCGGAGGCGCAGAAATTCTCCACACGAGTCACGGCGATATTGGGGAGCCGCAGCGCGATGGAAAGCGGCAGCCCTCCTTTGCCCACGTTGATCTCTTCGAAGTGGGTGGAGAACCAGGCTGCGTCTATCTGGCTGACATCGACGCCGGCATCGCTGATGGCCTCGTTGAACGCCTCTACCATGAGTTCCTCGGCACCAGCTTCCCAGCGTTCTCCGAAGCGCGAGCAACCCATGCCAAGAATGGCTACTTTGTCTTTGATGCCGCTTGCCATCTCAATCCTCCGAACTTGAGGGAATGTGGGTCGGGGCCGCACCACGCGCAGCGGTCCGCAGCGAATACCCTAACACCCATTGACCAAGCCATAAACTGGCATCGAAACGCGCAGAGGCTACGCGTTCACGGGCGTCGCTTTCCAGAAATAGCGTACAAATCCCCGAACCGAATCAACGGACTTGATCCGAAATACCATCCGCACGTCGGTCCCCACCTCGATATCGCCAACATC
The DNA here is from genome assembly GCA_002348385.1 of Gammaproteobacteria bacterium UBA2965. GTDB lineage: Bacteria > Pseudomonadota > Gammaproteobacteria > Pseudomonadales > Azotimanducaceae > UBA2965. The sequence goes on along the minus strand of DEBD01000013.1, from coordinate 154,423 downwards.
GATGTCGGTGAAATCGGTCATGAACCGCCCGCCGTTGGCGAACGTGATCATGCCATAGTGCGAAGGCGGATCCGGCGTGTAGGTTAAATAGTCCGCTGACCATGTCAGAATGCTCGCTGCCTCATCGCGAAATGGGTGGGGTTCCTGAGTGTCGACAGCGTGGCACTGTGGGTTTACACAAATGTCCGTGCGCGGAAACTGCAGCGTCCCGCACTGCGTGCACCTGCCTCCAATCAATCCGGTAAGCATGTCGCGTTTGCGGTAGGTGACAGATAATGCCGTTTTGTAGTCCAGCGGTTCGGCACGCATACCTCTCTCCAGCGTGACCAGGTCGTTGAACGCCAGAAACTTCTGATAGTTGGATTCGGCAACACCACTGGCCATTGAGTCCGTCAGGCTGCGAGCGTGATCGTAGCCTGCGAAGCCTTCTGTGACCTTGAGCACCACAGCGTCACAACCTTGTGCGAAACTCACCAGCAGGATCACATCGCCCGGCCGGGCTGCCGTCTCCAACGTGTGCAGCAGCATAACCAGCGAGTGGGCGGCACCTGCCTCGCCCACGTGCGCGTGTAGGTTGTCGCGGACTGCATCAGGGTTTATGCCGGCTTGTCGGGCGATACCTGCCACAGCGCGGCCGATGGTGCTGGGCATGACAAAATGATCCACGCTCGCTGCCGGCACGCCAGCTTTATCCAGCGCACGTTGGATGCAGGGCGGAGCGATCTTGGCCAGCCCCTCATCTCTGATCCAACGCTCCTCCCAGGTGTAGTCGAAGCTTTCCCCTGCGGCCCTGAAATGATCGACGAAGTCGACCGTGCTGCTTTGCGCGGCGAGCAGGTCCACGATGGTATCGGAGGTGCCAATGCAACAGGCCGCGGCAGCATCGCCGTACGCAAGCTCCCCGGCGCTGGCCGCCTTGGTTCTGCGCTTGTCACCGACAACCAGCAAGGCGCTGGCGTACTGTCCGCTCTGGACCCCTGCGCAGGCTTGAATCAATGCGGTGGTGCCGGCCCGTTGGCTGGAAGATATGTCCGCGGCTGCCACCTCTTCAGACAACCCCAGGGCGGTGGACACGATGGCGGCGTGCTGTCGGTCGGCAAACGGCGCGCTGGTGGAGGCAAAATAAACGGCTTCGGGGGTTAGCGCGGATCCCTCAAGACAGGCACGCCCCGCCTCAACGCACATGGTGACGGCATCCTCATCCCAGTTGCACATGCTGCGCTCGCCCTTGGCACGCCCCGCCAGTCCAGGATCCGCCCAGCTGTGCGCGTCGACTATCGCCTGGCGCTGCAAACGAAGGCGCGGCACGTAGCCGCCGAATGACGTGATTCCTACCATGTATACCCCGGATTTTGTATACGAGTTTACTTGGGCTGCCGGGCAAATCCCATCGGGGCATAATGCACAGCTGTTTCAGTGCAAGACGCCAACCATGCAGCCGCAGATCAACCCCGTACGCGAGTACTTCATAACACTTCAGGATGCCATCGTGGATGCTCTGGAATCCCTCAGTGGTGCCGGCCAGTTCCAGAGCAGCGACCTGCCCGGACCGGATGGCACGCTCAGCCGCCCCCGCGTTCTGGAAGACGGCGAACACATAGAAAAGGCGGCGGTCCAGTTCACCCACAGCCGCGGCGCATCGCTGCCCGATGCTGCCACCCAACGCAACCCCCATCTGGCCGGACTGGGCTTCCAGGCGACGGCCATCTCTCTCATCGTCCATCCACGCAACCCCTACGTGCCAACCACCCATGCCAACCTGCGCTTCTTTCTGGTGGAGGCCGATGAGCCCTTCTGGTATTTCGGCGGCGGCTTCGACATGACCCCCTACTACGGATTCGAAGAGGATGCGCGCCACTGGCACGAACAGGCCCTGGCGGCCACCGGCGATCACTACGCCAAGCTGAAAGCCGCCTGCGACGACTACTTTTATCTGGCCCACCGCAACGAGCGCCGTGGCATCGGGGGCATTTTCTTCGACGATTGGCAGGAAGGCGGTTTTGACGAAAGCTTCGCGTTGACCCGGCGCGTGGGCGACCATTTCCTGCCGGCATATCGGCCCATCTTCGAGCGTCGCGTAAGCGCCCCTTATGGTGAGCGGGAGCGGGATTGGCAGTTATACCGCAGGGGACGTTACGCGGAATTCAACCTGGCCATCGACCGAGGTACCAAATACGGGCTGCAAAGCGGCCGTCGCGTAGAATCCGTGCTGGCCTCGCTACCGCCCATGGCCACGTGGAAGTATGACTACCAGCCGGAACCCGGCACTCCTGAGGCCCGCTTGTACACCGATTTTCTTCCCCCAAGGGATTGGGTCCCGTCGGCCTGAACGCTGTGGATAACTTTGGGGATTAAACTGGGGCCGATGTCAAAGGGGCGCCACAATGCATACAAAATAGGCAGTTGGGGATACCTAATAGTCACTTATAACAATAGGTTATTGCCGATATCTATAACAAATATATAAACACGAAAACGCTGCCCGGATGGCCTGGCATGTGTATAACACCCATGTCCGACACGTCACAAAACGTGTCATTTGGTAACAACGAAACGGCCCTCTACGGCGAGCTGCCCGATCGTACGCGAATTTCCCGTTCGGTAGCCCTCACACGCCGCAACTACAGAGTTCCCAGTAGCGCTGCGAGAATCAACCGTCGAATAATGTTCACGTCAGCTATGGATCGCCTTGGAATGGTTTGGTAGCCGATGGCGCCGCCGTTAGAATGCCGTTGCCTAGGGTCCAAGACAAGGTACCGTGGCACGTATGGATTTGATTTGCATGGGGAACGCCAAGCGTGAGTGAGACCACCGTTCTAGCCACCGGACTGAGATTTCCAGAGGGTCCCATTGCCATGCCTGATGGCAGCATCATATTGGTAGAGATTGCGCGGGGCACCCTGTCCCGGGTGAGCGACGGAGAGATCAGCGTCATCGCAGACCTCGGCGGCGGCCCCAATGGGGCAGCCATGGGACCCGAGGATTGGTGCTATGTCTGCAACAACGGAGGCTTCAACTGGATCGAAACGCCCAGCGGCCGAATCTTGCCGGGAGAAGAACCAGACAACTACTCGGGCGGCCGCATCGAGCGCGTCAACCTGGTCACGGGCGTGGTGGAAGTCCTGTACACCCATTGCAACGGGCAACCATTGAGGGGTCCCAACGACCTCGTCTTCGACCGCACCGGGGGCTTCTGGTTTACCGATCACGGCAAGACGCGCGCGCGCGAGCGTGACCGAACGGGGGTGTTTTACGCGGCTGCAGATGGCTCCTACATCGAAGAAGCCATATTCCCTATGGAAGGCCCCAACGGAATTGGATTGTCCCCCGCCGAAGACGAGCTGTACGTTGCCGAGACCCCAACCGGCAGATTGTGGGCCTACGAGCTTGCTGGCCCGGGCAGATTGTCCGGAGAGCGCCGTGACAAGGCCGATGGAGGTCGGCTGGTTCAGGGGCGCCCCGGCTACTATCTGTTCGACTCCCTGGCCGTAGATGCCCAAGGCAATGTTTGCGTAGCCACGATCATGAATGGTGGTATCACCATCCTTAAGCCAGGTGGCGGGGCGGCTGAACACGTGCCCACGGAAGACATTTTGACCACCAATATCTGTTTTGGTGGCGAGGGACTGCAGACGGCCTTCATCACGCTCTCGTCCACCGGACAACTGATTTCCATGCCCTGGGAAACACCCGGGCTGGCGTTGAATTTCTTGAACAAATAGCACCGTGCCAGCGTTCCACGTGGAGCAATGGGACGCACAACGGCGCTAGGCATGGGCCCGCATCCTTGGTTACACTAGCCGGCTTGGAGCCATAAGCAAAATTCTGGGGGGAAGCCACCGGTGCGCAGACCATTTGGTAGCAGTCGCGGCGAAAACGACGACGAGCAGATCAATCTGACACCCATGCTCGACGTGGTGTTCATCATGCTGATCTTCTTCATCGTCACCGCCACCTTCGTCAAGGAAGTTGGCCTAGACGTCAATCAGCCGGATCAAGACCGTCCGAAGAACGTCGATCCGGACAAGAAGAGCATCGTGGTGAGAATCTCGAGCCGAGACCGTATCATTATCGGCGGCAGAGACGTGGATTGGCGCTCGGTCCGTGCCAACATCGAACGACTGCACGCCGAAAGCCCTGAAGCACCGGTGGTAATCCAACCCCACGAGGACTCGCGTACGGAAACCATGATTCATATCATGGACTCGGCGCGACTCGCTGGGGTGTATAACATCTCGCTGGCCGGTACCTAGGTGCTCTAAAGCGCAGATGAGGCCGGGCAACCGGCCTTTTTTTTTGCCCGTTGAAGCAATTGGGAATGAATCCAGAAGCTTCTGACAAATCCGTCGACCTGCGCAGCGACACCGTGACACTGCCAACCAGCGCCATGCGCCAAGCCATGGCACAGGCTGAAGTGGGCGACGATGTCATGGGCGAGGACCCCACCGTGACCCAGCTGGAAACCCAGCTGGCACGGCGCCTGGGCAAGGCCGCGGCGGTGTTCGTGGCCAGCGGAACGCAATCCAACCTGGTCGCATTGCTGACCCATTGTCAGCGCGGCGATGAATACATTGCCGGCACAGGCGCCCACGCCTACCGGGCCGAGGGTGGTGGCGCAGCCGCGCTGGGGGGCATCCAGCCTCAAACGATACCGTTCCAAAGCGACGGCACCCTGGACCTTTCAGAGGTTGCGCGCCAGGTAAAACCGGCCGACGTGCATTTCGCCGTTACACGTCTGCTCTGCCTTGAAAACACCCAGGACGGAAAACCGCTGACTCCCAGCTATCTGCAGGAGGCAGGGTCAGTTTGCCGGGAGCATGCTCTGAGCCTGCACTTGGATGGTGCACGCCTTTTCAACGCTGCCACCGCACTGGGCTGCAGCGCAGAGGCGCTTGCAAGTCCCTGCGATTCAGTGTCGGTATGTCTGTCCAAGGGGCTGGGAGCGCCCGTTGGCTCTGTGCTGGTAGGGGGCGAGGCGTTCATCCAGAGGGCACGCCGCTGGCGCAAGGTGGTAGGTGGCGGTATGCGCCAATCGGGAATGCTGGCGGCGGCCGGTCTCCACGCCTTGCACCACCACGTTGACCGATTGGCCGATGACCATGCCAATGCAGACGCCCTAGCCGAAGCGGTAAACGCCCGCTACCAGGGCGCGGCGGAGAGCCACACCAACATGGTCTTTGTAGACCTGCCATCAGGCGAGCTGGCGACGCTGCAAGCCTATCTGGCAGAACGCCAAATACTCATTCGAGGGCGCCGCTGGGTAACGCATCTGGACGTCAGCCGGGACGACATTAATCGCGTTTCGGCCGCATTGCAGAGCTTCTAGATTGACCCGCCGGGCGTGGAAAGGCACCTTCAGACCAAGCTTACCAGGGCCACCAGCGCGCCCGTATTCAGATTAACAATAGTACCGGAAATCAATGCTTTAGGACCAATTGATAAGATTTCACTTCTCCGCTCAGGAGCCAGTGTGCTGAGCCCTGCCAGCATGATGCCCAGACTTCCGAAGTTGGCGAACCCACATAGCGCGTAGGTCATGATCAAGCGCCCTGCCCCGGTCAGCTGATCCGCTGGCAGCGCTGCCAGCTGCAGATACGCCACTAGCTCGTTGAGGATCAGCTTGCTGCCAAGCAACCCGCCGGCTACCTGTGCGTCGGCCCAGGGAATACCAATCAGCCAGGCCAGTGGGGCAAACACCCAGCCCGTTAGCCGCTCCAGGCTCAACGGCTCGTCGAGCACCTGTGCCAACCCGATCAGTTGATTCACCAATGCCACCAGGCTCACCAATACAACGAGCATGGCGCCCACGTTCAGCGCCAACCGCAATCCGTCGGCAGTTCCACGGGTGATGGCATCCATATTGCTCGCATACTGCAAGTCCACCTCCGGGTCGTCGGCGGGGCTCGGTGCCTGTGCGCCTGGCTCGACGGGTGGAATGAATACCCGTGAGTAAACCAAGGCACCCACCACGTTGAGCATGGACGCCGCAAGAATATGGCCCAGGGCGCCCGGTGTCGCTTCTGCAAGAACGTTGGCATAAAGCACCATCATGGTCCCTGCCACCGTTCCCATACCGCAAGTCATGACGGTAAACAGTTCGGAGCGTGACAGCCGTTCCAGATAAGCCCGAATCACGAGCGGTGCCTCAACCATGCCGAGAAAGGCGCTCGCTGCGGCTGCGGTCCCGACTGCCCCGCCGATGCTGAGGCCGCGCCGCAGCAGCAGACCGAATCCGTTGATTACCCAGGGCAATACGCGCCAGTGCCATAGCACCGCGGTGAGCACACTGAATAGCAGGATCTGAGGCAATACGCGAAACGCGAACACGTACATGGCGTCCTCAGCGGTAACGCTAAAAGGCGCTGCTCCGCCCCCGAGATAGCCGAACACGAAATCGGTTCCCGCCCGCGTTGCCGATTCAATCGTATGGACCAGCTTGTTGATGACCAACAATGCTTCACCCACGGCGGGAACGCCGACAAACAAAAAAGCCAATCCAGACTGGATAGCCAGACCAACAGCGACTGGACGCCAACGGACATCCTTGCGCGACTCGCTGATCAGCCATGTCAGCACCAGTAGAAAAGCGATTCCGAGTAGGGCCTGCATGACTGGCCTTGACTACCGTGTCGGCCGGCGAACGACGAGAAAACTGATGACGTGATCGGCAAAAAAACCGAAGTGTCCGTCGCCGTGATTCATGAGCGCGTTGGGGGCATGCGCACCGATGTAGCGCGCGGCAAAGCGATGACGCTTCCAGTCCACATCGATTTCCACCTCTTGGAAGCCGATATAGGTCCCACAAATGGGGTTTACTGCCTTGTACGCGCACTCCTTAGCGCTGAACAGCAGGCATGGCCAGTGCGGTTCGTCTTCCGCATAGCGGTCGCGTTCTGCGTCGGTGTATAACCTGGCGTGCATGGCCTGCGTGATTCGGCCCAGGCACTCTAGATCAATGCCTACACCTCTGATTCCGTGACCTCGCGCCGTCACGGCGGCTGCCAGCGTGGATGTATGGCTGATGCTGCCGACACAATCGGGCCAGGCGGGGGCACGTGCATCGCTGCGCCCAATGGCCGCCGGTGCCATGCCCAGCGCTTGCATCGCCTGACGCGCGAGATATCGACCGGTGGCAAACTGATGACGCCGTTGCTCTGCGGAGTTCGCTACCAGCGCGCTCTCCTCGGGGTCCAATTCGGCCGTGTGGTCAGCCACCGGTCCGGCGGCGATGGCAACACCCGACATGGGTGCGAAGTGCTCATCGACAAATGTCTGCGCCGGGTTTTGCTCCAGGCGATCGACGCTACTCATGCCGGCGACTCGAGCCGGCTCACTGGCGGTCCAGCGTTGCTGCGAGCAGCGCAATGCGGTCGTTACCGAAATACATATCGTCTCCATCCAGGAACATGGTCGGAGAACCAAAACCGCCGCGTGACATCAGTTCCTCAGTGCTATCACGCAGAAGCTGCTTGCACTCGGGTGTGCCGATCCGGCGCAGGAGGCTCTGTGCATCGAGCCCTGCCGCTTCGGCAATTCCCTCCACCTCTTCGTCCTGCGAGATATCCGCCAAGTCGCTCCAATACCTTCGGAACGCAGCGCGCGCATAGCGCACCAGGCAATGCTGCTCGATGGCGATAAATGCGCCGCGCATGACTTTCGCGCTGTTGACTGGAAACACCGCTGGTGCCCCGATCTGCACGCCCACCAATCGTGCCCAATCCTGCATGTCTTTCTGATAGTAGCGCGCCTTTTCCGGGATGGGATTCGCACGACTCTCGTAGACGCTGGGATTGATGGTATTGAAAATCCCTCCCACCAAGATGGGCTTGTACTCAATGGTTACGTCGGGACGCGATGCAATGGCCTGAATGCCCTCGAAGGCAAGATATGTCCAGGGACTCGAGCAATCGAAATAGAATTCCAGTATGTGCAGTGCAGCTCTCCGACGGATCTGCCAGAAGCATAGTTGACAGAGTGACGCAAAGCACGTGTGATTCTGGCTTTGCCATCACGCACTGGATGGCACCGGAGACCGCTTCATGTCCGATACCACAGATATGTCCGGCAGCCAGCCCTCAGACGAAACCCTGGACCACCTGAGCGCCATGATTGATGGCGCCAACAACATCGCGTTCTTTACAGGCGCGGGCATCAGCACGGAATCTGGAATACCGGATTTCCGCTCGCCGGGTACCGGTTTGTGGAACAAGATGAAGCCCATCGACTTCGAGGAGTTTCTGACCAGCGAAAGCGCGCGCGACGAATACTGGCGGCGGCGCTTCACCGGCGAGCGAAGTATGCAGAACGCGCTGCCGAACAACGGACACAAAGCAGTGGCAAAGCTGGTTCTGGCCGGGAAGGCAAACGCCGTCATCACTCAGAACGTAGACAATCTGCATCAGGATTCCGGCGTTCCAGAAGAACAGACGATTGAACTCCATGGCAACAATAGCTACGCGGTCTGTCTGTCCTGCGGCACCCGGGTAGAGTTTGCCGCGCTCGAGCAGCAGTTCCGCAATCAAGCGCACATCGACCCGTGCGGACGCTGCGGGGGAATTATCAAATCAGCCACGATTTCCTTCGGCCAAGCCATGCCCGAACGGGCCATGCACCGCGCTCAGGCAGCAACAGAGGCATGCGATACCATGATCGTGGTGGGTTCTTCGCTGCTGGTTTACCCCGCCGCCGGGTTCCCGGAATACGCGAAACGAATTGGCGCGCGATTGATCATCGTCAATCGCGAGCCCACGCCGCTAGACGATCTCGCGAATCTGGTGGTACACGCGGAAATCGGTCCCACCCTCTCTCACGCCGTGGGCATCAACTAACACCCGCACGGTGCCGATCGACCACGACACTCAGCGTCGTCTGCGCCAGGCCATGGCGCAGCTCAATCCCCCTTGGGATGTAACCGCCTCGCATGGATTCAGCTATCTGTCTGGCGGTTACAGCAACGAGAACTACCGATTCGAGGTAGCCGGAGAAGCCTATGTCATCCGATTGCCACGCCAGTATCAGGACGAGACCGGAGGCCGCCAGCTAGAGCAGACGATTTACCGGGAGCCAGGGGCCCTGCGCGTGCCCGCGTTGGTTGCCATGGATACCGACAGCGGGCTGCTGATCTCTCGTTGGGTAGAAGGTCCATTGCTCATTGAGCAACCGCCCACAACCAGCCAGCTGTTGGCCTATCTGCGCAATATCGCAAGCGCGCTTGGCGAACGCCCAGCGTCATCAGGCACTCACTACGATCCGGTAGCAGTTAGCCAACGCAGGCTGGAAATCGCGCCGGGCGAGATTCCCAACGCGGTGGCCGCCTGCGTGGCGCGTCTGAATTGGCAGCCCGAACACATCGTGTGGTGCCACAACGACTTGAATCCGTGGAACGTTATCGCGCCCAGTACCGATCCCCGATCCTGGGTTACCTTGGATTGGGAGTGGCCCGCCTTGAACGATCCATTGTTCGACGTGGTGACCCTGCATCAGGGTCTGGGACGAGATCCCACGGAGCTCGACGACATCGCCGAGGCAGTTATGGAACGAACGATTGACAGCATGCGGGTGCAGCAGAATCTGCTTGCCTTCTGGCTGCGCGAGTACGGCTGGGCTTTCGGCCGCTGGCATGCGGGGGACCAGCGGGCCGAGATAGCCGAACAGATGCGGCGCGCACAAGCCAGCCTTGATCGTGCCCTGGTTTGAGCAACGGTTAGGCGAACTGAGGTTCGACCAACCAGTCCTGCACGCAAGCCATGGCCCGTTCGAAACGGGCTCTGCCTGACCCGAACACCTCTGCGAAGGGGTGGGGGCTTGCTCGCAGTACCTCCAGGTAGCAGTCGAACAACCGCTGCCGATCGTCAGGTGACTCACGCAATGGGTCGGCTTGCCAAGGCAAGTCAGGCGCCATCACCAGATAACGTCTAGGCGTCCGCTGCGCCAAGGCATCCAGCAGCCAGGGGTGGGAAGAACCGAAACGCTCCTGCCACCAGATCTGTACCACCTGGAGATCCGTGTCGCTGATGACCAGGCCGGTACCTTGTGCTAACGCCTGCTGCTCCGCCGCAAGCTGACCCTTTGCGATGTGCAGCAGGTCGTCTTCGCCGTAGTCCTCAAGCCCTTGCGTCAAGCGCGCTTCCAGATAGTGGCGGGCGTACTCCCCCACCAGGGGCACATCGAGAGCCTCGGCGAGTTCTTCGGCAAGGGTGGTCTTTCCGGTACTCTCAGGCCCGGTTACACAGACGACGAGACCGGTTTCAGATGTTTGTGCCACGCGCGCCATCCCATGAACGCCATGATCAGGTAAACCCCGTACAACACGGCGTATAGCTCGATACCTTTCACAAGGTAAACGGCGGCCGCAATAATGTCCACGAGCAGCCAGACCACCCAGTTCTCGATGTATTTGCGCGCGGTCATCCACATGGCCGCAAAGCTCATGCAGGTGGTCGCGCTGTCCCAGTACGGCAGGTCCGCATCGGTATAGGCATCAAACGCGTAGCCCATCGCAACGCTGGCAATCCCCGTGATGACAGCGAGCCAGCTGCGAATCCGGACGGGGGTATAGGTGACCGGCAGTGCTTCACCAACGGATCGTTCTCCGCCGCAAAGCCAGTAGTACCAGCCATAGGCGTTCATCACCACGTAGTAGCCGCTTAGCAACACGTCAGCGTAAAGCCGCTGCCGTCCGAACACGGCCACCGAAACCACGGCATACACCAGGCCGATGGGAAAGGTCCAGATGTTCTCGCGTATGAGCAGCCACACGCAAAGCAGGCCGGAAATTAGACCGGTGGCTTCCAGCCACGGCATCGCAAGCAGTGTTGGTAGGAGTTCGGACAATCCGTGCACCCAATGCGTCCGGGCGCGACACCATAGCAGGACTAGATGGGGTAGGCAGCCGCGATGTTGCCAGTTGAAGGACTAAGAATCGGTGGCTGGTTCGTCACTATGCAGGCTAGCCGCTGCGGTTTGCTCGGGAAATTCCACGGCCACGCATTGGTAGTCCAGATGAAAAGGCACCAGGTCTTCGCCGCGAATACCCAGCACATCGATGACATCAGCACGAAGTGCTTCGCTGAACGGCACGAAAACTTTCATGAGTTGTGGCGCATTAGGTGCTGATCTGTGAATCGGATGGACGATTAAACAGTCATGGCCTGCAGAAAAAGTGGAACCAGGGTGAGACAAATTGGAGAAAACCTGTGTGCAGAACCCATTCTCCTGACCGCGCCAAGCGGGCGAAAAGCCGGTAAAATTGCGCGACCGGATGAAACTATGGTGTACCGATGGCGAGAACCATCGCGATCGTTGAAGACGACCCGGATCAGCGCGCCAATTACGCTGACGCCATCACGATGAAAGGCTACCAGGTGAACGCGTACGCGAACCGCGAGGAGGCGCTGGAAGGGTTCGACGAAGCTCTGCCCGACCTAGTGATTCTCGACATCATTCTCGGAGACGAAGTGGACGCCGGCTTCCAGTTGTGCCGGGATTTGCTGGCGAAATCACCCTCGCTACCGGTGATCTTTCTCACAGAACGCATCAACGAAATTGACAAAATTTCTGGGCTTCGCCTGGGCGCATGGGATTATCTGCCCAAGCCCATCAGTCTGGATTATCTGGCCGAGCGTATTTCGTCACTGCTGCGCATCAACGAAGTGCGCGCAGAGAACGAAGAAGAAACCAGCGCGACCGCCAAGCGCATCGGCGATCTGGTGCTGGACCAGGATGCGCTGCTCGTGTCCTGGCGGGGACACAGAATCGATCTGTCGGGAACGGAGTTCCGCATGCTGGCTAAGCTGGTTCGCATGCCGGGCCACGCCGTGAGTTACGAAACGCTCATGAACGCCACAATGCAGAGCCTGGTGACTAACAACACCATCAACACGCACATGCGTAACATCCGCAAGAAGTTCGAAAAAGTCGACCAGGGTTTTGCCAGCATCAAAAGCGAATACGGCTTCGGATACCGTTGGTCGGGCTGAAGAGTCGCGCTAGCCAGTCATGAGAATATTAAGGCGCATACGCGGACCGAGACTGGGCACCAAGATCATGCTGCTGGGGCTCACGCTACTCATCGTGCCTTGGTTCAGCTACCGGCAGCTGGTAGAGATGGAACGTTTGTTGATCCAGGGCCAGTCCAATGCCCAGCTCCTGACCGCCGAGGGAATCTCCACCCTGTTCAACGGCCGGGAGGATCTATTCAACGACCTGCCGCTGGCCATCGAGGACTTCGAAAACCTCTATGCGCACCCCCTGCAGGGGCCTGTTCGACTGGACGGACAGCTGGAGGACTGGGGCGAGGACATGACCGACAACCTGCTGCGCTTCGGCAGCGAGGGCGCGCCCGGCGATGCCGATTTGCAGCTCGTGCTGGGCGAGCGCGGAGGCAATCTGCACGCTTTCTTGCGCATCACCGACGGTGATCGCGTGTTTCGCGACCCGGAATATCTGCGCCTTGACGCGGCAGATCACGTGCGCCTGACGTTCATTCGAGCAAACGGTGAGGATGCTCGCGTGGCGCTCACCATGCAGGAGCCTGGGCCCACCACCGCTTATGACATGGATTTGAATTGGCAGTACGCACAGACGGGCAACCCGAACAGCGCCGTTCAGGGGCATGCCATCGAGACGGAAACGGGCTTTCAGTTTGAGTTCCGCCTGCCGTTGCAGCTGTTGGGATCGTCCCGCTACTTCGGGCTTGCGTTCGTCGACGTGGACGACGCGGCTTCACGGGGCATCACCCACATTACCCAGACATTGCCTACTGCCGGCAAGGAAAGTTTCAACCTGGCGGTGCTGCGCTCTCCCGAGGTGCTCAGCATCATTCGCGGTCTAGGCTATTCGGGCGCCCGTATTCTGGTTATCGACGCCGAGCAGCGGGTCCGTGCGGAAACCGGCAGCTATCAGACCATGGAAACCGAACGTGCCCCGCCCAACCCCGCTTTGGCGCTGCTGCGTCAGGCATTCGACGAACTACGGCCCTTGCTGCATTGGGTGACAACGGGCGAAACCTATCAGCCCCTGCAGCCCCGACCGGAAGATTCCGACGGTACTGCAGACGCCGCAATCAGCGAATCGCTGTCGGGCGAGCCCATCAGCCTGCGTCGATCGGTAGGTGACAGCGAGATCATCATAGCGGCCCATCCCATTGTGTCGCGCGGCACCGTAATCGGCACGGTGGTCGTAGAGCAGAACATCCGTGACATCCTCTCGTTCGAGAGTTCGGCGCTCGAGCAGGTAATACTGCTGTCAGTCGCCGCGCTGATCGCCGTATTCATAGCGCTGCTGGCCTTCGCCGGCCGCCTGGCATGGCGCATTCGCAGTCTGCGGCGGGAAGCCAGCGGGGCCATAGATCAATACGGGCGATTGCGTATCAGCGAGCTGCACAGCGAGATGAAAGCGGGTGACGAAATCGGCGATCTGGCGCGTAGCGTCTCCAGCATGTTGAGCAAGCTGCATCAGCACAACAACTTCCTGGAGAACATGCCCCGCACATTGAGGCACGAAATCAACAATCCACTCAACACGCTGAGCACATCGCTCGAGAATCTGGCAGAAGAGAACCCCGATGTGCGCCAAAGCAAATACCTGGATAGCGCCAAGCGAGGCGTGATTCGCATCGGATCAATCGTTCAGAATCTGGCCGACGCAGCCAACCTGGACGAGTCCCTGGAAGCGGAGGAGCGCGAGGTCATCGACATCGCTGAGTTGCTGCAAAGCTATGTGGCCAATTGCAAGATCACTCATTCCAACTGCGAGTTCGTGCTGCGCCGTCCCGAACATCCGGTCTACGCCAATATCTCCGACTACCACATCGAGCAGCTGCTAGACAAAATCATCGACAACGCAGTGGACTTCCATCGCTCCAACAGTCCAATCAAGGTCCATCTCGACTACCAGCGCGATCAGCTTCAGATCACGGTAGCCAACCGGGGTCCTGTACTGCCCGAAAGGGCGGAGGAATCGCTGTTCGACTCAATGGTCAGTCACCGGGGGCCCCAGAATCGATTGCACTTCGGGTTGGGCTTGTACGTGGTTCGAGTCATCGCGGAACATCACGGAGGATTCGTACGCGCCATGAATCTGGAGGACGGATCGGGAGTCGCCATCGTGGTGCAGTTGCCCTGCGTGGAATCGCGGCACACGGCTACCAGCCGCACTGCAAACGGCCAGTCTGATCCTCTTCTGGCGGTCCGCCGTTCCTGAGTCAGGCGTCTGCCGACGCCCCTGGATGATATTCCGCGTCCAGGGAGATATCGGTATCCGTCAACAAATCTCCACGAGCCACAAGGCACTCAACGGCCGCCAGTACGCTACGCGCTGCGGCCGGGTACATGAATTCTGGCGTACCCACATACATACGCGGCACCATCTCCTTGATTCGATGAATACCTTGTTCCACGCAGTCGATGATCTGCCGTTCACGCTCCTTGCGATGCTCAATGAACGCACGAACGTGTGTCTGGGTATCATCGATGCAGGGACCATGGGTCGGCCAGTAAATGGCGTCATCGCGCTCTAACAGCAAATGGAGACTGTCCATGTACGCCAGCATGTCACCATCAGGAGGGGAAATGATGCTGGTGGACCATCCCATTACATGGTCCCCCGTAAACAGGGCCCGTTGTTCGCGCAATTGAAAGCACATGTGATTGGATGTGTGCCCTGGCGTGTATACGCACTCGGCGGACCAGTCGCCGCCTTCAATTACGTCGCCATGCCGCACCTCGTGATCGGGTTCGAACTCCATGTCGCCACCCTCCTCCACAGGCACCCCTTCTTCCAGCTTGCCCGCGCCGTGAGGTCCGAACGCGTAGGTGGATGCGTCCGTATGTTGCGCCAGAAGCTCGGCGCCGGGTGAGTGATCCATATGCGTGTGGGTCACGAGAATATGACTGATCCGCTCGTCGCCCAATCCGTCTATCAGAGCCTGGATGTGGGTCGGATCCGCGGGACCAGGGTCGATCACTGCCACTGCTCCGGAACCGAGAACATACGTCCCGGTACCGTAAAGCGTGAACGGGCTGGGATTCTCAGCGATGATGCGCCTTATCCCGGGAGCCACTTGGATAAGCTCGCCATAGGAGAATTCCAACTCCCGGCGATAGGGAATCTCAACTGCCATAACTGTGCTTGCTCCTCTAGCTCGTTGAGCTTAGCGCGCTAATAGAATCCACGCTAGCACTCTTGCAGCCACAATCGCCCCAGCGGCCACTATCCGTTGCAGACGCCTCGTCGCGCTGGACGTGTCGCGACTACCAACCGGTAGACGACCGCTACACTGCCCATGGACAACACATCTCCATCACGCAGCGGAACACCCCGAACCTCGACACCGTTGATCTGCGAACCGTTGGTCGCCATGAGATTGGTGAGCGCGCACTCTTGTCGGCGCAATATGCGTTCTGCATGGCACAGCTAAACCCTCTGATCATTGCGCTCGATTTCGCAATCTTCGCTGCCCCCTATCGCCACACAACCCATGCCAATGGGTAAAGTCTTCCCCCTGAACGGGGTCGCTCGGCATTAGTCCTCGGGCCTCTGCATAGTCCCGGTCATTCACCGGGACCGTTGTCCAGACGGGGCCCCTCGGTCACCCCATTCAGCACCACCAGCCGCTCGTCTTTGAGCATTAAATAACCTTCTAAATCAATTATTTGAGATACTATTTTCCCAATCTAATCGAAGTTTTCTCCAAGCATCGACACCGGGGGTCACGGTCAGCGCCAACTCCAGGTAGTATTTTGCATCGTCCGCAAGGCCAGCCCCGTACGCTTCCTGAGCGGCCTCTGCAAGGCGCTGCGCAGATCGCGACAGCATGCGCTGTGCTGCTTGGTTGCCTGGATCCAGCCGATCCACCTCACGCAGCAAGGCCACCACATTGCCATTTTGCGGCTGCGTGATGAAACCCTGGGCGAACAGCTCCCGAGCCTTGCCGAGGTGTTCGGCAACCGTATCCCGGCGCAAAATCTCCTGTTCCACACTCGCTCTCATGTCGTTAACTGCAACTGAATCCAGCCCCACGCCACCGGCGCGATCCACCACGGCGGTAGCCGCCTGCACGTCTCTGTCCTGCAGCAAAGCGGCAAGCCTGGCGCGCAACTGGGAGACGATTTCATCCAGCCCCTGGGCCGCAATGACATCATCCGGCCTAATCGCCAGCACACGATGGTAAAACTCCGCCGCGTTCTCACCCACTGGGTTGACCAGCGCGCCGGCCGCCCGATAGGCGCTTGCTTGCTGCAGTAGATCGTCGATGGTCGCGCGGATTGTAGTGGCTTGCTGGATCTTTCCGCGTACACCATCGAGTTCGGGATAGGTAGCGTTGGCAGCAGATGCACGGTCTAGAAAATTGATGGCCTCGTCGACCTGGCCTTGGTCCGCGGCGCTGGCAGCGAGCATTGCGTAGTGTTCAGCAAGCGCATCGAGTTCCTGACTGGCCACCGAATGTCCGGGAGCCAACCGAAGCACTTCCTGATACGCCTGGATGGCGGCACTCGCCGACGGGATATCCGAGAGACCGTGACTACGCAGCAGTGCCTGGGTGCTGCTTAGCAGCTGCTCCGCGTGGCGATGATCATCAACTTGCTCGGACAGGTCGCTCCAAACCGCATCATCGGGGAAGGCTGCCATGGATTCGGCCAGTTTGGTTTCGGCCAACTCAAGATTTTCCTGCTCCAGCGCTTCGAGTACCGCGTTTTCCCACTGAGTCGCTAAACCAGCAACGGCTTCAGCCGCCCCCAAGTGGTTGGCGTCGAGATTCAAAACGCGGCGATAGCTCGCTACGATGCTACCCAGGCTCTGATTCGGATCCTGATGCAGCGACTGAGCCGCACTCCAAGTTTCCTGAACTTCGGGATTCTCCGCCATTCCGGCGACTTCCAGAGCTTGTGAAATGAGCTGCGGCTGCTCCACCACCACGTAGCTTCCCGCCCCCACCACCGTGAGCAGAAGCAGAGCGTACAACGTCAGACGACCGAAGCGGCGTTTGCGGTGCCGTCGAGAGTGCAGATCCGCGCGCGCGGAATCCCGCACGGTGGTCAGCACGTTTTGGCCTACGGCACGAATTTCCCGAGTGCTTACCACATTGGAGCGAATAGTGGCGTTAGGTAGGGTGGCCGCCTGACTGATGTTGTCGAGCGCACGGCCCAGCTCCTCGCCGGATTGATAGCGTTGCTCGAGCTTCTTGGCCAGGCTTCGGTCAATCACTCCTTGAAACGCATTGAGGTAGTTGGGCAGTCTGGGCACCGACTCCTGCAGGTGTTTGATGCCAATACTGACAGCTGTATCCGCCTTGAATGGCACGTCTCCGGTGAGCACGCGGTAGAACACCACGCCAAGGCTGTAGAGGTCTGAACGCCCATCGAGTTCCTTGCCGGATGCCTGCTCCGGGCTCATGTACTGAGGCGTCCCCACCACGGTGCCAGCCCTGGTAATGGTGGGTTTTGGGTCGACTAAACGGGCAATACCGAAGTCGGTGAGCACCGCACTGTCGTCTTCGCGAAACAGGATGTTCTCGGGCTTGATATCTCGGTGCACGAATCCTCTGGAGTGTGCGTAATCCAGGGCCCTACCGATGTCCTTGATGACTCCGACCAGACTCCGCAAATGCATGCCACGATCCAACCGCTGATTCAGATCGCCGCCGCGAATGTACTCTAGCACCAGGTACAGATAGGCCTCGTGGGCGCCTACGTCATAGACCTGAACGATATTAGGGTGCGTCAGCCGCGCGTTGATCTGCGATTCCTGCAGGAAGCGCTTACGAAAGTTATCGTCGGTGGCGTATTGCGCGGACACCACCTTCAAGGCTACCAGGCGTCCGAATTGCTTCTGCACGGCCAGATAAACGCGCGCCATTCCGCCGCGGCCTATCTCCCTTTGTATTTCGAAACCCGGGAGCTCCACTAGGACTCTTCAAGTCGTAAGACCTGAATCTCCCCCTCGACCAGATTTCCGAGCACAAACCGGCCGTTTACCACGATCTGCTGGCCGTCAAGCCGCGCAGCCAGTCCGGCTCCGTGAGCGAGGCCGTTGATGCACTCGTCACTTTCGAACATCCACTCCTTCTCAGAAAGCCTCAACGTGCAACGAGGATTGGCGCGGAGCGGCTTGCTGAAATCCAGTCCACCCTGCTGCCAGTGTTGCAGAGCCATGGTTCCGTCGGGGCTCTCCTTGACGCCATACCCGTGCATGAGGTCTTCCGAAAACTGACCCTGATAGACTGTACCGTCGCGCCAGTAGAATACGCCCAGGCCGGAGCGCGCGTCGTCAAAAAAGGTACCTACGTAGCGGTTGCCATTGACAAATTCGAGGACGCCGCGCCCGCTCTTGCGTCCGCTGACAAACTCACCCACATATCGGCGGCCGTCGGGCCACGCAAAGCTGCCCTCTCCGTGTAAAACGCCGTCGGCAAACTCACCGCTGTAACGCTCGCCTGTGCTCCACGCGAACTCCCCGCGACCCGTGCGTCTGCCTTCGGAAAACTCACCCGCATAGCGATCCTGGTTGGCCCAAGTGAAGCTCCCCGTCCCGTGCATTTTGTTGTCCACGAACCCGCCTTCGTATAGATCGCCATTCGACCAGCGGAGTATGCCGCGACCCTGACGCTTGTCCGCCACAAAGCTACCCTGGTAGGTGCGTCCATCCGGCCAGTAATACACACCCTCACCTTGCATTCGATTCGCCACGAACTGGCCCTCGTAGCGGTGGCCGTCGGCCCAGATGTAAACGCCCTGCCCGGTGCGCATGTCGTCCGCAATCTCGCCTTCGTAGACATCGCCATTGTCGAGTTCGATACGCCTGACAGCCGCCATGGCCGCTGGGAGGCCGAGCGCTAGGATGAGGAGCCACAGCAGTGGACGTTGGAGAGCGGGTGGCAAGTTCAGTAAACTCCGTAAAACCGCGCCTACATTAATCTAATTGAATCATCTTTTCTTTTTTGGTTCCTGCATGGCCATCGGCGCGTGCAGCGGCTTTCTCGGTGGTCTGCTGGGGATCGGGGGCGGGGTGGTGATCGTGCCGGCGCTGATCCTGCTATTCGATGGTTTCGGGATCCTGCCGTCAGGCTTGGTCACCATAGTGGCCGTGGCCACCTCGCTTGCCTGCATTGTCTTCACTTCGCTGGCAGCGGCTTACGCGCAGATCCGCCGGAATATGGTGGATTGGCGGGTAGTACGGCGCTGGACCGGATACCTGTTAGCCGGCAGCTTCCTTGCCGGCTCGGTTGCCGAGACCTTATCGGTCACCGTGTTTCGAAGCCTGATCGGTTGCTTTCTCCTGTTCGTGGCCGTTGTCATGCTAACCAGTTGGAAGCCAAGTGCACACCGGCGCTTTCCTGGTCTAGCCGTGAGCGCGGGTTTGGGAAGCCTGGGCGGACTGATTTCCGGTATTGCCGGGATCGGCGGAGGCAACGTGGTGGTGCCCACGCTGGTGTATTTCAATATTCCCCTGCATCGCGCCACCGCAACCTCTAGCGCGCTGGGTGTTCCGATTGCCACAGCCGGCGCCCTTGGTTACATCGCAACCGGCTGGAGCGAGCCCGCACTTGGGCAGATTAGTGTACTCGGCTACGTCTACCTACCAGCCCTTGCTGCTATCGTTGCAGCCACGCTTGTAGCCGCCCCATTAGGCGTGCGGGCTGCCCACGCCCTGGATCCCGGTCCGCTCCGGAAGATTTTTGGAGGGCTGCTGGTGCTAGTCGCTACGCGCATGCTCTACATGGCGCTCGTCGCGTAGCAGTCAGCCCAGGTTGCGCAGCTGGATCGCATCTGAATTTTTCTCCGCAAGCACGTCGGAGATCACCACCACCTTGTCTTCCGGCAATAGTCCTTCACGATCGCGCAATATGTTCAACGCACGCTGAAGGGTCTTTTCCGGCTGGCTGGAAAATGCCACGCGATGACTATGTACCGCACGATTGAGGGCTAGCCGGCGACGCGTCTGACTGTGGTTGGTGAATGCGAATATGGGGACTTTCTGCGGGCGCGCGCTGGTCACTAGATCGGCCATGATGCCACGACGCGTGATCACGACAATCCCGGCGGCCTCGATGTCTTCGGCCAACCCTACCGCGTTATTGGCGATGTGTTGTTTGTCGCTTTCGGCCACCAGCTGGCTTTCGTAGCCTAAGCCCGGCCATCGCTCGGACTGCTGAGCGATCTCATCGAGTTGCTCCACACAGCGAACCGGGTGCTTCCCCACGCTCGTCTCGCCTGAGAGCATGATGGCGTCTACCCCTTCGTAGATCGCATTGGCCACGTCCGTCACTTCCGCTCGCGTGGGGATGGGGTTTTCGATCATGGACTCGAGTAGGTGGGTCGCCACAATGGAGCGCTTGCCTCCTCTTGCGCAGGAATGAACGATGCGCCGTTGTACGTTGGGCAGATCGGCAATGTTGGTTTCAATACCGAGATCGCCACGCGCTACCATGACGCCGTCCGCGGCCCCCACGATTTCGCGCACATTGGTCACGCCTTGCTGATCTTCAATTTTGGCGATGATCTTGATGTTCTTCGCTTTGCTACCAAGCACCCCGCGAAGCTCCTCGATGTCTGCGGCAGAACGAACAAACGACAGAGCGATGAAATCCACGTCGTGGGACACACCAAAAGCGATGTCGTTCCGGTCTTTGGCGGTGATAGCAGGCAGGTTCACGCGCACACCCGGCAAATTCACGTGTCGTCGGCTGCCTAGCGATCCACCATCAAGCACCTTGCAGCGCATGCGAGGACCCTCTTTCTCCAGCACTTCGAAGTTGATCAAGCCATTGTCCACAGTGAGCTTGCTGCCCACGTGAAGGACGTCGATGAGCTCGTGATAGTCGATGAGAATCGAGCTACGCTCGACGTCTTCCGGCAACACGCTGATGCTCACCTCGTCGCCGGCAGCCAGATCCATTGGTTCGTTGATCTCACCGGTACGGATTTCCGGCCCTTGTGTATCCAGCAGGATGGCGACGGGATATTTCACTTTGCGATTGAGCGTTTTGATCCAGTTGATCACTTTGGTCGATGACGCGTGATCGGCGTGCGACATGTTCAGCCGCACGATGTTCATTCCAGCCTCACTCATTGCCTGGAGCTTCGGAAAGTTGGCTGTTGCCGGACCTATGGTGCAGATGATTTTGGTGCGGCGTCGCATCATGTCCCTCTGGTAGGTTAGCGGGTAGACTTGTTTCGCAGCCAGCGCGAAGTCTATGGGAGCCGGCGCCGGGTCGCCAGAACTTATCCAGCACCATGGGCACCGACGCGGCCGGCAACACCTGAGGTCGCCAATGAGCCGGAAAGAATCGCTGCAGATGGGGCTGCTTGAAGCGGTCATCGACTAGACACAACACACCTTTGTCCGCAGGGCCGCGCAGCAGTCGCCCAGCCACCTGCAGCACCTTGCTCATGGCTGGCTGATGGTACGCCACAGCGGCGCCTGATTCGTCCTGGGCATCGAAATACGCGGCCAGAGCCTGGCGTTCGACATCCGGGGGTGGCAGCCCGATGCCCACACACACGACGCCCGCCAGCGACGATCCCGTCGAACCCGTAATATTCACCGACTCCGCAAACATGCCCCCAAGCACCACGAGCCCTACCACCGGCTGCCCGGTGGCATCAAAGCTCTGCAGGAATTGCTGTTGAGATTGCACATCCATGCCGGGCTGCTGTGCGAGCCACCGAACCTCGGGGTAACACGCGCCAAGCTGCTCAGCCGCGCTGGCCAGGTACGCATAGGAAGGGAACGCCACCAGATAATGCCCGGAGCGGGCGCTAACCACTCGATAGATCAGCTCGGCAAGTTTCGCCAGGCTGCTCGCCCGCTGGTGGTAGTACGTGGGTACATCGTCGACGATGCACACCGCCAGCTGATCCGCCGAGAACGGACTGCCGGCGCGGTCAGACGGCCGCCCCCCCATACCGTGCAACCGCTGGTAAAGGGACAGCGGCGACGCGGTTCCTGAAAATCGCACGTGGGCGGCAAATCCATCACAGATCTCGGCCAGATAGGCGCCCGGATCTAAGTGCGCCATGCGTACGGCAACCGGCGTAGCTCGACCGCGCGGCGCGCCGGCCCGGCTGGCAACGTGAACGCAATGTTCAGCGTCATACCATGCCTGTGCGCGCACCCAGCGTATGCAGTCGAAGCAGGCAGCCTGAGCGTGAGGATGCGCGGACAGATCCACCTCACTCACGGCAATATGCTCCACCAGAAGCAACGCAGCACGCAGCAGCCGGGCCGGTTGTTCCACTACCATCTCACTGCCGTCGCGGGGCAGGTCCGCGGCGCGTGCCAGCTCGCGTAGTTGTCGGTCTACCGCTGCCAGCCGGCGTCGCAGCGCCGCAGGTACGTCCTCGTGCTGCGCATCGTGAAAGCGATCACGAATCAGCTCGACGCTCAGCATCTGGCGCGCCCGTGTGCTGAGTTGGTGACATTCGTCGATCAGCAGCACCATCTTGTCATCGCCCGCAAATCGTTGAAGTCGAACCATGGGATCGAACACGTAGTTGTAATCGCCGATGATCACGTCCGACCAGTATGCGGCGTCCAGCGACAACTCGAACGGACACACCCGATGAGCCAGTGCTACCTCAACCAGCGCTGCTTTCGTGATCATTCCCCGGCCGAGCACATCGCGAAGCGCATCGTGTACCCGGTCGAAGTATCCTCGCGCGAACGCACAGTCGCCGCTGCAGTCTTCGTTGACCCAGGCGCAGGCGGTTTCTCTAGCCGTTATCTGCACTATTCGCAGGTTGCCATGGCGCGGATCGAGGCGCTGCAAAGCTTCCAGAGCCGCATCAGCGCCGGTGGAGCGGCTGGTGAGATAGAAGATCCGTTCCTGTGGTGTCAGCGAGAGCACCTTCAGCGCCGGATACAGCACACCCATGGTCTTACCGCTGCCCGTCGGTGCTTCCAGCAACAGTTGCTCGCCATCGCGCAATGCGCGATACGCTCGCTGCACCAATGCCCGCTGATGTGCCCGATAGTCCGGATAGGGAAATTTCAATCTGTCGATGGCTTCATTACGCGCTTCGAGATGGGCAAAGTGCGCGACTAACCAGGCCTCGTACCAGCGCAAGGTATCGGCCAGGAACGCTTTGAGTTCGTCATCCGAGCGTTCCCGCTCCCAGACGCTAGTTGCCAGGGTGTCGGGGTGCACGTAGATCAGCTTGAGGGTCCAGCGTGGCAGGCTGTTCGCTGCCTCGCGCGCAGGCGGCAAGGACAGCTCGCTTGCCAGCAGCGCACCGTACAGTTCCAGTTGCGCCCAGTGCACGCTGGCATACTGGGCGTAGGCGCGGTCATGGTCGCCGCGTGTGGTCTTGTACTCCTCGACGATGCGCGCGTCGACATGACAGCCATCGATGCGGCCAGCCAACGAATGCTGGTGCCCGGCGAGGGTGACATCCTGCCGCACCGAGCGCTCACGCTCATAGCCTTCGGGCTTATCGCGCTGTAGTTTGCGCTGAGCGGCTATCCCCTCCTCCGGCCGCGTACCGCCCTCGACGCGCTGATGCAGATCCCCGCGCCGATGCACAAATTCCGCCAGATGGGTGACCGGCAGTCGCCGGGTCATGCCGTGTACTTCAGCATGCGAGCCGGCATGCTCAAGCCCTGCAACGCCTTGAACCACACTCTCTGCGCGGGTTGCAGCTGATCGGTCGGGCCTTTGACCTCCACGAACTCGAAGCCACCTTGCGAGCCAACCACGAACAGGTCGGGAAAACCCACCCGGGCACGGGGCAAGTTTTCCAGCGCGTAGCGGGCCAACCGATGCAGCTGCGATTCGGGAACCGCTTCGAGCAAGGCATCCAGCAACTCTGGGGACATCACGCCCCAGTGCACCAGTCGGTTGCTGATGGAACGCTTGGCGTTGAATGTTGCCCGAACCGTGCGGGCAAAGCCGCTGGCAAGCTGCTCCTCTCGACACCCCATGGCCGTCTGTCTGGCCGCACAGAAATCGTCCCAAAATAGATCAACCGGGGCCAACTGAAACGGATTAACGAAAGCACCCGGCGCGTCGGTAAAGATCACGGGCCAATAGGCAAGCCCCGCCAGAGACAGGGGTAGAGCATTCTCCACATGCCATGCCCGATCGCCTTGCCGTGCCAGCTCTTCAATGGCGTGCTGTTCCACGCGCGGGGGGCTGGGGCGCGCCAGGGGCACGCGCGTAGTCGGGATGTCGCAGCGCGCGCGAATGCCGAAACGCTCGGCAAAGTCCTGCTCTGCAGCTGACCACGGCTCGGATTGAATGGACGCAATCAGAGTTGCCGCTTCCGAATCCCTGCCCTGCCCTTTGAGCAACCGCACTCGGCGTTCCCTCGCGGGGTGCAAGGTGCTGTCCTCATAACAAGCCAACGCGCCCGCCACATCGCCCTGGCGCTCGTAGCGGCGCCCTAGCCGATTGAGGATCTTGGCAGCCACGCGCTGATGCAGCCGGCTTGGCCAACCCGCCTTATGGCATGCGGTGAGCTCACGCAACACATGGGGAACGATGGCCTCGATCTCCCCGCCGCGTCGGGCTAGGCTGGCGAGCGCCAGCAAGCGCAGATACAGGTCGAGGGCTGTGCGCGCGGCGAACTGGCGTTGGCTGCGACACAGCTCATAAGGTTCGTAGTTGGACAGCCCAAGATCCCGCAGCACGAAGGTGCTCAGGTCCTGACGCGCATCACCGAAAAACAGCACCTGCAATCGGAAATAGACCTGATAGCGAGCCACACAGACCCATGGGTATTGCCGAGCTACTTGTCGGACGATCAGCTCGTCCGGATAAGAGCTGATGCAATGGGCCACGCGTTGGGCTTTTCCGGCGACCTCGGCAGCAGACACGGAAGGAAACAGCGCAAGCAACTCCTTCTGGGTGAGCAATCCAAGCAGCCCATCTGCCGGTACGGGCCCATTAATCTCTACCAGTGTGGCAGCTTGCAGTTCGCGCAAGGCGCAATCCAGATCGACTACTTCCGGGTAGCGCAACCGGTCGATGCGCACCCATGGTCCCTTGCGCCCCAACAGGCGCGCAAACAACCGCAGCGCATCGGGGGAGAGCCGTTGGCAGCCGTGCAGATAGGATTGCTCGTCGGGCTGCAGCAGATCCCCATAGTGACGTTGGACATGCCCCATCAATTGCCGCACATTGTCCGCATAGTAGTCGGGCGGGGGCGGTTGGCGTGCAACCAGTTTCGGCACGATGGGCGGCCTGTTGATGCGGGCTGTGCGATGGGATTATAGAGGAGTCTGTATGTATGTACAGTAGTCGCCCATGAAGGTTCATGACTACTGCATCTGCACCACCGTGGGCGCCAAGTCACTCAAGGCGCTGCTGGAGGCTAGTAGTCGCGGCCGCTATCGTGATGATCACCCGTGGTTGGTAGCCAAGGAGCATCTCGACGCCGCCACGGCGGCTGGCGAATCTCTGGCGATCCTGTTCGCCACGAGCCAGCCCTCCGAGTTCTCTCACTGGGGTATGCTGCAGTCCATCGACGTGTTCGAGTTACACCGGGGCCAGTGGGAAACCCAATGTGCATTTACACCCCTGCAGCCGGTCAATCCGATCTGGTGCGCCATAGACAGCGTGTTTTTGAAGCCCAGCGACATCCAACTTCGCCGGGAGGCGCTGGAAGGTATTCATCAGCACCGCTACGCGCTAACGGAAGGGGAAATTCACCCCTACGCCATATGTGAAACGCCCGCTTTCATAACAGCGGGCGTTGAATCAGGGCAACAGGGTTAGGCGGCGCCTTTTTCGGGGTCTGAACCGCCCATGGCTGGGCTTGCAGACTTGGGTTCGCCATGGATGCGCAGCCACACTTCTTTGCGATGTACGGCAGCCCGTTTGGGGGCATCGATTCCGAGGTGCACCTGGCTCCCACGAATCTTGAGCACTTTGAGCTCAATCTCGTCATCGATCATGATCGCCTCGCCCGCGCGCCGGGTTAAAACCAGCATAAAGTCCTCGTATTCCTCATCTGCCGAGCCAATCTACCGGTTTAACCCTGGGCATTCTGTGAAGCTGATGCAAGTTCTTAGTCTGCGGAGCGCTGCCACGGGGGCGAAACGTGACTCCGTTAACGATGCGGGAGGCCATAATCCGGGCACTACTCCACTTCACGCTCGTCGTCGGCGTTTTCCAGCAGCTTTTTGGATATTGGTTTTTTGACCGGGGCACCCAGCTCGCGGAATTGTTCCACCTGCCGTACCAGATTGCCTTTACCGCTAGCCAACTTGCCGTAGGCTGACTGATAAGTGCGCTCGGCCGTTCCCAGTTGCTTGCCAAGCAGATCCATCTCATCGATGAGCCCGCGCAATTTATCGTACAGCGCACCGGCGCGTCGGGCGATCTCCTGCGCATTACGATTCTGCTTTTCGAACCGCCAGACGTTGTGAATGATGCGCAAGGTCATCATCAATGTAGTTGGGCTCACGATCACAATGCGTTTGTCGAACGCTTCCGTGAACAGCTTGTGCTCATGCTGCATCGCCAACGTGAAAGCCGATTCGATAGGAATGAAGAGCAGCACAAAGTCCAACGAGCGCACGTCGCTTAGGTGATCATAGTCCTGTTCCGATAGCCGCTTGATGTGACCGCGAATGCTGCTTAGGTGCTGCTTGAGCGCCTGGTCGCGGGATTCTTCCGACTCCGCTGATAGCGCTTGTTCGTAGGCCACCAGCGAGACCTTGGCATCTACGATCACATCCTTGCCATCCGGAAGACGAATCAGCACATCGGGTCGTTTCAGGTCGCCCGCCTCGGATCGCTGGGCAGCCTGTGGAAAATACTCATAGCCGGAACGCAGGCCGGACTCTTCCAGCACCCGTTCCAACACAATCTCGCCCCAGTTCCCTTGGATCTTCACGTCCCCTTTCAAGGCCTTGGCAAGATTCTCTGCCTCGGTATTGACGCGCTCGCTGGCCTGTTGAAGATTTCGCACCTCGCTGAGCAACGAGGCGCGCTCCTTGGTATCGGTGTGGTACACCTCTTCCACCCGCTTGCGAAAATCGACCATCTGCTCCTTGAAGGGCGAAAGGACGTTGGCAAGACGCTCCTGATGGGTGGCACCCTGCCGTTCGAAAATCTTATTCGCTAGCAGCTCGAACTCGCGCTTGAGGGTTTCGCTGGATTCGCGAAACAGCGCCTCCTTTTCTTCAAATGACCGGTTGATCTCTTCGAGCCGAGCTTCCAGAGCCGCCTTGTTAGCCTGATGCTCCGCCACCTCGGCCGTCTTCTGCGCCAACTGCTCAGCGGCTGTGCGCTGCTGTTCCTCCAACAACTCCAGACGGCTCTGCAGGCGGGTCAACTCCCGGGTGCGCAGCTCCAGACGCTCATCGAGCAACTGCCGCTCTGCGCTGTTCTGCTCCGCCTGGCTGGTGAGTCCGGCTTCAAAAGCACGTCGGGTTCGTAAGTTCAGCAGCCTGATACACAGGGCGCCGGCAACCACGACGCCGGCGAGGAACAGGCCCACAGCAACCAGCAATGTCTCGGCCGTCCATGGAGCCCACGCCGCGATGACTAGTCGTTCTCCCGTGCCGCCACGGCTGCAAAATCGGGCGGACGCTTTTCAAGAAATGCGTTCACTGCCTCTTTGTGTTCCGGGGTTGCAAATGCCTTCTGCAGCATCTCGCCTTCGCGCGCCATCACCGCATTCAGATCGGTTGCCGATCCGTTGGTCGTCAGCAACTGCTTGATCCAGCGCGCTTGATTGGATGGATTGGCAGCCATCAGACCGGCCAGCTCGCGGGCTTTACTCATCAGCTCGTCAGCAGGCACCACGTGGTCTACCAGTCCGAGCTCATGGGCTTCGGCCGCCGGATACAGGCGCCCAGTGAGACACATCTCGTTAGCTGCACCGAATCCGAGCCGCTGCACCAGGAAGTGGGAGCTGGCGAGTTCGGGCACCAGCCCCATGCGAACGAAGGCTAGAGCGAATTTGGCCTGCTCGGACGCCACGATGACATCCATGGGCAACATCATGGTGACACCGATACCCACGGCAGCCCCGTTAACGGCAGCGATCATCGGCTTGGCATCCCTGACTACGCTAACCCAGTTGGTCGACGCAGGCTCTTCGGTATCGGCAGGCTGGCCGTCCAGACGAGCCTTGAAGCCCTGCTCGATGTCCAATCCGGCGCAGAATCCGCGCCCCTCTCCGGTGACAATGATGGCTCCGATGCTGGAGTCGTCATTGCAGGCCTGCACCGCGTGACCCAGCTCCTGACTCATCTGGCCGGTCCAGGCGTTCATGCGCTCCGGGCGGTTCAACGTCAGCGTGGCGATGCCGTCGTCCACATCCATCTTGATCTGTTCGTAGTCCACTCTCACCTCCGATTTCTCACGCGCATTAGTATGCGCCAATTACTCCCCGATGCCACATCGGAGCAGCGCCATTGGAGCGCGCCACGGGCAGCCGAGCAACCCGATAGCGATCCAGGATTCTGCGCGTCAGACGCCGTTATAGCCAACCTGCGCTGCTACAATTGCTCGACCCGCGGCGTGCGGCGCATACGCACGCCGACCTCAACAACCACACATCTGGAAAACCCACATGCAATCCGTTTCTCACCGTTTGCTCGTCCCCGCCCTGCTCTTCCTGATGGCCACGGTCCAGGCAACAGCCCATGCTGACGTTGGCGCGGCTATTGCCGCCGCCATGGAATCGGACACACGAACTGCCACGGAGAAGGCGCGGGACCGGAACCGAAAACCGGCCGAGACCCTGGAATTTTTTCGTCTGCACGACGACATGCGCGTACTCGAACTGGTGCCCGGCGGAGCCTGGTACACCAAGCTGCTGGCGCCGGTGCTGGCGACCAACGGCAAGCTGCTGGTAGCTTTAGGCACCCAAGGCGTGGAACGCCTGCAAGAAAGAGGCGCCCTGACCAGCGTTGAGATTGTCGAGGTGGACGGAAACTTCACCCCTGCCGAAGGCACTCGACGGTTCGATCTGCCAGGCCTGCGCATGCACACATCCAATATTGACCTGGTGCTGACTTTTCGAAATCTGCACAACTTCACCCCTGATGGCCGCCAAGCTCTTAATACAGAGGCATTTCGCGTGCTGAATTCAGGCGGCTACTACGGCG
The DNA here is from genome assembly GCA_002348385.1 of Gammaproteobacteria bacterium UBA2965. Classification (GTDB taxonomy): domain Bacteria; phylum Pseudomonadota; class Gammaproteobacteria; order Pseudomonadales; family Azotimanducaceae; genus UBA2965. The sequence continues at coordinate 125,362 of DEBD01000013.1, read as the reverse complement.
TGGTGGACCACACCCGCCGTCACATGCAGCCAGACGACAATGAAAACTGGCGCCGCATGGACCCGGTGGCGATGATCAAGGAAATCGAAGCGGTGGGCTTCGAGTTCGTGGATTATTCCAACCTGCACCATCGCTACGACGACGAACTGGTATATGAAGTTGGGCGCCGCTCGGTCAGTGGCAACACCGATCGCTTCACCCTGTTGTTTCGCAAACCCGAGACACGTTAGCGGCGGCTGGCTCGTCCCATTGCCACCTGGCACCGGGTTTGCGTTGAACAACCTGCCGACGACGAGTCTATCGAACTCGTCTACGGCTGGATCAAGGACGATCTGCAGTACTGCGGCTATCCCGAACGCCCCTTATAGCCCAGGAGTTCGCGTGCAGCATCTCCGGGCTGCAGGTAATATGCGCCCCGTGCCCAGGTGTTGGAACTGGTAGACAAGCTGGATTTAGGTTCCAGTGTGCTTTGCACGTGCGAGTTCGAGTCTCGCCCTGGGCACCAACTCCCGTCTAAGCCGTTCCCTACCAGCCATGGTCGGCCACATAGCCGGCCTCGACGAGGACGTCGCCGGCGATGCGCTTGAAACGCTCTTTCTGCCTTGGCGACCAGGACTTCCAGCGCTCCACGGAGCGGAATTCCTTGGGCTTGTCGACGTGGTCCCACCCGTGGCTGTCGACGTAATCCGACGACCCTCTCAGGGGGTGGTCGGCAATCTCATCGAATCGATACGTGTCGGGATCGAGCCCAGTCGCGGAGAACACCGATTTCAGCACGCCCGACGGGTCGGCGACCAGGTCTTCGTACCGGTATAGCGGGTAGTCCAGCGACAGCATGTGATGGGCTGCGTCCCGCCAGTCGGCTACGACGCGCTCGAAATCACGTCCGGGCCAACTCTTCATCGTAGACGCCACCAGATCGCGGCCGTCGCGCAGCAGCATCAAGCACTTCTCATGGGGAAACATCAGCGCGAATTGCGCCAGGTGAGTGGCGAGCGGCACCTTCATGAGCAATCGTTTGCCCGGGGTCATCTGCGCGTGCAGGTAGCCAATGAACGCGGAACCGATCAGGCAGGCGAAGTCGTGCTGTGCAAAGCGTTCCTCGTTCTGCGGGTACTTGGCAATGAAGTCGCTCTGAAGATCGCCGATCTGCTTAGCGCAATGCAACAGCGGCATTTCCCAGATCAGGTTCGGATACGATTCCACGTCAGGATGTGCGGCCAGCAGCCGGCCGAAGTAAACCGTACCCGACCGAGGCATGACCCCGTGAACCAATATCGCGGGTGCGCAGTCGGTGCCTCTGATCGTTCGGCTGGCGTCCAGCATTTCGGCTGACAGCGCCTCAAACGGGCCGTCGACGTAAGAATCCGGTTGCCATGCCAGACGGGCTTCCCGCACACCACGGCGCAGCGCCGCTCGCAGGCGTCGAAACGTCGATTTATTCATGCGGCCATCACGGCTGAATAAGAGTGACGAGCCGGCGTCGGGCGGATATTGCTCGGCATATGGACGCAACAAATATGGCTATTGTTTTGACGGTATCGCACACGGTGATGGCCTTCAGGTGATTGTAGTACCTCGCTTTGCGTCGCTGTGTGCTTGATTGCGCACGGTTGGCACTTAGGCGCACCGAGCCTCGCGTCAAGCTCGGGTCAGCTCCATGTACCCGGGCGGCTGCTCATGACCCACGAACGTCTTGCCCAGCTCTTCGTAGTGTCGGTACGAAATGAGCGCATGGGTGGCCGACTGATGGGCGTCGCGTAGCTTCCGCTCCAGCGGGCTGTCCATTCGGCTGCCCGTGGTGCCCGCTGTGTTGTTGAGCATGCTGACCACCTCTCTGCAGGACTGCGCCGCATGAGCGCAGGCCAATAGCGCAGGCCAGAAGTACTCCCATTCGGGGGCCAGACGACCGCCGTCGGCCGGCAACGGGCCCATATGGGCTTCCAGCCGATCCTGGGTGTCCAGCACATAGGTGCGTGCCGATAGGTATTGTGCCTGCGCCTCACCGATTCGATATTGAATCTGAGCCTGATCCTTTAGCTTGGAGACCAGCCCCCAGGGCGTTTTCTCGGTGGCAAGCTCGATGAACGAATCGATGGCGCCGCGGCAGACACCCAATGCCACCGCCGCCTTGTTGTAGACGGCGTGGGTCGGGTTGCGATAGGTGGGATTCGACCAGGTCTCGCTGGGCGCCAACGAACGAAACGGGAGCAGATGCTCAGGTGGCACGTAACAATCCGCCATGAGCACGTCCTGGCTGCCCGAACCGCGCATACCAGCCGTGTCCCAGGTGTCGATAATCTCGAACTCACCGCGCGGCACCATGAACGATGCCTGAGCCGGTTCACCGGTAGCCTCGTCGTTCACCATCGGACCCATCAGATAGTTCCAGTTGGCGTTGTGGCAATTGCTGGCAAAAGAGCCCTGATAATTCAGCCGCCAACCATCTCCATCGCGCCTGGCGAGGCGCCCGGGATTGGGCCCGTTGGCCGGACCGTGCCCCGAGCAGACCACGGTATCCCATTCGTTGAAGATCTCGGTAGCGAATTCGCGACTCATACGCCGGATAACCAGCGCATTGATTTCCGATGAGATCTGCACGCACCAGCCCACCGAGCCGTCAATCGCAGCAACCGCTTCAAGGATCTCTATCTGCTCGCGTGCGCGCAGGTCTTCACCGCCGAGCTCCCGTGGTAGCGCAAAGCGATACAAGCCCTGAGCGGCCATCTCCTTGGAGGCCCACGCGGGGAGATGGCGCAGTTCCTGGGCTTCGTCACCCGCTGCCGCGAGGGTGTCCTTCATTGCCTCGATGCGCTCGAGAATCGGTGTTTTTTCGATCTCGTCTCGGCGCTTGAGAATTTCGTCGCGAACCATTTAGTGCCTCCTTCACTTGCCCCATCCATCATACTTCGTAATCGCAGCCTTCGCAGTTCGGCCGTTCGTAGCGATCCCTCGTGCGCATGGTATTCAATGCATGTTGTGGTTATTCTCGCGGTCCTTGCCCGGGTGGTGAAATTGGTAGACACAAGGGACTTAACGAAAAATTGAGCACGCGGATGGGAAACCACCGCCGTGAATGGAGTCAAATTCGGGGAAACCTCAGCAACCGGCAGGCGCCGGGTTGGTGGCAATCTCGAGCTAAGGGCCCGCTGCTCACCCAGTGGGCACAAGTGTAGAGACTTGACGGCTCCCGCCTAAGGTCGCCCGTCCCGCAAGCCGGGAGGCGATTACGGCGAAGAGAAAGTCCAGACCACAAAGCGCGGCGAAATCCGCGTGGCAGCGAAAGCTGTAGTTGGTAAGAAAATCCCTCGGAGGCAACTCCATGCCGGTTCAAGTCCGGCCCCGGGCACCAGATCGGAGAGTCAGATGAAAGCGGCAGCCTTCGGCAACAACCACAGCATCAACCTGCTGGAGACTGATGCCCCGGAGATTCCGCCGGGCTGGGTGCGGGTCGCGGTGGGATCAGTGGGCATCTGCGGCAGCGATCTGCACATGCTGCATGGAATGATGGGTGACCGTCGAGGCATCACGCCGGGGCATGAAGTGGCCGGTGTGGTGGAATCGGTAGGCGACAATGTCTCAGTTGCCACCGGCACGAGGGTCGCCGTAGAGCCCATCCACGGCTGTGGTAACTGCCACCATTGTCTGGGGGGATATCCCCAACGCTGCAAACAGATGATGCTGTTCGGCCTCACCACCAACGGCGGCATGGCGGATCTGGTGTGTGTGCCCGAGCACTGTCTGCATCCGGTTGAGAACGACATTTCCATGACCATGGCAGCGCTATGCGAACCGCTCGCGGTCTGCCTGCGCGCTCTGCGTCTGGCGAACATGAGTCCCGGTGCCCGCGTGGGCATCTTAGGGGCCGGGTCCGTGGGTCTGGTTGCCATCGTCGCAGCCCGTGCGCTGGGGGCGGCGGAGGTGTACATCACGGCCCGCCACCCCCACCAGCGGGCGTTGGCCAATGCCCTCGGGGCCACGGCTGCATTTGCCGATCGCGACGGCGCTTTCGGCGAGATCGGCGGCGAGCACCTGGACATCACCGTGGAGACGGTGGGGGGCACGGCCGACACTCTGGTCGATGCTACCCAACTCACCCGGTCGGGCGGCACCATCGCCATGCTGGGCGCGTTTGATGGCTCTCCAGCACTACCGGCGTTTCAATTCCTAGGTAAGGAACTGCGCCTTGTCGGCTCAAGCTGCTACGGACACGAAGGATCCGAATCGGACTTCGCTTCAGCCGTGCGCATGGCCGGAGATTATCAGTCCGGCCTGCTCAATCTGGTGACGCACACTTACAAACTCGATGAGGCGGCACAGGCGTTTGCTACCGCCAAGGACAAGCGCACGGGGTCCATCAAGGTGCACATAACACCCTGATGGATTGACTGTGCGAGGGCGCCTATTTGGGAGGCGGCGGTGGGCCAGCATCGGCCAGCCCGAGAAATTCGGGTGGCGGCTCCAGACCCAGGAAGTACATGCCCATGTCCTGATACAGCGGATGTGACACCCAGCGGTGCGTGGCACAGCCATGAGCGTCGCGCAGCTTGCGCTCCAACGGGCTGTACATGCGCATGCCGCTGGTGCCGGCGGTGTTGTGGATGACGTCCACAACCTCCATCGCCGCATTGGCTGCATAGGTGCACGATAGGCGCCCATACAGCGTGCCTTCAGGCGACGGCGATTCCAACCCGGCTTCCAGCTCATCGTGCACGGCCTGCATGGACTCCATGAAGAACGCCCGGGCGGCACGAAGTTTCGCCTCGCACTCACCCATACGATACTGAGCAATAGGACGATTGGCCAATGAAGACGACATCATTAGCGGGATCTTGTTCTGCGCGAGGTCCGAAAATGCGTCCAATGCGCCACGAGCAACCCCAATTGCCACCGCAGCCTTGTTGTAGGCCAATCTCAGCGGTACCGGCACCCGATAAGCGGGGTTTGGGTAATGGGCTGGTGTGGTCATCAATGTAGTATTCGCAAACCTTTCCGGCACCAGGGCGCCTTCGCATTTGACATCGTGGCTACCTGAACCACGCAAACCTGCGACATCCCAAGTATCGAGAATCTCAACCTCGCTCTTGTTGATCATCCACATGTTGAAACGCGGCATGCCATTTTCGTCCATGGCCGGCATTTCATCTTCGAGCTTCTCGTAGACGGGAGCAGCCATAAAGATCCACTCGGCATTGTGACAACCGCTGATGAAGGTGGATTGGCCCCAGATGCGGAAGCTACCGTCACCCTGGTCGATGGCTTTAGAAGGCTGCGTACCCGGCCCTCCGCCACCCGCCATGATCACCTGCGGGTTATCAATATAGACTTCCTTAGCTAACTCTGGATCCATACCACCAGCAGCCATGGCATTGATCTCGGATCCCAACATGACGTTCCAGCCGACCGAGCCGTCGATGGCCGAAATCGCTTCCAATACCTCGATGGTCTCGCAAATAGTAGCGTTCTCGCCGCCCAGCTCCTCGGGAATAGCAAAGCGGAAAAAGCCGGAATCCACTAGCGCATCTATGGTTTCATCAGGCACCCGGCGCAACTTCTGGGCTTCGTCACCACCCTTTTCGATTATGGGCCGAAGCGCCTCAACGCGTTCAAGCAAAGTGCCTTCGGGTACGCTTGCCTGCATAACTAGTTGTTCTGCCAAGATATTCTCCACATCAAATGCCAAGGATCCATAATTCTACCTGAAATTTTCGCCCGCGGCGTGAAAGCCCCGCACATCGGAATGCCATAGCATTGCAGGGGTCATCTAGGGGTTATCGGGCGACTACTGGAACTGGCTGGCGGCAAGCTGAGCCGACATGCAGGCCGCGTCCGGGGGCACGGAGTCGCGCATGCCTTCCCGCAAGCCTTCTTCAAAGGCGGTTTGAGCAACCACTAACTCGCGCATCATGTGCGCTATCGCAGGTTGGGCAGCACCTTCGGCCTCCCAGGCCGCTTTGGCAGCCCGCCGATGCGCAATCTGCATGGCGGCCCTTCGATCGTCCAGGGAGTCGGAAAGCTGCGTGAATCCGCAGGTGTCCAACTGCAGCTGAATCTTCAGGAGTCGGCGCCACTGCGCATTGAGAGACTGATCGATAAACGCGGCAAATCCTTCTCCCGGGGCATTTTGGCTGGCGAATCCGATAGATATCCCTACACCAATCGCAATCACCACGACCTGAGCCGTCCAACGAATCAGAGGCCGAACAACAATACCGAACGGTGTTTTTGATACGCTCAAGGCCGAAGAAGTCGTTAGCCAGTCAAAGTGCAATGAGCGTCCCTTGGGTGGTCAGCACCTGTTCTGATTGGGTCCGCAACGGGCGAGAGCCTCGATGATCGCCGCGCGCTCGCGTGGGTCTTTGACCCCGGCAAAGTCCATGGAAGTTCCAGGCAGCATGCCTTTCGGATCACGAAGGTAGTCGTCTAGCCGGTCTTTTGTCCAACGGCCTTTCCAATTCAACATTGCCTCCGAGTACGCGTAATCCGCCGAAGCGATCTGCCGTCCCACGACTCCTTTCAGGTTGGGACCCATACGGGGTACGCCATCAAATGCGTGACAACCCAAGCAAGCTGAGATCAGTTGTTCGCCAGGTTCGATGACCTGCATGATGTCTCTACCATTCCAGACAACGAATCGACCATCAGAAAGTTCCACAAGGTCTCGTACCGGCTGGCGGGTCAATATGCGCTCGGAGAATATCGTGCGCCCACCCCTGACACGCAGCCGAAACAGGGAATTGGCACTTCCCAGCGAACCAACCAGCAGATCACCCTGCCAGCCGTCAAACAATTTCCCACGAACGCGAATGAGATGAGAAACTCCTATGGACGGAATCCAGACGAAGAAAGGTCGGCGGCCGACCTTGTGGGTGCCGGCTGAGTGCTCCGTATAGCCAATCTTGCGACCATAAGCGGTCCCATAGGTATTCTCCGGCCAGCCGTAGTGCTCGCCGGATTGAATCACGTTGAGTTCATCGCCGCCTTGGGGGCCGTGTTCCGTGGCCCACACCTGCCCAGCATCCACCAGCAAGCCTTGGGGGTTACGATGACCTGTACTGAACACCCCCACCTGGTAATTCTCCAGATCGATGGCGACGATCTTGCCGTAGGAAACACCCGGATCGACCGAGTCATATGCATAGTCGTTGGCCACATCGAAGTTGTTGGTACCCACGGTCATGAGCACGCTGGAGTCCGACAGAAGACCGAGTCGTCCCCCGCTCTCGATGGACACATCGATATCTATGCAGGGTGCCGATTCATATCGCGACACCCAGTCGCCCAGCATTCTGCCGCGCCCGCTCAAGTCGAAGGCGGCCTCGGATAACCGCAGCGTTACGCACTGTTGCACTGAATTCCAATACAAGTGCGACATCAACACCCGTTGCTCGCGGCGCTCACCAGGGAGGACCATCAGGTCCGTAACCCGAACCGCGCCGCGAATCGGTGACTGCTCTAGGTATTCATTTCGATTCAGCGGCGGGTTCGTCGCGATGCTGTCAAGCTTAATCTGGTTTTTGCCCACATGCGCCAAATAGATCTCGCCCTGGGCCGTGGCCATCAGTACCTGGTCTTTCCCAAAAACGTCTATCCCCCCACCATCTAGTTCGTCCGCAGACTCCAGTAAAACGTGGCTAGTGATTTTGAGATCGTTCAAGGAGGTGTGCACATAGTCGGGTAGATCGCGGGCGTTCACAGCAGTATCCCCGTTCCACGACTGCAGCAGGGTGACGATCAGGATAGCCGGCGCGCTGAGCAACAAGACGCCGGAGGACCTCTTGACGCCGGCCCCGACCAATTCCTGACAGAGCAACAACAGGAACAACAGAACCATTGAAGCAACAATGCCACCTCGCATGACCACCGTTTGCGTCAACAACAGCCCAACGAAAACCGGCCAGCTGACTAACCCTGCCGCCACCCCGACTCTGACGACCCGTAGCACCACATGGCGGGCTTGTGCCACGCGGCTGTTGATCAGGAACAAACCAACAAGATAGGCGAGACTTAGGGAGATCCCGACGATCACAATCTTGAGAGGCAGTTCGCTTGGCGGAACCGAATAGCGCGCAACGAACAGCAAAAACAACGCTGCGGCCGCCACGGGATAAGCGACAACCTTAAGAATCGTAGCCACCATCTATTTTTTTTCGCCCACAAACACTGCAGAGAGGCAATCTTTACACAAGATACCGTTGGGGTCTGCCAACCAGCCACACAATTCATCGACCAAGATCAGCACGGCTACAGCGTCATTGAGGAACGTGACATTCGGCATTGCCCAGTGGGGGGGTAGTGGAGGCTGAGGTCGGAATCGAACCGGCGTACACGGAGTTGCAGTCCGCTGCATAACCACTCTGCCACTCAGCCCTTTCACGTGCGAGCCGACTGGCAATTATGTCCGAGCCCGCGGAGCGGCGATTCTAACGGGGTTTCATGGGGATCGCGAGTGGTCAGAATCGCGAACGCCTTCCATAAACGCGGGCCATGCCGCCCGCAGGTAGATGACCATAGAAAGCAACGTCATCACTGCCGCCACGTAGAGGAGCACGTAGCCGATCAGCACCCAAGGGCGATCGAACGCGGGCGGATTAGCCAATAGCACCACCACCGCCACCATCTGGAACGTGGTCTTGACCCGCCCCAACCAGCTGACCGTGATGATGCCACGCCGGTTCATCTCGGCCATCCATTCCCGCAGCGCGCTGATGGCGATCTCGCGGCCGATGATGACAAGGCCCGGCAACGTCAACCAAAGCGTGTGGTGGTGCCCGATCAATATCACCAAAGCGGTCACCACGATGAGCTTGTCTGCCACAGGATCCAGGAACGCGCCGAAAGCCGTGGTCTGGTTCATGCGGCGTGCCAGGTAGCCGTCGAGCCAATCCGTGAAGGCTGCCAAAGCAAAGAGTGTGGCGGCGACGAGATAGGTGCCTTCACCGGGAACGGCGTAGACAATCACGAACACCGGAATCAGCAGTATCCGGGCTAGCGTGAGCAGATTCGGCAGGTTGGTGAGCACGACATTACTCATGATGCGCAGCAGCCTGTGTCGGGCCCCAATTCTGCATCATTCCGCATGCAGAGTCCCGTAGATCTCCGCGGCCAGCCGCCTGCTGATACCAGGCACCTTGGAGATCTCTTCCACGCTGGCGCCTTTCACAGCGCGCAGCCCGCCGAAGTGAGTGAGCAGATCGTGCCGGCGTTTGGGGCCGACACCGGCGATGTGGTCCAATTCGGATGCGCGTCTTGCCTTCTGCCGGCGTTGTCGGTGACCGGTCACCGCAAAGCGGTGTGCTTCGTCGCGAATGTGCTGTAGCAGGTGCGAGGCATCACCCTGGGGTGGCAACTTCGCTTCACCGCTTTCCATAAGGAAGCGATCGAACTCGGCGCGCCGCCCGGGACCCTTGACCACCCCAAGCAGGGTCACGCCATCCACCTGCAGTTCAGCGAGTACCTGTTGCGCTTTGGACAGCTGCCCTGCCCCACCGTCGATCACCAGCACGTCCGGCAGCTGCCCCTCTCCCTGCTTGAGACGGGTGTAGCGCCGGCGCAGGGCCTGCTCCATGGCGCCGTAGTCATCCCCTGGCGTGACATCGTCGATGTTGAACCGGCGGTAGTCCGACTTCAGCGGTCCGTTGGCATCGAACACCACGCAAGAGGCCACGGTAGCCTCTCCCATGGTGTGGCTGATGTCGAAGCACTCCAGACGCTCGGGCACGTCCTCCAGGCCGAGCCCCTCCTGCAGGGCCACCAATCTGGCGTACACGTTGCGCTTGTCTGCCAGGTAGGCGTTGATGGCGTGTCCGGCATTCTGCAAGGCGAGCTGCAGCCATCGGGCGCGCTGGCCGCGCACGGAGGTTGCCAGCTCCACACGGCGGCCCGCATTACCACCCAGGGCTTCGGCGAGCAGATCCGCATCATGCACCGCGACGGATGTAATCACGCTGCGCGGCAGGTCGCGTTCCTGCCCGCCGAGGTAGTACTGAGACAGGAATGCCCCTATGAACTCCTCGCCCGGCAGACCCAGATCGTTGCGTGGAAACCACGTGCGCTGACCCAGCATCCGGCCGTCACGGATGAACAGCGCCTGGATGCACACGGTGCCCGACGACTCCGCCAGCGCAAAGACATCCACCTCGCCGTCTTTGCCGTGCACGTACTGCTGCTCCTGTACCTTGCGCAGCTGAGCGATCTGATCGCGAAATTTTGCGGCGCGTTCGTAATCCAACGCTTCGGCAGCACGGTGCATGTCGACTTTGAACGCCTCCAACACCGCATTGCTGCGGCCCTCCAGAAACATCACCGCCAGTTCCACATCGCGCGTGTAAGCGTCGGGTTCGATGAGGCCCACGCACGGTGCGCTGCAGCGCTGAATCTGGTGCTGCAGACAAGGGCGCGAACGGTTTTTGAAGAAGCTGTCTTCGCAATGGCGCAGGCCGAACAGCTTCTGCAGAATGTTCAAACTGTCGCGCACAGCCCCGGCAGACGGAAACGGACCGAAGTACTGGCCACGCTTGTGCTTGCTGCCCCGGTGAAAGGTCAGGCGTGGAAAGTGTGCGTGATCCGTGAGGTGGATGTAGGGGTAAGACTTGTCATCGCGTAGCACGATGTTGTAGGGCGGGCGCTCGCGCTTGATCAGGCTTTGTTCCAACAGCAGCGCTTCTGTCTCGCTGTTGGTCACCGTGACTTCGATATCACGAATCTTCGCCACCAGCGCCATGGTCTTGCTGGCAAGACCGCTGGCTCGAAAGTAGCTGGTGACCCGACTCTTGAGATTGCGCGCCTTGCCCACGTACAGCACGTCGGCGTCGGCGCCCAGCATGCGATACACGCCTGGTTTCTTGGTCAGCGTAGCGAGAAACGCTTCGGAATCAAAAGCATCGTGGGCCATCGCACGAGACTATAGTGACCGGGACTAATGCCCGCAAACAGCCCCTAACCGGAACGTAGAAGCCCTGTCACCAAGGTGAGAACATCGTCCAGCATGGCGGCCGTGAGCCGCCGGGTATTGGTGTTCTGCCGACTGGGGTGGTAGGTATCCGCCAGCCACAAATTGTGCTCAAGCTGAATGAGCTGACCGTGGCGAAAGTCAGGCAAGCGCTGCTCACGTGCGATGCCAACCGCCTGGTGGGCGAGCACCCCCAATGCCAGAATGCACCTGGGCCGCCGCGCGGTCGGCGACCACAGGTCGTTCATCTCGCGCCGCAGGTAGCCACTGCACTGCCGCAACTCGCCAGCGTTGGGACGGTTACCCGGCGGCAAGCACTTTACCGCGTTGGTGATACGAACGTTTTTCAGCCGCGCCGTGTTGGCGTCCGCGGTGCTGGCAATCCCAGATCGAGCCAGAGCAGAAAACAGAAACTCACCGCTGGCATCACCAGTGAAGGGGCGCCCCGTACGATTGGCACCGTGCATACCTGGTGCGAGCCCGACTAAGAGCAAGCGTGCCCGCTGTGACCCCCACGCAGCAACGGGTCGGGCATGGTAGTCCGGATGCACCTCGCGCACACTGCGCAGATGCCGTGCCAGGCGCGGACACGCCCGGCAGCTATCCAGCCGCGAGGGGTTGTGCAACGCCATTGGTTCGGGAATCCAGCATACCGTGGCGAACCGCCATGAGCGTCAGCTCCACGTCACTGGACACGTTGAGTTTCTCGAAGATCCGGTAGCGATAACTGTTCACGGTCTTGGGAGAAAGGTGCAGGTGGTTGGAAATGTCGTTCACCTTCTGACAATTGACCACCATCATCATGATCTGCATCTCCCGGTTGGAGAGCTGCTCAAAGGGGCTCTCCGGCGCGTCGTCGAACGCGCTCACCGCCAACTGCTGAGCAACATCCGCGCTCAGATAGCGTTTGCCGAGAAACACGCGGCGGATGGCCTCATACAGTTCTTCCGCCGAAACGCCCTTGGTCAGATAGCCCGAAGCCCCCGCCCGCAGCACCTGCACCGGAAACGGATTGTCTTCGTAGGCGGTCACCGCAATCACTCGGGCGCCGAGCTCCATGCGAGCGATCCGTCGCGTGGCTTCGATGCCACCGATACCCGGCATGCAGATGTCCATCAGCACCACGTTGGGGCGCAGCGCGCGCACTTGTGTCACCGCCGACTCACCGCTGTCTGCTTCGCCAACGACTTCAACGCCCTTCATACCCTCCAGCAACCGACGCAGCCCAACGCGAAATAGCCGATGATCGTCTACCACAAATACCCTTATCATCGTGCCCCCGAACAAGTCACCAAACGCATTGTGGAATCCACATTAATACCGCATGCGCGCCGAGACAACGCCAGCCGGGCAAAATCTGCGATGCTTTCAGGAAATCTCCATTTTGCGATTGTGCGGTGATATCACCTAGCTGAACGCCTGCAGCCCCGTCTGCGCGCGACCCAGAATCAACGCGTGAATGTCGTGCGTACCTTCATAGGTATTCACCGTCTCGAGGTTCATGACGTGGCGAATCACGTGATACTCATCGGAGATCCCGTTGCCGCCATGCATGTCTCTCGCCATGCGTGCGATCTCCAGGGCCTTGCCGCAGTTGTTGCGCTTGAGCAGTGAGATATTCTCAATCGCAAGTCTGTCTTCATCCAACAGACGGCCCATGCGCAGGCAGCCGTGCAATCCCAGGGTGATCTCGGTTTGCATGTCCGCCAGCTTTTTCTGAATGAGCTGGTTGGCTGCCAGCGGACGACCGAACTGCTCGCGATCCAGCACATACTGGCGCGCAGCGTGCCAGCAGAACTCCGCCGCCCCCATGCTTCCCCACGCGATCCCATAGCGGGCACGGTTCAGGCAACCGAAGGGGCCGCCCAGGCCGCTGGCGCCGGGCAGCAGGTTTTCCTCCGGGACGAACACGTCCTCCAGCACGATCTGGCCGGTCACCGAAGCACGCAGGCTCATCTTGCCTTCGATCTTTGGCGTGCTGAAGCCCTCGAAATCGCGCTCCACCACGAAGCCGCGGATCTTGCCATCCAGCTTGGCCCAAACTACGGCCAGGTCGGCAATGGGCGAGTTGGTGATCCACATCTTCGTGCCGTTAAGCCGATACCCGCCATCCACGACCTCCGCCCGGGTCGCCATACTTCCAGGGTCGGAGCCGTGGTCCGGTTCGGTGAGACCGAAGCATCCCACCCATTCCCCTGAAGCCAGTTTCGGCAGGTAGCGTTGGCGCTGCGCTTCGTCGCCATAGGCATAGACGGGGTACATCACCAGGGAAGACTGCACGCTCATGGCAGACCGGTATCCGGAGTCCACGCGTTCCACTTCCCGAGCCATGAGCCCATAGGAAACATAGTTCACGCCCGCGCACCCGTACTCGGTGGGAAGCGTCGCCCCCAGCAGACCCAGCGCGCCCATCTCGTTCATGATTTCGCGGTGAAAGAACTCCAGGCGGTTAGCCTCCAGCACACGGGTCATGAGCCGTTGTTCGGCGAAATCCCGAGTGCTGTCGCGAATCATTCGCTCTTCTTCGGTCAGCACATCGTCCAAAAGCAGGGGATCGGTCCAATTGAAAGCCTGTGGCATGAAATTACTCGCAGGGTCCGTGTCGGTGAGGCAAGGCTAATGGAGTTGGCCGCGCCAACTCAACACGGGTCACTCCGGGTCGAGGGGCAGAAATATGGTGAACCGCGTTCCCTGCCCGGGCGCGCTGCGCACGTCGATGCTGGCCCCCACCTCCTCGACCAGCCGGTGCACGATATGCAGCCCGAGTCCGGAGTGGTCTCCACCCTTATTCGTCTGTTTGGGCACAGTCAAATGCTCCAGCACGCCACGCGGCAAACCGGGGCCGGTATCCGACACCGACAGCTCGACGCCTTCCCGGCCAGAGCGGAACACCCCGGCCGCCGTGCCTACCGTGACACTGGCGCCGGAGCACGCCTCGATGGCGTTGCGCAGCAGATTGTTGAGTACCTGGGCCAGCCGTTGAGAATCCGACGACACGTCGAGCGACTCATCGGTAAGGGCGGCTTCCAGCTGCACAGCGTGGTCGGCGGCATAACCCCGATGCAGCTCCAATGTCTGGCGCGCCAGGCTGTTCAGCGCTACCGCCTCGAACCGGACGCTGTCAGCTTGCTCGGTGTCGCTCTCGGCCTCAGGCACGTCCCGGGCACGCTGGATGATCTCTGCGACGCGCTTGAGTTCGGCCGTGATCATCCGAATCTGCTCCGCGGCCGCAGGCTCGTGCTGCAGGCGCAATTCCAGAATGTACAGGTAGTTGTGCACGATGCTCAGCGGGTTGTTGGCCTCATGCACGATCTCTCGTAACCGTTGCTCTTCGATTTCACGAAAGCGTTCAAGGCGGTCCGCGCGGTCGGACCGCGGTGCCGCCAGGCGGGCGATCCAGCTCGCCAACTCGCCCGCATAGGCGGTTGCAAGATTGCTCTGGTCGGCATCTTCTTCCAGCCGGAAAATCAGCACGCCCAGCGGCGCCTGCCCATCGGTCAAGGGCAAGCACAGGGCTTCCTGTGCATTAAGCCGGCGCAGCACCTGGCGATCGGCTACCGCTTGGTCGAAACCGCTGTTGAGTTCAGTAATCGCGCGCTCGCGCAAACTGCGGGCGATGGCGCTCGAAGCAGAATCCACCAGGATCCCCACGCCAAGCTGACCCACAGGAACCACGGCGTCGCGCGTCTCGTCAAACAGCATCAGATACGGAGTGAAACCAAACAGGGTATTGCCGGCAAGCTGGTGTATCTCTCCCAGAGCATCCAGAGAATCACATTGCGCAAATAGGGCGGAGACCACGCCAACCTGCTGCCGTGCCCAAAGGCGCTCGCTCCAGTTGTCGTCTGCATCGGCCAGCCCGAGGTCTTCCAAGCGGCGCGCTACGGCCTGCTCCGCGGCCGCGATATGGGACTGAAATTCGTCTTGAGCGATGCTCAACAACCGCTCTGCGAGTCGGCCAGCCGCTTCCATATCCTCACTGTGCAGTGCGTTGGCTACCGCGGCGATCTTCAGCAGCGGATCCGCATCTTCCAGCAGTGCCGGCGCCGCACCGCGAAACTCCTGAATTTCATCTACCACGCCATCGTGCGGCAGCTGGAATCCCGACAGCCCAACGAGCAATTGCCAATTGGCAACGCGAGGATTGGCATGCCCTGCCGATTCCGCAAGCATTTCCCCAACACAGGCCGCATGCAGCGCCTGACGCCACCGCTGCGTGCTCAATCGAGCACTCTCCAGAGGGGCCCCAAGCCATGCCATCGCACCGCCCAGGATCGACAACGCGTGTGGGGGGATTCGGCGCAATTCCCGCTCCAGGGCATCGGGATCCGCGGGGCATGCCAGCAGCGTTAACCACCGGCCAAGCAAGTCCGCATCCGTTCCGAGCACGGCACACAGCTCGCCAAGGCCGCCGCCATCGACACCAATGGCCTTGGTTGCGTCGAGATACCTGTAAACGACCGCTTCCGGGGTCAACGGGAACACTCCAGCATTGAGGTTGCTGGTTACCGCGGCTCCCTACGCAGAAATAACCAACAGCTTGGTATGGCCGTTCGCTCGACCACATCACTCTTGAGCATTGTACCGATGCTGCAATCCCAAGCCCAATGGCAAGATGTAACGAATTTAAACTCTTTATTTATTAATGAGTTGAAGAATATAGTTAAGATAAATCTAATTTTTAGCGTGCGCACGATCCGTGCGCTGCAGGGTTCGCACCTGGTCGCGCAGGTCGCGAGCAGCGGCAGAGCTGGCAGCCGCAAAGTCATCCCCCGAGCCCGCGAACAGTACCGACCGGGCTGCATTGATGATCAATCCGCGCCCCGCTGCGTCCGCGCCGTTGTTCAAGACTTGCACCAGGTCGCCGCCCTGCGCGCCAACCCCCGGGACCAGCAATGGCATGTCGCCCACCACCCCACGAATGCGCCCCAATTCCTCGGGATAGGTGGCACCCGCCACCAACATCACGTTGCCCGCTGCGTTCCAGCTGACCACCTCACGCGCCACGCGCAGATAGGTGGGGTCGTCATCAGGAAAGCTCTGCAGCCAACCGCTACCCGCATTGCTGGTGCGACACAGCACAAATATGCCTTTGTCGGCGTACTCTAGATAGGGCGCGAGACTCTCATAGCCCATGTAGGCGTTGACGGTGACCGCATCTGCCCCGTAGCGCTCGAACGCCTCTAACGCGTAAAGCCGGGCCGTTGCACCGATATCACCGCGCTTGGCATCCAGAATCACAGGAATGTCAGGGTGCCGCTCGTGCACGTAGGAGACCAATCCTGCCAATTCATCTTCCAACCCCAAGGCCCCAAAATACGCTGCTTGTGGCTTGAACGCACACACATACGGCGCGGTGGCGTCGATCACCTGACGGCAGAAACTCACCACTGCATGGGGTTCGCTGCCAAGACTTGGTGGGATACGCGCAGGGTCTGGGTCCAGACCCACACAAATCAACGAATCGGTTTGTTGCCAGCGGTGCTGGAGCCGGCTAACGAAGGTTACTTGCTCAGGCATGGGCGAGATTATACGCGGGCACCTCCCTGAGTCACCCGACAGGCCCACCGGGTCACTCCGTGTGACTAAAAATCGCTTAACAAGTTTACGATATCCTCCCTATATCTATCTGTTTTTATTTAATATTATTCTTAGTGTCTGAAGGGGACACACGTCTTGCAAGCGTCTCGCAACAATGCCGGAGAGCAATTGTGCGGCCTGCTAGATCGACCGGGGATCGCACTCAGTACGGCGGGGAAGGATATGTCATCTAACATCATCGAATTCGAGGCCGCTCGCGACCGTGCCACAGCCCGACAGGATCAGCGCCTGCATCCCAGGCTCGAGAGCGACGAGCGCCTGTTCACCCAAGTGGTGTTGTCCCCAGGCGATCCAGACATGGTCGGCACAACGCTCTCGTGCACTGCGGTTAACCTATCCATCGGTGGTATTCAGTTCCGCACCAATGAGGGGCTCCCCAGGGGTTCCCTCATCGATCTATGGGTGGACGTCGCCAATCGCCCCGGGAAGTTTTTCCTGGCCGGGGAGGTTCGCTGGAGCCGCCCGGCGGGCGAACCGGATGACCATGGACGCCAGGAGTTCTTTGTCGGCGTACAGCTCAAATCTGGTGCCGCCACCGACATTGTCGACTGGCGCGACTACCACGCCAACGCATTTGCGCGTTAGAGGATGCCGGCTCGCTAGGTCATACAGTCCGTGACACCGGTAACTTCGAAAGTGTGATCGAAGCTACCGTGTGATGGCGAATAGCTTCGCTGCACGCTGGCTAGCTTAGCCGCCCTGGGCCAGCTCTACGCATTCGCAAACCGGCGAGGCGTAGGTGCTGGACAAATCCAAAGCGCGTTGGAGTCTGCCCTGAAGGCCGGCGAGTTAAGCATCCTCAAAGCAGCACAGCTCTTCGACCGGGCACTAGAGGCCGCCATCGGCAATCCTCACTCGATGCAACGCGAATCCCAGCTGGCCGATTAGAACTCAGGCCTGCTGCTTTAGCCCTTCGGCCAGCCGTTGCAACCATTCCGGCGACGCAGCCAGCCTGTCCACGGTATCCACGACCGCCTGGGTCTGCTGGTCTATCTCCAGGTTTACCCAGTCTCCAGGCGTCACTCGGCCGAGCGTCGTGCGAGCGATGGTCTCCGGTATCAGGGCAACCGAAAAAGTAGAATGCTCGGGATCGGTCGAGGCGATGGTGATGCTTGCCCCATCGAGCGATACGAACCCCTTGTGATGCAGATACTTCATCCAGGGGCCGGTCACTTTGAGATGCACGACGCGTTCATTGCCCCCCGCTTCCAGTCGCTCGACGACTACCTTGTCCGATACGTGTCCAGATACGATATGACCGCCAATTTCGTCGCCGAAGCGCAGCGAGCGCTCCACATTAACATTGTCGCCCGCCTTCAATCCGCCCAGGTTGGTGTGATCGAGCGTTTCCTGAATGACATCGAAAGTCACCGCGGTACTCTGGATCTGGGTCGCGGTGAGGCAGGTTCCGTTGATTGCGACGGAGGCGCCCAACTGAAGGCCGTCAGCCAACTCCCCCAGATCTACCAGCAGCTGGCGGAGTTTGGTCTGCGCCTGCACGGACAGTACGGGGCAGTAGTCTTGAACGATCCCGGTAAACATCGCGCTTATGCCATTGAGCAATCGGCAGTATGCCATCGATTGCTGGCCCAACAAAAAAGGGCCGGCGAGCCGGCCCCTGTGCTTTTTCTAGCGAGTGGGTCTAAAGGGCCCGCTGAAGCTGCTCGCGACGTCTGAGTTCCCGATCGATGAAGGTGATCCATTGTTGGCAAATGCGCTGGTTGGCGCTGTCTTTCGCCCTGCGTGCCTCGCTGCGGCAGGAGGAGAATGACGTGCGCGCGGTGGTGAGCCGATCGCGATTGTATTCACACATCCCACGCACCACGTACACCGCCTGCTTCTTGCGCAATCCCCCCTTATTGAGGGCGTTGCTGGCCGCCGTCACGCATTTGGGGTATTCGTCATTGTCCAGATACAAGGCCGCCAGGCGCTCGTATATCCGACCATCGTCGGCAACCTTGCCGGCACGCTCAAATACTTCGATGGCCTTCTCGGTCTCCTGGGAAAGCTGCCAGGCCTGCCCCAGACTGCGCAGGTTGGTGGATGTGGCCTCGATGGTGCCGTCACCAATTCCCTTGTCCAGAATCCTGGCGGCGCGGTAAGGCACTTCCGCCTGCATCAGTAAGCCCGCCAGGGTGGTGAAGTCGCGCTCCTCGCGCAGAAAATCTCCCGCATGCGCAGCTTCCATGGCGCCCAGCTGCTCCACCTCTTGGCCCTCCTGACCATGAATGCCGGCCAACTGGATCCAATACTCGCGCTTGGGGAAATCCTTCACCAGGATGCCCAATATTTCCAACACCTTGGGCCAGTTCTCCTGTTCGTAGTACAGGTAATTGAGCAAAGACCACCAGTTTTCCTTGACGGGCGTGCCGCGCTCTTGCGCTACCGCGACACCTCGTTCGATCTGGGTAATGGCGCTCCGGTAATCTTCCATCTGGTAGTACACCTGACCCATGAAGATGTGCGGTTCGGGCCCGGGGTTCGTCGCTTTGCCTATCCAAGTCTCCATGTAGCGCAGCGCATCGCGGTAGCGTTCCGCCACGAAGCTGAGCTGTGCCAGGGTATACAGGGTAGTCACCTCGAGGCCCTCGGGAATATCTTCGCCCTGGTTGATTACAATGCGATAGTGATCGATGGCCCGCTCGTAGTCCTCCATGGAGAAATACAGAAAACCGAGCATGTTGTGCACCTGACCGGTTTCGTTGCCGTTAAGAGGCCGTCGGCGGCTGGTGAGCATGTCGTTGAGTACCCGCAACGCACCCTGCATGTCTTTGGCGTCAACAAACTCCTGGGCCTCTGCCAGTTTCTTGAAGGTCGCCTCACTCATGGACGGCACACGGCGAGTCTTCTGTCGCGATGCCTCGCTTTCCTCTGCAGCCACAGTAACCCCGCCAACGCCTAACTCCGCCAGAACGGGGCTCAGCAGCAGCAAGCTGGCCGAAAGAACGATACGAGCGAACAGTCTGAACATTGGTTGCCCCCGCTAGTCCTGCAGTTCGAAGGTAATCCGGTTACGGACACCCGCCACGTCGATGGGCTCCCCGTTGACCACCTTGGGCTTGTATTTGAACTTCAACGCAGCCGAGAGTGCCGCGCGATCGAAAATACCCGGAGGCTTGGATTCGATAATTACCGGATCTCGTACCGCGCCGGTCCTGGTAACCACGAATTCCAACAGCACATAACCCTCGATACCACGGGTCTGGGCACGGCGAGGATACACAGGCGCAACCTTCACGATGGGAAGGTACTCGCCATCGGAGCTGAAACCTCCGATTCCGCCGATATTCAGGTCGATGTTGAGGTTGCCGGCGGAGATGTCCACGCCTTGCGAATCGACACTGCTGTCGAAATCCGGTTTGGGCATGTCCGGTGGTGGTTCATCCGGCGGCGGCGGTGGCTTTGGTTTGCGTGTCTTGGTCTGTATGGCCTCGTCTTCCTGCAGCCGCACAAAGTCTACGATGCGGCCCTTTATGCCCTCGTCGAATGGGCTCTTGTCGCTCTTGATCAGCGCCTGCATAAGCAGGAACAAGCCGAAAGTGACGACCAATCCAAGAGAAACACCGACTGCTAAACGGGTAATCATAAGCGGCCCTCCTTACGCTTCGGTGGAAATGGCCACTTCGGTCAGCCCCGCACCGCGCGCGGCGTTGAGCACAGCCATCAGAATCTTCGACTTGGCCTCACGATCGGCCTGAATCACCAGACCACCCTTGGGGTTCTCGGCGTGAATGCGTTCGATGTGCGCTCGCACGGCGCTGGCGTCCACCTTTTTCTTGTCGATCCAGATGTCACCATTACCGCTAATGGCCACCAGCACGCTCACGGTGGGTTTCTGCTCGGCAGTCTGCGCTTCCGGGCGCAGTACGTCGATGCCAGCCTGCTTGATGAAGGTGGCCGTCACGATGAAGAAGATCAGCATGATGAACACCACATCCAGCATGGGCGTCAGGTTGATGTCCGCATCTTCATCGGTTCGGGAAAAGCGGTTAGCTTGCCTACGCATACTTCCTCCGGCGGATCCCTCAGTGGTCCTTTGTCAGGTGGTCTTGAAATATTTCGATCTCGAAATCCACCTTTCGTTTCACGATGGTCGAGCCGAACAAGCCCGATATGGAGGCAATCATACCTGACATGGTCGGGATGGTAGCCATGGATACGCCCGCCGCCATGGAACGGGCGTTTCCGCCCTGTGTAGCCATGGCATCGAACACCGAGATCATGCCCGTTACCGTGCCCAGCAGCCCGAGCAGCGGGCACAGTTGAACACACGTCTGAATCAACGGTAGCGACCCAGTAATTCGATCCGAAGCGTCTGAAATGAGTCGGTCACGTATCTGATCCGCACTCCAGGATCGGCGCTCGCTACGGTCTTCCCAGCTCTGGGTGGCAGACCGGACCAAATCCTTGTGCTCGCTCTGAAAGTACCAGACCCGTTCGAATATCAGCGTCCACATCAAGAAGGTAAGTGCTGCAATCAGCCACAGCACGTTGCCGCCCTGCTCCATGAACGTGATGATCGCGATGTAGGCGTCGTAGATCATCGCTTAGCTCAGTGCCTGACCGGAATCCTCGGCATGCTCGGCAACGATGCCCGCACTTTGCTCTTCGAGTACGTGAAGCACCGACCGGCTTCTGGTAGCCACGATGGAATGCAGCAAGGTGGTGGGAATGGCCACGCACAAGCCCAGCACCGTGGTCATCAGTGCGGTAGAGATACCACCCGCCATGGTCTTGGGATCACCTGTACCGAATAGCGTGATGGCCTGAAAAGTCAGAATCATCCCGATCACTGTCCCAAGCAGCCCGAGTAGCGGCGCGACCACCGAGATCACCTGTATCAATGTGATGTTGCGCGTCAGACTCGGCGTCTCGCCTAGTATGGCCTCGCTGAGCTTGAGCTCCAGGGTTTCGACATCGACGTTTTTGTTGTCGTCGTACACTTTCAGTACTCGACCCAAGGGGTTGTCGTCGCTGGGCGTGCGCGTCTTCTTCTGAGCGTTTACCTTAGCGCCAACCATGTACAGCGTGACCAGGCGCTCCAGCGCCAACAGCACTCCTAGGATACCGCCCAGAATGATCACCGCGCCCACATAGCCACCCTGGCCATCGCAGAAGGGCAGATAGCACTCGCCTTTGGCGATGCCGCCGAACGGTGAGCCTACTCGCTCGCCCACGGTGGCCGCCTGAATCAGCAGCGATAGTAGGGATCCGCGCGTGGGATCCACGGCAAACTGCACCACCTCGCCAGCGTCGGCGTCCTGCAGATCTTCCGCAGTGCTGGTGTAACGGCCGGCCGGCTGGCGTGCCAGCTCCGTGAGCGAGCCATCATCGATGTCGTACTGTATGTACTCACCGTTGGCAATGAGCGCAAAGGCCCCTACCCGCATAACCTCGGCTTCCTTGCGCTCACCATCCAGCTGCACAATGATTCCAGGGAACCGGGTCACTTTGCCGGATTCGATCATTTCCCGCTGCAGCTCGAACCACAGGGTCTCCATCTCATCGATGGTCGCCAGCTCGCTGGCGGTACCCATCTTGGCGGCCAGGTCACCCAGCCACTCACCACGATTGGGAAGCTCAGCGGAAACTATGGAGCTTTCGAACACGCCGCGAGTATCGCCGGCGACCTGCTGAAGCACGCCAAACAGCTCGCGCAGGGTTCCAAGACGACGGTCGAGCTGCTCCTGCAGGTCACCAATGCGGATTTCGTTTTCTTCAAACTCGGTTTCGAGTCGCTCAGAGCGCTGCTCCTCCCGGCGCCGCTCGGCGCGCGCATCATTCAGCATGCTCTGCTGCCGGGATTTCTCGCGGGTGAATTCCTGCTCGCGTCGCGTATGCTCGCGAGACTCCGTTACCCGGCGCTCATCCACGAGCCGAAGCAGCTCATCTAGGGAATTCGCCTGATTGACTACCAAGCCTGCATCTTCGCCTTCGGCCGCATAGCTGCCGGAGGCCGCAAAGATCATGAGCAGGGTCCATGCTGCTTTTTTCAACGTTTGCTTGTTCATTATTCTGCAGCTCCTGGTACCTGGACGGGCAGCGACAGCATGTCTACAGACAGCTGCTTGCGTGCCATACGGATGCCGTTTCTCACGGGCGTGGTGTACTCGTCACCGAGTTCGACCCATTCGTTATTGGATACATCCCAGCGACCAGTCACTTCACCATCCGGGGTCTGATAGACCAACGCGACCCGGCCGACTTTGAGCACATCGGCCTTCAATTCCGTGCCACCCACGTTGATGGTGTCGCCGTAGGCCTCCATAGTGCGGCCGTATTCGTTTTCTATCTGGTAGGCCCGCAGAATCTGCGAGAACTTCTCGGAGGCTTGCACGTCGGCTCGCTCCATCATTTCTCTCAGACGCTCGATGCGCTCGCTGCGCTCATCGAGCAGAAACGGCAGATCCAATCCTACGAATTGCTCCAGCCCGTCGATCATACGCAGCATCAAGGGCGTGATCTGGCGTTCGATGAGCGTCACCTGGTCAATCGAGGTGGCGAGCTTAGCCATCTCGGTTTCCTGGTTGTTGATCTGGCGCTGCAACTGCCGATTGTAGACTCGCAATCCCTCGATCTCTTTGAGCACGGTCTTGTACTCACTCAAGAGCTTTCGCGTCTCTTCCGTGAGCGCATCGATCTTTGCTTGCGAGCGCTTCGCCTGGGCATTGATTCGATCCGATACCGCATAAATGTCATTGAGCGTGGTAGCCATGACATTGCCCGTGGCGGCTAGACCGACAAGCAAAATAGGCACCCAAAGCCTATGGATACGATGTTTTTTCATACGACTTCCTACGGGATTGTCAGAGTTTCTCGATTCGACCCGCTCACGCGGATTCTATTTTTGATCTTTGACCTGTGACTTACGACCTGTGAC
>DEBD01000013.1:80760-101587 GCA_002348385.1 Gammaproteobacteria bacterium UBA2965 | reverse complement strand
GACCTGTGACTTACGACCTGTGACGCTGTGACGCGCGTTCGGCTAACCTGTTGTGCGTTGTGGCTAACGTTGAAAACGTTCTGTGCCACCCCCCCTTATTCAGTTGCACCGCACGGCTGCTAAATATCTATCAAAAAATAGCCCCGTCTCTGGTCCAGTCCACAGTCAGTTTTAGGTTTGGTGACGCCCGTTGCCCCAGTATTGCTGGCGACCGCTGTGCCGCACAGATCTACTGAAATACGGGGTATATGCGACCACGCGCGATTCGTGCCCCGCCCCTATTCCATCGGGCGAAGCATCAACAAACACCCCATGGAAGTCAAGCTTGACGCCGCGCCGGAGCGTTGACCGACTCTCGACTACGACAAGTTCTCTGCAAATAGCGCCAGCGTGCGCTCTCGAGCCTGGGCAGACGCGTGTTCATCGTAGCTGGCCCGATGGTCGCAGTTGAACCCGTGGTCGGCCGGATAGACGTATACCGGGATGTCCGGTTGCGCCGCTTTCACCTTGTCCACATCCGACATGGGAATGTGAGCGTCCAACTCCCCGAAATGCATGATTACCGGACAGCGCGGCGTACGATCTGCCTCCGCCGCGAGCCCCCCCCCATAGTAAGAAGATGCCGCAGCCACACCGTTGAGCTCGCAGGCCGAGCGCCAGGTCAAAAGGCCTCCGAAACAGTAGCCCACAACCCCGACCTTGCCATGCACGCTGGCCGCATCGATGGCAGCCTGCAAATCCTTGAGGGCCGCGTCGTGATCGAGCTTCTGGAACGCGATCTCGATGCCTGCGCCCATATCGGCGTCTTCGTAGCCAAGCTCTATGTTGCGCTCGACCCGGTCGAAGATCTGCGGCGCGATGGCAAAGTAGCCTGCTTCGGCGTAGCCATCCACCACCTCGCGGATATGCGAGTTAACGCCGAAAATTTCCTGGATGACCACTACCGCACCTTTGGGTGCGCCCGTCGGGGCGGCCTGGTAGGCGCCCAGCGTGAAGCCATCGTCGGCCGTGATCTGTGCTGCTTCCCCCATGATTTTTGTCCTTCCGATTACGTAAAGCGGAACGAACCATAGCCCATTGGCGATACCAGGCCTAGGGGGCGCGGCCGGCTGCCGGTTTCATCATCACTTCACGCCCCGGCGCAACCGCACAATGCCCTGCTTCACGTCGCCCGCGACTATGACAAAATGATTACATTGTGACGATTCGATGACGCGGAGCGATCCACAATAAGTGGCTGGCGCCGCAAATTGCGGCGTTTCTACGATGTCATCTAGCTGTCACAATTCTGCGCTGTAATTGTCCGCATGCACTCTGGAGCTCTCAGCACAGCTATGGCGGCCAACACCATCCTACTGGTCGAAGACGAAGCCGAGATTCGCGAGCTGGTGTGCTTCACCCTCGTGCGCGCCGGCTACCAGGTCGTAGAGTGTGCCACCGCCGACGATGCCCTCGCCCGCCTGGACGGCCAGCTACCCAGCTTGCTGGTGCTCGACTGGATGTTGCCCGGCATGAGCGGCGTGGATCTGGCTCGCCGCCTGCGCCGCGACGAGCACACGGCCCAACTGCCGATCATCATGCTCACTGCCCGCGGTGAGGAAACCGACAAGCTGAAGAGTTTCGATTCGGGTGTGGACGACTACGTGACCAAGCCGTTCTCGCCGCGCGAGCTCACCGCCCGTGTCAAAGCCCTGCTGCGACGCAGTGGGGCCCCGGATGACGGAATCGTCGAAAGCCACGGCATCCAACTCGACCTGTCCGGGCATCGTGTGCTGATTGGCGGCGAGCAGGTGAGCGTTGGGCCCACTGAGTTTCGCATGCTGGAGCTTTTCGTAGCCAACCCCGGGCGTGCGTTCAATCGGTCGCAGCTGTTGGACCGCGTGTGGGGCCGGAGCGTCTATGTAGAGGAACGCACGGTGGACGTACACGTGCTGCGTCTGCGCAAGGTACTCAAGGAATTTCATCTTTCTCATCTCATCGAGACGGTACGCGGTGTGGGGTATCGGTTTGCTCCCGAATAGGACATCTGCAACGTGCTGAACGGCGACCTGCGCAGGCTAGGCTTGCTGCTGGGAGCAGCATTCATTCTTGGCATTCCGTTTGGCGTTGCCGGCTGGACCTTGTTTGCGGCTGCACTGTTTTTCATTTTCGGCCAGCAGCGCGAATTCAAGGAGCTGGAACGCTGGTCTCAGCACCCCCTCACCCGTCCCCAGCAACAGCGAGAATCGTGGCAGGACATTGCCAGTACCTTATTTCGGTCGCTGTCCAACTCGCGAGGGCGCACGCATGCCGCGCTACGGCAGTTGGAAGACATGCGCACACTATCCGAAGCGCTCCCCGACGCCGCCGTGGTATTAGATGGCAACGGCAACATCGAACGGCACAATCAGGCTGCTGAGCGGCTGCTCAAGCTGACGACGGCGGACCGTGGCGCCAATCTTGCTGCATTGATTCGGCAGCCGGATTTCATCGCCCTGCTCCGCGGTCAGTTGGGCGAAGAGCTGATCGAGTTCTCTTCCCCTTTCGAGGAAGCCACCCGGCTCGAGGCCCGGCGAATACGCTTTCCCGACGAACGCGTACTCGTGCTGGTTCGCGACGTTACCCAACTCAATCGCCTGCTGAGCATGAGGCAGGACTTCATCGCCAATGTGTCCCACGAGCTGCGTACACCGCTCACCGTCATCGTGGGCTATATCGAAACGCTGACCAACGAGGACCTAGACCCGGATCCCGTGCGGGACCTGGTGCAGAAGCTGGCCTCACCGAGCAAGCGCATGCAGGCGCTCGTAGACGATCTGCTGCTGCTCACCCGGCTGGAAGCAAGCCCCAATCCCACAGAGGCGGAGCTGATCGCCGTGAACATGAACAGCCTGATTGAATCCGTGGTGGTGGATGCACAGGCGCTCAGTCAGGGCAAACACGAATTTCGCCTGGATCTGGATTGCGAGTCGGCCGTTCTGGGTATCGAAAGTGAGCTACACAGCACGTGCTCCAATCTGGTTTCCAACGCGGTGCGCTATAGCCCTGATGGCGGTGTTATCGAGGTTTCATGGAATGCCATCGGTGATAGGGCGCGGTTTAGCGTAAGTGACCAGGGTATCGGTATTCCGCCCGAGCATCTATCGCGCCTGACCGAGCGATTTTATCGAGTTGATCTTGCCAAAGCGCGCACGCGTGGGGGCACCGGTCTCGGGCTGGCCATCGTCAAACACGTATTGAAACGACACAACTCATTTCTAGAGGTGGAAAGCGAACTCGCCCGCGGAAGCAGATTTTATTTCGACATCCCAGCACAGCAACTAAACGGTGACACCGCACCCTTGCGGGAAGCACACAAACACTGGTCCAAGGAGAAACCATGAGATTCGTTCGTACCTTGCTCTGCGTAACCATGACGCTGGCGTTGAGCGCCCATGCAGCCGAAGAGCTGCCCGAGTATCAACGGGTAAGCGGCGTATCGGGAAATCTATCGAGCACCGGCTCAGACACGCTGGCGAATTTGATGACATTGTGGACCGAGGGGTTCAAACGTGAATACCCCAACGTCAACATTCAGGTGCAGGCGGCGGGTTCATCAACAGCACCCCCGGCGCTCACCGAGGGTACGTCAAACTTCGGCCCAATGAGCCGGCTCATGAAAGACAAGGAAGTAGAGGCTTTCGAGGCCCGCTTCGGTTACAAGCCAACGGGGATTCGCGTCGCCATCGATGCGCTGGCGGTATACGTACACAAGGATAATCCCCTGGAATCGATGAGTATCGACCAGGTAGATGCCGTATTCTCCGTCACCCGCCGATGTGGGGCTGCACAAGACATTTCCCGCTGGTCGGGTCTGGGACTGGGCGACAACTGGTCCGATCGTCCGATTCAGCTGTACGGCCGCAACTCGGTCTCCGGCACCTACGGCTACTTCAAGAAGGTGGCACTGTGCTCCGGCGACTTCAAGAACAGCGTCAACGAGCAGCCCGGGTCGGCATCCGTGGTGCAAGCGGTTGCTTCCTCGCTCAATGGCATCGGTTATTCGGGAATTGGTTACATCACCTCCGGCGTCAAAGCCGTTGCCCTTTCCGAAGAAGCCGGCGGCGAAGCGGTGGCGGCCACGCACGAGAACGCGCTGAGCGGCGACTACCCGTTGGCTCGATACCTGTACGTCTACGTTAACAAGAAGCCGGGCACGCCGCTGTCTCCGTTGGAGATGGAGTTTTTCAAGCTGGTGCTGTCACGCGAGGGTCAGGAAATCGTTGCCAAGGACGGCTACATCCCGGTCTCCGCACGCGTGGCCAGCCGCGAACTCAGAAAGATTCAATAGCACGGTTTTGCCGGAACTATCTCCACGGGAGCAGACATGTCGGCACTAGCTGAGCTATCCACATTGCCGAAGCACCGACGCTTGGTAAACACCGTTACCCGGCACGCGGTTTCCCTCGGCGGGGCAGCGGCCATCGGTGCGATCGCACTGATCTTCTTCTACCTACTCTGGGTGGTTGCTCCCATTCTGGCGCCCGCTTCCATTGAACATGCGCAGTCGTATGATATCGACGGAGAACGCGCGCTCCTGCTGGAAGCCAACGAAAGCGGTGAGATCGGCCTGAGATTCTCGGCGGCCGGTGACGCGCTGTTCTTCGACCTGCAGGACGGGAACAAGCTCTCGGAGTTGAACCTGGCCGAATCCGCAAGGTCTGTGAAGCGTGCCTATCCCGGCGGTGCAACCTATGCGGTGCTCACCGGGGACCATCAGCTCGCGTTGTTTGAGGCGAGCTATCCGGTGAGTTTTGAGGGCGACCGCCGTGTGGTGAAGCCCAGCCTACAGGCAGTGTTTGAAGACTGGGTGGATCTCGGCGAGGTTCGGGATTTCGACGTTGCCTATGACGACTTCGAAGTGACCATCGTCAGCCTTGAAGAGAACACGCTCACCGTCACCCATTACCGGGATGCCGAAGCGGGATATCCGTTGGAGTTCCCCCGCCGTGGAGAGATCTCTCTGGATAGAAGCTACCAACGGGTGCTATTAGGCGCCAGGGCCACTTGGGTCTATCTGCTGGCCGAAGACGGAACGGTGGAAATTTTCGACCTCAGGCGCAAAACGGCCCCCAAGCAGATTTACCTGGGCAAGCTGGTCCCTGACGGCAGTGCGGTTACGGCGCTGGAGCCTTTGCTGGGTCGTTACTCTCTGCTGGTAGGTGACGACAGTAACAATATCGCTCAATGGTTCCTGATCCGAGGCGAGTTTGGCTACACCATGGAGCACATTCGCGACTTTGCGCTGGATGCGCCGGCGACGCGCATCGTTCCAGAGCCCAGGCGAAAAGGTTTCGCCGCCGTGGACGCCCAGGGCACCGCGTATCTCATGTACACCACCTCACAGCAGACGCTGGCGAAGAAAGAATTGGGCAGCGCCGGGTTGGTTACCAGCAGCATCGCACCCCGTTCGGACCTGCTGCTGACATCGAATGCCGGCGGCACCATCAATGCTTTTGCACTTCACAACGAGCACCCAGAGATCTCCTGGTCGGCGCTGTGGTCCAAGGTCTGGTACGAGGGGTACCCTGAGCCGGTGTTCAGTTGGCAGTCCTCGTCAGCCGATAATGATTTCGAAGCCAAGTTTTCGCTCATGCCGCTGCTGTTCGGCACGCTCAAAGCTGCTTTCTACGCCATGGTGTTCGCGGTCCCCATTGCGATCATGGGCGCCATATACACGGCCTACTTCATGGCGCCTTCCATGCGCCGGGTGGTCAAGCCGGGTATCGAGATCATGGCCGCACTGCCCACCGTGATCCTCGGCTTTCTTGCCGGGCTGTGGTTAGCCCCACTGATCGAGGCGAACCTCGCCGCCGTATTGAGCATGTTCGTGATCCTGCCGGCTGCCGTGCTCCTGACGGCCGTCGTCTGGATTCGCCTGCCCAGCCGTCTCACGCAACGCCTGGAGGGTTGGTACGGGCTTTTGATCATGCCGGTGATCGCCCTGGCGGTTGGCGCCTCATTCTGGCTGGGTCCGCTCGTGGAGACCTCGCTCTTCGGCGGCAACGCACGGGCCTGGTTCCTCGACGTCCTCGGTCTCGGCTACGACCAGCGCAACGCCCTGGTGGTTGGCTTGGCAATGGGATTGGCCGTCATTCCCCACATTTTCGCGGTGGCCGAAGACGCTATCTACGGGGTGCCCACCCACCTCGTAAACGGGTCGCTGGCACTCGGTGCCACGCCGTGGCAGACCCTGGCCCGCGTGGTCATTCTCACGGCCAGCCCCGGCATCTTTTCCGCGGTCATGCTGGGCCTGGGCCGCGCGGTGGGTGAAACCATGATCGTGCTGATGGCTACCGGCAACACGCCGGTGATGGATCTCAACATATTCCAGGGCATGCGCACCTTTGCCGCCAACATTGCCGTCGAGCTGCCCGAATCCGAGGTGAACAGCACTCACTACCGCATTCTGTTTCTGGCTGCGTTGGTTCTGTTCGTCATCACCTTCGTATTCAACACCGCCGCCGAAGTCGTACGCCATCGTCTTCGCGTTCGTTATGGAAACCTCTAGGCTATGCTAAAAGAACGACAAACCAGCGTGCGTTCATGGCTCGCCTCCGGCGAGCCATGGGTGTGGGCAAATGCGGCTGCAGTAGGCATCAGCGTGGTCGCGGTGGCGGGCCTGCTGCTGCTCATCGCTATCCGGGGGCTGGCACATTTCTGGCCGGCAGAGGTTCGCCTGATAAATTTCACAGATCAGTTCGGCCAAGCCCAGGTCGCCATGGGAGAACTGGCCGATATGGAATCCCTGACACCTCAGCGTTACGCGGAAGTATTCGGCAGCAGCGATCCTCAAACCGAAATTGTGCAGCGCTGGCTGCTGAAAACGGGCAACAGGCGTTACTCTCCGCCCGACTTCCAATGGCTGTTCGAACGGGACGTGTCGAGCATCGAGTACCCGGAGCACGCGGTGGTGCTGGAGCGTATGGAATGGGGCAATGCCTATGGCTTCCTCGTCTCCGTATACGACGGCGATCGTCAGGTGACCTCGGGGGATCTCTGGGCAGCATTTCAACAACGTCTGGAGCGCGCGCGCGACATTCGCTTGCAGATCGAAGAACTCGAGCAAGGCACGCTCAATCGCATCAACTACCAGCTTGAGAGACTGCGGCTGGAGCGCCGATCGCTGGAGTTCGCCGGTGAATCCGCCAGCCACCTTGCACCCGAGGAAGCCGATCTCAACGCCGACTATCTGGTCTCAGAGAGCCAATTGCGGGATCTCTATACCAGCCTGCAGCGAGACAACATCGAACTACGCCTCGCTTCAGGACGAGTGGTGACCACCAACCTCGCCGAGGTCGTTCGCGCCTGGCGACCCAACCGTATGTCACTGGCCGACAAGCTCGGTCACTACATGAGCAGCATCTGGCTGTTCCTGAGCGAGCAGCCTCGGGAAGCAAATACGGAGGGCGGCATCTTTCCGGCCATATTCGGTACCGTAATGATGGTGCTCCTCATGTCGGTGCTGGTCACGCCGTTCGGTGTGATCGCGGCCATCTATCTGCGCGAATATGCGCACCAGGGGCCATTCGTTCGCCTGATCAGGATCGCGGTCAATAACCTGGCCGGTGTGCCATCCATCGTCTACGGCGTGTTTGGACTGGGATTTTTCGTTTACTTTATCGGGGGAAACCTCGACCAGCTGTTTTTCCCTGAAGCGCTACCCGCGCCGACCTTCGGCACCCCTGGCTTGCTATGGGCTTCGCTGACCCTGGCGCTGCTTACCGTTCCCGTCGTGGTCGTTTCCACAGAGGAAGGACTTACACGAATTCCAAGGGCCATCCGCGAAGGCAGCCTGGCACTGGGAGCCACCAAGGCCGAAACGTTGTTCAGGGTGATACTCCCCATGGCCAGCCCGTCCATCCTCACCGGCGTGATTCTCGCTGTGGCACGGGCGGCCGGTGAAGTGGCGCCACTGATGCTGGTCGGTGTGGTCAAGCTGGCCCCAACGCTGCCGGTGGACGGCAACTTTCCCTTCGTGCACCTGGAACGCAAATTCATGCACCTGGGATTCCATATATACGACGTTGGCTTTCAAAGCCCCAACGTCGATGCGGCAAGACCGTTGGTCTACGCCACCGCCCTACTATTGGTGCTCATCATCGTGGTGCTCAACCTGACCGCCATCATGTTGCGCAATCGCCTGGAAAACCGCTACCGCGGGGTTGAGAGTTAGAGATGTCCAGCAAAATGAATGACAATGGAACCCCCGGCGTGGGCCGTCCGAATAACGAAGGTCCAGACTCCCCAGGAACCCATGTGAACGAAAGCAGCATCGACACCCGGCCAGCCGTTGACGCCGGCGCAACAACCGCCAGCGATGAAAGCACTGACGAGATCAGCCTCACGGTCCGGGATCTCTGCCTGTATTACAGCGGCCAGCAGGCGCTGGTAGACGTCTCCCTGAATATTCCGAAAACTCAGGTCACCGCGTTCATCGGTCCGTCGGGCTGCGGCAAATCCACCCTGCTGCGGTGCTTCAATCGGATGAATGACCTGATCGACGGCGTGGAAACTACGGGCACCATCCACTTGGACGGCATCGATATCAACGCCAAGGAAGTGGACGCGGCCCAACTCCGGCGTCGAGTGGGCATGGTCTTCCAGCGCCCGAACCCGTTTCCCAAGACTATCTACGAAAACGTCGCGTATGGTCTGCGTATTCAGGGCGATCTGCAGAAAGCAGAGATGGACGAGCGCGTGGAATGGGCCCTGCATAATGCGGCTCTGTGGGATGAGGTGAAAGACCGACTCAAAGAGTCTGCGTTGGGCCTCTCCGGGGGCCAGCAGCAGCGTCTGGTCATCGCCCGGGCTATTGCCGTCAAACCTTCCGTGCTGCTGCTCGATGAGCCCGCGTCCGCCCTGGACCCTATCTCTACGCTGAAAATCGAAGAACTAATCCACCAGCTAAAAAAGGACTACACTATTGTGATCGTGACACACAACATGCAGCAGGCAGCCCGGGTGTCCGACCATACGGCGTTCATGTACCTGGGAGAACTGGTCGAATTTGGTCGTACCGACACGGTGTTTACCAACCCGACCGAGTCGAGAACCGAGGACTACATCACCGGTAGATACGGATAAACGATGGAATATAGACCGAACATTTGAGGTCCCACCATGAAGGCTCATCCCCACATATCTGAGCAATTTGACGCCGAACTAGAACAGGCCAGGAATCTCCTGATGGAGATGGGGGGTACCGTAGAGCAGCAGTTGCGCAACGCCTGTCAGGCTTTGACGACGCATGACACGGAGCTGGTCCAAACGGTTCGGGATGCGGAAGACAGGGTCAATCAGCTCGAGATCGATCTCGACGAATTGTGCGTGCATATCATCGCGCTGCGCCAACCGGCCGCAACGGATCTACGAACGCTCATCGGTCTGATGAAGGCCAGCACGGATCTGGAGAGAATCGGCGACGAGGCCGAACGAATTGCCAAGGTGGCCAAGGCCGTGTCTCACTTGCCGTTTCCGGACGACCAGTACAACGACATTCGCGTAATGGGCGCAACCACGTCTGCAATGCTCAGCAAGGCATTGGATGTATTCGCACGGGTTGACGCAGATCAAGCATTAGCGGTCATTGCCTCGGACGAACGGGTAGACGCCGACTACGACGCAATCGTACGCCAGCGTGGTCAGCAGATGTCGGAGCACCCCGCCCAGATCGAGCGCGCCTTGAACGTCATCTGGGCCGCCAGGGCATTAGAGCGAATCGGCGACCATGCCAAGAACATCAGCGAGTACGCGGTGTTTCTGGCCAAAGGCGAAGACGTGCGCCACGGCAACCTCACCGCCGAGCAGACGCCATCTGATTGAGATGATGACCCCCGTCCAGGATGAGCGTCTCGCCGGTAATAACGTCCGCGCCCCCGAGAAAATACAGAATGCCTTCGGCGATATTATCCGGCGTGGAGGTTAGCCGTAACGGCGTGCTCTGCTCTAGCCCGGCTTTGGCGCGCGCATAGGTCTCCGAGCCCATCCCTTCCTCCAGCCAATCGCCCTGGATGAACCCGGGGCAGATGGTGTTCACACGGATCTCAGGACCGAGCACCCGAGCGAGCGACAATCCCATGGTAATCAGTGCGCCCTTGGATGCCGCATAGGCGATGCAGCTTCCCACGCCCATGATTCCCGCAATGGAGGCTACGTTGACGATGCTGCCCTGCCCGCCCCGCCGCATGGCGGGCACCACGGCCCGGGCCATCTGATAGGGACCAACGGTATTGACGCCATAGATCGTCTGGAAATCGTCCATGTCCAGCCCATCCAGGTTGTCGTGGGCGCAGAATTTAGTGGTGCCTGCGTTGTTCACCAGCCCATCGATACGCCCCCAGCGGGCCTCTGCGGCCTCCGCGAGGCGTCGACACTGAGCATCGTCCGACACGTCGGCTTGCACCACCTCGGTTTCCACACCCAACGCTTCGCAGGCTGCTTGAGTGTCGCGCGCCCCGGTTTCGTTGCGAGCGTAATTGATCACCACATTCGCGCCCCGCTCCGCTAGCTGACGCGCCGTGGCAGCGCCTACGCCGGATGATGACCCTGTAACAATGACCACCGCATCTTGCAGATCCATAATTAGCTCCTTTCGTCCTCGCACCAACGTAGCAAAGTCCCAACCGGCGGAGAAGGCTTCATTAACTCCGTTTACCGATCGGGGGCGTTTCCCCTAAAATCCGCCGCCGGACGGACATAGGGTTGACGATGAGCATACAGGCAGTAATTTGGGATTTTGGCGGCGTTCTCACTACCAGTCCCTTCGAGTCGTTCAACCGGTTCGAAAGTGACAATGGCATTCCGACGGACTTCATTCGCATGACCAACGCCACCAATCCGGACACCAACGCCTGGGCCCAGTTCGAATCCAGCCGGATCAGCCTGGAGGAATTTGACGTGCTGTTCGCCGAAGAGACGGCGGCCCGCGGCCACCGCATCTCGGGTAAGCAGGTGGTCGAGTTGCTTTCCGGCAGTCTACGTCCCCGCATGGTCGAGACGCTCAAGCGCTGCAAAGCCGAACTCAAGGTCGCCTGCATCACCAACAACCTCAAATCCGGGTCAGGGCCCGGCATGGCCACCGACAGCGCGCGCGCCAGCGAAGTGGCCGAGGTCATGGGGCTGTTCGACCTGGTGGTGGAATCCAGCGTGGAAGGCATTCGCAAGCCCGATCCGGAGATCTACCAGCTGACTTGCGCTCGCCTGGATGTGCGGCCGGAAAACGCCGTATTTCTCGACGACCTGGGTGTGAACCTCAAGCCTGCCCGGGCACTGGGCATGCGGACCATCAAGGTGATCGACGAGGCCGATGCCATTGCGTCTCTGGCGCAGGTGACGGGACTGGACCTGTAGGCGGCTAGCCGCCCTCTATCCGCTGCATGAAGAACACCTCGCTGTGGGGCTGCAAGGGCTCCAGAAACGCATCCTGATAAATCTGGTCGTCGATAGCCACCGCACATTTCGCGAACACTTCAGCCGTGCCGGGCCATTTCGATTCCAGCACCGCGAGCAGCTCGCGAAAGTTGGCAGCCACAACATCGAGCTCGCGTTCGCCCCCCGTGTGCTGCAACAAATGGTCAGGAAACACTACCTTAGCCATAGCTGCATCGATGGCGCATGGGCCACTCGGGCCCATGCGCATCTGCCCTGACTACTCGGCGGAATCTATGGCATCCAACAGGCGCGGGGGCGACAACGGCAGGTCGTTGACGCGAACACCGGTGGCATCCCGCACCGCGTTGGCCGCGGCCGCCAAAGGCGCCACGATGGGCGTCTCGCCCACACCACGCACGCCGTACGGATGGCTGGGATTGGGAACCTCTACGATCTCGCAATCGATCATCGGCAGATCCGACGCAACGGGAATGCGATAGTCGAGGAAGCCGGCGTTTTCCATCACGCCATTCTTGTCAAAGATGTACTCTTCATTGAGCGCCCAACCCAGACCTTGGGACGCGCCACCCTGCATCTGGCCTTCCACATAATCCGGGTGGATGGCTCGGCCGGCATCCTGAACAGCGGTGAAGCCCAGCACGTCCACTTTGCCGGTCTCGGCATCCACCTGCAGATCGCAGATGTTCACGGCAAACGAGGCGCCGGCTCCCTGAGCATTGAGTGATGCGCGACCCAGCAGCGGACCGCCCGTCTTGTGGGCCGACGCAGCGATGTCGGCCAGGCTCAGCGGTTTGACATCGGCATTCACGCCGGGGGCAGGCACTGCCTGCCCGTCCTCCCACTCCACCTGATCTTCGTCCACCCCCCAGGTCGCGGCCGCACGAGCCTTGCACTGAGCAATGATGTCTTCGCACGCTTCAATCACTGCCATTCCGGTGGCGAACGTGGTTCGAGAACCACCGGTCACGTTTGAGAACCCGGTGCTTTCGGTATCACCCACCAGGGCGCGCACGCTGTCGTACTCCACCCCCAGGGTTTCCGCAGCCATGATGCACATGGACGCGCGCGAGCCGCCGATGTCGGGATTCCCCTCCACCACGATGACGGAGCCGTTCTCGTTGATGTGCACCTCGGCGCTGGATTGCATACCGACGTTGAACCAGAAACCTGCGGCAACACCCCGACCAGCGCCTTCGGGCAGCGGTTTGGTGTAGTTGGGGTGGGCTTTTGCGGCTTCCAGGCACTCCTTGAAGCCGATACGTGGAAATTTCGGCCCGTAAGATGCCTGGGTGCCTTCGCTGACCGCGTTTTTCAAACGCAAATCGATGGGATCCATATCCAGTTGCCGGGCCAGATCGTCCAGCGCGACTTCGATGGCATGCGCCGCCTGCGGCGCACCAGGGGCACGATAGGCGGCCACCTTGGGTTTGTTAACCAGCACGTCAAACGCCTCGATGTGGAAATTTTCCAATTCGTATGGCGCAAAAACGCACATGGCGCCTGGACCCATGGGAGCCCCAGCAAAGGCACCAGCCTCGTAGGCCAGCCAGGCCGTGGCCGCAGTGAGCGTGCCGTCCTTCTTGGCACCGACTTTCACCTTGCAATGAGTGCCCGAGGTAGGTCCCGTAGCCCGGAACACGTCCTCGCGAGTCATCATCATCTTAACCGGGCGCCCGGACTGCTTGGACAGCAGCACCGCTAGCGGCTCCAGATAGACCACCGTCTTGCCTCCAAAACCGCCACCAATTTCTGAGGCGATGAATTTCAGGTCGGCAATCTCCATGCCCAACAGCTTGGCGGTCATGGAGCGGAACTCGAAATGACCCTGGGTGCAGCACCAGACCGTAGCCTGACCCGCTTCGTTGATGGTGGCCGTACAGGCGTGGGGCTCGATGTAGCCCTGGTGCGCCATGGGGATGTTGTAGTCCCCTTCTACGATGACGTCCGCCGCCTCGAACCCCTCTTCCACGTTGCCGCGCGCCAATTGCATGACAGCAGCGATGTTGGAAGGCTTGTCGGGCTTTTCCGGCAGGTTGGCGGTAAAACAGTTCTCATCGAGCAGCGGCGCGTCGTCGGCCATGGCTTCGTCCACGTCCAGAACCGGCGTCAGCACATCATATTCCACATCGATGGCCGCCAACGCGGCGTCCGCGATGGATTGTGAGGTTGCGGCAACCGCGGCAACCGCATGGCCGTGGTAGAGCACCTTATCGCGCGCCATGACGTTCTTAGCCACATCGGCAACGTCGCCGCCGCCCTCACCGCCAATATCGCCATGGGCCGCGGTGGGAAAATCGGCTCCGGACACCGCCGCGTAAACGCCGTCCATAGCCAATGCCTTGCTCACGTCCACGCTCTTGATCTTGGCGTGCGCATGGGGACTGCGCAGCACTTTGCCGTAGAGCATGTTGGGCAGGTTCAGGTCGGCACCATACTGGGCACGGCCTGTGACCTTGTCCACGCCGTCAGGTCGAATCGGACGAGTACCAACTACTTTGTAATCAACAGCTTCAGCCACTTTCTTTAGGCCTCCTTCAGATAACTTTCAACCTCGCCACCAGGTGGGCTAGGCCTCGTATGCCAGTTCCTCCGCGGCATCCTGTACCGCGCGGATGATCTTGTCGTATCCGGTACAGCGGCAGAGGTTGCCTGCCAGCCAATAGCGAATGGTCTCCTCATCCGGATTCTTGTGTTTGTCCAACAACGCCTTGGTGGCCACTATCAGGCCTGGCGTGCAGATACCGCATTGCAGCGCCGCGCGCTCCAGGAACTTCTGCTGGATGGGGTGCAGCCCATCGTTGCCTGCAATACCTTCGATGGTGGTCACTTCCTTGCCTTCGGCCTCAACGCCCAGCACCAGGCAGGAGCAGACCAAGCGGCCGTCCAGCAGCACACTGCACGCTCCGCAATCGCCGGTTGCGCAACCTTCTTTGGTGCCCGTGCGCGAGAGGGTTTCGCGGAGCACCTCCAACAGGGTCTGCTGAGGCTCACACAGAAATTCCACCCCTTCGCCATTGATGCGGGTTTCTACTTGTACTTTACTCATGGATTGTGTCCTTTGTGTTCTTCGGCCCCGCTGCTACGCCTGGGCGCGGTCTCGAGCGATGGCGGCCGCGCGCTTGCACAGCACGCCCACCACCTTGCGCCGGTACTCGACCGTGCCGCGCTTGTCCGTAATGGGAGAGGCCGCCGCTGAACAAGCGGCGGCCGCAGCCGCCAGCGCGTCGTCGTCCACGCTGGTTCCAACCAACGCATCCGCGGCCGCCGTTACCAGGAGTGCCGTGGGCGCCACCGCGCCGATCGACACCCTGGCCGCCGTGCAGGTACCTGCGTCGTCCAGCGTGAGGGCCACGCCAGCGCCAGCCACCGCGATATCCATCTCAGTTCGGGGAATGAAGCGCAGGTACGCGTCTGCGGTTCGCGCCGGGGGATTGGGGATTTTCAGCCCCACGAGGAACTCACCGTCCTGCAACGCATTGGTGCCAACACCCGTCACAAAATCCTCCACCGCCAGCTCGCGGTTGCCGGATTCGCTCGCGATGACACAGACGGCGCCAATCGCAATCAACGCGGGAATGGTGTCGCCTGCGGGCGACGCGTTGCACAGGTTGCCTGCGATGGTCGCTCGCCCCTGGATCTGGGTGGAACCGATCAGATCCGCCGCCTCGATCAATCCGGGAAAGCGTTGCTTGAGCTCTTCGTTCTCGTTGAGCACCGCACTGGCCACCGCCGCGCCGACGAAGGTCTCATCGGCACCGACCTCAACGCGATTGGCTTCTTCCAGTTTCTTGATGTCCACGATGGTGCGGGGCGTGCGGTCCACAGACTGCAGCTGCACCAGCAGGTCTGTACCCCCTGCCAGGATCTGAGCCCGCTTGCCCTGGCTAGCATGCTCTTCGAGCACTCCTAACGCCTCGGCAACGGTTGTGGGCGCCACGTAGGCGAATGCTCCCATGAATCCTCCGATGTCACTTGTTCTTTTCCGGCTGGCAATCTATCACGAAGTTCCCTCCGGTTGGAGGGCCAAGTGCGAGCCCGACGCGTATACTCGCGTACCCGATGAGCAAGCAAAACGAATCCCTGGCGGAACACCTGGGCATCCTCAAAGATCGCTGGGATCAGGCCCTATGCAATCATGACTACCAGCTGGCCGTGGTGGCTGCGGGTGTGTCGCGCACCTATCTGTTCGACGACCAGTCCCCGGTATTCAGAGCCAACCCCCATCTTGCTCAGTGGCTGGGCAGCGACGCCTGTGAAGGCAGCACTCTGATCCTGGAAACGGGTCGAGAGCCCCGGCTGCTGTTTTATTCTCCTGCCGATTATTGGCACCAACCACCGGATCCCCCTGAGGAGTTGCTCGGTGTTCTGAACATCGACGTGTTCGACTCCATTGACGCCATTCAGCGCGAGGTGAACGTTTGCACTCAGCACGCCGGGCAGGTTGCCTATGTGGGGGATCCGAGCAGCGCGCAGGGGTCGCTCGGCGAGGTAAACCCCTCTGCGCTCATCAATGAGCTGCACTACCTGCGCGCCTACAAAACCGAATACGAGCTCCAGTGCATGCGGCAGGCCAGCGCGCGGGCCGTATCGGGCCACCTTGCCGCCGCCAGCGCGTTTGCGGGGGGGGCCAGCGAGTTTGAGCTGCAGCTGGCTTATCTGGATGCGTCCAGGCAAACCGAAGCGGACCTGCCCTACCCCAACATCATCGCGCTCAACCAGCATGCCGGCATCCTCCATTACCAGCACTATGAGCGCGCGGCGCCAAACCCGCGGCACAGCTTCCTCATCGACGCTGGTGCGCGGCACCGCAATTACGCAGCGGATGTCACCCGCACCTACGGTAGCGATCAGGCGGGCGCAGCCCAACAGACATTCAACGCGCTGGTGGCGGCCATGGACCGCCAGCAGCAGGAGCTGGTGAGCAAGATCAGGCCCGGGCTGAGTTTTCTGGACCTGCACGAAGACATGCATCATCGCCTGGGTGGGATGCTCAACGCCGCGGGCCTCATCCAGTGCGATGGCGAACAGGCGTTCGACGCCGGCATCACGCGCGCATTTCTGCCCCACGGATTGGGACACCTGCTGGGCCTGCAAACCCACGACGTAGGCGGCCACCAGATCGATACCGAGGGCACCACCAGCGAGCCACCGGAGTCGTACCAGGCTCTGCGGCTCACCCGCGAGATTGAGGTGGACCAGGTGTTCACGATAGAGCCAGGCCTCTATTTCATCCCCCAGCTGCTCGAGGAACTGCGCGCGTCCGAAGCCGGCCAGCATGTCTGTTGGCCCGAGGTGGAGGCGCTGCAGGACTTCGGTGGCATACGCATTGAAGACAACGTCGCGATCCGCCCGGACGGCGTGGAAAATCTGACCCGCGACGCCTTCGCTCAGGCGCCAGGCGCCGCGTGACACAACGTCTTAGCGTCGAACGGCTATTCGGCGATCCGCCGCTGTTTCGAAATCTGCCGACCGGCATGCAGATCGCTCCGGACGGTTGCTATTTCGCGTTTCTGCGCACTGCCGAAGACGACCGGGAGCGCCTGGATCTGTGGCGCTGTGAAGCCAGCGGCAGCGCGCCGCGCTGCTGGGTCCGCGCCACGCAGCTGAACTCCTCCTCGGACGCTGAGGCGAGCGCAGCCGAAAAGGCCGAGCGCGAGCGCCGACGGCAGTTCAGCGCCGGCATCACCAGCTTTACGCTGAGCCCCGACGGCCAGCGTGTGCTGCTTTGCGCCGATGGGGCCGGTTTCGTAATGGATA
The DNA here is from genome assembly GCA_002348385.1 of Gammaproteobacteria bacterium UBA2965. Classification (GTDB taxonomy): domain Bacteria; phylum Pseudomonadota; class Gammaproteobacteria; order Pseudomonadales; family Azotimanducaceae; genus UBA2965. Next base: position 84,418 of record DEBD01000013.1, on the reverse strand, counting down.
CCGCAGATGAAAACATCACTCGCATAACGCCAGAAGGCACGCGCCAGACCCAACTGCGCTTTTCTCCCGCCGGCAACCATCTCTCGTACGTACGCGAAGGCAACCTGTACTGCTACAGCCTGGACACGGGTACGGAACGCGCGCTCACCACCGACGCGAACCAGGCCGTTGCCTACGGTGTGCCGGATTTCATCGCGGCTGAAGAAATGCACCGATTCGAGGGCCACTGGTGGTCGCCCGATGAATCGTTGCTGGCCTACACCCGGGTCGACGAATCCCCCGTCGCCATATCTCAGCGCTTCGAGATCAGCGCATCGAGCTTCGACGTCATAGAGCAGCGCTATCCGTACACCGGGGAAGCCAATGCTCGGGTTGATCTGCTGATACAGGATCTGCGTACCGGAACCGTCACCCCGGTAACCTACGCCGCGCGCTCGGATGATTATCTGGCACGGGTGGGGTGGGCCAACCAGAAGCTGGCTGTGCAGGTGCAGCAGCGCGACCAGAAGCAACTGACGCTGAGCTTCGCTGATCCGCAAACCGGATCGTTGGAAGTCAAAATCGCTGAATCGGCAAAGACCTGGGTCGACCTTCACAACAACTTCCGTTGCATCGACGACGAGCGATTCATCTGGACGTCCGAACGTGACGGCAGCGCCCAGTTGTATCTATACGACAGCGACGGCCCGCGGAAGCTGACCAGCGCGCCCGGGCGGGTGAGCAGTGTGATGTACGCGGACGAGCAACAGGTTCTGTACCTCGGTTGGCTGGAGGATCCGACAGAACAACATCTCTATCGAGTCGAGATTACCAGCGGCACGCGCACGCAGCTCACGGACGCGGCTGGCTGGCACGATGTGGTGGTCGCACCCGGGGCACGGTGGTACGTCGACCGATTCAGCGCACTGGAAATGGCCGGGCACATCAGCGTGGCCACGCCGACCGGCGATAACGTGACCGTACTGGAAGAAACGATCGACCAGGACCACGGCTACTTCCCTTACCGATCCGCCCACCGGGCACCGATTCTGGGCTCACTGGAAGGGCCCGACGGTTCAACACTTTACTATCGACTCACCAAACCGGACGTTACCCAGAGCACGCACCCTGTCGTCGTCTCCGTGTACGGCGGACCGGGGGTGCAACGGGTGCGTAACGAGTGGCCTCCCCTCACGCTGCAACTTTTCGCCCAACGCGGGTACGGGGTGCTGGAACTGGACAACCGCGGGTCCAGCAACCGCGAGCGTGCCTTCCAGGACCCCATCTACGGGCAATTGGGAGAAGTCGAAGTGGCCGATCAGGTGCGCGGAGCGGAATTTCTGCGCGGCCTGGATTGGGTGGATCCGCAGCGCATCGGCGTGTTCGGCCACAGCTACGGCGGCTACATGGCCGTCATGTGCATGGCCAAGGCGCCCCACATCTTTCAGGCAGGCGTCTCGGTGGCGCCGGTTTCGGACTGGTGCCTGTACGACACGCATTACACAGAGCGCTATTTGAGCACTCCGACAGCGAATCCAGAGGGGTATCGCTCCAGCGCCGTATTTCCCTACCTCGAGAACTTACGCGGAAGCTTGCTGCTCATTCACGGCATGGCAGACGACAACGTTCTTTTCACGCACAGCACCAAGCTCTACGCCGCGCTTCAACAAGCCAATCAACGCTTCGAAATGATGACCTACCCAGGTTCAAAGCACGCACTACAGGAACAAAGCGTTTCAGTGCATCGATTTGAACTCATTCTGGATTTTTTCGAGCGCAACTTATGAGCAGTGCGCGCACGTCTACTTTTTCAGGGCAGGCGCTCTAACACACGCACACACACTACGACTGGTCCCGTGCGCGAGAGAACAGCCGAAAAAAGTTCTCGGTAGTCTGACGTTCGAGTTGCTTCGGCTCCCAATCGAGCAGTTCGGCGAGAAAGCGCGCCGTATGAACGACAAAAGCCGGCTGGTTCTCCTTGCCGCGATGCGGGACGGGTGCCAGCCAGGGGGAATCGGTCTCCACCAGCAACCGATCTTTAGGCACCTTCGCTGCCACCTCGCGGACATTGGCACCATTCTTGAACGTGACGATGCCCGAGATGGAGATGTAGTAGCCCAGATCCAGGGCCTTCTTGGCGAGCTCCCACGACTCAGTGAAGCAATGCAGCACACCGGTGGCGCCAGCATGCTTGATCAGCATATCGCGCGTTTCAGCCTCCGCCGCCCGGGTATGGATAACCGCCGGCAAGCCGCGCTCGGCCGCCAATCCCAGCTGGTAGTCGAAACAGTCCTGCTGGCGACGGCGCACGTCGTCAGCGTCATTGCGAAAAAAATCCAGACCCATTTCCCCAACAGCCACCACCCGGTGCGCGTCGAGGTGCGCGCCAACCCACTCCGGGTCGTCGGAGGCCGCCTCTGGATGTTCGCCCACACTGGCCCAGACATCGTCGTTACGCGTAGCAAGCGCCAATACCGAGTCGATGCTCGTGCGATCTACACCTATGCAAAGGAATCCACGCACACCGCCGCCACGCGCAGCACGAAGCGCCTCGTCAGGCTCGTCTAGGTAATTGAGATGGCAGTGGGAGTCGACCAGCAATACTGTGCGCTCGGATGGGGCGCCTTGTTACATGGTGTGCGTGTGACGATCTGACTGCAAGGCGCCGGCCAGGTAAGTTTCGATCTTGGAGCGTGCCACATCGTCTTGGTCGTTGAACTGCACGCCAACACCCGCTGCCTTGTTGCCTTGAGCGCCTTTGGGGGTCACCCAGATGACCTTGCCAGCCACCGGAATTTTCTCGGCCTCGTCCATGAGGTTGAGCAACATGAATACCTCTTCACCGAGTTGGTATTCCTTTTTGGTGGGTATGAAGAGGCCGCCGTTGCGAACGAACGGCATATACGCCGCATACAGAACGGCTTTGTCCTTAATGGCCAGTGACAAAATCCCGTTCTTCGCTCCGCGCTTCGCGGCCATGGGCGTCAATCCCGTCTAGGCAACTCCCGGATGGAGTCGATCGTGCACAATGATCCGTGCCCGTCGGAAGCGTGTCAATCGCCCACACGGCGTGTCCGTCACGAAATGCTCGCCCCGAGTTCGTGCCAGCGACTTGTCAATCTCCCCACCAGCAGCCGGGCGTTGGCGCTGTTGGTGGTGAGCAGCTGAGCGCGCACCCACAGCAACTCGTCGGCAAACCCCAGGAGCGCTCGCCGGGGCGCTTGGGCCAACGCCGGGAAATGCCCGACACCGGCCAGCGCGCCTACCAGGTAGCGATACCATCCCCCGGTGAGGGCAGCGGGCGGCAAGGCCAAAAGATCATCCAGCCTGGCAAGCGGCTCTGGGGCTTGCAGCACCTGATCCAGCAGTGTGCCAATAGGTGGCCGCCCTTCTTCGAGCTCCTCGAGTACCGCCAGCGGAGCCCCGCCCGCTGCATACAAGCGCGCTTCCAATTCGGCATCGTCCGTGCCGGTCTCCCGCGCGAGCCACGCCCGAGCCGCCGATGCATCGGCGCGCACGTGAAAGCGCTGGCACCGGCTTCGTACGGTAGGCAGCAGGCGTCCGGGAAAACAGCTGCACAGCAGAATGAACGTGCCCAACGGCGGTTCCTCCAACGTCTTGAGTAGGGCGTTGGCAGCCGCACGGTTCAGCAAATGCGCGTCTTCGAAAACGATGACTT
>DEBD01000013.1:61186-80420 GCA_002348385.1 Gammaproteobacteria bacterium UBA2965 | reverse complement strand
CTTGCTGGGCGGTGGCATAGGCGAATCCTGCCAGCTCGCGCACCGCGTCGACCTTTATCTCCGCGCCATCAGGTGCAATCCAACGCAGGTCAGGGTGAGCGAGCTCGGTGGGCACCCTGCTCGGATCTTCATCCAACAGCCTCAAGGTGAGCCACTGGCCAAGGGCGCGCTCTCCCCACCCCTGCTCAGCGGTGAGCAGCAGTGCGTGTGGTAACGCACCGGCATCCAGAGATTCCTGAATTCGCCCCATGGCGGATTCCAGCCAGGGCAAAGCCATCAGTCAGCGCTCCCCACGAAATAATCGAGAATGAGGGCAATGTCCGCTTGAACCTGCTCGATATCTGCCGCGGCGTCCACTAGCTGGATCCGGGAATATTCACGGGCGCGAGCAATATACGTCGCCCGCACCGACTCGAAAAACTCTACGCGCTCACGCTCGATTCGGTCGTGCTCCCGACCAGCTATACGCTCAGCCGCGATCTGCACCGGCACATCCAGGTAGATGGTCAAATCGGGCCTCAACGGACCCTGCACCATCTCTTCAAGCAATGCGATCTGCCTGTCGTCGATACCTCGACCACCACCCTGGTAGGCATACGTTGCGTCGGTAAACCTGTCACACACGACCCATTGCCCCTTGGCCAGCGCGGGCTTAACCAATTGCTCGACGTGTTGTGCCCGACCCGCAAACATCAAAAGTAATTCTGCCAACGGAACCATCTCGTCGTCGCGAACGCGCAGCAAGAGATCACGCAATTCCTCTGCCACCGGCGTTCCACCAGGCTCGCGAGTGACCACCACATCCAGACCGTGCTGCTTCAGCCGATCGACCACAAACTCCAGGTTGGTGGTCTTGCCTACCCCTTCGCCTCCCTCCAACGTAATAAACCGGCCATCCGCCATCTATCGGGACTCAGCGGAGTTGATACTTGCGCACGGCCGCACGGTGCTCGGCCAGGCTGGTGGAAAACTGGCTGGACCCATCGCCGCGCGCCACGAAATAGAGATACTCGCCATCGGCTGGGTGCAGAGCCGCCTCGATGGATCCCCTGCCTGGCAGGGCAATAGGGCTCGGCGGTAATCCACGGTGCACATAGGTGTTGTATGGCGTGTCCCGGCGCAAGTCACGCCGGGTCAAATTGCCATCGAAGGCTTCGCCCAAACCATAAATGACCGACGGATCGGTCTGCAACCGCATGCCCTTGTGCATGCGGCTGGCAAATACCTGACTGATGCTTCCCCTGTCTTCATCTCGCCCCGTCTCCTTCTCCACCAGCGACGCGACAATCAGTGCTTCGTAGGCGGTGGCATAGGGCAGCCCGTCGGCACGCTGCTCCCACAACGCGGCAAGCTCATCCTGCATCTTGACGTAAGCGCGACCCAAGATGTCGGCATCGCTGTCTCCGGATACAAAGCGATAAGTGTCAGGATAAAACAGCCCCTCGGCGTGCCCATCGGGAAGACCCAGCGCACCAAGCAGCGTATCAACGGTAGCGCTCGACAATGTGTGGGCCAGCCTAGGTTCGTCATGCAGTGCTGCAAGCGCCTGCATTGCCGTCCAGCCTTCGATCAGGCGCACCTCGTAAGCCAGGACGTCGCCAGCGATCAATCGCTGCAGCAGCGTTTCCGGCGTGTCGCTCGCGCAAGCCACATATTCGCCGGCGCGCACCTGCCTGGCTAAGCCCCGAAACTGGACGAGCCTGGACCATAGCCTCGGATGGGTAACGAGATTCCGCTCACTCAAGCGATGGGCGAAGGCCGAGAACGGCTCGCCTCTTTGCAGTACTACCGTCTGCGTGGTTGGCTCGATTCCCAGCGGGGTGTTGTTCCAGCGATTAACGTACCAGGCGCCAACCCCGCAGGCGACCACCACAATCAAACCAGTGCTAACGACAAGCTTCATGGCTCGTTGGCCGTCAACCCGTGTGTACGCCTGAGCGCACCGACAAATGCCACCAGCGGCTCACACGGGCGTAAAGATTACCGTGCCGTTGGTTCCCCCGAACCCGAAAGAATTGCTCAATCCGGCACGAATCGGCATATCGCGGGCCACGTTCGCAACGTAATCCAGATCGCAGCCCTCACCGGGATTGTCCAGATTGATCGTGGGCGGGGAGACTTCGTTCTTTATGGCCATAATCGTGAACGCAGCTTCCACCGAGCCCGCGGCGCCCAACAGATGGCCGATCATGGACTTAGTGGAGTTGACGGCCACCTTGGTATCGGCGCCGAACACCTTCTTGATGGCAACGGTCTCAGCCACATCACCCAACGGCGTGGACGTACCGTGGGCGTTGATGTAATCCACGTCTTCAGCGTTCAGTTGAGCATCAGCAAGCGCATTTCGCATCGACAAAACCGCACCCGCGCCATCTTCCGCAGGGCCGGTAATGTGGAAGGCATCACCGCTCATGCCGAAGCCTTTGACCTCCGCATAGATCCTGGCCCCTCGTGCTTTGGCTCGCTCGTACTCTTCGAGCACCAGCACACCGGCGCCTTCTCCCAATAGAAAGCCATCGCGATCGCGATCCCACGGCCGGGATGCCGCTTGTGGGTCGTCGTTCCGCGTGGAGAGCGCTTTCATGTTGGAAAATCCCGCCACCGCAACCGGGGTGCGGGCATATTCGGCACCGCCAACCACCATCACGTCCGCGTCGCCGTACTTAATCATGCGGGCACCGAAGCCAATGTTGTGGGTGCCGGAGGTACACGCGGTGACGATGGCGATGTTCGGCCCGGTGAACCCGAACCGAATCGACAGCTGCCCGGAAATCATGTTGACCACGCTGGCGGGAATGAAGAACGGGGACACCTTGCGAGGCCCGCCGTGATCCAGCGCAACCGAGGTAGTCTCTATCGTCCCAATCCCGCCAATACCCGATCCGATCGCCACACCGTAGCGATGGGCGTCGGGCGGGTTGGCCTCAAGGCCGGCATTCTGTATCGCCTCTATGCCGGCCGCCATGCCGTAAATGATGAACTCGTCGTTGCGGCGCACTTCTTTGCGATCAACAAATTCGGTGGGATCGAAATCCTTCACCGCCGCACAAATTTTCACCGAGTAGTCTTCGGTGTCGAAGTTGTCGATGAGCCCCGCGCCGCTTTTCCCGGCCAGGGCATTGGCCCAAGCAGTTTCCAGATTGTTACCGATCGGGGAAAGCACGCCGAGCCCGGTCACTACCACACGTCGTTCAGCCATCGTAGGGTTCTCGATGTTCGTTTGATGCGGCGCCAAACACCACGCCAACAAGCGAAAAGCCGCACTACTTTAGTAGATGCGGCTTCTCTTAGAAAGGTGGGGAAAAGCCCGAATCGACTACTGGTGCGCCAGAATGTAGTCGATGGCTTCTTTCACGGTGGTGATCTTCTCCGCCTCTTCGTCTGGAATCTCAGTTTCGAATTCCTCTTCCAGCGCCATCACTAACTCGACGGTATCCAACGAATCTGCGCCAAGGTCCTCTACGAAAGAGGCTTCATCCTTGACTTCGTCTTCTTTAACTCCAAGCTGTTCGCAGATCAGCTTTTTGACACGCTCTTCTACACTGCTCATGCTACAGACGTCTCCCTAATAAGGTTCCCGGGGGGCAGGGCGGGGCGAATTTTATAGAGGGCGATATGCCAATTCAAGCTGCCTCCACAGCAATTGCCTCTAGTGCATATGAAGCCCGCCATTGACGCTCAGCGTCTCGCCGGTTATATAGCCAGCGCCGTCACTAACAAGAAAGGCCACAGCCTCGGCCACATCTTCCGGAGCGCCCATCGTACCCACAGGCACCCGCTCGAGCATCTGGGCAACCTGGCCCTCGGTGAGCTCACTGGTCATGTCCGTTGCTATGAATCCCGGCGCCACGGCGTTCACCGTGATACCTCGCGAAGCCACCTCCAGGGCCAGGGAGCGCGTGAATCCTTCAATTCCGGCTTTGCTGGTGACGTAGTTGCCCTGCCCTGGATTTCCCATGCGCGCCACCACCGAGCTGATGTTCACGATGCGCCCCCAACGGGCTCTCATCATACTGCGCAAACAGGGCTTCACGACGCGGAACAATCCGCCAAGATTGGTCTCGATGACGCTGTTCCACTCCTCGGACTTCATCCGCATGAGCAGATTGTCAGCGGTTACCCCGGCATTATTGACCAATATCGCCGGAAGCTGCTCGTCAGCACCCAACGCGCCTAGCGCCTCATCCACCGACTGATCGTCGTCTACGCGCATCACAAGACCGCGACCCGACCCGGACAGCGCCGCATCTATCACAGCGGCTCCGTCAGCCGTTGTCGCTGTACCCACCACGAAATGATCTTCGCTCAAGCGGCGGGCGATAGCGGCGCCGATACCTCGGCTTGCGCCGGTAACCAGGGCTACCTTAGCGTCACTCACGAGTCCAACGCCGCGGCGAGCGCTTCTGCGCTACCGATGGACTGAGTGCTCAGACCTCGGTCGATACGCTTGTTCAGGCCCGCCAGCACCTTACCGGCCCCGCACTCGATCATCTGGTCCACCCCGGCTTCGACCATGGCGCTTACGCAGCTGGTCCACATTACCGGTGCGGCAACCTGCGCAATGAGCTTCTCCTTGATTTCCGACTCGTTCGCCGCAATCCGGCCATCGACGTTGTGCACCACCGGAATGTCGGGCATGGATATCACCGCATCGGCCAGCACCTGTTCGAAAGCGTCCCTGGCGGGCTCCATGAGCTCGCAGTGGAAGGGTCCGCTCACAGTAAGCAGTGTGGCACGTCTCGCCCCGGCGCTCTTGCAGGCCTCCACCGCGGCGGTCACTGACTCGGTGGCACCAGCAATGACCACCTGGCCCGGCGCGTTGTAGTTGGCCGGCGCCACCACGCCGTCCACCAATTCGCAACACGCCCGCACCTGGTCGTCTTCCAACCCGAGGATCGCCGCCATGGTGCCCTGTCCGTTGGGCACCGCCTGCTGCATGAGCTCCCCACGGCGGTGCACCAGTCGCGCACCGTCCTCCACGCGCAGCGCTCCGGCGCAGACCAGCGCCGAATATTCGCCCAGGCTATGACCGGCCATTAGGGCCGGTCGCGCCCCGCCTTGCTCCACCCAGGTTGACCACAATGCCGTGCTGGCCACCAGCAAGGCGGGCTGTGTGATCTCGGTACTGTTCAGGCGTTCGTCGGGGCCGTTCTGAACGATATCCCACAACGGCTGCCCGATGGCCTCACCGGCGCTTTCGAATTGCGCTTGTATCTGCGGATGCTGGTCGGCCACGTCGGACAACATGCCCACGCTCTGCGATCCCTGACCCGGGAAAACGAATCCCAGACTCATGCGCGCTAGTCGTCTCGATCGACGACTTTTCTGCCGCGATAGAACCCGTCCGCCGTCACCTGATGACGCCGGTGAGTTTCCCCCGTGGTCGGGTCGATAGACAGCGCGGGCTTCGCGAGCGAATCATGAGATCGCCGATTGCCACGGCGCGCCCGCGTCACCTTACTCTTTTGTACCGCCATTGCTGGTCTCCATAGTTGTTCGTGTTCAGCTTTTGTTGCTCTAATCCGCCTTCAGCCGACCCAGCGCCGCAAAAGGGTTGCCTTGTACTTCTTCCTCTTCAACGCCGGGCGCCGGATAACTCAAATCGGGCAGGCGCACGCACGGCTCCTGCTCGCAGAGCTGCTCGGGAACGCCCAGCAGCAACTCGTCTTCAACGATCTCCGACACATCGATCTGATCGCCCGAGACCAGCAGCACATCGCAACTGTGCGCCAGCTCATCAGCCCGTTGCGCGTCTTCCACCAGGCAAAGGTCCACGCGGCCCGAATACTCGCTGGGCAGCACCTCCAGACAGCGCTGACAGAGCAGCTCCGCCCGAGCGGCAAATTCACCGTGCACCCAGACCACGCCGTCCTCGTCGAGGCTGAACTCGAGCTTGGTATCCACGCTCCAGTTCTCCCCCGCAAGGGCAGACCAACGGGGCAAGCTGGACGGACCCAACCGGCGCGTAACCGCTGCCCTGCGCCTGGCCAACTCACGATAAGCTAAGGGCTGGTCCGGGCGGGTCTTCATAGCGGGCGCAATCATAGGTACCCTACCGACCCCTGTAAAGCACGCAGTCGATCCCCTTGCCGTCTAACCCCCGAAATTCATTGGAATTTTTTCCGCTTTCCAACGGCGCCTCGGAACTGATCCTGGCATCGAGCTCGCGTTATCGGGCCAGCCTGCTCGAACGGCTAGGAATTCCGTTTCGCAGCGAACCCCCAGACGCGGACGAATCGCCCCGTGCGGGCGAGCAGCCCCATGAACTGGTCCAACGCCTTTCCGTGGACAAAGCGCGCAAAGTGGCAGAATCGCACCCCACCGCCCTGGTGGTGGGTTCCGATCAACTCGCCGTTTGCGACCAGCAGGTGCTGGGCAAACCAGGCACCGAGTCCAATGCCCGCGATCAGCTGGCCATGCTGTCCGGCCGCACGGTGGAGTTTCTCACCGGTTTGTGTCTCGTCAACGCCGCGACCGGCGCCCAGCACGTATCGCTGGCTGTGACGCCCGTGACCTTCCGGTCGCTCAGCGCCGCCCAGATCGCAAACTACGTGGAACGCGAGCAACCCCTGGATTGTGCGGGAGCATTCAAATCCGAAGGCCTGGGTATCGCCCTGTTCACCGCCATCGGCGGGAACGATCCCAACGCACTTGTGGGGCTCCCGCTCATCGAGCTGTGCAACCTGCTGGCCGAAGAAGGCCTATCCGTCCTGAACCAACGCTTCCCAGGCTGATTCGAAGGCCTCCGGTGTCGGCGCGCTGAACCGGTACTCATCTCCGGCGCAGGAAAAACTCAACTTGTGCGCGTGCAGACACAGGGCACGGATTCCCAGGTCGCGCGACAAGTCCAGCCCCTGCTCATCGCAGTACTTGTCATCGCCGAAGACAGCGTGACCCGACGCCGCCGTATGAACCCGAATCTGATGGGTGCGCCCGGTGTGGGGAAACGCGTGCAGCCGGGTGGCTCGCTTGGCATCCGCTACTCGCTGAAAGTCGGTCCTGCTGGGCTTGCCTTGGGACGATACCCGGACCCTGCGCTCGCCGGATGCCGTCACGTATTTGTGCAGTGACAGGCGCACAGTGGTGAGCTTTGCCGGCCAGCGCCCATGAACGATGGCAACGTAGGCTTTCTTCGCTTCGCGCTTGCGCAAGACTGCGTGTAACTGGCGCAGCGCCCCGGGGGTTTTGGCTACCACTAGACACCCCGAAGTATCGCGGTCGAGCCGGTGCGCGAGTTCCAGGAAGGCGCCCGGTCGCATGGCGCGCAGCGCCTCGATCAACCCATAGGAAATACCGCTGCCCCCATGCACGGCCATACCTGCCGGCTTGTTCAGGGCGATAAGCGCTTCGTCTTCGAACAGCAGCGCCGATTCTAGCGCCCGAGCGGCCGCCTGGCTGGGCCGCGCCGGCTCAGCGCGCGCCTTGGTGCGAACCGGGGGAACGCGCACGCGATCCGCCCTTTTCAGTCGGTAAGTGGCCTTCACGCGGCCGCCGTTGACGCGCACTTCCCCTTTGCGCAGCAGTCTATACACACGGCTGCGGGGCACACCGGAAAGCAGCGCCAACAGAAAATTGTCTATTCTCTGCCCTTCCTGCTCATCGATGTCGACGTAACGCACGCCGAAGCCGGATTCTCCCTGCATAATTTTCTCTAACTGTTTGATGCACTTAGCTTTGACTGCTACCATGCCGCCGTCGTTCTAACACGCGCCGTAAGGCGCTGGGCTCGGCAGCCGGTACGAGGTGAACACTTTACATGGATCCGTGCGGATCCGTTGCCGTTACCGGCGATCCATATGCTAGCCCCATGAGTCGACACTTTTAGAACTTTGAACACACTGTCTTTGGACAGTCAGCAAACAAATAGGAAGCTAGCCCAACACCAGATGTCAGTTTGATTGACCCCAACAGATGGGTGATCGGACAAACAATACCGGCCGGCAACGAAAACGAACAAGACCGGTGACGTCGCGCAACAACCCGACGCCACCTTGACGAAATAACCGATCGGCGAGCTCGCAGTACGCCGATCGATGCGAGACCAGCTCGCCAGCATGTGAGCACTCGCCATCAGCGCAATCGGCGCTGATCCATACGAGCCCGGGGCGGCCTTTGCGCACCGGACACGATTATTGGTCACTTGTTCCAGGCCGCCGCTTTTCGTCTGTCCCACCTTCGCTTACGTTGTGGTCGCTCGTGCGTTCGGTTTCGGGCTCTTTTACGGCTGCGCACCCCAAGCGGTGACGTGAGCCACAACGAGGAACACACATGAAAAGAATGTTAATCAACGCCACTCAATCGGAAGAGGTTCGAGTTGCCTTGGTAGACGGGCAGAAGCTCTACGATCTTGATATCGAAAATCGTGGCCGTGAGCAGAAAAAGGCGAGCATCTACAAAGCCAGAATCACGCGCGTGGAGCCAAGTCTGGAGGCTGCGTTCGTGGAATTCGGTGCCCAGCGTCACGGCTTTCTGCCGCTCAAGGATATCTCCCGAGAGTACTTCAAAAAGAAACCTTCCGACGGAAAGCTGCTCATCGGTGAGCTGGTAGAGGAAAAACAGGAAATTCTGGTGCAGGTGGACAAGGAAGAACGTGGCACCAAGGGTGCGGCGCTGACCACGTTCATCAGTCTCGCCGGACGCTACCTGGTACTGATGCCCAACAATCCTCGCGCTGGCGGCATTTCGCGACGGATCGAAGGGGAAGAGCGCGACAACCTGCGTCAGGCGTTGAGCCAGCTAGACATTCCCGACGGGATGGGCGTCATCGTGCGCACTGCCGGAATCGACCGTGCACCCGAGGAACTCCATTGGGACCTCGACCACCTCCTGAAGCTGTGGGAAGCCATCGGCCAGGCCGCCGAAGAAGCCAAAGCCCCCAAGCTTCTGTACCAGGAAAACAACATCATCCTGCGGACCATCCGTGACAACCTGCGTAAGGACATCGGCGAGGTACTCATCGAGGGAGAAGAGGCGTATGAGGAAGCCAAGGGCTTTATCGATCAGGTCATGCCCAGCTACCAACAACGGGTGAAGTACTACTCCGACCCCATTCCGTTGTTCAGCCGCTACCAGATCGAGAGCCAGATCGAATCCGCGTTTCAACACTCTGTGAAGCTGCCCTCGGGCGGCAGTTTGGTCATCGACCCTACAGAGGCACTGGTCTCCATCGACATCAACTCCGCCCGCGCCACCAAAGGGGCGGACATAGAAGAAACGGCGCTCAACACCAACCTGGAAGCGGCCGAAGAGATTGCCCGCCAGTTGCGACTGCGCGACATGGGGGGGTTGATCGTCATCGACTTCATCGACATGACCAGCACCAAGGCTCAGCGTGCGGTGGAAGCAAAAATGACGGAGGCTCTGGAAGCAGATCGCGCGCGTGTCCAGCTCAGCCGGATTTCCCGCTTTGGTTTGATGGAGATGTCGCGCCAGCGCCTGCGTCCATCACTGGACGACCTAACTACCGAGGTCTGCCCACGCTGCAGCGGCCAGGGCAGCATTCGGGATACCAAATCATCCGCATTGGGCATTCTGCGGCTCATGGAGGAAGAAGCACTCAAAGAGCGCAGCTCCCTCGTGCGCGCGCTGGTGCCGATGAACATCGGTTCATTTCTGCTCAACGAAAAGCGCAAGGATGTGCAGGACATCGAGAGCCGCACCGGGACCCACCTGGTCATCGTGCCCAATCCGAACATGGAAACGCCGCAATACGAAGTGCAGCGCCTGCGCGACGACCACGCCCGCGCGGAAGCCGAGGTGCCCAGCTACGAGTTAGCCGATGCGATGCAGGTCGAAGAAGAGTCGAGCAGCAACCCTGCGCCCACCCCTGCTCCGGCGCCCCGCCCCGCGGTGACAGGCATTGCCCCTGAAAAGCCCATGCCGGTAGTGAGCAAGTCCGCAAAACAGCCGCCATCAACGGATAGCAAACAACCCGGGCTGTTCAAGCGATTAATCGGCACCCTGTTTTCCGGCGAGAGCAATGAATCGACACCGGCGCCCAAAGCGTCGGAAGCGAAAAAGGCGCAATCGCGGGGCAACCGACAGCGCCAGCGCGGCGACTCTCGTTCCCGCCGCGACGATCGGAACCGCGGCGGCAATCAACGCAATCGTGGAGCCGGCCAGAGAGGCGGAAGAGACGGCAACAAACGACCACCTCAAGGTGCAGAGAAACAGCGCACCGAGGAAGGGCGGAGACGCCAGCAGAACCACGACGGCCAGGGCGAACGCCGCGACAGCAAGCGGCGCCAGAATGCCAAGAGCCGCCAGCCCGAACGGAATACTGAACGCGCAGCTGCAGAGACCGCAAGCGACCCTCAAGCGGCAGCCGAACAGCGCTCTGTGGGTGGGCAGCCACCCAGCGAAGAGCGCCTGGCGGCCAGCAAACGTCGGCCCAAGCGCGATCGCAGCGCACTGGGAGAAGGTTCCTCCAACACACCGAGAGACGGCTCGCCCGCCCGACAGGCGGCCAGCGAGCCCATAGAAACGGAGCAGGCCGCGAAGGCGCCAAGTCCGGAAACGACGCCGGTCACGGAACCCGGCAAACCCGAGCAGCCAGCACAAGCAACCGCACCTGCGGCGGAGATCAGGGAGGCACCCTCATCGAGCGACGCACCGTCAATCTCCAGCGATTCGACGGTCTCCGTTACTGCTCCGCCCGCCGCCGCCACGCCACGCGAACCGCATGCTGAAGAGCAGCCTTCGGCGAGTGCGGCCGAGCCGGCTACTGAGCCTGTGCCCGACGATGCGCCCACAAAATCGGCCGAGCCGGCTGAAGAAGCAGCCTCACAGCCGCCTGCCCGCCCGTCTCGAGCCTATAACGATCCGCGAGAGGTTCGTCGTCGGCAGCGAGAAGCGGAGCTCAAGAACGAAGGAGTGATCCCGAAATCGGGTGACTAGAGACCATAAGTGCGCGGTTCGAGCACCAGCGGCACGCCGAACCGCGCCATTACCTTGGCCTGAATCTTCTCTGCCAGCGCCACGAAGTCGCTACCCGTCGCTTTGCCCTGATTGATCAGTACCAGTGGTTGACGCGGCCACACCGCAGCGCCCCCGTGCGTCTCAAGCTTGCCAGCGGCCTGATCGATGAGCTGCGCAGCTGACAGCTTGACCATTCCCGCCGGCTCAGCAGCGTGCGCGCTGAGTCCTTCACCCAGGGACTGGACATGTTGCGCCACGTCTCGTGACACCACCGGGTTCTTGAAGAAGCTACCCACATTGCCCACCTTTGCCGGATCGGGCAGCTTGCGGCGACGCACCCGGATCACCGCCCGCGCCACATCTTGCGGTCGAGTGCGCTTAACGCCCATGCGCGACAGCTCAGTAAGAATATCCGGATAGTCCAGTACCAGTTGTGGTTGCGTGCTGAGCCTCAGGGTGACATCCAAGATGACATATTGCCCTGCGCCTGCCGACTTGAACCAGCTATCGCGATAGCCGAACCCACACTCGCTGGCGTCGAACGCCCGGACCGACCCATCGGAGACGCGCAACGCCCGCAATCGAACCAGTCTCTGCGCCAACTCTACGCCATAGGCACCGATGTTCTGTAGCGGTGCCGCTCCCACAGAGCCTGGTATCAGCGCCAGGTTTTCCAATCCAAAATAGCCACAATCGAGGCAATGGCGAACCAGCCGGTGCCATCCCTCCCCTGCAGCGGCCGTGACCTCCACCATCTCCCCGTCGGCGGCCACCGAAATGCCCCTGTTGCACATCAGCACCACGGTCTGTTGCAGGTGCCGGCCCAACACAACGTTGCTGCCACCGCCGAGCACCAGCGCGTCCGGAGCGCTGCGCAGTACGCCACGCAGTTGGTCGATGTCGGCCACCTCGACCACCTGATCCGCTGTCGCTGGTACACCCAGCGTGTTGGGAATATCGGTCATCGCGTCCGAACCTGGCGAAACGTCAGGTTGATCCGCTCACCCACAGGCCGGGAGGTTTTCGGCAACGCGTGATAGAGCTTACGGTCATGCATGAGCAGGGTTCCGTGCGCCAACTGCAGGCCACCGCTCGCTCCGCTACGGGATGGCCGCAAGCGCAGGGTTCGGGTCGCTCCCAAGCTCACCGAGACTACCGCCCCGCTCAGTTCCGGCTCATCGTCCGCGTGCCAGCCCATGGAATCGCGACCACACCGATATCGATTCAACAGTGCGAAGTTGCTGGCGACCCCGAAATCCTCCCGTAGGCGCCCTCGCAGCCGGTTTAGCTCCGGCGGCCAACCGTGGCAAGGATGCTCAAGCTGAGAGTAGCGATAGCTCACACCAGCATCGCCGAACCAGGCTACCAGCCGCGGCACCACGCGCTGGCGACCGAACAACCGAATCTGCTCGCTCCCCCAAGGCACCGATCGGTTTGCCCACTGCAACAGCGAATCGGCGTCTGGCCGATCCAGGTAATCGGGAACGAAGAGCAGTGACGGCTGGGCTATAATGCGCGGCCGCGTCGGATCACTGGTCGATGCTGAATAACTCAAATGCTCACTATGGAGGGTTGTGTGGATCTACAGGACAAGGTGGCGGTCATAACGGGCGGTGCATCCGGGCTGGGCCGAGCGACGGCAGAAATGGTAATCAACAACGGTGGCAAAGTCGCCATCATTGACCTGAACGAAGATCTGGCCGGACAGACCGCCAAAGAACTTGGCGAGAATGCGGCTCCTTTCGTGGCCAACGTCAGCGAGGACGAATCCGCAGCCCAGGCGGTGTCGGCCATCATGGAGCGCTTCGGCGCCATTCACATCAACGTGAACTGCGCCGGCGTGGGCACCCCGGGCCGAACCCTGGGACGAGAGGGTCCCTTGCCGCTGAATCACTTCAATTTTGTCATTCAGGTAAACCTGGTGGGTACCTTCAACACGTTGCGGCTGTGTGCCAACGAAATGCAGCAGAACGAACCGGTGAACGAAGACGGAGAGCGTGGGGTGATCATCAACACCGCGTCCGTAGCCGCTTTCGACGGGCAGATCGGTCAGGCCGCCTACAGTGCCAGCAAATCTGGCGTGGTGGGAATGACATTGCCGATTGCCCGGGACCTTTCGCGCTCCGGCATCCGGTTATGCACCATTGCGCCCGGGATCTTCGAAACCCCCATGCTGGCCGGCGCACCAGACCGCGTGCGCGATCCGCTCATTGAAATGGTGCAATTTCCGAAACGACTGGGCAACGCTGGCGAATATGCCAAGCTGGCCGGACAAATCATCGAGAATCCGTACCTGAATGGGGAGACCATTCGTCTGGATGCAGGCATCCGGATGGCGCCCAAGTAGCAGGAACCTTATTCGCGCGCGAGCAGTTCCCGCACGCGGGCAACGTCGGCATCGGTGTCGACACCTTCCGGCACCGATTCGCAGGCAGTCAGAACCTTAAGCGCGACGCCGTTCTCCAGCAGGCGCAACTGCTCCAGTCGCTCGAGCCTTTCCAACGAGCTCGGCGACAGGGAGACGAATTGGCGCAACACTCTAAGACGGTACCCGTACAGACCGATATGGCGCAGCCACGGCGCCGGTTCGCCGGCAGCGTCGCGCACGTGCGGCACGGCGGCGCGGGAGAAGTACAACGCGCATCCGTCTGCACGACGCACCACTTTGACCACATTGGGATCGGCTGCCCTGGTGGGATCGTGAACAGGCTCGCACAGCGTGACAGCTCCGGTACCGGGATCATCGTGCAACGCTCGACTCACCTGGCGAATCACCGCGGGGGGGATCAGTGGCTCGTCTCCCTGCACATTGACGACCACGGCGTCCTTCGGCCAGTCACGTCTGGCCGCCACCTCCATCACCCGGTCGGAGCCCGACAGGTGCTCCGGCGATGTCATTTCCGCGTCGAGGCCGTGGTCACGGGCAGCGGCAAAAATATCCGGGTGATCGGTAGCCACGACCACTTCCGCTTGCGCCAGGCGTGCGCGCTGCGCTACACGCACCACCATGGGTACACCGCCAAGATCGATCAGCGGCTTGCCCGGTAATCGCTCGGACCCGAAGCGGGCCGGCACCACGACGAAATAGCCGTCAGCCATGCTGGACGATGCCGTGGGCAGCGAGACATTCGGTCAGTTTCGCCACTGCCCCCGAATCCAGTTCCGCGTCCGTCTTGAGTTGCCAACAGTTATTCGGTATGTCTTTCAACTGTTTGATTTTTATGCCATCTTTCTCAGTACAAACCACCGGCCATTCGTTGTCGAAGAGCAGTTCGTCGCCCTGGTATCGGTGGTGATCACGCAGCCCGACTAACACGGTGCTCAGCCCCATGCTCTGCAGAGTCAGCGCAAAGCGAGCCGGGTTACCGATGCCGGCCACTGCGTTCACCACCGGATAGCGCGCGATGAAGTCTTCGCAACTTACCTGGCGACCATCACTAAGCGCCTCGAATACCAGCGGCGCCATGCGAAGGATGCTTTCATCCTGGCAAAGACCGCTAGCGATGTCGTTGGACACCACCCAATCAACCTCGGACAGCCGATTCAAGGGCTCCCGCAGCGGCCCGGAAGGAATGAGCTGCCCGTTGCCAGCGGCTCGATGACCGTCCAATACCGCGACCTCAATATCGCGAGCTAGGGCGTAATGCTGCAGACCATCGTCCGCAATCACCACATCCACCGTCTCCTCATCCAGGAGATGTTGCACGGCGGCAACCCGGTCTCTACCCGCCACCACCGGACAATCCGTACGCTGGGCGATCAGGGGCGGTTCGTCCCCCACCCAGTCGGGGTCGCTATCGGCGCGCACCCTCTCCACGGCGTTACCCAGCCGCCCTCCGTAACCGCGGCTAACGATACCGGGTTTCATCCCGCGGTGGCGCAACCACCGTGACAGCCAGATCACCAGCGGTGTCTTGCCGGTACCGCCGGCGGTGATATTTCCCACCACTATCACCGGTACCGGCGCCCGCCACGCGACCCGCCGCCCAGTCTGGTAAACAAGCCGACGACGCCCCGCCACCCAGCCGTACAGCCAGGCCAGCGGCAGAAGGAGTGCCGGCCAGCGCGCGCCGGAATACCAGGGGTGACTGACGGCCCGCCCCGTGACGGATTGCACCGCATTGGCGGCAGTTGCTGTGGGCCGCGGGCCAGCCACGGTAGCCAACCTGGGAGCCGCAGCAGCGTCGTCTTTGAATTGGGCACTGTGCAGCTCCGCATAAAGCCCCTGCGCGGCAAGCAACTCCGTGTGATTGCCAGATTCCACCACGCGGCCTCCGTCCACCACCAGGATCACGTCCGCCTTCTCCACCGTAGACAGCCGATGCGCAATCACCAGCGTTGTGCGACCACGAATGACTTCCTCGAGCGCGCCCTGGATGTGCCGTTCGGATTCCGCATCCAACGAGGAGGTGGCTTCGTCCAGGATCAGGACAGGCGCGTCTTTGAGCAGCGCGCGGGCGATGGCCACGCGCTGCCTCTGACCCCCGGAAAGCAGCACGCCGTCATCCCCTACCACCGTCTGAATGCCTTCGGGTAGCTCCGCAGTGAAATGATCTGCGTGGGCGCGAACCACGGCATCCTGAATCCGATCCGGCGTGGCATCGCTCAACGCCCCATAGGCGATGTTGCGCTCCAGCGTGTCGTTGAACAGCGTGACCTGCTGGGTCACCAGAGCAATCTGACGCCGCAGCGCCCGCAGTCGATAGGCATCCAGTGGCTGCCCATCCAGCAGGATTTCCCCGCTGCTGGGCTCGTAAAATCGGGGGATGAGGTTGGCGATGGTGGTCTTACCGCTACCCGACCGGCCTACCAGCGCTACCGTCTGACCCGGCTCGATGACCAGATCCAGATTCTGCAGGATAGGCTCGCCGCCCGAACCGTAGTGAAATCCCACATCGCGAAACTCAATACGGCCTTTGACACGCTCTGTATCCAGCGACCCCGTGTCGTTCTCGGGCACCTCGTCGAGCTGTCCGAAGATGTCCTCCGCCGCTGCCAGTCCTCGCTGCAGCCGCGCGTTGAGTTCCGAAAGGCGACGAATAGGGCGAACCAGCAAGCCGGCAAACCCCAGAAAGGTCACCACGTCGCCACGGCTCATCTCGCCACCCATTTCGGGCCGGAACAACAGCGCGATGAGCACGGCCAACGCCAGGGCCACGAACACCTGGATGACCTGAGTGCTGGACACCTTGGTGGCCACCATCTTCAAATTCTGACGCTTATTGTTCCTGCTGGATCGAGAAAAGCGGTCACGCTCGTAGGCTTCTCCGCCAAAAATCCGCACCACGCGATACCCGGCGACTGTTTCCGAAGCTACATGAGTCACGTCGCCCATGGTGTTCTGAATTCGCCGGGAGATACGCCGGAAACGACGGCTGGCGTATATTGCCACCAGCGCCACCATAGGTGCCGCGGCAACGAAGATGCCCGTGAGCTTCCAGTTCAGATAAAGCATGGCGCCCAGGTAGACGATCACCTTGCCGCCGTCTTGAACGATGGATTTCAGCGCATCCGTGCCGGTGTCGCGCAGCTGGGCCACGTTGTAGGTGAGGCGCGACACCACATGGCCTTGAGAGCTCGCGTCGAAATAGGCGCTCGGCATCTGCAGCAGCTGGTCGAACAACTGCGTGCGTATGCTGTGCACCACGCTGAATGAAATCTGGCTGAGCAGCGTCTCACCGACGATTTCTCCCAAACCTCGCACCACCGCTACGACAAACATAGTGATGGGAATGGTCAGTGCGGCGGTAAGCGCATTGGGATCCCACGCGTCAATGAGATCGCCGAACAGGCGCATGAAGTAAGCTTCCGCACCGCTGCCCAGCAGGAAGCCGAGCACCGATAGCACAAATATGACCCAGTACGGGCGAATGTAGCCAAGCAGACGCTTGTATGTAGCCCAGTCGCCGCCCTTGGAAGCGCTAGTCATCCTCGTCCGGTTGCGCGGTTGTGATACTCAGCCGCGTCAGCCCGACCTTGCCGGCCGCATCCATGGCGCGCACGACCGATTGGTGCGTAGCCTGAGCATCCGCGGTGATGAT
Source organism: Gammaproteobacteria bacterium UBA2965 (assembly GCA_002348385.1). Lineage (GTDB taxonomy): Bacteria > Pseudomonadota > Gammaproteobacteria > Pseudomonadales > Azotimanducaceae > UBA2965. The sequence continues at coordinate 63,462 of DEBD01000013.1, read as the reverse complement.
TAGCCGTTGGCCCGGTCCACGCTCGTCAATGAGCGTCTGCAGGGCGTTGATGAGCGTACGCATTGAGTTGTTCACCAGCAACCGGTCGTTGATGGAGTACTCTCCCCGCCGGTCGATGGTCACTTCGATGAAGTTTTGCTCGATCTCCTGAAGCTCACCGGATGCCTCCGGCAGATTGATCTTCAGCTGGGTCTCTCGAATGAAGGTGGTGGAGACCATGAAAAAGATCAGCAGCAGAAAAACCACATCGATGAGCGGGGTGAGCTCAACGTTGGCCTCATACTGGCTGCCGCGCGGAAATCTCACCTAAACACTCGATTCATAGCCGGGGCTCGTCTTCCCGGTCGCCCTGCATAATATCAACCAGCTTGCTTGCCTCTTGTTCCATGGTCACTACCAGCTCGGCGACGCGGCGCAGAAAGAAACGGTGGAACATCAGGGCAGGAATCGCCACCGACAATCCCGCGGCGGTAGTGATCAAGGCCTGGGAAATTCCGCCGGCCAGCACATTGGCGTTGCCCGCGCCTTCCAGCATGAGGACTGAAAACACCTTGATCATGCCCACCACCGTGCCCAGCAGCCCCAGCAATGGTGAAATGGAGGCGATGATGCCAAGCGATGTGAGATATCGCTCCATGTCATGGCTAACCTGCGCGGCGGCCTCCATCATGGCTTCTTTCATGACCTCGCGGCCGCGGCGCGCGTTACTGATGCCGGCCGCCAGCACCTGTCCCAAAGCACTGGATCCGCGCAGGTCACGCATGCGCTGAGGATCCAACTCGTCGTTTTTCACATTTCCCCATACCTGGGCCAGCAGGCTTTTGGGAGTGATGCGCGAGCGCTGCAGGGTCCACAGGCGCTCCACGCTGATGGCCGCGGCGACCACACTGCACAGCAGTATCGGGACCATCAGCCAGCCACCGGATTGAACGATCTCTAACACTTTACGCTCCCGTATGTCCTTCTACGGATGTAGTCGGACCGTAAGCTTTCCCGAATCGTTGCTCAAAGCAATAGTTTGTGGCCTCCACGAACCCGGGCACGGACCCGCAATCGAAACGCCGCCCTTTGAATCGGTAGCCAACCACCGACCCCTGCTCCGCCTGAGTCCGCAACGCGTCGGTTATCTGCAGTTCACCATTAGCCCCAGGTTCGGTGTTCTCGATGATGCCGAAGATGTCGGGAGTGAGGATGTAGCGGCCGATGATGGCCAGGTTGCTCGGCGGGTCCGACTGCGGCTTTTCCACCATGCCGTTCACGCGAAACAAGCGGCCCGCCATGTCTTCGCCAGGCGCATCGATTGGCTCACCGGAGATCACCCCATAGTTGTGAATCTGATCTTCGGGGACCTCCTCTATGGCCACGATGCTGCAACCGAAATGCTCGTGCAGCGCCACCATCTGCTGAAGTACGCCCGCTTCTTCGCAGAAGCACAAATCGTCGGGCAACACCACGGCAAAAGGTTCGTTCCCGACCAGGGGACGCCCTTTGAGGATGGCGTCGCCCAACCCGCCCATTTCCACCTGCCGGGTAAAGGAAAACGAGCAGGTGTCGATGAGCTTGCTGACCCCTGCCAGCAAATCAGCCTTGCTCGTTCCCTCAATCTGATTCTCCACCTCGGGTGATCGGTCGAAGTGGTCCTCTATAGCACGTTTGCCGCGGCCCGTTACGAAACCCATCTGCGAAAACCCGGCATCTACGGCTTCTTCCACACCGTATTGCACCAATGGCTTATCCAGCACGGGCAGCATTTCTTTTGGGACCGCCTTGGTGGCAGGAAGAAATCGCGTGCCGTAACCGGCGACGGGAAAGAGGCAGGTATTGATCATGGGGTCGTAAAGTCGCGCACGATGGAAGCCGTGATATTAGACATCTGGCCCGATTGCGCTAGGGAAGATCGCACAGATTGGACGCCTAAGGGTCATTTTGCGCGCGCATTATGCTCGCAGTGCTGTGGTCGGTACAGCTATTCGGTGCCAGACCCGGGCAGCGTGGACGGCAAATCGCCGGGCGTCGTGCTCGACTCCTCAAGCAGGGCCAGAAGATGTCGGCAAATTGCTTGCCCAGCTTTCGTCTGTTCCTCGGAATGACCTTTGAGCCGACGCATACGCTTAGCTAGGCGATTGGCCGCCGCCAGATGGCGTTGGCCCGCAGATGGCAGCGCCCGCGGCGCCGGCGCCGGCGCTAGCTCCGCAAACAGCGCCAGGCTTTGTTGAGGTGCCCTTTCCCGCGCGCTTTGTCGCACGATTTCCTGTGGCGTTTCGTGTGGCGTTTCG
>DEBD01000013.1:36471-60853 GCA_002348385.1 Gammaproteobacteria bacterium UBA2965 | reverse complement strand
TTCGTGTGGCGTTTCGTGTGGCGTGCCCATGACAGCATCCATCGTGATTGGGATTATGGTAACACCACTGTATATATATACAATAGTCGATAACCTGGATGCGCCCGGGTCTGCCGATCTGCTGAGATCCGAACGGCCCGGGCACCCCACCGATTACCCAGCGCCCACCGCCGCGTCGCTCTGTTCGAGTTTCTGCTGCGACTTGTGGAACAAGAACAGGCCGTCGCCAAACTGCACGTCGATGACATCCCCGGGCCCGAATTCTCCGGCCAGCAGCTTGGTCGCCAGCGGGTTCTCCACGCGTCGTTGAATGACACGCTTGAGGGGTCGAGCGCCGTACACCGGGTCGTAACCTTCGGTCACCAATGCGGTGATGGCTGCTTCGGAAAGGGTGATGTCCAGATCCTGTTCCCCGAGCCGCCCGCGCAGGATGTCGAATTGGATCTCGGCGATTTTCCCGACGTGCTCCAAAGCGAGCGGATGGAAGACCACGCTGTCGTCTACCCGGTTGAGGAACTCCGGCCGGAAATGCTGTGCCACCACGCCCATCACGGTCTCTTTGATACGGCCGGTATTGCCCGACTCCGTGAGTGATTGAATGGCTTCGGAACCAAGGTTCGAGGTCATGACAAGCACGCAGTTACGGAAGTCCACCGTCCGGCCGTGGCCGTCCGTGAGCCGCCCGTCGTCTAGAACCTGTAGCAGAATGTTGAACACGTCCGCGTGTGCCTTTTCGATCTCGTCCAGCAGGATCAGCGAGTAAGGCCGGCGCCGGATCCGTTCGGTGAGGAAGCCACCCGCTTCGTATCCCACGTAGCCGGGGGGAGCACCAATGAGCCGCGCCACCGAATGCTTTTCCATGAACTCCGACATATCTACTCGGACCAGGGCGTCTTCGCTATCGAAAAGCACCTGGGCAAGCGCTTTGCACAACTCCGTCTTACCCACACCGGTAGGCCCGAGGAACATGAACGAACCGTTGGGACGGTTGGGGTCCGATAGACCCGCGCGCGAGCGCCGAACGGCGTCGGCAACAACGGTTACCGCTTCGTCCTGCCCCACCACACGCTCGTGCAATGAGTCTTCCAGGTGCAGCAGCTTTTCTCGCTCGCCTTCGAGCAGCTTCGAGATGGGAATGCCCGTCCACTTGGAAACGACGTCTGCAACCTCCTCTTCGGTCACACGGTTACGCAGCAGCTGGTGGGGGTCGGTAGACGCGTCGCCGGCGGCAGCCAACTGTTTTTCCAGCTCCGGTATGCGACCGTACTGCAGCTCCGACATGCGCGCGAGATCACCGGCTCGTCGCGCGGCTTCGAATTCACCGCGCGCCTCGTCGAGCGCCTCTTTGAGACCTTGCGCACCACGCAGCGACGCTTTTTCCGCCTTCCAGATTTCTGCTAAGTCAGCGAACTCACGGTCTGCTTCTTGGATAGCCCCTTCCAGGTCTTCCAGGCGCCTGCGGCTGGCATCGTCAGTCTCCCGCTTGAGCGCCTCGGCCTCCATCTTCAGCTGAATCAGCCGACGTTCCAGGCGATCCATGGACTCGGGCTTGGAATCCATTTCCATGCGTATTCGGCTGGCCGCTTCGTCAATCAGGTCGATGGCTTTGTCCGGCAGTTGCCGGTCGGTGATGTAGCGTTGTGACAGGCGAGCCGCCGCAACAATGGCGGGGTCGGTGATATCAACGCCGTGGTGCAGCTCGTAGCGCTCGCGCAGGCCGCGCAGAATGGCGATGCTGTCCTCAAGACTGGGTTCGTCCACAAGCACTTTCTGAAAGCGCCGCTCTAAGGCGGCATCTTTTTCGATGTACTGGCGGTACTCGTCCAGCGTGGTAGCACCTACACAATGCAACTCACCACGCGCCAACGCGGGCTTGAGCATGTTACCGGCATCCATGGAACCTTCGGCCTTGCCCGCGCCAACCATGGTGTGCAATTCGTCGATGAAAAGGATGACATTACCTTCCTGCTTGCTCAGCTCGTTGAGCACCGCCTTGAGGCGCTCCTCGAACTCGCCACGGAACTTGGCGCCCGCAATGAGGGCACCCATGTCCAGCGCGAGGATACGCTTGTCCTTCAATCCTTCGGGCACTTCGCCGTTGAGGATTCGCTGCGCCAGGCCCTCCACGATGGCGGTCTTACCTACGCCCGGCTCACCAATCAGCACGGGGTTGTTCTTGGTCCGCCGCTGCAGCACCTGGACCGTTCTGCGAATTTCATCATCGCGGCCGATCACAGGGTCGAGCTTGCCGGCCTCGGCTTGTGAGGTCAGGTCGACGGTGTATTTCTCCAACGCCTCACGATGTTCTTCTGCGTTGGGATCTGACACGGTTTCTCCGCTCCGGGTTTCTTTGATGGCAGCTTCCAGCGCCTGTTCGTTAACACCTGACTCGCGCAGTACCTGCGCCGCAGTGGCATCGCCCCACATGGCCATCAGTACCTGTTCGGTGGACAGAAAATCGTCCCCCGCCTTCTGCGCGAACCGATCGGCCAAGTTCATCACCTTGACGAACCCCGCACCCATGGAGATTTCTCCGGTCGGGATGCTCAATCGGGGCAAGGCGTCGAGCGTGTCCGCAAGCCGCTGCTTTAGTTCCGCTTCCCTTGCCCCGGCGCGCGCCAGCAGGGGCATGGCAGAACTTTGCTTCTGCTCCACCAGCACGCCCAGCAGGTGCAGGGGCTCGAGCGTGGAATGGTCATTGCCTAATGCCAGAGATTGTGCGTCGGCAATCCCCTCCTGCAGTCTGCTTGTCATCTTGTCCGGTCGCATGGCATACGCTGCCTCAACAAATCACTGTTCCTACAATGTGGGCAAAGCGGTGAATTTCAATGATCGACGGTGCAAAGCAAGCGTCCTCGTATGCAGTTGCGGCAGCTCGTTGAACGCAAGCACCCCGCCGTGGAAGTGGCATTCATGCGCGTGGAGCCCGGCGCGCTGGGCAGGCCCTGCGCTAACAAAACCAGCAAGCGGCTGGGCCAGCGTAGATCCAATACGGTACGTCGTCCCGATTTCGCAATGTTTGCACCTGACCCGGCCGATCGCTGCGCCACGTCAGGGCACCGTGTAACCCCGTCACGAACACCGGTGTGCTGCGGCGTTGGTAACGACGCCGCACCGCGGGATGCGGGTGACCAAACCGATTCCGGTAGCCAGCACTAACGAGCACGACGCGAGGGTCCAACAAACGCACGAACGCGCGCGAAGAGGACGTGTCGCTCCCGTGGTGCGGCGCAAACAACACGGTCACAGGCGCAGCTCGTCGAGCAATGTCGCGCTCCACCGCGGCGCTGATGTCCCCGCCGAGCAGGGCACTGGCTCCGGGAGCAGCCACCCGCAACACGCAGGAACGATCATTGTCACTGGCGCGTTGATCCTGCGAGCGTGGATTAAGGAACTCGAACTGCACGCCATCCCACTGCCAATGAATGCCTGCGCTGCACGGACTGGCCTCCGACACACCCAACGAGCCGAACGTCTGCCGCACCGGCACGGCAGCCAAAACGGCCCGCGCTCCGCCAGTGTGGTCAATATCGGCGTGGCTGAGTATCAACGCATCCAGCCGCGCCGGTCCGGTGGCGGCCAGCGACGGCACAACGGCAGCGGACCCCAGGTTGTAGCCGCCGGGAAATCCCGGACCCGCATCAAACAGCAGACGGCGTCGATGGGTATCGACGATGATGGCGCTGCCCTGCCCCACATCCAATGCGGTAACTCGAAACTGCCCGGGCGGCACGTTGAGCACGGGTGGAATCGCCCAAGCCAGCCAGAGCGCGCTGGCCAGCAGGGCCGTGCGCCACCCTCCCGGTCCGGCAAGCAGCAGTCCGGCCGCCGATAACGCCATCAGTGTCTGGACCCAGGTCGGCCCTACTTCCAAGGGCCGCACGACCGACAGGGTGCCGAGCAGATCAAAAAGCCGCTGCAGCAGCCAACTCGCCGCGCCCAGCAAGGTTTCCCCCGCGGGTGCTAGTAGGCCGAGCAATCCCACCCCCAACAGGCTCGCTGGCAGGATGAGGAAGCTGACCACGCCAACACTGATCAGATTGGCAAACGCCCCCACCACGGCGACCTGCCCCGTCAGCAACGCAAGACAAGGTGTCATGCCCACACCCAACGCAATCTGCGCAGCCAGCAGGCGGCGGAATCGCCCCCTGGAAAGCGCCCGCCCCTGAAAGTAGCCAATCAGGGAGAACACCGCAGCAAACGACAACCAGAGACCCTGCCGGTGTACCGAGCTGGGCTGAATTAACAGCACCAGCACGAAAACCACCAATAGTGCGCGCAGGGGGGCAACGCGACGACCCCACGCGGCCAGCAGGCAGGCGCTAGTGGTCATCAGCCAGGCACGTTGGGCGGGAATGCCCGCCCCCGCCAGCAACACGTACGCTCCCGAGCCCAATACGGCAAACAGCGCTCCTGCCCGGCGCCCCGGCAACCACAGAAGCGTCACGGGAGCGGCTCGCACCACCAGCCCGCCCAGCAGATAGGCGCAGGCGCCCACCAGCCCTACGTGCAGGCCCGACACCACCACCAGATGCACGGTGCCGGTGGCGCGAAGCAGCGCCCAGGTAGGTCCGTCAATGAGTGATCCGTCTCCCGTGGCCAACGCGTACACCACGCCAGCACCGCGCAGGGCCAGGTCGTCCAAATGGGCACGCAAAGACGCCTGCCAGGCGCCCAAACCGCCTCCCGTGGGCGTGCCCGCGATTTCGCCCCTGAGCACATAGCCGGACCCGTCCAGTCCCTGGCCCAGCATCCAACGGGCGCGGTCGAAGCCGCCCGGATTGCGGTAACCCCAAGCGACCCGCAGCTTCGCGGTAACCCACCAGCTCTGCCCGGCCGTTACGGGCGGCGCCCCATACCAGGAAAGGCGCAGGCGTTTTCCTACCAGGTTGGAACAGCCAGGTTGTTCGTGCTCAACTACCAGCGCTTGTACCCGCACCCCACCCGACCTTGATCCGGACAACGGCGCAGGCTGGCGCTCCACCAGAACCAATAGGCGTTCCGGTCGCTCCTGAGCGCATTCCGGTAACCGGTTAGCCAACTGATGCGAGGTAGCCACCACCCCCCACGCGTATCCCATCAGCATGCCGGACGATAAAGCGGCTATAGCGCCGCCGCGCCCGCCACGGGACAGCAGACCCACAGTGACCCCCACTGCAGCAATACCCGACAGCCGTGACATGTCCGCCAGTTCGGTCCACGGCAAAGCCAGACTACCCATACCGAGCCCGAGGCCAAGCAACCAATTTCGCATAGGTGTCTTGCAGCAACCCGTTGCATAATCGAGTTATGCCAAAAGACTTCTTGCGCCGGTATCTGCCCAGCGCCCTCAGCGTGCGTGAGAATCGTGCGCTACGGCCCATCAGCAAATGGCTACACAACCCTGAGATTTGGCACCTTCATCGTCGCTCGGTCTCAGGCGCCGCATTCATTGGTCTGTTTTGCGCATTTCTGCCCATTCCGTTTCAGACGCTCGTGGCCGGTGCCCTGGCGCTCGGCTCCCGCTGCAATTTGCCCCTATCGGTGGCGTTGGTATGGATCACCAATCCCATAACCATTCCGCCAATGTTCTATTTCAGCTACCGGCTGGGCGCGTGGTTGCTGGGCATCCAGGTCGAGGTAGACAGCGTGGAGATCTCCTGGTCATGGTTGGGGGACAACCTGAGCAATATCGGCTATCCCCTGCTGTGCGGATCGCTGGTTTGCGGATGGGTAAGCGGCCTCACCGCCATGGCGGTGGTGCGCCTGTTGTGGCGCGTGCACGTGGTGCGTCGCTGGAAGGAACGGCGCAAGCAGCGCCAGGAACGTGTCGCGCGGCTGGCTGCTACCCCCGATGCAGACCCTCAAGAGGGTTGATGAGCGCTGCTCTACGAGCGGGAATCCACGCCGACAGCAGGCACAACCCCCACGATATGGCGCCGATGACGAATAGGTCCGGCACTTTCACCACGGACGGCAACTCGACGAAGTAAGTACCCGTTAGAAACTGCAGCCCGAACATGCGCTCGGCGGCCGCAAATATCGCAGAGATGTACCGAGCGGCCAATACGCCCAGCAACAGTCCGACACCGATACCCAGGCTGGAAATGATCACCCCCTGCAGCAGAAACACCCGGGTAATGGTGCTAGTCGGTGCCCCCATGGTGCGCAAGATGGCAATAGCCGAGGTCTTATCGTTCACCACCATCATCTGCCCGGACACGATATTGAAGGCTGCCACGGCAACCACCATAAGCAGGGCGATGAACATCATCACCTTCTCCATCTGCACAGCCTGGAAAAGCTCGCCGTAATGGTCCGCCCAGGTAGTGACATGCCAGTCTTCGTTCTGATCACGCAGAGCGGCCGCCAGTAACGGCGCCCGCATGGGATCATCCAGATCCACGCGAACACCAAAACGACCAAGTCGCTCCGGCGCCGATCCAAGCGCGGCGAGGGGCACCACCACCAAGGAGTAGTCCAATTCCGCGCCAAGCTCAAAAGTGCCCACGGCGCGTAGTCCTACCAGCCGCGGACGCACGCCGCCCCCTACCGGCTCGGAAAGGATCAGCGCCGTCCGGTCGCCGGGCAACAGGCCCAGGTGACGAGCCAGCGGCCCACCCAACAGCATGCCTGCGGGCGTGTCCCGAAGGTCGGTCGCTTGCCCAAACGTCATGCGTTCGGCGATGAGTCGCAGCCGGCCCGCATCCTCCGGATGGATTCCATACACCTGCACCGGGTTCACCGCGCCGTTGGCGGTGACCATGCCTGACCCCATGAAGAAATCGTACGGCCTATCAGCGCCTTGCCCAAGCAAACGTGACAGGTGCACATCCTCACGGCCCGCCGCCTGCACCAGCAGGTGTGGCACTGCTCCCAGCAGGCGCTCCTTGAGCTCCGTGTCGAACCCGTTCATCACGCTCACTACCGCCGTGAGCACCAGAACACCCAGCGTCAGGCCGACGAGCGATACCCAGGTGATCAGCCCAGCGAAGCGCCGGCGACTGGCACGCAGGTAACGCAGGGCGATCCATGTGGTGGTGCTCACCGCAGGTGCCCGTCCTCGAGGCGCAAAGAGCGGTGCATGCGCGTCAGCATGCCATCATCGTGAGTCACGATGACGAACGCTACACCGCGCTCATCGCTCAGCTCGCACATGAGCGAGAGCACCTGCTCAGCATTGTCGCTATCGAGGTTTCCTGTGGGCTCATCCGCGAGAACTACCAGAGGATCACCTACCAGCGCCCTGGCAACGGCAACCCGCTGGCGCTCACCACCGGATAGCTGAGCCGGCCGGTGGTCGAGGCGCTCACCGAGCCCAACCCGTTCCAGCAGCGCGCGGGCTTCGCCTGCCGCCTGGCTGGGCTGCACGCCGCCCAGCCGCAATGGCATCTGAACATTTTCGCAGGCTGAGAACTCGGGCAGCAGATGGTGGAACTGATATACGAACCCCATGTGCGCATTGCGCAAATGGGCGCGCCGGCCCACCGGCATACCGGTAAGCGGCTGCCCTCCAACGCTCACCATGCCTTGGTCAGGATCATCCAGGCCGGCGAGCAGGTGCAGCAACGTACTCTTGCCCGACCCGGACCGGCCCACTATGCCAACCCGCTCTCCGGGCGCCACCTGCAGATCCACCTGGTCGAGTACCCGAATGCGCGTGTTGCCCTGCTCAAAGGACTTGCCGACGGCCTTGGCTGCCAGAGCGAGTTCACTCATGGGCGAGGACCTCTGCCGGCCGCAGACCGGCTACTCGCAGCGCCGGGTAAAGGGTACTCACCAGGCACAACGCCGCGGCTGTAAGGGAAATTTCCAACAGGTCACCAAGCCGCACTTCCACGGGCAGATAGTTGATGAAGTATTCGCTCATGAGGTCGGCCGCGAGATGACCAGAAGCCCACTCGTACAAGCCGGGTAGCGACACCGCCAGGGCCGACCCGAGCAAGGTGCCTGCGGCGATGCCGATCCCTCCCAGCAGCACACCAAGCAGGACGAATGCGCTGACCAGCGTGAGCGTGTCACCTCCCAACGTGCGCAGAATGGCCACGTCACTGCTGCGCTGATCCACCACCATGACCAGTGTGGAAACCAGATTGAACGCCGCTACCGCCACCAGTAGCGACAGAAGCAGGAACATGGTGCTCTTCTGCACGCCAATCGCCCGGTACAGAGGACCATACGTACGCATCCAGGGCCGTGCATAGAATGCGCCCGGTAGCAGCGACGCCAAGCCCTCATGACCCGCTTCCACCGCATCGAACAGGTCGTACAGCCGCACCTGAAACCCGTGCAGATTGTTGCCCAGGCGAAACAACCGTTGCGCGTCGGCAATGTGAATATAAGCGGATTGGGCATCCAGCATGGATTGCGAAGCAACAAGCCCTGTGACCAAGAATCGCTTCTGCCGCGGAAAGATGCCCGCGGGCGTAACGCTCGCCAACGGCAGCACCAGCGTGACACGGTCACCCACCCCCACCGCGAGGTCCTCCGCCAGACCGGCCCCCAGCGCCACCTCGAAGGCGCCAGCGGCTTGCGGCAAACGCCCCTCAACATACTCCACCAGCCTGGAAACCCCCTGGTGCCGCTGAGGATCGATACCCGTAATCAGCACACCGCCCACACGCTCGTCGGCGGCCGCCAGGCCCGCCCCTTCCACCACCGGGGACACGGCAGCGACGGATTCCAGCGCGGTGAGCGGCGCACCGGATTGCGCGCTGACCCCTTGTTCGGATTGAGCGATGAAACTCAGATGTGGCAGCACACCGAACACGCGCTGGCGGAACTCGCGCTCGAACCCGTTGAACACCGACACCACGACAACCAGCACGGCCACGCTCAATGCCAGACCACAGACAGCCACTGCACTGACAATGGAAATGGAGCTGCGCCGTGAAAGCGCGTAGCGCACACCTACCGGCAGTGCGACAGACTTAAACACGGCTCGCGCCGATACGACGGGGAGTCAGCAGACTCGAGCAGAATCGGATCAGAAGGGAGTCTTGCACCGGTTTCGGTCGCCGCCACAGATCCCATATAGCGCGGCCAGGCCCAACTGCCGCAACCCACCGCTCGCGCCCGCAATGGGTTTGCCGCCCACCAGCACGCCGATGGCCATTGCGCCAATCTGCACGAGCATAATTATGTGAGTCAGCAACAGGGTCACGAAATCAGCCGCTTAAAGGAGATAGGGCTCGAAGCGCGCAGTATAGCGCTCCTCGTAACCGTTTTCTCGGCGCACGATGAGCAAGATGGGTAGCTCCAGGGATTGCGCCAGCCGCCAACCCTCCTCCGGCCCCAGCACGTTGATAGCCGTCGCATAGGCATCGGCCCACAATGCGGATTCGTGCAGCACCGTTACCGACGCCAGCGCGTGGGTTACTGGGGAACCGGTGCGAGGATCAATAGTGTGGGAATAGCGCTTTCCCTGCACCACGCGATAGTTGCGATAGTTGCCGGAAGTCGCCAACGCGGTGCCATCCAAGCTGAGTACCCGTTGAATGCCGCCTGCCTGCTGTGGATCCGGAACCTCAACGCCGATACGCCAGGGCTGGCCGGCCGCATTAGTTCCGCGCACCCGCAGCTCGCCACCGACTTCCACCAGGTAGTCGGTGCAGCCTTCGACCTGCAACCGCTCGGCAACCCGATCGACCCCGTAGCCCTTGGCCAGAGCAGACAGATCCACCTGCACTTCGCCCGGTTTCTTGACTCCCGGCGGCTGCCGGCGCAATTCCAGCCGCGCATGCCCCACCCGGGCTTTCGCCTGTACCAAGGCTCCGGCAGACGGTGTCGCTGATTGCATGACTTCGGGCCCGAAACCCCAGAGATTCACCAGCGGTCCCACGGTCACGTCCAACGCACCACCGGAGGCCCGGCTTACCGTCTGCGCGGCAGACAGCACATCCAGCACGGGCTCAGACACAGCGAACCACTGATCGCCAGGGCTTCGGTTGAATCGAGACAGCTCGGATTCGGGAAGGTAGGTCGACATCTGCCCGTTAACGAGATCCAGCTCTTCTGCAATGGCAGCCGTCATATCGGCAAGGCAATCCGCTATCACACGGTAGCTGGTTCCCATGGTCTGGCCCTGATAAGTCTGCGGCGCCAGATCCCCGCCGCAACCTGCGAGCAGCAGCGCCGATACCACAGTCGCGCTTCCCAGCGTTCTTACCATCTGCTACCCGTCCCCCCGACGCTCTTGCCACTTTGCCGAAAACCCGCCATGTTGTCCCAGTTACTATTGCGTTTGTACCATTCCGTATCAGCAAATGGCGTCTTTACTGTTGCTCCGTCACGGCCAGATCCGTGCCAACGTCCAAGGACATTGGCACGGCTCCACCGATAGCCCGTTGACGCGCCGGGGCCGACGACAGGCCAAGCGCACGAGCAGGTTTCTGGCCCGTACTCAATCAATTGCCGCCATCTACACAAGCCCATTGGAGCGTTGCCGGAACACAGCTGCCGCAGTCGGCAAACGTCTGGGTATTCACGTCGAAGTGCATCCCGAGCTACGCGAGTACTGCATCGGTGAGTGGGAATGCCTTCCGTTCGACTACCTGCGCGAGGCGCACGACTTCATCAATGTAGCCCGCGCGAACCTAGACTTCGCCCCACCCGCTGGCGAGTCGTTGCGCGAGGTCTCGGCCCGCATGGTGCCCGCGATCCAGGAACTCCACGACCGCCACGCGCGCGAAGCCGACGGGGCCAAGATCCTGCTGGTGAGCCACGGGGCCGCCATGGCGGTAGCGCTGGCCACTCTGCTCGACTCGGACCCGGCCAGCTGGGTGAACTACCCGCTGGCAAACTGCTCTCTGACGGAACTGGTGCTCAGGCCCCAGCCTTACGTAAACTTCTTCAACCATACGTTACACCTTTAGCAGCGCTGGCCTGCGGCCAGTTTCGCGGGCGCTGCGCGCCAGGGTGACAGACAGGATAACGCCAACGGGGGAAACCATGGGCGAGTTCAGCAGCGTCGAAAAGCAAGACCACATCATGACCGTGACTTTGGAACGGCCCGACCGGCTCAATGCTCTGCATCCACCTGCCAATGCTGAGCTGGGAGAGGTGTTTGACGATTTCGAGGCCGACGACGACATGTGGGTAGCGATCATCACCGGCCGCGGCCGCGGCTTCAGCGCCGGCAACGACCTGCGCTATCAGGCCGAAGGGGGTGAACGGGTCCCCATGCCGATGGGTTTTGGTGGGTTGACCAGCCGCTTCGACCGCAAGAAGCCGGTACTCGCCGCGGTCAACGGCGTGGCCATGGGCGGCGGCTTCGAGATCGCGCTGGCCTGTGATCTTATCATTGCGTCCGACAAGGCTCTCTTCGCGCTGCCGGAACCCAAGGTAGGTCTGGCCGCTTTGGCCGGAGGCCTGAACCGCCTGCCGCGTCAGATCGGCCCCAAGCGCGCGCTGGGGATGATACTCACCGGCCGTCACGTTCCGGCATCGGAAGGTTACGAGCTCGGTTTCGTTACCGCCGTGGTGCCCCATGAGGAGCTGCTGGAGACGAGCCGCGACTGGGCCACTCAGATCTGCGCCTGCGCACCCCTGTCCATCCGGGCCAGTCTGGACGTGGCCAATAGCAGCGTGAATACCGCCTCACTGGAGGAATCGATGACTCGTGGATACGACTCGGTGCGCGCCATGAGCCAGAGTGAGGACTTCATCGAAGGGCCCAAGGCGTTCGCCGAGAAGCGGCCGCCCAACTGGAAAGGCCGCTAGTCTTCCAGCGCAACCCGCTGGGCTTTGTGGATTGCGTCTGCAACGGCCGCCACCGACAGGCACACATCGTTGAGCGCTTCATGTTCTCCCCGTAGAGCCATCTCCGCGATGATCTCCACGCGTGGGATCACCACATGCAGCATATCGGGCGTGGTCGCAAACTGTTTAGGATAAGGGTGGATCGCCGGATCGTTCATGTACTGCCTTGCACAAAAGTGTCCTATGTCCGTTATCAAACGCCGAATCAGGTTTGGTGCCAGAGCCTGAATCAGCCGTATCGTATTGTTTTTGAAAATCTTAATTTTGACTGAGACGCAGTGCTCAACATGGAACCAACCGACCTACCTCGACTGCAGGTGACCGGCCAGGTCATGGGCGCCGCGGTTGCTTGAAAAAGGCAAGCTTGTAAACTGCGCCACCCCATGAACTTGACCATCTACAGCCTCGCCTTCCTGGGCGGGTTCACCATCATGTCGCTGGAACTGCTCGGTGGGCGGATGATGCAGCCCTATTTCGGCAGCAGCGTGTATGTCTGGGGGAGCATCATCACCATCTTCATGCTGTCGCTGTCTCTGGGGTATCTATGGGGCGGCCGGCTTTCCCTGCGAGCACCAACACTGGGCAAGTTTGGCGCGATCTTTCTCATCGCGGCGGTGACCATGTACCCACTGGTCTACCTTGCCGAGCCCACTATGGAATTGATCTTTCGCGCGATCGAAGATCCACGCTACGGGTCGCTGGTCGCGTCGGGCATCCTGTTCGTAGTGCCCACCGTGATTTTGGGGATAATCTCGCCCTACTCCGTGCGTCTGCTGGTGGAGACTACCGAACGCGCCGGCCAGGTAGCCGGCCGCTTGTACTTCGTTTCCACGCTCGGAAGCGCTCTGGGCACGCTGGCCACGTCGTTTTATTTCGTGTTGTGGTTCGAGATGAACACGATTGTGACGCTGCTCACCATTGCCCTGCTGATCATGGGCGCGCTGGGCATCGTCCTGCAGCGGTGGAGTGGCCCGTGACCGCGCGTTTGCTGCTTGCGGCCGTCTTGTGTGCGGCCACCCTGGCGGAAACACTCCAGGCGCAGGTCATTCACCGCCAGCGCTCAATGTACAGCACGATTCTGATTGATCAGCGCGGCGATGTGATCTGTCTGCAGTTCAGCGTACGCAGCGACCAGCGCAACCAATCCTGCATGGACACTCGCCGCCCGCAAAAAATGGTGCTGGCCTATACCCGCATGATGATGGCGGGATTACTGCTGGTGCCGGAACCCACCAGCGTGCTGATGATCGGCATGGGGGGCGGCACCATTCCCACTGTGCTGGCGGAACTCTATCCGGACGCGGCAATCGACGTGGTGGAAATCGACCCAGCAGTGGTGGCCGTGGCCGAGCAGTTCTTTGCGTTCGAAGCAACACCCAACATGCGGGTGATTACTCTGGACGGCCGGGTATTCGCCAAGCGCGCAGCGCTGAACGACAGCGCCTACGACTTGATCCTGCTAGACGCGTTCAACGGGGACTACATACCGGAGCACCTGACCACCATGGAGTTTCTCAGCGAGGTGAGATCGCTGATGAAGCCCGGTGCCGTAGCGGTAGCCAACACGTTTGCGGTCAGCCAGCTCTATCATCACGAAAGCACCACCTATCAGGGCGTCTTTGGAGATTTCCTCAACCTCAAGACCTCGGCCAGCGCGAACCGCGTGATTCTGGCCGTCAACGGTCCCCTTCCGGACAATACCACCATGCGAAGCAGAGCCGCCGCGCTGGACCCAAGTCTGCGGGTGTACGACGTTCGGCTGCGTGATTTCGTCCGCCAGATGAGCCGCAAGCCGGATTGGGATACCACGGCGCGGCCGCTGACCGACCAGTACTCGCCGGCAAACCTGCTGCGTAATCGCTAGTTAGTTGCCGGCCGCCGCCCAGTACTCGTCTTTGAGCAGGCGCTTGTAAAGCTTGCCCGTGGGATGGCGCGGCAGCTCGGCGCGAAAGTCCACCGACCTGGGGCACTTGATGTGGGACAGCCGCTCCCGGCAGTAATCCATCAGTTCCAACGCCAGCTCTGGATTCGCGCGATGCATGTCGGCGGGCTGCACCACGGCTTTCACCTCTTCGCCAAACTCGGCGTTGGGAACGCCGAAGACGGCCACATCAATTACCTCTGGATGCGTGATCAACACATTCTCCGCTTCCTGCGGATAGACGTTCACTCCGCCGCTGATGATCATGAAGTGCTTGCGGTCAGTAAGGTAGAGATACCCTTCGTCATCCAGATAGCCCACGTCGCCGAGAGTGGTCCAGCCAGCGTGATGGCGCGATCCCGCTGTCTTCTCCGGGTCGTTGTGATACTCGAAGGTTCCGCCGCCGCCAAAATAAACGGTTCCCGGCTCGCCAGCGGGTAGTTCGTTGCCATTGTCATCGCAAATATGGAGCTCGCAGTTCAGCGGGCGACCCACAGACCCTCGGTGCGCAAGCCATTCTTCTGAGTTCAGCTGCACGAAGCCGTTGCCTTCGGTGCCGGCGTAGTACTCGTAGATGATTGGCCCCCACCACTCGATCATCTGCTCCTTGATAGGCACAGGACAGGGCGCAGCCGCATGCACCGCCGCGCGCATGCTTGATACGTCGTAGCGTGCCCGCACCTCCTCGGGCAGCTTTAACATGCGCACAAACATAGTGGGCACCCACTGGCTGTGGGTCACCTGGTACTGCTCTATGTACTCTAATGCGAGCTGGGCGTCGAAGTGTTCCATGACAACGACCCGAACGCCCTGCCGCAGGCAGCCCATGGTAAAACCTAGCGGCGCCGCGTGATACAGCGGCGCCGGCGACAGATAGATGGATTCCTCTGATGCGCCGTAAAGGGCCTGCAGAAGGTTGGGCATCGCGGCCTCGCCGAACCTCTGCTCCGGCAGCGGACGTTTCACACCTTTCGGATAACCGGTGGTACCCGAGGAATAGAGCATGGATACCCCTTCCCACTGCTCAGCCAACGGTTGCGTGGGCATACCGACAAGGGCTGAATCCCAGTCGTCGAATCCAGCAATGTCCCCGCCAATGGAAAAACGGTGGGCGACGTTGGGCATGCGGTCAACCAATTGCGCGACTACTTCCGCACGTGCCGCAGAAGTAATGAACACCTTGGCCTCGCAATTGTTGACGATGTATTCCACCTCGTCGGGCTGCAGCCGCCAGCTGATTGGCGTGTAGTACAGGCCCGAGCGTTGCGCCGCCCAACACACCTGAAAGAACCTGGGGTGATTCTCCAACAGCAACGCGATGTGGTCACCGCGCTTGAGCCCGATGGAGCTGAAAAGCTGCGCCGCCTGATTAGACGCCGCTTCCAGCTCGCCGTAGGTGACAATCTGCCCGCTATCGGCCATCACGTATGCAATTTTCTGCGGATCGTCGGCGGCTATGGTGCCCGGGTGGACCATTAGGCTAGTACCTTGCAAACATTCAGCGCTGGAACGCTTTTGCCCCTAGGACTCGCGCTCGTCCAACTCCAGCGATGCAGAGTTCATGCAAAAACGCAATCCCGTGGGACGCGGACCATCCGGAAACACGTGGCCCAAGTGAGCGTCACAGGTGGCACACAGCACCTCCGTGCGTTGCATGTTCAGACTGTTGTCTTCTTGCGTCGTTACCACATCAGCAGAAACGGGCTCGTAGAAGCT
Organism: Gammaproteobacteria bacterium UBA2965; assembly: GCA_002348385.1. Taxonomy (GTDB): domain Bacteria; phylum Pseudomonadota; class Gammaproteobacteria; order Pseudomonadales; family Azotimanducaceae; genus UBA2965. The sequence goes on along the minus strand of DEBD01000013.1, from coordinate 45,477 downwards.
GGGCCAACCCGACCCGGAATCGTATTTAGTGTCTGAATCGAACAATTCCGTGCCGCAGCACACGCACTTGTATGTGCCCGGCGTCTTGGTGTCCCAATACTGGCCGGTGAACGCGCGCTCCGTTCCTGCGCGACGCGTTACCTCATAAACGTGTTGCGGTAGCTCGCCGCGCCACTCGTCGTCACTTTTGGTCACCTTACCCATATTTGGCTCCCCTGCTAAAATAATGCGGACTAGAATGCTGACCCCGAATTCGGGTTTGTCCGGCTAGGCAGAAAGCCTGGCATTGTAATCCCAGCCCCACCACAAATGGAATCGGCGCCATGACAGGAAAATTGGATTCGGACGCTGACAACGTCACGCCTCTGACGCCACCGGGGGTCAACAACTCGCCCATTCTTAAATCGAGGAAGCTTGACGATGTCTGCTACGACATTCGTGGGCCCGTGCTGGAGGAAGCGCATCGGCTTGAAGAAGAGGGACACCGCGTTCTCAAGCTAAACATCGGCAACCCCGCCCCTTTCGGCTTCGATGCACCCGAAGAAATCCTGCTCGACGTGATTCACAACCTGCCATCGGCACAAGGCTACTGCGACTCGAAAGGTTTGTACTCTGCACGCAAAGCTATCATGCAGTACTGCCAGCAGCGCCAGCTCCCAGACGTACAGATCGACGACATCATCATTGGCAACGGCGTCTCGGAACTCATCGTGATGGCCCTTCAGGGCTTGCTCAACGATGGGGACGAGGTGCTCATTCCCGCGCCCGACTACCCGCTGTGGACCGCAGCTGTAACGCTGGCCGGAGCCAAGCCCGTGCACTACCGATGCGACGAGTCTAACGACTGGCAACCGGACCTCGATCACGTTAGGCAGGTTGTCAGCCCGCGAACCCGGGCCATCATCGTCATCAACCCGAACAATCCCACCGGCGCCGTTTACGGAAAAGAAGTGTTGGAGGGATTGTTAGAGATCGCGCGCCAGAACGACCTGGTCGTATACGCCGACGAGATCTACGACAAGATTCTCTACGACGAAGCTAATCACTACCCGCTGGCCTCACTCGCAGACGATCTGCTCATCGTATCGTTGAACGGGTTGTCGAAAGCGTACCGCGTGGCAGGTTTCAGAACCGGATGGATGGTGGTGAGCGGCGCAAAGCACCGCGCCCAGGATTACATGGATGGACTGAACATTCTGGCCTCCATGCGGCTATGCGCTAACGTGCCCGCGCAGCATGCAATTCAGACCGCGCTGGGCGGCTATCAGAGCATCCAGGAATTCCTGGTTCCCGGCGGGCGACTCTACGAGCAACGTAACCTCGCGTGGCAGTTGCTCAACGATATCGACGGGATTTCCTGCACGAAACCCAAGGGTGCTCTCTACCTGTTCCCGCGGCTTGAAGCCAAGCGCTTCAACATTACCGATGATGAGCGCTTCGCCCTAGACCTGCTGCGTCAGGAACACATCCTCGTGGTGCAGGGAACGGGCTTCAACTGGCCGGATCCGGACCACTTTCGCATCGTATTTCTACCCAGAGAGCAACAGCTGCGCTTTGCAATCGAGCGTCTGGATGATTTTCTTTCCTCATATCGGCAATGAGCGACATCCATGTCGACGACTTCTTCAAGGACGGCGCGAAGGTACTCTCGCAGCTCTATTCGGTTTTCCCGCGCAAACACTCCGTCTACGTAGAAGACATCTGCGGGCCAGAGGAACCGGACGACTTCGGCGTGCGCAGCCAGCGGCACCTCGCCTGCTTCGCCACCCTGGTGTGGTTGGGCGAAGAAGGCTATCTGCGCTTTGAGGACGTCATCCGACAGGAAGCTATCGATCAGGCGGTGCTCACGGCGCGTTGCTTCACCCTGCTGTCGACGCCCTTAGCGCCCGGAGCGGCCGAGCCAAGCCAACACCTGCCCGAATCCGTGCGCGCCGAGCAGTCCAGCACAATTCACAAAATTCGGGACGCGCTCAGAGATCGCTCTTCCCCAGCACTTCGCGGCGTCATGGTAGATCTCATGACCCGCATGCGTCATTGACGCTCAGCCGGACCAACGAAATACCGCCATCTTCAAAGCACGATCCGCATACCGGTCGGGGAAGTCGTCCGATGCCGGTAAGTAACCCTCGAACCTGCTCCCCGGACACCATTTGGCCGCCTGGGCAGGCAGAAAGTCGGTGTGTAGAAACGGCGAGTTCAAACAGGCAAGCAGCCAGGCGCCAGGGGCAGTCAGCGCGTTCACCCGCTTGAGCACCTGCCCGTACTGACGCTCCGCATTGAAGCTACCGGCCTGATGGGTGGGTGGATCCACGATCACCAGATCGAACGGCCCGCGCTGACGCAGCCGCGACCGCGCCCGGAAAACATCCCTGGGCATGTTATAGGTAGAGCGCAGGTCATGGCCGTTGGCCAGATGATTCTGCCGGCCCCAAGCCAGCGCGCTACGGCTCATATCCACGTTCACCACATGCGCTGCGCCGCCCGCCAGCGCGGCTACCGAAAAACCGCAGGTGTAAGCGAACAGATTCAGCACGCGCCGACCTTGCGCCCGCTGGCGCACCCAGTGTCGAGCCGGTTCCGCATCGAGGAACAAGCCTACGTTGAGATTGCGGCCCGGACGTATCAGGAAATTCAGGCCGTGCTCGGTAACCGTGAGCTCATCCGGAATTTGACCGGCCACGACGCTAAAGCGGGCACGACGATGGGCGCGCAGCTGCACACCAACGCCGGTTACCCCATCCAGGCATTCGCCAAGCTTTCCAGCCAGCACCGCCGCGCCTGCCTCGTCGTCGCTGAAGCATCCCACTAGGACGATGGGACCAAAGCAGTCGACGGTAATGTCTTCGAAGCCCGCGTATGCATGACCCCGCCCATGAAACAACCTAACCGCATCCGTGGAACCAGGCACATGTCGGCCCGCGCAGCGCTCCACCACTACGGCGAAATCACGCATGAGTGGCCACGTGATACAGCAAGCGGTCCTCGTATCCGACGACAATCTCGATCAAGCCAGACAACGCCTGATCGAGTTGGGCATCGTCCGTGTCCACCAGCAGAGGACGTCCTTCCAGTGACAGCAGCTTGGTCCGCGTGCTCAGCACGTGAACGCACTCACGCTCGAGCCGCCCAAGAAATTCCGCGCTCAACTGCTGATTGCCGCGCCCCAGCAGAAACCCCTGAGCGCGTGTGAAGCTGACAAACAACTCTGCGGGGCCAGCTATCTCACGGCGCAGCCAATCGGCGTCCACGTCCAATGCAGGCGGCTGACCCTTGCGCACCACATCCACGCCCAGCAGCGTGGGTGATATTCCCAGGGCCGACTTCACCTCAGCCAAGGTGCCACCCGGACCCAACACGCAGGGAAGCGCCGAGCCTTCAATGAGTTCAACCGCCTGCGCGACGATTTCCACCAACGCCAGGCGTTCGCTTTCCCGCCCGCCTTGCTTCGTGTGCTGAACGAAGCCGCCTATATCCGGTACCAGTAGATCTCCGAAATAGCTCGTCTGCGCAAGATCCCCAGCCTCCAACCGGTCGCGCACCTCGGCACGCATTGCACGCACCAGCCCACCCATCGACAGCCGCGCAAGAATCTCGGCCGCCACCTCCGGCGTGGTTGCGAACACGCCGGAATGCATCTTCACTCCAGCGGGAATCCCGAGGACGGGCAGTCGCGCACCGACCGCATCGAGCACGTCTCTGGCGGTGCCATCGCCCCCCGCAAACACCAGAAGGTCGACTGCCGCGTCAGCCAACGCCGCCGCTGCTTTTCGCGTGTCGGCAGCGCTGCTCGGCTGGCCAGGGACACCAACAATGCGGGCCTTCATCCCGCAGGCCTGAAACACGCTCGCACCCATCTCGCCATCCCACGTGTACCAGGCCAGCGTGGACCGGGCGCCCAAAGCGCGCAGCGCACGCGCAGCGCGATCGCTGCCCCGCGGGCGCCCCCCTCGTGCCCGAGCAAGGGTCTGAATCTGCGCCGTATCACTGCCCTTCTGGGCCGCCTCGCCGCCGATCCCGGCGATCGGGTTGATCAGCAGGCCGACTTTAAGCATCAGCCATCCCAGCCACCCGCTCCCCAATGGCAAGCGCGCTGGTGAGGCCTGGCGACTCGATTCCCATGAGATTGATGAAGCCCGCCACCCCATGATCGGACGGTCCATGCAGCACGAAGTCACCCGCCGCTTGGCCCTCAGCCACGATCTTCGGACGAATGCCGGTGTAGCTCGGATACAGCCGGCTTTCCTCCAGAGCGGGAAAATACTCACGAATCGCTGCGGCAAACTTGCTTCGAAGCGCCGCCTCGTCAGTGGGGAAGTCGTAGCTCAGGGTGTCGCGCCACACCACGTCGGGACCGAATCGAGCTTGCCCCGCCAGATCCAGAGTGACGTGTATTCCCAAACCACCGGGTTCCGGCACCGGGTAAACCAGTTGGTTGAACGGCGCCGCGCCTGAATAGGCATAGTAGTGTCCCACCGCGAATTGAGAAGGCTGCGCTACATCGATGAGCTGACTGGCCAGGCTCGGCGCATGCAGACCGGCGCAGTTGACCAGCCATCGACTGTGCAGCTCCGCATCGGCGGTTTGTACCCGGATTCCCCCATCCACACTGCGTATCTGCTGTACATCGGCCGCGAAGGCCACCGCCCCTCCGGCTTGTTCCAACTCGCCCTGCAGGCTCACCATGAACGCGTGCGAATCGACGATGCCCGTGGTTGGCGAATGCAGACCCGCCACGGCTTTCACCGCAGGTTCCATGGCCGTCACCTCATCACCGCCTAGCCACCGCAGGGCTACCCCATTGACCGCTGCCTGATCGGCGATACGCTGCAGCTCGCCAATTTGAGCATCAGCGCTGGCGACAATCAGCTTGCCGCAGGCCCGATGCGGTACCTGTCGGGACGCACAGTAGTCATAGAGCTTCTGCTTGCCTGCGACGCACAGGCGCGCCTTCAGCGAGCCGGCCGGATAGTAGATGCCGGCATGAATGACCTCGGAGTTGCGCGCGCTGGTTTCCGTTCCAATGGCCGTATGCCGCTCAAGTACCACCACCTCACGCCCCTGCCGGGCCAAGGCTCTGGCGCAAGCCAGGCCCACCACGCCCGAGCCCACCACCACGCATTCCACGGCATTGACCATCAGCCGGACGCGACCCGCGCCAGGGGGCCAGCGAAATGCCGCAGCAGCCCTGCCCGCTCAATACCGCGTCGAAGCCCATCCAGCGACCCGCAACCTACCCGGGTTGCGTTGGCCGGATAATGCACTGGCGCACGACGATGCAGGCGGGTGAGCTGTCGAAACAGCATGGCGTCCGCGCGATGCGCCAGGAGCCGCTGCGCCACCCGACTCTGTGCTCCCACGCCGACCTCCGGCCACCCAGGCCGGTTGGCGTAGATAGTCTCCAGCCCTCCAAATCGGGCAACAAGCCTGGCTGCCGTCTTAGGGCCAACCCCCGGCACACCCGGAATGTTGTCCACAGAGTCACCCTGCAGTGCCTGATAGTCCGGATATAACGCCGGTGGGAAACCGAACTGGGCGCTGAACTGGGACTCAGTCGCCACGCCGGAAACCGGGCTGGCCAGAGTCACGCCCGGGCGCAACAGCTGGAGCAGATCCTTGTCACGGCTCAACAACCGAACCGGGCGCCGGGCTCGAGCGGCAACGGTGGCCATGATGTCGTCGGCTTCGAAGCGTGAATGTGCCAACGTCAGCACACCGAGGGAGGCCGTCAGGCGCTGACAGAGTTTGAACTGGTATTTGATGTTCTCATCCGGCAGCGGCCGGTGCGCCTTGTAGGCGGGATACAGGTCATTGCGAAAACAGCTGGTGAGGCTCTCGTCGAAGGCAACCACCAGGTAGCGCGCGCCCTGGTCGAGCACAAGATCGAACAGAAAGTGCAGATACCCCTTTACGCCGTTCACCGCCTTGCCCGCGCCGTCGAAGAACAAGTCTGGCACACCGAACAGGGCGCGAAAGAAATAAATGCTGCCGTCGACCAGGTGAATGGGTTGTTTACTCATGGAGTTGCTGCAACAGGCGAAGAATCTGTCGCGGGCGTTGCGCAAGGTGGGGACGCATGGACTGCGCAGACTCGGCAACCCGTGATGCGAACTCGTCCAACTCCGAACCGAAGTTGTCTGCGCTGACGCAGAAAGGCAGCCCGCAGGCGCCGCAGAACAAGCTCTCCAATGCCTGCACCCGACGTTCCGCCGCGAAGAACGCCACCTGATGCGCTGGTGTTCTGGGCGGCGGCACATACCACAATCCGTAATCCTCCAGATCCAGGCGGCTTGGCCCCGCCAACGCCCAATGCGCCAATTCGTGCAGCGCGCTGCGCGCGTAGTCCCGCGTATAGCGGATCATCGCCTTCGCCCCGCGCCGAGCGGGCAGATACAGGGGCTCCTGCCCGCCACCTACGAGCACCGTGTTGTGAACCCGCGAGAGCCGCGCATTGAAGGCTCCGGCAATGCAGCGATCGCTGATCACCGCCCTTCCACGCACTCCACGGCGCACAACATCCGATAATATTCAGGAGTCAGGTACTCGCGCCCCGCCAGCAGGTGGTTGAGATAGCTGCGTGAGGGTTTCAGTCCGGCAAAACGCACCGCTGGGTTGGCGAAATACGTCCAGCAATGCACGCCCGCAACGGTCACGACCTCCCGACTGTAATTCACCGGAGCGTTCTCATACGGGTCCATACGCGTTATTTCCGATGCGCTGGTCAGCCGGTAGACCACGCCTTCCGCGGCAGCCGCCGGATCGTAGGTGAGGTTTGCGTGGCCGATGTCAGGGTGTGCTTTGGAGGCCTTATCGAATACCAATCGAAAGCCTTCCAAGCGTCCTCCTTGCACAGCATCAAACTGCATCCCACGTTCGGACATGCGCGCCGGATTCATGTTGGATCCATAGGCAAAATAGAATGACACCATTACTCACCACCCTTGCGAATCCAATACTCCAGCACCTCACCTTGCAGATCTTTATGCACCATCTCATGGCCCATGAACCGGCAGAAGTTACGGAAGTCGCGATCGGTGGACGGATCCGTCGCGGTCACGCGCACAATCTCCCCAGCCGCCATGGACCTGACGGTATTGCGGACGATCATGAGCGGCTCCGGACACAACAGGCCCGTTGTGTCCAATTCGCAATCAGGCTTTTGAGTAGATTCGGCGGTCATGCCGTTGGCGATGGTAGCGAAAGGCAGCGTGGCGCCGCAACGCGCGCCGTCCGCCCTCCCACGCGCCTTGACTTGGGTCGAACCCAATTACACACTCGAACACATCGGCCAAATTGCGGTCGAACCTGAGCGGCACTTAGAGGCCTTGAGAACCTGGCGTACTCGGGTGCGCTCTGTATTGACGGAAATTCGAGCACATGCCCGGTATTTACTTCCAACGCGCACTTGGCGCAATGCTTCTGGTGGCTGCCTGGCCCGGCTACCCGCTCGCCGCTTCTGATCAGGCCGAACCCGATTTCAGCTCGGACGTAGACACGTTCAGCAACGAGGCTCAAACACCCACCACAGAGACTATCGATCAGGTGCTGCTGGATGATGATCCAGCCATTACGGCCGTTCGTGCCCAGATCGAGGCTCAGGAGTTCGATGAATCCATCGCGTGGCTGCAACAGCACATCGAACTGCTGGAGGAGATCAATCACCGCTACGACCCCGTGCTCATCGAGCCAATAACGCTGCTCGGGGACGCTCACGCCGGCAAAGGGGAACACGAGCAGGCGTTGAATCAGTATCAGCGGGCCACCCATCTCAGTCGCGTGAACTACGGCCTCAACACTGCAAAACAGGTGCCCATAGTCTATCGGGAAGCAAACGCCTTCAAAGCCATGCAGGACTACGTCAGCGCAAACGACCGGGAGGAGTATGCTTATCATGTCCTCACTAGGACGCACGGTGCCTATGACGCCGAAATGCTACCCGGCGTGTACCACCTGGCAACCTGGTACTCCCAAACCAACAATATCTTCGCAGCACGCACCATGTATGAGCACGCGCTGAACATTCTCAACACCCACGGCCAAGCCAATACGCCTATGTCACTGCCGGCTTACCGCGGCATTGCCGATAGCTATCGACTGGAGCGCTTTCCGCCCATCTACATGGCCAGCAATACGGACACGTCCGGTGCGCTTAGTCAGTTCGAGCCCACCTATGCAAACACGATATCGGTGAATAACTTTCCGGCAGCCGAGCGCGCCCTGCAGCAAGTCATCGCCATCTACCGCGAGGATCCGGAACGCTACAGCCAGCAGACGCTGGCAGAAGGCATCCTCGATCTGGCCGATTGGTATCTCATGTGGGACAAATACAGCCGCGCACATCCGCTATATGAGTACGCCTACAAGATGATCGATGCCGTGGAGGGCGTGCAAGCCGCCAACGTCTTCGCGGCGCCGAAAATGCTGCACTTCCCGGCACCGCAACCCCCGAAGGCGCCACCCGCGCGGGTACGCGGGCCACAGCAGCAGGGCGTGGTAGAGGTGTCTTTCAGCGTCACCAAGAACGGCCACGTGCGCGAGATGAAGACAGAAATCTCCCAGCCCGAAGGCATGATGGACTTCCGGGTCCGCAAAAGCCTTCGGCAGGCGCGCTTCCGACCGATCCTCGCCGAGGGTGTTCCCGCCGAGTACCCAAGCCACCGATATCAGTACAATTTCGCGTATTTTCCCCGCTTGTCTGCAGATGAGCCCTCAGCAGACGCCCTGGAGGGGTCTGAAACGGTGCCTGAGGCAACAGACGAACGAGCGGAATAGCCTAGTGGACGTACAGCAACGGTTCAGCAATCCAGAGATACGCTGATCGGGAAGCAACCGCGGAGAGCGCAGGTGGGACCAGCAACTTTCACAGAAAACATGACCAAATGGCTCCTGGGGGCCGCCCTGTCCGCAATGCTTGCCGGCTGCGCTTCCAGTTCTCCGCCACCGGGTTCGCCCTCACCCCCCTCACCACCGAGTAGCCCAGGTGCCTCTGGACCATCTGGACCATCTGGA
>DEBD01000013.1:0-36098 GCA_002348385.1 Gammaproteobacteria bacterium UBA2965 | reverse complement strand
GGTCCATCGGGTCCATCGGGTCCAAGCATGCCCAGCCCCTCGGGAAGCAGCGCTCCAGGAATGCCCAGCCCGCCCAGCACACCTGGCATGCCCAGCCCGCCGGGTGCACCAGGAATGCCAAGCGCCGGGGACGACGGTGATCAGTCCGGCTCCGATGCAGACTCCTCCAGCGGATCAGGCACCGATATGCCCGGCGGCGAGACCAGCCATCGCGGCAGTGCCGGCCAACCTGGCAGCGACATGCCGAGCTGGATACCAGGTGGCACCACGCCCGGGGGTGATACGGGCGGTTGGGAAACCAGTAATCAACTTCCCGATGCCGCAGGCACGTCGGAGACGCCCGGAATGCCCGGCGAGGGAGAGGCCACGGACGACCCCGGCCTGGACGGTGAGCTCGATGCCGCATTGGAGGATTTTGACGGGCAGATCCTCGCCGAGCGCGAGATTATTCGCGAGCGTTCCAACGAAAATGCCGGCGCACAAGGAACAGCCATTCCCGCGCCGTCATTCAGCGAAGGTAGTGGAGGCGGCATGGAATCCGGCGGCGTAGCGGGCGCCGACGTAACCGGATCCAACGCGCCGGGAGGCCCGGTAGGGGTGCCCCGTGCGCGCAACGCACCACCCGCGCCAGTGGCTGGCGCCGGCAGCGTGCCGGACGATATCCCAGACGCCAAAGACGACGATATCATCGCCCGTCAGCTACGCGAGGCGGCAATGCAGGAAACCGACCCGGAACTCAGGGAAAAGCTCTGGGAGGAATATCGCCGATACAAAGGCGCTTGATGAAACCGATGCAGTCAGACATGAAAACCAATCCGTCACGATCCTTCCTGCTTATCATCACCACCCTGGCCCTGGCCGGTTGCGTCAGCGAGAGTGTCAGGACAGTCGACATGACGCCTCCCGAGCAACTCGACGTGCAGCAGGCCGAGGAAGAGCTGCTGGACATCGGTATTGCGGTGTTCGACCCCAACGTACCGGAAGGCTTTGACGCCCAGGTGGAGCAGCTGATACAGCCGGAGATCCGTCGCGCGGAAGCCAACTACATCCCCTATTTCGCCAAGAACCTGCTGCAAAGCACCGGCAACTGGGGTGCCGTGCGCGTGATTCCAAGGCCCACTCACGCGGTGGATCTCGTGGTGGAAGGCAAAATCCTCCACTCGGACGGCGAGAGCATGGGGGTAGAGATCACGGTCACCGACGCCACCGGCACACAGTGGTTCACCAGACAGTACAAGGCGCTGGCCAGCAAATACGCCTACGACCCCTCGGTACCCCAGGACATCGATCCCTTCCAGGCGGTCTACAAGCAGCTGGCGGATGACATGCTGGCACACCGCAAGCGGCTCTCCCGAGATGAAGTTATCGCCATTCGGCGCACGGCAGAGATGAAATTTGCGCAGGACTTTTCTCCGGACGCCTTTTCTGACCATATCAGCAGCACGCCAGACGGTGAGTTCGAGCTGAAAAGACTCCCGGCGAGTGACGACCCCATGCTAGCCAGGGTGCGCAAGATTCGCGAACGCGAATACCTGTTCATCGACACCCTCGACGAGTATTACGAGAACTTCCATCGCGACATGTTCACGCCCTACCAGGCCTGGCGTAAGGCCACTTACGACGAAGCCATCACGCTTAAACAGCTCAAGGCCCAAGCCCGTGGTCGCACCATCGGCGGCACGGCAGCCATCATCGCCGGCGTAGCCGCCATGACCGAGAGCAACAATCCCTACGTTGAGACCAGCGGGTTGGTAGGCATCATCAGCGGCGCCATCACGTTGAAAAGCGCGTTCGCCAAACGGGCCGAGGCTTCCATTCACGCGGAGGTGCTACAGGAGGTAGGCGTAGCGGCCGAAGCGGAGATCATGCCGCACACCCTGGATCTGGAGAACCAGACCATACGCCTTCAGGGCACCGTGGATGAGCAGTACGAGGAGCTGCGCGGCATTCTGCGCGAAATCTACTTTGCCGACCTGGGGCTGCCGGTGCCGGAAGAGCCAGCCGACACGCCCTGATGAGCGACGACTTCGGCGAGATCCGGCCAAAATCGGTTCCGCTGAGCCATGGCGGTTCCGAATCTAAGGCCCAAGGGCTCGAACAGTCGGCTGCCACCAGACGACTCGGCCTCATTGCCGCCCTGGGAGCCGCTGTAGTCGCGCTGGGTGTTGTTTTTTTTGTGGTGCCCGACTTGGTCGCCCCACCCGCGTCCGCTCCGATGGCCACCACTCCCGATGCCCCCAACGCACCATCCCCAGCCAGCAGCACATCGGATTCCGAGCTTCCCCCTTACCAGACCTTGCTGCGCGAACAGGCGCGCCAACAGGCCCAGGACGAGCTGGCCAGGTTCGTCGAGCTGCAGCTCACCCTGGAAGACCAGATGCAGGTGGGTGACTGGGGGATGGATGACTACGATCTTGCCAAAACACTCGCCACAGCGGGCGACGAAGAGTTCCTGCAGGAGGAGTTCGACGCCTCAATCGCCAGCTACAAAGCCGCCAGCGCAGCCCTGACCAAGCTCATTGCTACCGGCGAAGGCTTGTTCGAAGAAGCCATGTCGGCCGGCTGGGCCGCCCTGGACGCGCGCGACGAGAAGGCGGCGCAAGCACAGTTTGCCAGCGCGTTGACCATTCACCCCAAGGACTCAGAGGCCCAGCGGGGTTACCGTAGAGCGCAGCTGCTACCTGAGGTCAATGTGCTTATGCGTCAGGCGAAAAACTTTGAGCTGGCCGGGGAATCCGACTCGGCGCTCGCGGTCTACGAGCAGGTGAGGGGCATTGACCGGGACACTTATGGACTGGATGGCGCCATCGCCGAAACGCGCCGCGCAGACGTGCGCAATCGTGTCAACGCACACCTGTCCGACGGATTCAGCGCTTTAGAGCGCGGGCGGCTGCAGGCCGCACGCAGCGCGTTCGATGCCGCGCTGAAGCTGCACCCCGGCAACGCGGTGGCCCTGGGTGGTTTGGAGCAGGTAACAGAGCAGACCACCAATACACGAATTGAAGCACTGCGCCGGCAGGCACTGGCGGCGGAACAGGCCGAGGCGTGGCAGACCGCATCAGACCGCTACGCGGAAGTGCTCGGCCTAGACAGCAACATACGCTTCGCGCGTGCCGGGCGAACCAGAGCGGCGGAGCAGGCTCGCGCGGCTCTCGCGTTAAGTAACATTGCAGCGGCCCCCGAAAAGCTCTCCTCCAAGACCCTGTTCGCCGAAGCGGAGGCATTACTCGCACAGGCCATGAACCTAGAACCCCGAGGGCCCAAACTGGCAGCCCTGCTGGCGCAAACCCAGCGGCTCATCGAAGCCTACCGCCACCCGGTGGCCGTCACGCTGTTGTCCGACAACGAAACCCAAGTCACGTTGTCTAGCGTAGGGCAACTGGGAAGCTTCGAGCGCAAGCAGGTGAATCTCCGACCGGGTGCCTACACCTTGATCGGCAGCCGCGACGGTTGCCGCGACGTCCGCCAACAGATTGTCGTGCGAGCTGATATGCGACCGATAGAAATCCGCTGCGTAGAACGGCTGTAAATGCAGCAATCCCACCCAAATTCGGATGCATCCGATAACCAGCTCATTCGGCCGGTTGGCTACACACCCACTACCGAGCAGCGATCGCGCCAGCTACCGCTGAAGCCCTGGCAGATCGTGCTGCTGGCGCTGGCGGGATTTATAGGTCTTGTGTTGTGGTTCCTGTTCACCGCCAAATCCGTGCGGCTCGACTTCGACCCACCCGCACAAACGCTGGAGATTTCCGGCGGGCTGTCCATAGAGCTGGGCGGCATCTATCTGATGCGCGAAGGCGAGTTCCGCATTCAGGCGAATGCGCCGGGCTATTACCCGCTGGACCAGTCGCTGTTCGTGGGCGAGGCGCGCAGCCAGGATCACGCGTTCGAATTCGCCCCCCTGCCGGGACGCGTCACCTTGACCAGCCAGCCGGCGGGGGCGTCGGTTTCATTGCTGACGACGGACGCAAAAGCCGGCGACGAGGATAACCATGCGCCGCTCGGCACGACCCCTACCGAACCCGTGCAGCTGCCGGCCGGACCACAGACGCTGCGATTCTCTAAAACCCGATATCAGTCCTCGGTGCTGCAGGTGGAGGTCGAAGGGCGCGATCGAGAGCAGGAGATCACCGCGGAACTGGTTCCCAACTGGGCCGATGTATCGCTGACAAGCGAACCGTCCGGTGCCGCTATATTCGTGGACGATGTAGAAACGGGCCAGGTCACGCCCGCCACCGTGGAGGTGCCCGCCGGCGAGCACGAGATCCGCATCAAGGCACCCGGACACAAAAGTTTCCGCCAGCGCATTCTGGTGGCGCCGTTGGAGCAGGTCGCGCTGCCAACGGCAAAGCTGGTGCAGGCCGACGGACTATTGGCGGTGTCGAGTACCCCCGCAGGCGCCGGTGTCACCCTGAACGGGCAATTTCAAGGCGAAACGCCGCTGGAGCTGTCGGTCAAATCGTCGACTCCCTACCGATTGCAGATCTACAAAGCTGGATTCGCACGTCAGGAACGTTCCGTCTCTGTCGCCTCCGGAGGAGAACGGGCGGTGCGTTTCAATCTCAACCGCTTGACCGGCCAGCTGGTGGTGGTGGCTGACCCGGCGGATGCGGAACTGTTCGTGAACGGAAGCCCGCGCGGATACGCCAACCAGACGCTTACCCTACCCACCTTCAACCAGCGCATTGAAATCCGGGCAGACGGCTATGCCGGCTACGCCACCCAGATCACGCCCCGCAACGGCATGACCCAGGAACTCAAGGTGCGGCTGCTGACCCTGGAGGAGGCGCGGCTGGCCGCGTTGACGCCCCAGATAACAAGCGCCCAGGGCCAAGAACTTGTTCTGCTCTCACCCAAACCGTTTACCATGGGCGCCTCGCGACGAGAACCGGGACGCCGCGCGAATGAGACCATCCGTGAAGTGAGCATGGGCCGACTGTTCTATCTCGGGCGTCACGAGGTGACCAACTTGCAATTCAAAGCGTTCGCGGCAGGCCATGATTCCGGTCAGTTCGAGGACCGGGCTCTCAATGAAGACGATCAACCCGTTGTAAACGTAAGCTGGGAAGAGGCTGCCCTGTACTGCAATTGGCTGTCCAAGCAGGACAACCTGCCGCCGTTCTATCGAGCCGATCTGGGAAAGGTGGTCGGCATTGTGCCTTCTTCTACCGGCTATCGGCTGCCCACCGAAGCCGAGTGGGCGTGGGCAATACGGCAGAACGGCGGCGAACCCACACGGTTTCCCTGGGGCGGCAATCTGCCGCCGCCCGACCGTCACGGCAACTATGCAGACCGCTCGGCCTCGCACCTGGTTGGACGTGTCATATTCGGCTATAACGACAACCACATCGGTGCCGCGCCCGTAGGAACCTATCCTCCAAGCGCTATAGGCATTTACGACCTGTCCGGAAACGTCGCCGAGTGGACCAATGATTTCTACGAGATCCCCAATGGTGAACCAGTCAACGACCCGCTTGGTCCAAGCAGTGGTGACTATCACACGATCAGAGGGTCTGGCTGGATGAACGGCACCATTTCCGACCTGCGTGTTTCGTTCCGCGACTACGGCATAGGCGGCCGTCAGGACGTAGGCTTCCGGATTGCCCGGTTTGCAGAGCCATCGTGAAGGTCACTATCGCCACTGGCGCCGCCATCATCCTGATCGTCTTAGCGAACCCCTGGCAGGCCCGCGCGACAGAGAAGCAATCACCTGAGAGCAAACCCACCGAACAACCAGCGTCCGAGGCGGAAGGCACCTCTCCAGAGATCTTCATTCCCACCGAAGAGATCTCCGAAGACTTCGCCGTGCCGTTTCCCGTGGACATCTGATCATCCCGGCATCGAGGGCCCATGAAACGCCAGCTACCTTTTGATCTGATCTACCAAATCGCCGCTCTGCTGCTCGCCATCATCGTGGTGCACCTGGTGTACATCACCGTAATCCGGCCCAACGCAGACGCCATCCTCACGGCTCAAGCGGAAGCCGCCGCCGCTGGGGGCGCGTACGTGCAGGACCGGTCGCTGTATGTGGTGCTGCGCGACTACGAGCAGGAAGCCTGTTTCGTGCTGATGTTCTGGTCCATCGCCATCATGGGCTACAAGGCGCGCAACGCACTGCGCGAGCGCAGCCTACTGGGCGATGACATCGTCAGGGTGAGCGAAGGAATGAGCGTGCTGCCCGAAGACACCAGGGAATACACGCGCGCCGTGCAGGCCCTTCCACCAGAATCTCAGAACTTTCTGTTACCTCGCACCCTCATGGCCGCATTGCAGCGCTTCGCCTCCACACGAAATGTGCAGGACGTCTCCGAGGCCGTGCGCAACGTGTGCGATGCCGAGTCCGATCGGCTGGACAGCGAGTTGTCCACCGTGCGCTACATCGCCTGGGCCATCCCGTCCATCGGATTCATCGGAACCGTGCGAGGCATCGGAGAAGCCCTGGGCCAAGCTTACCGAGCGGTGGAAGGGGACATCGCAGGGGTGACAACGAGCCTCGGCGTGGCCTTCAACTCTACCTTCACTGCGCTGGTGATCAGCATCATCATCATGTTTCTCATGCATCAGCTTCAGCTATTGCAGGAACGCCTGGTACTCGATACCCAGACCTATTGTGATCAACGCCTGCTGCGGCACCTGCAGGTTCGCGACCGATGACCAGCATACTGGACATCAACGATTGCGCGCTGACGTTGTACGACGGCGGTAATCGGCTGTACAGCGAGCCGGCCGTGGCTCTGATCCAGAACAAAAACATTCTGTTCGGCGATGCCGCTCTGCGCCGTGCCCGGATGCACCCGCAGCAGGCAAACCAGCAATACCTGGCCCGTTTGAACGCAGACCCCCTGCCCCACCCAACCAATCTGGCTGCCAACCACGCAGACCTAGTCTATCTGCACCTGAAAGAACTCACCGCCATGGCAGACGAGCTGTTGCTGGCCGTACCTGGAATCATGAGCAGCGACCAACTCGGGGTACTGCTCGGAATTGCCCAGGAAGCCGGTGTAAACGTGTGCGGCTTTGTCGACACGGCGGTGGCATCCGCCGGCACTTGTGCATTGGCCCCGGTCACCCACCACGTGGAGCTGCACCTGCACCGCGCCTGCGTGTCCACCCTGAAAGTGAACGAACAGATTCAGCGTACGAGCGCGGAGGAGATTCCGGAGAGCGGGTTCGCCAACCTGTTGGACGCGTGGGTCAACGTCATAGCCGACCGCTTCGTACGCGACACCCGCTTCGACCCTTTGCATGCGGCCGAATCCGAACAACAACTCTACGACCAGGTCTACGAGTGGGTGCTGGGACCCGGGTCATCCATGCAGCCCACCCCTGCAGCAGAGATCGCCATCGACATCGACCACCAGAACTATGTGCGCCACGTGGACGTGCCACGCACCGTACTGGAAGACAAAGCGACCCAACGCCTTCAGCGCCTGCTCGATACGTTGCCCAGCGGCGCCCATGTCACCTTGAGTGCTCGCGACGCCGGGCTACCTGGCCTACGCGCCGCCTTGCGGCACGCCGGGCATAGCGTCACCGAGTTACCCGCCGATGCGCTAGCGGCTGCCTGCCAGCAACACGAGGCGCGCATGCGGTCCTCCGGAGATGGCCTGCGCCTCGTCACCAGCCTGCCCAACGGCAACCGCCTCACCGAGTCATCGCCGGCCGAAAGTGCAGTCCGGCGCCCCACTCATCTGCTCAATCGCGCCAGCGCCCATGCCGGTGCCGTGGATGCCAATCCTCCCGAGCAGCCCTTTGCCATCGAGCGCCGCGGCGACCGCGTGCACCTGCGCACCGCCGAAGCATCCGTGTCGCTCAACGGCGAACGTCCCGCCCCCGATGCATTGCTGCACAGCGGCGACGAAATTGCTCACGGGGGTGCCCGCTACCTGCTCATCGCCGTGGAAGGGTGACATGGCGCGCCGCGACCGCCGCTTCAACGTTTTCTCCCTGTCATTCCTCGATGTGATGTCCTGCGGCTTCGGAGCCGTGGTGCTGATCTTTCTGATCATCAATCACGCCACCGAGGAAGAAGCCAAGGTGATCAACAAGGATCTGCTCTCCGAGGTTCGCCTGCTCGACTACCAGGTGCAGAACGGAGAACGGGATCTGTTCGAGCTCAAGGAACAACTCGACGCGCTTCTCGAGCGGGTCAGCGATTCGGACAGAAAATTGGCCAGCACCGATTTGCGCCTTGATGAGACCAGGGACAAGTTTGCCGAGTTGGACGCCGAGTCGCTGGCCCAGCAGGAAAGTCTGGAATCCCTCAAATCCGACGTACAAACCCGCGAGCAGGAGCTCGACCGGCTACGTGCGATTGCCGAAGCTAACGACGGCGGCCGCGTCCGGGCCGTGGCCGGTGAAGGCGATCGCCAATACCTCACCGGCATGAAGGTGGGGGGCAAGTACATCCTGATCGCCCTGGATACCTCGGCGAGCATGTTGGACGACACCATTGTGAATGTGATTCGGCGGCGCAACATGCCGGAGGAACGCCGGCGCTTGGCGCCGAAGTGGCAGCGCGCTGTGCGCACGGTAGAGTGGATTGCCGCACAGATGCCGCTGGACGCTCATTTTCAGCTCATCGGCTTTAACACCAGAGCCCAATCCCTGGTGCCAGGCCACGAGGATGTCTGGGTGCCCCTGGGCGAGGGTCGCGAACTGAGTGATGCATTGGAAGCGGTAGCGCAGACATTGGCTGAGGGGGGCACGAGCCTGGTTAATCTGGTCACGGCCATCAACGAGATGTCTCCCCTGCCGGACAACGTTTACCTCATTGCCGACTCGCTGCCCACGCAGGGCACGCGGGAGGCCCGTCGCGCCACCATTACCGGCCGCGACCGCCTGGAGCTGTTCAGCGACGCTATTCGCGCCATCCCCAAGCAGGTCCCCATCAATGTAATCCTGTTTCCCATGGAGGGTGACCCGCTGGCTTCGGCTGCCTTCTGGAATCTGGCCAGAGTGTCGGGTGGTTCGTTTCTGTCCCCCTCGCGAGACTGGCCGTAACCATGCGCACCTCATCGCGCCGCGCCATCGAGGAATTCAGCGTCTCTTTTCTGGACGTCATCTGCTGCGGCTTCGGCGCCATCATTCTGCTGCTGATGATCACCAAGACCGTAGAGCCCATCCTGCTGGAGAAATCTCAGATCAATCTCGAAGGCCAGGTAGCGGCACGGGAGAACGCGCTCTACGAGATCAAGGGCCAGATCACCGAGCTGCGCAAACAGATCAACGAAAACTCCGGCCAGCTGGATCAAAACCTGCTGCGCCTGGCCATGCTGGAACAGGAACTCACCCGTATCCTGGGTCAGTTCGCCACCACCGCCGAGCGCCAGGAAGAGCGCATGACGGAGTCTCAGCAGCTGGCGGCTGCTAAACAGTCGCTGACCGACGAGATGCAGCGGCTGCTGGGCGTGGACTTCCGCCGCAATACGGAGCTGGTGGGTGGTATCGCCGTAGACAGCGAGTACATCATCTTCGTTATCGATACCTCGGGCAGCATGTTCAACGCGGCCTGGTCTCAGGTCTTGAAGAAGGTCAACGAGACCCTGTCGATCTACCCTCGCGTAAAGGGCATTCAGGTGATGAACGACATGGGGGACTACATGTTCCCGGAGTTCGCCGGACAATGGATCGCCGACACCCCTGCCCGCCGCAATGCCATTCTTACGCGCCTGCAGACCTGGAATCCGTTCAGCAACTCGAGCCCCGTAGAAGGCATTCAGGCCGCCATCAACACCTACTACTCGCCAGACAAACGTATCAGCATCTACGTGTTTGGCGACGATTTCACCGGCGAATCCATCGAGCAGGTCGTAGACGAAGTGGATCGCGTCAACGTCGCGGACGAGACCGGCCAGCGCCGAGTGCGCATCCATGCGGTGGCTTTTCCGGTCTATCTGGCGCGGCCCTCCGGGCGCGTTTATCGCTTCGCCGCGCTCATGCGCGAGCTGGCGTTCCGCAACGACGGGACCTTTGTAGGACTGTCGGAATTTGAGTAGGCTGTTGTGGTCCAACTGACAGGAATTTGGGGCAGTCGGGCAGTGCATATGCTCAACAATCACTGGTTAGTCGCGCGCTTGGCGGCAGTCGCTGCAGTCGGTGCCCTCGCTGGCTGCGGAGGCGCCAGCGTAGCCGTGCCCACCAGTTTTCCGGTGCCCCTGGTGCAGCGGTTGCCGGTAAGCATGGGCGTGCATCTCTCCGACGAGGTCCGCACGTTTGTGCACCAAGAAAAACTCAAGAACGCCGGCGATTGGAGCATCAACCTGGGCGGCGCCCAGGAACCCATGTTCAACAATCTGGCCAGCGGCATGTTCGCCACCAGCCGATTCGTTCGCGACCCGCAAGACCCCGGCGGCGACGTCGACGGAGTGTTGGTGCCCAGTATTGCCGAAGTCCAGTTCTCCACCCCCACTCAGACACGCAGCGACTACTTCGAAGTGTGGATTCGCTACCACTTCGAGCTGCTGGGCAACGACGGTCAGGTCATCGCGGACTGGGACCTGACCGCTTACGGCAAGGCCAACCAACGCAACTACGGAGGACTGCAGGGTAATCAGCCCGCCCTGCAAGCCGCCGCGCTTGCCGCCTGCCGCGACGCCATGGCCTTCTTCACCATTCAGTTTCGCGGCGTGCCCGCGCTCAGAGACTGGCTGGCAGCCATGGGAGCACAAGCCTAATGATCACCCGTTTGCCTTTATTGCTTGGATTTTCCGTTGTCATGGCATCCCTCGGCGGCTGCGTCACTGCCACCGTTCAGGAGGTTCGAGAATCCAGCACGGGAATGGAGACGGGCGACTCCATCGTGGTGCTTGGCCGTCGAGGGCGCCCCCAGACCGGCGAGACCGAACTCGACTTCGTGTCCTGCATCAGCGAGAACCTCAACAAGGGCGACGCGAAAATGCAGGTGGTCTCAGAGCAGGACTTCATGGACGCCATGTTTCCATGGTTCGAGCCACGCACCGCGCCAGCCAAATCCGGGGACCTGCCCGAGCTGATGGCCCTGCCGGCGCTGGCCGATCGCTTCGAAGAGCTGGGGTTGCGCTATCTGGTATGGGTGCAAGGGTCCACCAAGCGCACCGACTCCGCCGGCACCCTCACCTGCAGCGTGGCACCCACCGGGGGCGGCTGTTTCGGCTTTCTCACCTGGGAGCAGGATTCCTCCTACGAAGCGTCCATCTGGGACGTGCGCACGGGCCGCGTGGCCGGGAAGGTCAGCTCGGATGCCGCGGGTACCAGCTACATGCCCGCCCTGATCGTACCGGTGCCAATCATTGCGCGGGTACGCTCATCGGCATGCGACAGTATGACCGACCGGCTCAAGACGTTTATCTGGGATACAGGTTAAATCGAGAAATAATCTATAAGCTATTGTAATAGCTTATTGTTTTGATCTGATCTCAACCACCTCGCCTGTGACGTAGCGAGGCTCCACCGCGTACCACTCGTTGAGCGACACCTTGTGCTTTTTGGCCATGCGGTCGCACAGCTCATAAAACGTGGGCCGGCCGGGATCGGTGACGATAACCCGTGACACCCCTGCCTCCAGGGCTCGCGTGATCAATCGGCCCAGCGGCTTCACCAACTCGTCCCAGAAGCAGATGTCCGAGCCCACCAGTAGGTCCTGCTTGGCCAACTGCTTGTTGGTGAGCTTCTCAAATCGGCTCACCAGCGGTTCGATTTTCACGCCGTTCAGTTCCGCCAGCACGTCCAGAAACGGATACACCTCGCGGTCGATGTCCACCGCGGTGACTTTGGCTTTGAAGCGCTTGGCGCAGAACACCGATCCTGGCCCCCAGCCAGAGCCGATTTCCATGACGCAGGACTTCTTGGCCATGGGATTGTGCTGCAGGTAATCCATGAGCAGGAAGCTCGAGCTCCAAGTTTTGTGACCGTGCACCGATGGCTGATAGGCCTTCTTCAGGCGCCGAATCAATCGGTGTTTTGATTCCAGCAGATAGATGCCATAGGCCTGATAAATATTGGGTTCAGGCAATCGTTCCAGCTTGGGCATAAGCGGCTCAAGGCTCCAGTGGCAGGAGAAAACAGCCGCGCATGGTAATGCCTGGCTGGCCCCAGGTATATCCCCACGGCGGCGCGCGTTGCCTCAGCGAGCGTCCATTCCGTCCGACAGCAAATACCCGACTGTTTTACTCTGTTATTAATGGCTAGAATAGGCGCCCCGTTAGCAAAGAGTCTAATCCGCCGTGTCCGAGACCCCCATGGACTCCCTGGTAAATGCCGAGTATGAAGCCGGATTTACCACCGACGTCGAGACCGAAACCCTACCACCTGGGTTGGACGAGTCCGTTGTCAGATTCATTTCCGCTAAGAAAGGCGAGCCGGAATGGCTCACCGAGTGGCGCCTGAGCGCGTATCAAGCCTGGCAGGACATGCCAACCCCGCAATGGGCCCACGTGCACTTCCCGCCCATCGATTTCCAGTCCATCTCCTACTACTCAGCACCGAAAAGCCAGACAGATGGCCCTACTTCGCTAGAGGAGGTAGACCCGGAACTGCTGGACACATACAAAAAGCTCGGTATTCCGCTGCACGAGCAGGAAATTCTGGCCGGCGTGCGCAAGGAAGTCGCCGTGGACGCCGTGTTCGACAGCGTTTCCATCGCAACCACCTTCAAGGACAAGCTCGCCGATGCCGGCGTGATCTTCTGCTCCATTTCAGAAGCCGTCCACGAGCATCCGGACCTAGTGCAGCGCTACCTGGGCAGCGTGGTTCCTCAGCGCGACAATTTCTACGCTGCATTGAACTCAGCGGTATTCAGCGATGGCTCCTTCGTCTACATCCCCAAAGGCGTGCGCTGCCCCATGGAGCTATCCACGTATTTCCGCATCAACGCCCAGAACACGGGGCAGTTCGAACGCACCCTTATCGTGGCTGATGCGGGCTCGTACGTAAGCTACCTAGAAGGATGCACCGCTCCCATGCGCGACGAGAATCAACTGCACGCAGCGGTGGTGGAACTGGTTGCACTGGATGACGCGCAGATCAAGTACTCCACGGTACAGAACTGGTATCCGGGCGACAAAGACGGCAAAGGCGGCATTTACAACTTCGTCACCAAGCGCGGCGCCTGCCGGGGTGACCGCTCCAAAATCTCGTGGACCCAGGTGGAAACCGGCTCCGCCATCACCTGGAAGTACCCAAGCGTGGTGCTGCGCGGCAACGACAGCGTAGGCGAGTTCTACTCCGTGGCGCTGACCAACAACTACCAGCAGGCCGACACGGGCACCAAGATGATTCACATGGGGCGCAACACCAAGAGCACCATCGTCTCCAAAGGAATCAGCGCAGGCAAAAGCGAGAACAGCTATCGCGGGCTGGTGCGCACCACCCCGTCGGCCCAGGGCGCGCGCAACTATACGCAGTGCGACTCCCTGCTCATCGGGTCCGAATCGGGCGCGCACACGTTTCCTTATATCGAAAGCCAGAATCCCAGCGCCATCATCGAACACGAGGCCAGCACCTCAAAGGTGAGTGACGAGCAGTTGTTCCTGTGCCAACAACGCGGCATCGATGCGGAGAAAGCGGTGAGCATGATCGTCAACGGCTTCTGCAAGGAGGTGTTCCGCGAGCTTCCCATGGAGTTTGCCGTCGAGGCTGGCAAGCTCCTCGAGGTGAGCCTGGAAGGAGCGGTAGGATGAGCTTGCTGCAGATCGAAGAGTTGGTGGTGGAAGTTGCCGGTCAGCGGATCCTGAACGGACTGAACCTGGCGCTGGATACCGGCGAGGTGCATGCGATCATGGGGCCCAATGGCTCCGGCAAGAGCACGTTGGCCAACGTCATGGCCGGCCGGCCGGGCTATGAGGTGGTGGAAGGCCGCATCGAGTTCGACGGAGTGGAGCTGGCGGACCTGGAGCCTGACACGCGTGCTCACGCAGGATTGTTCCTGGCGTTTCAGTACCCGGTCGAAATCCCCGGCGTCAGCAACATGGAATTCCTCAAAGCCTCCCTGGACAACCTGCATGCGGCGCGTGAGCTCGAAGCGGTGAGCACGGTTGAATTCATGAAGTCGGTGCGTGCCATCGCCGAGGAATTAGACCTGAACCCGGAGTTCCTCAAGCGCGGCGTGAACGAGGGGTTTTCCGGCGGCGAGAAGAAGCGCAACGAGATTCTGCAGTTGCTGCTGTTGCAGCCCAGGCTCGCTGTGCTGGACGAAACAGACTCCGGCCTGGACATCGACGCCCTGCAGGTGGTGGCCAAGGGCGTGAACCGATTTTCCGGTCCCGACAACGGCGTGCTTTTGATCACTCATTACCAGCGCCTGTTGGATCACATCGTGCCGGACGTGGTGCACGTACTCGCCGAAGGCCGCATCGTGCGGTCCGGCGACAAAGACCTGGCGCTGGACCTGGAAGCCAAAGGCTACAGCTGGGTTGTGGCCTGATGGACGTAAGCAGCGCACTAGGCCAGCTGAATCTCGGCTCCAAACCCTGGCTCGGCCGCAGCGCGAGCCTGGAGCGACTGAGCGAACTGCTCACCGGGCGCCCGGTTCGGGAACACTGGAAATACACGCCCATTACCCGATTCGTGGATGCCTTTGTGGCCAACTGCGCAACGATTGCGCCCGCAACCCTGCAACTTGAGGACTCAGACCAGGGCGGCGTCAGCGTGCAGTCTTTCAACGAACTGGCTGGAGATGACCTGGCCGCGGTGCGTAATGCACTGGAGGGGTTGGACCCTGCGCGCTACCCGTTTGCCGAACTGGCGGTACTCAATGATGCGCCCGGCTACCTCATCAAAGTGCACGGTGAGCTAGCGGATCCGATCAGCCTGAACTTCACCAGCCCCCAACAGTTGGTTCTGTTAGATGTGTCCGACAACGCCCAGGTGACGTTAATCGAGCGTAGCGGGCCCAGCGCGTATGCCACTTCCACCTTACTTCGATTGGGACGGGGTTGCCGCGTAACTCATGCGCGCTGCGCGCTGGATGCCGCGCTCGAGCATCTCTCGCTGTTGGACGTTATCCAGGCAGCCGATTCCAGCTACGACCTGCAGCAGTATCTGGTAGGTGGCGACAAGCGCCGTGCTGAGGTACATCTAGTGCTCGCCGAGCCCGGCGCCCACGCCAGCGTTACCGGCGCCTATCTCACGGAGCAAGGACGGCATCTCGACCAGCAGCTTGTGGTAGAACACCGGGCGCCCAACACACGCAGCAGACAGACCATCCATGGTATCGGTCTGGGCACGAGCAAAAGCGTGTTCAACGGACGCATCCACATTCACGCCGGCGCCAGTGGCACCGATGCCACGCTCAGCAACAAGAACTTGGCTTTAGGGTCCGCCACCGAGATCGACACCAAGCCCGAGCTGGAGATCTACACGGATGACGTAAAGTGCGCCCACGGCGCTACCGTGGGGCAGCTCGACAACGAGCAGATTTTCTATCTGCAGAGCCGCGGCATGCCCGAGGCGCAAGCGCGGGCACTACTGTGTTCTGCCTTTGTGCGCACCTGTGTTACCGGTGCGCTCGCCGAGCAAGTAACAGATCGGCTCACTCGGGGGCTGCGGTGAGCCAGAGCATTCGAGCAGACTTTCCCATCCTCGACCGCCAGGCCCACGGGGAGCCCCTCGTGTATCTAGACAGCGCTGCGACCACCCAGAAGCCTCAAGCCGTGATCGATGCGGTGAGCGGCTACTACGAAACCATGAACGCCAACGTGCACCGTGCCGCCCACGCGCTGGCGGACGAAGCCACTCAGGCGTTCGAAGCCGCACGGGAGAAAGTGCGCGCATTCATCAACGCGCCCACGCGCGAGCAGGTCATCTTCACGCGGGGTACGACGGAATCCATCAATCTGGTCGCCAACGCGCTCAGCCAGCGCCTCTCACCTGGGGACGAGATCCTGATCACCCGGCTGGAGCACCACTCCAACATCGTGCCCTGGCAGATGCTGGCGCAACGTTCGGGTGCCACGTTAGTTGCTTGCGACATCACGGACAACGGCGACATCGATCTGGAAGACTTCGCGCGGCGTCTTAACGACAAAACGCGGGTGGTAGCCATCAACCACGTCTCGAATGCCCTGGGAACTGTGAATCCTGTGGAGACGCTCATCGGGCAGGCACACGCAGTTGGGGCTGTGGTACTAATAGACGGAGCCCAGGCCAGCGCGCACCTGCCCCTGGATATGGTGAGCTTGGACTGCGACTTCTACGCCTTTTCCAGCCACAAGATGTTCGGTCCTACGGGCATCGGCGTACTGTACGGCAAGCGCGACCTGCTCGAAGCCCTACCGCCCTGGCAGGGCGGTGGCGAGATGATCGAGCACGTCACCATGGAACACACCACCTACAACGTGCTGCCTTACAAATTCGAAGCCGGCACACCTAATATTTCCGGCGCAGTGGGACTGGGCGCGGCCGTCGACTACCTGACGAGCATCCCCCAGGCCGATCTGGTGGCCCAGGAAGACCGCCTGGTCCAACTGGCCGTCAGCGAACTCAAGCAGATGCCCGGCGTGCGTCTGGTCGGGGAGCCCGAACGGCGCCTGTCCGTCATCTCGTTTCTTGTCGATGGAGCGCATCCCAACGACATCGGCACGCTGATGGACCGCCAGGGCATCGCAGTGCGCACGGGCCACCATTGCACCATGCCGCTCATGGAGCGGCTGGGCACACCCGGCACCGTCAGGGCTTCCTTTAGCCTGTATAATTCGCAAGACGATGTAGACCGATTTGTGGCTGGGATTCGAAAGGCGCAGTCATTCGTTTAGGATATTCATCATGAGCGTTGCAAGTTATCAACCCGGCGAGCAGATCACCGTAACGGCGGCAGCCGGTGTGCACATCCGCGGCCAGATCCACGCATCCGGCCACAAATACCTGCGCCTGGGCGTAAAGGAAAGCGGCTGTAACGGGTACATGTACACGTTGGATTACATCGACCAGCCTACCCCGGAAGACAAAGCCTTCGAGATCGACGACGGTCTGTGCGTATACGTGAGCGGGCAGGACCTGCCTCTGGTTGCCGGCACCGAAGTCGATTTCGTCACCGAGGGCCTCAATTCTGCATTGAAGTTCAAAAACCCCAACGCAGAATCTCACTGCGGCTGCGGCGAGAGCTTTTCCATCGACCCTGCCGCCTGAGCATGGAACAACGGATCATCAGTACCCAGCGGGATTGCCCTGCCCGGCTGGTTCCAACCGGTGATCCCATCAACATTCCCGCTGGCACCTTTGTCACACTCACCCAGACCCTCGGTGGCAATTACACGGTCATCATGAATGGCAACATGGCGAGAGTGGACTGCGCGGATGCCGACGCACTGGGATTCGAACCGGAGCTGCTGCAATTCGACCCGCCGGCCGACGGCCAGGTAAACCCCGGTCAGGTCCAGCAAGCGCTGGAAAGCGTGTATGACCCGGAGATACCGGTGAACATCGTAGACCTCGGTTTGGTCTACACCTGTGAGGTAGAGGACTCCAGGGTAGCCATCGAGATGACCCTAACGGCGCCGGGCTGTGGCATGGGGCCCGTGCTTGTGCACGACGTGGAGTCACGCGTGGCCAGCGTGCCGTTCGTCACCGATGTAGCCGTGGAACTCGTTTTCGATCCGCCCTGGTCCCGCGACATGATGAGCGAGGAAGCACAGCTCGAACTCGGTCTGTTCTGAGCATGACGGAGGGCATCACTGAGCTGGACGCCATTCGGGAGAGCTTCGAGTTCTTCGATGCCTGGGAGGACAAATACCGCTTTGTGATCGATCTCGGCAAGGATCTCCCGAGCCTGCCGGATCATCAGCGCGTGGAAGACAATCTGGTGCGCGGCTGTCAGAGCCAGGTGTGGTTGGTGGTCGGTGACGGACCTGATGGTAGCCTGCAGCTGTCCATCGACAGCGACGCGCATATCGTTCGCGGCCTGATCGCCATCGTGCTAGCGGCGTTCGACGGGCGCACCCCCGAAGACATTCTTGGATTCGACATCGAGGCACTGTTTGCCGAGCTCGATCTGCTATCGCACCTGAGCCAGACCCGTGGCAACGGTCTGCGGGCCATGGTGGCACGTATCCGCTCGGTGGCCGAAGCGCGTCTGGCTAGCTCTGATCGCGGCTGAGAAAGCGCCTCCAATCCTCCGCCCTATCCACATCCCAGATGGGATCCAGCACCCGCACCGATAACCCGATCGCCTTGGCTCGCGCCAGGGTTTCGCTGGCCACGTGCGGCGTGCCCCAAACCATGTCCGAAAAAAGCGGCGGCGCCCGGCGGCGCAAGCCGATGAGGCCGTACCCACCATCTTCAGCCGGACCCAGCACCATGTCATGGTCCGCCAGTGCCGTTACGGCCTCCACCACGTAGTCCGCATCCAGCGTGGGGCAATCCGTGCCGATGACGATGGCAAACGGTGCCGATTGCAGGGATTGGTCCACCGCATGGCCCATGCGCGCACCCAGGTCGTCACCGTGCTGCTCGATCAAAGGCAAACCCCACCGCGACGACCAGTCAGCGCATTCGGGATGATCCACCGGCCCCGCGATCCACAACTGCGCCTTCACGCCTGCAACGTCGCGCAGCGAATCAAGACATCGCTCCACCAGCGTGCGGTGCGCGGCAAGCGCAGCTTCCGGCCCCACCGCGGCAGCCAGGCGGGTTTTCACCTGCCCCACCTCGGGAGCGCGGGCAAAAATGCATAGATGTCCCGTCTCGCTCATTCAACCATAGTAGCGCTGTGCCAGATCCTCTGGACGGGCGCCGCAAAAGTAGCGCAGCCGCATCCACCACATGAATACGATGGTGCGGAACACGCCATGAACTTCCCAACGACGCCCCGACGTGCCCAGGCGGGTGCGCAAACAGGTAGGCGCGGTGTGGCTCTTGAGACGTTTGCTGAGCTCGATGTCCTCCATGAGCCGCTGGCGCGGCATGCCGCCCACGCGCCCAAGCAGCCGGCGACCGACGAAAATACCCTGGTCGCCGGTGCAGATTCCGGTCAGCCGGGAGCGAACATTCATCAACGTACCCACCAAGGAAAGCGCTAACTGCAAGGGTGCGCGCAGCGCCTGTAGCTGCACGTCAAAACGTCCCCACATATCACCGGCGTTGACGCCCGCCTGTCTGTGAGCCTGACTCAGTGCATGGATGACGCCTACTGTGACTACGCTGTCGGCATGGAGAAACCACACCAGCTCACCCGCGCTGCGCTGAACACCCGCATGCTGTTGCGCCCCGCGACCGGGCTCGCAGGTCAGGCAGCACACCCCAAAAGACCGTGCCACAGTGGCGCTCGCGTCGGTGCTCCCGCCATCCACCACGAGCACTTCCCAATCGTCAGGCGCAAGTGCCCTGAGGCTTGCCAGCAGAACGGACAAGGCATCAGCGTCGTTACGCACAGGGATGACGACGCTCACCACCACGGCGTGGTTACTGCTATTCGGGGACTGGTCGGGCACGCTGGTTGTATAACAGCTTCATGCGACGCTGAATTTCTTCCTGGGACAACTTGGAAAAGTCCTCCGAGAGATCGCTGCCTGCCGCCATCCCTGCCTGAACACCGGGCCGCCCACCCAGCTCTTCAAACCATCGCTTGAAGTACTTGAACTCTTCGATGTCCTGACCCTGGCCTTCCCAACCCACCGTCCAGGGGTAGCAGATCATGTCGGCAATGCTGTAGTCCTCCCCGGCCAGGTATGGCGACTCATAGAGCCGATTATTGAGTACGCCATACATGCGATTCACCTCGTCGGTAAAGCGCGTCACCGCGTAGGACTGATCCCCTTGTGCGTCGCCCAGGCGACGAAAGTGGCCACACTCACCCGTCTTCGGGCCCTGATTCGCCATCTGCCACACTACCCACTGATTGATCGCATAGCGGCTACGCAAATCCTGGGGATAAAACTGCCCCGCCTTTTCCGCGATGTACATCATCATGGCGCCGGACTCGAAAACGCTGATGGGTTCGCCGCCACCATGGGGATCATTGTCAACCAACGCGGGCATTCGATTGTTCGGGCTGATGCGCAGAAAGTAGTCTTCGAACTGGTCCCCGCGCCCGATGTTGCAAGACACGATGCGGTATTCGAGCCCACATTCTTCTAACAGGATAGTGACCTTTTTACCGTTCGGCGTGGGCCAATAGTGCAGATCGATCATGTACGTCCCCAAAAACTGACGTATTGCGAGCTTACGGCGGCCAAACGGCAGCGTCTAGCGCACCCCACTTAGTCCCCCAAGCGGCTTTTCCTGGGCAATATCCACGGAAATTTTGGACAGTTGCTGTTCGAGTTCGGCCAGGCTGGTGGTATGGCGCGAACCGCGATGACGCGCCATGGGCAAATGCCTTCATATCAAATTATCATTGACGCGCCAATATCCGACAGTCAGACTTTTTGCAAAGGCCACGGGCGGCGAGGAGTCGGCGTGCGCCCCCAACACCAGGTCGGATGACAACCCGAAAAAAGGGAGGACACCAATGAGCGACAACAGCCCCACCGGTGACTACATTCAAATGGACGCGGTAGATTGGGCACCTTTTCCCGAAGGGCTCTGCAGCGGACCGATTCGCTGGAAGCTGCTCCACGTATCACCCGAAGCGGGGGCGTGGACGGCGATCTTCGACTGCCCCGCCGGCACCTCGTTCGCCAAGCACATCCACATGGGGCCGGGCGAGTACTTTCTCACCAAAGGTCGCATGCATGTGCGCGGGGGATCTACAGAAGGCGGCGCAACCGCAGTAGCACCTGGCTACGGATACGAAGAGTGCAACGCTCAGCACGATCATACGGAATTCGATGTAGACAGCGAATTCTACATGACCTTTCTCGGCCCGCTGAATTTCATTGACGACGACGGCAACACTATCGCGCTGGTGGGTTGCAAGCAGGTTCTGGACGCCTGGAACGCGTCAGCCGAGTGACACAAAAGCCAGATTGATTAGCCGATGAACGCGCACGTTTTTCTGCGTGGTCATCGATCACTGTTAGAATCTTCGGTCTCACATGACGGGCACGGGGGCAGCTATGTCAGGAGACATGTTTCACATGGGGTGGTTCATCGGACGTGGGTACGGCTTGCCTACGTGGAATCGAACTTGGACCGGTAATGCCACCCCCAGGGAGTGGGTTCAAGGAGATTACTTCGTCGAATGGGCTCAGGCGCTAGAGCGTGCCTGTTTCGACATCATGATGTTCGCTGATACCGCATACGTTCCGGACACCTTCGGCGGCTCCGCTAAGACCTATCTGAACCAGGGCCACATGACACCAATGCATGACCCCGCCTCACTGGTACCCGTTCTCGGTTACACCACCAAACGTATTGGACTCGTGGCCACCCTCTCCACCACTTTCTACCACCCCTATGCGCTTGCTCGCCTGGCAGGGACGCTTGACAGCATGACGGGCGGCCGCTTCGGCTGGAACATAGTGACCACCAGTAGCCGCCAAGCTGCCGGATGTTTTGGCGTGGAGCTGCCCGAGCACGACGAGCGCTACGACATTGCCGATGAGTTCGTGGAACTCGCCGAAAAGTTGTGGGCGTCATGGGAACCAGACAGCGTGGCCATCGACGAGGCCAGTGGGATCTATGCGGAGCACAGCAAGATTTCCTCGGTGGACTACGAGGGTAGGCACTTTCGCAGCACGGGGCCCTTGAACGTGCAGCCAAGCCCCCAAGGGCGCCCCGTTTACGTGCAAGCCGGCGGTTCGCCGCGCGGAATACGATTTGCCGCGGAGCATGCCGAAGCCGTGGTCTGCATGGCCAAAGGGGCGGAAAACATGAAGGCATTTCGGGACTCGGTGAGAGAACACGCGATGGCCGTTGGCCGCGACCCTGACACCGTCAAGGTGCTGTATCTAATCGATCCTGTCGTGGGCGAAACACAACACGAGGTGGATGCGCGTGTTGCCATACGGGACGCCAGCCGAGCGGGAGGGCTCGACGGCACGCTGACGATGGCTGGTTACTCTGCCGTGGGCGGCCTGGACCTTGCTAACATCGATCTGGATGCACCGCTGGCTGACTACGAGCCCGAGGAAGGCCATCGGGCAGTTTTCGAGCAGATGATGGCCGTTGGTTCCACGCTTCGAGAGGTGCTACCCACCCTCGACATGGCAGGAACCGATCTGGCGGGCACGCCAGATCAGTTGGCCGGACAGATGAGCGAACTGATCCAAGAAGTGGGCGGTGACGGGTTTCTGATCGGTGGTTGGGATGCCACTCGGCGCCGAATCGCTGAGATAGCAGACGGGCTCGCCCCGGCGCTCCGGCGCCGGGGGTTAATGCGGGATGGCTACAGCCACCATACGCTTAGGGAGCACCTGTTGGAATACTGAGCCCGCACGGGCTGCATTGGGTTCTTTGCGAACCTAACGCTAGCCCGTATGTGTCCCAGCTTTATCCCTCATTAGAAATGAAAGGTAATGCTCCCGGTGATTAACCTGGGTTGCCCGCGGGTGCCAATCAGGATGTTCTCGCCACCGTCAAGCAAATACAGATTGGGGAAACGCTGCAGGTCGACGTAGTGGTCTTTGTCGAAAAGATTCTTAGCCGTAACCATTAGCTCCCAGCGCTCTGCCACCACACCAAGCTGCGCATTGACCAGCGTGTAGTCTGGGTTAGTGACGGTATCCCACACCTGGAGGCCTTCGTACTCGCCAGCGTGATTGATCTGGACCGCAGCTACCAGCCTTAGACCGCCGTCGCCAATTGGATGCTCGAAATCCGCGCCAAGATGCCAATTCACGTCTTGCACTACCGGCGGCGTAGTACCGCCAACATCCACTCCCTGCACAACAACGCCGCTATTCCACTCAGCATCGACCCAACCAAAGGCGCCCGTCAAACGCAGAGCCTCCGTCAACTGGAAAGATGCCTCGGCCTCAAGACCGAACTGCTCCGAGCCGCCCAGGTTGAAGATCCCTTCTACAAGCTGTCCCTCGCCATTGTCCGCCTGAAACTCGATCTGGCGGGATTTGTAGTCGATGTAGAAGCCCGCAAGCGACACATTCAGCCGCCCATCGGTACTGCGCCCCTTCCACCCTAGCTCATAGCTTGTTGCTTGCTCGGCGCCATAACCAAGTATCGTGTCATCAACGCTGGTCGCGTTGAATCCACCCGGTTCATAACCCTCCGCCAAGGTGAAATACACCATGTTGTCTTCATTCATCCAACGCGTCAGCGAGAAGCGGGGAAGCACTTCGACATCATCGACATCGTTGGACACGCCCGTAAGCATATCAACCGTTTCGTTCTTCCATTCATCCACACGAAGACCCGCGTTCACCTCCCAAGATTCCCAGTTGTACGTGAGATTCACAAAGCCGCCGAGCTGGGTTTTCTCTTTGTCACTGGATCGTGCAGGCAAAGGTAAATTGTCAGTTTCCATATCCAATGTGAGGATCTGACCCAACCACACCCCGGAACAAGCGGGAGAGCCGATGGCACAGCCCAAGGGTCCACTGATATTGCCCATCTCATCAATCCGGGCGTCAAACCAAATTTGTGTCGCATTCCAGACGCCTTCGTACTTGGAATAGAAGGCACCGGCGATCCACTGCAGGGGTCCGTCGTGCGTGGAGGTAACCCTAAGCTCCTGCGTAAACGTCTCCATAGTGTGGTCGTTTAGATTGTCGAAGATATACTCCTCGCGCAGATCCACATCCGTATATCGAAGGCTGTCTGTGTCGGTATAGGACGTCAACGACACCACGTCGAACCGATCGAATTCGAGCGTAAACTCTAGCGTGCCCGCGAAAGTTTCTTTCTGATGCCTAGAATTAAACGTGGTTTGTACGAGATCGGGGTAGTCAAGATCTTCGTCCAACTCTCGAACCCAGTTGTTGTTCGGACCGTCCAGATCGTTCCAACGAAACGCCGCATAAACTGACAGACGCTCACCCAATGGGCCGGCCACCGACGCACGCATGCCGTACTCTTCGATTTCGCCTTCGTCCTCATCATTGTCACTACGCAGACCATTAAGCCGTGGCGTATTCGGGTTTGTCAGATAACCATCATCATTGTAAGCGAACCCAAATAAACGGGCTGCCCAACCTGAGTCGCCCAGTGGCAGATTGATGCTGCCTTCCACATCGATGATGCTTTGTTCCCCGCCACGAAGTTTAACTCGCCCGGAGACAGCCTCAGGATCTGGACGCTTACTCACATACTTGATGGCACCGCCAATATTACTTCCGCCATACAAGGTTCCCTGAGGGCCTTTTAGCACCTCAATGCGCTCCAAGTCTCCAAAGCGCGACGATGCGTCAGAGAATATCTGAACATCATCCAGGTAGAATCCAACGCCTTGGGTATTACCAAACGATCCCACCCCGCGAATCGACACGTTCGGGAAACCGTCTGCCCGCCTAGAGAGGTTTAGATTTGCGATGCCATTACCAATATCATCCAGCGTAGTGAGATTCTGTCGTGCAATGGCCTCGCCGGAGATTACCTCAATGCTCTCTGGAATCTCGAGCACACTTTCCGTGCGCTTACGAGCCGTGACGAAAACTTCCTCGATGACGCTGTCATCCGCACCAGCCGCTTCTTCAGCGCTCACGGTCGCGGACGGCAGACCACCGGCCAAGATCATGGCTAGCGCCAGCGTAGTCGCTCCAGTTTTAACTCTCTTCATTACCGTTACTCTCCTGTGCCTTTTAACGATAGCCTTTAAGCGCGCGCCTAGATCGCAACTTCCAGGTCACGCACCGTAGTGATTTCCACTAACCAATTGAATTTTATCAGTAAAGATTGCCCCCGGGTAATAGGGTCTGATCCTTTTCCGAAACGTTACGCCGCGACATTGGTTGCCGCAGCGATAAGGAACTTTTAGCTTTTAGCTTTTAGCTTATGCCTGAGCGTTGGAAGCTTCGTGGGCATCGCGAATTGCCATCACTGAGCGCCAATCATAGACCGGACCTTCGCTGCCGTCCTCGTTAAAAAATACCGCACCGTTTTGTACGTGCACAAAATACACGGTGTCTACATCATGTTTGGTTGCCTCGTGGACAGCGCCGGACGGCTCGTAAACGTACCCACCCGCAGTCGCCACCCCACCGTGATATTCCAACGCACCTTCTAGGACGTAAACAACCGTCTCGCCAAGGTGCACATGGGGAGGAATCTGCGTACCCGCCTTGGACTTTATCAACGCGGTATATGAGCCATTCTCTTCGCTGATCCGCAATACCATCATGGCATTTTCACCAGGCTCGCTGTTGGGGAGCCCCAGGTCGATCCAGTCGCCGTTTTCGGTATCGATGAACAATCCGAGTTCTTCACGCATGACACTCACTCCGTAGCTAGCGGCTCACCGTTGGCCGCGGCGGCGCATCCTCGCATATGCCGTTTGCGGCAGCAAGCCGTTCTCCCAGAAGCAATAAGTCGCCGTACTCACCGGGGACCAACTTGGTTGTTGAGTAGACAAAATCTCCGGGCATGTGTGCTTATCGGCGGGAAAACACACACTCAAAAAAACGATTCGGCATTGGCATTATTGGCGCCCCGGGAAGGAATCGAACCCTCAACCTGCCCCTTAGGAGGGGGCCGCGCTATCCAGTTGTGCCACCGGGGCGGTAGAGCCGATTCTCACCTAACCCCGGATCTAATGAAACCTCCCTGCCGCCAGGTCAGCGGGACCAATGTCGCGGGCTCAATCCCCGCTGCCGGCAGGTTAGTCCCGCCGCAGGCGATGCAGCTGATAGTCCGCGGGAGCTTCCTCTACCAGCACCCTTTCCACCTTCTCTCTTGGCTCGAGCGAGCCCTGGCCTAGCGGCTGAGCATCCATTTCCAGTGGCAGATCATCATACCGGGATGCCCAGTCCGGCGAGGTGTAGTCGCCGGCGGAGTAATCCGCCACATTACTCAGCGCGTCTGGTTGCACTGGCCGCTGTGCGGTCTGCAGAATCCAAGCATCCACAATGCCGGCCCCGAAAGCGGAACCACTGGATTGGTCAGCTTCCTCGCGGCTCGCGTATGGGCCCATCAGCACCCGGTAGCGCGGCATCGCGGTATTGTCTGCCGGCACGACCGACAGCGGTTGTAGCAGGCGTTCACCAATCAAGTCGCGGCCCTGTTCAGCTTTCTCCTGACTCGAAAAGCTTCCCACCGCCACCCAGTAGGCGTCGTCGGCCCAGGCACTGCTGGCGCCCAACAGCACAAACACGGCGGCCCATCGAGTCATAGGTGATCCACGCGGCAAGACACAAACCCTTATTCTATCAGCAAACAGCGCTAGCCCGCGGTGAACAGAATCATCATCCCCGCGGCGATGGCGGAACCGATCACACCGGCCACGTTGGGGCCCATGGCGTGCATGAGCAGAAAGTTCTGCTGGTTGGCTTCCAGCCCCACCCGGTTAACTACCCGGGCGGCCATGGGTACGGCGGACACGCCAGCGGCACCAATGAGCGGGTTGATGGGCGTGTCCGACAACCGGTTCATGAGCTTGGCCATGAGCACCCCGGACGCCGTTCCGATGGAAAATGCCACCATGCCCAGCAGCAGGATGCCAATGGTGCTGGGTACCAGAAACTGTTCTGCCGACAGTTTGGAGCCCACAGCCAGGCCCAGGAAAATAGTCACGACGTTGATCAGAGCGTTCTGGGTGGTGTTGGACAACCGCTCCACTACCCCGCATTCGCGCATGAGGTTGCCAAAGCAGAACATGCCCAACAGCGGTGCTGCGGTGGGCAGCACCAGGGCAACCAGCAGTACCAGCAGCAATGGAAAGACGATGCGCTCACGCTGAGACACCTCTCGCAGCTGCACCATGTTGATCTGGCGCTCACGCTCGCTGGTGAGCGCCCGCATGATGGGGGGCTGAATCAAAGGCACCAGAGCCATGTAGCTGTACGCGGCCACCGCGATGGCACCGAGCAGATGGGGTGCCAGCTTGCCCGCCAGATAGATGGCGGTGGGGCCATCGGCGCCTCCGATGATAGCGATGGCGGCAGCCTCGCGCAGGCTGAAGTCCATGATGCCCAAGCCGGTCAGGGCAACGGCGCCAAACAGCGTGGCAAAGATACCGAATTGGGCAGCGGCCCCCAGAAACAAGGTGCGCGGATTGGCCAGCATGGGGCCGAAATCCGTGAGCGCGCCCACACCCATGAAGATGATCAGCGGAAAGGCTCCTGACTCGACGCCCACCACATAGATCAGGTGCAGCAAGCCGCCGCCTTCGGCCATACCGGCGCCAGGGATGTTTGCCAGAATGCCGCCGAATCCGATGGTCACCAGCAGCAACGGCTCGAACTGCTTGGCGATGGCCAGGTAGAGCAACGCCAGACAGATGCCCAGCATCAGCACCTGCTTCCAGGTAATCAGGAACAGGCCCGTGCCCTCCCAGAATTGGGTCAGCAGCTCCACGCGTCAGCCGATGCTAAGCAGCGCATCGCCCACCGCCACGGCATCGCCTTCGCGCACCAGCACCTGGACGATGGTGCCGTCGCGATGTGCAGCGATCTCCGTCTCCATCTTCATAGCTTCCAGCACCACAATGGTCTGCCCTGCGGTCACGGAATCTCCCGGACGCACCAGCACCTTGAAGATGTTGCCGGCCAGCGCGGCCTCCACGGGCTCGCCGACTCCGGCGTCTTCCACCGGCTCCACGTCCGTGACCTTGCCCCCTTCGTTGACCTCCACGTTGAACTCTTTGCCGTTCACCCGCACCGTGTAAACAGCGGGACCATCATTGGATGCCTGCGCAAGGCTCTGCACCGTCTGGGCGCCGAGCGTTGGTGTGGGCTCAAAAGCGCTTGGATCGCCGCGGTTCTCCAGGAATTTCAGCCCTACCTGCGGAAACAGGGCAAAGGTCAACACGTCGTCGATTACATCGTCTGCCAGCCGGATGTTGCGTTCAGCCGCGAGCTCCTGCAGCTCGCTGGTCAGCGTCTGCACCTCGGGCTCGAGATGGTCCGCGGGGCGCGAAGTGATGGCGTCGACGCCGTTGAGCACACTGGCCTGCAGCTCCGGATTTAGAGGAGCCGGCGTGGAGCCGTATTCACCCTTGAGAACGCCGGTCGTTTCCTTGGTCACGTTCTTGTAGCGCTCGCCCATGAGCACGTTGATCACCGACTGGGTGCCAACGATCTGAGAGGTGGGCGTGACCAGGGGAATGTAGCCGAGGTCTTCGCGCACGCGGGGAATTTCCTCGAGCACCTCGTCGAGCCTTTCCGTGGCATTCTGCTCGCGCAGCTGGTTTTCCAGGTTGGTGAGCATGCCGCCCGGCACCTGCGCCACCAGAATGCGCGAGTCCACGCCGCGCAGCGAACCTTCAAACTGAGCGTACTTCTTGCGCACCTCGCGAAAATAGGCCGCAATCTCCTCCAGCAGGTCTATGTCCAAGCCAGTGTCGCGCTCGGTGCCTTGGAGGATGGCCACCAGCGACTCTGTGGGCGAGTGGCCGTAGGTCATACTCATGGATGAGATGGCGGTGTCCACGTTGTCGATACCCGCTTCGATGGCCTTCAAATAGGTGGCCGTGGACATGCCAGTGGTCGCGTGGCACTGCATGTGGATGGGCAGATTCACGCTCTCCTTCAGACGCGACACCAACTCAAACGCGTCGTACGGGCGCAGCAATCCCGCCATGTCCTTGATGGCGATGGAGTGCGCGCCCATGTCCTCGATCTGACGGCCGAGATCCACCCACGCCTGCATGGTGTGCACGGGACTAACGGTGTAGGAAATAGTGCCTTGAGCATGCTTGTCTACATCCAATGTGGCAGCAATGGCCGTGCGCAGATTGCGCATGTCGTTCATGGCATCGAAGATGCGGAAAACGTCTACCCCGTTGAACGCAGCGCGCTCCACGAACTTGTACACCACGTCGTCTGCGTAGTGTCGATAGCCAAGAATATTCTGCCCACGCAACAGCATCTGCTGCGGCGTGTTGGGCATGGCGGCTTTCAGCTTGCGAATGCGCTCCCAGGGATCTTCGCCCAGATAGCGGATGCAGGCATCGAAGGTGGCGCCACCCCAGGATTCCAGCGCCCAGAAACCCACCTGATCGAGCTTCTCCGCAATGGGCAGCATGTCATCGGTGCGCATGCGGGTAGCCAGCAGGCTCTGGTGCGCGTCGCGCAGTACCACATCCGTCAGGCCAAGGGGTTTGGGCGCGTCCATTTACCTCTTCTTGCGAGTCGCGCGTTGAGCGTTATGCCGCTCGGCGGCGGTGCAGCTCCAGCGCAGACGCGATAGCCGCGATCTCCTCCGCCGTTGCCGCTGCATCGATCGGA
Source organism: Gammaproteobacteria bacterium UBA2965 (assembly GCA_002348385.1). Classification (GTDB taxonomy): domain Bacteria; phylum Pseudomonadota; class Gammaproteobacteria; order Pseudomonadales; family Azotimanducaceae; genus UBA2965. The sequence goes on along the minus strand of DEBD01000013.1, from coordinate 6,906 downwards.
TCACCTTCCAACCGGCGCACCAGGCGGGACATGGTACGGGTTGCCGCCACGAGAAGCGTGAGAAATACGAACACCGTACCCATGCCGAGTAGCATAAGCTCCAGCCCCACTACGAGCAGGTCTGGCAGGCTTTGTGCAAGCGAACTTTCCATGGCTTCTAACTTTGGCCCGGGGCCGCAATCGCGGGGACGCGAGTATACACACCGGCTTCAGAAAATTGAAAGTTTATCCGGGAATTTCAGCGGCTTGCGTAGGTTATCCAATCAAATACCGAGATACCGCCTCGCTGCAAGCTGGTGCCGAAGGCAGACACCGGGATAGGTCGCGAAGCGACCGGCAGCGACAATGGCGCACCCGGTAGGATTCGAACCTACGACCCCCGGTTTCGTAGACCGGTGCTCTAATCCAACTGAGCTACGGGTGCGTTGAGGGCGCGCCATTATCTGGAAGGCCTCCGGTGCCGTCAAGAAATGCTCCGGGGCCCGGGCGCTCAAGGAAAAGGATCGGCCATCCCCTCCCTAACAGGCACCTCGAAGGCGTTCAGCGTCAGCGATACCAAGCAGTAGTAGCCGATGACGCTTACCAGTTCGATCAAGCCCTGCTCGCCGAACTCGGCCAGCGCCTCGCTATAGGTGGCAACGTCCATACGGTGCTGCTCCAGCAAAGATCGGGCGACCCGATTCGCCAACGCTTGCGGCGCCGGAAGGTCCGGCGTCTGGCCAACGCGCAACTGCTCCACGGCCTGCTCGCTTACACCCACACCCCGAGCCAGCGCGCCGTGGGCGGCAAACTCGAACTTGGCCTGATAGAAAGCGCCCACCGTGCAGATCGCCACTTCCTTCACCGCCTCGTCCAATTCGGTCTGGTAGCGAGCGGCCGCACCCAGCGCCTGAATGGCATTTCCGATCTGCGGCGCCCGCACCCACACGCCGAACGGCCCCACCAGCCCAATGGCGCCATGCTGGCTGGCCCGTGGCCCACTTCTGATGGCCTGTAACACTTCGCGCTGCGCCTCGCTCAACGCACTTTCTTCCAATTCCGGCAACCGCATTGGCCTCCCCCTTCGCCGATGGTTCGCTTCCCGGCGTCAAGCTGTAACACACACACCCAGTTGTAACAATTGGTAACCAATGATCCGTTGACACCGAATCGGGCTGCTTCTACTTTCGCGCCCTCACGCGGCACCGCGATCGCGCAAGCCACAGGTCGAAAGACCACAGGGTCACAATGATTCAAAGCGACAGAACATCGCGCGACGACGTTAACCTGGAAGGGACATTCGGGGTAATCACAGCACTTGCCGTGTTGTGCATGATCGGGCTATTTTTCCTCCTGTAAATCTTCACGATGACGTCGCGACCTAGCCGGCCGGCGGCGCGCTTCCTCGTCACGCTGCTCCTGTGCTGTCCCCAGACCTCGCTGGGGCAATGGCAGCTTGTCAACGTACGTGTGGTCGATGGCCTCGGCGGTCACATCGAACATGGCTGGATCGAGATCGATCAGGGCCACATCGCGGCGTTGGGCAACGGAGAGCCTCCCTCGCCTACCCCTACGCAAATAGATGGCGATGGCGCCACCGCCATGCCTGGTTTCATCGACACCCATCGCCATCTATTTGCCTACCAGGGATTTCGCAGCGATCGATCCCTTCAACGTTACATCCGCAGAAAGCTCCCCGATCTGCTGACGCGCCTGCTCACCGCAGGGTTTACCACTATCGTCTCGCCCGGCGACCACGTACCCGAGATCTTCGAGATACGGGATCGGCTGGCCAACGGCGATCTGCAAGGCCCCAGGCTGATAGCGTCGGGTGGCATGTTGAGCGCACCCGGGGATCATCCCGCACCCACGTTGTGCCGTGGCAACCGCTACTGCCAGGGCAAGCTAGCCGTGGCCATCGGGAATGCCACGCATGCCCGTGATGCGGTGCGCAATCTTGTTTCCGCACGGGCAGACATGATCAAGCTCGTGCACGACCGCGAGTTGCACCCGCGCATCGTTATCGACGATATCGTCGTTCAGGCGGTTATCGACGAAGCGCGAGCGCAGCAAGTGCCGCTGATCGCGCACACGCGTACCGCCAGCGACTTCGCCTTTCTGACGCAGCTGGGCGTGGCACGAATCGTTCACACACCGATCATTGGCAGCCTCGCGGAGCACACGGAGCAACTTCGGGGCCTCGAAGCCACCCTAGTGGTGCAGAGTACCTTGTCGTGGCTGTCGCCCGAGGTGAGTGCCCGGCGACGCGGTGCCGACCGCGCCGACCGCCTGCGGCAGGCGCTGCTCAATCTACGCACGCTGCAGACACACCGAATTCCAATCGCGTTCGGCACCGATAATCCGTGGCCATTGGCCGACGATGCCTTCATGCCGGAGGTTCGATTGCTGGCCGATGTGCTCGATAACAACGCCGTCATAAGTGCGATGACCCACACGGCCGCCAGGTTTCTTTATCTGGACAGTGAGATTGGGGCGCTGGAGCCAGGCATGCGGGCCGACATCGTGCTGCTCGACGGCAATCCGTTGGAAGATCTCCAGGCACTCGAGCAGGTGGTACGCGTCATCCAAGCCGGACACGTCGTAACCACGCATCCGTAGCGCGTACGCCGCGGTTTCCTCGACCGCTTGAGCCTAATCGCCATTGCCATCGATGCCATGGTCTTTGCCTATGCGGACAATCGGGTGTGGCGACCTATCACCAGCACACGCGGACACTTCAACATAGAGAGCGAAAGCGGTGGATCAGGCGCGCAGTGCGGGCAGCACGCTCTGAGCGAAGAGGCGTTCGTTTTCCTCGACGTATGCACCCGGACAGGCTGAGTTGAGGATCACCGTGCGCGCACCGGCATCCACATACTCGCGCAGCCGGGCAATACAGTCGTCCGGATTGCCGGCCAGCGCATAGCGCCCCACCAGCGCGGAAAAATCCTGGTTGTACTGCACCGACAGCCGGTCGCTGGCCATCTTGATGGCCTGGTCGCGGTCCTCGTGGACGGCGAAAAAGATGAACAAACCCGGTTGCACCGATGCGGCACGCTCGACGTCCGCGGAAAACGACTCGATGTTGGCAAGGCTACCCGCCAGCTTTTCCGGCGTGTACATGTAAGGCAGCCAGCCGTCGCCAAAGCGTGCACAACGCCGCATGGCTGCCTCACTGCGACCGGATATCCACACCGGCGGATGCGGCTGGCTGACGGGCTTCGGCGCCAGCGTTACGCCACCCAGAGTGTTGAAACGGCCGTCGAAGTTGACGTTATCCTCAGTCCAAAGACGCTGCATCACTTCCAGCGCCTCATTGGTGCGCGCACCGCGCTCCTCGATGGGCACCCCGCAGGCTTCGAATTCCTTTGCGAACTCACCCCCCACCCCAACACCCAGATGGAAGCGCCCTCCGGAGACCACATCCAGCGCCGCCACCTGCTTCGCCAATAGTGCCGCGGGATAAAGCGGTACGAGCGTGATGGTGCTCATGAGCCCGATGGTAGTGGTGGCGCCGGCGGCGGCGGCCAATGAAATCAGGCCGTTTCCAGTAGGCCCATGAAAGAATACGTGTTCGCCCGTGGAGACGAATTCGTAACCCAGCGCCTCCGCATTCCGTGCGTCCGCCGCCGTATTCTCGAAGCGACGCAAGCCAATTCCGAAACGAACCTTACTCATGCTACCCCCTATCCTTGCCCTACCCCTGGGCCGAACGATTATACTTGGCGACCGGATTCAAAGTGAGAAGTGACATGCACAAGTGGGCGTTGGCTGCTATGGCCATGTTGATCAGCGGGGCCGTGTACGCAGCCCAGGGCACGGTGGATTTGTCGGAGTGCGCGTTTCCCGGCGCGCCGGAGGTACCCGACGGCACGACGGCATCGAAAGAGCAAATGCTCGATGGGGTGTCGGCAATGCGCGCTTACGTGGCGGACACCGAGACCGCGCTGACCTGTCTGTCCGGAGTGGAGGAATCCTTAGGTGAGGAGATCACGCCGGAGCAGAAAACCGAACTGGTGGAGACCTACAACACCCGCTTTGAGTCGATGAATCAGATTGCGGAGCAGGTCAACGAGCAGATTCGCGCGTACAACGCCCGCTGAGGCACGGCGCCAGCCCGAGGCCTACTATCGGGAACGCGCGCCCGTCTGCGAGCGCGTCTACGGCCATCCTGAGCGGCAGCGCGATCTGGCCACCCTGACCCGGCGCGCGCGCCTGCACCTGCTCTCCTGCCTGAACCTGCTGCTCATCGCCGGATGTGGTGGTGGCGGTGGCAGCGGCAACGACTTCGCGCCAACCCCGCAACCCGCACCGGTAGCTCAAAGCGACTTTGAGGCGGGCATTTTCAGAGATTCCAGCACCTACAAAGATCTGTGTATGTCACCCCGGCCGGGCGATCCGTTCGACATGCAGGGTACTACCGAAGACGAGAACAACTGGCTGCGTTCGTGGAGCAACGAGCTGTACCTGTGGTACGACGAGATCGTGGACGAAGATCCCGCGGCCTACGGCACGCCCGAGTATTTCGAGCTGATGAAGACCTTCGCGCTCGCGCCGTCGGGCAATCCGAAAGACAACGCACACTTCACCGTGCCCACAGACGAGTTTGAGGCGCTCTCCCAAGAGGGCATCAGCGCCGGATATGGGGCGGACTTTGCCATCTTGCGTAGCGCTCCACCGCGCGAGGTGGTAGTAGTGGTCACCGAACCGGATTCACCGGCCACCGCCGCCGGGCTGACCCGAGGCGCACGCATCATCTCTGTGGATGGCGCTGCTATCGCGGACAGTGACGACATTGACACGTTAAACAACGGTTTGTTTCCCCCCACCTTGGGCGAGACCCATCAGTTCCAGGTGCGCGACCTGGGATCCAACGCCACCCGCACCATCAACATGACCTCCGCCGAGATTAACGTAGACCCCGTTCAATTCGAGCGGGTTTTCGACACCCCCAGCGGGCCGGTGGGCTATCTATTTTTTAGCAATCACATCGCCACAGCAGAACGCGAGCTGGTGAACGCGGTGAACACCCTGGCGGGCCAATCCATCACCGACCTCATACTCGATGTTCGCTACAACCTCGGTGGTTTCAGCGACATCGCCAATCAGCTTGCTTACATGATTGCAGGACCATCCGCCGCGTCGGGCAGAACGTTTGGCGAACTGAAGTTCAGCGACAAGCATCCCAGCGTGAATCCGGTCACCGGCGCAGTGCTGGCGCCCGAACCGTTCATAGAAACCACCGTCGGATTTTCTCTGGCCAGCGGTCAGCCGCTGCCTACCCTCAACCTCCCACGACTGTTCGTCCTCACCGGGCCGGAAACCTGTTCCGCCAGCGAGGCCATCATGAATGCGTTGCGCGGCATCGACATTGAGGTCATTCAGATCGGTGCGACCACCTGCGGCAAGCCCTATGGCTTCTATGCGTTCGACAACTGCGGAACCACTTACTTCTCCATTCAGTTCGCTTTGATCAACGCGAAAGGCTTCGGCGAGTACGGCGACGGCTTCAGTCCAGGCGGTTCAGGGCTACCCACCTCGCTACCCGGCTGCGTGGTGGAAGACGATTTCGGGCACCTGCTGGGAGATACGGCGGAAGCCCGTCTTGCAACGGCACTGGCGTACCGGGAAACCCATACCTGCCCCATGGCCAACTCAATGCTCAGCAGCCAACCCGTTCAGCACACACAAACCGGTCCCGAACTCACGCCGCCCACCGACCTCCGCGGCGGGATCTGGGCGCGATAAGGCAAGTGTGTGGCTGGACGGCGCCGAGTTGGACCGCTTGAAAGACAAAGCGGAACAAGCCGCACTAAAGCCCATGACAAGCGGGTTTAGCTACCCGCTCAGCTAGCATTCTCCACCAGGCGGACGCGAATGTACGCCCGCTTGTTGAAGCGCCCGGTCAGGCGGGCGCCAATGTCTGCAACCCGCATCTGGAACCCGTATTTGCGGCGTAACGCGGCCAGCGCGCGGGCAACGTCTTGCGGCTCGGAAATCACCGTGGCAAGCGCATCATGCCATTCGCCGAGCAGCCTGCCGCGCACGTCACACACCGCCAGCCGCGCTCGATCTGAATTGCTCAGGCGCTTGACCTTACCCGCCGCGCCAGCGGAAAAGATGAAGTAGTCGCCCCCCTCCTCGGCACACCATACGGCTGTGGGTACCGCCACCCCCGATCGGCGGAATGTAGCGAGACTTACATAGGGTGCCTGGCTGAGTGATTGTGATATCTGCATAAGGGTGGAGATCGCGGCTATTGAGAGGCCAAAGTGAGCTCCATCTGGACGTTCGCCCGCTCGTAGGGCGAAGGTGGCCCGGTCACCACCTTAAAGCCGAGCTTGCGGTACAGATTGATGGCCGGCGTCAGCACGGTATTGCTCTCCAGAAACACACGCTCGGCCCCCTGACTACGCGCCCGGTCGATGACGTGATGCGCCAGCGCCCAGCCGATTCCCTGCCCCCGCACCGACTCTTCCACGGCCATTTTGGCCAACTCGAAGCACGCGGCATCCTGACGGATCAGCGCACAGCATCCCACCGCGTTGTCATCCTCCAAGGCCATTGCGATGTAGCCTCCGTGGGCAATGATATGTTTTTGGGGGTCTCCGAGCACCTGGAAATCCTTTAGCTCCGGTTCCCAGTGCCGGGTAATCCAGGCCAGATTCAGCCGCTCAAAGGCATCCCGGTGCTGGGGCTGAAATGGCACGATGTTCACCACTCACGCCTAGGGCGCATACAGCCGGTTCAAGTTGGCGAGCTGATCCGGGTCCAGGTCGCGACCTTCCAAGCCGGGGTAGCTGAGCTGGGGATTGTAGTGAATCAGCCCGTTGGGGTGATGCTCTGATCGCGCCATGGCGCCCTCCTCGAGCCAGCAGTCTACAAGGCCCAGGAGGAGTAATCGATGCGGCCTGTCAGCCCAAGTCA
>DEBD01000011.1:8865-52235 GCA_002348385.1 Gammaproteobacteria bacterium UBA2965 | reverse complement strand
TGGATGCACCCGGCGGTACTTCAAAGCTATATGCATCCTCCTCATCCAAGCTGCCCGATAGGCCCTCTACTCTAATCGCCTCGAAAACCTCGGGGGGTATGATGGGCCCGACGTCGCACCCGCCAGCGTCGACAAACGCGTCGTGAGCCGACTTGATTTGCAGCAAACCATGCCCATAACTATGGTCTCGCCCAGCTGAGCCAAGATCCTTTGCCGCCTTGTTTAAGGCGTGCCTAATCTCTTCAGCAGTGCAGGAAGCATGATTGCTCCAGAGCAATGCCGCACCGGCCGCGACATGAGGTGCAGCCATCGACGTACCGCTATATGCCGCATAATCATTACCGGTTATGGTAGATAAAACGTCAACACCCGGCGCAGCAATTTCAACCTGCTCATTACGGGTCGAAAAAGACGCGAGCTCTTCTAACTCGTTCACAGCCGCCACGCTCATGACCGAATCGTAAGATGCGGGATAGCTCAGATCAGTGCTTCCGCTATTTCCTGCAGAAGCGATTGAGAGCACGTTTTCAGCTAAGGCTTCAGCAAAGACTTCGGCCTCGGCTGTGCTGGAACCACTACCTCCAAGGCTCATGTTGATCACGTGCGCACCAGCGTTAACGCAGGAATCCACCGCAGCGATCAAGTCGGAAGAGTGCGTCCAGAGCCCCTGATTATCGAAAACCTTGACGATATGTAGGGTCAAACCCTGATCCGGATAAACACCTATCACACCATCGGAGTTATCTAGAGCAGCGATGGTTCCTGCCACATGAGTACCGTGTGAATCGCCAGGAATATCCCAAGATTCTCCCTCCACCTGAGACTCACCGGTCACCCTAAAAGCTACGTCATTATTGGGCAGATCGGGATGATCAAGCTCGTACCCAGAGTCGATGACACATACCTTACGAGGGATATCAGCAGATAGCTGGGGAGCCTGAACTAGTCCGACACCGTAGGGCTGCGTTTGGGCCAATGGATAACGACGATGATCCGTCTCTATCGAGACTACGTTGGGGCTGAAACGCAGCGCATTAAGCATCTCGGAATTCAGTTCCACAGCCACCAGATTTCGATCTGCAATCGACTTCTTTGTTTCCGCCCCTAAGTGCTCAAAATCCACATCAACGCTTCCCGCTGAACTACTGCGATACTCGACTAGAAATCGTTGCGTGTTGGCCCAGCCCTGGGCTGGAAGCGCTGACAAAAAGCCCAGGATCAAAAAAATGACGAGTGCGCTCAACTCCCTCGCTTCAGGGCGGCGTCGAGCAGGGAGGTCTGACGGAATTTGCTTGCGAGCTATATGTCCCACTGAAAGACCCTTCGTCCTGGCATGCATTTAGACCAGCACGTGTTCGCTTCCATTTGGCTGTATCCAATAGTAGCAGCAGCAATCTCGGCTGTCCCGCTACACTACGCCGTACCAAAGAGCACTGTTCTCAATGGGATGGACTCCGGCAGCGACCGAATAGCTGGATTCCTGCGCGGATATATCCCGCAACGCTTCGAGAGCGGCTCGGTTGACGTTCAATCAGAGCCTGATTGCGGCACGTTGTGCCACGTAGACGGGCGAATGAAGGAAACGACAGCTATACGTCGGCGGCTTCCTGATTCGCTCATGATTGTAGGCCATGCCTAACGAACATCGGTCAAATCGCACATCAAGATGTGGCCGCGATGTGAGCGCTGACCATAAGCCATTGATTTTGTGGGGAAATTGGCGGAGAGGGAGGGATTCGAACCCTCGATAGGGGTTACCTATACTCCCTTAGCAGGGGAGCGCCTTCAGCCACTCGGCCACCTCTCCGGCGCGGGTTGCGTTTTCCAACCTACTCGTTGCGCTAGTGTAACCGTGGCATACGGGTATGTCGTGTAGCAACAGCATGCGCTGATTGATTCGCTAGGCTCCTCCCGTTGCGCAGAATCACGCCCTGATCCGCGAATTTACCGCTTACGTTCGGCCCTCGCCGGCGCCTTCACCCAACCCGAATTCGGTATGCGCGCAGCGCAATGCCAACTCCATGTAGCGCTCAGCAACGACTACCGAGATCTTGATCTCCGACGTGGAAATCATCTGTATGTTTATGTTCTCCGCAGCGAGCGCGTCGAACAGCCGGGTTGCCACCCCAGCGTGCGACCGCATCCCCACCCCTACCACCGAGACCTTCGCTATCTTGTTGTCACCTGAAAGCTCACGTGCACCTAAATCCAGACGCACCGGCTCCAGAATTTCCAGTGCCCGTTCATAGTCATCACGCTTAACCGTAAACGTAAAGTCGGTCAGGCCGTCGCCCCCCGTGTTCTGAACGATCATGTCCACTTCAATTGGCGCCCGCCCGATGGGACCGAGAATGCGCGAGGCAACTCCCGGCACGTCAGGCACTCCAGCCATCGTAATTTTCGCTTCGTCGGGCGTGTGGGCGATTCCCGACACCACCGGTTGCTCCATGTTTGTCTCCACGGTAATCAGCGTGCCCGGGCCGTCCTCGAAGGTCGACAAGACGCGCAACGGTACACGATATTTGCCAGCAAACTCCACCGAGCGCGATGCCAAAACCTTGGAACCGAGGCTGGCCAGCTCGAGCATTTCCTCAAAGGTCACCTGATCCAGACGCCGGGCATCCTCAACCACCCGAGGATCAGCCGTGTATACGCCATCCACGTCTGTGCAGATCTGGCATTCATCTGCTTCCAATGCTGCGGCGATGGCCACGGCAGTGGTATCCGAACCACCGCGACCGAGGGTCGTTACGTTGCCTGACTCGTCAATGCCTTGAAACCCAGCTATTACGGGCACAATGCCCTGGTCCAGGTCTTTATGCAGGCGCTCCGTGCTGACCTCCTCGATTCGAGCCCGACCATGATGGTCGTTGGTGCGGATATGAACCTGTCCACCGAGATAGGAGCGGGCACGCTGGCCACGTTGGATCAGTGCCATACTCAGCAGAGCAATGGTTACCTGCTCGCCGGACGCGAGCAGCACATCCATTTCCCGAGGTATCGACCGATCTGCGACGTCACGGCCGAGGGCCGTGAGCCGATCCGTCTCGCCACCCATGGCAGACACCACCACTGCCACCCTGTCACCGTTGGCGCACTGACGAACGACGCGGTCGGCAACCGCCTTGATACGTTCCGTCGAGCCAACGCTGGTGCCTCCGTATTTATGTACGACAGTACCCACCGGCTCAATCCCCGCTCAGCCGCTCGGCAAGCCAGGGCTCAACGGAAGCCAGGGCCGCGTCCACGGCATCGGGATTATCTCCCCCACCGGCGCGGGCCATATCGGGTCTTCCACCGCCGCGTGCGCCCACCTGAGCGCCCACCAGGTTGACGAGATCCGGCGCCGTCACTCGATCTGTGAGTTCTTTGCCTACGCCGGCAATCAAGCTGACCTTGCCATCCTGTACGTGGGCAAGGACGACAACGGCTTGCTCTATCCTGGCCTTCAGGCTGTCTAAGGTCTGCAGCATACCTTTGGCTTCACCGGATACCCGAGCAGAGATCAGGTTTGCGCCGGCCACTGCTTTCGCGGAGCTCGCCAGATCCGATCCCTCGGCACTGGCGAGGCGTTGCTGCAGCGTCTCCAGCTCCTTGGTTAATCGGCGGTTGTCTTCGAGCAGGGAGTTCACCTTGACGGTAACATCCTCGCGATTCGCTTTGAGCGAATCTCCAACTTCCTGCAGCAGTGCCTGCGACTCGTCCACCCACTCCAATGCTGAGGGCCCCGCAACCGCTTCTATACGTCGCACACCGGCAGCAATGCCGGATTCCGCCAGCACGCGAAATAAGCCAATGTCGCCCGTACGCTGCACGTGAGTACCGCCACAAAGTTCCACGGAGAACGTCGACTGTTCGGAACCCATTGTGAGAACACGCACCTCATCGCCATACTTCTCGCCGAACAACGCCATGGCCCCCCGCCCCACCGCAGCATCGAACGGCAGAGTCTCCGCGGTGACCGCGGCATTGTCCTGCACCTGAGTATTCACGCGCGCCTCCACGGCCTTGATCTGTTCGTCGGTAACCGGCTGCGGATGAGAAAAGTCGAATCGCAAACGATCCGGCGCGACCAGCGAGCCCCGCTGCTCAACGTGGTCACCCAACACCTCACGGAGTGCCGCGTGCATCAGGTGCGTGGCCGAATGGTTACGAATTATGCGCGCACGTCGCGCCGAATCCACCTGCGCATCCATTGCCGCACCCAGAGTCAGCTCGCCCGACTTGAGCGTACCGATGTGAAGGTGCTGGTCGCCGCTAACCTGGGTGTCGGTCACCACAAACTCCACGCCGGCGCTCTTGAGCGCGCCTGTGTCGCCGACCTGTCCGCCGGACTCCGCATAGAAAGGGGTGCGATCGGCCACAATCACGCCAGCTTCGCCCGCTCGCAGGCTCTCCATGACTTTGCCTTCAGAAGAAAACAAGCCAGTGACCACAACTTCGTCGTTCGTAGCGTCGTAACCGCTGAACTCCACCTTGCCTTCAGCAAAGATGCGCTGGCCAAGGTTGGCGCTGAACCTAGCCGCCGCGCGACCGCGTTCGCGTTGAGCTTCCATTGCCGCGTCGAAACCGGCCATGTCGACCCCAAGGTCCCGTTCGCGCGCCACGTCGGCAGTGAGATCGGTTGGAAAACCAAACGTGTCGTATAGCTGAAAGATCACTTCTCCGGGAATTTCACTGCCCGACAAGCCATCGATTGTCCTGTTGAGCAGCTCCATACCCTGATTCAAAGTCTCCGCAAAGCGTTCTTCCTCGCGTAGCAGCGCGGCCTCCACTTGCTTCTGCCGTTGCGCCAACTCGGGATAGGCGTCGCCCATCTCTTCAACCAGAGGTTCCACCAGCGAGTGAAAAAACGTGCCTCCAATGTCCAGCTTGTAGCCGTGGCGCAACGCACGACGAATGATACGGCGCAATACGTAGCTACGATCTTCGTTGCCGGGCAGCACGCCGTCGGCAATGAGAAAGGCGCTGGCGCGGATATGGTCCCCGATGACACGTACGGATGGATTCGCGATGCATAGACCTAGATCGTTGATGCCAGCGCGCGACCCAACCACGCCCAGCAGACGCTGGAACATGTCGATCTCGTAGTTGCTGCGCACACCCTGCATGATGGCGCTCATACGCTCCAGGCCCATACCAGTGTCCACACCAGGCTGTGGCAATGACTCCAGGGTGCCATCTGGCTGCCTGTCGAACTGTGGGAACACCAGGTTCCAGAACTCCACGTAGCGGTCACCGTCCTCATCCGGAGAACCCGGCGGCCCGCCCGCCACCTCGGGCCCGTGGTCGTAGAATAGCTCGCTGCACGGACCGCAGGGACCGGTATCACCCATGGTCCAGAAATTGTCTTCGATATCGATCACCCGATCCGCGCGCAAGCCGATGTGCTGCTCCCAGAGCGCTCGGGAATCCTCATCGGAGGGGTGCACGGTTGCCCAGAGCCTCTCTACGGGCAGCTCTAGGACCTGAGTGCAGAACTCCCACGCCCAGGTGATGGTGTCTTCTTTGAAGTAGTCGCCGAAGCTGAAGTTGCCCAGCATCTCGAAAAAAGTGTGGTGGCGCGCGGTATATCCAACGTTTTCCAGATCATTATGCTTTCCCCCCGCACGCACGCACCGCTGCGCCGAAGCGGCGCGACGGTATCCCGGATCTTCCCGCCCAAGCAGCGGATCCTTGAACTGGTTCATACCCGCATTGGTGAAAAGCAATGTCGGATCGTTCAGGGGTACCAAGGAACTCGACGGCACCACCTTGTGTTCGCGGTCGGCGAAGTAGGAAAGAAACGCCGACCGGACGTCTGCGGTCTTCATCTCAGTGCTGCAAAATTCAAAGGGCGGGCAGTATACGCACAACCACCGGTGTTTGATATGGCGCCGCGGGCACCCGGAGCGGCTTCAGAACTGGCCCAACGCGCGGTAGATGATGTCTGAGGGGAAGCCGCGCCGGGCCAGAAAGCGAGCCCGCTTGTTCCATTGCTTGCGGAGCTGGTTGCGACGGTCTGGGCTGTCTTGGTCGTCCTGCGCGCCGCTGATCTGCGCTTCGAAACTGCCAAAACGCTTCGCTAGCGTGTGTTGGGCCAACTCCAGCCAATGGTCGGCGCTGCGGGTGAGGTGCTCGTCGACAATTTCGTAGTCGATTCCTCTTTCCGACAAGCCCTGCCGGATGTGCATGGGCCCGTATCCCTTGGACTCACGCCAGCGCACGTAGCCTTCCGCAAAACGCCGGTCGGACTGCAGATCCTGAGCCTGCAACTCAGTGATCACACCCAGGACCAGGTCCCGAGAATGGCCCTTGGTGGTGAGCTTGCGTTTGAGCTCCAGCTCTGCGTGCTCTCGGGCGGCCAATAGACGGATGGCCGCGTTGCGCACCTGCGCGTACGCTTGCCCGTCCCCGAGCTGGAGCTCCGCCCCCATGATTCCTAAAGTGAATCCTGAGCGGGTTCGGGAATCACCACTTCGTTCTCAGCCGCAGGTAACAACTGGGCCCGAACCTGCCGCTCGATCTCCTCCGCTACTTCCGGATTGGCGGCAAGGTACTCACAGGCATTCTTGCGACCTTGCCCTATACGATCGGATCCGTATGCATACCAGGCGCCGGACTTTTCAACGATGCCTTGCTGCACGCCAAGCTCGAGCACCTCGCCCAAATGATTAATGCCGTCACCGTAGAGGATTTGAAATTCAGTCTGACGAAACGGGGGCGCCACCTTGTTCTTGACGACCTTCACTCGGGTTTCATTACCCACCACCTCGTCGCCTTCTTTGACGGAACCGACCCGGCGTATGTCCAGTCGAACAGACGAGTAGAACTTGAGCGCATTACCACCCGTAGTAGTTTCCGGGGAGCCAAACATGACGCCGATCTTCATACGTATCTGGTTGATGAAGATCACCAGGGTGTTGGACTGCTTGATGTTGCCCGTCATCTTGCGCAACGCCTGGCTCATCAGGCGGGCCTGCAGGCCAACGTGGGTGTCGCCCATTTCTCCCTCGATTTCCGCTTTCGGGGTGAGCGCGGCCACCGAGTCGATGACCACCACGTCTACGGCACCGGAACGCACCACCATGTCGCAGATTTCCAGCGCCTGCTCACCCGTGTCGGGTTGGGAAACCAGCAGATCGTCGGTGTCCACACCCAGCGACTGAGCGTAGATCGGATCCAGCGCGTGCTCTGCATCGATGAACGCGCAGGTACCGCCGATGCGCTGCGCTTCAGCAATAACCTGCAGGGTGAGCGTGGTCTTTCCTGACGACTCCGGCCCATAAACCTCCACCACACGCCCGCGAGGCAATCCACCGATGCCTAGCGCCACATCCAGCCCAAGGGAACCGGTGGGTATGGAAGGAATGGCCACCAGCTCCCGATCGCCGAGGCGCATCATCGAACCTTTGCCAAATTGCCGCTCGATCTGTGCGAGCGCAGCGGACAACGCGCGGTCCTTCTGCGGGTCTCTTTGGGCGGTGTCCTGGTTGTCGGAGTTGGCCATGAGTGAAGCTCCTTCTTGCTGATAAGGCCGGAACGAGTACTGTATATATAATCAGTATGGTTGGCAAGGCGCATGTCCCTGCTTTTCGACGGACATTGTCTACGCGCACTGGCCGGAAAGTCGTTTCGCGCGGGCAAGCCAGGTGCCACGCAGCCGGCGAACCGGTCGGCCGGAGTCAGCCATTGTGGTTGCCACCCTGCCGACGAAGTCTGCCTTCGCCGTCGCGTTTGATGAACCACAGATAGGTAAGCGGTAGATCGTCGTTTGGGTGAGACGCTCGAAAAAGTCGTAGCGCTGGGCCTCCAGCAGCCGCGGCAGGGCGCTGCGACCCCGATCCAGACCGCTGAGCTCGAATGGCATGTCGATGATGGCCGCTCCTTGTTGGAGCACCCTCGCGACTTTCTCTTCGAACGTCCCCACGTGGCCAGGCTATCACAGCCAATGACCCTTGAGCCCACGCCGCGGACGGATGAATATAGGACCCATGAACACCAGCACCGGCGTGCAGGCGCCTTCGCACACCCCCATGATCCAGCAGTACCTGCGGATCAAATCGGAGCATCCCGACGAGCTGCTGTTCTACCGCATGGGCGATTTTTACGAACTGTTCTTCGACGACGCCAAGCGTGCCGCGGATCTGCTAGACATCACGCTCACGGCGCGTGGGCAGTCTGCCGGCGAACCGATCCCCATGTGCGGGGTGCCCTATCACGCCGCCGACGGCTACCTGTCGCGCCTGGTCAAGCAGGGTGTGAGCGTGGCCATCTGCGAGCAGATCGGCGATCCGGCAACGAGCAAAGGGCCGGTAGAGCGGCGCGTGCAACGGGTTGTCACGCCCGGCACCCTCACCGAGGAAACCCTGCAAGAGGCCGGCCGGGACAGCACCCTCATGGGTATCTACGGAACCGGTGATCGCTTCGGTGTGGCCCTACTGAATCTGGCCGCCGGAGAGTTGTGTGCCACCGACGTCGCCGAGGAGAGCGCGTTGCTCGCTGAAGTCGCGCGACACGCCCCGAACGAGGTTCTGGCCGCAGGCACGTTGCCCGATGAGCTGATCGCCCTGCCACAGTTTTGCCAGCGAGACACCCTGGAGTTCGACGTTCAGCTGGGATTTCAGCGCCTCACCCGGCACTTCGGCACCGCGGACCTGTCCGCCTTCGACCTTTCAGCCAACGCGCCCTGTGTGGGCGCTGCCAGCGCTGTGTTGGAGTACGCCAAGCAATCCCAGCGTCAGGATCTGGTCTATATCGATCGTCTGATCACCACCCAGCCGGATCACGTGATCGTGCTCGACCCCCAATCGCGCCGCCATCTGGAAATAGACGAACGAGCCGACGGCAGCGAGCAGCACACGTTGTTCGCGCTGCTCGACAGCACCCGAACGGCCATGGGCAGCCGCATGCTCAGGCGCTGGCTGCGCGGGCCGACGCGTATGGTCTCGAACATCCGGCAGCGCCAGGTAGCGGTGGCTGCTCTGGGGGAGCAGGACCCGGAGCCACTGCGCAGGGCGCTGGGCGAGGTGGGCGATGTGGAGCGCATCGTGTCGCGGATAGGGCTGGGTACGGCCACCCCGCGCGATCTGGCGCGGCTGCGCGATGCGCTATCTCAGCTACCTGCCATCCGCAGCCATTGCCCGGCCGCAGACCCCTTGCTGCAGGCGTTACAGGCCGATCTACCCGATTTTGCGCCACTTCAGGAAGAGCTTGCGCGTGCTATCGTGGAGTCCCCGCCGGTCACCCTGCGCGACGGTGGCGTCATCGCACCGGGGTTCGATACTGAACTGGACAGCCTGCGCGACATGACGGCCAACGCAGCACAATGGCTCACGGAACTGGAGCAACGCGAGCGCGCGCGCACGGACATCGGCTCGCTCAAGGTGGGATACAACCGGGTTCACGGCTACTACCTGGAGGTCAGCAAGGCGGCAGGCACTCAGAACATTCCGGCCGAGTACGTGCGCCGCCAAACGCTCAAAAACGCCGAGCGTTACATCACTCCCGAACTCAAAGCCTTTGAGGACGAGGCGCTTACCAGCCAGGCACGCGCGTTGGCTTTGGAAAAACAGCTGTTCGAGCGGTTGCTGGAGCACCTTGCGCCACAGGTACCGGGCTTGCGCTCAGCCGCTATGGCACTGGCCCAGTTAGACGTGTTGGCCTGTTTCAGTGAGCGCGCTACGCGGCTGGGATTAAATCCCCCCGAATTCACCGAGCAGCCCGAATTCAGCATCTCCCAGGGATGGCATCCGGTGGTGGCCGAAGCCAACGCCGAGCCGTTCGTTCCCAACGACATGCACTTCGACGCCGACACCCGGATGCTCATCATCACCGGCCCGAACATGGGCGGCAAGTCCACCTACATGCGTCAGGCGGCGCTGATCGCGCTGCTGGCGCACACAGGTTCCTACGTGCCTGCCGCCAGCGCTCGTATCGGCCCGATGGATCGCATCTTCACGCGCATCGGCGCCGCAGACGACCTGGCCGCCGGCCGCTCCACCTTCATGGTGGAGATGACGGAAACGGCCAACATCCTTCACAACGCCAGCACCCAGAGCCTGGTGCTACTCGACGAAATCGGGCGGGGCACCAGCACATACGACGGCTTGGCCCTTGCCTGGGCCAGCGCGCGACACCTGGCCGAGCAGGTGGGTGCGTATACGCTTTTCGCGACCCACTACTTCGAACTCACCGCGCTGCCCGATGATCTCAGCCAGTGCAGCAACGTTCACCTAGCGGCAACCCAGCACGAGGGTCAGGTCATCTTTCTGCACACGGTGCACCCCGGTCCCGCCAGTCAGAGCTACGGTATACAGGTAGCCCGACTGGCCGGCGTGCCCCAGAATGTCATCGCTGCGGCCCAGCTGCACCTGCAGGAGCTCGAGCAACAGCAGGCGGCGGCCCACCCACAACAGTCGGACCTGTTTGCTGCACCCGTTCAACCCGACGACGCCCTCGCGGAGCGGCTGGCGGACATCGATGCTGACGCGCTCACACCGAGACAGGCCCTGATGCTACTCTACGAGCTCCAGGCACTGGCGAACGGCGGTACGGATTAGTCAAGGCAAGTCACCGGCCTCGACACGCGTTTCAATTTCATGCGAACATCCGCTGCGTTCCGGTGTTCCGGTCGACGAAAAAACTCACCAAAGGACTAACCAACAAAGGCGTATGGCATCATGACGTTCGTCATTGGCGAAAACTGCATCAAATGTAAGCTCACCGATTGTGTAGAGGTGTGCCCCGTAGACTGCTTCTACGAGGGACCGAACATGCTGGTCATTCACCCCGACGAGTGTATCGATTGCGCCTTGTGCGAACCGGAATGCCCCGTAAACGCCATCTTCTCGGAAGATGAACTCCCCGAGGATCAGCAGGATTTTCTTGAGCTTAATCAGGAACTTGCAGAGATATGGCCGAATATCACTGAGCAGAAGGACCCACTACCCGATCATGAGGAGTGGGCCAAGAAGAGCGGCAAACGGGAGTTATTGGAGCGCTGACGACGGGCCACGCTTAGCGCCCACGCCAAGCTGTCCCAACCGCCTGTAAGAATCTGGCCCGCGCCTATTTGCCGATGACCCGCCTCGGGTCCACGGGTTCACCGTCCTTACGGATTTCAAAATGCAGCAGACGGCTGCGCCGGCTGGTACCCCCCATGGACGCCAGCAGGGCGCCGCCCTGGATGCGGTCCCCCTCGGCTACCCGGCCATCCACATTCAGACTGTATGCGCTCAAGTAGCTGCCGGAGTGCTTTATGATGAGCAGATGCCGATAGCCGCCCAGCCCGTTGCCGGCGTACACCACCTCACCAGGGGCGGCTGCCACCACACGCTGCCCCTGCTCAAGCTGGTAGTCCATCCCATCGTTGCCGTTGCCAAACCCCTTGGTCACGCGGCCGGAGACCGGCCATCGCCATTGCGTGGGAGATTTGGCCGAAGCCGTTGCGCGCGCCCTCCTGGATGCAGACTTGGTCGCCTTCTTAGATGGCTTGGCGGATTTACGCGCGGTCGTAGAGCGGGAGGAGGATCGCGGGAGCGCGCTACGCCGCACCCGGGAACCGCCCAGGCGCAGGGTCTGACCAGGGTAGATGGTGTACGGCGCACGCAGCCTGTTGATTGCAGCCAGCGTCTGCACCTTCATACCGTAACGCCAGGCAATGGAGTACAAGGTGTCCCCGGACACCACCCGATGCACCCGGGATCGGGCGTAGTCGGCGGTACCATCGCTTCCCGGGGGCCGCGCGTGAGACCCACAGCCGAGCACCACTGCAACGAGCAGGCACCCAAGTACTATTCGAGCCGCGTGAGTAACCACAAGGCAACACCACCCGCACACACGCAAAGGATGGTCCCCAACACCAACGGATCACCGACTGCGTCCTGATAAACGGCAGGACTCAACAACTCGCTGCCTTCCCGCCAGGGCCACAGGCGCGGCAGTGAACCCGCCATGAATCCAGTGAGCAGGGCCAGCACCGAGCCCCGGTAGCAGCGCAGCAGCCACGCCAGCACTTTTGAGAAAGCGAGCAGACCCACGCCACAGCCCAGCGCTACGCTAGCCAGTACCGCCCACTGAAAATTGGTGACTGCATCGATGACCGCATGGTAGAGCCCCAGCACCAGCAGCATGAAACTGCCGGATACCGCTGGCAGCATCCATGCCGATATGGCCACCACACCGCCGGCGAAAAACACCCATAGCGCCTGGTCCGTGGGCAGTGGATCCAACATGCCCAGCGCCAGGCCCGCCAGCACGCCCAGCGGGGCGAATATCACCAGGCTGCGTTTGGGCTGCGCCCTGCCAATCTGCCACACCGACAAGGCGATGAGCCCAAAAAAGAAACCCCACACCAATGTGGGTACGGTAGCCAATAGATAGCTCATGAGCCGTGCGAACAGCACGATGGCAACGGCCATCCCCGCCACCAGCAGGGCGAGAAATCGCAGGTTGTGGACGCGCCAGAACGACACTAATCCTTCACTGAACAGAACGGTCACCGAGCGATGAGAGAAGCCCGCCAGGGTTCGCACCAACTCATCGTAGATTCCCGTGACAAACGCGATAGTGCCGCCACTCACTCCCGGCACCACCTCCGCCACCCCCATTGCCATTCCGCGCCCGGTCAGCCCCATCCAGTGGTGGCGTTTCTCGCTCATTGAACCCCCTTGAGCAGCGGAACGAATCTCACGTACTCCGCCGTACTGACTGAGAACTCCTGCTCTGATACCGATTCGGTGCGATCGAACACCTTGAGTTCCTGCACCCCATCATCACCTACGGGAACCACCAAACGCCCGCCGGGCGCCAACTGCTCAAGCAGGGAATCCGGAACGGCGCGCGGCGCAGCGGTGACCACGATGCCATCGAACAATCCCTCTGCCTGCCAGCCTTCATACCCATCGCCGTGCTTGAGGCGCACGTTGGCGAGCCCCAGAGCATGGAGGCGCTCCCGAGCGCGCTCAATGAGCGGCGCTAACCGCTCAACGCTGAAGATCTTGCCGACCCGGGCGCCCATGCTCGCCAGCACGGCAGTCTGATATCCCGAGCCGGTCCCCACCTCCAGAATTCTCGGCCGCGGCCGGTTCAACAGCGTCATGGTCATCAGGGCGACCACGAAGGGTTGGGAGATAGTCTGCCCAAAGCCGATTGGCAAAGCCGAGTCCTCATAGGCGCGGTGTGCCAGAGCCTCGTCCACGAAGATGTGCCTGGGCACGGTGGCGACGACCTCCAGCACCTCCTCGTCATCGATACCGTGCTCCGCCAGACGTCGAACCAATCGGTCGCGCGTGCGCTGAGAAGTCATTCCGATGCCGCGCAGGTCGTAGGTCACGTGTTGCCCTCCACAAGCACAAAGGCCTCGCGCAGCAGGCTGGTGGCATAACCCCCTGCCGGCAGCGAAAAAGCCAGGGTGATCTCTCGGCCACGGCACTCCCAGCTGAAAGCTTCCGGACGCAGCACCAACGCCCGTCGATGGTGACGCACGCCGGCACGCTCCAGGCCCTGGCAGATGTCCCGGTGCGAGGCCACGGCGCGCCGCTCCAACTCACCAGCCTTGCCAAGGGCCGGTGACCGGCCGCGCCCCCACAACGGACCGCTGGGCACCGACGCTCCGCCGCACAGCACTGCCGCATCACCTTCGATCAGTCTACTCCAGTTCTCTGCGGCCACACGATGACTGAGCACCTGGTTGAAAAGCAGGCTGCGCAGCACCGACAAGTGCCAGGATTGCCCGGCAAAGCGGCGGCGGCGAGCGTACTGACCGCGCCGCAGCCAACGCTGCGCTCGCTGCAGGCTGTTGGCGGCAAAACGCTGGGGCCCAAAATAGTTGGGCGCACCGCGCTCGGCGATCCGAACCAATGCTTCCCTGCTTGCAGCTTGAGCGATGTCCCGCAGGCGCACCACAAACTGATTGCCTAGGTGACGCCCACGACGCAGCTTCACACCATGCCGACCCCGGCCCACGACGCGCATGCTGTCCGTTGCGGCTGGTGCCAGGTCACTGGGCGTACGGATGCTGAACCACTGTCGCGCTCGGGCACGCCGGTCCTTGAGTCCCGCGTACCCGATGTCCAGCGGCTGCACGCCGTAGAACTGTGCCAGTCTCTGCACCACCTGCACAGTTTCCATGCGCACCTTTTCAATCTGCAGGTACAAATGCTCGCCCACGTTTCCGGGCAGAAAGTCCAATTGCTCACGCACCTGGAAGTCGTCCGGCTGCTGCTTGAATACGGCGCGCACCAGGGGCAGTGAATGAGCCAGAGGAGCGACGGAAAATGCCGAGCATCCCACTACGGCGCGTCCGGCACCAGATAGAACGTTTCGCCCTGCTTGACCATGCCCAGATCGGTGCGTGCCCGCGCTTCCGCCGCTGCCTCTCCCTGGCGCAGAGCCAGCACCTCGGAGGTCAGTATCTCATTGCGACGTGCCATGAGCCCCACCCGACTGCGTTGGGCTTCCACCTCGACCTCCAGCGCCTGCGCGGCCACGTAGCCCACGTCGCTGAACCACACCTTGTACTGCAGGGCCACCAGCAGGACTGCCAGCACCATCGCCAAGATGCGCAGGCTCGGGGTCATCCGATTTCAAGCCTCCCGCGGTACGGTGCAGGTGTACCCTGATCGCTAAGCATCTGTTCGATACGCAGCAGCCGGTTGTACTTGGCCACGCGATCGGAGCGGCTGAGCGAACCGGTCTTGATCTGGCCCGCACCGGTCGCCACGGCCAAGTCGGCGATGGTGGTGTCTTCCGTCTCGCCCGAGCGGTGGGAAATCACGGTCCGGTAGTTGGCGTCCTGGGCCATTTTGATGGCCTCGAGGGTTTCCGACAGCGTGCCGATCTGATTGAACTTGATCAGAATGGCGTTGGCCACGCCTTCTCGAATACCGCGCTCGAGAATCTCGGTGTTGGTCACGAACAGGTCGTCGCCAACCAACTGCACCGCGTTGCCCACACGCTCGGTAAGCGTTTTCCAGCCCGGCCAGTCGGCTTCGTCCATACCATCCTCGATGGACACCACCGGGTAGGACTGAGCAAGTGCTTCCAGATAACCGGCAAACCCATCGCTATCGTAATCCTGACCCTCCCCTTCCAATCTGTAGCGGCCGTCGCGATAGAATTCCGAGGCGGCGCAATCCAGCGCCAGGGTCACGTCGCTGCCCAGCTCATAGCCTGCATCCGCCACCGCCTGGGCGATGACCGCCAGGGCTTCAGCGTTTGAGTTCAGATCCGGCGCGAAGCCACCCTCGTCGCCCACGGCAGTGGTCAGCCCACGGCCCCGCAGCACCTTGCCTAGAGCGTGAAACACCTCCACCCCGCAGCGCAGCGCTTCGCGAAAAGACGTCATGGACACGGGCTGCACCATGAACTCCTGAATGTCCACGTTGTTGTCGGCGTGCTCGCCGCCATTGAGAATGTTCATCATGGGTACCGGCATAGTCAGCCCGCCGCCGCCATGCAGGGCGTTGATGTGCGCAAACAGGGGTAAGCCCTGCGCGGCCGCGGCGGCCTTCGTCGCCGCCAGCGAAACCGCCAGGGTGGCGTTGGCGCCCAGACGCCCTTTATTGGCTGTTCCATCCAGTTCGCAAAGGCGCGCGTCTAGCCCACGTTGATCGGCCACATCCAGTCCGTTCACGGCGTCCGCGATCTCGCCGTTGGCTGCAGCCACCGCGGTGAGCACGCCTTTACCCAGGTAGCGGCCGGCATCACCGTCGCGCAGTTCCAGCGCTTCCCGGGAGCCGGTAGACGCACCGGACGGCGCGCAGGCGCTACCGAAAGCGCCATCGGAAGTAACTATGTCTGCTTCAACGGTGGGATTACCCCGTGAGTCCAGAACCTCCCTGGCGGTAACCGCCGCGATCTTGCTCATTTACACCTCTCGCTGTCGTGTCAGCGTTGCTAGGCCCCCGATGGGGCTATCTGATCATCAAAACCCTGGCGCTTTACCAGCGCGTCCAGTTCCATCAGTCGCGTCAGCAGGGACTGCAGCTGCGCCAACGGCCATGAGTTCGGGCCATCCGAACGCGCGTTGTCGGGGTCGGGATGCGTCTCCACGAACAGACCCGACACACCTACCGCCACCGCGGCACGAGCCAAGGTTGGCACCATCTCCCGTTGACCGCCGGACGATCCTCCAGAGGCGCCCGGCAGCTGCGCGGAGTGGGTAGCGTCGAACACTACCGGGCAATTGGTGGCCCGCATAATCGTCAGGGCGCGCATATCGGAAACCAGGTTGTTGTAGCCGAAGCTCACCCCCCGCTCGCACACCAGAATCTGCTCGTTGCCCGCAGACCGGGCCTTCTCTACCACCCAAGTCATATCGGCCGGTGCCAGAAACTGGCCCTTCTTGATATTCACCGGTAGTCCCTGGCTGCAGACATTGATGATGAAATTGGTCTGGCGGCAAAGGAACGCCGGGGTCTGCAACACTGATACCACGGAAGCCACCTCGTCCAGGGGCGTGTCCTCGTGAACGTCGGTAAGCACGTTCAGCTTCAGCTCGGTACGCACCCGATCCAGGATTTTCAGTCCCGCCTCTATTCCCAGCCCGCGAAAGCCCGTGGCTGAGGAGCGATTTGCCTTGTCGAAAGAACTCTTGAAGATGAACGGCAGGCCCAAGGTGTGCGTGATTTCCTTGAGCGACGCCGCCGTTTCCATAATCAGCGCTTCTGACTCGATCACACACGGACCCGCAATCAAAAATAGCGGCTCGTCCAAACCTACATCGAAATCACACAGCTGCACGACGCTTCCCTGAAGTGTGAACAGGCCCTAGTTGGAAGTCCCATCCTTGAGCACCGGCGCTGCCGCCGCGTGCTGGTTGGCCGCCTGAACGAAGCCAGAAAACAACGGATGACTGTCGCGCGGTGTGGAGGTGAACTCCGGATGAAACTGGCACGCAACAAACCAGGGGTGGTTTTCCAATTCCACCATCTCCACCAGCTCTCCATCCTCTGAGCGACCGGCCACAATCAGTCCTTTGTCCTGGAATTCGTCGATGTATCGATTGTTGACCTCATACCGGTGGCGGTGGCGTTCGTGCACCACGGCCTCATCGTAGAGTCTGCGCGCGTTGGTGCCTTCCTGCAGCACGCAGGCCTGCTCTCCCAGACGCATGGTTCCACCCAGGTCACCATCGGAGCTGCGTTGCTCAACGTGGCCCTCACGGTCGCGCCACTCAGTTATCAAACCGATCACCGGATGCGGGGTGGTGGCATCGATCTCGCTGGAATGCGCATCAGGGTAACCGCCCACGTTGCGGGCAAAGTCGATGATCGCCGCATGAAGCCCGTAGCAGATGCCCAGATATGGCACGCCGTTCTCGCGAGCGTAGCGTGCGGCCGCAATCTTACCCTCGAATCCGCGCTGGCCGAACCCTCCGGGAACCAGCACCGCGTGCACGTCGGCTAGCACGGCAGCGCCATCACGCTCCAAGTCTTCGGCATCGATGAAATCGATGTCTACGCGGGTCCTGTTGCGAATGCCCGCATGATTCACGGCTTCAATGAGGGACATGTACGCATCGAGCAGGTCCAGGTATTTACCCACGATGGCGATCCGCACGGACTTATCGGGATGCAGCCGCGCGTCTACGACCTCTCCCCACTCGCTCAGATCTGCGGCCGGGCAATCGAGCGCCATCTTCTCCACCACGATGTCGTCGAGGCCTTCGTCGTGCAGCGCCTGCGGCACCTGGTAGATGGTCTCCTGATCCACGTTTGAGATCACGGCGCGCTCTTCTACGTTGGTGAACAGCGCAATCTTGCTCGCCGCCGAGGGCGGAAGCGGGCCATCGGTCAACCGGCATATGAGGATGTCGGGCTGCAGGCCGATAGAGCGCAACTCCTTTACGGAATGCTGAGTAGGCTTGGTCTTGATCTCACCTGCCGACGGCACGAAAGGCACAAGAACCAGATGGATGATGAGCGCCCGGTTGGAACCCACCTCCAGGCGCAACTGGCGTATCGCCTCTAGAAACGGCTGCGACTCGATGTCACCCACAGTGCCGCCGCATTCCACGATGAGTACGTCGTGGCCTTCGCCGGCGGTGGTGATCCGTCGCTTGATCTCGTCGGTGATGTGAGGGATGACCTGTACCGTGGCACCCAGGTAGTCGCCCCGCCGCTCGCGCCTGAGCACCTCAGCATAGATGCTCCCCGTGGTGAAGTTATTGGCCTTGGACATGCGCGCGCGGGTAAATCGCTCATAGTTGCCAAGATCCAGGTCGGTCTCCCCGCCGTCCGCAGTGACGTACACCTCGCCATGCTGGACCGGGCTCATGGTACCGGGATCCACGTTGATGTACGGATCCATCTTCAGCACGTTAACTTTGAGTTGGCGCGCTTCCAGCAACGCAGCCAGGGAGGAGGAGACGATACCCTTGCCTAGAGAGGACACGACACCGCCAGTGACAAAGATATATCGGGTCATTGACTCCATCTATAGGCGCGCATGTGCCTTATCCACACCGGATTCAAGGCGTACGCAAGATGGGATTGCAAGATAGCAAAAGGCCCGCTCAAGCTCAACGAAGCTGGGCATGCTGATGCCAACTCGCGTCAAATAATGGGCCAGCAGCCCCGCCATGATCGCGGTGGGCGATTCCCGGCACCGCCAACGGCCCCCGATCATCCAGCAACAAAGGGTAGTCGTTCCGTTGCCAGGGCGGCACCCGGGCCGCCTGCAACAAGCCGCGCACCGCGTGGTGCTTGCCTCTGCACCGTATTCGCGAGCCTGGATGGGCCCCGACCAATTCCACGCGTACCGGACCTTCCGGGTGGAACCCGTCGGTGGCCCCCAACACCCGCACCTCGCCGTGCGGCAGCGTCAACTGACCGGGCAGCGCCATGGGGTAGTGAGACTCCAGCTCAGGCAGGGCGTGCACCAGATGCACGTAGCCACCATAGCGCCGCAGGGAGTTTCCTCCACCCAGCGTCAGCAACGGCTGACGATCCGACGGCGCGCCGAGTTGTGCCGCGAAGTCCTCGAGGGCGGCTGTACGCGGCAACAACTGAGAACGGGAAGACAACCACACGCGCAATGCCTGCACCGCCGCTTTTCGATCCTCCGGCAGGCTTGCAACCGACACCCGATGAGGCTCGCCGCCAAGCGCCTGCAGCAAACCGAGCTCTAGATATCGCTGTTGCTCCAATGCATCCAACAGGGATTCGTCCAGGTCCGACGTCCGCTCGCGCAGTTCCGGCAGCAGCCGGTGCCGCAGCCAGTTTCGATCCTTGTCCAGCTCAGCATTACTTGGGTCCTCGACCCACTCCAGGTCCGCATCCGCCGCATACGCCCTCAGCATGGTGCGGGGCAGATCCAACAGCGGCCGCTGCAGCAACCCAGAAGCAGCGCCAGCGAGCAACAGACGCGATCGAGGCATCCCGTAGAAGCCGCGTCCTTGCATCAGCCTCAGCATCAGGGTTTCCACCTGGTCGTCCCGATGGTGCGCCAGCCATAGGACGTCGTGCTTCGAGACCACCTGGCCAAACCACCCATAGCGCGCGGCGCGCGCCGCGGCCTCCGTATTCCCAGTTTCGGGCACGTTCGCGGTGTGTACGCGCAACACCACACCGAGCCGCTCGCACTGTTGTCTGCAGTGCTCATCAAATGCACTCGCCGCTTGCTGCAATCCGTGATTGACGTGAATCGCCACCACACGCTCCGGCCAGAGCGCGTGAGCACCGTGCAGCAGCACCGTGGAATCCAATCCGCCGCTGTAGCCAACATATACCGTGCCATCGCCACCCCAATCAGACAGCGCACGGCGCAGCGCCCGGACCACGGGGCCGCTTGCGCTAGTCGGCGGAATAGTCGAGTTCCACGCAGTCATCACCGAACTCGGCGCCGAGTCGCTGCAGCAGCTCATCGGTGGGCGACACCTTCCAATCGGTGCCAAGCGTCACGCGCCCCCGGGCGCCAGCGCCAAGATAGGACAAGGCCACCAGGCACCCATCCACGGACAGGTGAGGCTCCAGACAAGTTCTCAATCGCTGCGGCAACGACTTGGCGCCGTCGTGGCACACCTGCACGATGAGCGCGTGCGCGAAACGCACCCGCGCCTCTTCCATGGCATACACACGCTCACCACGCATCTTCAGGGCGCCGGAAAAATCGTCCGGCTGCACTTCACCTTCCAAAACCAGAATGGCGTCTTTGTTTAGCTTGCCACGGTAGCGCTCGAAGGCTTCGGAGAACAGCGACACTTCCATGCGGCCGCTTCGATCGTCGAGCACGATGAACCCCATAGTGCCACGCCGCGTCTGCATGGTGCGGGCCGAAACCACCAACCCGGCAACCACCTGAGACCGCTTGTCGGCACTGAGGCTTGCGATGTTGCGAGGACAGAAGCGGTGAATCTCGGCCAGATAGTCATCAATGGGGTGACCGGTGAGATAAAGGCCCAACGCTTCCTTTTCGCCTTCCAGGCGGGCCTTTTTGGAAAGCGGCGGCACGTCGCGCACCCGGGACGCGCGCGTAGTTTCGGCCACGTCGCCAAACATGTCGGCCATGCCGATGGCTTCGTTGCGCGCCGACTGCTCGGCCCCCTGCAAAGCATCTCCGAGAGAATCAAGCAGGCGCGCCCGGGCCGGGTCGATGTCATCGTCGTCCAGCAAATCGTCCATGGCCCCGGAGAAGATGAGCGCCTCCAGCACCCGCCGGTTGGCTTTGCGAGCGTCCACACGCTGGCAGAAGTCGGTGAGATCACGGAACGGTCCGCCTGCCTCGCGGGCCGCAACCAGCGCTTCCACGGGCCCTTCCCCGACCCCACGAATGGCGCCGAGCCCGTAGATCACGGAATCCGCCTGTCCGGAGAAACGAAAGTTGCTGTAGTTCACGCTGGGCGGGCGCAGGTTCAAGCCCAGGCGCCGCACCTCATCCACCAGCGTGACCACCTTGTCGGTATTCTGCATGTCCGCGGACAGCGTGGCTGCCATGAACTGGGCAGGATAGTGGGTTTTCAGCCAAGCAGTCTGAAACGACACCAGGGCATAGGTTGCACTGTGAGACTTGTTGAATGCGTAGCCCGCGAAGGTCTCCATCAGCTTGAAGATCTGCTCCGCCAGGCTCCGATCCACGCCAGCGCGATCGGTTCCTTCCAGGAACTGCTCGCGAACTTTGCTCATCTCCTCAGGCTTCTTCTTGCCCATGGCCCGCCGCAGCAAGTCTGCCTGTCCGAGGGAAAACCCGGCCAGGACCTGAGCCGCTTGCATCACCTGCTCCTGATACAGCATGACGCCATAGGTCCCCTTGAGCACGGGCTCCATGGCCGGATGCGGATACTCGACCCGTGCACGCCCATGCTTGCGGTCTATGTAGTCGTCCACGGCCCCCGAGCGAAGCGGGCCAGGCCGAAACAGCGCCACCAGCGCGATGATGTCATCGATGCTGTCAGGCAGAAGCCGGCGGATCAGATCCTTCATGCCGCGGCTTTCCAACTGAAAAACACCCGTAGTCTGTGCGCTCTTGAGAAACTCGAAGACGGCCGGGTCATCCAGCGGAATTCGCTCGATGTCCAACTCGGGCTGCTGGGCATCACGTTGGGCGTTGACGGCTTTCACCGCCCAGTCGATGATGGTGAGTGTTTTCAAGCCCAGAAAGTCGAACTTCACCAGACCCGCGGTCTCGACGTCATCCTTGTCGAACTGGGAAACCAGGCCACCACTCTGGTCGTCTACGTACAAAGGCACGAAATCGGTCAGCGCCGAAGGCGCAATGACCACGCCACCCGCGTGGCGGCCCACGCCACGCACCACCCCTTCGAGCTTGTAGGCCATGTCCATAATTTCGCCTACTTCATCGTTCTGGGCTATGAATTCGGCAAGCTCTCCCGACTGCTCCACCGCCTTCGACAGCGTTATACCCACTTCAAACGGGATGAGCTTGGACAGCTTGTCTGCCAGTCCGTATGGCTTGCCCTGCACCCGTGCCACGTCACGCACCACTGCTTTAGCGGCCATGGTGCTGAACGTTATGATCTGGCTGACTGCATCCTGCCCGTATCGCTGGGATACGTGCGAGATGACGCGATCGCGCCCCTCCATGCAGAAATCCACGTCGAAATCCGGCATGGACACACGCTCCGGGTTCAGGAAGCGCTCGAACAGCAGATCGTACACCAGCGGATCGAGATCGGTAATGCGCAGCGCGAAAGCGACCAGGGAACCGGCGCCTGAACCCCTGCCAGGTCCCACGGGAATGCCGTTGTCGCGGGCCCAGGCGATGAACTCCATGACAATGAGAAAGTATCCGGGAAAGCCCATCTGGTTGATCACGTTCAGCTCGTAGGCAAGCCGCTCGTGATACGCAGAATCCTCGGCAGTGGCAGCGCCGTGGCGTCTGAGTTCAGCAAGCCGCTGCACCAGGCCTTCTTGAGCAGTCAGCTCCAGAAAGCGCTCCAGGGTGACATCGCCTTCTACCGGATAGTTGGGCAGGTAGTAGCTACCGCGATCCATGATCACGTTACACCGCTGCGCGATGGCAACGCTGTTGGCGAGCGCCTCGGGGATATCCGCAAACAGCTCCACCATTTCCTGCGGACTTTTCAGATATTGCTGGGGCGTATAGCGCCTGTCGCGGCGTGGGTCGTCGAGGGTACGACCCTCATAAATGCACACCCTGGTCTCGTGGACCTCGAAATCGTCGGATTGAGAAAAGCAGACATCATTGGTGGCAACCACGGGTAGATTCAGCTCCGACGCCACCGCCAGAGCCTGAGTGATGTAGATCTCTTCGCCCTGGCGGCCGGTCCGTGACAACTCCAGATAGTAGCGGTCGTCGAACAGTTCCGTCCAACGGCGCGCGCGTGCCTGTGCGCCTGCCAGATCGCCCTTCGCCAGCAGCTGACCCACATCACCACGTATGCCCCCGGATAACGCTAGCAAACCCTCCTGGCGAGCAGCGAGCTGCGGATATGTCACCATGCCCCTATCGGCGCCCAGGTAAGCATCGGATACGAGTGCCATGAGGTTTTTGTAGCCCACCTGGTTCATGGCAAACAACGTCACACCGTGGGCATCCTGTTCGTCGGCGCAGGTGATGTCCGCGCCAATGAGCGGTTTGACCCCCGCGGACACGCAAGCCTTGTAAAACTTGACCAGTCCGAACAGGTTGCCTTGGTCCGTAAGACCAACCGCAGGCATGCCGTGCTGGCGCACTGCGTCGGCCAGATCATTCACCTTGACCAACCCGTCGGCGATAGAAAACTCACTGTGCACGCGCAGGTGAACAAAGTCGGCGGGCGCCGGCGCCGGCGTCACGGCAAGCTGCTCCAGGGTGCTCACGTGGCCGTCCCTACCGGCAAGTCCACCTGCCGCGGCGCGTCGCACGCCTGTTCTGCCTCCCGGACCGGCGCGAAGCTACGTCGGTGAGCGTGGCAGGGGCCGTG
The DNA here is from genome assembly GCA_002348385.1 of Gammaproteobacteria bacterium UBA2965. Lineage (GTDB taxonomy): Bacteria > Pseudomonadota > Gammaproteobacteria > Pseudomonadales > Azotimanducaceae > UBA2965. The sequence goes on along the minus strand of DEBD01000011.1, from coordinate 28,867 downwards.
AGCGGCCAGGGCAGCCAGATGCTGGGGCGTGGGGTAACCTTTGTGTCGGGCAAATCCGTATTGCGGCAACTGCACGTCCAGCTCGCACATAAGGGCATCTCTGGCCACCTTGGCGAGAATCGAGCCAGCACTGATCTCCCTAATGCGTGCGTCGCCTTTCACCACAGCCAAAGCCGGCACCGCAAAGTCCGGCAGCAGGTGCCCGTCTACCAGGATGATGTCCGGCTCGACATCCATCGCCGCCACTGCACGCTGCATTGCCAGGTGGCTGGCACGCAAAATATTCAGGCGGTCGATCTCTTCCACGCTGGCCTCACCCAAGCCCCACGCAAACGCGCGTTGCTTGATCTCTTCGGCCAGCGCCTCTCGGCGTCGGGGCGACAGCCGCTTCGAATCACGCAGTCCGTCGATGGGGCAGTTCTCTCCCAGAACCACCGCGCCGGCAACTACCGGACCGGCCAGGGGACCTCGGCCCACCTCATCTACTCCGGCGCTCAAGCGGCGCGTCGCTTGGTTTGAAAACAGATCCATGACACTGCGATCCTTCAACGATCGGTCAGCCAGCCTGCCACCGCATCCGCTGCGCGCCAATTCGCGTTCCGGCGCAACTCTGCGCGCAGCGCTGCAAACGAACGCAAGTATTCTGGGTAGCCGGTGTCTTTGTCCAGCAACGCCGATATTTTTTTCGCCATGGGCTGTGCTTGCAACTCATCTTGTATAAATTCAGGCACCAACGCTTCGCCGGCGAGAATGTTGGGCAGCGCGATGTAGGGGGTGCGCACCAGGCGCCTGAGGACCTGGTAGTTGAACCCGCCGAGCTTGTATCCCACCACCATGGGACGACCCAACAGCATCGCTTCCAGCGTGCTGGTACCGGATTTCACAAGCGCTGCGTTGCAGGCGGTGAGCGCAAGACGTCCGTCTCCGGCGTAGCTGGTGAGGTCTAACCCCGCATGAAGATGCGCATTTTCAGCAAGCCAGCGACGAATAGGCTCGGTAGGACACGGCACCACGAAACTCACGGGGCCATGTTTGTCGGCCACTACTCGCGCCGTTTCGAAAAATGCAGGCGCGAGATGACGTACCTCCGACAATCTACTCCCCGGCAGCACCGCCACGCACTTGCCCGGTCCAATCTGCAGCTGGTCTTTCGCTTGTGCGCGCGCCTCCTCCCCAGAAGCAGCGTCGTCGATCTCGTCCGCCAGCGGGTGACCGACGTAGACCACCTGCAGATCTTGTCCCTGGTAGAACTGTGCCTCGAACGGAAACAGCGTCAGCAGCATGTCGACACTGCGGGCCAGGGTACGCACGCGCCCACGCCGCCAGGCATAAACGGAAGGGCTCACATAGTGCACCAGCGGGAAGCCGCAACGTTTCATGCGGCGCGCAAGGCGCAGGTTGAACACATTGAAATCCACGCCCACAAACACGTCAGGCGGGTGCGCGGCAAAAGCATCGCCCAGCCGCCGCTGGATTCCCAACAGTTCAGGTAGACGCACCAGCGGATCGGTAATGCCGTTCACCTGCAGCCGATCGAACCCCACTAACGGGCGCAGCCCTCGCGACTGCATGGCAGCGCCACCGGCGCCAGCGAAGCTGCAGGAGCCCAGGCGCGTTTCGAGGGCGTCCATCAGGCCGGCACCCAACCGGTCGCCGGATGCTTCACCGGCGACGATGGCAATACGCGGACCTTGATCTTGGCGCCAGATGTCTTCCCGGCGCAGTATCAACTTAAGTCGTCGCTCTGCCCGTTACTCGTGGACTTCGCCCGCGGTCGCGCAATGCCCCAGCGGGAGTCACGGATGGATTCAACGAATAACGCCACCTCTGGATACTCGGCGCTCACGCCCTCTAACTCCTGACACGCATCAGCAATGGTGCGTCCTTCCCGATATACCACCCGGTGGGCATCCTTGAGCGTTTTGATCAGTTCCACCGAATAACCTCGGCGACGCATGCCTTCCACGTTGAGACCAATAGCGGCTGCCGGATTACCCATCACCGTCATGTAGGCGGGCACGTCCTTGAGCACCAGGCTCATCCCGGAAACATGGCTGTGCGCGCCGATGCGCCGGTACTGGGGCACCCCACAATAGCCGCCGAAATTCGCGTGATCCCCCACCACTACATGCCCGGAAATGGACGCATTGTTGGCCATGATCACGTGATCACCCACCACGCAGTCGTGACCCACATGCACATAGGCCATGAACAGGCAGCTATTGCCAATCACCGTTTCCCCCATGTCCTGAGCCATGCCCCGGTGAATGGTCACGCCTTCGCGGATCACGTTGTCGTTACCGATTCGCAGCGTAGTGGGCTCGCCGTTGTATGCCAGTGCAGGGGTATCTTCGCCTACCGTGGCGAACTGATAGATGCGGTTACCGCGCCCGATCTTGGTGGGGCCCTTGATTACCGTGTGCGGCGCAATCCAGCAATCGTCGCCGATCTCCACCTCCGGGCCGATCCAGCTCCAGGGCCCCACTTCGACATTGGTACCCAGCACCGCGCTGGGATCGATGATGGCCCGGGGGTCGATCAAGTCGGCGTCCTGCTGTCCACTAGCTCTCGGTCTGAATGGCCCTGAACTCGGCACTGCAAGCCAGCGCCTCGCCTACGAAAGCTTCGCCGTGAAACTTCATCAATCCGCGCCGATCGGCCAGTATGCGGGTTTCCATGATAAGTTGATCTCCAGGCACCACGGGGCGCTTGAAGCGCGCTTTTTCGATACCCGCGAGGTAGTAATTGTAGCCATCCGCCGGGCGAATCCCCTTGGACTCGAACGCCAGCACCCCGGACAACTGAGCCAGGGCCTCCACCATCAACACGCCGGGCATGACAGGATTGCCCGGGAAGTGGCCATTAAAAAAATCTTCGTTGACGCTCACGTTCTTGAGCCCACGAATGCTCTCATTGGGCACTAGATCCAACACCCGATCCACTAACAGGAACGGATAGCGGTGCGGCAGAAACTCCAATAATTCAGTGACGTCCTTCATAGCCTTTCCATCCGTTGTCAGCTCTCGCCGCTGTCCTTTCCTGCGACTCGCTTCTCCAATGCCACCAAACGTCGGGTGAGGCCGTCCAACCCACCGAAGCGCAAAGCGCTACGCTTCCAACGCGCAGTCTTGGCGTGCAGCGTCCCGCTGGAGTAGGTACCCGGCTCTGCGATCGACGTGAGCACGTTGGTTGCCGCCGTGAGCACCACACGGTCTGCGAGTCGGATGGGACCGGCTCCGCCGATTCCGCACGCCCCAGCGATAACACAGTGCCTGCCAATGGTCACGCTCCCAGCAATCCCCACACAACCGCAGATGACGCTGTGCGCGCCGATTCGACAGTTGTGCCCGATCTGCACCTGGTTGTCGATCTTCACACCATCTTCCACAACAGTATCATCGATGGCGCCGCGGTCAATGGTGCTCCCCGCGCCCACACTCACGTCGCAGCCGATCCTGACGCCGCCCAGCTGAGCGATGGGCTCCAGCCGGCCTTGCTCGTCCGGCGCGAATCCGAAACCATCTGCGCCGATCACCGCACCAGCGTGTATCACGCAACCATCGCCGATCTGCACGCCCGCATACAGCACACTATTGGGCATGAGCCGTGTCGATTCACCTACCTTGCAACCATCCCCGATCACCGCATTGGCAAACACCTGTACCTTAGCCGATATGTCAGCCCCCTCTCCGACACAGGCCCCCGGACCAATTGCAGCGGTGGGGTGAATCGTTGCCGTCGGCGCCACGCGCGCCGAGTCGTCTACACCGGCAGGTAGTTCGGAAGGAGTAGCGAACAACTGCGAGATACGGGCGAACGCCACGTATGGTTGGTCGACTACCAGCGCATTTCCCGACCAGCCGGAAAGATCGTGTTCGTTCAGAATGACCGCGCCAGCCTTCGAGATCGGCAGAAAACGCCGATAGGCCGCGCTGGACAGATGGCTTATCTGGTCCTCGACGGCATCAGCGAGACTGCCAAGGCCGGTAATGCGCGTTTGCGGGTCGCCCACACATCGAGCGCTGACCAATTTTGCCAGCGCATCGAGAGTGAAGGCCGGCCCGCTCACTTGCTACTGGCGATTCTCGTTGAGCTTTTCGGTGACCTTGCGGGTGATGTCGTGCTTGCTGTTCACGTAGCGAAGGGTTTGACGCTCCATGATGAGATCATATCCCTCGATCTCGATAAGATCGCTGAGCACCTTGTTTATCTTCGGCCCCATCTGTTGAAGGATATCTTCCTGAACGTCCTGGACCTCTTTCTGCAGCTTGTTGGCTAGAAACTGATAGTCGAGCCCCTTGTCCTCTATGTCTTTCTGCGCCTTGCGTTGCTCGACGGGGCTCATCACCTCGCCGTCTTTCTGCAGTCGCTCCTGCAGCGCTTCGATCTCCTCACGCAGTGTTTGAACCTCTTGCTGCTCTTCGCGCAGGGCCTTCTCTGCGTCAGCAAGCAACTGCTTCGCCTCCTCGCTTTCCACCAGCGCGCGCTGGGTATCCAGCACGGCAATTTTCAGCTCTGCCGCAGCGGTTCCCGCCACCAGCATAAACACCAACACGGACCAATTGGCTAACTTCTTAATCACAATACATCTCCTAGATGCTGCTATTTCTGACAACCCGCGTTGGCGACATCATTTGCAGTGAATGTTGCTCACAACGACTTGTTATATGGCCGCTACTTATCGTCGGCCTGATCATTGAATTCTACCTCAGAACGTGCGCCCGAGTTCAAACTGGAAGCTCTCGCGCTCGTCCACCTCAGAAGTGTTGAACGTTTTCGCAAAGCTAAATGACATTGGCCCGAGACCGGTGAGCCAGGTCACCGCGACTCCAACCGAATAACGAAGCTCGCCCAGATCGAAAGCGAGGCAATTGACGCTAACCTCTGGGCAGCTTGAATTATAAACGTTGCCCGCGTCGAGAAATATAACGGGGCGAAACTGCCGGCTCTGGCGCGCGAAGGCGAAAGGCAAGATCAACTCTATGCCGCCCTCCACTTTGATGTTCCCGCCGAACGGATCACCTTCGGGCTCGTTGTAGGGATCGTCCTCGGAAGGCGTGGTTCGTGGCCCCAGCGAACTCTGCTCGAAGCCTCTCACGGAACCGAAACCACCCGAGAAGAAATGCTCGTAAAACGGCAGCCCGTTGGTGCCTCCATAGCCATCCCCGTAGCCGAGGTGCGCACGCAGGCGAAACGTCCATCGATCCCCAAAATTCAGAAACTGCTGGCCGTTGTATGTCACCTTCCAGAACTGGAGGTCACTGCCGGGAATACTGGCCTCCAATGCCAGAGCCTGCGCCCGTCCAGCGGTTGGAAACAGCCCACGGTTGAGCGTCGAGCTCTGCCAGCCCAGGTTCAGCTTGTAGTTCAGCGACTTGTTACCGTTCTTTTCAATAAACTCGCCGATTTCCTGCGCGGGATACCGCCCCTCCGTGATGTCCGTGTACTCGATTAGCCCACCGAAGCTGATACGCTGTGTCTCGCCGATGGGAAAGCCGAAATTCAGACCCGCCCCAAATGAATCCGTCGTAAAGCGCGCAATATTGCGTTCGTCGAAATCAAGACGGCGGGCAAACAGATTATATCCGCGGCTGATGCCGTCAATGGTGTAGTACGGATTAAAGTAGTTGAATTGCACGGATTGCTGAAAGTCGGAATAGCTCACGCCTACACCCAAGCTATTACCGCTACCCAGAACATTACTTTCCTGATAATTCGCCCCTAGAATCAGTCCGTACCCCTGCGAGAAGCCGACAGTTGCCGAAATACTGCCAGACGGCTGCTCTTCCACCATGAATTCCACGTCGATCTGGTCGTCGGTTCCAGCAACCTCCGGCGTCTCTACGTTGACGGTGCTGAAGTAACCCAACCGCTCCAACCGGATCTTGGACAGGTCGATCTGCGCCGTGGAGGCCCACCCGCCTTCCATCTGCCGCATCTCGCGGCGCATCACTTCATCCTGCGTGATCTTGTTGCCCGCAAAAACCACTCGGCGCACGTAGGCGCGTTTACCCGTATCAACGTAAAACTCCACGTCGACGGTACCGTCGTCTTCGTTGACACTGGGGATGCCGTTCGCAGTAGCAAAGGTATAGCCTGAATTACCCAGCGCCCGGGTAATCAGGTCTTCCGTGGCCGTCACTCGCGCCTGATTGAAAATTTCCCCACCAGACACCAGAAACAGACGCTCGAGTTCCGCAGGTTTGACGTCGCTCAGCTCGCCCACCAGACTGACATCGCGGATGGTGTATTTGAGCCCCTCGTTAACGTTGATCGCTATGTAAACCTGACGCTTGTCCGGCGTGACGCTCACCTGTGTCGACTCAATCTCGAACTCCACATACCCGCGGTCCCGGTAGTAGGACTCCAGAGACTCTAGATCCCCCGTAAGCTTCTCGCGCGCGTACTTGTCATTGCTGCGCCAAAAAAGCAGGCTTGGATGCTGCAGCTGGAACTCATCGAGCAGCTCTTCGAGCGGAAACACGCTGGCACCCACGATGTTGATGTGTCGGATTCCGGAGGTTTTGCCTTCTTCAACATCGATCTTGATGGCAACTCTGTTGCGCGGCAGCTGCTCCACATCGGTTTCGATGGAAGCACCGTAGCGACCCTGGGAGACGTAAGATCGTTCCAGCTCGATGCCAACCCGCTCCAATGTGGCCTGCTTGAAGATTTCCCCTTCTCTGAAGCCCTGTTGGCTCAACCCGTCCAGCAATGCTTCTGTTTTGATCGCCTTGTTACCCTCGATCTCGATACTGTCGATGGCCGGACGCTCGCTGAAGGTTACGACCAGCACGTCTCCATCACGCGCCATGCGAATGTCGTTGAAAAAACCTGAGCCAAATAACAGCCTGATGAGCTGACGAACGCCGACCTCGTCAACCTGCTCTCCCACATTGATGGGCAGTATGTTGAACACAGTGCCCGCAGAGACCCGCTGCAGGCCCTGCAAGCGGATATCCGCCACCGTGAACGTCTCTGCGCTCACTGTGGCCGAGAGGAGCAGCAACAATGCCGCCGTGCAAAGTTTTCTCATGGCGCTCACAACAGCCGGGCAATGTCGTTGTATATGACGATGATCATGAGCCCGGCCACTGCCGCCAGCCCCACCTGCGTACCCAGCAGCTGCACGCGCTCAGACACCGGCTTGCCCATCACGGCTTCCACGGAGCAGAACAGGATATGTCCCCCGTCGAGAATGGGTATGGGCAGCAGGTTCAATACGCCCAGCGATATGCTCAGCAGCGCCAACACGCTGATGAAAAAGCGCCACCCAGAACGTGCGGAATCCGCGGCGACCTTCGCGATGGTGATCGGGCCGCTGAGATTCTTGACCGACACGTCTCCAGTGATCATCTTCTTTAGCAACCCCAACGTGAGCAGCGTCTTGTCCCAGGTCTCGGCAACGCTCCTGGGCATGGCGTCCAGGGGGCCGTAGCGGATCTCGTTGGCATGGGAGCCGATCCCCACGTAGCCGATTTCGCCATCTCCTTCGCTGCGCACTTCAGGCGTTACACGCAGCAGTACGGGGGTACCGTCTCGATCCACTTCCAGTGCCAGCGGCTGCCCGGGAGCGTCGCGCACGATCTCCACCCACTGCACCCAGTTGTCCACCGGCGCACCATTCGCCGATGTAACACGATCCCACTGGCGCAAACCGCCACGTTCTCCGGCGCCGCCAGGAAGCACCTGGCCCACCACGGCCGGCATGATGGGCACAATGCCCAGCGAGCCCAGCAGATCGGGCTCGTCCTCGCCCGAATGCCAGGACGCCACGGGTAGCGTGCTGTCCACGGTGCGCTCGGAACCCGGACGCCGGCTGGAAAGTACGATATCGCCGCTGTCACCCAACCTCGCAGCCAGCCCCATGGTGACTTGCTGCCAGGTACGCGTGGGCGTGCCATCCACGGCCACGATCTCGTGATTTGCTGGCACGCCGGCGGACGCAGCGATGGAACCCTCGGTGTGCTCACCCATGATGGGCGCGATGCTGGTTGAGCCCAGCACGAACAGAAACCAGTAAACGAAGATTGCCAGGATGAAATTGGCCAAGGGGCCGCCGAACGCGATGGCGATGCGCCACCACACGCTTAGCTCACGGTAGGACACGTCACCTGGGCGCGCATCCCCCGCTTCACCGGCCACCTCCTGGTCGTCGAGCATGCGCACGTATCCACCCAGCGGGATGTAGCCCACCGCGAACTCCGTGCCATGACGGTCGGTCCACGACCACACCGGCCGGCCGAAGCCCACGGAAAAGCGCACCACGCGCACCCCCGACCGGCGCGCCACCAGATAGTGACCCAGCTCGTGAAACGTAACCAGGACCCCCAGCGTAACGATCAGTGCCAGGGGGTATTGAAGGAACTCCATAGGCGACATCCAAACCAACCCGCCCGCAGGCAGGCCACTTCTATCTTGGACCGCTTCAACGCCGACCGGTTCGGTGGCCGGCTACCCGGGCATCATGGCAAGGGCTGAAGGGTTGGGCTCTTTTCGGGGTCGCAATGATAAACCATCGTGGCCAGCCGATCACCGACCCCGCCGAGACTTGGTAGCACGGGGTCTAGCGCAGGAAAAGCACCGCAAACAGCGGCAGCACGGCCAATGCCGCATCGATGCGGTCGAGAATGCCTCCGTGGCCCGGCAGAAGATTGCCCGAGTCTTTCACCCCCCGCTCGCGCTTGAGCACACTTTCGAAGAGGTCGCCCACGACGGATATGCCCACCAGGAGCAGCACGTACAGCAGCCAAAGTGCTGAATACCCCAATCCCAACAGAATGCCGCCGCAGATCACCAAGGCCGCCAGGGCGCCCCCGGCCACGCCTTCCCAGGTCTTGCCCGGGCTCACTAATGGCGCCAGCTTGAGCTTGCCAAAGCGGCGGCCCGCAAAGTAGGCGCCGATGTCGGCGCAGGCCACCAGAAACAGCACCCAGAAAACCCAATAGGCGCCATTGCCACCCGGCTCTCCGTGCACAAGCACCAGCGCGCTCCAAGCTGCCCACAAAATCGCCACGCCCAGCAGGCCGGCCCGCCAGGGCGCACCAATGAACCATGCCCCACTGGGATAAGCGATGACCACGGCGGTGGCCACCAACCAGGCGAGGATACCGGCTACCAACGCATAGGTGAGCCACGGCTGAACGAACCAGGTGACGGCCATGAGGGCCACGACGATGGAGGCCGCCAACAGGCGGTTGATGACGCTGCTGATACCCAGCAGGCCGGCCCACTCGTATGCGCCCAGCGTGGCCAGGACACCGAAGAACACGGCCGCCCAGTGCAGCGGAAGCAGGAATATGGCGGCGGAAGCTACGGAAGCGGCGACCAGGGCGGTGATTACCCTCGTGCGCAGCACGGACTATGCCCGCCGGCCGAAACGACGCTGCCGCTCGTCGAACCACTCGAACGCGGCGCGCAGGTTCTGCTGGTCGAAATCCGGCCAGAAGTCGTCGGTGAAATACAGCTCCGTGTACGCGAAATCCCACAGCAGGAAATTGCTGATTCGATAGTCACCACCGGTACGAATACAGATGTCTGGCGGGGGCAAGGCGCCCAGCGACAGGTATTCGGCAAATACCGATTCGTCGATCTGCTCCGGATCCATGTCGCCTTCCGCCACCGCGCGGGCCAGCCCGCGCGCCGCCTCGGTGATGTCCCATCGCCCGCCATAATTGGCGGCGATGTTGAGCGACATACGCGAGTTGTCGCGGGTCATGGCCTCGGCCCGGTTCATCTGCATCTGCAGATCTGAGGCGAACTTGGATCGATCGCCAATGATCCTCATGCGCACCTCTCGCTCACACAGTTCGTCCAGGTCGTTCTCCAGGACACTGCGCATGAGGTCCATCAGAAGACGGACTTCCCGCTTGGGACGCTGCCAGTTTTCCGTGCTGAATGCGAACAAAGTAAGGCACGTAACGCCGAGATCCGCACAAGCTTCGGCAATGGGACGTACGTTACGCGCTCCGGCGCGATGTCCTGCGGCGCCTGGCAGCCGCCGTTGCTTCGCCCATCGATGGTTGCCATCCATAATGATGGCAACGTGCCTGGGAACTCGATCGTCCTGAGGACTGGCATCAACTACAGACGTTTGTTCGGACATCGTGTAATGAATCCTTACCGGATGCGCTATATCTCCAAAAGATCGGACTCTTTAGCCGACAGGACTTCTTCCATCTCTGCGATGCGTCTATCCGTCAGCTTCTGGATCGTTTCTTCTGCGCGGTGCGCATCGTCCTCCGCCACCATCTTTTCTTTTACCAGCTCGCGCACATCGGCAATGGCTTCGCGTCGGATATTGCGCGCGGCAATCCGGGCCGTTTCAGTTTCCTGTTTGGCCTGACGAGCCAAGTCGCGGCGATTCTCTTCGGTGAGCGCCGGCAGCGGCACACGCACCAGGTCACTGGTACTGGCCGGCGTGATTCCCACGTCGCTCTTGAGAATGGCCTTTTCAATCTCGGGTATGAGGTTTTTTTCCCACGGCGCGATAGCCAGCGTGCGAGCATCTTCCACCGTGATGGTCGCCACCTGATTCAAGGGCGTGTCATTCCCATAGTACGGGACCACGATGCCATCCAGCAGGCTCGGGTTCGCGCGGCCAGTCCGTATCTTGGCCAGATGCGTGCGAAGGGACTCGATGGACTTTCCCATCCGCTCGTCGGCATCTTCTCGTATCTCGTCAAGCATGGCCTTTCGACCTGTTTGCTCCAGGGGTGCGCCCACCTTGTCACCGTTGTGGGCGTGGGTCAACGCGGTGGGTGTTAGGATATTGAAAGTCAGGTCGCGGGCCAATTGGTTTGGCCCGGCGCCTATTGAGCATCCTGTATCTGAGCGGCCACCTCCGCCGCGAAGTCCTCTTCGACCACCTCGATCCCCTCACCAACTTCGAAGCGCACGAAACCACGGCACTGCAGGCCTTTGTCGGCCAGCAGGGCGCCCACCTTCAGGTTGGTGTCCTTGACGAATGGCTGCTCCAGCAGCGAGACCTCTGCCAGGAACTTCCGAACGCGCCCCTCTACCATCTTCTCCACGATCTCTGGCGGCTTGCCGCTGCCTTCGGCCTGCGAGGTATAAATTTCACGTTCTTTAGCGACCACGTGCGGGGCAACGTCGCTACCTTGCACCACCAGGGGGTTGATGGCCGTCACGTGCATGGCAAGGTCCCGGCCCAGCTCTTCGTCGTGAGCGCTGAGTTCCAGCAGCACGCCCTTGCGTTTGTCGCTGTGCAGGTAGCTCGCCACATATCCGTCGCCGGACCCCAGGGTGGCAATGCGGCGCACGGACATGTTCTCACCGATTTCCTGAACCAGCCGCTCGCGTTCGGCATCCAGATCGCCGCTCATGAGCTCGGCCACATCCTCCGTCTGGGCGGAAAAAGCAGCGTCGACCACCTTGCTCACAAAGGCGATGAACTTGTCGTTCTTCGCGGCAAAGTCGGTCTCGATATTCACCTCTACCATCACGCCACGACCACCGTCGTCGGCCAAGCAAAGTCCGATCAACCCGTTTGCCGTGGTGCGCCCGGCTTTCTTGGCTGCCTTCAGCGCGCTTTTCTTACGAAGCTCCTCAATGGCGAGTTCCATGTCGCCACCCGCCTCGGTGAGCGCCGCCTTGCAATCCATCATCCCCAGCCCAGTGCGCTCCCTGAGCTCTTTGACCATTGCTGCCGTGATCGCCATGCCTATTCCTTCACCGTTTCGTCGGTATCGTCGCCGCTAGCCGCCGCGGTCACGTCATCTTCGGGGACCTCCGCAGGAGCGGCGCCTTCAGAGGCTGCGTCCGCTGAAGCGGTAGCGTCCGCTGAAGCGGTAGCGTCCGCTGCAGCGGTAGAGTCCGTTGGAGCTTCGACATGCGCCGCATCCTCGGCAACCGCCTGGGCGGGTGCTTCGGCCACCGGCTCTTCCGCTTCGGTCTCCACCTCGACGAACTCGCCGGGCCGCACATCGCCCTCGGCGTTCGCAGCACCTTCCGCAATGGCGTCGGCCACGGCGGTCACATAGAGGCGGATGGCACGAATGGCATCGTCATTACCCGGAATGACCCAGTCCACGCCATCAGGCACGCTGTTGGTGTCCACCACGCCGAACACGGGAATTCCAAGCTTGTTGGCTTCGCTCACGGCGATATGCTCACGCATCACATCTACAACAAAAATGGCGTCGGGCAATCCACCCATATCCTTGATACCACCCAAGCTGCGCTCCAGCTTGCTCATCAAGCGGCGCTTCTGCAGCGCCTCTTTCTTGGTGAGCATTTCCAGCGTGCCGTCCGCCGCCTGCTCCTCAAGATCCTGCAGGCGCTTGATGGACTGCCGAATGGTCTTGTAATTGGTGAGCATTCCTCCCAACCACCGCTGATCGACGAACGGCATGCCCACGCGCTGAGCCTGCTCGCGAATGACTTTGGCTGCCGCACGTTTGGTGCCCACGAACAGTATCTTGTTGCGCCGGCTGGACAGGTTACGGATCTCTTTGAGCGCCGCTTCGAATGCCGGAACGGTTTTCTCGAGATTGATGATGTGGATCTTGTTGCGGGAACCAAAGATGTAGGGTGCCATCTTCGGGTTCCAATAGCGGGTCTGGTGGCCGAAATGCACTCCGGCCGCCAGCATGTCGCGCATGCTGATGCTCATAAATTTTCTCCGGGTTTAGCCTCCGCCACCCCCATACCCTAACCAGGCTACCCTATGGGCTCCCGGCACCCGGGGCATGTGTCGGATGACGTGCGTTTTCGTTATGCGCCGGCACAGGCCATGCGCGTTAAGTATTTTCAATATCGCCGACAGGCTTGTCGTTGCCCACAGGCGGCGCGCTTTATAACATAAACCGTTTTTTGCGGAAACCAACCAATGGTCGCACGAGTAGAGACGGAAGACGATATCGCCCATATGCGAGCCGCCGGGCAGCTAGCTGCCGGCGTGCTGGAAATGATCGGCGAACACGTGACCGTAGGTGCTACCACGGAGGAGCTCAACGCGCTCTGTCATGACTATATCGTCAATTCAATTGACTGTGTGCCGGCACCCCTCAACTACAGCAACGGTCCCGGCCAAGTGCCGTTTCCCAAATCGATCTGCACGTCGGTCAACCATGTGGTCTGCCATGGCATTCCCTCGCCCAAGAAAGCGCTGAAAAGTGGCGACATCCTGAACATCGATGTCACGGTGATCAAAAATGGCTTCCACGGCGACACCAGCAAGATGTTCTGCGTGGGCAAACCCAGCGTGCTGGCCGACCGGCTGGTGCGTATTACCCAGGAGTGCCTGTACCGCGGTATCCAGGCGGTGCGCGCCGGCGCCACCCTGGGAGACATCGGCTACGCCATTCAGTCACATGCAGAAGCACACCACTTCTCGGTGGTGCGCGAGTTCTGCGGGCACGGCATTGGCCGCGTATTCCATGACGAGCCGCAGGTGGTTCACTACGGACGGCCCAACAGCGGCATGCGCCTCGAAGAAGGTATGACCTTCACCATCGAGCCTATGATCAACGCCGGAAAGCGCCACGTGAAGATGCTTCCAGACCGCTGGACCGTCGTGACCAAGGACCACAAGCTCAGCGCCCAGTGGGAGCACACCATCATGGTCACCGCTTCGGGCGCCGACGTTCTCACACAACGCGCAGAAGAGTCTTTTTGAGGCGTCCGCGGTGAGCCAGCCGCAGCGAACCGAGCGAAGGCAATTCGGTCCCGGCCTCAGCCCCCTGGTGATCAGCCTGCGCGAGCGCCTGGCGGATCGGGACGCCGAACTCGCGCAGCGCTACTGGCAACGCGAAAACGTCGACCACCTGGTGGCCGAGCGCTGCACCATCATGGACGGGATCCTGCAGGAATTATGGGCAGCGCACATTCCTAACACCGCCGAGCGCCACCTGGCCCTGTTTGCGGTGGGCGGCTACGGGCGCGGAGAACTATTCCCCCAATCCGACGTGGATCTGCTGGTGCTGGCCCGGAAACCCGCCCAGCACGAGGATGCCATCCGCACGTTTCTGCACAGCCTGTTCGACCTGAACCTGGAAGTGGGTCACGCGGTGCGCACCCCACGGGACTGCCGGCGTGCGGCCGGCGAAGACATCACCATCGCCACCGCCATATTCGAACGGCGCCAACTCGCCGGATCCGAGGCGCTTGGCCAGCGCCTCGACAAGGCGCTGGCGTCTGCCAGGCTCTGGCCGGCACAAGACTTCTTCAAAGCCAAGCGCGACGAACAGCATAACCGCCACGATCAGGTCGATGATGTGGAATACGGCCTGGAACCCAACCTGAAGACGTCGCCGGGCGGACTGCGCGACCTGCAAACGGCCATGTGGGTCTGCCAACGCAAGTTCGGCACCACCGACCTGCTGGATCTGGAAGCGCTAGGCATGCTCACCGAAGAAGAGCGCGAGCGCCTCGACGAAGGGCGGCGCTACCTGTGGTGGGTGCGTTACGGGCTGCATCTGGTGGCGCAGCGCAAGGAAGACCGGCTGCTGTTCGAGCACCAGCGCGCTTTGGCAGAGCGCCTAGGCTTCGCCGACACCAGCGCTCGACTTGGCGTCGAGCGCTTCATGCATCTGTATTACCGGTACGTGTTGGAGCTGCGTGAGGTCAACGACATCCTGCTGCAGCACTTCGACGAGACCATATTGAGATCTCGCGAGAAGCCGCGCATCGAACCAGTGAACGAGCGCTTTCAAATCCGCAACAGCGATATCGAGGTGGCCCACCCACAGGTGTTTGAAGAAGCCCCCAGCGCACTGCTAGAGCTGTTTGTGATCATGGCGAACCGACGGGACATCTCGGGCGTTCGTGCAGATACCATCCGTCTGATCCGTGACAACCTGCACCTCATTGACGACGGCTTTCGCAACGACCCCACGAACAACCAACTGTTTCTCGATCTGCTCAAAGCGCCCTACACACTGGTGTCCCAGCTCACCAGGATGCGTCGCTACGGTGTGCTGGGATGCTACCTGCCCGAGTTTGGAGAAATCGTCGGACAGATGCAGCATGACCTGTTCCACATCTACACGGTAGATGCCCATACCTTGATGGTGATCCGCCACATGCGGCGCTTTCACTATCGGTCCAGTCAGGAGAAATTTCCCGTTGCCTGCCACTGTGTGAAGTCCGTTCCAAAGATTGAATTGTTGTACATCGCCGGGCTGTATCACGACATCGGCAAGGGAAGGGGCGGCGATCATTCGGCGCTGGGCGCGCAAGACGTGCGCGCATTCTGTCAGCGCCACGACCTCAACGAGAGCGACACCGAGCTGGTGGACTGGCTTGTCACCAAGCACCTGTTGATGTCCACTACGGCTCAACGGCAGGACATCTACGATCCCGATGTCATTCACGAGTTCGCATCCGAAGTGAAATCCGAGATGCGGCTGGACTACCTTTATGCGCTGACGGTAGCGGACATCAACGCGACCAACCCCTCACTGTGGAACAACTGGCGGGCCACGCTGCTGCGCCAGCTCTACGGCGAGACCCGCAAGGCGCTGCGCCGTGGGTTGGAGTCACCGCTCGACCGCCAGGCCAGCGTGCGCGCCTGCAAGGAAAGCGCGCTGGAAAAGCTAACCGCCAACTCGCTCTCCGAAGAGGCCGTGCAGACATTGTGGCGCATCCCCAACGATGATTTCTTTCTGCGTCACACACCCCGACAGGTGGCAGAGGTAACTCAGCTGCTGCACCAGCACGACGTGGAGCGGTCGCCATTGGTCGCCCTGGTGGACCTGAAGGGTCAGGTCTCGGAAGAAGGCGCTACTGAAATCCTCGTCTATACTAAAGACCGGGCCAACCTTTTTGCCGCCAGCGTAATCGCGCTCAGCCGATTCAGGGTATCGGTGTTCGATGCGACGATCCATACATCTGCAGACGGCCTGTGCCTGAACGGTTTCGTGGTGCTCGACAACGAAGGCAAGCCGCTGCCCCGCGATGCCCAGCGACGCGCGAAGATTTGCGCCGGCCTCGAGGCCGCCCTGGACGACACGTCGGATCCCAGCATCGCTGAACCGAGCATGTTGCCGCGCAGGTTGCGGCACTTCACGAAGTCCACCCAGGTGCGCCTTACCACGCCACCCCATCAGCTGCATTCCGTGCTGACCATCATCGCCTCGGACCGACCGGGGCTGCTGGCAACCATCGGCCTGCTGTTTGCCGAGCTCGAGCTTGGCGTCTTGAGCGCCAAGATCGCCACGCTCGGTGAGAGTGTTGAAGACGTCTTTCATATCGTGGACCGGGACGGCGCACCCATTCGCAATCAGGAAACCGTCTATCTCTTGGAAAACACGCTCCGGCAGCGCCTGGACCGGCTCGTCAACGAGCACGCCTCTCGATGAACCCCGATCTCCACCGACTGCACGATTATCCTTTTCAGCGCATGGCAGCCCTAAAACAGGGTGTTGCAGGCAATGCCGAGTTCCAGCACGTGGCCCTGTCCATCGGGGAGCCACAGCACGAACCACCCGGTTTCGTGCTGGACCTGCTCAGCGATCGAAGCGCGCTGGCCAGGGATCTCGCCACCTACCCGGCCACCCGCGGTGAGGCATTTCTCAGAGAGGCCATATCCGACTGGCTGAACCGGCGTTTTGGCGTGCGCACGGTTCCGGACCGGCACGTGTTGCCCGTGTCCGGAACCCGGGAAGCACTCTTCTCCATCGCCCAGGCGGTGCTCAGGCCCGACCCTTCGGCGCTAGTGATACAGCCCAATCCGTTCTATCAGATCTACGAAGGCGCCGCCCTGCTTGGAGGCGCCCAGCCCTACTACGTGAACTGCTCCGCTGAGTCCGGCTACCAGCCGGATTTCTCAGCGCTGCCCGAGTCCGTGTGGGCACGCTGTCAGTTGCTGTATCTGTGCTCTCCAGGCAACCCCACCGGCCGCAACCTGGATGCCGATACCCTCGGCTGGCTGCTCGAGCAGGCGCACCGCCATGATTTCGTTATCGCCGCCGACGAGTGCTATTCCGAGATCTATTTCGATGAGCCGCCGGTGGGATTACTGCAGGTTGCACTGCAGGCGGGCCACAGCGACTTCTCCCGCTGCGTGGTCTTCCATAGCCTGTCCAAACGCTCCAACCTGCCCGGCCTGCGATCGGGGTTCGTGGCCGGCGATGCGCAACTGCTCGAGCAGTATTTTTCCTATCGCACCTACCAGGGCTGCGCCATGCCCGTACACCACCAGCGCGCCAGCGCCGCGGCGTGGGCGGACGAAGCCCATGTGCAAGCGAACCGGCAGGCATATCAGGACAAATTTCGGGCGGTAACGCCTATCCTGGAGCGGGTAGCAAACGTGATCCCACCGCAGGGCGGTTTCTATCACTGGCTCAAGGTAGACGACGACGACCAAGCATTCGCGCGCGAGCTGTTCCGCGCCTGCAACATCACCGTGCTTCCGGGCTCCTTTCTTGGTCGAGATCCCGCGGCGGTCAACGCTGACCAGAGTGACTGCAAGGGCAACCCGGGAGCGGGCCACATTCGGGTAGCCTGGGTGGCCCCTGCCGAACAGTGCGTGGCGGCCGCGGAACGTCTTACCCAGTGGTGGCAGTCCCGCTAACGCTGTCGGGCGCCTTGTGGTAGCTTAGCCGCCCGTTCCGCCATTGGCGGCCACCGGCTTAAGTGAGGAGACTTCAGGCCATGTCCCAGGTATTCGCGTTTGCCATCGGGCACTCACGGCGCAACACCAACAACGAACCCTTGGACTTTTTCTTTCCGGCCCCAATCAAGGAGCCCGGCGATGAGCTTGCCCAATTGATTGCCAACCGCTTTTCCGCCGGCATCACCCAATGCAGTCCCGAACAGGTAGCCGCATTCTGCGCGGAGCTGGGAAACGACCACCCTGGTGCTGCGGCGGCCGGCCTGGCGGACGCCGATGGGCCACTGGATGTGGTGTTGCTGACCGAAGACGGCCCCATCGAGGGCGCCGCCGACGCCTATCTCAAGCTGCATTTGATGTCACATCGTCTGGCGCTACCGAACTCGCTCAACCTGGACGGCATCTTCGCCAAGATGCCTAATGTGGTATGGACCAACGACGGCCCCGTGGATCCCCGCGAGATTGCCGCAGTGCAGCTGCAGGCGCGCTTGCAGGGGCGGCAGCTAAACGTCGAGTTGGTGGACAAATTCCCACGCATGGTCAACTACGTGATACCCAGCGGCGTGCGCGTGGCCGATGGCAGCCGCGTGAGGTTGGGCGCCTTTCTGGGCGAAGGCACCACGGTCATGCCGGAAGGCGCGGTCAACTTCAACGCCGGGGCCATGGGCCCCAACATGGTGGAGGGCCGTATTTCGCAGGGCGTAGTGATCGGCGAGCATTCCGATCTCGGAGGCAGTGCCAGCACCATGGGAACCCTAGCCGGCGGCGGCGAAATCAAGATCACCATCGGCAACCACAGTCTGGTAGGGGCGAATGCTGGAACCGGCATCCCGTTGGGCGACCGCTGTACCATCGAAGCCGGCCTTTACGTTACCGCCGGCACGCCGGTGACTGTCCTGGACGAACAGGGTGAGGTAATCAGGCAGGCCAAAGCCCGGGAGCTGTCCGGCGGTTCCGACATGCTGTTCGTGCGCAATGGCCGCACCGGACGGATCGAGTGCCGAACCAACCGCAAAGCCATTAAGCTCAACGAACAGCTACACGCTCACAACTGACCGGCCTCCCCATGGCGGACGCAAACCCAATTCTAGATCTCGCCCTGGCACTCATGGAACGGCCCAGTGTTACGCCGGAAGACGCCGGCTGTCAGGAGTTGCTGGGCCAGCGACTGCGCCAGCTAGGATTCCACCTGGAATCCATGCCCGCGGGCGAGGTCGACAACCTCTGGGCTACGCACGGTGAGGGCGCCCCTTACCTGGTGCTCGCCGGACACACCGACGTGGTTCCGCCCGGACCAGAGCAAGACTGGGACTCCCCGCCGTTTGAGCCTTCGCTACGTAACGGGCTGCTTTACGGTCGCGGCGCGGCCGACATGAAGTCGAGCCTTGCCGCCATGGTCGTAGCCAGCGAGGAGTTTCTCGCACGGCACCCCAAGCACCGCGGCACATTGGCATTTCTTGTTACCAGCGACGAGGAGGGTCCGGCGGTCCAGGGCACACGGCATGTGATCGCCGAGCTTGCCAAGCGTGGAATCCAACTGGACTACTGTGTGGTTGGAGAACCCTCCTCCAGCCTGGTCATCGGCGACACCGTCCGGGTGGGTCGCAGAGGATCGCTCAACGCAACGCTGCGGATTCGTGGGCAGCAGGGTCACGTGGCCTATCCGGATCAGGCGGAGAATCCGGTGCACAACTCCGCCGCCGCCCTGTGCGAGCTTACCGCTATGGTGTGGGACGCGGGCAACGAGAGCTTCCCCCCCACCAGCCTGCAGATATCCAACATCCGCGCGGGGACCGGCGCCACCAACGTCATTCCCGGCGAGCTCACCATCGAGTTCAACGTCCGTTTCAATACCGAACAGACGGTAGAGGGAATACAGCAGCGGATTACCGAACTGCTAGACCAGCATCAGCAGAACTACCAGTTGGATTGGGAGGTCTCCGGCCTGCCCTTCCTGACGCCCGCCGGCATGCTGCGCGAAATCACGGCCCACGCCGTGGCCGACATTACCGGGCGCAGGCCGGAAGAATCCACCTCCGGTGGCACATCGGACGGGCGGTTCATTGCGCCAACGGGATGCGAGGTGGTGGAACTCGGCCCGGTGAACGAATCCATCCACAAGATCAACGAGCATGTTCAGGTAGACGACCTGATACCTCTCGCCAGGATCTACCAGACAATCGTGGAGCGCTTACTGGGCCCAGACAATGGCTAGGTTTGTTGCCATCGGCGCCGTGCTGATGGCAGTGTTTGCCGCTGCCTTCGCGCCGGCAGGGCTGTCCAGACTGGCGCTCGGCCAGGTCCCGCAGGTCGCCTTACTGAATCCCTCGGGCACGCTCTGGTCTGGAAGCGGCACTCTGCACACCTACGGAAACCGGCTCGGGACACTCAGCTGGGATCTGCAGGGATTCACAATTTTTCTGGGCG
>DEBD01000011.1:0-8458 GCA_002348385.1 Gammaproteobacteria bacterium UBA2965 | reverse complement strand
TCGTTTGCGATCACGGCTACAGGACGAGTCGGAGAAGCTTTCGTGAATGGGCTGATGGCACCCTACGACATGACTATTTCCGGCGATTTGAACCTCAATGACAGTCGCATCGAGTTCGTCGAAGGCATACCGAGCGCCGCAGACGGATCGGCCAGCTGGGATGGTGGGCCGGTTCGCTACGGCCTTGGCAGGAGGACGTTTTCAGCCGTATTGCCGGCAATGCAGTTGGCCCTGGGCCCAGGCCCGGAAGCGCAGCTTTTCGAGTACAACGGCGACAAAGAGCTAATGGTTGTGGAACTACAGCCCAATGGATTTGCCAAAGTAGCCATGACCCGACGGATGACCGCGCTGGCCAACAACCCATGGCCTGGCCAGGGCGACCCAGACCAAGTAGTGGTCGAGGTGGAAGAGAAAATTTTCTAGGGCACATGGTTATAATGGCTACCCAGATGCTCCCAGGCTTACTCCAATTTGTACCGCGGCTGGCCGAACCAGCCCGCTGGCTCTTGGTCATAGGCATCGCCTACACCCTGGCCACTTCCGTGCTGTACTTTCTCTCTCCGCCGGCTAGCGAGCCAACGGCGCAGCGCACCGGCACCCCGGCGGCCGGCAACCGCCAACCCAGGTCCAGCGATACCGCCGCCGCACGCAACCTGTTCGGAGTCGCCGACGCAACCGCAGCCCCTGCGGCGCGCGCCGAGCGCACCGTTGAAACCAGCCTGCCCCTGGAGCTACACGGCGTATTCGTGGCCGACCGGCAAAAGAACTCCGCCGCCATCGTCGCCAGAAAGGGCAAAGCGGGGCAGCTGTACACCGTGGGCGAACGGCTCCCCGGCAACGCCCGCCTCATAGATGTACACACCAACCACATCGTGCTGAACAGGGCAGGCGCGCGCGAGTCGCTCATGTTTCCCGACCACAGCAAGGGGCATTTCGTGGCTGAGGAGGCGCCCGCGGCAGCCACTGTACGACCAACGCCACGGCAACGGCAGGGCGCCGACCAATACCGTTCGATGATGCGCGACAAACCGCTCCAAGCCCTTTCTCGGCTGGGGGTCCAAGTGGTCAGTAACCGTTCGGGCGCGGGCTATAGAGTGGGCGAGCTTGCCGATTCCTCTTACCTGAGCCAGACTGGCCTGCAGCCCGGCGACATCATCCTGTCCATAAACGACAAGCCGGTAGGCGACCTCAAGCAGGACCGCGAGGAGATCGATAGCGTGCTCGCACAAGGAAAGGCCAGACTGGAAGTGCAGCGCGGCACACGACGATTCTTCGTCACGGCTTCCCTGTAGCTCCAGCCATCATGAAGCGCAAACTCACCTTTTTGATTACCGCGTCGCTGTGCCTGCTGCTCTCGCTGGCAAGTCCCCTTATGGCCCAAGAGGCCCACAACCAGCAGTCCTGGAAAATCAATATCAAGAATGCGGACATCCACGAGTTCGTATCTCAGGTAGCAACTATCACTGGTAAGACGTTCGTCATCGATCCGCGACTGAAAGGCAATGTCACGGTGATCTCCAACACCAGCATGGACCGCGACGCCATTTACGCGTTATTCCTGTCGGTCCTGCGGGTGCACAACTTCACCGCCACCGCATCGGGTGACGTCATCCGCATTCAGCAAAACGCCACCGGCAAGCAAACTCCGGGTGCATCAGGAGACTTGTCACAAGTACCTCCTGAGGAGTTGGTCACCCGCGTGGTGGCGGCGCAGAACGTGGAATCTGCCGAGTTGGTGAAGATACTTCGTCCGCTCATCCCCCAATACGGTCACATCGCCGCAGTGGCAGTGCCCAACGTGGTCATCGTCAGCGACCATGCCGACAACATCCTCCGGCTTATGCGCATCATCGAGCAGATCGACGTGGCCGATGAGGAGGAAATCGTCGTGGTTTCACTCAAGGAGGCATGGGTCGGAACCCTTGTCACACTGCTGGAGAAGGTCGCACCCGAGCAGATCGGTCGAAATGCGCAAGGGCCGCAACGCATTCAGATCATCGCCAACGAACGCAACAACTCCCTGGTGCTGAAGGGCAAGCCGCGCCCCATCGCGGAGGTTCTTAAGATCATCGACAAGCTCGACCAGCCGGCCACTACCACAGGGGCCACCCAGGTCATCCACCTCAAGCATGCCGACGCCGTGAGCACCGCCGAGATCCTGAGCAACCTAGTCAGCGAAACCAAGGCGGGGAAAGATTCCAGCAAACAACCTTCCACCATTCAGGCAGACGAGTCGCTCAACGCCATTATCGTGCGGGCCGACCCGGGCACCATGAACGAGATTCTGGACGTCCTGGAAGCCCTGGACGTGCGTCGGGCCCAGGTACTCATCGAAGCGGCTATCGTGGAAGTGACCATTGATTCGCGCCGCGATCTTGGCGTTGAGGCCGCCATTGTGGACGAAGACGGACAAACCACCCCGTTTGCCAGCACGGCCCTGAACGGCACGGTGCAGAACCTGCTGGGCGGATTGATCAACGACGCCGGCGATATCGACGCGGTGAGTGGCCTGGCCAACATCAACACGCCAACGCTGGCCGCCGCGCGCATCAATCGCGGGGGCATATCCTTCGGGGCGGTGGTCAACGCGCTGGCTACCCACGCTGACGCCAATCTGCTGTCCACGCCGAGCATCCTCACGCTGGACAATCAAGAGGCAAAGATTGTGGTTGGTAACGAAGTTCCGTTCCGTACAGGATCCTTTACCACCAGCGGCGAC
Organism: Gammaproteobacteria bacterium UBA2965; assembly: GCA_002348385.1. Taxonomy (GTDB): domain Bacteria; phylum Pseudomonadota; class Gammaproteobacteria; order Pseudomonadales; family Azotimanducaceae; genus UBA2965. Next base: position 5,739 of record DEBD01000011.1, on the reverse strand, counting down.
AGCTCCTCCAATCCCTTCACCACCATTCAGCGCGAAGACGTGGGTCTACAGCTTACCGTCACGCCCCACGTGCACGACGGCACGTCGGTGCGCCTGGAGGTCGCCCAGGAAATCACCAACCTTGTCGACACCGCCATTGGCAACAGCGGGTTTTCGGACGTGGTGACATCCAAGCGAACCATAGAAACCATGATTCTGGCAGAGGACGACCAGACTATCGTTCTGGGCGGGCTCATTCAGGACGACATTACCGATACGGTTCGCAAGGTGCCTCTGCTCGGCGACATTCCGGGCCTGGGATGGTTTTTCCGCAGTACGTCCAACACCCACATCAAGAGCAACCTACTGGTGTTTCTGAGACCCACGGTAATCCGCAGCAGTGCAGAAGCCGAGCAGGCTACCAGTCGAAAATACGACGACATCTGGGAAGTCGAAATCAACTCCGAGATTTCTGATACCTTTAAAGGCCGGTCACAATAGACCGGTAAGCGGGGCGCCACGCCCAAATGAACAAGCTCAGACAGCTCGGCTATGTGCTTTGCCGGTGGCTCATCGGAACCATCGCGCGACCCCGCCTTGCCGGTAGCAACCCAACGCCCCCACCCGACACGGTATACGTGCTCGAAAACCCTTCTCTATCCGACCTCATCGTGCTGGACCTGGTTTGCACGCAAATGGGCCTTCCCAACCCGCTAGATCCGGTGAGCATCGGGACGCACACGGAAGAACAACGAATGTTCTTCCTCAACAAGGCAAGTTACGGCTGGTTCGGGCGCAACGTGATGAGCCAGCCGCCCGCGCGCATGCTGCGGTTGCTTGAACACGCCAAGGACGCTGACGACGCCTGCCTGATTCCCACCGTCGTGTTCTGGGGCCGGGCGCCCACCCGGGAACGGTCCCTGTGGCGTTTGCTGGTAGCGGAAAACTCATCCGTGTCGGGCCGATTGAAGCGTCTCGTGAACCTGATTTTCAGCCGACGGGATATCTTCGTAAATTTCGGCACCGCGCTTCCCCTGACAGTTCTGGTGGACGCAGACCTGGACTCGGCGCGACTGGTACGGCGGGCTGCTAGGCTGCTGCGCGTGCGCCTTCGCAACCAGCGCGTCGCCACCATGGGTCCGGACTTTTCGCACCTGCGCACCCTGGTAAGGCAGATTCTCAACAGCCGACGGGTTGCGGAGGCAATCGCGGCGGCGGCAAAAGATGACAAACCCCGCCGCCTGCAGCGCCGTGCCCGCAAGGCTGCCATGGGCATCGTTTCGAACATGTCCTATCCCACCATCCGCATCCTCGAACGGCTGCTCATGTGGTTCTGGAACCGCATCTACGGTGGCATCGAGACACACGGGCTGGGACGGGTTATGAAGTTCGCAGAAACCCACACGCCCATCTACCTCCCCTCGCACCGTTCACATGTGGACTACCTGCTGTTGTCCTACCTGCTGCACCTCAACGGACTGATGCTTCCCCACGTAGCAGCCGGCGACAACATGAACCTGCCCATGATCGGCGGACTGTTGCGCCGCGGCGGGGCCTTCTTCATGCGACGCAGCTTCAGGGACGATCCGATTTATGCGGCAGTATTCTCCGAGTACCTTTACCTTGTGTATCGGCGTGGTCATTGCGTGGAGTTCTTTCCGGAAGGCGGCCGCACCCGCACGGGCCGGTTGCTGCCGGCACGCATGGGCCTGCTGAAAATGACTTTGGAACACCACCATCGAGGCATTCCCCGGCCGCTGGCCATCGTGCCCGTCTATTTCGGCTACGAAAAGCTCATTGAAGCAGGCAGCTACCTCGAGGAACTGCGAGGCTCCAAGAAGCAGCGCGAATCCATCGGTGACCTGTTACGCAGCCTTAAGCTGATCCGCCAGGACTTCGGACGCGTGAACGTCAACTTCGGGCAGCCGTTCGATCTGGGCGACTGGCTGGAAGCTCGAGATTTGCCGCCGGAAGAAATGCCCGTTGCGCTAGGACGGGAAGTTCTGCAGCGGGTAAACGACTGTGCTGCCATCAACCCGATTAACCTGGTCGCCATGGTCACCTTGTGCACGCCGCGGCTTGCTATCGACCAGGACCTGCTGGTGGACCAGGTCGGCTGCTACCTGCGATTGTTGAGCGCCGACGCTTCCCATCACGACTACACGGTGACCGACCTCGAGCCGCTGGAGATCGTGCGCTACGTGGAAGCGCTCGGCATGCTGCAGAGAGAGCAGGACGATCACGGCGACGTACTGTGCCTCGATCCGTTCACGGCCGTTCTCATGACCTGGTACCGCAACAACGTTCTACACACCCTGGCGTTGCCGTCCCTCATTGCCTGCCTGGTGGTGCACCGGCGCAGACCGCTCAACGCGGCCGCGCTGCATAAGATGGTAGCCATAGTATTTCCTTATCTGGCCGTGGAATTGCACCAAGCCTACGACCGACGAGACGTCGAACGCTGGCTCGACCACCTGGTGAAGCAGGAGCTGCTGGAGTTCAGCGACAGTGGCGGCTACTGCGCACCTTCCATGCGTTCACCGGCCCGTTACCGGCTCAAACTGCTAGCAAGCGTGATCATGCAGTCTCTCGAACGGCTTTATATCGTCATTGGGCTGCTGGCAAACAACGCACCCAATGATCGGGACGAGCTACAACGCAACAGTGAGCAGGTTGCCCGGAAGATGTCCCGAATTCACGGACTCAACGCGCCCGAATTCTTCGACAGCCAACTGTTTCACGGCTTCATCGATGAACTGGTCGCCAACGGCATAGTGTCGGAAACCGAAAACGGTGCCCTCGACTATTCCCCAGTGGTTAGAGACGTGCTGAAAGCCGCGGAGAACATTATCGACTCGGACTTTCGAACCGCCGTCCTACGCGCCAGCTAGCCGACGCCTATCGCCCGGTATACGTCGTAACGCACCGTTCTGCCCTTGATCTGCCACGCCGGCTGGCCCAGCTTTGGGTCCCTCAGCCGCCGCTTGAGCACAACTCGCTCGCGGGCGCTTCTCAAACACAGATCCAGGTTCTCACTTTCGAACGGTGGCTGCCCGGTGAGCTCGCGAAGATACTGCATAGCCTTACCTGGCAAAGCTTTCTTCGCCCGAGGCGGGAAGAACGGATCCAGATAGAGCGTGTCGCAGCACGCGCCGCCCTGACCGGCAAGCCAACCCCAACAATCGGCAAGGAGCGCGCGCGCCTTGCGCACCGACTGACTGTGCAGATAGTCGTCCAGCAACGCCCATAGCGCCGGATGCTGCTCGATCAGCGTGACGCTGCAGCCCAATGCAGCCAACACCATGCCATCGCTGCCCAACCCCGACATGACATCCAACACAGATGGCCGGCGAGCCCGGGTCACACCGCACGCCCGTGCCAGCGCGCCGCCGAAAGACGCGCGCGGCGCCACGCTCGCCGCACGCAGATATATGCCCCGACGATCACCCGCACGACAAAGACGCAGACGCTGCCCGTCGTACCAGAGATAGAAGCACTGCTGGTCCGTTGGCGCGGCTGCGGTTTCCCTCAACTGCAGCGCATCGCCCCATCGGGCCACATACTGCGCATCCGCGGGAGCATGGAAAAGACACAAGGGAGCCACGCGTCAGACCGGACGCCACGGAGTGTCGCCGCCCACGTAGCGTGGAAGCGCTTCGGCTGGACCGCAGGCCCGACCAGATTCGAACTCAACCATCGCTAGCTCCGCGATGTGGCTAGCATTGACGTTACCCGCCCCTCGCCAGGGCGGCGCCCCTTCAACGGCCTCCCAGGAAGGCCGGTCGCCCACGCAAATCCAGTCATGGTGCAGCAATTCGGTTGGCCAGCTGCCATACAGGGCATCAGGTACTACCAGTTCCCATCCCGTATCCTGCCGGCTGTAGCCGGCGATATAGTAGGCGTCACCGCGAGAGCGGGTCGTTACCAGCACCTTGTCTTCGGTGGGCTTGACCGCCGTGAGCAACGCCAGAGACGACGAAACCGGCACAGCCACCGCCGACGCCGCGAGCGCAACGCTTTGCGCAACCGTTGCCGCGATTCTCACTCCGGTAAACGAGCCCGGCCCGGCACCGAACGCCACCACCTCGAAATCTTGCGGAGCAACCTGGGCCCGTCGGGTCAGGGCGTCCAGCATCTCCAATACCACCTGGTTATGCATGCGATCAACGTTGCGTGTATCCTCGAAGCGCTCCTGATCCCGCCAAATGGCGAGGGAACAGAGCGCCCCTGAGGTCTCTATCGCAAGCATTGTCGTCATGGAGCTAATGTTATCGAACCCCTCGACCTGAACGAAGCCGTAGACCGGATCGTTGCCGACATTTCTCCTCTCGTTCAGCAAGAAGAAGTGGGACTCAAAGCGGCAGACAACAGGGTGGCAGCGGCAGACGTGCTTGCTCCAATCGATTTGCCGCCCTTTCCCTGTTCCGCCATGGACGGCATCGCCATACGGCACGGCGCGCTGATGGGCAACCCACCCCATGAATTCACCCTGGTAGGAGAATGCCGCGCAGGCCACCCATTTACGCCCGGCGCGCCGCAGCACGACGATTGCGTGCGCATATTTACGGGCGCTCCGATTCCGAGCGGCTTCGACACCGTGGTGATCCAGGAGGATTGTGAATTTCACGGTTCAAGCTCAGAACCGCGCGTTCGATCTCTAATACACCCTGATCTCGGCGCGAACGTTCGGCAGGTCGGTCACGACATCCAAGCAGACAACAAGGTGGTTTCCGCCGGAGAGCGCCTCACTCCGTTTTCCGTGGGTTGGCTCGCCGCCTGCGGGATTACGCGCGTAAAAGTCACAAAACGGCCCCGCGTGGGGATTTTTTCTACGGGCGACGAACTGGGCGAGCCCGGCAGCGAGTTGGGGCCAGGGCAGATTTTCGACGCCAACCGAGTTCTTTTGACCCGCTTGCTCGACTCGCTACCGGTGCAAGCCGACGATCTTGGTATTCTCCCGGACGAACCCCAGGCAATTCGGTCCGCGCTGAAACGCCACGGCACCCAATACGAGATGCTCATTACCAGCGCCGGCGTCTCGGTGGGTGATGCGGATTTCGTCACCTCTATCATTCAGGAGATCGGCACGCTTCAGTTGTGGCGCCTGCTGATAAAACCTGGCAAGCCATTAGCCTACGGCACAATTGGCACAAGCAAGTTTTTTGGCCTGCCGGGCAACCCTGTTTCTACCATCGTCACCTTTTTGTGCGTAGTGCGACCGGCGCTTCTCAAGTTGTGCGGGGCTCGCGCGCAGGAAATGCTGGAACATCGGGCCACGCTCGCCGATCCCATCCGGCACAAACCCGGGCGCGAGGAGTTTCAACGGGGCCGCTTGGCACGATCCAAAGCGAGCGTGGATGGCGAGCTAATGGTACATGTGACCGGGGACCAGAGCTCCAACCGCCTGGCGAGTTTCCAGTCCGCGAATTGTCTGATCCGAATCCCCAAGGCGAGTTCGGACCTGGAGCCAGGAACGCGAGTGACCGTGTTGCCTTTCAAGGGGTTGCTCTAAGAGAGCTGCAGACTCGGAAAGTTGAACCGTCTGCGTTTACACGCAGACGGTCACCCCTTTTTCCGGGCAGCGAGCCACGGATCGCACCACATCCAACTTTTGTAGGTTGGCCCCAGCACTGGGGCCAACCCACGGTCGGCCTATCGGCGCTTGCGCTTAGCTGGCGCTTTGCGCTTCTTAGCTGCTGCCTTCTTGCGCTTGGCAGGGGCTTTCTTCTTCTTAGCTGCTGCCTTCTTGCGCTTGGCAGG
>DEBD01000043.1:3388-33940 GCA_002348385.1 Gammaproteobacteria bacterium UBA2965 | reverse complement strand
GATGGTCAAGCGAGTAACCCGACGAGACTTCATGAACGGTGTTGCGATAGGGGCCGGCGTCGGCGTGGTCGCACCCGCCAGCCTTTGGGCGCAAGACCCGGAGCGGAGCCTGAAAACTGCTGCAGAACTTGGCCCCAATCACTATCCGCCCACCCTCACAGGCCTTCGTGGGAGTCACGAAGGGTCTTACGAGGTTGCACATGCTCTCGCTTGGAGAGGCGAAAAACCCTCTGATTACGTAGCGCTTGATGAACACTATGACCTCGTGGTCGTGGGCGCGGGTATGAGCGGTCTGGCAGCGGCTTGGTACTTCCGCAAAACCATGGGCGCAGATGCGCGGATTCTCATCCTGGATAACCATGATGACTTTGGTGGTCATGCGAAACGCAATGAGTTTCACCATAACGGCAGAATGGTGCTGAGTCTTGGCGGTGCGCAGAATCTCGACAGTCCAGGCAACTACAGCGAGGCTGCAGGCAGTCTCATGCGGGATCTTGGCATCGATCAGAACGCGACCGACGCCATGAATGAAAATACACCCGACAACTATCTGCTGGGCGGGAAGTGGCATGGCAGTGTAGGAATGTCCATGCCGACCCCGGACGGCCATGTCACAGTAGGCGGGCACTGGTACAAGTTTTTCCATGGCCGAGGTGAATACGCGGCCGCAGTGCAGGCATTACCGATACCCAAGCACGAACAGGACAGACTCATTGCGTTCTTTGGTGGCGAGCGCGACTTCCTGGGTGATCTGTCCTGGAGTGAACAATACGACTACATCAATACGGTTAGCTACAACCGATTCCTGGTGGACCGGGTAGGGCTATCCAAAGAGACCGTCGCGATATTCGATGCGCACCTGCTCATCCTGAACGGTCCTTCTGGATGGCAACACACGGTGCTCGAGGCAATCTCGGCGGGTGCGCCGGGGCTCCGCGCCATGGGTTGGTTGACCAACTTCATTGACTCACTCGCGGCAATGATGATCGAAGATCTTGCCGAGATCAGGATGTTCCCGGACGGGAATGCCTCGGTCGCACGCCTCCTGGTGCAAAAACTGATTCCAAATGTCTCGCCGGGGATGAAGGGATTCGAAGACGTTGCGGTGGCGCGTTTCAATTATTCGGAGCTGGATAAAGAGGGCCAGCCGACGCGGATTCGATTGAACAGCACGGTCGTTGGCGTGAGAGAGGCAGACGACCGTGTCGTTGTGGAATACGTTCGTGCAGGAATGCCGCAGCGAATTACTGCAAACCACTGCGTGCTTGCCTGTTACAACAACTTGATACCTTACCTTTGCCCTGAATTGAGCGATAGGCAGAAGGAAGCCCTGAGCTACGGTGTCAGGGTGCCTTTTGTGTATGCGAATGTGTTAATAGACAACGGGCGTGCATTCTCGCAGCTGGGTGTCGAGTTCACCCAGTGCCCCTACGATGCTTTCCAATGGGTCAGTGCCGCGCCCACCATGACCAATGGCGGGTATGAACCGCCGCGCAGCCCGGATGACCCGATGGCGGTCTTCATGATGGGTTCTCCAACCCCAGCCGCAGAGGGTGGTGCTGGCCGTGACCTATATCGAGTTGGCCGACACAAGATCTACGCGACCACGTTCGCGCAATATGAAGCGGAGATCCGCCAGCAACTGCAAAGCATGCTTGGCAAACATGGGTTTAATCACCACACGGATATCCGCGCGATCACGGTGAATCGGATTCCACATGGCTACGCTTACTTTTACCTCGGTTTGGATGATCCTGAGTGGAAAGAAGGCGAGGCGCCTCATGAGATTGGGCGCGCTCAATTTGGCAGGATCTCCATTGCGAACACGGATTCTGAAGCTACCCCACTGATGGATGCAGCATTCGACGCGGCGTGGCGGGCGGTGGAAGAGCAAACAACTTAACTGAGACCAACACGGTGTTGTGCTTGGCTTGCTTGAGCGCTGGAGTTAGCTCGGTATCGAGCAGTGCTCGAACTTGGTCGCGAAAGGCGCTTTCTCCCGGAGTGAGTTGCAGCGCCAAGACCATTCTCGTTGGCGGTGTCCTGCGCCATTGTGCAGGCCCGGGCGGCTATCAGGCTTTGGCGAACTGAGCCATGGTGGCATCAAAAGATCGCTGCGCCGCTTCCGCGGGAAACAGCTGGCGCTGTGTTTCCGACAGAATCTCCACTCCATAAACCCCGTCGTAGCCGGTGGCGGCCACGGCCCGCAGAAAGCCCGCAATGTCGAAGTCGCCTTCTCCGGGCAAGCGCCTTCGGTTGAGGGTGTCTTCCATAATGCTGCCCTCCAGCGGTCCGGCGTCATCGAGCTCTACGTGCTTGAGATACTCGCGTGGCATGGCGGCGATCTCGGAGTAGTCGATGTTGCCGCGGTTGACATGCCAGATATCCAGCAGCAGGCCCCCGTGAGGTGAGCCGGCGCCTTGGGCAATGGCAAGGGCCGTGGGCAGATCGCGTATGTTCGATTCGGGGTATACCTCGATGCTCACCTGGGTGCCTGCTTCGCCGGCCTGTCGCGACAGCTCGGCGAAGCTCGCTATCATATGATCCAGCGGCCAGGTGGTTCCCATGATGTCGCCACTGACCTTGATGTTGCAGGCGTCGAGCTTCTCCGCAGCGTTGAGAAATTTTCTGCGCTCTATATCGGAGAGTGCGCGGCGCTCTCCATCGGCAAACCAGTCCAGCAGCACCTCGAATTCAAGATATTGCAGACCGGCATCTGCGATGATTTGCTTGATCTCGGCGTAGCCGTGCTTGTCCACGAGGTGCTCGAGGTCGTCGTTTGATAGCCCGATTCCCACGTAGCCCGCCTGGGCCGCTGCCTGGGCGCGCTCTTCCAGGCTGTGGGGGCTGATAGTTTTCTCGTCCAGCGGCACCGCGTTGCCCGCCACGGTGAATGCGCTAGCCAGCAATCGGGGTGTCTGCATGTGCTTGGATTCCTTGTCCCGGGGTGTCAGGCGTTCAGGTACTTGTCGAGCGTATTGTGGATATGGCGCAGTCGAGACTCCAGGTAGGCAGAGAAGGTGGCCACCCCACGCTTGCTGGCATGCATGCCGTCGCGCTGCGCGCGGAGGATGGCTGTATCCTGGTCGAACACCTCAGCGAAACCCGGATCCATACCTGGAACGTCGCTATAGCTGCCGTCTTCGGATACATGGACCACCGTGGCGGGCTCGAGGGGCGGTTGGTCTGGCGGATTCGGGCGCATGAACAAGATGTCAAACGTGCAGCGGTCTGGGTCGTTGCCCAAGGGACGATACTGATACAGCACCCGCAGCGAGAGGCCGGCGAAGATGAACAGATTAGGAAACAGGGTGTACTTTATGGAGTCTATGGATTCCGCGATGGAATGACCGCTTACATCCAGGCCAAATTGCTCCATGGTCTCGCGCATGTTGCGCGCCATGACCCCACGTGCGGACTCGCCGTCGGCAAGTGAGGGTCGCTCGCCCATGACCGCGGCATCGCCCATGAGCATCTGCTGGAGAATAGACGCGTCGTCCAGGGGCTCGTCGAGCAGTGGGCTGGAGACCCCCAGCGCGACGATGTCCCGACTCACGTGATCACCGAAGATGTCATGCTGGGCGTTGACGTCGCCCGAGGTGCCCATTGCCTGCGGATGCACCAGGCGGGTGTGATAAGCCTCGATGAAGGCGTCCTGTGCCGCCTTCCAGTTGCAGGGCAGTTCCTTACGCGCATGCACGCTCGTCCGCCAGCCGGAGAAATCCCAGTTGCGAAAGTGCTCCGGAAGCACCTCGAGGTATTCGCCGAGGCTCGGCCCCTGGTCGGCAAGGTTAATGAATACCAGGGTATTCCAGGTGGCGACACGGCACTGGTCGAGGGCCAGCTCGTCTCGATCGATGTGGGGAAACTCCCACTCACAAGGCACTTCCACCAAGCTGCCGTCGAGATTCCACGTCCAGCCGTGGTATGGGCATTGGATTAGCGGCGAATGGCCCAGGCTGCCGCGTGGCTTGAGCTGGGTGCCGCGGTGCAGGCAGCTGTTGTGGTAGGCCTTGAGGCTGCCGTCATCGCAGCGGGTGATGATGACCGAGTGCCTGCCAATATCGTAAACGAAGTAGTCGCCGGGCTCGGCCACGTGCTCCTCGCGGCAGGCAAATTGCCAGACCCGCGTCCACATCTTCTGCATTTCCCTATCGAAGAACGCCTGGCTCGTGTAGCGCGCGAGCTCGACGGGGGCCGTGGGCGGAATGGGGTTCTGTTGCGTGCGCAGCACGTCGGGGACGCTGTCGCCGTCACGGTCTAGAATCTCTTGATAGGAGGGTTTCGGTAGATCTAGCTCGGCAAGTGTTGGTGATTTTGTAATGTGTCCCCTCGCTGCGCCGTGCGCGTATCCAAGCCACAAGGACATCACGGCATCCGAAAGGTGTCAAATGCGCACCAGACTATAGGACCTGGGCGCAGCGGATAGGAGAAACAAACGGACTTATCGTGTCAATGGGCGAGGATCGAAATGTGCGGTGTGCGCCAATTGAGACGGATGGGGCGACGCTGCCGAATGCGCCTAGCCAGCGTGGAAGTGAACGTTGAGGTTCAGCGCTGCGCCGAAGCGCTGGGTGAGGGTGACCGCCCCGGTCTTGGCGCCGGGGCCGCGATCTTGGCTTGGTCGAGGTCTCGGTCCATAATGATTCCGGTGTGCTGTGTTCGAAGCAGCGAGCGATCAACAGAGCAGCAAGAGGAAGTCAGCAGTGACTAATCGTCATCCAGACACATTCGCCGGCAGCCAAGCGCCCGTTCCCGGCATCCGGGCAATTCAGGAATCTCTGGGGGAAACCTCACGCTACCCGCTCAACGTAGAAGCCTATGAGGACCTCGGTGACGAGGACATTCCCTTCACCCGCTATACCAGCACGGAGTTTTTCGCTCGCGAGATGGACAAGGTGTGGACCAAAACCTGGCAGTGGGCGTGCCGGGAAGAGAACCTGCGCGACGTCGGTGACTTTGTGGTGTACGACATTGGTAACTACTCGATCATCGTGGTTCGCGCCGCGCCCGGAGAGATCAAGGCTTTCTACAACTCTTGCATGCACCGAGGCACCAAGTTCAACCACTCGTTCACTTCCGGTCACCGCCAGATCATCGCTTGTCCATATCACGGGTGGTCGTGGAAACTCGACGGCACCATCAATGAGATCCCCAGCCAATGGGACTTCCCCCACGTCGACGAGAACGACGTTCGGTTAGCTGAGGTTCGGGTGGAGACCTGGGCGGGTTTCGTGTTCATTAACATGGATCCGAACGCGCCATCGCTCCACGAGTACCTGGGAGTGACGGTGGACCACTTCAAGAACTGGGGCATGGAGGATCGCTACACCACCATACACATTCAGAAAGAGCTGGCCTGCAACTGGAAAGGTGCCATGGAAGCGTTCATGGAGAACTACCACACGCACGTGGTGCACCCCCAGCTCAATATCACCAGCTCCGGCCCCCAGACCCAGTACGATTTGTTTGGGGACCACATGTCACGCTTTCTGTGCCTACAAGGAAACCCGGACCCTGTCTTTGAGCGCCAGCTCAGCGAAGCGGAAAAACTCGACACCATGCTGATGGGTGATCGCTCCCTCGCCAGCGGCGGGCCGAAGATCGAAGGCAATGCCACCGCTCGGGCAACGATGGCCAACTATCTGCGCAAGCACTTCGACGAGGAGTTGGACGTAGAGGTGGGCGATCTCACCGACTCGGAGATTCTCGACACCATCGAGTATACGATCTTCCCCAACATGTTCATCTTTCCTGGACTGTCTTTGCCCATGGTGTATCGCTTCAGGCCAATCGGCAACGATCCGGATCGGTCATTGTTCGACTTGCTCTACTTGCGGCCGATCCCGCGCAGCGGTGAGTCCCCGCATTCAGCGGAGCCCGTGAGAATTGGCGTGGAGGATTCGTACACCAGCGTGCCCAACATGGATCCGGGCATGGGGCATGTGTACGACCAGGACACGGACAATCTCGACCTGCAGCAGCAGGGCTACTACACGGCGAAGAAACGCGGGGGCACCCTGGGTCACTACCAGGAGATTCGCATTCGTCACCTGCACCAGACGTTGGATAAGTATCTGGAGCGGTAACCGATTCGGTTATCGGGGCGCGATTGCCGCACGCGTACTCAGGCACGTGGTGCCTCTGTGATCGCGATCCATTGATTTTGTGCAAGCAATTGCGCTTACTGGGAGGCGTATCGGGGTGAATACGGGAGCGCCCATGGCTGCATTGGATGGACTGAGAATTCTGGATATGACCCAGTTTGAGGCGGGCACGTCCTGCACTCAGGCCCTGGCGTGGCTGGGCGCCGATGTGGTCAAAATTGAGGCACCCGGCACCGGGGATCCTGGCCGAGGCGCTGGCTTAACGGCCAACAAAGCCTACTCGGACTATTTTTGTGCCTGGAATGCCAATAAGCGTAGCGTGGCTCTGGATCTACGCACCGAGCGCGGCCGAGCCGTTTTCATGGAGCTCGTGCCGAAGTTCGATGTGTTCGTGGAAAACTACGGTCCTGGGGTGATCGAGCGGCTGAACATTGGCTACGATGTATTGAAGGCCGCCAATCCCGGCCTGATCTATGCGCGCATCAAGGGTTTTGGCACCTGGGGCCCGTGGGCAGACTTCCGCTGTATGGACATGGTGGCCCAAGCCGCGGGTGGCGCCTTCTCCATCACCGGCGAGCCCGACGGCCCACCGATGATGCCGGGCACCACCACCGGTGATTCCGGTGCAGGCACCCAGATGGGGATGGCCATTCTCGCCGCTTACGTGCAGAAGCTGCGCACCGGGGAAGGCCAGGAGATCGAGGTGTCAATGCAGGAAGCGGTGGCCTACCACGTTCGCACCCGAGCGTACATGGGCTCGGCGTGGGGCACACGGGCAACGCCGCGTGCCGGCAACAGCGGCGGCCGGCCACCCGTAGACCTGTTCGCGTGCCATCCTTTCGGGGCCAACGACTACATCTACCTGATGCCCATCACCGATGGTCATTGGGATCGCTTGTGCGCCGCTATTGAACGCCCTGAGCTGCTGATCGATCCGCGCTTCCAAACGGCCCAGGCGCGAGCGGAGAATGGCGAGGCACTGTCTGCGGAAATAAGCCGCTGGTGCAGCGATCGCACCAAGTATCAGGCCATGGAGACCATCGCGGGGGCGGGCGTGCCCTGCGGCGCCTGCCTCGATACCAGCGAGCTCTATCACCATCCGCATCTGCGGGCCCGCGGGTTTGTGCATGAGATGGAGCTGCCGGTTCACGGCAAGGTCCCCATGCTCGGCTTTGCACCTCGCCTGTCCGCCTCCAATGTAGAGATGTTGGCACCGCCGCTACTGGGCGAGCACACCGACGAGGTCCTCGCCGCCGAGCTGGACCTGAGCGATGAGGACCTGACGGCCATGCGCAGTTCGGGGGTCATCGGCGAATCGGTTAGCCATGCTCAGGCCCATGGATAACATTGATCAGACGGACGGCGAACAGGCCGACGGTGCGCTCGCCGGCCTGAGAATTCTGGAAGTCGGCTCACATGTGTCGGCCCCGTTCGCCGGCAAACTGCTGGCCGACTACGGCGCGGACGTCATCAAGATCGAACCCCCCGATGGCGACTCCAGTCGTCGCCATGGTCCGTTTCCCGATCACCAGGCCCACCCGGAACGCAGCGCCTTGTTCCTGGCCCTGAACACTAACAAGCGATCCGTTACGCTCGACCTCGAGTCATCCCAGGGGCAGCACACCTTTCGACAACTGGCCGCCACAGCAGATGCCATCGTCGAAAACCTGCCTTCCGGAACCTTAGCGCGTTGGGGGCTGGACTGGCCTTCGCTGGCTGCCGTCAATCCCGCCCTGGTGATGACCTCGGTAACCACCTTTGGCCAGACCGGCCCCTATGCTGGCTACCTGGGCCCAAATCTCGTGTCCTGTGCGGTGGGTGGGCAGATGCACATGACGGGCGACACCGATCGCGAGCCCTTGAAGAATGGCGGCTACCTTGCTGATGGGCAGGCGGGGCTGAATGCCTTTGCAGCTACTGCCGTGGTTGCCCTGGGTGCACGAATGCATGGCAGGGGTGAGCACGTGGATGTTGGCGCCATGCAATGTCAGGCGTCCGTGCTGGAGGCGTCGCTCGCCACCTATTGCTATACCGGCAAAGATACGTCCATGCGGCGCGGTAATCTGCTGGCGTCATTTCTGGGCATGTATCCGTGCGTGGACGGGCAGATTGGCATTCACGCGATGCCCAGTAACTGGATTCCGCTGCTTCAGACCCTCGGCATGGAAGCCCTGGCCGAAGACCCGCGCTTTAAGACCCAGGCCGATCGGGGTAAGCACAATGCTGAACTGGTTGAGATCTTTTCCGCCTGGGCTGCTAGCCAGAAAAAGAAAGCCGTTTACGCGCGCGCAGGCGAGCTTCGCGGTCCCATCGCCTATGTACACGACATGCAGGATCTGCTGGACTCTCCGCAACTGACGGCGCGCGGATTCCTGCGGAGCATAGATCATCCCCAGACCGGACCTTTGACCTACATGGGTCCGCCGTTTGAGATGTCCGAGACCCCCGCGCGAGATGGCCGGGCACCTCAGCTGGGGGAACACAACGACGAGGTTTTAGCCGAGCTCAGGTCTGCTCGACCAGTCCCTCGATCGCAGGCAAGCGCTGTGCGCAAGTCATTGCCGCTTGAAGGTGTTCGTATTCTCGATTTGACCATGGTTTGGGCCGGTCCGTACGCCACGCGTATTTTGGGTGATATGGGTGCGGAGATAATCAAGATTGAATCCCTGCAGGTGTTCGATCTGCTGCGTGCACTGGGTGGATCGCCGCCGGGCACCGAACGCCCCTGGAACAAATCAGCCTACTTCAACCACAACAACCGCAATAAGCTGAGCGCTACCCTGAACCTCCGTGATCCGGCCGGCAAAGCGTTGTTGCTGGGCCTGGTGGAACATTGCGACGTGGTGATTGAGAACTACAGCGCCACCGTGATGGACCGTCTCGGCTTGGATTACGCCACGCTGAAATCCGTTAAACCAGACATCATCATGGTGTCCATGCCGGGACACGGCAAGACCGGCCCCGAACGGGACCGGGTGGCCTACGGCACCAACGTCGAGCAACTGGCGGGTATTGTTTCCGTCAGTGGTTACGAAGGCGGCGAACCGCAAAAATCCGGGATCTCGTTCGGTGACCCGATGGCCGGCACCGCCGCGGTGGGCGCGGTGGCATCAGCGCTGCACTACCGAGAACGCACCGGCAAGGGCCAGTGTGTCGACCTGGCGCAGCGCGAGGCGCTGTCCGGCTTCATCGGTGAGTACATGGTTGCCTACTCGATGAACCATGAATTACCACGGCTTATGGGTAACAAGCACCCCTTCCATGCGCCGCACGGGGTCTATCCGTGTGCGCCGGGCTATGACGAGGACGATGCCTTTGTCGCGATTGCCGTTGAAACCAATGACCAGTTTCGCACCTTGAGCGGGCTCATTGGTCAGCCGGCTCTGGCGGACGATCCGCGATTCTCGACGGCGGTTGAACGCCATCGCAATCAGGATCAGTTGACTGAGGCCATCGCTGCCTGGACGGGGCAGCAGGACAAGCTGGCTGCCATGGATCGCTTGCAGGCGGCAGGGGTGCCCGCCGGTGCCGTACTGTCCGTGGGGGATCTCGCCACGAGCCCGCATCTGCGCGCCCGGGGATTCTTCGAACAAGTCGTAGACCCCGAGGCCGGAACGCGGGAAATGGAGGGGCCGGCCTGGATACTGAGCACTAACCCCGCACACATCCAGCGGCCCGCTCCCAACCTGGGGGAACACAATGAATATGTTCTCCAGGAACTGCTGGGGGTGAGCGATGCTGAGTTGGCCGAACTCGAGGCTCGCGGCATAGTTGGCACTGTGCCTGAAATGGAGCGGCATACCTGACGCTCACCCCGCCATTCTTTCCAAAGCTAATTTGACAAGCTTTGCAAAGCTTCAACGAAGCACGTTTTCATCCTTGTATGCTCGCAATTATCGCGTCGCTCCTACGTGGCTGCCGCAACATCTGCGTATACTCGCCACCATGAATGTCGCGAAAAACAAGGTTGTGTTGTTGACCTACCAGCTCAGCAATGACGACGGTGAAATTCTCGAAGACATGCTGGAGGAGGATCCGATCGCCCTTCTGCATGGCCACGGCAACGTGATTCGCGGTTTGGAGCAGGCACTTACCGGCCACCAGGTGGGCGACGAGTTTGATGTGGTGGTGGAGCCGTTGGACGGTTATGGGCCACGCCGCGATGACCAGGTGCGCCGGCTGTCGAAGAAGTACTTCAATCAGCCCAAGCGACTTAAGCCTGGCATGCAGACCACGTTGCAAACTGATGACGGACAGAGAACGGTCACGGTCCTCAAAGTCGGCGGCAAGGTGGTAGATGTCGATCTCAATCATCCGCTTGCGGGCGAACGCCTGCACTTCCGAGTGCGTATTGCCGAAGTCAGGGATGCGACGCCGGCTGAGCTGTCCCATGGTCACGCGCACGCCGATGGCCATGATCATCATTGATGATGGCGGTTTGGATTGCGTCGCCCTTCGCTAGACTGCCTGTATCAGTAGAGTTGCCCGCGTCCCTGGCGGCGTTTGGCTGGCGCAAGCGTCCAGCTGAGCAGAGTGTTCGGGCTTAGTCTGCCGGGGAATTCAGCCGCTCGGTCGTTGGCCGACGAGCTTCCAGCCGATACAACCACACCTCGTCGAATTGCAATGGATCCCGGCCCGACCATTTGGCAGCGAACTTCGTTAGCTCGCCACGATCGGTAACGCGAACTGCTCGGGTTGGGTAGATGGTTTCATCTACGCGAATTCGGACTAGAGCATCTTGTTCGATGTGCTCCACCCAGTTCGTTCTCGTGTTGCCCGCGTAGGCGTACAGGTTGCCGTCCAACTGAACATAAGTGAGATTGATCGAATAGGGATCTTCTGGGCGAGTTTCCAGCTGGGCAAAGCCAGAATCTTCATCAAACTGCCAGGTCGCCGGCGGATTCTCGACGGTGCCACTCAGCTCTCCGCCTGCCGCAAGGATGAACGGGTCATCGCAAGCTGCCAGGGCTAGGCAGAGTGTGAGCAACGACAGGGTGCGAAAAGCGTGGTGCATGCGTGGGGACCGTGCTGCGTGTTTGCTGCTAGCGCGCTTCGAGCCGCACAAATTCGCGCGGCGGAAACCCCATCATTAATCGCGCAACAAAGGGGAGGGCAGTGTCTTCCGCCACCTGGTCATGTTCGGCACCTTCTACGTGCATGGCTGTGTAGTCACCGCTCTGTGCGGCACGTTCGCCACCAAACTCGATGTGCACGTTTGGATTCTCCTTCACCTGGCTGAACCAGGCACGGGGCCAGTGGTTTGCGGCCAGATACAGCTTGTCCTGGCTTTCAAACAGTGAGAGCACGCGTTGTGTCTGACTGCCGTCCTCTTCGGTCAATGTGATCACCAGGTTCTGTTCGCCGCGCGGTTGCGAATAGCCGAGCCAGGTCTCAAAAGCCGCGACCAGCGCCACGTATATACCGAGAACGATGAACAGAATTTTGGCCGGCCGGTTCATTGTGTGCCCCTGTTGTTCGAGATGCATAGTCAATGGTCGTTAATCTTTGCTGCGTCCGTCGTCGGAGTCAAACGGCAAGCTTCAAGCTACCCGCTGCTTCAGGCGCGTCGGTTGAGTCGTCGAATGGTCGAGCATGCACGCGCGCTCCCGGTTCCACCGTTTGTTTGTCTACCAGAGCCAGGTGCCGGCGGTTGTGCGGACGTTCTCCGTCAATATGCGATATGCATTTGTGGTGAGCGAAACCGGAGAGTTTCGGGAACTCGTCTTGCAGAGTACCGAGCAACTTGGGGTCGACACTGCGCTCGAAGCCAAACCACGGTAGGGGTCGTTCTTGCAAAACAACGATCGATCGAACGACCCTAAATAAAACTCACCAAGTATCGGCGTGGGATCCTGAACTTGACAGCGGAAGGCTTAGAATCCGCGTATTTTCAATTGCAACGGGTAGGTCTAGTGGCTGAGTCAAAACAAAATGTGGCCGGTGTTGCCAACACGCCTGTGATGCTCCAGCTCAAAGGAATGGGTTTCGAGTCCGGTTGCCTGTCAGTTGCCGAAGCGATATCTCAGTTTAGCAACAAAGTTCTCCACGACGGGATCGGAAAAAGAATCCCTGAACAGATCAGAAAAACTAGCCCCCGGATCTTGCGGCAGCGTGTTACCTAGGTTGTAGACTACATATAAATCCGTGAGCGGCGCGATCTCCCAGCGATAGCGCACCTGAGCCGTGAGAATGCTCACGGTGAAGTCATGATCGGGTGATGTGCGATCTGCCGGCTGAAGTGCGCCGTTGCCCGGCGGCACCGCCCAGAATCCCCGCTCGTCTGCCCGCACGCCCACCCACTGCAGCGCCACGCGAATTTGGTGTTTGGGTGCCAAAAACCAGTTCATGCTGACGCGTGGCTGCCAATTCGAACCACGGTAGCTGCCAAAGTTGCGGCCGCCCTGATAGACGACCCAGCCGTCGTGGTGTCGGTAGCGCACATCCAGTTCCAGCGAGAGCCGGTTGGTTGGTAGGAAGGTCACGCCGGCGGCAGCATCGATGGTCCAGTTGCCCAGGTTCTCCTGATACGCGCCGATGCTCGCGGAGTAGCTGAAGCGCTTGCTCGCATCGGTACCGATCTGGGCATCCGCCCACCATCGTCCCTTCACTTTGTAGGCGCCGTTGCCGCGGCTGTCTACGTCTTCCCAGCGCCTGGGCATGTACGCAAGTGCGGTCCGGAGGGTGTTGCGGCCGGGCAGCACCATGGAGTTTCGCCAGAAGATGCCGCGGTCCACAAGTTGGCCTTCGCTGAGATTGTAATGTTGGCGTATGACCACCGCGCCCCGAACGTCGGACAAGCGTCCCACTCCTTCCGGCTTGGTGTACAGGAGTGCGTACTGGAAGCCCGCGTTGTCGTTGCGGCTGAGGAAGCCCAGGTCGTCCAGGTTGATATCCTCGTCGAAATAGTCGAATTCGAACTTGTGCTGGATGCGCTGATTTTGCGTGTAACGGACATCCAGCAGCGCCCCGTATCCGCTTGTATCGTCCACGTCGCTGGCAATGAGCTGCACATCGGCGATCCATTTGCCGTCGCCGCTGGTGAAGTGGCCGTCAATGCCATGGACCATGGCATCGTAGAGCGGACCGCTCACCAGCGTACCCATATAGCCCAACGCCTTGCGGTTCTCGCCGGTGTGCTCATAGATGATGCGAGCGGCTGCAAAGTCTCTGCCGGAATCGGTGATTTCCACCGCATTGCCCAGCGCGTCGACGCCGAGCCAATCCACGTCATCTTCCGCGGCGCCCAGCACACCGTAGCGAAAATTCCCCAGCTTGCCGGTGACCTTGGCGGCGCCCAACAGGTCTGTGGGGAGGTCGCGCTCGCCGCGGGCGGGAGTGAAGCCCTCCGGCACGCTTACTTGGGTGGCGGTACCGCCGATACGGCGGGTGTTCAGCAGCGAGATGGGGCCGGGTTGGAAATCGCTGCGGTAAATGCGGCGCGATGTGGTGGCAAAGTTCTCGTTGTTGAGCACCCTCATGATGTTGCCTGGGTTGGACCGTGGGGTGGTCTCGAAAACTTCGTTGCCGGCTTGAAAGAACAGCCGTTTTTCGGGGAAAAACGTCTCGAAAGCGGTGAGGTTGAGCACCACGTTGTCTGCTTCCACCGCACCGAAGTCCGGGTACACGGTGGCGGCTACCTCGAGTTGGGAAGAGGGTTTCCAGAACAAGTCGGCACCGAGCCGCACCTCGTCGTCACCGCGCGCCTGGTCCAGGGTGATCGCCGTATACGGAATGATCGAAAACTGCTGCTTGGGCTGAACGCCAGAAACCGTCATGCGGTTCAAGG
Organism: Gammaproteobacteria bacterium UBA2965; assembly: GCA_002348385.1. GTDB lineage: Bacteria > Pseudomonadota > Gammaproteobacteria > Pseudomonadales > Azotimanducaceae > UBA2965. The sequence goes on along the minus strand of DEBD01000043.1, from coordinate 20,047 downwards.
CGGTGACGAACTGTGCCGCGCCATAGGGATAGCCGGGCCACTGGTAGTGCTGGCTGGCGTGCGAGACCTGCCGGCTGACCGCAAAGCCAATGGTGCGTTGGTCATCTTGTTTGGGTAGGCTCATCATCGACCAAGGCAGCAGCATCTCGACGCTCCACCCCTCGTCGTGTCGGAACGTCTTGGCGATCCATGGCCCATCCCAGTCGCTTTGGTAGTTGCGCTCCGGCAACACCTTGCCATCCCCCTGGGTGCCTCCCAGCCCCACACTGAACCAGTATCCGAACAGGCCCTCGCCGGTGGTGTCGAGGGTGACGGTAAACGTATCGCGGTTGATAAAGTTGTCTCGATTAGACAACCGCTCAACCAGGGTGTCGGGAGGTTGGTAGAGGATGGCGCCTACATAGAGACCGAAATCGGTGGCCAGCAATCGAATTTCGGTTGGGTGCTCTCCGGGCTCGCCAATGCCCGGTATGTACACCCGCATGTTGTCGAAGGCGGGCACCTGGCGCCACACCAGTTCCTCCACACGGCCATCGAGGGTGATGTCGGCTTCCCGGTGCGGCAGCGTGGGTATCGCGATCTGATGGCGTGGCATGCCGTTGATGGTTTCGATGATCTCCACCTGGCCGGGGCCGTCGGGCGTGGTGGCTTCCAGGCCCACCGTAATCCCGGGGATCAGGGTGAGGACAACGCACACAACGCCGAGCATGCGTGCGCCGTATGCCGTTTGGGTTTGCTCTGATGTACTGGTAAACAACGCGTGTCGAGGCTCGCCTCCCCAGGTGGCTGCGATCATACGCTGAATCGGCATCGGGTTAAGCAGAAACCCTGGCCACCACCCTGGTGGCTCAGGCTCATGCGTCGGGCGGCCGCTTTCCGAAAAAGAAACGGCTTGCGAGTACAATGCGATCGCCTGCATCCAGGCACTCGCAATGCGGAGGACAATAAGACATGAAGATCGGCTTCTTTGGTTTCAACAATGGCGCGCTGGGCCACCCGGATGCCATGGCTCGCGCTTTACGCGCCATGGACGATGCGGGCTTCGAGTCGGCCTGGACGGGCGAGCACGTGGTGGTGGTCGACCCGCAAGAGCCGCCCTCTCCGGTGCCGCCGGGTTTTCCCATGGTGGACACGGTGGCGGCGCTGAGCTTTGCGGCCGGCGTGACGGAGAAGATCCGCCTGGGCTCGGGCATCATTCTGCTCGCCCAGCGCAACCCCGTGGTGCTTGCCAAAGAGCTCACGGGTATCGATCACCTTTCCAAAGGACGCTTGCTGTTCGGCGTGGGCGTGGGATATGTGCCCCGTGAATTCGAGGTCATCGGCGTGCCCTACGAGGAACGCGGCGCCCGCGTGAGCGAGCATATCGAAGCCATTCGCGCGCTGTGGACCCAGGACCAGCCCGAATTCAGCGGTCAGTTCACTCAGATATCCGGCGTTCAGCAGAAGCCCATGCCGGTGCAGCAGCCCCACCCGCCCATTATCATTGGAGGTATGTCGCCGGTGGCCTATCGTCGCGCCGTGCGGCAGGGCAACGGTTGGTATGGCTTTGCGCAAACGCTGGAAGCCACCGCCGCGTCTGTACAAGGGCTGAAGGAGGCCGCCAGCGTGGAGACCCGCCCCAGCGAGCTGGGTGAGCTGGAAATTTCCGTCACGCCACCGCCCGGCGCCGTCGATGCCGACACCGCGAAGCGTTACGAAGACCTGGGCGTTTCCCGCCTGACGCTGCTGCCCGGCAGGCTGGACGACAAAGGCACGCCGGGCGAAGGCGCTGTGCGTTTCGTCGAGTCCGTGGCACAGGAGTTTGATCTCTAACCTGCCGCCGCGGCTGCTGCGTTCGGTAGCCTGTTAAAGCGATGGGCGGTTGGCAGATGACGTTACCCGGTGCGCGCGCGAACTCACTTGCCCGCCAGCCGTGCGACCACCGGGGCGAACGAATCGATGCTCGCGTCCTGCACGGTGAAATAGGAAATACCATACTCCTCCCGGCGTTGTTCGATCTGCTCGCAAACGGCGTCCACGCTGCCGAACAGTAGGTGCGGATGGTTGCGCGCTTCTTCCTCGCTGAAACCAAAGCCCTGGGCGAGTTGCGCCACCACCGGCGCCACGTCACCGTCGGTCGGGCTGTGCATGACACCGATTTCCAGTTCCAGCTTGTTAAAGCGTTCGCCGGCGCCCTCTCTGATCCACTCGAGCTTCTTGCGGGTTTCTGCCGCGGTGGATTTCTGCAGCCCGTCGGGCCCGATCATGCCGGAGCGGTTGTTGAAGTTCAGGCTGACGATGTCTGCTTCGCGCCCCGCCAGGCGCAGCACCCGGGGGCTACCGCCGCCGATGATGAGGGGCACGCTTCCCGTGGGTTTCGGTATGCCTTCAAAGCCGGACCAGTTGAGCGTGTCGTTAGTGATCTCGGTGGGGCCTTCAGCACGGTAGGCGCGCATGCCCGCAATCACGTCGGCCAGCCGGTCTATGCGCACGCGAGGCTCGTCGAAGTCGATGCCCACCGCCGCGTATTCGCTCTTGATCCATCCGGCGCCCAGGCCCAACTCCAGCCGCCCGTCGGACAGCAGATCGATGGTCAGCGCGGACTTAATGAGCACCACGGGAACGTGATAGTCGATGCAGAAAACCCGACTGCCGATCTTGATGGTGTTAGTCACCGCCGCGGCGTAAGCCATCGCTGGAATTGCCGCTAGGTTCTGCACCGGGTGGTTGGCGGTTTCGATGGCCGGCCCGGGACCGAGCAGGTGATCGGCCAGGTGAATGGCCGAATAGCCCAGATCCTCGGCTTTGCGTGCGCGCTCTGCCCACTGCTTGCCCGATTCGGCATTAAAGGATTGGAGCCCGAAGCGAAAGGGATTAGCCATGGCTGGTGCCTGTGATGTGAGGGCTACTCTTTTACCGCAAATGGCCTTGTGTTGACACGGGCTGGGCCGGACGGCTGCGCACCGTCACGCTACGTAATTACCGAGATTGGTTCGCCCCGCGAATCGGGTTATGTTGAGCAGTCGATCTGGAAGGAGAGTGCGATGCGTTTTGGCGTGTTTTACGAGCTGCAGTTGCCCAAGCCCTGGGGTGAGAACGCGGATCATCGGCTGGTGCACGAGGCCATCGAGCAGGTACAGCTGGCCGATCGGTTAGGGATCGACCATGCCTGGGCCGTGGAGCACCACTTTTTGGACGAGTACTCTCACTGCTCGGCCTCCGACGTCTTTCTGTCGGCCATCGCGGCGAAGACACAGAACATCCGCGTGGGGTTCGGCATCCGGCAGGTGATCCCCAACTACAACCACCCATCGCGCACGGCCGAGTCGGTGGCCATGCTGGATCTCATTTCCAACGGCCGGGTGGATTTTGGCATCGGAGAGGGAGCCACGCGCCTGGAGCTGCACGGTTACGGCGTGCCCGCCAAGCGCAAGCAGGCGTTGTCGCTGGAAGCAGGCGAGCAGATCGCCAACATGATGGTGATGGACCCGTACCCCGGCTATGAGGGGGAGGGTTTCGCTATGCCGTGCCGCAACGTGTTGCCCAAACCCCTGCAAAAACCTCATCCGCCCATGTGGCTCGCCTGCTCCAACCGCAAGACCATCGAGACAGCGGCGCGCAACGGCTTGGGTGCGTTGGCGTTCACGTTCGTCGACCCGGAAGAAGCGCGTACCTGGGCGGACACCTACTACTCCATCATCAAGTCGGAAGAGTGCGTGCCGCTGGGCCACTCGGTGAACGCGAACCTGGCGGTGGTGGCTGGATTTTCGCTGCATGAAGACCCAGCCGAAGCCCGTGCGAGGGGCGTGGATGGTTTTGCCTTTTTCCGCTACGCGATCAATGCGCTGGTGGCCAACGACACCAAGCCCGGGCGCTCCACCCTGTGGGAAGAATACGAGGAATTGCGTGATCGCGATCTGCCCACCATTGCGGCACCTGGGATTGGTACGCCTGAGCAGTTCGCCCAGCACATCAGCGACTATCAGGACTGCGGTGTGGACCAGATCATCTTCCTGCAGCAGGGCGGCAAGAACCGACACGAGCATATCTGCGAGAGTCTGGAGCTGTTTGGCCGCGAGGTATTGCCGCAGTTCGTGGGGGGTCGCGAGGCGCGTGAAGCGCGCAAGGCGGCGGAACTCGCGCCCTATATCGAGCAAGCCATGGCGCGCAAGCGCTGGATGCAGCCGCTGGCGGATGATGAGATTCCTGTGGTGAAGGCGTCGCGGCAGCGCGAGTCTTTCTACCGCAAGGCGTAGGCGGTGTTCAGCGGCCCTGGCTGCAGCAATATACCTGGCCAATAGCTGGTCTTTCCCATAGCGCGCAGGAAAAGCTACGCTTGTCTTTTGTTGCTTGGGAGAGATGGCATGTCGGACGCATTCACACCAGATGAGATTGAAGAGCTTCGCACGTTGCTCGAAGTTGAGAAGATCAAGAAAACCAAGCTGCTCTACTCGCAGCTCATGGACAGCGGCGATATCGACGGGCTGGCGGAGATTTTCGCGGACGATGCCGTCTGCGAGTTTGGCCCGGAGTACGGCGTGTGGAAGGGCAAAGAGGAAATTCGCACGAATTACAAAGGGGTCTTCAACGCGGAGCGTGAGGGTGCCGATGCGGTGCTCTACGGCGGCTTTCACGTCACCACCAACCAGTGGGTGGAGTTGACCGGGCCCGATACGGCGGTCAGCCGTACTTATCTGATCGACACCGTGCACGAGCCAGACCCGCGCACCAACCCGATCATATGGCTCGGTCTGTACGACGAGGATTACGTGAAGGTGAACGGAGAGTGGAAGATCAAGCGCAGCACGCTGCAGTTTCTGTGGCCGCAGCGCATGGTTACTGACGGCAAAGATGGTCCATGGCCTGGTCCGTTCCCGCCCGCGGGAAGTTGATCGCCATAGTGGGCCATGCCCAGACCCTGCGCCGCCTCTGATGGTTGAAACCGCCCATGCCACGCCACCAGGCTCCAGACGGTAGCTTCGTTCACTATAGGCTGGAGGGCAGGGCGCTCGCCTCACGGCCTGCCCTGATCTTCATCCATGGCTGGTGTGGCAATCTGCACCACTGGGAAGCGCAGGCGCGCCATTTCTCGCGCACCCACCGTGTGCTGCGGATGGACCGGCGCGGTCATGGGCGCTCGCAGGTGTTTACAGATCCCGGCACCGGCCGCGACCACGCCGACGACATCGCGGCCATCGCGCGGCGCGAACGCATTCGCAGGGCCGTAGTTGTCGGCAGTGGTGGGGACGGCTGCCCCATCGCCCTCGAGCTAACCCGTAGCTATCCGAATCTGGTGCGCGGCACCGTGCTGATCGACACGCCGCTCAACCCGCAGGTGACTATCGGCGCGGGCAATCATGCGCTGGGGGCTGTCCTGGGAGAGATGAGCGACAGCATCCGTGCGTCCGGCGCGCGCGCGATTGGTACATTTTACAGGACCTATTTTCATCCCAGGACCCGGCGTTCGATTGTTAAGCGCGCGGTGGAGGCGGCGGCACAGACGCCCGTGCCTGTTGCGCTGGCCGGTTTGCAGCGGATTGCAGATGGTTCCGAAACGATCGCCGGCGATATCCGGCAGCCGCTGCTATGGCTCATGGCCACCGAGATCGACGAGGACCATACGCGCCGCTTCGCGCCGCAGGCCGCCTTCGCCCGTGTCGTGGGTGCGGGGCACTTTCCCCAGCTGGAAACCCCGGCCCAGGTCAATGCGATGCTGGAGACGTTCACCTCCCAGCTCTAACCGCACAGGCTTGCCGGCGTACATCTCAGCTGAGGTGCACTCGCGTCATCGATGCTGGCGAGGCGTTGTTCGGTCTGATTCGACGCATCTTCCATACGACAGGCCGCATCGCTAGCGCTTCGTGGCGGTGTGCCTGTCTGAATCTAAGGTAGACCGATGGTCATGCCACCATCGACCACCAGCTCTGCCCCGGTAATGTAAACGCTCTCGTCAGACGCCAGGAACAAAGCGGTGTTGCCAATATCCCGCGCCGGTTCTCCCATGTAACCAATGGGCAGCGACTGCTCGATGCCCGCGCGCATGGCCGCCGGGTCTTCGGATGCGGCAAACAACGGATCCAATATGGGCGTTTCAATTACTCCCGGGTGGATAGAATTGCAGCGAATCCCAACCTTGGCGTTTTCCAGCGCGACGGTTTTGGTCAGCAAACGCACGCCCCCTTTGCTCGCGCTGTAGGCAGAACCGCCCAGCTGCCCGCGCAGACCAACAACAGACGATAGGTTGACGATAGAACCCGATGGCCCGCCGGGATTCTGCTTCATATGTCGAACGGCATACTTGCAGCCGAGGAATACGCCCGTGAGGTTCACGTCCATCACGCGCTGCCAATCCTCCAGGGGGGTTTCATCCACCGGGCAACTGCTGAATATGCCCGCATTGTTCACCACGACATCAAGCCGCCCATGTTGATCAACGATCTCGGCGATTACTTGTTGCCACTCGTCTTCCGAGCGCACATCCTGGTTTAGAAAGCTCGCGCCCAGGGACTCAGCCACCGCGGGCCCTTGCTCGGCAACATCCGTGATGAAGGTGGTGGCGCCTTCGTCCACAAAGCGTTGCGCGATGCCTTTGCCCAGGCCCGAGGCGCCCCCAGTTACCAGTGCAATTTTGTTTGCCAATCGATCCATGTCGCCTCCCGCAGCGCCCCTGAGTGTGGCTAGGGTAGCCGCGAGGAGCCTGCTCACTCAAGCGATTCGCTGAATCAGATTGGCGATCTGCGGCCAGTGCTGCCAATATCAGCCGACGGGATACGCGGGCCCACTGGACACGATGCAGGGGCGTGGTGGCTGCCACCCGCGTTTACGGAGAGGAAATTTGGATCGTTTAAAGAAATCCACGCTGTTCTATTACAGCTTGGCAGACCTGCCTATTGCCATGTCGTTGTTTCCCGTAGCGGTGTTCATCCCCCGCTTCTGGACCAGCGACATGGGCGTGCCGCTCACGCTGCTGGCGACCATCGGCATCGCCGTGCGCGTCTTCGATGTGATTACCGACCCGTTGATGGGCTACATCAGCGACCACACGCGCAGCCGCTTTGGCCGCCGTAAGCCCTGGGTGTTGCTGGCCACCCCCATCATGATGCTCTCGATCTACATGCTGTTCCTGCCCCCCGAGGGTGCCGGTATTGTTCACTACGGCATCTGGAGCCTGGGCCTGTCCATCGCCATCACGATGATGCTGATTCCCTACTATGCCTGGGGGGCAGAGCTGTCTACCGACTACAACGAGCGTTCCCGCGTGACCGGTGGGCGGGCCATGGCCGGCATCAGCGGCAGCCTCATCGCACAGTTGGTGCCCGGCGCTGCGTTGCTGATCTTTGGCATAGGTGGCAGTAGCGTGGTGCTGCAGTTGGTAGGAACCACCATGCTGATTCTCATGCCGGTGTGCGTGGCCTTGGCCCTGTGGAAAGTCCCGGAGCCTGAAAATTACTCGCGTACCACGGTGCCGGTGCTCAAGGGCCTGAAGCTCATGTGGCAGAACGGCCCGTTCAAGCAGCTGGTGATGGCGTTCATGATTGGCTCCATTGGGCTGGCCATCACCACGCCCCTGTATCTGTTCTTCATCGCCGATGTGCTGGGTGCGGAAGACAAAGCCATCTACATGCTCACGTTTTTCTACCTGTCGAGCTTCGCCGCGGTGCCGTTCTGGGTGTGGTTGGCTGGAAAGATCGGTAAGCACCGCGCCTACCTTACGGCCTTCTTCACGCTCGCCTTTGTGCACCCCTTCTATATGCTTCTGGGGGAGGGCGATTTCTGGTGGATGTTGCCCATCACCCTAGCCACCGGTTTCGCCAGCGGTGGTTTTTCTGCCACGCTGCCCAACTCGATGAAGGCAGACGTGATCGATCTCGACACGCTCAACAGCGGTGAGAATCGCGCCGCTTTGTTCTTCTCATCCTGGTCGTTTGCCCAGAAGGCTACCAGCACCATCGGTGGGAGCCTGGCGCTGTTTGGCCTCGCGCTGTTTGGTTTCGAGCCCGGGGCCGGTGCTGCCAACGGACCGGACGAATTGTTCGGCGTAAGCTTCCTGTTCGCCGTTTTCCCGTCGCTGTTCTACCTGATTGGGGCTGCTATCGTGTGGACCTATCCCATCACCGAAGAAAGGCAGCGGGAGATTCGCGCGGCGATCGAGGCCCGCGAGCGGGAAGAAACCGAGGCTGGGCTTGCGAGCTCTGCCTGAGGGCACGGGTAGTCGCCCTCAGCCAGAGGATTGTGAAATCCCGGGTTGGCGCTTCTACTCAAACAGCGTTGCGATGGGCATGTCACCGTCGAGAAGGTCAATGGTCTGGCCCCGCGATTGAAGATGATCGAGGCTGGCGAGTATGCACAGCGCAACATTTTCTCTGGATATCGAGTGGCCGCTCCCGGCTGCGAGGTCGGTGCGGACGTTACCGCTGGCTGGTTCGTCGGTGAGCAGGCCCGGACGCAGGATCGTGTGCGCAACCGAGCTTTCACGAAGGCGCTGGTCGGCGAGTTTCTTGGCGACGAAGTAATGTTGCATGGCGGGGCGGCCTGCCAACGGATCGTCCACTCCCATCGCGCTCACCATCACGATGTGCTCGATACCCCTTGCTTCGCTCGCTTCAATCACTCGGATCGCGCCATACAGATCGACGAGCAGCGTCTTGTCTCCCCCGGTTTTGCCGCCTGATCCGGCCGTGAATACCACCCGGTCGCAGTCTTCCATGCTTGCCTCGAACGCGCCTTCCAGGTCGCCGAGCGCCGTCTCCACGCCAATGGAATCGAAGTAGGCCTGCTGTTCGGGATTGCGCAAGAGTGCGCGCACCGGCAGCTTTCGTTCCGCGGCGAGCCGACAGAAGATTTTTCCTATGTTGCCGTTTGCCCCGACCACCAGCGTCGTCATTGCGATTGCTCCTTAGCCGGCGCCCACCACAACGGCGTCGAACCGGGTGCTGGTATCGGTGTTGTTTGCCATCGCGTCCTCGAGCGAGCCATTGCCGGGCCATTTTAAGCCCAAGCGCATTTTTCGCGCATTACTCGGCCGCGATTGGTTCGCCCGGGAAGTTGTTGAAACGTCGGACCGCAACGGGTGATGATGGCAGGTACTGCTCAAATCCCACGGAGGTAAAACCCTGTGAGCCATGACATTAACGACCCGGGTGATTTGTCCTTAGCACCGGGGGAGGCGCGTAATCCCGGCAAGAGCCACCAGGATGCCCTGCGCAGTGAGAGCAGCGCCAACGACCTCGGGCTGAGCGCTCAGGCCTATGAGTTTCTGGGCGATGAGGATCTGCCTTACTCGCGCTACACATGCCACGAGTTCTACGACTCAGAAGTGAAGCACATGTGGTCCAAGACCTGGCAGTGGGCGTGCCGGGAGGAACACATTCCCAAAGCCGGTGATTACACCGTCTACGACGTGGGCCCATACAGCGCGTTCGTCGTGCGCGGCGACGACATGAAGATCCGCGCCTTCGTCAACTCGTGCCCGCACCGGGGCATGCAGTTTGCCGATGCGGGCTCCTCCGGTAGCGGCAAACAGTTCATCCGCTGCCCGTTTCATGGCATGTCGTGGAATCTCCAGGGTGGGCTGAAAGAAATCCCCTGCCGCTGGGACTTTCCGCACGTGAAGGATGAAGAATTCGGCTTGATGGAATTGCCCTGCGACACCTGGGCGGGTTTCGTGTTTGTGAACTTCGATCGTGGCGCCGGGCCGCTGTCCGAATTTCTTGAGGTGTTGCCCGCGCACTTCGAGAACTGGGGGCTGGAGGATCGCTATGTGGCCATTCACACGGCCAAGGAACTACCTGGTAACTGGAAGATGTGCATGGAGGCCTTTTTAGAGGCCTATCACGTGCTGGCCACCCACCGCGGCAGCCGCAAGGATGGCGGCGCGGGGTGGGCTAATGCGCAGTACGATATCTTCGGCAAGAACGTCACGCGCTTCATTCATGGACCCACCGGCCAGGAGGGGCAGAGCGAAGCGGAGATTTTCGCCAGCTTCGGCCAGAACGCAGACGACTTGCCGCCGGGGGTGTCGGCTCGCGAACAGCTCGCCGAGAATCTGCGAGCGGCCCAAGGCGCAGCGCTGGGTGTGGATCTGTCGAATACGCCCGCTGCGATCCTGCTCGACTCCATCGAGTATCACCTGTTTCCGAACGCGTGCTTCTTTCCCGGCATCCAGATCCCGCTGGTGTATCGATTCAGGCCACTGGGCCAGGACCGCTGCCTGCACGAGATCCTCATCATGCGGCCCGTACCGGAATCCGGCGAACGGCCGCCGCCGGCGCCGGTCACCTACCTGGACATGGACACCTCCTACACCACCGTAGACGGTTTCTTTCTGGGCCAGGTGTTGGATGAAGATACCGAGAACTTTCACCGGCAGTGGGCGGGGATCAATGCGTCCTTCAAGGAAGGCGAAACGCTAGGCAACTACCAGGAGGCGCGTATCCGCCGCTTCCACCAGACGTTGCTGGAGTACGTGGCGGCCTGAGCCCACGGGCTGCACCTGCTAGCCGGCTTTGGTGAACTTCAGGTGCAGCTCCACGGTTCCGAGCATGATGCCCGGCTGGTGTAGGAACTGGTTGCCGTCGGCGTATTCGATGCCGTCGATCCGGTCTAGCAGGCAGTTCCAGGCGGTAACCTGTTCCAATCGGGACAGGCTGGCGCCGGGGCAAACGCGTGGGCCGGCCGAGAACGTCAGGTGTCGGGTGCTCGCCTTACGGTCAAGCTTGAGGTCCATGGGGCAGTCCCACTCGTCGGCATCGATATTCGCGGCGGCCCAGCGCAGATGCAGTAAGGATCCTTTTGGCACCTTCACGCCTTGGAACACCTCGTCCTGATTCGTCAGCCGCGTCGATAGCCCCTGGGTGGGTGACCGAAGCCGCATGGACTCTTCCGTAAACGCGCGCACGAGGCTCCGGTCATGTTTGAGCTGCTCGAACACGCCCTCGCGCTCGCACAAGAGCTGCGCTTCCTCCTCCAGCGCGTACTGGGTGGTCTCCAATCCGCCGATCACCATTCCATACACCACGCCCACGATCTCGTCGTCTGTGAGTTTACGGTCCAGCGCTTTGTAGGTGATCTGAGTCAGATCGGACACCATGTCGTTCTGCGGATTCGCGCGCTTTTCGGTGACCTTGTCTCGTACATAGTCGGTGAACCCCGCCAGTACCTCGGCCTGCTCTTTGGCCTGCGCTCTCGACAGCATGTTCCGGTGGCCTTTGCCGTAGACGAAAGGCATCACCTGGGCGTTGCCCCATTCCTCCAGCTTCTTCAGGTCTTCCAGCGGAAAACCGAGGATGGTGGACATCACCATTTGCGGCAGCGGCCGAGCGAACTCCCCAATGAACTCCACCTCGCCGTTTTCATTGTCGATCCAGTTGTCGATTAACTGGTTGGCGAAGTTGCGCACCATCTCCTCGTGGCGGCCGGCTCCCGGTCCCACCCAGGGGTCGGTGAGCTCCTGGCGGTGGGCACGCCAGAGTTGCTGATTGGGCCGCAAGGTGGAGACGGTTTTGGGGACGGCGTTGTTGTAGTCGAGCTCTTCGAGCGGCACGTCCTGCTTTTCTAGCTCTTCGATACCCACGGACATTATGGGCGGGAACCGGTCCCAGTTTTTTACTACCCGCTCGATGTCTTCGTGTTTGGTGAGGATGTAGCCGTCGGTGCCCGGCATGAACCCTTCTCCCGGAATGCGGTGCACGGGCGCCTGCTCGTGCAGGATGTCGTAGGCTTCGTACCAGTGTTCCTGCGCGCCGGGGGAAAACAGATCCACGTCGTCTAGGTTCACTGGGCACTTCAAAGGGCTCAGTTCGTGGTTGGGGGTTTTATCGCTCATGTTTCGACCTCCGGGCTTTGCGTTGGATTCGTCGTGGCGGGGGCCATACATGGGGCAGAGTACGAAATTCGTTTGCGAAATGCACTGTTGCGTTGCCTGACTTAAGCTCGGCTATTGGGAGGAGCGCGTATGACTAGCAAACGTATCGTGGTTTGTTCAGACGGGACATGGAACGACCCTGAAGACGAAATCCCAACGAATGTGCTGAGAATCGCCCGGGCGATCAAGCCCCAGGATAGCGACAACGTGCAGCAGGTTGTTTTCTACGACTGGGGTGTGGGGAGCTACTACAACCCTGTGGTTGGTGGCATGAGTGGCTCGGGAATGATGAAAAATATCCAGGATGGATATCGCTTCATCGTTCAGAACTACGACCCCGGCGATGAGATCTATTTGTTTGGTTACAGTCGTGGCGCATACACCGCAAGGGCGCTGGCCGGCATGCTGAATAAATGCGGGATACTCAAGAAAACCGAGGCAGACCAGATTCCCGCGGCCTTCAAATTCTATAAGAAGAAGGGGGCGAAACCTCGCTCACCAGAAGGGAGGCAGTGGCGCCGGAGCCACTCGGTCGATGGAAAGAAAGGTGAAGTGGCCTTCCTGGGAGTGTGGGACACCGTCGGCGCGCTTGGGATACCGACGCGCGCATTGGCATTTGTAGAGGAGAAGGATCTTTTCTACGACGAGATGCTTGGCAGCAACGTTGTGCGCGCACGTCATGCGGTTGCCATTGACGAAAAACGCAAGGACTTCGGTCCCACCCTGTGGGCGCACGCGCAAGCGCGTGATGTCAAACAGGTCTGGTTTGCTGGCGTTCATGGTGATATCGGTGGCGGCGCCAAGCCAAAGGGCGGCAAATTTCTGGGAGATGTGGCCTTAGCGTGGATGGCGCGCGAAGCGACTCTCGGCGGATTGGAGTTCCACAACCACTTGCACGGCAGCGTGGCGCAACATCACAAGCTTAGAATTAATCGGTCATACAGAGGGTTCTTCAGGGTGCTGGGGGTGGAACCTCGTACGATGCCGCCGGGGTCGCTCGTTCATCGGTCCGTTAAGCGGCGCTTTGCCCTTGGTGACTACCGTCCCGAACCGCTGGTGAATTGGCTTGCCGCGAACGGTGGTAGTTGGGCCAATGTTGAAGACTGACGATTGATTCACATTGATCGATCGGCGGTTGGCTCGTTGTGGCCAACTCTACGTTCGGCTGCCAGTCCAATGTTGTTGGAGCCCACCCCCATGAATACACTAGCGGTCAAATTCGAATGTGATGGAAGTCAAAAATGTTAGCACCCCGACCCATAGGTGATGCTCAGGTAAACGCAGTTGGCCTGGGGTGCATGAATGTCAGCCACGCGTACGGGCCAGCCCTGCCGGAAGAAGAATCGATCCGGTTGTTTCAGCACGCGCTGGATACCGGCTACGACTTCTTCGATACCGCGTCGATTTACGGCATGGGCGGCAACGAAACGGTGCTTGGCAAAGCCATCAGCCACCGGCGCTCGGAGTATTTTCTGGCCAGCAAGTGCGTCATGGGTGTGCGCGATGGCGAGCGGGTGCTGGACGGCAGCCCGGAACACATCAAGGCCCAGTGTGATGCGAGCCTGGACCGGTTGCAGACGGACGTGATCGATCTTTACTACATGCACCGGCTCGACCGGAACGTACCCATCGAAGAGTCGGTGGGCGCGTTGGCGGACCTGGTGGCACAGGGCAAGATTCGTCATGTAGGGCTTTCGGAGATGTCGGCGGAAACCCTGCGCCGCGCTCATGCCGTGCACCCCATCGCGGCCATGCAGTCCGAGTATTCACTGTGGACCCGCAATCCCGAGATCTCGGTGCTGGAAACCTGCGCGGAACTCGGTGTGACCTTCGTTTCCTTCAGTCCAGTGGGTCGTGGTTTTTTTGCCGATGAGCCGCTGAACACGGAGGCGCTTCACGAGATCGACCTGCGCGGGCGCCTGCCGAGGTTTCAGGCAGACAACTACGCCAGGAATCTGCAGAAGCTGGATGCCACCCGCGCGATTGCTGACGAGCTGGGTTGCGGTATTCCTGATCTGGCGCTGGCCTGGGTGCTGGCTCAGGGTGAGCACGTGGTAACCATTCCGGGCACCACGCGTATCGATCACCTGGAGCAGAATTACACTGCGCTTGGCCTCACCATTCCAGACGAGACCCTCAACAGGTTGGGCGATTTGTTTTCGCCGGAATCAGTGGCCGGAAACCGCTATTCCGATGCCATGCAGCGAGCCGTAGATACGGAGTGTTTTGACTTCGAGGGCCATCAGGCCTGACTGCGACGTTGGTTGGTGTCTTGAGCTGGCCGAGCCCGGCTGTTGCGGCTCGGCCGTATCTCACTTAAGTAACGCGATGCGGAAGATGTCCTTGGCCAACCAGGCCACCGCCGGCGCGCTACGCGCCGTCCTCAAGCAGAGACCAGCGCAGGCTTTCGCCGGCCATGAACGGTACGATCTCTTCATCCAGGTAGGGTAAGTGCTCGGGCACCTGCCAGGCACGGCGCTCCAACTGCAAGGTGCCTTCGTTACGCGGCAGCCCGTAGAAGTCCGGTCCGAAGTGGCTGGCGAAGGCCTCCAGCCGTTCGATGTGTCCGGCTGCGTCGAACGCCTCGGCATACAGCTCTATGGCGGCCGGTGCGGTGAAGCTGCCGGCGCAGCCGCAAGCGTTTTCCTTAGCGGAGCGGCTGTGGGGCGCGCTGTCGGTGCCGAGGAAAAACTTGGGGTTGCCTGAGGTTGCGGCGGCAACCAGCGCTTGTCGGTGGCGTTCGCGCTTCAGCACCGGCAGGCAGTAGTTGTGCGGCCGCATGCCGCCCACCAGCATGTCGTTGCGGTTCAGCAGCAGGTGGTGGGCCGTGATGGTGGCGGCCACGTTGTCGGGGGTGCCCAGCACGAAGTCGGCGGCCTCCGCGGTGGTGATATGCTCGAACACCACCTTCAGCGCTGGGAACCGCGCTACCAGCGGCCGCAGCACTTCGTCGATGAAAACGGCCTCGCGATCGAAGATGTCCACCGCGTCGTGGGTTACCTCCCCGTGCACCAGCAGCGGCATGCCTTGGCGCTCCATGGCGCCGAGTGCCTCGAAGCAGTGGGAGATGTCAGTCACGCCGGAGTCCGAGTTGGTGGTCGCGCCGGCGGGGTAGAGCTTTACGCCGAACACGTGGCCGCTGGATTTGGCTCGTGCGATCTCTGCGGCCGGCGTGGCGTCGGTGAGATACAGGGTCATCAGCGGTTGAAAGGCGCTGCCTTCCGGCAGGGCAGCTAGGATGCGCCCCCGATAGGCCAGCGCGTGTTCCGTGGTGGTCACCGGCGGGGTCAGGTTGGGCATGATGATGGCGCGGCCGAACTGGCGGGCGCTAAAAGGCAGCACGGCGGGCAGGGCGTCGCCGTCACGCACGTGCAGGTGCCAGTCGTCGGGTGTGGTGATGGTGATGCGGTCCACTGATCGCGTGCCTGTGTGAGCTCGTAGCCTCGCCACATTCTACCCGCATATCCGGCAGAGGTACTCCACGAGCACTCCATTGGGTACGATGTGCCCATTCGCCGCGGGATTTCGCTGCCATCACTAACGATTCTGGAGTTGCAATGAAACCATTGGAGGGAATTACCATCCTGGAGTTTTCCACCATGATCACCGCGTCGTTCGCGGCCATGCAGATGTGCGAGCAGGGCGCGCGGGTGATCAAAGTGGAGCCGCTGGCCGCCGGCGATCCGCTACGCTACATCGGCGCCACCAAAGGCGGCATTTCCTCCCTGTTTGCCAACTGCAACCGCGGCAAAGAAGCAGTTCGCATCGACATCAAGACCGAGGCGGGCCAGGCACTGGTTCGCGACATGGTGCCCAACGTAGACGTCGTTATTCACAACTTCCGCCCCGGCGTCATGGAGAAGCTCGGCCTGGGTAGCGACGATCTGCGCGCGTTGAATTCGCGGCTGATCTACACCGCTATCTCGGGTTTCGGCAAAGCAGGCCCAAAACGGGATTCGCCTGCGTACGATCCGGTGATCCAGGCGCAGTCCGGCATTACGGCCACCCAGGGCAAGGATGGCCCCGATTTTTTCCGCACGCTGATCTGCGACAAGATCACGGCGTACACCGCCTGTCAGGCAGTCACGGCGGCACTGTATGCGCGCGAGAAGACCGGCGCCGGGCAGCACATCGATCTGTCCATGCTAGACGCTGGCTTGTTCTTCATCTTTCCCGACGGTTTCCAGAATCACACGCTGCTGGATGAGGACGTGGCGCCGCAGCCGCTGCTCATCGACATCCTCTACGACCTTACGGTTACCAAAGACGGTGCGGTGACGGTATCGGCGGGCACCGCCGAGCAGCAGATGCGCTCCCTCATTGCCATGGGCATGGAGCACCTGCTGGTAGACGAACGCTTCAACAGCATGGAAAACCTCGTCGCCAACATCGATGAGTTCAAGGCGCTGGTGGCAACGGAGTATCTCAAGTACACCACAGACGAGGTGATCGCCAAGATGGCGGAGGCAGACGTGCCCTGCGCCCGCTGCCTGGACAAAGACGAGGTGCTGGCCCAGGAGCAACTGCAGGCCAACGGTTCCGTGGAAGTCATCGATCACCCGCTGATGGGCTCCATGCGTATCGTCAAAGCACCGCCGCGTTTTGGTGGCGAGGCGCTGGAGCCGGGGGCCCCGAGCCCGGATCACGGGCAGCACACCCGCAGCGTACTGGAGTCATTTTCGCTGAGTGCCGATCGAATCGAGCAGATGTTCGGGGATGGCGTGGTGAGCTGACTCTGGCGCAGGTGGTGTCCGCGAGCACATTCTAGTGTTGCGGCTCTACCGTGGGGCCACTCCCGCCCGCCGGCGCCGCGCGGG
>DEBD01000043.1:0-3054 GCA_002348385.1 Gammaproteobacteria bacterium UBA2965 | reverse complement strand
GCGCGGGTCAGTCATGGTGCTCACGCAATCGAGCCATCCTCGCGTGGCGTGAAGACCGCGACCACAGACGGTATCCGGCCCGTTGCTAGCCCCACCAGCAGCAGCGGCACCTCCACGAACACGGTAATCGAAGCAAGTAAGGTGATGCCGCCACGCGCCACCTTGGCGGCGAACGGTTCGTCGGGTAGCCACCCGTAGGCAAACCATATGGCGATGGCAGTTACCGCGAACCCGCCGAGAGACATCAGCGCGAACTGCTGCGTGGTGTTGGCCTTGGTGTCGAAACTGAACAGGCTCACGTGCAGCAATGTGTGGGGAGCATAGATGCGAGCCCCCGCCATCCGTGCCGCCAGCGCGTGCCCCCACTCGTGCGCCAGGTAGGCGGTGATCACGAGACCCAGACCGGCAAGCAGGCCCAGCGCGTCGCCGAACCGGGCTTCCTGCGCCAGTGGGCCCAGCCACAGCCAGAGTGAGATGCCGATTGCGACCAGGGCGAGATCACGTATGGCGAACTTTATGAGCATGGGCGCATGGTAGTGGTTTTAGGCTTTGGGGGTTGAGTGCGGGCACAATCACCAGCGTGGTGGCGTTGGCCAGCCTCTCTTGGCGCCCACCGGCATGCCCTACTCATTTGTATCAGTCGGGAAATTCTTCACCTCGATTATGCCGATCATGCATACGGGATCGCTCATCCTCGCTGCTCCCGCTCAACAATAACCTTAGTGTAGCCGCCTCCCCGTTGCGTTGCAGACATACCGCCCCGTAAGCTAACCCGAGCGGCTTGAATATCAGGACGACATGAAAGACTTTTCGGGCAGGATTGCCGTCATTACCGGCGGTGGCACCGGCATGGGCAGAGCGCTGGCCCGCCAGCTGGTGGCCGAAGGCTGCGATGTGGCGATGTGCGACGTATCCGCCGCCAACATGGCGGAGAGCATAGCTTTGTGTGAGGCCGAAGCCCCCCAAGGCGTTCGCACCACGTCGTTTGTCTGCGACGTGTCCGACGCAAAGCAGATGGACGCCTTCGCCGAGCATGTGCAGAGCGCGTTTAACACGGATCACATCAACCTGCTGTTCAACAACGCCGGCATCGGCGGGGGTGGCAGCTTTCTCACCGAAACACGTGAGCAGTGGGAGAAAACGTTCAACGTCTGCTGGGGTGGCGTTTACAACGGCGCGCGGGCTTTCATGCCGTTGCTGGTGGCTGGCAGCGAAGGGCACATCGTGAACACCAGCAGTATTAACGGCCTGTGGGCCAGCACCGGACCTCAGTCCTCGCACACGGCGTACAGCTCGGCCAAGTTTGCGGTGCGCGGCTTCACCGAATCGCTCATCACCGATCTGCGCATCCACGCGCCCCACGTCAAGGCATCGGTGGTGTTTCCCGGGCACGTGGGCACCTCCATCATGCTGAATACCGAGGCTACCGGAGAGACCGGCGCTGCCGGTGCGCGTACGCTGCTGCGCATGATGGGCCATCCGGTGGACGAGATGAGCGACGACGAGGTACTCGAGTTGGCCCGTACCACGGGCGAAACCTTCAGGGACAAAGCGCCCACCACCGCGGAGGAAGCCGCTGGCGTCATCTTGGACGGTGTTAGAAACGAACGTTGGCGGATCTTGATCGGGCCGGATGCCTACCTGCTTGATGAGCATGTACGCCTGGCGCCCGAGGAAGCCTATGAGCCCGAGTTCGTCGGCCGTTGGATTGGCTCACGTAGACGAAAAGACGCCTAGCGGGCAACCGCCCAGGCCGGGGCTTGGGCGCCGTCGATGGATGGTGCTGGCTGTGGGTTAGCGGCCGCCGACACAATATGGTCGACACATTGGGAGGAGCCGATGAGCCTGCAAACCGACAACAAGGAACTCGTTCGCCGCATCATGGAGGACGGTTTCAACCAGCAAGACCTGTCCGTTATCGACGACAGCTTTCACGACGACTACGTGCGCCGGGGATACGGAATGAAGGATGCGGGATCGCTGGCGCAGCATCGCGCCGACCTCATCGCGCAGCACGAGGCCATCCGTGACGCGAAGTTCACCATTCAACAGATGCTGGCCGAGGGAGACACCGTTGCCGTGTATTTCGTGCTGACGGGCGAGGCCAAACGCTCGGGTTCGCGCGTGGAGCAGCACCTGGCGGCGTTTTTCCGAGTGGCGCAGGGCAGGGTCGCCGAGGGAACCGTCATCACCACTGGTTGGGAGCCTTAATGGCCTTTGCGGGTGGTACGCTAGGTCTGCGCGGCTGCGGCGTCCTCATCGTCCACGGCCGCATATATGCCGACGCCGGTCACGGCTTGAATGGGCACATTGCGGTGGTGCTTGGCTTGCCTTCACCGGTCTGAGCTTTTTAACTGCGAGACACCCGGTGCCCGCGGGATGACGAATCATGAGCGATGTTCTAGAGCACAACCGCCAAGTGTGGGATATCCAATCCCGGTCCGGAACCAACCGGTGGTGCGAACCGGTGTCCGAGGCGGTTATCGCCGCTGCCCGGCAGGGCGACTGGGAGGTGCACCTCACGCCAAACAGACCGGTTCCCGGCGACTGGTTTGGTGGAGTCTCTGGCAAGCGCGTTCTATGTCTTGCGTCGGGCGGTGGGCAGCAGGCGCCGGTGCTGGCCGCTGCCGGGGCTCGCGTGACCAGCCTCGATGTTTCAGAAGAGCAGTTGGCTAAGGATGATCAGGTGGCGCGGCGTGAAGGGCTGGATATCGAGCTGGTCCAGACCGGCATGGCGGATCTGTCGGCTTTCCCCGATCAGCATTTCGATCTGATCTTCCACCCCGTTGCCAACGTGTTCGCGGAGGCAGTGCGTCCGGTCTGGCTCGAGTGCTATCGGGTGCTGGTAGGTAGTGGACGTCTGTTAGCGGGGTTCATGAACCCCGACTTCTTTCTGTTCGACCATGACGCCATGGAAGCCGGTGCGGCCCCAGAGATCGCTTTCCGTTTGCCTTACTCGGACACCCGCGACCTGGAGCCCGCCAAGCTTCAGCGGCGCCGGGAGCGCATGGAATCTCTGGAGTTCAGCCATAGCCTGGATGACCAGTTGGGAGG
>DEBD01000001.1:123160-129351 GCA_002348385.1 Gammaproteobacteria bacterium UBA2965 | reverse complement strand
AGAAAGCCAGTTAGCTCGGCGCGAAAGCGTTCGTTGTCGAAGCGGATGCCGAGCTCGTAGTTGATGGCTTCTTCCTCGTTCACGCCAGGCGCGTTGGAGGGGGCGGTGAAGCCCTTGTGAACGCCCCCGAGCAGTACGGTCGAGTTGTTGATCTCGTAGAGCACGCCCATACCCGGCAGCCATGCCTGGGTGTTGTTGCTCCGGGTGTCGCGAATATTGGAATTGCTGCGCGATGCAGGATCTGCGGTTCTACCGAAACGGGTCTCGTAGCGTACGCGGCTTTGATCGATGTCTTCGAAGCGCAGACCGGGGGTCAGCGTCCAGCGGCCCACCTCGATACGATCAAAAATATGTATAGCAAGCGCTTCCGCTTGCTGTATACGATTGCCTGCGTTGCCGAGCAGGCCGAGATCGTCGAGTACCAGCGAGCCGCTTTGTTGGCTATAGCTGCTGTTGCGCTGTAGGCGGTCTTCTTCGTCTTCGTGATAGCGGATGCCGAGTTCCAGTTCGTGCTGGGTCTCGCCTAGGTTGCCTTCCCAGCTCAATGCCAGCTGCACGCCTCGGGAATAGTATTCGCGGTCGTTGGCGCGAAGTTGAATGCTGCCAGCCGGAGTGTTCAAAGTGCCGTCCAAGATTGCCTGCAGGTCCGCTGCGCTGATGCCGTCCCGACCTGCTCCGCTGTTGATTCCCTGGATGACGTTGAACCAACTCGTTCGCTCGAACTCCTGCGCGCTCGCGCTGCCGTCGAAGTCGATGCCTTCCGTTTTGAACCAGCTCCGCTCGTGCTCGTTGTTGTATGCCGTCAGTCCGATGCTTGTGGAGTCGTTCAATGTGAATTCATAGCGCAGGATGATCTGCTCGTGCTTGGTGTCGATTTCATCCAGATCCGACAAGCCGTAGCGTCGCGTGGCATCGTCATTGAAATCTACATCCGTCAGGCCCAGGTAGCTCTGCTCCGAGGTCTGCTCCGCGTATTGCAGCTTGAGCTCCACGCGATGCCGCGAGTCCATGGGGGCGTAGGCTAGCTTTACCGTGTAGTCCTGTACTTCAAGTCCGGTATCCCGGTTGCTGCGGTCGACGGACTGGAATCCGTCGGAGAACCACTGGTGAGTTTCCACCAAGAAGCCAAAGCCGGAATCCAGCGTAGCGCCGTAAGTGCTGTGCACACGGTAGGTGGCATCTTCTCCCGCCTCGGCTGTAATCCACCCGCCCGCGTCGCCGGGAATTGGTGTCGAGATCATGTTGAATGCGCCACCGATGGTGTAGGGGCCTTGAGTAATGGCGGATGGGCCTTTCAGCACCTCTAATGCGGCCATGCGCCCCATCGTTGGGAAGTAATAGGCGGAGGGCGCCGAGTAGGGTGCGGGTGCGATGAGCACGTTGTCTTCGAGCAGGGTGATGCGGCCGCTGCGTTCGGTGGCGACACCGCGAATACTGATGTTTGGTCGCAACCCGTATCCGTCCTCTACCTGGATGGATACGCCGGGAATCTGACGGGCGACTCGTTGGACGTCGGTGTAGGCAAACCGCTGGAGCTCCTCCTCCCCGATGAAGTGGGCTGCGCCGGTGATCTGGCGGGCGTCCGTCCGGCTGCCGACGATGGTGACCTCCTCAACGAAACTTGCGCCTTGGCTCGGCTCATCGCCGTGTGCGCTCATGGCGACTGTGGGCAACAGCACGATCATCAAAAGCCTCTCAATTCGCATTAGGTGGCATCCTCGTTTTTCTTAGTATGCGTTATCGGAACATGAATCCTATTATAAATGAGAATGATTCGCAATTGCATAAATATTTGACCGTGACATACTGCCGGCCAATGTTTTGAAGTGGTGGCGTTGGCTATTGGGTTGGGGTCGGGTCGTTGTTTGGCTGGTGATGTCGATTCCAGCAGCCGTGTCTTTATCTCGATTGGCTGCTGGTCAAGTGCACGCGGCCGATCTGCTGCATGGCAGCGGAGAGATGTCCGCTCGGTTGGTGATCGTGGCGTTGGCTTTGACACCTCTTCGTCTGGCCTTCCCCAATGCTGGGTGGCTGGCCTGGTTGCGCCGGTATCGGCGAGATGTGGGGGTCGCGGCGTTTGGCTATGCAGCCCTGCACACGGCGCTTTACCTGGTGGACATGCAGACGCTCAGCAACATCCTCGCTGAGATTGGGGCGGTGGGTATTTGGACGGGCTGGCTGAGCGTTGCGCTGTTTGCTCCCCTCGCCGTTACCAGCAACGGGTATTCTGTGAGCCGTCTTGGCGGGACTTGGTATGTTCTACATCGGCTGGCATACCCGGCCGCGCTTCTCACTCTGCTGCATTGGGTGACCATTCATAACAATGCCCTTGCCGCTTGGGTGCATTTTACGCCGCTCATAACCTTGGAGGTCTATCGTGTCTTTACTATCTATCGAGCAAAACAACAGCCTGCTGCGTAGCATCATGCTTGGGTGTCTACTTGTGTTCGGCACGCACGCACACGGGAGTGGATTGATGGAGTGCGACTCCGGCGACCCCGCCACTTGGCAGTCGCAGGACGAGCTTGAGAAATCCCTGGTCGCTGCCGGTTGGCAGGTTCGCAAGACCGAGGTCGATGAAGGCTGCTACGAGGTGTACGGCACGACGCCTGAAGGAGACCGAGTGGAAGCGTATTTCGACCCCGTCACTCTGCAAAAGCTCCTGGTGGCCCGGAGGGGCGTGGTGCTGTTCCGCAAGGAATCCGCGTCGGCGGAGTAGCGGCGTGCGCGGGGCGACGCGTTGAACGCTAGTCCAGGTTGACCAACGGGATCAGTCGAGCTTGCCGCCGTTGGCCCAACCGTATCAACATCGCGAAGACGCACGCAGAGGCAGCTGCCACGCCTAGGGTCCATGTGAGGGAGCTGATGGGGTTTTCGGTGATGTTACCGAGCTGGTAGCAAGTCACGGCTGCGCTATAGGCCACCACCACAGACCAGCCTGTGCTGAATCCGGCCCAGAATCCGCCTAGCTCCTTGTAGATGACGCCGATGGTGGCCACGCAGGGCATGTATAGCAGTATGAACAGCAGGTAGCTGAATGCCCCCAGCTGCCCGTCGAACAGGCTGCGCATCGCCTGAATGGTGGAGATTCCAACCCCCTGTTCCGAAGCCGCCATTTCCACGTCGTCCAGCTCGCCCAGACCGATGCCTAGCGGGTCGAGAAGCTGGTTTCCCAGTTCGGAGAGGTTGTCGGGCACCGACTGCAGCGCGTCGCCCAACGCGTCGCCCAGATCCACATCTTCCTGGCCTCCGCGCGGCGCATAAAGCGCATCCAGCGTGCCCACTACCACTTCCTTCGCGAAGATGCCGGTAAAGATGCCGACGGTAGCCGGCCAGTTGTCTTCCTCGATGCCCATGGGCGCGAACAAGGGGGTAATGGTGCGCCCGATGGCCGAGAGCATCGACTTGTCGGAATCCTGGTTGCCAAAGGACCCGTCGGTACCCCAGGAACTCACCACATTAAGAACGATCACCACGGCGACGATCGCTTTGCCTGCGCGCAGAACGAACCCCTTCAGTCGCTGCCAGGTCTGCAATAGGAGGCCCTTGAGGGCGGGCAGGTGGTAGGCGGGTAGCTCCAGCAGGAACTCGCTGTGGGGCTCCTTTACCAGGTAGCGGCGTACGGCCAATGCGGACAGCACGGCTACGGCGATGCCCAGAATATAGAGGGCGAACACCACGTTCTGTCCGTTGGTGGGAAAGAAAGCCGCGGCGAACAGCGCATACACAGTGAGTCGGGCACCGCAGGACATATACGGGGCCATGATGGTGGTGAGTATCCGATCCGGCTCCCGCTCCAGCGTGCGGGTGGCCATCACCGCGGGCACGTTGCAGCCGAAACCCACGATCAGGGGCACGAAGGATTTTCCGGGCAGGCCCAGGCTTCGAAGCAGCCGGTCGACTATGAACGCCACGCGTCCCATGTAGCCGGAGTCTTCCAGAAAAGACAGTGCTAGAAATAGACAGCCGATGACCGGGATGAACGTGCCCACCAGCTGGATGCCGCCTCCGATACCGTCTGCAATGAACACGGTGAGCCACGGCGGAAACTCCATCGCGTCGAGCAGTTGTCGGGGCGCTTCCACAAACAGCACGTTTCCGACGCCGTCAAACAAGTCGATGAACGCCGACCCGAAATTAATGGCGAACATGAACATCAGGTACATGACGCCAAGAAAGATCGGGAAAGCCAGGAAGCGGTGCAGTACCACGGCGTCGATGCGGTCCGTCAGGGTTCTATGGACTGGTGTGGTTGTGAGACAGGACGTCAGCACTGTGTCGATGTGGCGATAGCGCGCATCCACATCATCGAATGGGCCCAGCGGCGCCGGGGCCTCGCGCCTTGCCGCAGCTTCGATCTGATCCATCAGCGCGTCGCTGCCTTCGCCTTTGCTGGCGACTATGGGAACCACGGGGCAGCCCAACGCGTCTGAGAGGCGATCTGCGTCGATGTGCATGCCGTGGCTGTCGGCAACGTCGATCATGTTTAACGCCACCACCACGGGGCGGCCCTGCTCCAGCACCTCGGTGGTCAGGAACAAGCCGCGCGCCAGGCTTGTCGCATCCACGATATTGACGATTACGTCGGGGACGGATTCGGTGATGTATTCACGGGCGATCGCTTCGTCTATGGCGCCGCTGAGCGGTTCCAGCGAGTAGGTGCCAGGAAGGTCTACCACCTCTACGGTAGCGCTGGCGTGCCGAAACGTCCCGGTCTTCCTCTCTACGGTCACGCC
Source organism: Gammaproteobacteria bacterium UBA2965 (assembly GCA_002348385.1). Lineage (GTDB taxonomy): Bacteria > Pseudomonadota > Gammaproteobacteria > Pseudomonadales > Azotimanducaceae > UBA2965. Next base: position 124,615 of record DEBD01000001.1, on the reverse strand, counting down.
GGGCCAGTTGCCCACGCGTTGACGGGTACCGGTCAGCATGTTGAACACGGTGGTCTTGCCGCAGTTGGGGTTACCAACCAGAGCGAGTGTTGTCACTCTGCGGCCTCCAGCAACATAACGTGGGCTTCGCTCGGCCGGATAACCAGACTGAAGCCACGAAAACGAATTTCCACTGGGTCGCCCAGTGGTGCGGTGCGCATCACGGTGAACTCGGTACCCGGAATGAGGCCGAGCCTAGCCAGCTGTGAGGCGTATGGATATTGCTCGCGGAAGCCTGCTACCCGGGCTCGATCACCTGGCCGCAGGTCGCCCAACGCCAGACTTTTTTTGTGAGCCAGAGACATGGCATGAGTCAAAATGACAGATTCGTGTCATTTAAATAGAAGTAATTCTCATTTGCAATGTTGGGCAGCGCGCCCGGGCATCGGTTACGACGAGGTTTTGCGCACGAACAGCACGAGTTCGTGATCTACCAGGTCGTAGCCATGCTCGTTGGCAATCTCGCGCTGCAGCGCTTCGATACGCTCATTGACGAACTCCACCACCTGCCCGGTGTCCACGTCCACCATATGATCGTGGTGGTCTTCGGTGGCGAGTTCGTAGACGGAGTGCCCGTCGTCGAAGTTGTGTCGCGACACGATGCCGGCGGCTTCGAATTGGGTGAGCACCCTGTACACCGTTGCGAGCCCCACTGAGTCGTCTGAGTCGAGCAGGTGTTTGTACACTTCCTCGGCGCTCATGTGGTGTGGCTCTGAGCTTTCGAGCACCTCCAAGACTTTGAGCCTTGGCAGCGTCACCTTTAAGCCCGCCCGCTTAATATCGGATCCCGGCACAGTCCCTCCTGTTGGCTGGTTCGGTGGACGTTAGCTCAAGGGGAGGCGAGCGTCTAGCCGAGCCGTGCGTCAGGTTACAATTATCCGCTGGCGGGTGTTGCGGATATCGAGCGATGGTGGATTTACGCGGAAAGGTTGCGGTGGTTACGGGTGGTAGTCGCGGCGTGGGGCGAGGTGTGGCCGAGGGTCTCGGCGAGGCGGGCGCCATCGTCTACATTACTGGTCGCAGCCAGAGTTTCGATACACCCCCCGCGGAGCGAACCATCCAGGCGGCTGCCGCCAGCGTTACTGCGCTTGGTGGTACCGGCGTTCCCGTGGCGCTCGACCACAACGACGACGAGGCAGTGCGCGCGCTGTTCGAACAGGTACGCGAACAGCAGGGGCGCCTGGATGTGCTGGTGAACAACGCCTACAAGATCCCTGATCCGCCGGTTTTTGGTGGTGGCTTCTGGGAGCATCCGGTCTCGGTGTGGGACGACCAGTGTGGCGTGGGGTTGCGCGGTTACTACGTGGCATCGGTGTACGGGGCCCCGCTCATGGTGGCTCAGGGAAGTGGTCTCATCGTGAATATCTCCTCGCGAGGCGGGGACGAGTACGTATTCAGCGCTTCCTACGGCGTGGG
>DEBD01000001.1:0-122762 GCA_002348385.1 Gammaproteobacteria bacterium UBA2965 | reverse complement strand
CGGGGTGGCGGCGGTTTCCCTGCGGCCCTCGGCGGTGAAAACCGAATTCGTGCTGGATGCGGTGGCCCAGGGCAACATGCAGCTCGACCCGGAGCGCGCCGAATCACCACGATTCAGCGGGCGCTGTGTGGCGGCGCTGGCGGCGGACGCGAACGTTTTGGAGAAGTCGGGCGGCGTTTACAGCGTGAAAGAGCTGGCGGCCGAATACGGATTCGTGGATCCCGATCGGGAAGCTAGCTGATCAGATCGTCCACTTCGGAATCCGTCATTCCCGCCACTTCCGCGGACTTGAGAATGGCAGCCCAAGTGTTGTCGTCGATGGGTATACCCTCGGCTCGTCGGGTTTCCATGGCGGCGATTTCCGGCTCGCCCGGTACCATGACGCGCTCGGTACCCACGGCGGGGTTGGTGGACTGCAGATAGTCCACCATGTCGGCCACTTCCCGGCGAAAACCGTCCGCGCCGCCGAACAGGTCTGGGTCCAGTACCAGCATCAGCATGTGGTTGATGATTGAGAAGCCCTGCTCCTCGTGGGATGCCTGTGCCGCCGTCCACTCCCCGGCGAGCCCGCCGCCCAAGAGCTCACACATCAACCCCAGGCCGTAGCCTTTGTGCTTGCCGAACGGACCCAGGGCACCCTTGGGCTCTTCGAACATGACGGCGGGGTCGGTGGTGGGTGCCCCTTCGTGGTCGATGAGCGCGCCTTCCCCCACCGGTACGCCCTGGTTGTATGCCACACGCACCTTGCCCTGTGCGATAGCGCTGGTGGCCATGTCTAACACGATGGGCGGTCCATCTTCTTGGGGTACCACGCAGCAGAACGGGTTGGTGCTGATGCGCGGCTCGCGACCGCCGAAGGGCGAAACTAACGGGTCGTGGCCCACCACGTTTACGAAATGAATGGAGACGTATCCGGCTTCGCCGCAGCGTTCGCCATAGCTGCCGATGCGCCCCAGATGGTGGCAGTTGCGTACGCCGGTGCACACGATGCCGGTGCTGGCCACGCGTTCGAGTGCGAAATCCACTGCCTGGCGCCCCACCACCTGGCCGAATCCCATCTGCCCATCCGCCAGCAGCACCGCGCCTTTGTCGTGGACTACCTTGGCCTGCGCGGCAACGTTGAGCTTGCCGCGACGGATGTTTCCCACGTAGGCCGGCACCATCCCCACGCCATGCGAGTCGTGGCCCTTCAGGTTGGCGGCTACCAGGTGACTGGCCACAAGAGCCGCGTCTTCCGGAGCGGCGTCGAAGCGCACGAAAAGCTCGCCGATAAAGCGTGTAAGGGGCTGGTGGTGTATGAGCATGAATCCTCCCGGCCCGTAGTCTTGCCTCTTTTCCACGCCTATGACAAGGTCCGATTGGACCTGAGGGATCTCTACATCGTTTCCGGCTCCGGAGGCACTCATTCTGATCGGGCCGGATCCGTATTTCGCTACCGCAGCGATGTGGCTGGCGTCCCTCAGACACCCGCCGCGGTGCGCCTGGGGAATTTAAGTGCTGAAAATTCGCGCCGGCCAGGGCCGGGCAAGTGGGGTAAAAAATGCGCTATGTCTCTGATATTTTAGAAGAAAAATCAGAAGAACTGGTATGGATCGGGCCGCTTGAGTCGGTTTTCGACGCGCTCAAGCTGATGAACGAGAAAGACGTGGGCGCCGTGCTGGTGCAGATTGAGGATTACCTGGTGGGCATCCTGTCGGAACGGGACTACATGCGTAAGGTGATTCTCGACGCCCACGCTAGCAAGCAGACCAAGGTTTCCGAGGTAATGACCCGCGACGTCATCACCGTCAGCCGCGATGACACCATCGTGCATTGCATCGCACTCACCAAGAAGCATCGCGTCCGCCACCTGCCGGTGGTGGAAGCGGGCAAGACCATCGGCATGATATCGCTTAGAGATCTGTTCCTGGACGCGATCCACGAGCGGCTCGGAGACATCCCGGAAGACGCCTAGTCTGACAGGTTCGGCTGTTCGCGAAACGAACGCCACGCTTCGTGCACGCACCGCTCGCCCCTACACCAAGTTGCCGGGACTGGTGCGGACCGCTCAGGGGCTAACCCCGGTTCCCAAACTTGCTCGCTCCGCGATTAATTGGCTCACCGCAGCTACGCGAGCACCTGTTCGCAACGCGCGGGTGACGACGTCCCCAATGAGATGTGGCTCAGTCGCGTTTGCCGTCGAACTCTGGCGGTCGCTTCTCCATGAACGCGCGGGCGCCTTCCTGCATGTTGCGGGGAATCAGCACGCCCTGGTGGACCATCTCCAGGTCGAGCTGCTCGCTGAAGGTGTTTTGGGTGGCGGCGTCGATGGCCTGGCGAATCCGAGTGGCGGCGCTCGGTGAGGAGCGCTTGAGGGTCTCGGCTATGCGGCTTACTTCGGCATCCAGCTCGGCGTTGGGCACCGCGCGCCAGACCAGGCCCCACTGCTCGGCCTGGGTGGCGCTGATGCGGTCGCCGAGTAAGGTCATGCCCAGCGCTCTAGCCCGGCCGATGCGCAACGGAATACTCCAGGTGGAGCCGAGGTCGGGGACGATCCCCAGGTTGGGGCCGAAGGTGGCGACGAAAAAGGCGGATTCGGCAGCGATGGTGATGTCGCATGCCAATGCCAGGCCCAGTCCACCACCCGCCGCCGCGCCATTGACCCGGGCGATGGTCGGCACCGGGCAGTCCATTAGGTCGCGCATGGCGCCGTTGAACACATCGCCGGCATCGTCCGGCAGCGCCTGGGCGTCTGTGTTGCCGATCGGTGGCGCGTCGGCTGCGGCGGCCAGGTCGGCGCCGGCGCAAAAGCCGCGCCCCGCGCCGGTGACCACCACCACGCGTATGCTCTGGTCGTGTCGCACCTGCTCCAGCGCGGCGCTGATGCCGCCCATGAGCTCGTCGTTCATGGCGTTCAATGATTCCGGACGGTTCAGCGTGAGGGTGGCTATGCCATCCTTGACCGCGTAGAGCAGGGGTTCGGCCGCGCTCACGCTCGCTACATCTCTTCCATGAACCGAGACGATACTTGCCGGTAGCCGTCGGGGTCGGGGTGCTTGGCCATCACCGCCTCCCAGGCCTCGCCCGTGAAAGCGGTCCCCATGGTGGCGTCTCGGGTCGCCTTGTCGTCCCAACGAATGATCCAGGTGACGTTGGCGCTGCCGATGGGCGAGTCGATGGTGTCCGTGCCGCTGATTTCGGGCTCGATCTGGCCTTCATCGATCCAGAAACCCACTACGTCCAGCTTGTCGCGTAGCACAATCACGGCATCTTCGGCCCATTTCTTGTATCGATCGATGATGTCCGGGCGGTAGTGGTAGTCTCGAATTTCGTACATGCGGGTTGGCTCCTCGCCTGCTGTGTCAACGCCAGTGTGTCACGGGGTCCTGTTTTCGGCCAGGGGTGGTGACGAGCGCCAACCCCTACCAGATTGCTGGCCGAGCAGCGGCTGCCTGGCGCTTGCTCGGCATCGCTCGTAAAGTGATCCGGCGATAGCTTGAATGGGAGTTGCAGTGAAATTCGATGGGGAAGTGATCGTCATTCCCGGTGCCACGTCGGGGTTGGGGAAAAATGCCGCGTTGCGATTTGCCGACGCGGGGGCGCGTGTGGTCTTCGGGGGTCGTCGTGAGAGCGAGGGCGCCGAGGTGGCGGACATGATCGCCAGCAGCGGGGGTACCGCCCGATTTGTCGTCTGCGACGTGACCCGTAGCGCCGACGTCGCCCGGCTTATAGAAACCGCCACCGCCGAGTTCGGCGAACTCAACATGGCCTACAACGTGGCTGGCGTTCCGGGAGACGCGTTCTCCAAATTCGCGGACTACGACGACGCGGAGTGGCAGCAGACCATCGACATCAATCTCACCGGCATGTTCTATTGCATGAAGCACGAGATCGCGGCCATGCTGAAAGACGGTGGCGGCGCCATCGTTAACATGTCCTCCGTCGCCGGCCTGGGTCCCACGCCTGGCGGTGCCGCTTATGTGGCCTCCAAACACGCCATCGTTGGACTCACCAAAACCGCGGCGCTCGACTATGCGGAAGACAACATCCGCGTGAACGCCATCGCGCCGGGCGTCGTCAAAACGGAAATGATGGAATGGGGTATTACCCAGACCCCTGATCTGGAGGCACAGATGCTCGCCCACCAACCCATCGGCCGGCTGGGCACCATGGACGAGGTCACCAATGCGGCCATGTGGTTGTGCTCGGACGCTGCCAGCTTCGTTACCGGGTCGACGCTCTCGGTGGACGGCGCTTACCTGCTGAACTGACTCGCCAAGTTCGCCGGCGGTAGAGCGCGCTCGTGCATCCGAGCGCAGCGAGGCGACCAATTCCGTGAGCGGGAAAACGCCGCGTTGTTGGCGGCTGCGTCCGCAGAGGAAGTTGGCGGGCACTGTGGCGCGGCCCGTCGCCAGCCCGCCAACTTCCTCTGCGGGCGTAGTCGCAACCCCAACTCAGCGCTTCACCCTCAAACGTGCAGGTCACGCTCCGCCAAAAACTCCGGGTTGAACAACCGCGACTGATACTTCGACCCCGTATCGCAAAGCACCGTGACGATGGTGTGCCCCGGCCCCATCTGCTCGGCGACCTTGACGGCCGCGCATAGGTTGATCCCTGTACTGGAACCGAAAAACCAGCCTTCTTCGACCATCTGCTGGTACACCATGGTAACCATCTCCTGATCGGTGACCTGGACCGCGTCGTCCACCTCGGTACCGGCCAGGTTGTCGGTGACGCGGCTGTTGCCGATGCCTTCGGTGATGGATGGCCCCTTGCTCATGCTGGCCTCGCCGGTTGTGGCCCAGCTGTGCAGGGCGCTGCCCATCGGGTCCGCCAGCACGAGCTGAATGTCCTGGCGCTGTTCCTTCAGAAAGCGGCTCACACCCGCCAGGGTGCCGCCGGTGCCCACTGAGCAAGTGAACGCATCGATGGTGCCGTCGGTCTGACGCCAAATCTCGGGGCCGGTGGAATCGTAATGGGCCTGGCGGTTGGCCACGTTGTCGAACTGGTTCGCCCAGAAGGCATTTTCCAGGGTTTCGGCGAAGCGTCCGGCCTGCTTCTGATAGTTCATAGGATCCTTGTAGGGCACGGTGGCAACCTGGCGGACTTCTGCGCCCAGGGTTTCCAGGATTTCCACCTTCTCTGGGGACTGGTTGTCCGGCATGTAGATGATGCAACCGTAACCGCGTGCGTTGCACACATGAACCAGACCGATCCCGGTATTGCCGGCGGTGCCTTCCACGACGATACCGCCAGGCTGCAAGGCGCCGCGTTCTTCAGCATCGCGCACCATCCACAGGGCGGCCCTGTCCTTTACGGACCCCCCGGGATTGAGAAACTCCGCCTTGCCCAGGATTTCGCAACCTGTCAGCTCGCTGAGCCGATTCATGCGGATGAGTGGCGTGTTGCCGACGGTGTCGGCGAAGCCTTGCGAGATCTCCATGCGTTTCTTGTCGTTCCCCAGGACGGCGCGATTGTAGCGGAAATCGGAGGCGGGAAGATTTTTCGCTCGCACCTTACGTGCTAGGCTATTCGGCAGTTTCCGTTTGTTATTGCGTAGTAGGAGAACGGTCAATGGCGTCGGCACCTGAGATTGCACGCTTCTGGATCGACACGGATGTCTGCCTGGATCAGCGCAGCTGCGTTATTGAGGCACCGGACCTGCTGGACGACCGGCCGCAGTCAGGCGGGCCGGAGATCATCTCCAGAGATCTGGACACTCACGCCAAGTATCTCCAGCTTCTCAATGCCGCTTGGGCTTGCCCGGTGTCGGCCATCAATGTGGAATTTGCAGACGGTTCGGTGCACAACGGCTCCGGAGACTACATCAAAAGTCTCTGCGAGGAGCTTGGTTGACGCCTGGCGCACGCTGCTTGTGCGTGGTTGCCTAGCTAGGGCTGCTTGATGGGCGTATTCGAGAGGTATCTTACTGTGTGGGTGGGCCTATGCATCCTGGCTGGGGTGCTGTTGGGCAATCTCGCTCCAACATGGTTCGCTGCTATCGCCGGGTTACAGGTCGCCAGCGTCAATCTGGTGGTGGCGATCTTCATCTGGGTAATGATCTACCCGATGATGATTCAGGTGGATTTTTCTGCGCTGGCTCAGGTAGGTAAGCGACCCAAAGGGCTGATACTCACGCTCGTGGTGAATTGGCTGATCAAGCCGTTCACCATGGCGGCGTTGGGTTGGCTGTTTTTCCGGGTGCTGTTTGCAGATTGGGTGGATCCGCAGTCCGCTGGTGAGTACATCGCCGGAATGATTCTGCTCGGCGTGGCGCCGTGCACGGCCATGGTGTTCGTGTGGAGCCACCTGACCCGGGGCGACCCCAACTACACGCTGGTGCAGGTATCCGTCAACGACGTCATTATGATCTTCGCGTTTGCGCCGATAGCCGGGTTGCTGCTTGGCATCAGTGATGTCCATGTGCCATGGGAAACCCTGGTGTTGTCGGTGGCGCTTTATGTGCTCTTGCCGCTTCTGGCGGGTATGTTTACCCGGTGGCGGCTGCAACGCGGTGGTGGCACGAGCGCCGTTGACGGCTTCGTTGCTTCCCTTAAGCCTTGGTCGGTGCTCGGGCTCCTGGCTACGGTGGTTCTGCTATTTGGATTTCAAGCCGAGGTAGTGGTCGCGCAGCCTCAGCGTATAGCGCTGATTGCCATTCCGTTATTGCTTCAGACCTACGGCATTTTCCTACTGGCTTACGCTGCCGCTCGTGTGCTGAGGTTGCCCCACGACGTGGCGGCCCCCGCGTGTTTGATTGGCACTTCGAATTTCTTTGAGCTTGCCGTGGCGGTTGCAATTTCTCTGTTCGGTCTGCAGTCTGGCGCGGCTTTGGCGACCGTGGTGGGGGTTCTGGTGGAGGTGCCCGTCATGTTGTCCCTTGTGGGCCTTGCTAACCGCACGCGCCATTGGTTTGCTTACGGCTGAATGGGGGAAGCCGATGAGAAATGTTGACGACCATTGGCGGGCAGATCCCGCCGAGTTGGGGTTGGATCCACTCAAGATTCAGAAGCTGCTCGATCGAGCGCGTCGTGAGGTAGACGCGGGGCTGTTGCCGTCTGCTCAGATTGCCGTTGCGCGACACGGCCGGTTGGCCGTGTTCGAAACCTTTGGCGAGGCGGGTTCCGAGTCGTTGTTTGTGGTGTTTTCCGCCACCAAGGCCATCGTGGCAGCCGCCGCGTGGTTGCTCATCCAGGATGGCTTGCTGCACGAGAGCGAACGCGTATCCGAAATCGTTCCGGAGTTTGGCGCCAACGGCAAGGAGGCGGTGACGGTAGAGCAGCTGCTTACCCACACTGCCGGATTCCCGGCGGCGCCCTTTCATCCGTTGGAGTGGGCGGACGTGGGTCAAAGGATGAAACGCCTGGCCAGTTGGCGCACGGACTGGGAGCCTGGTTCCCGCTTCATGTACCACCCCACATCCTCCATGTGGGTGGTTGCCGAGGTCATAGAACGCCGCGCATTGATGAGTTTCCAGCAGTTCGTTCGCGAGCGTATCGTCGAGCCGCTGAACCTGCCCGATTTATACTTGGGATTGCCGCATGCCCAGTTCCCCCGGGTGCAGGCCAGTGTTCACGTTGGCGAGGAAGCAACGGAAGCCGACTTTCGCGCACTTGGGCTGCCGCTGCCGGTGCCAAATGAGGTTACCGAAGAAGCCATATCCAGTTTCAACAATGCTGAAATCCTGGCAATTGGCGTGCCGGGCGGCGGTGGTGTCATGGGCGCGGCTGAGCTTGCGCTATTTCATCAAGGCTTGCTGCACGGTGGGCTGGGAGAAAAAATCTGGCAGGAGGCGACACTTACGCGGGCGCGCGCCGTTCGCACCGGCGGGCTTACCGACCCCACTACGGGTCAGGAGGCCAATCGCGCTTTGGGCATCGTGGTGGCCGGTGCGCAACATGCCAATCTACGTGGATTTGGCAACACTGGCTCCCCGCGGACGTTTGGGCACAATGGCGCCGGCGGGCAGTTGGCCTGGGTAGATCCCGATACGGGTATTTCCCTGGGGTACTGCACTAACGGGCATGATCGTCATGTTCTGCGCCGTGGTCGTCGCGGAACGGCGATTTCTTCTCTCGCGGCTGTATGCCTGCAAGACGGCTGAGCTAGAAAACAAGGCGTCACACGCAGGCGATCGTTCTGCGGCACACCGGATTCCGGACAACCGGCGGTGGCGGTGCACGGTATCGACTATCGGCATGTCGAGTGCGACCCGGAAACGGGAGATTCCGCCGTAGGCGTTCGCAGCGCCACCATTCTCGACGAGAAAGGCAAGATGCAATACTCATCTGGCCCGTCAGGGCTCGCTCCCTATTGGTTGGGTTCTCAAAACACTCCCCTTCCGTGATGGCCGGCGCCAAAGTGTGACTTTTGCCACTTTCTTGAATTCGTCGCTCAACTAAGGTGTCTATTCGGCGACGGTGCCATGAATTGGGCCGGTGCGGGAAGCGAGATGGTTCGGTTGTACCGGGATTCGCTGTCGATTGCGCAGGAGATGTCCTGTGGGTCGTGTAGTCGGCGAATTCCGGGTCTTCCCACGTCACGACCGTTGCGCGAGGGGGCTATGGAATGCCTCAGCCAGCAGCAGGGCGAATGGATGATCGTCCAGTTGATCGCAAGGAGCGCGCATACAGTGGCCGGCAGTTCGAAAGGGTTCTACGAAAGGACTTCATGATCCGACAGGAGTTCGGAGGGTAGAGGCAAGACTCCACGGTCAGTGAGTGGCCTTGTCAGCCAGTACTACCGACCTTTCGACGGCACACTGTTTTTGGCTAGATTGAGCATCGGCGCTACCGATGGAATATGTCGGCTGTTCGGGAATACGAATTGCCCCGCGCTGGCGTCAATGTCGCCGCGCTCTCCAGGCAAGCCGGGGGGTGGCGCTGCCGAGACGTGAAACCACCAAGGTCGATATAGTGGCACAGAGCTCGGGTGCAAGGAGCCTGCGCGCCCACCGCCACCATCAACTGCCCGCTGCACTTTCTCCTGGCGTAGCGTCGCTCAGACGATCTATACGCGTGATTTCGCACACGGTGGAATCGGTGGTGATGGCGTCGAATCCCGCCCAGATGGTGTTGTTGGACATGGTCACGCCAACGCTACGCGCGTAGATCAAGCCCGGACAAACGCTTTTCAGCGTAAGCAGGTAGCGTGTGTGGGTATCCACGCTCACCATGACACGCTGTGTGTCCAGAGGTTGCCAGTGGTCGATACGGTGCGCGTAGGGAATTCTGGCCACCGGTTTTTTCGCTTGGGGAGGTTTCTCTTGGGGCGGCATGGCGTGGATGGAGCCGATGCCCAGCGCGGCCATGCACAGAGCCATCGTGACTGCCTTTCGCATTTTGTTCTCCTCGCGGCGAGCTTCCAGGCTAGGCTCGCCAGGCTGAACCCAACCTGAATGTCCGAGATTCTGCTGTGCCGGTTACCGGCCTGGTCTGATTGCGCCCGGTGGCAAACTTTCGCAAAGTGGCGGCAGCAAAAAAGGAGAGCCCATGCAGCGAACAGGACGCAATCGTCGATGGATCAGAACGTGGTGTGTGAGCTTGCTGGCAGTGTGGGCAACCAGCCTGCAGGCCCAGGATCAGCTGGACGCCCAGGTGCTCGAGCGGGTAGCAGCACAGCACCAGACGGGTGTAGGCCTGGCCCAGAGGCTTTGGGGGCTGGCCGAGCTTGGTTACCAGGAAGTCGAGAGCGCGGAAACGTTGCGCAGCTACCTGCAGCGCAACGGCTTTGCCATTCGCGGCTCGGTGGCAGACATCCCCACGGCGTTCGTGGCGACCGCGGGTAGCGGTCGGCCGGTTGTTGGCATCCTGGCGGAATTCGACGCGCTGCCCGGGCTTTCTCAGGCGGCGATCCCCGAGCGCTCGCCACTGGTAGAAGGAGGCCCAGGGCACGCCTGTGGCCACCACCTGTTCGGCTCGGCGTCGGCCACCGCGGGCGTCGCAGTGGCGCAATGGCTGAAAGCCTCTGGCCGGCGCGGTACCGTGCGGGTATATGGCACGCCCGCCGAGGAGGGCGGCTCCGGTAAGGTCTACATGGCCCGAGCAGGTCTGTTCGATGACGTGGACGCGGTGCTGCATTGGCATCCGGGCAGCCGCAACGATGCCTCGCCATCCAGCAGTACGGCCAACATATCCGGCCGATTCACTTTTCACGGCGTGGCCGCCCATGCCGCAGCGGCGCCCGATCGGGGGCGTTCGGCGCTGGATGGGGTAGAGGCCATGAACTTCATGGTGAACCTGCTGCGCGAGCACGTGCCTTCGAACAGCCGCATTCACTACGTGATCACTCATGGGGGCGAAGCCCCCAATATCGTTCCCGAGCGCGCGCAGGTGTACTACTACGTGCGGCATCCTGACGTGACCACCGTCAAAGGCCTGTTTGAGCGTGTTGTGGATACAGCGCGCGCTGCCGCCGTCGGCACGGGTACCGCGATGGAGTTCGAGGTGATGCACGGCAATTATCCGGTGCTTCCCAACGAAACCCTGGCGCGCAAGGTATACGCCAACATGCAGGCGTTGGGTGGGGTTCGCTACGACGCCGAGGAGCGGCGTTTCGCCGAGCAGATACGCACCACTTTAGTGGGTCGGTTGCCCGACATCGCCTCGGCGAGCGCGGTACAGCCCTTCGAAATCCGCCAGAACATGGGCTCCACCGACGTAGGGGATGTGAGCTGGCTGGTGCCCACCGTTGGTTTCTATACCGCTACCTGGGTGCCGGGCACGGCTGCGCACAGCTGGCAGGCGGTAGCGGCCGGCGGCATGGGCATCGGCCACAAAGGCATGCTGCTGGCGGCCCGTGTGCTGTCGGTTACGGCTGCCGATCTGTATCGTGACCCGGCGCTGCTGGCGGCTGCCAAGCGTGAGCTCCTGCGGCGTCAAGGCCCCAACTTTCGTTACGAGGCGCTGCTCGGTAACCGCGAGCCTCCGCTGGATTATCGGCGCTAGGCAGGTACACGCGCGCACCTAAACAATGCATCGCCGGGTAAAAGTGCACCACTATGGGGCGGGCCGCTGGTGGGATCGCTACTTTTCAATCGAATTCGGCGCGGTAATACGAGTTGGCACGTAATTTGCTATAGCTTTTGTGTGCGTTGGAAACGGCGCTTAGGCATACAGCTGAAAAACAAAGAGGAGATAGCAAATGAGAACTCTGTTCATGTCGCTGGGGGGCTTGGCCGTGCTGCTGGCTGGCTTTGCGCCTGCGGCGTTTGCGGGAGGGACCGTCGAGTTCGGAGAGCATCAATCCATTACCGTCGGCGCGGGAATGCGCTCTGCGTTTACGATTGTCGAGGATTCCGCCCCATCGGGATCAGACAGTTCCACGGATATCGATCTCCAGAGCGTACGTGTGTATGTGAATGGTCAGATCCACAAGAACGTCAAATTCACTTTTAACACCGAGTGCGAGAGCTGTGTCTTCGGGCAAGACGCCGATGACATAGGCGTGCTGGATGCCATCTTGCAGCTTGAGCTGAACGACGCCTTCAACATCTGGATTGGCAGAATGCTGACGCCGGCGGATCGCATAGAACTCAATGGGCCCTACTACGCGTTGAGCTGGAACCAGTACACGGTACCGCTATTACCTTCGGACCAGCTTGGCGCCGCAGGGTTGCTTGGCCGTGATGAGGGCGTAACCGTTTGGGGCAGCATTGGTAAGCTCCAGTACGCTGCCGGGATCTTTGACGGGTTGGAAGGCGGCGCCAATCAGAAAGACAAGCTGCTGTTTGCGGGAAGGGTCGCTTACAACTTCCTGGAAATGGAGAAAAACCCTGGGTATTACACAAGCAGTACGTACTACGGCAACGGTGGTGATGTATTCACCTTGGGGGTTTCTTTTCAGTCGCAGTCGGATGGCACGGGTACCGTGCAAGAGCCGGGAGATTTTCAAGCTGTCATCGTCGATGCGCTTTTCGAGAAGGTACTAGGTGACGCCGGTGTGCTGACGCTGGAAGGTGAATACAAGATGTTCGACGCCGATCTTACCGCGACGGCATTGGCGGATCCCACGTGTTTCTGCCTGTTTGACGGCGACGCGTTTTTCGTAACGGGGGCGTATATGTTTCCGCAGGAGGTGGGCCCCGGCAAATTGCAGCCTTACGTACGCTTCACGTCCAATGAACCGGATTTCCCCGGTATGGAGGACAGCGACCTCACCGAGGTCGGGGTGAACTACATCATCAAGGGCCACAATTTGCGTTTCAACCTCAACTACACCAGCGGCGACGCTAATCTGACGGGCTCCCCAGGGGCCGATCTGGATGGCGTTAGCTTTGGTGTGCAGATTCAGATCTAAACATGTTAGGAGGAAAAATGATTAAGCGACTAGTTTCAATATTTGTGCTTGTTGCGCTCGGCGCGAACTCCGCAGTGCAAGCGGCGGACGACACCATCAAAGTGGGCGTATTGCACTCTCTATCGGGCACCATGGCGATCAGCGAAACTACGCTGAAGGACACCATTCTGATGATGATTGAGCAACAGAATGAAGACGGTGGCCTGCTGGGCAAGCAGTTGGAAGCGGTGGTGGTAGACCCTGCATCGAACTGGCCGTTGTTTGCCGAAAAGGCGCGGGAGCTCATAGAGAAGGAAGAGGTGGATGTGGTATTCGGCTGCTGGACTTCGGTTTCCCGCAAGTCGGTACTGCCCGTGTTCGAGGAGCTTAATGGGTTGCTGTTCTACCCGGTGCAATATGAGGGAGAAGAGTCTTCCAAGAACGTTTTTTACACGGGCGCCGCACCGAATCAGCAGGCTATCCCAGCCGTTGATTACCTAATGGATGAGGTAGGCGCGGAGCGTTGGGTCTTGGCGGGGACGGACTACGTATATCCGCGCACGACGAACAAGATTCTGGAAGCCTATCTCAAAGCCAAGGGCGTGAGTGATGCTGACATCATGATCAATTACACGCCATTTGGGCATTCCGACTGGCAATCTATTGTGTCCGACATTAAGAAGTTCGGCTCTGCCGGAAAGAAAACTGCGGTCGTTTCTACTATCAATGGTGATGCAAACGTACCGTTTTACAAGGAACTGGGAAACCAGGGCATCTCTGCGGAAGATATTCCTGTCATCGCTTTCTCGGTGGGCGAGGAAGAGCTCTCGGGCATAGACACGGGACCGCTAGTAGGCCATCTCGCGGCATGGAACTATTTCATGAGTGTAGATGCTGAGGTCAACGATGACTTTATCGACAGCTGGCTGGATTTCATTGGGGATGACGAGCGTGTCACGAATGATCCGATGGAAGCCCACTACATTGGCTTTAAGATGTGGGCCGAGGCAGTGAAGAAAGCAGGCACTACAGATCCGGACGCTGTTCAGGATGCCATTATCGGAGTGTCGGTTTCGAACTTGTCGGGAGGTGTCGCTACCATGATGCCCAATCATCACATCACCAAGCCGGTGCTGATTGGGGAAATTCAGGACGACGGCCAGTTTGATGTCGTTTGGGAGACCGCGGGTTCCGTGGTGGGTGATGCGTGGTCCGATTTTTTGCCTGGTTCGCGTGACATTACGGCAGATTGGATGGCACCCTTAGCCTGTGGGAACTACAACGTCAAAACCGGAAACTGCTCCGGACAGAATTACGAATAAACGTAACCTCTGGTTTTGATTGACTGGCGAGCAGCTTGCTGCTCGCCATTTTATTTTGGGGAGGCTGGGTGCGCATCATTCGGTGCATTGTCATGGGTGGCCTGCTTTTCTCGGCTATAGGCTTCGCTGCCGAGCCGGGTCAGCGGGATTTTGAGTTGGCAGTGAAGTCGCTCAATACGCGCTCTTTCGGGGAAAAGGAGATCGCCGCCGCGCGGCTTGCCAGTATCGCGCATGATCGAGTGGACATCGTACTGACGGCCTTGCTCGAAGGTGCGTTGTACACGAAACGTGATAACGATTTGGTGGTCATTGCCGAATCCCTGGGTAGAAAAGGATACCGATTGCAGGAAGCTGCTACCGGGGCGGAGCTCGGCGAGGTTGGCCGTCGCGGTGCGAAAAAGATCAGCGTAAACAATAAGCTGCGCAGGGTGGTAAGAGGCCTGCTATCCGGCAGGCAGCTGGCCGATCCGGAACCGGCAGTGCGTCTCAGCGCAGTTCAGGCGTTGGCGGCGTCGGGAGATCCCACGTTTCGTGATCGGCTTGCAGTTCGTGCTCAAGAGGAGACTGATTCGGAGGTCAGACAGGCGATTGCGGTCGCGCTCACGGTGTTCGATCTGGAATCGCCTAATGAGGACGCGCGCATGGCGGCGATAAGGGCCTCGGCAAGCAACCTGCACCCTACCGTGCGGATGAAGCTCACGGCCATTGCTGGGGATCCAGCGCTGTCAGACGATCTGCGCGACGCTGCGCGGGCTTCGCTCAGCGAGCTTGAACAGCGTGCCGCGCGCTTTCAGATGCTCGAGACGTTTTTTTTCGGTCTGAGCCTTGGTTCCATCCTGGTGCTTGCCGCCATTGGCCTCTCGATTACCTTTGGGGTGATGGGCGTGATTAACATGGCGCATGGCGAGCTCATCATGTTGGGGGCCTATACAACCTATGTGGTGCAGACTGCGTTTCCGGAGGCGTTGGAGTTGTCGTTGCTCATTGCTGTACCCGCGGCGTTCATGGTCTCTGGGCTGGTTGGAATAGCCATTGAGCGCGGTGTGATTCGATTTCTCTATGGACGTCCGCTGGAAACCCTACTGGCCACGTTCGGCGTCAGTTTGATATTGCAGCAGGCTGTGCGATCTATCTTTTCGCCTTTGAACCGGGCGGTCTCCACACCAGAATGGATGAGCGGTTCGTTAGAGATTGCCCAGGGGCTTTCCATAACTTACAACCGGCTGTACATCTTCTTTTTCGCCCTTGCTGTGTTTGCTGCGTTGTTGCTTGTCCTTAAACGTACACGACTTGGTTTGGAGGTTCGTGCGGTGACCCAGAACCGCAGCATGGCCCAAGCCATGGGCATTCGTAGCACCCGGGTCGATGTGATGACGTTTGGATTGGGTGCCGGAATTGCCGGCGTCGCGGGGGTCGCGTTGTCGCAGCTCACTAACGTGGGCCCTAACCTCGGCCAAGGATACATCGTGGATTCCTTCATGGTGGTGGTGTTCGGCGGGGTAGGCAATCTATGGGGAACCCTGGTGGCGGGTCTGTCTTTAGGTGTGGTGAATAAATTTCTTGAGCCCGCTGCAGGGGCGGTGGTGGCCAAGATTTTGGTGTTGGTGTTCATCATTCTATTTATTCAGAAACGGCCTCGCGGTCTGTTTCCGCAGAAAGGTCGAGCGGTGGAAAGCTGATGTTGTCGCGCCGTCTACTAGATCACGAAGCGGGGGGCATTGCCTTGCTGGTAGTGGTCGTGCTGCTTTCAGTGGTGGTGCCCATCGCCAATCTTTGGGTTCCGGAGAGCTCGGCTTTCCACATTTCCACGTTTACGGTCACGCTATTGGGCAAATACTTGTGCTACGCCCTCCTGGCCCTGGCGTTGGATCTCGTATGGGGCTATTGCGGTATCCTCAGCCTCGGGCACGGCGCCTTTTTCGCCCTTGGTGGCTACGCTATGGGCATGTATCTCATGCGTCAGATCGGCTCCCGGGGGGTATACGGCGACCCGGAGCTGCCAGATTTCATGGTGTTTCTTAACTGGGACAGCCTGCCTTGGTACTGGTATGGGTTCGACCAGTTCTGGTTTGCGGCCATCATGGTAATGCTGGTTCCCGGGCTGCTAGCTTTTGTGTTTGGATGGTTGGCATTCCGCTCGCGCGTATCCGGCGTATATCTCTCCATCATGACCCAGGCCATGACCTACGCGCTAATGCTGGCTTTTTTCCGTAACGAGATGGGATTTGGCGGAAACAACGGCCTAACCGACTTCAAAGACATCCTAGGTCAGAGTCTGCAGGCTGACGGCACTCGGGTGGCGCTGTTCGTTGCCTCGGCCCTGGCTCTGGGTTTTGGGTACCTTTTCTGTCGTTACGTGGTGACGTCGAAGCTGGGGAATGTGGTCACAGCGGTGCGAGATGCTGAAGCTCGCACTCGGTTTATCGGATACCGGGTTGAACGCTATCAGGTATGGGTATTCACTGTCTCGGCGGTGCTTGCTGGCATTGCGGGCGCCCTGTACGTGCCGCAGGTCGGCATCATCAACCCTAGCGAGTTTCAGCCGCTCAATTCGATTGAGCTGGTAGTGTGGGTCGCCCTCGGGGGACGTGCGACGCTATACGGCGCGGCGCTGGGGGCCGTTGTCGTGAACTATGCCAAGACTACATTGACAGCTGCTATGCCGGAAGTTTGGCTGTTCGCCCTGGGCGCTATATTCGTGCTGGTCACAGTGGCGCTGCCGAAAGGGATAGCGGGAGTTTGGGCGCAATATAGAAGTCGGAGGGCGTCCAGTGGTTGAAGAAACCAACCGAAGGGAGCGGAACTCGCTCATCGATCGCAGTCGAGTATTCGAGTTCCGCAGTGAGCCTCCCCCCCGCGAAGAGCTGGTCAACACGGATACCGGTGTAATTCTGTATCTGGAAAACATTACGGTGAGCTTCGACGGCTTTCGTGCGTTAGACGACTTGACGTTGTACATCGAAACCGGCGAACTGCGATGCCTCATCGGTCCCAACGGCGCCGGGAAGACCACGCTGATGGATGTGATCACGGGGAAAACCCGTCCGGACCAAGGGACCGCGTTCTACGGTCAGAGGGTCGACCTGCTGCGCTTGTCTGAACCGGAGATAGCGACCTTGGGAATCGGCCGCAAGTTTCAGAAGCCAACCGTGTTCGAGAACCATACAGTTTTCCAGAACCTGGAACTGGCTATGGCTGCGGATAAGCGGGTCTGGCCCACCCTGGTGCGCGGACTTTCTGGTGAGGAGCGTGACCGTATCGATGAGACGCTCACGCTTATCGGGCTGATTGACACCGTTGGAGGACTGGCTGGCGCACTTTCCCACGGGCAGAAGCAGTGGTTAGAGATTGGCATGCTGCTCATGCAGAACCCACTGGTTCTGTTAGTGGATGAGCCGGTGGCCGGAATGACACAGCCTGAAACGGAGGCGACGGCAGAGTTGCTCAACCGCCTGGCGGGAGATCACTCCGTGGTCGTGGTTGAGCACGACATGGAATTTGTTCGCTCGATCGCGCGCAAGGTGACCGTGTTGCATGAAGGAAGCGTGCTTGCCGAAGGACCGTTCGAAGCAGTTCAGGCCGACGCGCGCGTGCGTGAAGTTTACCTGGGGGCATGATGCTGACTGTGGAGCGTCTCAATCAGTCGTATGGTCAATCGCACACCTTGTGGGATGTTGACATGGCGATGGAAGCAGGGAGCTGTGTGAGCCTCATTGGCCGCAACGGCGTGGGCAAGACGACACTGCTGCAGTGCATTATGGGCTTGTTGCCCACTGATTCCGGCCGGATCGTCCTGCATCACGGGTCGTCGCCGATCGATCTAACCGCGGAATCCTCGGACCAGCGCGCGCCGCGTGGTATTGGCTACGTCCCCCAGGGCCGTATGATTTTTCCATTGCTCACGGTGGAGGAGAACCTGCTTACAGGGCTTGGCGCACTTCCCAAGGCACAAAGGAGTATTCCCGACCTCGTGTTTGAGCTGTTTCCGGTACTCAAGGCAATGATGCAGCGTCGTGGGGGTGATCTTTCGGGCGGTCAGCAGCAGCAGCTAGCCATTGCCAGAGCTCTGGTGCTCGATCCTAAGCTTTTGATCCTGGATGAGCCCACCGAAGGTATCCAGCCAAACATCGTGCATGAGATTGGCGATGTGATTTTACGGCTGAATCAGCAGCTTGGGCTCACCGTTTTGGTGGTAGAGCAGAAGTTACCCTTTGTGCGCCGGGTCGCCAGCCACTTCCACATTATGAGCAAGGGAGCCATCGTCGCTTCCGGACCGATGGAAGCGCTCAGCGAGACGGACATCGCCGAACATCTGTCCGTATGAGTGAAGTGGCTGGGCAATCGGAATTCGGTTGGTGCGCTAGCCTTGACCTAGAATTTCGCCCGCTTGATTCTCGGACTGTGGTTTCTCGTCGTCGGCACAGTGGTCCGCTGCGTGTGCAGCGGCCGTTTTATCCGGAAGGTGACGTATGCCATGCCTATGTACTGCACCCTCCTGGGGGCGTAGTCGGTGGCGACCGGCTCGACGTCAGGGTGCGTGTGGAGTCTGGGGCAGCAGCGTTGTTGACCACCCCTGCAGCCACCAAGGTATACCGTAGCGCGGAGCATCCAAGCATGATAGAGCAGCGGCTGCAGGTGGCCGCTGATGCTACTGTCGAGTGGCTGCCCCAAGGCACGCTGCTTTATGGTGGCAGCCGGCTGCGTCAGCGCAGCATCTATGAACTTGCTTCGGGCGCTAGATTCTTCGGCTGGGAGATTACCTGTCTAGGCCGGCCTTACAGTGGTGACACTTACGAAGCGGGCGAGTTCGCGCAAAGCCTTGACATCATGGTGGATGGCAGCCCCGTGCTCATAGAGCGCCAGGATTGGCGCGCGCAAGACGCGCTCTTGGGTGCCCCATGGGGGCTTCACGGACGTTGTGTTTTCGGTGCACTTTATGCCTACCCTGCTGACAAGGATACGGCAGCGGTCGCCCGCGCCGCCATGCCTGCAGGGGAGCTTGCGGCCACGGTGGTGGATGGTGTGCTGGTGATCAGAGCCCTCGCGGATGATGCCGTGCGCATGCAGGCTGAGTTTGGCAGTCTTTGGGCGGCCTTGCGCCCGCTGGTTGTGGGTCGGCAGCCGTGCCCGCCGAGAATCTGGTCCACCTAGACTAATCCGCAAAGGAGAAATTCCCATGGAACTCACCCCACGCGAGAAAGACAAGCTACTGATATTTGTGGCGGCACAGCTTGCCGAGCAACGGCGAGCCAGAGGCGTGAAGCTGAACTATCCTGAGTCGGTGGCACTAATTTCGGCTGCCATCATGGAAGGAGCCCGCGATGGGCAGTCGGTCGCGGCCCTCATGGCGGCCGGCACAGAGATTCTCAGTCGTGACGAGGTGATGGATGGAATTCCGGATATGCTCCACGAGGTGCAGGTGGAAGCCACTTTTCCGGACGGTACTAAGCTTGTCACGGTGCACAACCCGATCAATTAGGAGGGGCCGATGATTCCGGGAGAAACGATGGTAGACGAAGGCCACATCATTCTGAATGAGGGACGCCTCACTGTTGAATTAGAAGTGGCTAACACGGGGGATCGGCCGGTGCAGGTGGGTTCCCACTATCACTTTTACGAAACCAACACGGCGCTCGACTTCGATCGTGAAGCAGCACGCGGCTACCGGCTCAACATTCCTGCGGGAACGGCCGTGCGCTTCGAGCCTGGTCAGCGGCGTTCAGTGGCGCTTGTTGCCCTTGCCGGCGAGCGGGCTGTTTATGGTTTCAATCAAGCGGTGATGGGACCCCTGGAGGACGACTAATGGCTAGCAGGATTACACGCGCCGCCTACGCGGACATGTTTGGCCCGACGCTGGGTGATCGGGTGCGATTAGGGGATACGGAACTCGTTGTCGAGGTGGAGCATGACCACGCCGTATATGGCGACGAGGTCAAGTTTGGAGGGGGCAAGGTTATACGGGATGGCATGGGTCAGTCGCAACGACCGACAGACGAGACCGTGGATACGGTAATAACCAACGCGCTGATCATCGACCACTGGGGAATCGTAAAGGCCGACGTAGGGATTCGTGATGGGCGGATCGTAGGTATCGGCAAGGCGGGAAACCCGGACACGCAACCGGGAGTAGATATCGTAATCGGCCCTGCCACCGAAGCAATTGCGGGAGAGGGGCAGATCCTAACGGCGGGCGGCATCGATGCGCACATTCACTTCATCTGTCCCCAGCAGGTGGAAGAAGCGTTGATGTCGGGGATTACCACCATGTTGGGTGGTGGCACCGGGCCGGCGACCGGTACCAACGCGACTACGTGTACTCCTGGACCCTGGCACATCTCCCGCATGCTGCAGGCAGCCGAGGGATTACCTATGAATCTGGGTTTCATGGGTAAAGGAAACGCCAGCTTGCCGGACGGACTGCACGAGCAGGTTGCCGCTGGTGCTATGGGGCTGAAGCTGCATGAAGATTGGGGGACTACACCTGGTGCTATCGACAATTGTCTTAGCGTTGCGGATGCGTCGGATATTCAAGTGGCCATACACACCGACACGCTGAATGAGTCCGGCTTCGTGGAGAATACTCTGGCCGCGTTCAAAGGTCGCACCATTCACACCTTCCACACTGAGGGCGCAGGTGGCGGTCATGCGCCGGATATCATCAAGGCTTGTGAGTTGCCCAATGTGCTGCCGTCCTCCACGAATCCAACCCGGCCCTATACGGTGAACACCGTGGACGAGCACCTGGACATGTTGATGGTTTGCCACCATTTAGATCCCAGCATCCCCGAGGATGTGGCGTTTGCGGAATCGCGCATCCGCCGTGAGACCATTGCAGCCGAGGACATACTGCATGACCTGGGCGCTTTTTCAATGATCGCTTCGGATTCCCAGGCTATGGGGCGAGTGGGTGAGGTGATCACGCGCACGTGGCAGACCGCGCACAAGATGAAAGTGCAGCGAGGGCCGCTGCCGGAAGATTCGGATCGTAACGATAACTATCGGGTTAGACGCTATATTGCCAAGTACACCCTGAACCCTGCGTTGGCGCATGGTATCGGGGGAGATGTGGGATCGGTTGAGGAAGGCAAACTGGCCGATCTGGTTCTGTGGAAGCCTGCTTTTTTCGGGACCAAGCCGTCGTTGGTAATCAAGGGTGGGATGATTGTGGCAGCTCCCATGGGTGATCCTAATGCTTCGATTCCCACACCTCAGCCGGTGCACTATCGGCCCATGTTCGGCGCCTTCGGTGGTGCGCTGGCAGCCACCTCCGTAACCTTTGTTTCGCGCGCAGCGCTCGAGGGAGGCGTCGCGGAGCGGTTGGGGTTGAACCGGTCGGTACGCGCTGTTGCCGGTACTCGCTCCGTGGCCAAATCGGACATGGTACTCAACGACTACATGCCGACCATGGAGGTGGACCCGCAGACCTACGAGGTGCGTGCGGACGGCGTGCTGTTGACTTGTGAGCCTGCAGTCGAGTTGCCGCTGGCGCAGCGTTATTTTCTGTTTTGAGCGAACCACTCGGGATGGACGAATTCGTACAAGTCGTTCGCGATGGTCCTGCAGCGGGTATTGGCGATGCTGTGGTGTTGGAATACTCCCGTCGTGAGAAAACACGGCAGCGGGCGCAGCTCGAGTCGGGAGAGGAAATTGCCATCAAATTACCGCGGGGGACGGTGATGCGGGGAGGCGACTGCCTGCGTACCGCCCACGGACGCACGGTGCGAGTGGTGTCCGGCCGCGAGCAGGTTTCCACCGTGTATGCCAGCGCAGCCGACGTGCTGGCCCGAGTGGCTTACCATCTGGGTAATCGGCATGTCTGGCTGCAGGTGGGCCCGGGCTGGGTGCGTTACTTGGCCGACCATGTGCTTGATGACATGGTTCGTGGCTTCGGCTTGGAACCGGCGGCGGAAGTTGCCGCGTTCGAGCCCGAAGGGGGTGCCTACTCGTCTCATGGCCACACCCATACCGGTGGTTCGGGAGGGGCGGGCCATGAGCACTGATGTACTGCGCCTTTGGCAGCTCATATCGCCGGCATTGCCTGTGGGAGCATTTCATTACTCCCAGGGTCTGGAGCAGGCCGTGCAGCGGGGATGGGTAGCGGACGCGGACCATGCCTATGATTGGATCAGAGGTGTTCTTGTCAATGTTGTGACCTGGGTGGATTTGCCCCTGGTCAAACGCGCCTATGAGGCTTGGAAAGGGTCTGACGAAGCGGATTTGGATCGATGGAATGGAATCAGCGCGGCGTGCAGAGAGACTGCTGAGCTGCGCGCGGAGGAGCAGCAGATGGGCGCTGCCCTCACCCGTCTGGCAGGCTCCATGGATGAGCCCTTGCCTCGGCAGCCGTTGGGCTTCACCGCCGCGTTCGCGGTGGTCGCGGCTAACAATAATATACCGCTCCAGGATGCGATGATGGGCTTCGCCTGGGCCTGGTGCGAAAATCAGACATTGGCGGCGGTTAAGCTGGTGCCGCTGGGTCACCACATGGGGCAGTCCGTCCTGCGCCGGCTGGGCGGAGAGCTCGGGGAGATGGTAGCGTTGGCGGATGCCTGCACCGACGCGCAGATCGGGCGCACGGCCCCTGGCTTCGCGATGGCCAGTGGTGCTCACGAAACCCAGTACTCTCGGTTGTTTCGATCTTAAGGGGGCTTTGGATATGGCAGACGCATTGCGAGTGGGCATCGGAGGACCGGTTGGAGCGGGCAAGACCACGTTGGTGGAGTGGTTGTGCCGCCGTTTAACGCCGACCTATCACGTGGCGGTAGTAACCAACGATATCTACACTCGGGAAGACGCTGAGATTCTCTTGCGCGCTCAGGCTTTGCCCGAGTCCCACATCGTGGGGGTGGAGACCGGTGGCTGTCCTCACACGGCGATACGCGAGGACGCTTCTATGAATCTTGCTGCCATTGACGAGCTTAACGTCACGTACCCCGACCTGGATCTGGTAATCGTCGAAAGCGGTGGTGATAACCTTAGCGCCACGTTTAGTCCGGAGTTGGTCGACCTGACGTTGTACCTGATCGACGTTGCCGCGGGCGAAAAGATTCCGCGCAAGGGTGGGCCGGGAATTACGCGCAGTGACCTGTTGATCATCAATAAGACGGATCTGGCTCCGCATGTGGGCGCATCCCTTGAGGTAATGGAAGCGGATGCACGACGTATGCGGGGTCACAGACCCTTTGTATTTGCGAACCTCAAGCAGGGGGCCGGTATCCAGACCGTTGTCGATTTCATCGTCAGCCAAGGATTGCTGGAGCCAAAGAGCGACGAGCCGTCGAATGCTTTGGGTGTCGTCGACGGCCCCTGATGTCCGTGTTCCTGTGTGGCTCCGCGGGTCGGCGGCGGCGAAGCAACCAGCAGGGGCGTTCGAGCCTGGTTTGATTGACCCTGAATTAAGGTCGAAACCAGAAGTTGGGAGGCCGCGTGGTCAATGCCCGCCGCGCCAGCTTTGCCCAGCGGCACAGGTGGCTGCGCGTCTCGCGGGGATCGATGATCTCCTCGATTTCGAAGTACTCTGCAGAACGCAGGGGCGAGCGTAGCTTGTTCAACCGTGCCTTGATGTCTGCCAGGTGCTGGTCATAGTCGCCCGCTTCGGCCAGCTCGGCCTTGTACGCTACCTCGATGCCGCCCTCGATGGGCAACGAGCCCCAATCTCCCGACGGCCACGCCATGCGGATGTTGTGGCCACCTGGTTTGTGGTTGGCGGCGCCGGCGACTCCAAACGCTTTTCGGATGACCACGCAGCAGAACGGCACGGAACTCTGCCCCAGGGCCGCTAATGCCTGGGACCCGAAGCGAATGGTGGCATTTTGTTCCGATTGCTTGCCGATCAGAAAGCCTGGGCAATCTTCCAGGTGTACCAGGGGCAAGTGAAACGTGCTTGCCAGATCCATGAGGCGGATCAGTTTGCGGCAGGCGTCCGCCGTCCAGGCACCGCCGTAGATCATGGGGTTTTCGGCAAACAGGGCCACCGGGATCCCTCCCAAACGGCCGAAACCTGTGGTGATTGAGCGACCCCAGCGCCGTCCGATCTCGAAGAAGGAGCCCGCATCGAGCACCGACTCTATGATGCTACGCATCTTGTAGACTTGGCGGGGATCCTTGGGAACTACGCTGATCAGTGCTTCATCGGTTCGGTCAGGATCGTCTTCGCTGTCGGTTAGCGGTGGCAGTTCATCCGCGCTGGAAGGCAGGTACGACAGAAAGCGCTTGGCCAGCTCGAATGCCTCGGCTTCCGATTCGGCTTCATCGTCGATGGCGCCGTTTTTGGTGTGAATCTTGGAGGACCCCAACTCTTCCTTGCTGACCTCCCCCAGGTTCGCCCAATCCACCAGGGCAGGCCCGGCGATCATCATCTGAGCGCTGTCTTTGACGATCACCGAGTAGTGGCTGGTGGCCACCCGTGCGGCGCCGATGCCGGCCACCGAACCCAGCGCCAGCGACACCGACGGTGCCACTGCAAGGTGCTGCACGATGGTTTCCCAACCGCGCACTTCGGGAATGTATGTGCGGCCTGCGGTCTCTATGCCTTTTACCGAGCCGCCGCCGCCCATGCCGTCCACAAGGCGTACATGGGGAAGCCGAAGCTCCAGGGCCAGGCCTTCGCTGCGCAAGCGCTTGCCCTGGATGGATGCGTCCGAGGAGCCCCCGCGCACGGTGAAGTCGTCGCCGGACAGCACGGTGGGCCGTCCGTTGATCTCGGCAGTGCCGAATACGAAATTAGAGGGGGTAAATTCAGCAAGCTCGCCGTCGTCGTCGTACTTCGCAACGCCGGCGACGGTGCCGATCTCGTGGAAGGATCCCGGATCGGCTATGGCGTCTATGCGTTCACGAATGGTGAGCTTGTTGAACTCGTGCTGGCGGGCCACCTTGTCGGGGCCGCCCATTTGCTTTGCGAGCTGCTCCCGATGGCGCAGCTCGCTCAGCTCGTCTTCCCAACTCATCTCCGATTGCTCATGGAGATGAAGGTCGAATCAGGCGCGGGTTCCGGTGAAGGTGGCGTCTCCGAAAGAGCCCAGCTTCACATTGCCGCTAATTTCATCGCCGCTCACCGTGGCGCTGAATTCCAGGGTCATGGCCATGGGGCTGGTGATGTCGGCTTTCCAGGTGAGGTTGTCACCGTCGACGGTGCCGTCGCTGATCTCGATCTCACCTTGAGGGCCGCCCAGCTTGCCCGTGACCGTGCTGCCGTCGGTGGTGAGTTCCAGTGTTCCTTGCTGGGCGCCCATGGGCGTATTCATGGTGGTGTTCCAGGTGCCGTCTGCACTCATGTTGGTCTCCCTTGAAATTCCATAGTGTCGTTGGTTCTCGGCCGCCCACGCCGGGCGGCCGCCGAGTATGGCATAGCGGGCGCTTTACAAAAACCCATGGGCTTTGAGTTAATGGCGGCCCGTGAGCATTGGCACGTTGAACGAAGGCCCGCTGCACCAGGCGGTCAAAGCGCTGTACCTGGAGGAGGGTGCAACCGAAGAGGTGACCATCGGAAGCTTCGTGGCCGATGTCGTTGCCGCGGACGATACCCTGGTCGAGGTGCAAACCGCGGGCTTCGGCAGCATGAAGCGCAAGCTGGCCGCACTGCTGGAGGAGCACCGGGTGGTGCTGGTGCATCCTATCGCGGCGGTTCGCTACATCGTAAAGCTGCCCACCGAGCAGGACCAGCCGGCTACCCGCAGACGCTCCCCCAAGCGCGGCACGGTGAGTCACGTGCTCGACGAACTGGTGAGCATCCCCACGTTGCTATGTCACCCCAACTTCGAGCTGGAAGTGTTGATGATCGAGGAAGAGGAGCTGCGCGCCTTCGACCCCAAACGGGTGCGCCGCCGCTCGGGCTGGCGCGTGGTGCAGCGCCGCCTGCAGGAGGTTCTCGGACGCGAGCGTTTCACCAGTCCGGCAGACCTGTTTCGTCTGGCTCCAGGGGATCTGCCGGAAGAATTCACCACTGCCGATCTGGCTGCCGCTATGGACGAGCCCCGCTGGCTGGCCCAGAAGCTGGCCTACTGCCTGCGGGAATCGGGCGAGATCACCATCTGCGGAAAGCAGGGCAACGCGCTGCGTTACCAGCGTGGCGCTGCTTCTATGAACTGAGGAGAGACGAATTGCTGGAACTGTATACTGCCTCGACGCCCAACGGATGGAAGGCTTCGGTCACGCTTGAAGAGTTGGAGCTGCCTTACGAGCTGCATCCCATCAACCTCATGACGGGCGAGCAGAAGGATCCGGAGTACGTGAAGCTCAATCCCAATGGCCGCGTTCCTACCCTGGTGGACGACGGGTTCGCCATCTTCGAATCGGGCGCCATCATGATCCATTTGGCGGAAAAAACCGGGCGCTTGATGCCCAGCGATGCCCGCGGACGTTCTCTGGTGCTGCAGTGGTTGATGTTTCAGATGGGCGGGTTGGGGCCCATGATGGGTCAGGCCAACGTGTTCTACCGGGCCATGGAAGAAAAGATCCAGCCGGCCATCGATCGCTATCAAAACGAAACCCGCAGGCTCTTCGAGGTACTTGATACCCGGCTGCAGCAGAGCGAGTGGCTGGCGGATGATTACTCCATTGCCGACATCGCTAACTATTGCTGGCTGCGTTTGCATTTCTGGTCTGGGGTTTCCATGGAGGGGCTGGATGCGCTGCAGCGTTTCATGGCCGCCATGGATGCCCGCCCCGGGTGTCAGCGTGGCGTCGAGGTACCCCATGCTCTGGTATTGCCGCGGGATGACGACGAAGAGGGCCAGCAGGCCCAGGCACAGCAGTCACGCAAGATCCTCGACGAGAAACCGCGCGGGTCGGCTTAGCGCGCAGGGGCCTGCTATTTGGGAACGGCGGCGGCCAGTACTTCGTCCAGGTTGCTCACCAGGGTGGTTTGGAGCTCGCCACGTACCGTGGCTGGCAGCTTGGCGAGATCTGCTTCGTTGTCCTTGGGCAGGATCACGTGGTGCAGCCTGGCGCGGTGAGCGGCCAGCACCTTTTCCTTGATGCCGCCTACGGGTAGTACCAGTCCGGTAAGGGTGAGCTCTCCGGTCATGGCCACGTCATCGCGGATGGCCGTGCCCGTGTAGGCCGAGTATAGAGCTGTGGCCATGGTCACGCCGGCCGAAGGACCATCCTTGGGAACGGCACCCGCTGGCACGTGGATGTGCACGCCGCAATTCTCGATGGCGTCTTTATCGATTCCCAATTTGTCCGCCACCGACCACAAGTAGCTGCGCGCGGCGCGTGCGGATTCCTGCATCACCTGCCCCAGGTGCCCGGTCAGCGTGACTTTTTCGTCTTTCTGCGTGAGGGTCGCTTCCACATAGAGCACGTCACCGCCTGCTTCCGTCCAGGCAAGGCCCGCCGCCACGCCGGCTGCTAAGCTGCTGCGCCCTGGATCGGACTTGAACTTTTCCGGGCCCAACAGCTGTCCGAGCCCGTCGGCATCCACCAACGCGGTGGTGGCCTCGTCGTCCGGGTTGTCCACCACCTGTCTGGCGCGTTTGCGGGCCAGCCGCCCGATCACGCGCTCCAGCTCGCGTACCCCTGCCTCACGGGTATAACGGCGGACCATGTTGGCCAGCGCGTCATCGGAAATCTCCAGCTGCGCCTGTGACAGCCCGGCTTCGGCCTGCTGCCGGGGAATGAGGTATTGCCGAGCGATGGCCTGTTTCTCGAGATCGGAATACCCGGACAGTTCCAGCACCTCCATGCGATCGAGCAGCGGGCGGGGGATGCCTTCCAGGGTATTGGCCGTAGTGATGAACAGCACCTTGGACAGGTCGTAAGGCAGGTTCAGGTAGTTGTCGCGGAATTCTTTGTTCTGGGCTGGATCGAGGATCTCCATCAGGGCGGCCGACGGGTCGCCGCGAAAGTCGCGCCCCAGTTTGTCGATCTCGTCCAGCATGAGAATCGGATTGGTGACACCGGAACGGCGTACCCCCTGCAGGATGCGGCCTGGCATGGCACCGATATAGGTGCGGCGATGGCCGCGCAGCTCCGCCTCGTCGTGCAGGCCGCCCAGGCTCAAGCGTTCGAATTTGCGCCCCATGCTCCGGGCGATGGATTGACCCAGAGAGGTCTTGCCTACGCCGGGCGGACCCACCAGGCAGAGGATGGGGGCCTTCGCGTCAGAGTTGAGCTGCATCACCGCCAGCGATTCGAGGATGCGCTCCTTGACGTCTTCCAACCCGTAGTGGTCCTCGTCGAGCACCTTGGAGGCATGACTCAGGTCCAGCTGGTCTTCGGTCTGCTGGTGCCAGGGCAACTCAGCGATAAGCTCCAGGTAGGCGCGGGCCACCTGATAGTCGGCGGCGTTCGCCGACATACGGCCCAGGCGCTTGAGCTCGCGGTCTACTTCCAGCTGCACGGCTTCGGGTAGTTTTGCCTCGTCTAGTAACGCTTTTAGCTCGCCGATCTCGTCATCGTCGTGCGCTTCGCCCAGGGCCTGCTCGATGGCGCGCTTCTGCTGGCGCAGCACGTGTTCGCGTTGCTGCTGCTCGATCTCCTGGCCCGCCTGTTCGGCGATCTGCTGGCGTAGCTCGGTGACCTGCATTTCCATGTTCAGCACGCCGTGCAGAATCTCCATCAGCTCTAAAGGCGTGTCGGCCTCCAGCGCTTCCTGTTCCTTATCCAGGGTGGCGCTGCTGGCGAGTGATGCGATTCGGTACATGCGGCTGATGGGATTGGGGATGGAGCCCACCATCTGCTGGTAGATCTGGGGTCCGTTCTCGCGGTCCATGGTGGTCGCAATGCGCAGCGACAGGTTGCTGTTTTCCTGCAGCAGCGCCTCTACCTTAGGTTTGTCTTCGCCCGCCTGACCCATGTCCAGCAGCGGTAGCTCCTCAAACTCGCCCACCAGCTGATCGCTGTCTTCGGCCACACCCAGCAAGCGCACGCGCCGCTCCCCCAGCACGATGATCTGGGCGCCCTTGTCGTGCTTCTCCACGCGGTTGATGGTGGCGACGCTGCCGATGGGATACAGATCGTCTAACCCGGGCACTTCCTCATCCGGCGTCCGCTGCGCCACCGTGAGAATCTCGCGGGAGCTCTCCAGGGCGCAGTTTACCGCCGCAAGGGATTTCGGCCGGCCCACGCTCAGAGCGGAAACCAGCTGTGGATACACCACGGTGTCTTTGAGGGGCAAAACGGGCAATGAGGGCATGGGTACCTCTAATTCAAGCCTTCTGGGGCGCCGGGTTACAAACCCTGCGCCAGGGCGGCCTCCTCACGAATCAGTTCGGGAGCGCCCAGCATCTGTCGATTGTAGCCGATGCGCTTGAACCAGTAGTGCAGACCAACCAGGTCGGTGAATCCCATGCCGCCGTGCACCTCGGTGGCGGTCTTCGCCACGAAGGTGGCAACCTCGCTCGTGTGGGCCTTGGTATGACAAGCAGTCACACGAATTTCGTCCGGGGCTGCGTCGATTGCGTGCGCCGCGTACCAGACCATGGCCCTGCAGGGTTCCAGAGCCGCGGCCATCTCCGCGCACATGTGCTTGACCGCCTGGAACGACGCGATGGGGCGGTTGAACTGCTCGCGCTCTTTGGCGTAGGCCACCGCCTGGTCGAGCATGCATTGCGCCGCACCCAGCGAGTCAGCCGCCAGCATGACTCTGCCCACGTCGATCAGCGTAGCCAGCAGATCGGCGTCGTCGCTGAGGCAGGTGGCCGGTGTGTCGCGAAACTCCAGCGCCCCGGATACCCGGGTCTGATCGATGTTTGCCAGGGGCTGCCGGGCAAGCCCGTGGGCGCCGGCGTCCACCAGATACAGGCGCTGGTCCTGGTCCGCCACCAGATAGTTGGCAGCGCCGAAGTCGTGTACGTACAGGGCTTTGCCGTTGAGGATCTCGCCGTTGCCGTTGATGCCGGCGTCGGCGCGGGCGGCTACTGCTTCGTTAAGGGCCAGGCCCACGGTGGCGGTTCCTGCTGCCAGATCCCCCAGCAAGGGATGCTCTTCGTGGCCGCTGCGCGTGAGTGCCATGGGCGCGATGACTGCAGACCCCACATACGGGCTGGGCGTGGTGTGATACCCCAGGGATTCGGATACCAGCGCTGCGTCGAAGGCGGTCAGGCCAACACCGCCCGCCGACTCGCCAATGGTCAAACCGGCAACGCCCAGGGAGGCAAGGCCCTCCCAGACATCGTCGCTGGTTTGCTGCTCAGCGAATTCCCGCACTCGTGTCAGCGGTGCTTCAGCCTCTAGAAAACGGTTCACGCTGTCCTGCAGCAGGGTCTGTTCCTCGGATAGTCCGAAATCCATGGGGCTTCCTCTACCGGGTGGCGGGTAGCTTCGGCTCTTTGGGCATGCCCAGGCCGCGCTCGCTGATGATGTTCTTCTGAATCTGCGAAGTGCCTCCGCCGATGATCAGGCCCAGATAAAACATGTAGTGGAACTGCCAGCTTCCGCCGTCTCGCACGTAGGGGTTGTCTTTCCCGTAGCCCAGCCCGAGCTCGCCCATCACGTCGATGCCCAGCGCTTCCAGGTCGTGGCGTAGCTCCGTGCCCTGCAGCTTCACCACCATGCGCGCCAGTGCGGTATCGCCGGACTTGTTGATGTTGGAAGACAGAATGC
This sequence comes from Gammaproteobacteria bacterium UBA2965, assembly GCA_002348385.1. Taxonomy (GTDB): domain Bacteria; phylum Pseudomonadota; class Gammaproteobacteria; order Pseudomonadales; family Azotimanducaceae; genus UBA2965. The sequence goes on along the minus strand of DEBD01000001.1, from coordinate 92,640 downwards.
GCATGTCGTTGAAGCGCATGGCCATCACCCGGCCCTGGATGCGCATCAGCCGATCGCGGTAGGTGGGGTGATCGATGAGCCGTTGACCGCCCATGGTTTCGGTCTTCATCAGCTCGGTGAGCGCGTTGAGTCGTGTCAACGTGGCGTTGGGATCACCCAGGGAGTCGCGCTCGTGGCGCAGAATGGCGTTGGCCACCTGCCAGCCTTCGCCGCGGTTGCCCACGATCTGCCCTTTCGGCACGCGCACGTCGGTAAAGAAGACCTCGTTGAAATTGGCCGTGCCGGTCATGTCCACCAGTGGGCGCACCTCGATGCCCGGGGTGTCCATGCGCAGCAGCAGAAAGCTGATTCCTTGATGCTTGGGTGCCTCGGGTTCGGTGCGCACGAGGGCGAACATCCAGTCGGCAATATGTGCCGTGCTGGTCCAGATCTTCTGCCCATTGATGACCCACTCGTCGCCGTCGAGCACGGCGCTGGTGCGCAGGCTGGCCAAGTCACTGCCGGCTCCGGGTTCCGAGTACCCCTGGCACCAGGTCATCTCACCCGTCAGCGTGGGTGGGATGAACTGCTGTCGCTGCTCCTCGGTACCCACCTCCAACAGCGTTGGCACCAGCATGGCGATGCCCTGACCGCCCAGCCCCCGGTTGACCCGCGCTTGGGCGAATTCTTCGGCGATAATGCGCGATTTCAGGATGTCGGGTTCGGCGCCATAGCCACCGTACTCCTTGGGAATGGTGCGCGCTGCGTAGCCGTGCTCGATGAGGGTGCGCTGCCATGCCCGGGTGTTCTCTGACGGTTTGGCCCTGTCCTGGGGCGCGTCGGCGCCGCGGGCGGTCAGAAATGACCTCACCTCATCGCGAAATGCGTCGTATTCGGGACCATACGATAGGTCCATGGTCTACCTCGGTTCGGCGTTGCCAGCACCACAATCTACCGCCTCGCTCCATTAGCGGCAACGCTACTGGCGTGTCGCGGCGCAAGCTCGTCGCGCTACGCAAGGGCGGCTAGCTACGCTAGGGCGTCTCGCTACCCGAGGCGGGGGAGTTGGTCGCGTCGCACCAGGTGTTTGAGTGCGGCGCCTTTGCAGAAGCGCTCGACCTCGTCGACGATGCAATCGGCCAGGCGTTGGGTTTCGTCTCCCAGAGACCCTGCGATGTGCGGTGTGAGGAACACGTTGGGCAGCTCGTAGAGCGGCGAGTGGTTGGGCAACACGTCGGGGTCGGTGGTGTCCAGCACGGCGTACAGGCGGCCCATAACCAGCTCGCGTTCCAGCGCCTGCTGGTCGATGAGCTCGCCTCGGGCCGTGTTGATGATGGTGGCGCCGTCTTTGATCAGCGACAGCTCACGGGTCGCGATCATATGGCGGGTTTCGTTGAGCAGTGGTGCGTGCAGGCTGATCACGTCGGATTGAGAGAGTAGTTCCGAAAGGCCCACCTTCATGGCCCCCATTTCCCGGCTCGCCAGCGGGGCGACGAAAGGGTCATATAGCAGCACTTTGAAATCGAACCGGCGCAGGTGGTCTATGACAAGCTGTCCGACGTGAGAGGCGCCGATGATGCCTATGGTTTTTCCGTAGTTGCCTACGTCCGGAGCCTCCTTGGTCCATGGTGCGCGGTTCTCATGGTGCGTCACGTAGAAGCGGTTGAGTTGGAACACGCGCTTGTTGGCGAAAATGATTGCCGCCAGCGTGTATTCGGCGACGGGAACGGCGTTGGCTGCCACGGCGTTGGTCACCAGAATGCCTCGTCGCCACACTTGGTCGTCCAGAAAACCCTTTACGCTGCCTGCCAGGTGGGCAATGAGCTTCAAGCGGGGCATTTGTGCCAGGGTCTCCGCATCGATCCGCGCGCATCCCCAGCTGGTGATCAGCACCTCAACGCTTTCCAGAGCGCTGCCAATCTCGCGAACGTCACGGTTGGGTGAATCGCTGACTAACCTGACCGCCTGGTTGAGGCGCTGCATGTGGTCGTCGCGCAGCAGTTCCTCGCGCACCACCGGATGCATTACCAATGCCGTTGTCGGGCTTTTGGCCATGCCGTGAAGAATACCCCATAATCTTCAGCCGATCTTACGGGAAGGCGGTGGCAATGGGTGAGGCAGTTGAGCGTGATGAGACGAGGGCGGCTGCGGTGGCGTCCATGGTGGAGACCATGGCGCGTATGCAGGACAGCCATAACGCCAAAGTCCATCCCCAATGGCGCGATCAGGGCTACGAGAACTACCGAGCGGTGTGGGTGGAGTGCGCCGAACTGTTGGATCATTTCGGCTGGAAGTGGTGGAAGAAGCAGGATGCGGATCTCGACCAGGTAAAGCTTGAAGTGGTGGACATCTGGCATTTCGGTCTGAGCGACATGATCCGTGCCGGTTCGTTGGATCAGGCGGCGCCTGCGTTGCTCGCTGCAGATGATGCGGAAGCTGCACCGGATGCCGCGGATTTTCGCGCTGCCGTAGAGTGGCTGGCCCAGGAGGCGCTGACCTGTCGGGCGTTTGTCATGGCCCCCTTCGTTCGCGTGCTGCAGACACTGCCCCTGGCGGTGGACGAATTGTTCCGCCTTTACGTGGGGAAAAATGTTTTGAACGATTTTCGTCAGGCCCACGGATACAAATCTGGCGAGTACCAGAAGTTGTGGCACGGCCGCGAGGACAACGAACATCTCATCGAGGCGCTCGAGGGGCTTACCTGCGCGGTAGAGCGGGTGCCGGAGCTGTTGTTTCTCGCTTTGGAGGAGCGCTATCCCTGAAGGGTCGACTGCTTGACCAAGGCCCGGACCAGACCGCGCTAACGGAGCTGGATGAACGCCTGGAAGGCTGGCGCGCCGAGCTGGTGGGCACGCTGATGTTCGTGGTCCAGGGCTCGCGGGTGCTGCTGATCGAAAAGAAAACGGGTCACGGAGCGGGTCGCGTCAACGGCCCCGGCGGCAAGCTGGAGCGCAACGAGTCGCCCGTTGACTGTGCCAAGCGCGAGACTTTCGAGGAGGTGGGCATTCACGTCGCGCATCCTCGGCACGTGGCACAGCTGAAGTTTGTGGATACCCAGTGGCCTCAGTGGCTCGGGTATGCGTTCGTGGCCCACGAGTTCACCGGACGACCCACTGAGTCGGCTGAGGCAAAGCCGTTCTGGTGTGACCTCGATGCGCTGCCGTTGGGCCGCATGTGGGAAGATGATCGATATTGGCTTCCGCGCGTGCTGCCCACCGCCCATCAGATTTCCCTCGGCAGCCTGCTGTGTGGTGAGTTTCTGTTTGCCGCCGGTAAGCTGTTGGCCCATCGATGTTTTGAAAGGAGCGCCCCATGCGAATAGGCATATCCGTATCTTCCAGCCACCCGTCCGACGACCCCCGCGTTGGGGCCGCCAATATGGTCGCTCGCGCTCGAGCCGCTGCCCAGGCGGACCTGGATTCGCTGTTTGTGGGAGATCATCACGTCACTCCCTTTGCCTACTACCAGAATTCCCCGATTCTGGGGCGCATGCTGGCGGAATGGGGCGACAAACCTTATGGGGCCCTCTATCTGCTGCCACTTTGGCATCCCGTGGTGCTCGCGGAACAGATCGCGACCCTGGCCAGCATAGGCGACGGTCGCTTCATCATGCAGTGCGGTTTGGGAGATGCCCGCCAGGGCGATGCCATGGGCATCGACATGTCCAAGCGGGTAGGCATGTTCGAGGCAAGCCTGGGTACGATGCGCGCGTTGTGGGCCGGCGAGTCCGTTGACGAGCCGCGCTACTGGAACATTCGGGGCGCCAGTATTGCGCCGTTGCCGGCGCAACCGGTGGATGTCTGGATCGGGTCGGTAGCGCAGCCTGCCATACACAGAACCGCGCGGTTAGGTGACGGCTGGCTGGCCGCACCATCCCTCACGCCGGACGAAGCTGCCGACAGCTTGAGCAGCTTTCGCCAGGCTTGTGCGGAATTCGACCGCTCGCCCACCGCGGTGGCCATTCGTCGTGACATCTTCGTGGGTGCGACCCGCGAGCAGGCCCAGAGTGTGGTGGCCCCCTATGTGGACGCAGGGTATCGTGGCATGAATCCGGATGCCTTGATGTACGGGTCCGCCGAGGAAGTGGCGGAGCAGATGGCGGTTTTCGAGCAGCAGGGCTATACCGATGTGATCGTGCGCAACCTGAGCTCGAATCAGGGTGAGTCGCTCGCGACCATTGAGCGTCTAGCCGAGGTCAAATCCATTCTGGACCGAGCGTGAGCATGAGGGGCTGCTAGTGAACGACGCCGCCTGGTTGGCAGGAGTAAAGCGGCTCAGGGCCATCGCGCAAACGGGGCTGACCTACAGCCAGGATCCTTACGACCTGGAGCGCTATCGGGAGCTGCAAATCCTGGCGGAACGTATGCTGGCTTCGCTTGCCGATGTGCCCGTGCCTCAGATACACGACCTGTTCCTTGAAGAGAAGGGCTATCCCACGCCCAAGGTTGACGTGCGCGCCGGGGTGTTCAGGGGCGACGAGGTGCTGCTAGTGCGCGAGCGCAGCGACGGGCGTTGGTCGCTGCCTGGTGGCTGGGCCGACGAGCATCAGAGTGCGACGGGGTGCGTGGAGCGCGAAGTGATGGAAGAGTCTGGGTTCGAGGTGCGGGTACAGCGCCTAGTGGCGATAAAGGACCGCCATCTGCATCCTTACCAGCCCCCGTCTGTGCACCGCGTCTACAAGCTCTTTTTCCTTTGTGAACTGGTGGGGGGCGCGCCCCAGGGAAGCATTGAAACCTCGGCTGCGGAGTTCTTTCCGGTCACGGACTTGCCGCCACTCAGCATGGGCCGCACCCTGGCTGCGGACGTGGAGTTGCTGGCGGCGCGCCGCCCGGACGCCTCGGTGCCCTGCTACCTGGACTAGGTTAGCCCATGGCGCTGGTTTCCGTGCGCTGCCAGAGCAGCGTGCCACCCACCACGGCAACGGGCACCAGCAGGAAGTTCAGCAGTGGCACCCCCAGGGCAAGGGTTGCGCACGCGCCGAATCCCAGCGCGGTCCCGCGATGGGCCTTGAGCCGGGTCAGTGTGGCCTGAAACGGCAGGCCGCGATTCTCGGCGGGGTAATCGGCGAACTGCACGGCCAGCGTCCACGCGCCGAACAGCAGCCAGGCCAGGGGTGCTGCCACGTTGATCACGGGTACCACGCTCAGCACCGCAACACCGATGAGTCGTGGCAGGTAGTAGATGAGCTTGCGTCCTTCCCGGCCCATGGCGCTGGCAAGCCCCGCGAAGAAGCTAGGTGGCTGGGGCGCGGATTCGGGCTCGGTGATCTGTTCCGTCGCGAGCGACAGGTCGCCCAATAAAGGGCTGGCAATCACCGCCGCCAACAGGCCGGCCAGCCAGGCGCTGGTGAGTACCCCGAACAGATAAAGCAGGGGCACCAGAATGAAGTGCAGGAAACCGAGCCAGCTGGGCAGCCGCGCCACGAGAAAGTCTGAAAACGCTTCCACGCAGCCGAAGGCGTAGGCAAGCACTGCGCTCACGATGGCCAATGACAGCAGCGCGGGTATCCAGGCGTAGCGCAACAGCTTTGGCTCGCGGGTGAGGCTCACGCCGTCCGCGAAGGTTCTGATGCCGTTGAGCAGGCTCAATGGGTAGGCGCCTCTGGGGTTGTTGTGTTGCTGACGCGCTAAACGCGCCCGGCTGGGCGGTATCACAAACGATCTCATGACAAAACTCAAAAGGTTTGGGTAATCTAGTTGGTGAACCATAGGAGAGCGGTGATGGCGGGAACGGTTGAAGGGATCGCGTTAGAGGCGGTCACCGAATGGCTGGTCGAACGGGTCGAGGGCTTGCGGCCGCCGCTGCTGTTCAGCCTCATCGCTGGCGGCCACTCTAATCTCACCTATCGCTTCGAAGACGCCTCGGGTGCGGCATACGTGCTGCGTCGCCCGCCGCTTGGCCACGTGCTGGAGAGCGCCCACGACATGGCCCGGGAGCATCGTATTGTGTCGGCGCTGGCCGCCAGTTCGGTGCCGGTGGCGCCTACCTTTGCCCTGTGTGAAGACCCCGAGATCAACGGCGCCCCCTTCTACATCATGGGATATGTCGAAGGGTCTGTGCTGCACGATGCCGCCGCGGCAGGGCAGCTCAGCGAATCCCAACGCCGGGAGTTGGGATTCGACGTGATCGACGTGCTCGCGCAGCTGCACATGACCGACCCGGATCAGGTCGGCCTGGGCCAGCTCGGCCGAAAGGAGGCTTACATCGCGCGGCAGCTCAAGCGCTGGAACAAGCAGTGGGAAGCCTCCAAAACCGAAGAGGTCCCTCAAATGGAAGCGGTATCAAGGCTCCTCGAAGAAAAGATGCCGGAACAGATCGGCACGGCCATCGTTCATGGCGACTTCCGGCTTGGCAATATGATGGTGGCCGACGGTCGCATCGCCGCGGTGCTGGACTGGGAGCTGTGCACCCTGGGCGACCCGCTGGCCGACGTGGGATATCTGATGAACAACTGGATTCTCCCTGGAGAGGTGGAGCAGGCCGTAATCCCTACGGCCGTCGGTGGTTTCCCAGACCGTGAGGTGCTATGTGAGCGCTACCAGCAGACCACGGGGCGGGACCTGAGCGGTATCAACTACTATCGGGCATTCTCCCACTGGCGCCTGGCGGCCATTAATCAGGGGGTGTACAAGCGCTACCTGGTGGGCGCCATGGGTGATCAGGAGGGGGTCGATCTGGATGCCCAGCGGCAGGGCGTGCGCGACAAGGCGGATGTGGCGTTGGAACTGCTTTCCTGACCCCAGAAAAAACTCAGGCCCCGAATCTGGGGCCTGAGCTACTGCATTTGCTGCCTAGGCAGCGAATAAAAAAGGCGTGTCAGCAGTGGGCACCGCTGAAAACAAACTTCGCTTCTGGGGGAAGGACACTTGAAAGGGAGGACTGCATGGAAGTTTGTGTTGCACGCCTGAACTGAATATGTACGTATTATGTACTGTACAAACTAAAAGTCAACACTTTTTGTACAGGTTTTATTGATTAAGTTCAGTTCGGCGTGGGTAGCAGCGCGTCAGCTTCCACGAACACTTCCAAGGCGAGTTCCAGCTGGGCCCTGGCCTGGGTGGTGTCGGTGTGGGCGCGCTGGAAGATTTCTGGATTGTGCTCCGTCTCCAGCGCGCAGCTCAGGCTGTAATCCGCAAATGCGTTCAGCGAGGTGATCATCTCCACCAGGTGTTGTGGACAGCGGGTGTCGTCCTGGCCGGGGCTCGCCGAGATGGCGATAAGCTGCTCATCGCTAAAGCGTCGCGGAGCCGTGCGGGCGGCGCGCAGCGGCGTGCCGGCACTGGTGGCACAGGCGTATTCGATCTCCTGCCAGGATGCCGGCCACTCCAGGGTGGGTACCCCCAATTCCTGCACCGCGCTGATCTGGGCGGGGGTGGCGAACTGATAGACGCTGACGATGCGGCTTGCGGGGTGCAGTTGCGCGATGGTTTCAATGGGTTCAGTCAGCAGTACCGGGAGCTGCGCTACGATGACGTCCAGTTTGCCGGTGCCCGCCTGATCGTTTACGAAAGCTTCCATGTTGGACCAGCGGGACTGCACCTCCACCCGCTGGGTCTGGTCGGCCTGTTGCTCAAGTACCAGAAGATTCGGGCCAATCAGGCCCACCACCGCCGGACGCAGCGATACGTTGCGCTGTACGGACAGGCGCTCATCGAGCTGGTCCGCGTCCAGACCCACCAGTGTGCTGATAGTGTGGCCGCGATCAATGAGGCGCTTCACCCGCTGCAGCCACTCCAGCTGTTCCTGGCTGTAGAAGCGTGTTTTCCCGGAGCGATACGTGGGCACCAGCCCGTAGCGCCGCTCCCACGCGCGCAGACGCTCCACAGAGATGCCCGTCAGCTTCGCAATGGTGCCGATGCGGTAGAGGTCATCTTCCCGGGTTGGCGCGCCGGGTGTTTTCAAATCATTCGTCATGGTAGTTGTCAGCCCTGTACAGCTGGGCTCACTCACCGATACAAAACCTGTACGGATTGTACACATAGGAGGCAGCTTGTCCAGGTGGACTAATTGGGAAAAAGTGCGTGGCGGACAGCACCCGTAGGTGCTGTCCATACGGTGAGGGAGGAGGGAGGAAGACACCGCGCCACGCTTTTCTTGCGAAACCTTGGTATCGGCCTCCACAAGAAGGCGCGCATTCTACCCACCGGTTGCACTAGGGCAAGGGGCTTGCGGGATTATTTTGTTACGAAAAGTTACCGGGGGTATTTAATCCTCAGCCAGGCGCGCCGGGCGCCTCCATCGTGCCGCTCCCGACCTCCAAAAGGCATCCGTGTGCACCTTAGGCTTGTTTCGTGCTGGGCCCGTTGATAAAAAAGCGGCTGCTTGCAAGGAGAGGTCACGTGGAAAACAACCTGGGATTACTGCTAACCAAGCGGGCGTTTTTGACGCCGGACACGGAGGCTTATGTGGGCAGCCACTCAGCGGAGCGGCTCACGTTCGCTGGCCTGGACGCTCGCTGTAACCGGTTCGCCAATGCCCTGGTGGCCAACGGCATAGAGAAGGGCGAGCGGGTGGGTTTGCTGCTCATGAACAGCGCTGAGTTCATGGAGGCGTACTTCGCGCTGGCCAAGATCGGTGCGGTGGTGGTGCCGTTGAACTGGCGACTGGTGGCAGATGAGCTGGAATTCATCCTAAAGAACAGCGGCACTACGCGGCTGATCTTCGACGACGAATTTGTGGATACCGTGGCGGACCTGCACGCGCGCGGGGACAAAACCGATGTGACGCAGTGGCTGCAGGTGAACAGCGCGGGGGAAGCAGCCCATTTCGCGCAGGCCTATGCGGATTTTCGTGATGCCGGCTCTACCGAGGAGCCACCCATGGGGGCATGTGACGAGGACATCCTCTATATTATGTATACCTCGGGCACCACGGGTCTTCCCAAGGGCGTGGTGCACACGCACAGCACCGCTATCTGGGCCATCCTCACCATTTCCGCCAGTGCCTATTATCAGGAGGGCGACAGTTACCTGGCGGCACTGCCCATGTTCCACGTTGGTGCGCTCACGCCCCTGGCCGTCAACGTTTATCGGGGTGTCACCTCGGTGGTCATGCGCGCCTTCGAGCCCGGGCTCGCGTGGGAGTTGATCGATCGCGAAGGTATTCAGACCGGGCTCATGGTTCCGGCCATGCTGAATTTCATGCTGCAGGTGGAGGGCTTTACGGAGCGCTTCGACTTCTCGCAGTTGCGCTGGATCATGACCGGTGCAGCTCCCGTGCCGGTGTCGCTCACCCAGGCATACACGGATATGGGTATCAATATCCTGCAGGTGTACGGGCTCACCGAGTCCTGTGGGCCGGCATGTTTGATGGACAGCGAGAGCGCGCTGGCCAGGCCCGAATCCACCGGCAAATCGTTTTTTCACACCGAGGTGCGGGTGGTGAACGAAGCTGGGGAAGACTGTGCGCCCGGGGAGCCGGGAGAAGTGCTGGTGGGCGGCAAGCACATCATGCGCGAGTACTGGAACAACCCGGAGGCCACGGCCGAGACCATCAAGGACGGCTGGCTGTATACGGGGGACGTGGCGACTATGGATGCACAGGGGTTTGTGTCCATTCAGGATCGCATCAAGGACATGATCATCTCGGGCGGAGAAAACGTCTATCCGGCGGAAATCGAGGGGGTCCTCATGACCCATCCGAAGATTTCCGAAGCGGCCGTGATCGGGCTTGCGAGCGAGAAATGGGGCGAGTCACCGCTGGCCATCGTAGTGCGCAGTGACGACACCCTGGACGTGGCAGAGGTGATGGAGTTCTGCCGCGGAAAGCTGGCTGGCTACAAACGTCCGCAGAGCGTTGAGTTTGTTTCCGAAATTCCCCGCAACCCCAGCGGCAAGATTCTCAAGCGGCTGCTGCGGGAGCAATTTCCCGGTCCAGCGCCCATATAGACACTCTTAGCTCGGAGCGACGCGTATGGACCTTGCAGAACTCACCGACCGGCTGGCGCCATTCTGTGCCGACCGCTACGGCCGCGACGATGTGCGCATCTTCGATGTGGTCAAGATGCCCGGTCACGCCGGCTTTGCGTATGGGTTCAGGGTGGAGTTGGGCGACAGCACCGACAGCTGGTTTCTGCGTCTGCCGCCGCCCAACGTAAACTGGCGTGGTACGGCTGACGTACTCCGGCAGGTGGCGGTGCTGAACGCGCTGGATGAAACCGATGTGCCGCACTGCTCGGTGAACTGGTCCGGAGACGATCTGCAGTGGTTCGGCAGCCCTTACTTCGTGGTGCCCTGGCTGGACGGCGATGTGTTGCGTCTGGGTGAGGACGAATGGGGTGCCAAGCTGGGAGATTCAGCGCTGCTGGATCTCGGCGCCCAGGTGATGGGTGCGTTGGCCGAGATACATAAAGTGGATCCTGCCAAGGCTTCCTATCTCGGCGATCCCGTACCCTTCGATGAGGACGTTACCCGCTGGGACCGCTTCTACGAGCGGGCGGCGGATCCGGAGCGGCTGAAGGATGTGCCCGTGGTGCGCCAGAAGCTGTTGGATCAGATTCCCGAGGGCGCCCCGGTGGGTATCTTTCACGGCGACTTTCAGGTGGCCAACCTGTTCTGCTCGTTCGACGGCCGGTTGCTGGCGGTCATCGATTGGGAGCTCACCGGTGTTGGCGCCACCCTCAACGACGTGGGCTGGATCTGCACCTTCAGCGACCCCACTGCATGGGCCGGGGAGCGGGCAGAACGGCCTCAATTTCTCGATCCGGACACGCTGGTCTCGCTGTACTCCGAGGCGTACGGTGCGCCGCTGCCCGACCTGAACTGGTTCCGGGCGTTGGCCGCCTACAAGTTCGCCATAATCACGGGTCTGAACCTCAGCCTGCACCGCAGGGGCAAGCGGGAGGATCCGCTGTGGGAGGAAACGAAGCTGTCCATGACGCCGCTGATCGACAGGGCCAACGAACTGCTGGGTTGAAGGGTTTGTGCTGGTGTTACAGCCAGCCGAACTTGGCCGCTGCCACGGCGCCGTAGGTCCCCAGTACGAGAAAGATCGCCAGCGCCACCGCGGCCGAAGCGATGTCTTTGGCGCGCCCGGCCAGCGTGTGCTGCTCCACACTCACCCGATCCAACACCGTCTCGATGGCCGAGTTCAAAAGCTCGGTGATGAGCACCAGGGCGCATGCCCAGATCATCAGCAGCAGCTGCAGCCATGTCTCCGCCAGCCAGTAGGCGAGCGGCAACAGGACGATGCCGCTGGTCAGCTCCTGACGGAAAGCGGATTCGTGCTGCCAGGCGGCTTTGACACCCTGGGTGGAGTAACCGGCGGCTTTGACCACGCGCAGGAATCCCGTGTTGCCTTTCTGTTGAGGCTTCTGCTGCTGTGGATCCGCTTCAGTCATCGGGACAGGGTCCATGTTCTACTTGGATGGTGGAGTGGTCTATGCCGAAGTCATCGTTCAGCACAGCCTTCATGCGGGTGACCACGCCACCCAACTCGACGTTCTCTTCAACGCTGGCATGTAATGTGAGCAACGGCTTCTCCGCGGTCAAGGCCCACGCATGCAGGTGGTGGACGTTGCGCACCTCGGGAATGCGTTGGGTGAGCGCCTCGGCAATCTCTCTCAGATTGATCCCGTGGGGCACGCCTTCCAGCAGTATGTGGGCCGACTCCGAGAGCACGCGCCAGGCGCCACGCGCCAGGATGACCACCACCACGAGCGCCAGCAGCGGGTCTGCGTAGGGCCAGCCGGTGAAGTAGTAGACGAGAGCGGCCGCAATTGCCGCACCGGACCCGAGGATGTCACCGATGACGTGCAGGGCCGCGCTGCGCACGGCGGCGTTGTCTTGTGTGTGGTGAAGCCAGCGGAAGGCGATCACGTTCACCACCAACCCGATCAGCGCCACGGTCAGTGCGGGCAGTGGCAGCATCTGCTGGGGGGCGCTGAAGCGTTCGTAGGCTTCCGTAAGGATCCAGGCAATCAGGCCCAGCAGCAGCAAGCCGTTGATGAACGCCGCCAATACCTGGTAGCGGTGATAGCCGTAAGACAGGCGCTGGTCCTGAGCCCGTCGCGACAGTTTCAGCGAGTACCAGGACAAGCCCAGCGCAGTGGCGTCCAGCAGCATGTGGCCCGCGTCGGCCAGCAGGGTAAGGGAATTCGCGAGCAGCCCGCCCAGAACCTCCACCACCATGAAGCCGGCGATGAGAACGAAAGCGCGGCCCACGGCGGTTTCGTTGTCGGGGCCGGTCGGGTGGTGATGGGCGTGAGAGTGTGAGTGTGCCAAACCTGCTCGATGCCGCGGGCTCGGCCCAATTATAGCGGAGGCAGTGCGTCGGGTGGGCCGCACTCGCGCAAGCGCAGCTTCATCTGGTAGGCGCTCACCTTGCCGTCGTAGTATCCGGGCAGTAACGCTTCGTCCTGGTACCCCAGAGTGCGGTAAAACCGGCGCGCGTCCTGATTGTCGGCGCGCACCTGCAGGTCGATGTATTCACAACCGGCTACCATGGCGCTGTCGTGCAGCCAGGCCAGCAGCTTGCCGCCCACGCCGTTGCGACGCAGCTTGGGATGCACCGCCAGCAGATTCAGGATGGCCTTATCCCGTTGCGCATCGGAAATGAAATCCATTACGGCAAAGGCCCCCACCCGCGCTACGCCGGACGACTGGATTTCGGCCACCAGCACCACGCTGTCTGGGCATGCGATCTTGCGGCGGATTTGTGGGGCACGCCAGCGCCAGCGTAACCCCTGCTCGATGTAGGATTTCGACATGCGCGCGATTAGTGGCGCATCGCTCGGGGCGGCCAGCTTCACTTCGCAGGTAGTGAGTTGTGCCATGTTTCGGCCTCTCGTGCGCGTGTCCGCCAACCATTGGCCGACTACTCCGGCACGCACAACCTGATGAAACCTGGACAAGGCCGGAATTTCAACTTGACGGGCCCTCTGCTGGGACCTGTGCTCCCTGCGAATGGGTCGCCGTCAGCCTGTGCCCCGCATTGGGCGGACAACTGGCATATATTGTCAATAATAGTGACGTTGTGGGCCTCGGGCGGACGTCGCGAGTCGAAAATTCTCCGTGGGGAGGTTAAGGTTCCGTCACAGTATTCATACCAAGAATGTTCGATTAGGGGGGCTCATGGAGCGCATGCGACTGGACTTTGACGGCAAGGTGGCCGTGCTGAAATTCAACCACCCGGAGGTGATGAACGCCGTTGGTGCGCAGATGCTGGCCGATTTTACCGAGGCCGTTGGCGAGGTCCGCGAGCCGTCCAACGGGGCACGCTGCCTGCTGCTCACGGGAGAAGGCAGGGGCTTCTGTGCCGGTGCCAACCTGCAGGACGACAATCGCAACGAGGGCGGTGGTGTTGGCGGTGGCCTGCGTGGCGGCTATCACCCCTTGCTGCTTACCCTGCGCGACCTCGACATACCCATTGTTACCGCCGTCAACGGGGCCGCGGCGGGCATTGGTATGAGCTTTGCCATGATCGGAGACATCGTGTGCGCCTCGAAGCTGGGCTACTTCCTGCAGGCGTTTGCCCGCATCGGCCTGGTTCCCGACGGCGGGTCCACTTACATGCTACCGCGTCTTGTGGGCTGGGGTCGGGCCATGGAGCTTTCCCTTCTGGCGGAACGCCTGCCTGCAGAAACGGCCCACGAGTGGGGGTTGGTGAATCGTCTTTTTGAAGACAACGACGAGCTCCTGGAGGGCGCAATGGGGATCGCCCGCCGATTGGCCGATGGGCCGAGATCCCTGGCACTGATCCGTCAGGCATACTGGAATACGTGGCACAACGCCTTCGAGCAGCAGATCGATCTGGAAGCCCGCCTGCAGAACGAAGCGGGATCCAGCAGCGATTTTTCCGAGGGTGTGAGCGCCTTTCTCGAGAAGCGCGACGCCAAGTTCACCGGTGCGTAAGGCGCGCGGTCTCAGGCAGCCAGTGCCCCCACGTGGGCGGCGGCACTCGCGGCCAACGCGTCTAGGTCGTAGCCGCCTTCCAGGGTAGAAACCACCGCCCCGTCGGCGAAACGCTCCGCCTGATCCACGATCAGCTCGGTGATCCAGCGAAAGTCGTCTGTCTGCAGCTGTAGCTGCGCCAGCGGGTCGTGCGCATGGGCGTCGAATCCAGCTGACACCAGGATCAGTTGCGGTCGGTGGGCATCCAAAGCCGGCAGCCAGTCGCGCTCGATGGCCTGTCGGAAAGCGTCGCTGGCGGTACCCGCCGGCAGCGGCGTGTTCACGATATTGGGCCGGTGGATGTCGGCGTACCGGAAAGGGTAGAAGGGGTGCTGAAAGCTGGAGCACACCAGAACTTCGGGCCGGTTTTTGAATATGTCTACGGTGCCGTTGCCGTGGTGTACGTCGAAATCCAGGATGGCCACGCGTTCGAGCTGCTCCAGGGCGGCGTGGGCGCCGACGGCAACGCTGTTGAACAGGCAGAAACCCATAGCCGCGTCTGCTTCCGCATGGTGTCCGGGCGGCCGGACCGCACAGAACGCGCGCCGGTGTGTTCCGTCGAGAACTGCTCGCACGCCGTCTAATACGGCGCCCGCTGCGTGGATGGCTGCACTCAGGCTGGTGGGCCCCATGCAGGTATCGGCGTCGATGGCCACCAGGTCGTCGGTGGGGCTAGTTGTCGTGAGAATCTGGATCAGATCCGTTGCATGTACGCCGGCCAGCTCCTCGTTGCTTGCTCGGGAAGCCTGGCGCGTCTCGACCTGCGCCAGCAGACCGGCGTGCTCCAATCCCGCCATCACGGCGCCCATCCGATCGGAGCGTTCCGGGTGGCCGTCGGGAACCTCGTGGCGCGCGCAGTCGGGATGGCTATACACCAGCATGGGTAGCGATGTTAGCACCGCAAGCGAAGGTGGGAGGCCTTCAGAGCGCTCATCGCATCAGAATTTCCTGGTAGGCCGTGGCTACCAGCACGCCATCGGGGCGATAGAAGAGTCCACGGGTCATGCCGCGACCATGGGCCGCCACCGGACTGTCCTGGGCAAACAGCAGCCACGAGCCAAGGTCGATGTCGGCGTGAAACCACACGCTGTGATCCAGGCTGGCCGTTTGCAGGTTGCTCCAGCAGTTGTGCCATCCGTGTGGAAACAGCGCGTTGTCCATGATGTTGTCGTCGCTGAAGTAGGCCAGGGCGGCCTGCTGCAGGGACTGCGGCTCGCTGCAGGGCTCGCCATCCAGATCCCGCGCCCTAAACCACACGTGGTGGGCGGGCGCGCGGAAATCCTCCGCCCAAATGTTCTCCACGAACCGGTAGTCGAAGGGCGAATCGAGAACGGCCCAGGTGGAGTCGGTGTTGCGTTCCAGGTTGCCGATGCCTTCTTCGCGGGAAACGCACGCCTGGGGTGGTGGTACCTCGGGCATGGGAATCGCCGGAGCGCAGGCAGGCTCTCCAAGACGAACGTCCATGCTGAACAGGCAGCGCTGTGCCTGTTCGTCCTGAAACGCACTAACCGCAATGAAATCATCGGCCATGGATGTGGCCGTATAGCGCAAAGGAACATCGGTGCTGCCAGGGCGTAAGTACAGGCTCTGTAGCGACCGGGCGGCCGCGCCATCGGTGTCATCAAGCGCCGCCATCAGCCCCTGGCCCAGGAACTGCCCACCGTAGACCCGCGAGCGGCCGCCTCCTACATGGCCGCCAATATGGGTGTCGCCGCGCTCGCGCTGCACGCGTAGCAGGTCGAAAAGATCACTGAGGCCGCCGTGGATCATTGCAGGATTATTACGAAATCCAGGCGGCCAGCGCTAGAATCCGGGCGATAAAAACTCAATTACTTATCACAGGTCTACACATGTCCGATTTGGCTTCCTGCTTCACCGCTGGTGCGCGCGTGTTCGTCGCCGGCAGCGTCAACGAGCCCACCGCTTTGCTACAGGCCTTGGCAGATACCCCATTGCCCGAGGGTCTTCATTTCATTCAGTTCCCGCTGCCGGGATACAACCGAACGAACTTCACGCGCATCGCGCCCCAAGCGCACATGACCACGTTTTTCATGACGCCGGATCTGCGTGAAGCGGAGCCGGGACGCCTGCGCTTTCTGCCTATGCAGATGCGCTGGGTATACGACTACCTGGCAAGCGACGTGGATGTGGCGCTGATCCAGGTAGCAAGAAGTGCAGACGGCCGGCTGTGCGTGGGGCCGAACGTGGACTTCACGCAAGCGGTTCTCGGCTGCGCAAAAACCGTTGTGGCGGAACTGAACAGCGCATTCGTCGCGCCCGCGGGTGCGGTGCCGATCGAAGAAGGCCGGCTCGACTATGTTCTGGAATCCAACCGGGTGCTGCATGAGATGCCCCGCCCCAAGATCGACGAGGCGGCGAATCGAATTGGTGAGCTGGTTGCCGATCTCATCGAGGACGGCGACTGTCTGCAGACGGGCATTGGGGGGATACCGGCTGCCATCTTGAGCAGGCTGGGAGACAAGAACGATCTAGGCATGCACAGCGGGCTCATCGACGATGGGGGGATGGCCCTGATTCGAGATGGAAATCTAACCGGCGTTCGTAAGGCTATCGACAAGAATGTGCACGCTATTGGGATGGCACTTGGCTCCAGTGAGTTTGTTGACTGGTTGGCACACACACCGAGCGTTCAATTTCGGGGGGCTAACTACACGCACGAGGTTGGCGTGATCGGTCAGCTTGACAATTTTGTTTCCGTTAATTCCGCCGTGGAGATCGATCTATTCGGTCAGGTCAACGCCGAAGTAGCCGCAGGCCGACAGATTTCGGGTACCGGTGGTGCGGTGGACTTCATGCGAGGGGCCAAAGCGTCCAAAGGGGGTAGGTCAATTGTGGCTATGAATGCCACTGCAAGAGGTGGTAGTGTGTCGCGCATTGTTCCCAAGGTCGAGTTGGTAACAGCTCTGCGCACCGACGTGGATTTCGTTGTTACGGAGCATGGTGTGGCTCGGCTCAAGAACCTACCGGTGGAAGCTCGTGCCAAAGCCCTGTTGGAGATTGCGGCGCCGCAATTTCGTGACGAGTTAGCGGAGCACGCTCCAGGCTGACTGCCGACCTGGTTCAACGCAGTTGTGTGCGGCGAGTCACATCGCTGACCTGCCGCGCACAGATTGAAGTCCGGCTCGATTAGAATCGAGTGATGACGAAAAGGAGTTCAGCGTCATGGACTATGTTGGCATCGACCCGGCCGTAGGGCTGGAGTGTTCTCACTGCAAGCACGTATCGCGTGTGCCATACAGCGGCTTGTTAGCGTTGGTTACGGATGAGCAGCAGGCTGAATGCCTGGCGTGTGGCCGCTTGATGCTTCATGACTGGACCACCGTCGCTGTGGTTCAGAACATCATCCGCAAACGTATGGATCAGGCCAACGAGGCCAAAGTGCGCCGAGTGGCGCATCACGGTTGACTCTGCAGCCCCAGGGCTGTCAGAAAGAAAGCGTACTCCTCAGCTACTTCCTTAAGGGAATCGAAACGCCCGGACTGGCCGCGGTGCCCCGCGCCCATGTTGGTCTTCAGTAGCAGCAGGTTGCTGTCGGTCTTCAGCGTGCGCAGTTTGGCCACGTACTTCGCTGGCTCCCAATAGGTTACTCGTGGGTCGTTCAAGCCGGCGGTTACCAGCATGGGTGGATAATCGCCTTCTTTCAGCTGGTCGTATGGGGAGTAAGAACGGATCAGTTCGAAAGCGGCTTTGTCTTCGATAGGGTTTCCCCATTCCGGCCACTCGATGGGGGTCAGAGGCAGAGAGGTATCCAACATGGTGTTCAACACGTCCACGAACGGGACGTGCGCGGCAACCGCGCCCCAGAGTTCCGGAGCCTGGTTGACCACCGCGCCCATTAACTCTCCGCCCGCGCTTCCGCCTGCGATGGCGATTCGGCCGCGTGACGAAAAACGTTCGTCGATCAGATGCTTTGCCACATCTACGAAGTCATTGAATGTGTTGGTTCGTTTGTCGAGCTTGCCGTCTTCGTACCAAGCGTAGCCCAGATCGTCCCCACCCCGGATGTGCGCAATGGCAAAGGCGAAACCGCGGTCGAGCAGTGACAGGCGCGAGGTGGAGAATCCAGGGGGAATGGCATGCCCGTAGGCGCCGTAACCGTATAGGTACAACGGCGCGCTACCGTCTTTTACGAAACCTTTTCGATAGACCACGCTTACCGGTATCTGCAAACCGTCTCTTGCCTCGGCCGTGAGACGCTCTGTCGCATAATCGTCGAAGGCGTAGCCGGAGGGAATCTCCTGCACCTTGCGCGTCACTAATCGACGCTCCGCGATGTGGTAGTCGAATACGGTGTCTGGCGTCACCATGGATTCGTAGTGCAGCCGTATGGTGTGCGTGTCGAAACTTGGGTTGGCGCCCCACCCGGCGCTGTATGCAGCATCGGGGAATGCCACGTGATGAAACTCGTCGCTGTCGTAGCTGCGAATGGCTATCTGATCGAGCCCGCCTAGCCGCTCACTGGTGACCAGATGATCTTTGAAGCACAGGTGGCCCATCAGATAGCGCTCGTCGCTGGGTGGAAGTGTGGCTTGCCAGTTCTGCTCGGACGGGTCGCTTTCGCCGGCCCGATAGAGGGTGAAGTTTTTGTGCTCCCGGTTGGAGCGGATGTAGAAGCTTCCTTCGCGGTGATCCACGTCGTATTCGTGCCCCGAGCGGCGCGGCGCAATGAGCGAGGGCTCGGCCTGGGGCTCATTGGCGGGCAGGTAGCGCACCTCGGAGGTGACGTGATCGCCGGTGGTAATCAGGATGTACCGCTCCGATTGCGTTTCGTCCACGCCCACGAAAAAGGAATCGGAGGGCTCGGTGTATACAACCTGATCCTGACTGATGGGGTGGCCCACCTGGTGCCGGCGTACCTCGTAAGGGCGCCAGTTGTCGTTGACCACTACGTAAAACAGGTGGGTGCCGGTCGCGTCCCAGACCTGGCTGCCCAGGGTGGCCTCGATGGGCTCATCGAGCAGCTCGCCGGTGGCCAGATCGGTGATGTTCAACGTGAACCGCTCGGCTCCGGTGGTGTCTGCGCTCCATGCCAGGTAGCGGCCATCGCGGCTTGCGGCAAGGCCGCCCAAGGAGAAGAACTCGCTTTCTGAGGCCAGTTTCGGTTCGTCGAGAATCACCTCCCAGCGATCAGGGGTAATGTCCGGCGCCTCGCCGTCGTCACTGCGCGCGGCCGCCCGCAGCCAGGTCCGGTACTGGGCTTCTTCCTCGAAGCGCCACTGGTACCAGTAGTCCCCGTCCCGAGAAGGCACGGAGGCATCTTCTGATGGCTGACGGTCTTTGATCTCTTTGAACAGCGTATCGATGAGCGCGGTGTGGGGCGCCATCTGCGCGTCGAAGTATTCGTTTTCGGCTTTCAGGTAATCGAGCACCCTGGTATCGGTCACTTCCGGATAGCCCTGGTCCTTCAACCAGTGGTACGGGTCTTCCAGGGTAAACCCGTGGTAGGTGTCGCGGTGGGGAATGGGTTTGGCCTTGGGGGGCTGCATGGGTGTGTCTGCTATCGGTCGAGGGAGGGTCGCCTGCATGCTCAGCGAATGAATGGCAAAACGCAAACCGTTAGACTGGAGGCCAAAGGTAGGGAGCAACATGAGCAACGTGCAGCCGATTTCGCGAGATGCGGTAGGCCCTCTGGCACCCATATTCGATGCCGCCGAGCAGGCGGCGGGATTCGTGTCCAACAGCATGCTCACCATGGCCACGCAGCTGGAGCAGCCGGCGGTGGATTTTGCCGCTGACGCCCTGGGCGCGGCTGGCTGGGTGCTGGGTAAGCACGGCTCATAGTCATGTGCGGCCGCTTCAACGTCACCTCGTCCTCGTTGTCGGATATCCTCATGGAGTTGGTGGGTTTGAGCCATCCGGGGCCTGACAACTACAACGCAGCCCCCACCGAAACCGTGAGCGTGCTGCGCTTGGATGAAGCCGGAGAGCCCGAGATCGTGCCCATGCGCTGGTGGCTGACGCCGCACTGGTCCAAAGAGATGTCCACCAAATACAGCATGTTCAACGCCAAGTCGGAGACCATCGAAAAAAGCGCGGCGTTCAAGGAGCCCTTCAAGAAGCGGCGCTGCGTGGTGCCCATCACGGGATTCTACGAGTGGGCGCGCAGCAACAATGCGAAGTTGCCCTACTATCTGACACCCTACGACGCGCCCGGCATGCTGCTGGGTGGGGTGTGGGATCGTTGGCGTAATCGCGACACCGGGGACATGGTGGAGAGTTTTGCGGTGCTTACCTGCGATGCCAACGAGCAGCTGACCTTCGTGCACAAGCGCCAGCCGGTCATGCTCTCCATGGCGGAGGCTCACCGCTGGCTCGATCCGGCGACGCCCGCGGACGAGCTGGCAGGCTACTGCGGCTCGGGTTTGCCGGTGGCGTTGGATGCCATCCCGGTTTCTACCCACGTGAACAACGCGCGCAACAAGGATCCGCGTTGTGTGGAACCCATCGGCGAGCCGGTGCGGCTTGAGGCGGCGCTACCGCGAGGTGTGCACTGATGCTGCTGCAGGCGGGACATTGGCTCGGCAAAGGGTCGCTGCTGGTGGAAGGGCAGAGTTTGGGTCAGGGGGTGAGCTGCGATGTTCAGGTCACCCACGAGGAGGTGGAGTTCAACATCGCTGTGGAGATGGACATCAAAGAGCTCGGCGGCCGGGCGCTGTCGATTCGTGTGGTGGCTAACGAAGAGGGCACCTACACGGTGGACGTGCGCGGCCTGGGCGGTACCTATACCGGTATCGCCAAGCTGGACAGCCCGCCGAATCTTGGCATGTTGTGGGACGAGCAGGGCCAGACCTACATCACCTTCACCTTGTTTGCGCTGCGCGAAGGGTACGGATTCCGCGGTTTCCTGCGGGAGGACGGTACCACCTATACCTGGGAAGTTGCCTTCTCCCTCAAACAGGATGTAGTGGGGGGCGCCAATGTCGTCTCGCTGGCCAATCGTCGCCGCCGCTAGCAGCCTGCCGCCGCTCGCATGTCTATCGGGTAGACTGACCGTAAGACGAGGGAGGGCAAACCATGTCTGACACGCCAATGTTGACCGAAGCGGCGCGCATTCGCGCCAACCTGGATCACCCGCTCATCGACGGTGACTCGCACATCATCGAGTATACCCCGGTGCTGAACGACTACGTGGCCCAGGCGGGTGGTCGGTCCGCGCTGGGCCGGCCGGCCGGCGGCGGTGGCGTCGGGCAGAACTGGTATGCCATGAGCGACGACGAACGCCGTTACTCGCGCCCCATGCGTGGGCCCTGGTGGGCGCTGCCCACGCGCAACACCCTGGATCGCTGCACCGCCATGCTGCCGCGCCTGTACCACCAGCGCATGGACGATTTCGGCATCGACGTGGCCGTGCTCTATCCAACCCAGGGACTGTTCTTTGCGGGCTCCAACCATCCTGAGCGGCGGCAGCTCATGTGCCACGCTTACAACGAGTACATTGCCGACTGCTACGCGGAGTACGGCGATCGCATGATTCCGGCGGCCATCGTGCCGCTGCACACGCCGGACGAGGGGGTCGCCGAGCTTGAGCATGCGGCTGGTTTGGGCCTCAAGGTGGCCATGATCCCCTCCTACATCCGCCGCCCGGTGGCCGAAGTAGCCGATCGTTACCCGGACATGGCGCGTGCGGTTACCTGGCTCGACAGCTATGGCTTCGACAGCGAGTACGACTACGATCCGTTCTGGGCCAAGTGCGAGGAGCTGGGCTTTGCTGTTGCTGCCCATTCCGGCGGTATGGGTTTCGACGACCGTAAGTCCCAGAACTACATGTACAACCACATGGGCCACTTCGCCGCAGCCGGCGAGGTGCTGGCCAAATCGCTCTTGATGGGCGGTGTTACCCGGCGCTTTCCCAAGCTGCGCGTGGCGCTGCTGGAGGGGGGGGTGCAGAACGGGGTACGCCTTTTTGCCGACATTTTCAGTCGTTGGAAAAAGCGCAGCCCCGCGAGCCTGGAGCACCTCAACCCGGCCAACCTGGATCTGCAGCAGGCCCACGAGCTGTTCGAAGGCTATGGGGACAGCGCTACCCGCGACAAGCTGGGGCAGCTGGAAGAGACCCTGATGGTGGGCCCCACAACTCTCACCGTACAACAGCGTGACGACTTTGCCGCCATGCAGATCGAGACCGCCCAGGACCTGGCGGACCTGTTCATTCCGCATTTCTACTTCGGCTGTGAGGCAGACGACCCGCTGGCGTGCATCGCCTTCGACCGCAGGCTGAATCCCGCGCGGGAGCAGGTGCGTGCCATCATGAGCTTTGATCTGGGGCATTGGGACGTATCCAATATGGATCACGCCGCCGCGGAAGCCTACGAGCAGTTAGAAGACGGCCTGGTGAACGAGGAAGATTTCCGCAAGTTCGGCTTTTCGCACTCCGTGCAGCTTTACGCCGGGCCGAATCCGGATTTCTTCAAGGGCACGCGCATCGAGGCCGAAGCGGCAGCGGAGCTGGCCGCCGCCTCCTAGCCCTGCGCCGAAGGTCAGATCAGCTCGGCGGGGTCCAGGCTGAACTCCCTCATGACCTTGTGCGCATGATCGATGCGCCCGGTGAGCTGTTTTGCGTCGCCGTGCACCAGCCGCAGGCAGGCCTCGGCCATGTGTTCCACCGGCTGCACGATGTTCTTGGTGCGCTCGTTGATCAGGTTGTGATACACCGCGCCGGGCGTTGCCACCAGGCCGGGAGAAATGACGTTCACCCCGATGTTTTGCTCGTAGACCTCCTGAGCCAGTCCGGTGGTGAAGCGTTCCAGCGCCGCCTTGCACATGCCGTACACGGTGCCGCCGTGGCCGGGCTGTGTTTTGTCGGGGTGAATGGCCGCTCCGGAGGAGATGTTGAGAATCCGGCCGCCGCCACGCTCCACCATGCCGGGTAGCACAAGCTGGGCGAGCTGTAGCGGGCCCCACACCTGCACCTCCCACATGAGCCGGAAGCGCTTTTCGGTGATCTCGGGCAGAGTCATGTAGTAGGTTACGGCGGCGTTGTTCACCAGGATGTCCACCGGTCCCAGTCTGGCTTCGGTTTCGTCGACGAGGTTGAGCCGATCGGCCTCCGCTGTCAGATTGGCCTGAATCGCCACCGCTTCACCGCCCGCTGCGTTGATGCGATCGGTGGTGCCTGTGATGGATCCTTCCAGCTTGTGGTCACCTTCGTTCACCGTGCGCGCGGAGACGGCCACTCGTGCACCTTCCATGGCGTAGCGTATGGCGATGGCCTCGCCGATCCCCCGGCTGGCGCCCGTAACCACTGCCACCTTGCCCGCCAGCAGGCCGTTCTTGTTGATGCCCATCTGTAGGCCCTCCCTTGGAACGGCCCTCACTATGCCACGAGTGGCACTACTTGACTCATTGCCCCCACTTGTCATCATGAATGGATACGTTGACAGGGGCGCCACATGTCTCGGGAAAAGCTCGTTGAAATCGCTCGGCATGTGATCGATCACGGCAAGGCGGGCACCATGGAGCAAGCCGATGACATCTATCGGCTGCCGGCGTCCAGCTATTACGACGAGGCGCTGTTCGAAAAGGAGCTGCAGGGAATATTTCACCGCGTGCCGCTGCTGCTTGCCGCCAGCGGCGAGCTTGCGGGAGACGATGCCTTCAAGACTATGGAGGTGGCGGGCAAATCGGTGCTGCTCACCCGCGGTCGAGACGGGCAGTTACGTGCCTTTATGAACGCCTGCACCCATCGTGGCGTGACCCTGGTGGGTGCGGAGTGCGGTAACCGCAACCGCTTCACCTGCCGCTACCACGGCTGGACGTTCGCCAACGACGGCCGCCTGCTGGCCATCGCCGCAAACGATGACTACGGGGACCTGGACCGTTCTGCCTATGGCCTCAAGCAGCTGCCGGTGCGTGAAAGTGCCGGCCTCATCTGGGTAGTGCTGAATGCCGACTCCACCATCGATTTCGACGCCTTCCTGGCGGGATACGACCAGATGCTGGCGGCTTTCGGATTCGATCAGTGGGACTACGTGTCTACCCGCACGTTTGCCGGGCCGAACTGGAAGATCGCCTACGACGGTTATCTCGAGTACTACCACATACCCGTATTGCACAACGCTACGTTTGGCCCCGACTCCACCAAACGCGGCCTTTACTACGGTTGGGGCCCCCACCAGCACATCAAGGCACCTGCCCTGCAGGATGGATATGCCGGTACCGAGGTGTTGGGCTATTTGCAGGACATCGCCGACAAACCCGAATCCGAGTGGGATCTGGAGACCATGACCTACGGCGTGTGGACCGTGTTTCCCTGCACGTCCATCGCCTCGTTCGCCGGTGGCGGGCGTGGCGTGATGATGTCGCAGATACTGCCTGGCGCCACGGTGGGTGAGAGCGTGACCAACCAGGTCTATCTCATGGAGAAAGCGCCCGTTGGCGACGATCTGGTGGAAGCCAACCGTCAGTTCGACTGGTTCCAGGAGGTGGTCATGACCGAAGATTACGCCATGGGTTACTCCATTCAGCAGTCGCTACCGGGCAGTGGTATCGATCATCTGCCGTTGGGCCGCAACGAGCTGGGCAATCAGCGTTTCCACCAGTGGTGCGCCAAGGTGGTTGCAGCACAAAGCGATGAGGATCTGAACGCGCTCTTCAGGGCCGCCGCACAGGGGGTGGGCATCCCCAACGCCTCCGCCGGTTAGTGCGCCACCGAGGCACTCAGCTGTAGCGCGCCTCGAAACCCTCGCTTGGCTTTGCGTCGGCCGCGGCCTTAAGGCTTGCGGCCAGGTCGTTCAGATACAGATCGGTTTTCTCGTTGTGCACCGGTGAGAGCATCAGGTGCAGGGCGGGCGGCTGGGTGGTGAGGCTCGCAAACCAGCCTTTCTTGTAGAGGTCGCGATACACGGCGAACACGTCCGCCGACTTGTGAGTAAAGGCGACGATGCCAAGCTGCGGCTCGCCGAGCACTTCGAACCCCAACGCTTTCACGCCGGCTTCGATCTTCTCTCGCGCGTCGGTTACCAACTTGTGCTTTGCCCGATAGCCTTCTTCCCCTAAGTAGTTCATCACCGCCCAGGCTGCGGAGATGGCGCCTCCCGGCCGTGTGCCTGCCAGCGTCGGGGTGATCATGCGTCCGCCCGGCCAGGGGTTGGTGTCGAACACCATGTGCTGGTGCAGCGCTTCGCTTCTGAACAGCACGCTGGACGCGCCCTTGGCGCAGTATCCGTATTTGTGCAGATCCGCCGACATGGACATCACCCCGGGCAACTCGAAATCGAAAGGTGGGATGGGTGCTCCGTTCATGCGCACGAACGGGGCGATGTAACCGCCCACGCAGGCGTCCACGTGCAGCCACACCCCCTCTTTGTTAGCGACTTCGCTCAGTGCGGCAATGTCGTCGATGAGACCGTAGGGGAAACTGGGTGCGGAACCCACCAGCATGACGGTCTGCTCATCGCAGGCGTCCGCCATGGCGGCGGGGTCGGCCAGGAAATCATCGCCAACGGGCACGCGGCGCACTTCCAGGTTCATGAGCGACGCGGCTTTGTCGAAGGCGGGGTGGGCGGAATAAGGCAGTACCAGGTTTCCCCCACCGGTTAGTTCCTTTTCCGAGCGGGCAAATTCCCGAGCCGCTTTGATGGCCATGGTGATGGAGTCGGTGCCGCCGGAGGTGATGGTGCCCTTGGCCTCTTCGGGCGCGTGAAGGAGCGACAGCCCCATTCCGATCACTTCTTCTTCCATCCGCTTGAGGCTCGGAAACGCCAGCGGGCCTAGCCCGTTTTCGGACATGTACATCGTATAGGCCGCTTTCTGCACGTCGGCCACGTCGTCGCCGGCGTTGAACACGTACACGGCAGTCTTGCCGTCGCGCCATTTGGCGTCGTCCGACCCTCGCTGGATCATTTCCTCGCGCAGGGCATCCCAACTGGCTCCGGTCTTGGGCATGGCGTGCAGCATGGGGCTCCTCCCTGGCGTTTGCGGGTGGGGTCTGTCAGGGTACCATTGATGAGTAGCCCGTTTGTGCGTGTTGGAGCAGCGCGGCGGGAAAGAAAAACCGGCGCAGACACAAAGCCGGGCTAGAGAAAATGCCTAGGGGGAAGCATGGCAACTGCACTGAAAACCGGTATGCGCACCTTGGACGAGTCGTTCGCCAAGCTGCTGGATTCTGACACCAACGCGGATCAGGTCACCGCTGCGATGCGTCGCGACGAACCGATCCATCCAGGGCCCACCCTGGTGCCCACCGCGCGTTATATCTCCAGGGAATATCACGAGCTGGAGAAAGAACGTTTGTGGTCCAAAGTGTGGCAGATGGCCGCCCATGAGGACGATTTTCCCAACGTGGGGGACGTGGTGCCCTACGACATCGTGGACAAATCCTATCTCGTGGTTCGCGTGGCCGACGACGAGTACAAGGCCTACTACAATGCCTGCCTGCATCGCGGGCGCAAGCTTAGGGAGTCCCGCGCCAAGGGGCTCGACGAGCTGCGCTGCGCGTTTCATGGCTGGGCCTGGGAGCTGGACGGGACATTGAAGCAGGTGCCCTGCGCGTACGACTACACGGATCTCGACCGGGAGGCTGAATCCCTGCCGGAAGTGAAGCTGGGCCGCTGGGGCCGATATCTCTTCATCAATCCGGATCCTGATTGCGAGCCGCTAGAGGACTACGTTGGGGACCTGTCTTCCCAGTTTGAAGTCTTTCCATACGAGCGCCGCTATAAGTCCGCCCACGTGGCAGGAGTGATCAAGGCCAACTGGAAAGTGGTGCAGGAAGCGTTCATGGAGTCGTATCACGTCTTCATGACCCATCCCCAGGCCCTGGCGCACGGTGCCCATGACGGCGACACCAAGTACGACGTGTTCGGCAACTACTCGCGCGCCATCCTGTGCGGCGCGCTCGATGGTGCGGGGATTCCCGATTGGGGGCCCATGCCGGAACAGGAAGCAGGCCTGGTGCGAGTCCGTCACCCGCTCACCGGTACCATATACGAGTCCCATGGAGACGGGGTGGTGCACGTGACCACCCGGGACGGTAAGTCCGGCAAGTTCGACAGCCTGGCCAAGTGGCTGGAAGGCGACACCATCGACGCCAACCCGCACATGTGCATCGTAGTGGCCGGCGTGCAGCTGCCCGATGCCGGCGTGGCGGGCGTGGAAACTGAGAACGCCGACCCCGAAGCCGCCATGCAGCGCCTGGGAGAGAACGCTTCCGGACGGGCGGTGATGAGTGAGATGCAGCGTCAGGTGTTGCGTGAGGTCATTCCCTCTGTGGCGGACGATATTCCAGACATCGAGTTGACCGCAGCCATCTACCTCACCCTGTTCCCCAACTTCCACCCCTGGGGATCGTTCAACCGCATCAACTACCGCTTCCGGCCCAACGGCGACAACCACGAGGAGTGCATCATGGAGTGCATGTACCTCTCGCCCATTCCCGATGACGGCAACTACACGCCGGTGTCTGAGATCCACTGGCTGGAAAACAACGATGACTGGACCGGCGCGCCCGAACTCGGAAGTCTGGGCGGCGTGTTCAATCAGGACGTGCGCAACATGGCGTTCGTTTATGACGGCATGAAAGCTACGGCGCGGGAGTGTACGCGCCTTGCGGACTACAACGAGACCAAGATACGTCACTTTCACGAGCTGTACGGTGAGTGGGTGGATGACTAACGAGCCTGACGTAGCAGCGGGCTCGGATACCCACACCGAAAAACCAATAGGAGAACGACATGGCTGAAGCAAAGGCTGAAACTGATGCCGTGCAGGGCACGCCCCAGGAGCGGGCGCGTGCGCTGCAGCCGCTGATTCGCAAGTACGCGGACGAGGCGCAGGATAAGCGGCGTCTGTCCGACGAAGTGGTGGAGGCGCTGCACGACTCGGAGCTGATGCGCATGTGCCTGCCCAAAGAGTTCGGTGGCGAAGAGGTCGATCCCTGGACCACTGTGGAGACCATCGAGGCCATCTCGTACGCTGACGGCTCCACCGGGTGGAACTTCATGATCGGCTCCGAGACCAACGGGCTGGCGGCGGGTTCCATGGCGCAGTGGCAGGCCGAAGAGATTTTCGGCGGCACGCCGCACCCCCGGGTCATATTCTGCGGGGCCGCGGGACCGCCGGGGACGGCAGAGCAGGTGGACGGCGGCTGGAAAGTCAGTGGCCAATGGGCGTTCGTGAGCGGATGCCACCAGTGTGACTGGTTCTTCGGTACCGCCATGGTCATGCAGGACGGCAAACCGCTGATGATGACCGAGACTATGCCCATGATGCGCATGTTCCTCATGCCGCTGTCCGACGTGGAGATTCTGGATACGTGGGATGTGGCGGGTATGCGTGGCTCCGGCAGTCACGACGTGCTCGGCAAGGACGTGTTCGTTCCCGACAAGCGGGCCGAGTCCATGCTGGGCATGCCTTCCTGGCACAAGAGCCCCATCTTCCACTTCCCCATGTCGGCCAAGATTGGCTACAACAAGGTCGCAGTGAGCTTCGGGGTCGCCCGTGCGGCACTCGATGCGGTACAGGAAGCCGCTCATACCAAGAAGGCCTACGGCACGCAGACGCCGCTGTGCGACCTCGCCAGCACCCAGATCGAGCTGGCCAAGGCCGAGGCGACCCTGGAGTCGGCGCGTGCCTACGTGCGCAGGACCATCGAAGATGTTTGGGCGCTGGTGCAGGACGGCCAGGTTCCGACCACTGAGCAGGTTGCCCCCTTGCGGCTGGCATGTGCCCACGGCGGCAATGCGGCGATCGATGCGGTGGATGCCGCCGTACGCCTGCTCAACACCACGGCCAATCGTATGGACTCACCGCTCGAGCGGATGATGCGGGACGTGCGGGCCGGCGCCATGCACTTCACCATCGGAAGCGCGCTGTACGAGCCCATAGGCAAGGCCCTGCTGGGCATGGAAGTGCCGCCCATGTCGCTGTAGCGGCGGCCGACGTGGCTGAGGGCTATCTGTTCGAGGGCTTGAAGGTGCTCGATGTGGGCACCTGGATCGCTGCGCCCGTGTCCGCCACCATGTTGGCGGACTACGGGGCCGACGTGATCAAGATCGAACAACCCCAGCTTGGCGACGGCTACCGCAACTTCGCGCCGGCGGTAAACCTGGACGGTACCGATGCCAATTACACCTGGCATCTGGATGCGCGCAGCAGGCGCTCGCTGGCGCTGGACCTCAAGAGCGAGCAAGGCATGGCGATTTTGCACGGCATGGTGGTGGACTGTGACGTTTACGTCACCAATCAGCCCCTGGCCATGCGCCGCCAGCTTAAACTCACCTATGAGGACCTGGCGCCTTTGAACGAGCGCATGATCTACGCCTCGCTCACCGCCTATGGCGAGCAGGGGTCCGAGCGCGACGTGGAAGGCTTCGACATGGTGGCCTACTGGGCCCGCTCCGGGCTCATGCAAACCGTCCATGCCACGGGTGCTGCCCCCACCCAGGCGTTGCCGGGGATGGGCGATCACCCCACGGGCATGGCCATGTACGCGAACATCGTCACCGCCTTGCTGCGCCGCGAGAAGACGGGCAAGGGCAGTCACGTTCACACGTCGCTGCTTGCCAACGGGCTATGGTCGTTCTCTTGTGTTGCTCAGTCGCAGCTTGCCGGCGGCGATCTCTCGGACTACGACGAACGGCGCGGCCGAGCCTACACCAGCGTTCCCTACGAGGCGGCAGACGGGCGCTGGCTGGTGTTCACTATGGTGCGCACCGAGGAGGCGTTGGATAGCTTGTTCGCCATCGCCGGCATCCCCGAGCTGCTGGCCGACGAGCGCTTCGCCACGCCGGAAGGTCGGGCGGCCAACGGTGCCTTTATCGTTGAAAAGCTTGCCGATTGCTTTCGTGCCCGGCCTGCGGATGAGTGGCTAGCGGACTTCCAAGCAGCCGGCGTTCCGGCTGCTGTGGCTGCCACGCCCACGACGCTGGTGGAAGACGAGCAGCTACTGGTCAACAACATGTTGCTGGACGCACCCGAAGGCATGGGCATGGATAAGGTGGTGGACCACCCGCTCAATCAGGAAGGCTTGCCGAGAAAGCCGCTGACGCGCGCTCCCGAAATCGGGGAGCACAGCCGTGAGGTGCTTGCGGAGCTTGGTTTTTCGGATGCGCAGATCGATCGGCTCGCCGCCGACGGGGTGATCTAGCTAGTTCGCGCGGAAGTTCCAGCGCAGTGATGCGCTCCAGACGCGTGGGAGGGATCCCACGATCGAGCTGAACCACTGCTGCCTGGTGGCCGGTGCTGCGATCCCCTTGGGTGCGCGGTTGAGTGTGTCAGACAGCTACTGTTTCAGGTAGGGAGCCACCAGCAGCAGGGTCTGCGCCTGCAGATCCTCAAGAATGGCGGCCTTAGCGGTGCCGGGCGCCATCACGTAGCGCATGGTGGCGTGGTCGCTCAACACAAACAGCGTATCGGCCAGTACGGCTGGGTCGGCCCGCAACGAAAGCTCGCCGCGTTGTTGTGCCTGGTCAGTGAGCGTGGCGAGGGTTTCGTGTCCGGAGCGATTGATCAGGTGCCAGATGTGGGTGGCTTCGCGCTGCTCGGCCAGCAGGTCAGTCATCACGATATGCCACAGCTCGCGGTCGCCGCTCGCCACCAGATCCACGCCGATGCGGTTGAGTGCCTCCAATGCGTCCAGCAGCTTGATCTCGCCGGCCACGAAGTGGGAGAGTACTGCCTTGAACTGCTCGGCAGCCTGATCGATGTCTTCCAGCAGCAGGGCTTGCAGTATCAGCGCCTTGGTAGGGAAGTAGTTGTATAGCGTCTGATAGCTCAACCGGGCGGCCGCGGCGATGTCGCGCATCTTAGCGTCCCGGTAGCCGTGGTGCTCGATGAGATCCCGCGCAGCGGTTAGGATGTCGCGGCGCGTCTGCTGCTTTTTTTCTTCGCGAAGGGGCATAGTGCGCTGGAATTATTTTGACTAGGTCAATATTTAGATCTAATATAATAACCTCAAGACGAATAAGGTTGTCAATGCGTGGGATCTGGCGATATTCCTGGTTGGCTTGGTGTCTGGCGGTTGCGGCCAGTACGGTTCAGGCGGCATCCCCAGAGCCTGGCCTGAGCGCTGACGGCCCCACCGCCCAGGAACTGGTGGCGGGCGCGCTGGATCTCACGCGTGGCCGCTCTTCCTACGCCGAGATGGAGATGGTGGTGCAGCGGCCGGAGTGGCAGCGAACCTCCAAGTTGGTGGCCTGGACCCGGGGCCGCAAGGATGCCCTGATTCGCTTTACCGCCCCGGCCAAGGATGCGGGCAACGCCACCCTCAAGCAGGGCGAGAAGATGTGGACTTTTACGCCCAAGTTGAACAAGACGATTCGGCTGCCGTTTAGCCTCATGTCGCAGAGTTGGGCGGGGTCGGATTTCTCCTACAACGACCTGTCGCGCACCGACAAACTGCTCGAGTACTACGACCTGGAGATCATCCACCAGGTGGAGGATGACGGCCACATCATCTATACGGTGGAGGCTGTCCCTCACGACGATGCGCCGGTGGTGTGGGGCAAGGAGCAGATGGTGATGCGCGACGACTACGTGCTCATCTCGCAGACCTATTTCGATCAAAGCATGCAACCGATCAAGCGTATGGAAACGTTGGAGATCGGTGAGCTGGGCGGTCGTACCTTCGGCACGCGGATGCGCATGGCGGAGCTCGATCAGACGGACAGTTACACCGAGCTTTACTACGCAACGATGGATTGGGACGTGGAGCTCAACGATCGGCTGTTTACCGTGTTTTCTCTGCAGTCTGGGGCGACCCCTTGAACGAGCTGGCGGCCTCCTATTCGAGCGCCGCTGCGCGACCTGCACTGCCGATGCTGAACGTGCGCATCGCCTGGCGCAATTTGTGGCGCAACCCTAGGCGCACATGGCTCACGGCGAGCGGCATAGCGTTTGCCATCATGTTAGTCGTATTTGCCATGGCCATGCAGCTGGGCCAATACGAGCTGATGATGGACAACGCCACGTCCATGTTGTCGGGTCACCTGCAGGTGCAGTCCCGCGACTTCGTGGAAACAGAGCGATTTGAAGACACTCTGCCGGGTGCCACGGAACTAGTGCGCCTGGTGGAGTCTTGGCCTTCTGTGCTATCGGTAGCGCCCCGGGTAGAGGCTTTTGCGCTGGCCTCGGCGGGGGAACGCAGCTTTGGTGCCATGGTGGTGGGCGTGGATATCGAGGCGGAGTCCCGCACCGTCCGCTTTCTGGATTTCATTCAATCCGGCCATGCTCCCCAGGGCCCGGGCGAGGCTATGCTGGGTAGCGTGCTGGCACGCAACCTGGGCGTGGGTTTGGGTGACGAGGTGGTGATTCTGGGTACGGGCAAAAAGGGCGGTATGGCCGCCATGCTGCTCGAGGTCGTGGGCTTGTTTACCAGTCACCAACTGGAATTGGATCGAGGAGTGCTGTGGACGCCGTTGGCGTCGGTGCAGGAGGCCTTCGGGCTGGGCGACGAGGTGCACACTCTGGCGATTCGCACGAACGATCTGGCCAGCAGCGCGGACACCCAACGTGCGCTGGCGGACCACCTGGCGCAAGGAGCGCCCGACAGCCCCGCGCTCGTGCGTAATTGGGACGAGGTGATGCCGGAACTGCACCAGGCCATCGAGATCGACAAGCTGGGGGGCGACCTGTTCTTCTATATCGTCGAGATACTGGTGCTGTTCAGCGTGGTGAACACGTTCATCATGACGGTATTCGAACGTACCCGGGAATTTGGCATGCTGCTGTCCATCGGCACGCGGCCTTGGCGCATCGTCGCCCTGGTGCAATGGGAGGCGTTGTTCATCTGGGCGGTTGGCGCTGCCATCGGTTTAGGTATCGCCGCGCTGCTGGTGTTCTGGCTGGCGGAAGTGGGCCTCTATATGGGCGAGCAGCTGAGCGAGTATACGGCCCAGTTCTACATGCCGGAGCGTCTGTTCCCGGCTTTCTCCATCGAGGCTTTCACCAACGCCCCCCTGGTCATGCTGGTGGGGACTCAACTGGCGGCATTGGTGTCATCGGTGCGCGTCCGGCGCATGCGTCCGGTGGAAGCGTGGCGGGCGGCGGAGTAAGCATGCCTCTGAAGCTCCTGACTCAATTGTCGTGCCGTAATCTGTTCCGTCACAAGCGGCGCAACCTCATGTTGCTATCGGCCATCGTGGTGGCCGTGGCGGGGGTAGTGGTGCTGAACAGCCTGCTGCGTGGATTTCAGTACGACATGCAGGAGGCGGCGGTGTCCAATCTCACCGGCCACGCCAAGGTGCTGGCGCCGGGCTACCTGGATGACCCCAGCATCGAAAAAAGTTTTCAGCTCGCCAAAGACTGGCGCCCGGACGTGGCAGATGATCAGTTGGAGGGGTGGGCGGCGCGCATTCGCATCCCGGCGGTGATCATGAGCGAGCGGGAAACCCGCGGTGTGCAGTTCGTGGGGGTAGATCCCCAGCGCGAGTCCATCTCATTTCTGGGAAGTGTCGCCCACCGGGGCGAGGCGCTGCAGAGCGCGGCGGACCGGCGCGTGGTGATCGGCGAGTCGCTGGCCGAGCAGCTCGACACCGACGTGGGCCGGCGCCTGGTGCTCATCACCCAGGGGGCCGATGGGCTCAATCGGGAAGCTGGCTTTCGCATTGCGGGGGTGTACGACGCCGACGGCGAGAATCTGGAAAAGATCTTCGTGTTTACGGGAATCGAGCGTCTGCAGGCGTTGGTGGATGCGGAGGTGGTCACCGAAGTTTCCGTGAAGCTGGTGGGCAATGGCGCCGGGGAGTCTTCCATCAAGGATTCGCTGGCGGCGTTTTTCGACGACCTGGATGTGTTGGACTGGCAGGAACTGGAACCTCAGGCGGCGGCCATGTTTCTGTTCGCGGATGCCGCCATGTTCATCTGGTTTCTGATCATGATGGGCGCGCTGATTTTCGGGCTGGTGAACACGCTGATCACTGCGGTGATGGAGCGCATAAAAGAGCTCGGTATGTTGCGCGCAGTGGGCATGCGCCCGGGCGCGGTGGTGATGCAGGTGGTGATGGAATCCACCCTCATCATGGCGGTGGGTGTGGTATTGGGGATCTTGGTGGGTTGGCTGTTCATCCTTTGGCTGGGTGAGGGCATTGATCTGTCCCGATGGGCCGAAGGGGTAGAGATGGCGGGTATGCGCAGCCTGCTGGTGCCCAGATTGTTCATGAACGACTTGGTGCTGGTGGCTGGTCTGAGCCTGTTTTTCGGGTTTGTGGCGAGTCTCTATCCAGCCTGGCGGGCGGTGAAAATCAAACCCTTGGATGCGTTGAGGAGATAGTCGGTGGCAGATGACGTAGTGGTTTGTCGCGGGGTCACGAGGACCTATCAGGATGATGCGGTGCCCGTGCTGGCACTGCAGGGCGTGGACTTTACGGTAACCAAGGGTGAGTTCGTGAGCCTGGCGGGCCCTTCGGGATCGGGCAAGTCTACATTGCTCAATGTCATTGGCGGCCTCGACCGGCCGGATGCCGGTGGCATTCATGTTGACGGCGTGCACTTGAACGAGCTGTCGGAAAGCGAGCTGTCGGATCTTCGATTGAGCAAGATGGGTTTCGTCTTTCAGGCCTACAACCTCATACCTGTGCTCTCCGCCAGCGAGAACGTGGAGTTCATCTTGCAGCTGCAGGGCTTGCCTGCGGCGGAGCGCGCCGAGCGTGCCCAGGCGGCGCTGGATGCCTTGGGGGTCGGAGAGTTAGCGCACCGGCGCCCGGGCGAACTGTCCGGCGGGCAGCAGCAGCGGGTTGCCGTAGCGCGTGCCATTGTCACCGAGCCGGTGTTGCTGCTGGCCGATGAGCCCAGTGCCAATCTGGATTCCAATACCACCGAGGAACTGCTGGCGCTGTTGCGCAGCCTGAACGAAACCCGGGGTGTGACCATTCTTGCTGCCACTCACGACCCTATGGTGATGAGTTTCGCCAAACGCCGCGTTCAGCTGCGCGACGGGATGATTGCCGAAGACAGCGCCCGTGTGGCGGTTGCCTGATATCCATCGGCGCTACTGCAACGGGTCGCTCTGGCTGGGTTCGGTATGCCTGTGGCTCATGTCAATGGCTGCCGGGGCGGATGTGGACGTGCGGCTCAAGTGGTTTGGTACGGCCAGCGCCTTCCCGGCACATGACCTGCAGCGCGAGCTCGACACTACCCCGGCGTACGATCACAACGCCGACCTCCGCCTCATGTGGGAGGGGCGGCGCGATGGCTTGAGCCTCGAGGTTCACCACGCCATTACCTATGTGTCCGGAGACTCGTTTGCCTTTGCGAGTGCGCCTGGCATCGCGCTGGAACAGTCGCCAGGCGACGATGCGCGGCGCGTGATGGATCTTTCGTGGAATGTCGCCTCGGGCAAGAGCCGCCGGTTGTTTCAGCGCTTCGACCGGCTGGCGCTCAAATATCGCACCGGCAACTGGGGCTTTACTCTGGGGCGTCAGGCGGTGAGCTGGGGCAGTGGATTGGTATTTCAGCCCATGGACCTGTTCAACCCATTTGCGCCTACCACGGTGGATCGAGACTACAAGGCGGGTGACGATCTGTTGCTGATCGAGCGGCTGTTTGGTAACGGCAGTGATCTGCAGCTCCTGGCGGTCGGTCGCCGGGATGAGCAGGGGGACTTCTCGGGCAGTGCGAGCAGCATTGCAGCGAAATGGCATGGATTCCTGGCGGATGGGGAGATCGAGCTTCTAGCCGCGCGTCACGCGAACGATCAGGTTTATGGGTTCACCCTGCGTTGGCCGCTGGGCGGTGCCCTGGCGCGCTCAGATCTGGTGGTTACCCGCCTGAATGGCGGTAACTGGGAGCTGTCGGCGGTGGCGAACATCGACTACAGCCTGCAGATCGCCGGCCACACCTCATACGTGTACGCGGAATATTTTCACAGCGACTTCGGCGTCGACAAGCTGCCAGACACGCCAGCGATGTTGCCGGCTTCACTCACCGCGCGCGTGGAGCGGGGCGAACTGTTCAATCTGATGCGCGACTACCTGGCGTTGGGCGGCTCCATCGAGTGGCATCCGCTGTGGAACCAGTCACTTACGGTGATTGCCAATCTGGGAGATGGCAGCACGCTGGTGCAATCTCAGATGACTTTCGAGCCGGGGGATCATCAGCGGCTGCAATTCGGGGTGGTGGTGCCCGTTGGTTCGGCGGGGGAGGAGTTCGGCGGCGTGCCGGTGCTACCCACGACCAATGGGCCGCTCACCAGCGGTGGCGGCCTGCGCGGCTATCTGCGCTGGGTCTACTATTTATAGGTATCAGCGGCTGCGGCGGTTGTTACCCGCACGGCTGCGGCTGCTGAATCCCCGCCATCCACGCTTGTTCTTCTTGGGCGGCTTGGCGATCTTCACGAAGGCCTTATGCGTGGCGCGTTGTTCGGGTGCGCCCTCGGGTACATCCATGCCATTGGCGGGCCCTACTTCCACTACCTTTGCGGTAGGTGCCTGGCTGGCATCGGCGAAATGGGTAACACCGTTTTCGTCGACCCAGCTCACGATCTGGCTGGATTGCGCTGCGCCGTAAACCGTGGACGCGCTCGCAATAAGTGCTAGGGCGAGTAGTGGCTTGGCAATCATGTTCTTCCCCTTGGAGCTCGGTATCGTTGTTCTATGGAGGAAATTCTAGCCAAGGCCATGGGCCACGCGAAACTGCGGATTTGTGAAATGTGTCACAAAATCGCGAAAGCGTGCAACCTGCTTGCCTTCTGAGTCAGCTAACTTGTTTACAGCGTGACGGGCGCGCCGGTTTCCTCGGCTGCGGCGTCGTTGGCCTCGCGGGCGGCCACCAGTTGCGGGACCACCTGATCGAGTTCGTCCAGCGTCCATAAACCGTCTTTGTTGAACTGCTTGATCACTTTGGGTTGCTGCATGATGGCAACGGCACCGCCGGATGCGTGGAATATCTGCGAGGTGATACCTGCGCCGGCTTCCGATGCGAGCCATGTGCAGACGGGGGCCACGTGCTGGGGCCCGCCCTGATCGAGATTCTCCTGAGCTACTTCTTCACCGCGGGCTTCCATGAGCGGGATGGTCATTCGCGTGAGCGCTCCGGGGGAGATGGTGTTCACTGTGCATCCGTACTTGGCAAGCTCCAGTGCCAGCACACGGGTAAAGCCGGCGATTCCGGCCTTCGCCGCACCATAGTTGGATTGACCGAAGTTACCGAACAGTCCCGACACGCTGGAGAAGTTCATGATCCGGCAACCGGTTCGGTTGTTCTCTCGAATGTAACGAGCAAACGGACGCGAACAGCAGTAGTGGCCTTTAAGGTGCACCGCCAGCACTGCGTCCCAGTCTGCTTCCTCCATTTTGAAGATGGTGCGGTCGCGCAGAATGCCCGCGTTGTTGAGCAGGATGTCCATGCCGCCAAATGCTTCCAGGGCGGTGGCCAGCAAGCTCTCTCCGCCAGCCACTTCGGCCACCGATGCGGTGTTGGAAACTGCTTCGCCCCCTGCCGCCTGAATCTCAGCCACCACGTCGTCAGCGATGTGCCCGGTGCCGGTGCCGTCGGCATTGCCGCCTAAGTCGTTGACGACGATCTTTGCCCCTTCGCTAGCCATGAGCAGGGCGCATTCGCGCCCGATACCGCGCCCGGCTCCGGTGATTGCCGCAATTTTTCCGTCCAAGCGTCCCATGTCGCCCCCGCACGCGCTAAGTCGTTGTAATTTTTGGTGTCTCTCGATACTAATACAGCCCCTTGGGGGTTGCCATTTGCGGCAACCACGCAGGATAGGCTAGGAGGGTTGCGTTGGATTACGGTATTGCCACAAAAGATCTGCTGCACGCGGTGTTTGACCGGGGCGTGCAGCATGCGGTTGCCCTCATGCGACATTCGGCGCGCGAGTATGCGCCGGACAAGCACGACCTGGAAAACCCCCTCACCGAGGAAGGCCGCGAGTATGCCCGCCGGCTGGGGCGGGGTCTGCCGGCAGAACTCACCCTGCGCGGATACCACAGTCCCCCGGAGCGGTGCATGGAAACGGCGGCCCTCACCCTGGACGGCTATGTGGACAGCGGCGGTAGCGTGACGCGGAACCGGCCCCTGGAAGGGTTGGGCTTATTCTACGCACTCGACCAGATGAAAATGTGGCGGGTGATGAACGACAGCGGCGGCCTGGTGCCGTTTCTGCAGGCGTGGTTCCGTGGCGAGGTGCCAGGCGATGCCATGATTCCTGCCCAGGTTGCCGCAGACCTGGTGCTTCGCGTGGTGGCCGACAAGCTCAAGGCACCTGTGGCGGAGCGTCAGCTCGATCTGTGTGTGTCCCACGATATGACGCTGTATCTGGTGCGCGATCGGCTGCTGGGACAGGGTGCCGACGTTGCCGAGGTGGCTTATCTGGATGCACTGGTTGCCTTTGAAGAGGATGGCAGGTTGTGGCTCATGAGCCATCACGGGGAGCCGGTGGATGTCACGGAGCGCCGCTGAGCAAGCTTGGGCGCGCTGCACAATGGCGCTTGGTCTAGTAACCTAACGAACGGCGAAGGCTCACGGCTTACAGAGCATGGACAGGGACTTCTGGCGCGAACGCTGGCGCTCAAACGAAATTGGCTTCCACCAGCCGGATTACAACAAGTGGCTGCTCAAGTACTGGCGTGAGTTGCATGTGCCGCGCGGAAGCGACGTGTTCGTACCCCTGTGTGGAAAGAGTCGCGACCTGCATTGGCTGCTGCAGCGCGGTTATCGGGTGCAGGGTGTCGAGTTGGTGGAACAGGCCATCGAGGCCTTCTTTGAGGAGAACGATCTGCGGGCGCGGCGCGATACGAGAGGCCGCTTTGGCCGCTTCACCGTACCGAATGCCGAGATTCTCTGCGGCGATTTCTTCGAGCTGACGGTGAATCACCTGAATACGCCGGTGGCGGTGTTTGATCGTGCGGCGCTGGTGGCGCTGCCCGAAAAGCTCAGGTTCCGCTATGCGGATCACTTGCTGCGCATCATTCCCGACGGTGCTCAGATCTTGCTGGTGACCTTGGAATACCCTCAGGACCAGGTGAGCGGCCCGCCATTTTCCGTTTCCCGCGAAGAGGTCACCGTCCACTTCGAGGAACGCTGCGGCATCCTGCGCTTCGAGTCCGCCAAAACGGATGTGGTGCCGCCAAAGTTTCGTGCCCAGGGGCTCGAGCAAGTGGTGGAGACCATCTATCACCTTGTTAAGGAACGCTGACGGCGTCGTTAAGGAACGCTGAGCGGGCCTTTGGGGCAAGGAATTTTTTTTCAAGACCTTTGTTTTTTGCTGATCGCGCCCATCTATGAATCACGCGCAATCGCGCATCGATGGAACATTAGGAGATGATCGTGATGAGTATTGTAAGGTGGAACCCTTGGCGTGAGTTCGACGACTTTTTCCC
Organism: Gammaproteobacteria bacterium UBA2965; assembly: GCA_002348385.1. Classification (GTDB taxonomy): domain Bacteria; phylum Pseudomonadota; class Gammaproteobacteria; order Pseudomonadales; family Azotimanducaceae; genus UBA2965. The sequence continues at coordinate 53,489 of DEBD01000001.1, read as the reverse complement.
GCGGTTGTCCGCGCCCAGCGAGAGTCTGTCGACTTCCGAGTGGCTGCCTGCCGTGGACATTTCGGAGACCGACACCGCCTACCATATTGATGTGGAAATTCCGGCGATCGGGCGGGAAGACGTGAATGTGGCGTTGAAAGACGGCGTACTCACGGTGACTGGCGAACGCAACGTGGAGAAAGAGCCTGACGGCAAGCGCCATCGGGTAGAGCGGCAGTGGGGCAAATTCAGCCGCAGCTTCCGCCTGCCGGAGAACGTGGACGAAGGCTCGATCAGCGCCAAGTCCAAGGACGGCGTGCTGTATCTGGTGGTCAACAAGAAGGAAAAAGAGCAGCCGCGACAGATCGAGGTCCAGGTCCACTAGCTTTGCTAGTAGTAGGTCCACTGGCTTTGCTGATACCAGGTCTACTAGTTGCTAATAGGTCTGCCGGCTTCTAGCCTTGCGCGCGGGAGGGCTGAGCAAAGCACGACGGTCGTGTTAGCCTCTGCTCATGGCCATTAACAAGGATTCGGTCCGGATCATCATATTTGAGGCCCACACACCTGCCGGCAAGGCGTTCGATGTGGGTCTTATAATCTGTATTCTGCTCAGCGTTCTGGCGGTGATGCTGGACTCCGTGGCCGCCATCCACGCGCGCTTCGGGGCCGAACTCTATGCGGTGGAGTGGTTCTTCACCATTCTGTTCACGGTGGAGTACATCCTTCGTCTGTGGTGCATTCAGCACACTGCTGCCTATGCCCGCAGCTTTTTCGGCATCATCGATCTGGTCGGCATCATCCCCACTTACCTCAGCGTGCTGCTGCCGGGCAGCCAGTACCTGTTGGTGGTGCGTGTGTTGCGCGTGGTGCGTGTTTTCCGCGTGCTGCGCATGGTGCGATACGTGGGCGAGGCGCGGCTGTTGAGGCAAGCCATCCATGCCAGTCGTCGCAAGATTATCGTGTTCCTTTCCACCGTGGCGGCGCTGATCGTGGTGTTCGGTACCCTCATGTATCTCATTGAGGGGGAGGCCAACGGGTTTACCAGCATTCCGCGCAGCATCTATTGGGCGGTGATTACCATGACCACGGTGGGATATGGGGACATCACGCCACAGACGCCCCTGGGTCAGGCGTTTGCCGCCGTCATCATGATCATGGGTTACGGCATCATCGCCGTGCCTACAGGCATCGTGACCCTGGAGCTGAGTGAAGCGGCACGTCAGTCGGCCAACACCCGCACCTGCCCTCAGTGCTCGGCGGAAGGACACACGCGCGAAGCCACCTATTGCTGGCGCTGTGGCGGACACCTTTATCGGACCGAGGAATCAGAGGCTTCCGCGGGGTCCGGGTAGCGGTATCGTGCAGCCACGGTCCGGCGATGTGCGGACCACGTGTGAGGGCTTTCGAATGCATCTCAGTACCCGTATGCGTCGTGCTGCTCGGACTCGGGCAATGGGTTGCCGTGTGGCGATTGCATGAAAACGAGATCTACAGTGCGGCCGACTTCTTGCTACTTATGATCAGCCCGATCCTGTTCTACTCGGCTGCCCAGCTGCTGGTTTCCAGCCGCCCCGAATCCGTTGAGTCCTGGCAGTCAGCGCCTTCGTCTGGCTGAAGCCGGTGACTGGTACTGTAGTCGGTGTGGACTTGGATTAGCCGCCGCTAGGCCGTTCGGCTTGACTAGCAACTCCCGTCCCGGGCGTTAAAATAGCGCCCCTTTTGGCCGTGCGCTCAGCGGGCTGCGGTGGGCGCAGCCAGACGAGACTAGCGCGACGGCTAGCGAATAAGAAAATCTGATCGAGAGAAACACACGAATGAGTCTAGACAGCTTCAGTACCCGCAAGACCCTCACCGTTGGCGACAAGGAATACGACTATTTCAGCCTGCCCGACGCTCAGGCGGCAGGGTTGGGAGATGTCGACAAGCTACCCATGTCGCTGAAGATCCTGCTGGAAAATCTGCTGCGCTTTGAAGACGACAACACGGTAAAAGCAGCCGACATACAGGCGCTGGCCAACTGGGCGGCGAGCCCGCCGGCGGCGGAGGAGATCGCCTACCGGCCGGCCCGCGTGCTCATGCAGGATTTCACTGGCGTGCCAGCCGTGGCCGATCTCGCCGCCATGCGCAGCGTCGTGGTAGACGCGGGATTCGACGCCAACATCATCAATCCGCTTTCGCCGGTGGACCTGGTCATTGATCACTCGGTCATGGTGGACGAGTTCGGCAGCGACCACGCGTTCGAGGCCAATGTCGCCATCGAGATGGAGCGCAACACCGAGCGTTACCGCTTTCTGCGCTGGGGTCAGAATGCGTTCGACAACTTCGCCGTGGTGCCGCCCGGTACGGGCATCTGCCACCAGGTGAACCTGGAGTACCTGGCCCGCGCGGTCTGGACCAAGGACGAGAACGGCCGCACCGTGGCATACCCTGACACCCTGGTGGGGACCGACAGCCACACCACCATGATTAACGGTCTGGGCGTGCTGGGTTGGGGCGTGGGCGGTATCGAGGCCGAGGCTGCCATGCTGGGCCAGCCCATTTCCATGCTCATCCCCGAAGTAGTGGGCTTCAAGCTCACCGGCAAGCTGCCGGAAGGCATCACGGCCACCGACCTGGTGCTGCGCGTTGTGGAAATGCTGCGCGAGCGCGGCGTGGTGGGTAAGTTTGTGGAATTCTTCGGCGATGGGCTCGATCAGCTGCCGCTGGCAGATCGCGCCACCATCGCCAACATGGCGCCCGAGTATGGTGCCACCTGTGGGTTCTTCCCCATCGATCAGGAGACCATCAACTATCTGAAGCTCTCCGACCGCCCGGCGGAAACAGTGGCGTTGGTGGAGGCCTACGCCAAGGCCAACGGCTTCTGGCGTGACAGCGCAACGCAGGATGCGGTGTACACCGATACCCTCGAGCTGGAGCTGGCGTCGGTGGTTGCGAGCCTGGCCGGACCGAAACGCCCCCAGGACCGGGTGGCCATGACGGACCTCAAGCGAGCGTTTGAAGACGCGCTGGAACTGCAGGGGCGAGCGGGTGCGGAGGATCATCGAGAGCCCGTACCCGGCACCGACTTCGACCTCGGGCATGGGGATGTGGTCATCGCCGCCATCACCTCATGCACGAACACCTCGAATCCGGCTGTGATGCTTGGCGCGGGCCTGGTGGCGCGCAAGGCGCTGGCGCGGGGCCTGTCCGTGAAGCCCTGGGTAAAAACCTCGCTTGCGCCCGGTTCCAAGGTGGTCACCGAGTATCTGGAAAAGACCCAATTACAGGACGACCTGGACGGGCTGGGCTTCAACCTGGTGGGCTACGGATGCACCACCTGTATCGGTAACTCGGGGCCTTTGCCGGATCACATCTCCGCAGCCATCAATGGGGGCGATCTGGTGGTTGCGTCGGTGCTTTCGGGCAACCGCAATTTTGAAGGGCGCGTCCACCAGGAGGTGCGCACCAACTGGTTGGCGTCTCCGCCGCTGGTGGTGGCCTACGCCATTGCGGGCACTACCCGCATCGACCTGTCCAGCGACCCCATTGGCCAGGACGCCAATGGCGCGGACGTGTACCTGCGCGACATCTGGCCGGACAATCAGGAAATTGCCGACGCGGTTGCCGCCGTGTCTGCAGATATGTTCGACCGGCACTATTCCGACGTGTTCACGGGGCCGGAGGCCTGGCGCGCCATCGACATCACCGATTCGGGCACCTACAGCTGGGAAAACTCCACCTATATCAAGCAGCCGCCGTTTTTCTCGGTGGGTAGCGACCTGGATCAGCAGGTGGACGTGAGTGGCGCGCGGATACTGGCGCTGCTGGGTGATTCTGTGACCACGGACCACATCTCGCCCGCGGGCGCTATCCAGCCGGACAGCCCGGCGGGTCAGCATCTGCAGCAGCATGCGGTGGACGTGGCTAACTTCAACTCCTACGGCTCGCGTCGCGGCAACCACGAAGTGATGATGCGTGGCACGTTCGCCAACATCCGCATTCGCAACGAGATGGTTCCCGGCGTGGAGGGTGGCTACACCACGCACATCCCCTCCGGCGACCAACTCAGCATCTACGATGCCGCCATGCGCTATCAGGGCGAAGGCACGCCGTTGGTGGTCATTGCAGGCAAAGAGTACGGCACGGGATCCAGCCGCGATTGGGCGGCCAAGGGTACTCGGCTGCTGGGCGTAAAGGCTGTCGTGGCCGAAAGCTTCGAGCGCATCCACCGCTCCAACCTCATTGGCATGGGCGTGCTGCCTTTGCAGTTCAAACAAGGTGACGGACGTGCCAGTCTGGAACTTACCGGCGAGGAGATCGTCGATGTTCGTCTGCCCGACGGCGTGAGCGACATCGCTCCACGCCAGGACCTGGAGCTGGTTGTTCGAAGCGGCGATCAGGAGCGTACCGTGGTGGTACAGAGCCGGTTGGATACGGAGAACGAGATTGCCTACTTCCAAAGCGGCGGAATTCTCCAATTCGTACTGAACAATCTGGTGGCCGAGGCGGGCTGAAGCCGCCGGATATCAGCGCACCATCGGTTCTGCGTGGGATGCGGCCGAAGCTATTTTCGGAGACGCTGCGGCCCAGAGTGTTCCTATCGACGCATCAAGGTGCACTGGAGCGAGCTATACGAAGACCACGTGCTGCACCGCCCGGCAGACAAGAAGCCGGGCGCGGTGGCAACGGCAACACTGGGCATAGGCGCCGCAGGCTAGACCGGGCTTACCTGGGTGGCGCCGATGCACGGGCAATCGGGCGAGCGCTTTCGCTTCCGCATCTACTGCGGCGAGTTCAGCGAAAACTATACCGATATGGCGGAAGTTCGCGATCCAGCACCATCTTTCGCTGGCTTCTCGCATCGATTATTGCACCATGACCATTGTCGGTTCGGATGAGGACGAATCCGATTTTTCCAACGAGATCAGCGGCAGTCTGCCATAGGACCTCCTGCTTGGCTTGGCAGGGGGCTCGTTAGCAAACATCATAGGCACAAGAAATTCCAAGCATGGCAATGCGCCACAAGGAGAGCTGCATGTCCGATTACGGCAAGATTGACGTCAACCTGGAAGATGGCGTTTTCACCATCGAGATTGGTGGGTTAGACGGAGACACCCACCGCGGTATCTCTCGAGTCTTCAGGCATGCCCACGAGTCGGAGGAGGTTCGGGTGGTTGTGGTCACCGGCCGCGACCGCAGCTTCCTCAACCCCACCATGTATGACGTGGAATGGGTCGCCGCTTCCGCGGAGCCCGCCAATATGCGACGAATGTTCAAGGAGGCCGAAGACATCATTCGCGACTCGGTGGGTTGCGAAAAACCCACCATTGCCAAGGTATTCGCGCCTGGCGCTCACAGTCTCGGCGCCTCGGTGGCCCTGGCGTGCGACTTCGTGTACGCGGCGGATGACGCCACTTTCTGCGATCCCCACCTGTCCGGTTTCGCGGTGCCGCCTGGGGACGGCGGCGCGTTGCTGTGGCCGTCTCGGATCGGGCTCACCCGGGCCAGGGAGTTCCTCATGACCGACAAGGTGTGCACCGCACAGGAAGCGGTGGACATCGGGCTCATCAACAGGGCGGTACCGGCCGACGAATTGGATGGCAAGGTGGCCGCGCTGGTGGAAAAGCTGCTGTCGTTCGACCCCTTCGCGCTGAACCTGACGAAGAAGTGGCTCAATCAGTACGTGCAGCATGACCTCAACACGGTGGGGCTGGGCGCGCTGGCGGCCGAGGGCATCTTTCTAGCGCAAGGATCCAACGCCAATCCGCCTATCTTTCAGAAGGATTGAGGCTGGCCGGCTCAGCCGCTCCAGCTGTCCAGCGTGCCGAGACGCGCGGGACGACGCCGCCCTGGTGCTGCAGCAATGGACGTCTGGCTAGGGGAAGTAGAATGCCGATAACACCCAGGTCAGCACTAGCCACATGATGATTGTGAGTGGCACGCCCACGCGCACGAAGTCGCTGAATGTGTAGTTACCAGCGCTCATCACCAGCAGGTTGGTCTTATATGCCATGGGGGTGGCGTAGCTCATGTTGGCGCCGAACAGCACCGCCAGCACGAACGGCTCCGGCGGCAGGCCAAGCTGGGCGGCGATCCCGATGGCGATGGGCGTGCCGATTACAGCGGCAGCATTGTTGGACACTACGTTGGTCAGCACCGCCAGCAGCAGCATCAAGGCTGACAGAATCACGGTAGGAGAAGCGCCTTGAGTGATCCTTAGGAAAACCGCGGTGATGTAGTCGGTGCCCCCTGTTGCGATCAGCGCGTGGCCCAGGGCCAAGCTTGCCACCACCACGAAGAACACCGATGGGCTTATGGCTCGAATGGCTGTCCCCAGATTCAGGCACCGAGTGAGCAGAAGTAGTGCCGCCCCCGCCGTTGCGCTGACGGCGATGGGCATCACTCCGGTGGCAGCTAACCCCACCACCGCGGCGATTATGGCCAAGGCGATGGGTGCCTTGGTGGTGCGGGGCAGATCCACGGACGCGTCGAGCACGAGAAACTCAGTAGATCGCTTCAGCGCAGCGATCTGGTCGCGCGGACCCTGCAACAGGAGAATGTCTCCCTGCTGCAGGATGACGTCCTGAATTTCCTCGGAAGGACGCCATACTTCCCGGCCTGCGCGATGCAGTGCCAGCACCACCAGCTGGTAGCGCGAAAGAAAGCGGGCAAAGCGCAGGTTGGTGCGCTCCAGGCTCGAACCCTGCACCACCGCCACCTCGGCCAGCATCTGGTTCTGGGCCGACAGCGGGTGTTCTTCGTCCACAGCCTGGTCGCCCGAAAACAGGGTGGCTTTGAGAGCCTCTTCCATGGCCTTCAGATTTTGGGGGGTGTCGCGAACCCTTAGGCTGTCGTCCGCTCGCAACACCGCATCGGGCAGCGGCGCGATGTAGGTATCGCCGCGCCGAATACGGATTACGTGCATGCCGCCAGTCAGCGCCAGGGCATCCGCCAGGGTTTTGTCTACCACGGGAGATTGCTCGGAAAGGTGCAGGCGTGCTTCAAACAGACGCGGAGAAGCGTCTTCCAGGTCCGTGGTCCGCCTGGGTAGCAAGCGGGGGGCGATGAGCCATAAGTAGACTACCGCTACGCCAGCGGCAATGGCGGCAGGTAACGCGAAATCGAACATGCTGAAGCGCTCCAGCCCCAGGTCGTTGGCCACGCTCACTACCAGCAGATTGGTGGAGGTCCCGATGGTAGTGGCCATGCCGCCCACCAGGGTGGCAAAACCCATAGGCATGAGCACTCCAGACGGGGAGGACGCGTTGCGCAGGCAGACGCTGATGAGTATGGGAAGCAGCAGTACCACGATGGGCGTGTTGTTGACGAAGGCGGAGAGAATCGCGCCGACGAGGAGAGTGGCGAGAAACGACAGAAATGGCATCCTGCCCCATATGCGTCCCAGCACCCGGCCCACGGGTTCCAGCGCGCCGGTAGCGACCAGTCCCTGGCCAACCACCATGAGAGCGCACACCGCCACCAGCGCTTCGTGTCCAAGACCGTGAAAAAAATCGGTGGGTTCCAGGCCTGGGTAGGGAAACACGCTGAAGCCCACTGCGAGCGCGACCAGCAGCCCGAGGCTCGTGATCTCCAGCGGCATGCGATCACGGGTAAAGGCCCACAAGGCCACTACGGTGAGGAGCATCACCGCGATACCGTGTGGCCCCAACCCGGGCACTGCTTCCTCAGGCATGATCTGGGTAGTTCAGGCTATTTCCTAGGCGGCCGGCGCAAGGTCAGAGCGACCACGTCGTCGAACGTATCGGCAAAGTGTACTTGGATTCCTTGCCGAATGTGTTGGGGAACCTCCTCGAAGTCGCGCTGATTGGCGGTGGCAATCTTGTCAATCTCATCGAGCATGACCACCGGATTGGCTACCTCGGCGTCTCGCAGCGCTTGAATCAACTTGCCGGACAGCGCGGCGATGTAGGTGCGCCGGTGTCCTTTGATCTCTGCTTGGTCGCGCATGCCGCCCACGGAAAAGCGGTAGAACTTGTGGTTGAGCGCTTGGGCAATTGAGCGTCCCAGCGTTGTCTTGCCCAAGCCGGGCGGCCCCACCAGGCAGATGATGGAACCGGCTACGTTGCCTTTCATGATGCCCAGTGCCAGGAACTCCAAAATCCGCTCTTTGACGTCTTGCGGGCCTTCTTAATGCGAGTTGAGGATGCGATCCGCTGCTCCCAGTTGCTGGGTGTCCTGGCTGTGCACGCTCCACGGCAGGCTGGTGAGCCAGTCCAGATAGCCACGGGTGACGCCGTACTCGGCGGAACCCACTTCCAGCAGCGACATCTTCTGCAGTTCTTCGTCGATGCGCGCGCGCCGCCTCGGGCACTTGCAGATGCTTCAATCGCCCTTTAAGCCCGTCCCGCTCCGCAGTCTTGTCGTTCTTGGCTATACCCAGCTCCTGCTGGATGTACTTAAGCTGCTGGCGCAGGATGGCTTCGCGTTGGTGGCCCTGGATCTCCTTCTCGACGTGCTGGCGCATCTCCATCTGCCCCGTTGGCGCCTGCTCCGGAGGATCGACGAGTTCCCCCTGCTGATCGATATCCATGCGCAATTCCGCTGCCGTGGATAGTTATATGGGGGCAAAACCCCAAATTAAAGGGCTAGGGCTGATCAGGGCCTAGTTGACCGCGACAGTGCTCGAGGTGGTGCCGGACAGTTTGGCCGTAGCGACCTGACGGGACAAGCTCATGTAGTCCAGCAGAATGGTGCCGGTTTCCCGCAGCATCGCGTCTTTGTTGGGGTCTTCGTCGGTGTCGCGGGCTTCGTCATCCAGGGCCTCGATGGATTCCAGTGCCGGCTCGCCCTTGGCTGATCGCAAGGTGTTTTCCACCTGCAGGCGCCAGGCGTCATCGTCCGCTTTTTCCTTGCGCCGCTCGGCTTCGTTCAGCGACAGGTGCGTGCGGCCGTTGTTCTCCTTGCTGCGCAGCGCCAGCGCACGCAAGTAGCGGAAATCCGGATCATCTGCGGAGCGCTCGTCGTGCCTGGCCTGAAGTTCGGCGAGCAGAGGACGAATCTGGCGAGATCTTGGATAGGTGGTGGGATCGATCTTATCCCACTGCATGGCGCCGTCCAGCGAACTCTCGCCGATGCGCTCCACATCGTATACCTCGGGGAACTCTATGTCGGGAATGATGCCCTGATGCTGGGTGCTCTGCCCCGACACTCGATAGAACTTGCCGGCGGTTACCTTGAGCTGACCGCGGTTGAGCGGAATGAGCGTCTGTACGGTGCCTTTCCCGAAGGTCTGGCTGCCGATGATAATGCCGCGTTCGTAATCCTGGATGGCGCCCGCGAAGATCTCTGATGCCGATGCGGAAAGCCGGTTTACCATGACGGCCAACGGGCCGTCCCAGGCAGATTTGTTGTCGTTGTCCGAATAGATGGCTCTACGCCGGTCCGCAGACTTCACGAGCACGGTAGGACCGGACTTGATGAACAGGCCCGTGAGCGTCTCTGCTTCGGTGAGGGAACCACCGCCGTTGTTGCGCAGATCGATAACAAGTCCATCCACGCCCTCGGACTTCAGCTCGCTGATTAACCGCCTGACGTCCCTGGTGGTGCTCTTGGCGTTCGGATCTCCCTGTTGAACCGCCTTGAAGTCGACGTAGAACGTGGGAATCCCGATGACGCCGATCTTTTGTGTCTCGCCGCCGTGGTCGAAGGTCAGCACCTTCTTCTGCGCTGCCTGCTCTTCAAGCTGCACGCGGTTGCGCGTGATCGCGATTACCCGGCTGGTCCCTCCCTCGGCGCCCTTGGGAATGATCTCGAGGCGCACTTCGGTGCCTTTGGGGCCGCGGATCAACTCCACCACGTCGTCCAGGGGCCAGCCCACCACATCGATGAGCGGTCCGGCGCCTTGGCCCACAGAAATAATGCGATCCGAGGGGCTCAGCCGACCGGATTTATCGGCCGGCCCCGCAGGCACCAGCTCCACCACCGAGGTGTACTCGTCTTCGCTGCGCAGAACGGCGCCGATACCTTCCAGCGACAACGACATGTTGATGTTGAAGTTGCGAGAGGTGCGCGGCGAAAAATACTGGGTGTGAGGATCGTACGTGCTGGCAAACGCGTTTACGTAAAGCTGAAATGCGTCTTCGCTCTTGGTTTGCTTTGCCTGCCTGAGACGGTTCTTGTAGCGCTTGGTGAGCAGCGTTTGAATCTCTTCGAGTTCCTTACCGTTGAGAACCATGCTCAAAACGGCCGCCTTGAGGCGCTTACGCCAGTAAACATCCAGGCCTGCGTCGTTGGCAGGCCACGGTGCGTGCTCGCGATCGATGGCGAGGGCTTCGGGGGCTTCGAAGTCCAGGCTCTCCAGGCCTCTGTTCAGCTCGGCGAGCAGAAACTCCAGACGATTGACCAAGCGGCTCTGAAAGTTATTGAAGATGTCGAATGCGGGTTCAAGCTTGCCGTGGCGCAGAGCGTCGTCCAGCTCGTAGCGATACTTTTCCAGCGCCGCTACATCTTCCTGTGTGAAGTAGGCTTTGCCGCCATCCAGCATGGCCAGGTATTTTTCAAAGATCCGGCTGGACAGCTGGTCGTTCAGGCGCCGGTCCTTGGCCAGGTAGTGTGCGTGGCGCAGTTGCTCGACGATGGTGAGGCTAGTCTGCTGGTGAACGTCCAATGGCGACAGAGTGGCAACCGGGACTGGTGCAGGTGTAGATAGTGCGAGCTGTGCTTTCTCCGTAGCCGCCGTGCAGACAACGGTCGTTGCCGCGAGCAGGGCGCCCAGGACTATTTTTCGGGTGGTTTGAATTATTGGCACGCCGTGACTTCTAGCTTTTGCACTGTAAACTGCCTTATCGACATATGCCCCAGATAAGAACCTGAATAGGCATCGTGGTTCCCCCAACCACGCTTGCGAGGCTATCGAATATCGCCTCAGGGTAGTATGGCGAGAATGTAACGCCGCACCAACGTGCGAAGCAACCCGACCTGCGAGGGCGGTCTGTGAAGTAAGGTGACGCAGCGGCGCCGGAAATTGGCAGGTGCATAGGAGGTTGTGTAGTGAAAATTCATAGTGTGGCGGTGTGGTTGCTGGCCGGTGTGGTCCTGGCGGGTTGTGAAAGAGCGGCCGAGGCGCCCGCGACGGCGGGGGATAGGGCTGCGGCGGCGTTGGACCTGAACGGCGAGGGTGCGCAGGCTAGCTATGGGCTGGGCTACACAGTGGGAGCTAACGTGCGGGATCAGTTCGGCGAGCTACTGGAAAGTGAAGCATTCTTGGCGGGAGTGGGGGATGCCATGGGTGATGCGCCCTCCCAGATCACCGATGAACAGGCCCAGGTCGCCATGGCAGGGCTGTTGCAGCGTCAGCAGGCGGGTGCGGCCTTGGATGCAGACGCGAACCTGGCCGCAGGTGAGGCGTTCCTGGCGGAGAATGGTGCCAGAGAGGGTGTGGTCACCACCGAAAGCGGGCTGCAGTATGAGGTAATCACTGCCGCCGAAGGCCCGAAACCGGGCCCCACCGATCGGGTGACCACCCACTATCACGGCACGTTCATCGACGGCTCCGTGTTCGACAGTTCCGTGGATCGGGGGCAACCCGCAACGTTCGCACTCAACCAGGTCATCCCGGGCTGGACGGAGGGCCTCCAGTTGATGTCCGTTGGCGCTAAATGGCGGTTTGTCGTGCCCGCGGAGCTGGCCTACGGAGCGCCCGGGCGCCCTGGCATTCCGCCCAACTCCACACTCATCTTCGAGGTGGAATTGATCTCCATCGGCGGTTAGCACGGTCGTGGGACTTGCAAATTGCCTGCCCGCCGTTGCCGGGTTGCCGTGGTGAGCGACTCCGACGGACCACAGGACAGCATGCAGCCGGAGCGGCGCCGTCGGTGGCGCCCTCTGTCGGACCGACGCCTGGCGCGCACCATCGGCTTGGGCGTGGTCGCCGTGGCTTTGGCGCTGGTCTGGTTGGTCCGGGAGTTTCAGCTCGATGTGCAGGAGTTGCTGGGCTTTCTCGGTGTGAGCGTTGTGTTCGTGGCCGCGTTCGCCGTGCTGCCTGCGGCGGTTTTTGCCATTTTGTGGTTGCTCAAGCGCGTGCGCGGCAAGTAGCCGCTCCCTCGATGTAAGCGGGCTCTCTGCCTACGGCAGTGGGGCGAAAAATCGGTCTAGGCGGGGCTGGTAGTAGCGTTCGTAATCCAGTGAGAAGGCGACAGTCTCGGCTTTGCCCAGGATCAGGTCGCGTTGCACGAAACCGATGACCCGGGAGTCCTGGCTGTTGTCCCGGTTGTCCCCCAGCACCAGGTAGTGGTTGTCGGGCACCTCAACCCTGGCGATGCTGTTGGGGTTGGCCAGGTTCCCCGCGCGGAACATTACCAGCCGGTGGCTTCCCTGCACCGACTCCCGGTAGAAGCGGTAGCGGCGTACATCGGTGAGCGGCAGTTGCCTTACCTCGTTAGGGGGCAGTGGCTCGTAGGTGGCGCGCTCGCCGTTTACGGTCAGCACATTGTCCTGCAGCTCGATGATGTCTCCGGGGATGCCGATGATGCGCTTCACCAGCAGGCGTTCATCTGCCGGGGATTGGAACGTCACCACATCGCCTCGCTCCGGTGTGTGCCAGCGTGCGATGCGCTGCATCGTGAACGGAACCCGAAGATCATAGGCCAGCTTGTCCACCACGATGCGGTCACCGACGAATATGGATGGATACATGGACCCTGAAGGCACCTGGTTCCAGTCAGCGATTGCCGACCGGAACACCAGGATCACTAGAATGAACAGCAAGAAGGCGCGGGACTCGCGCCAGATCTTGTGGGCGCTCCAGGCCATGATTCAGTTGGGTTTGTTGCGCTCGAAGTCGGCCAGTTGGTCTGCGCTGGCTTCCTCTTGAAAGCGCTCCTTCCACTGAGGATAAGGCATGCCGTACACGCGCTCACGAACGTCTTCGTAGTCGACCTCAATGCCGGAATCCTCGCAAGCCGCGCGGTACCATTTTGACAGGCAGTTGCGGCAGAACCCGGCGAGATTCATCAGATCGATGTTCTGCACGTCCTTGCGTTCGTCCAGGTGTTCAACCAGCCGTCTGAACACGGCTGCTTCGATCTGTGTTTGTTGCTGCTGATCTAGTTCTATGGCCATCTCGAGTGATTGGTCGTGGTTTTGTCCACCCTATTTTACCCTACCCGCTCGTTCCCGACCTCTGGCGTGTGGGCACGCGTGCGCGATTTCAAGGACTGTGCTTCAATGGATAGTCTCGTTGCAGCACGTGGTGCCAGTGGAACTACTCACAAACCCCGAAATCTGGGCGGCATTTGCAACGTTGACGGTGTTGGAGATCGTGCTCGGCATCGACAACATCATCTTCATCTCCATCCTCTGCGATCGCCTGCCCAAGCACCAGCAGGCCACTGGCCGCTTTGTCGGGCTGGGGCTGGCCATGGTGATGCGCATCTTGCTGTTGTTGTCGCTGTCGTGGGTCATGGGCCTCACGGCGGATCTGTTTGCGGTGGCGGGCCAGGCGATCTCCGGGCGCGATCTGATCCTGCTGCTGGGCGGTGCCTTTCTGATGATCAAGGCAACCCGGGAGGTGCACAACTCCCTGGAGGGAGAGATGGGCCATGGCGGCGGCGCCGGCAAGGCGAGTCTGGCCAGCGTTCTGGTGCAGATTGCCATCATCGACATGGTGTTCTCTCTAGACTCGGTGATCACGGCCGTGGGCCTGGTTCAACAGGTGCCGGTAATGATTGCCGCTATCGTCACGGCGGTGATCGTGATGATGGCCGCCGCGGTGCCCATCAGCCGTTTCGTGGAGCGGCACCCAACGGTCAAGATGCTCGCATTGGCCTTCTTGTTGCTGATCGGGCTCACCTTGATGGGCGAGGGCCTGGATGTCCATACGCCCAAGGGTTACATCTACTTCGCCATGGCGTTCTCGTTCGGCGTGGAGATGCTCAACATCAGGGCCAAGCGCAAGCGCGAGGATCACGTGCGCCTGCGTAATGCCCAGTTGTCGGTCATGTTGCAATGGCCCGAGCAGCCCGACTCGGCGCCCAGTGAGACGAGCTCAGCGCCGCGCGAAACGAAGCGCTCTTAGAGACTAGACGCCGCGCTTACTGAGGCTTGTCGCGCAGAAACACCCAGTCGTCACCGTCGGAGAGCTCTTCGCTGTAGTAGTAGCCCTGCCAGTCGAACGCTTTCAGTGCCTTAATGGTGGAAACCCGGTTCTTCACCATGTAGCTGGTCATCAGCCCACGGGCCTTCTTGGCATAGAACGACATGAACTTGTAGCGCCCGTTCTTGAAGTCCTTGAACGTCGGCGTGATCACCCGCGTGGCCAGTGTGTCTGCATCCACCGCCTTGAAATACTCGTTGGAAGCGAGGTTTACCAGGATGGGCGTCTTTTCTCGGCTGCCCGTTTGCTCGTCCAGGGCCGTCTGTAGCGCACAGGTCACCTTGTTGCCCCAGAACTGGTAAAGGTCGTCGCCGCGCGACGTGGGCAGGGCGACCCCCATCTCCAGACGGTAGGGCTGGATGAGGTCTAAGGGTTTGAGGATGCCATGCAGCCCCGAAAGGATACGAACGTGTTTCTGAGCCCAGCTGAAATCGCGTTCGTCGTAGCTGCCGGCATCCAGGCCCATGTAAACGTCGCCCTTGAACGCCAGCACCGCCTGCTTGGCGTTGTTGGTAGAGAAAGGTGCCCGCCATTGTGCGTAGCGTTCGTAGTTCAGGTCTGCGAGCTTGCTGCTGATCTTCATGAGCCCGGCAATGTCGGCGGGCGACTGGTTGCGCAGGGAGTCGATGAGCAGCTGGGAATCCTTTAGGTAAACTGGCAGGCTGTGTTTTCGTGTGAGCGACGGCGAATCGAAATCCAGCGTCTTCGACGGAGAAATGACTGCAAGCATAGGTGCCTGATTTCAAGTGAAACTCGGGCGACAAGTGTAACGGAAAAACAGTGAAAATCACTGGCCGCACCCATCCGGGGCAGGTGCGCCCCAGCAACCAGGACGCGTTCGACTTCGACGTTCAGCTCGGCGTGGCCGTGCTGGCGGACCAGTTGGTGGATGCTGCCGTGGCGGCAGGCGGGTACGATAACGTGTCCGTGGTATTGGTGCAGGTATAATCGGGGCATGAGCGTAGAGCAGCAGATTGTTTCCAAGCTGGACGCCCGGTTTGGGCTTGATCACCTGGATGTTGTGAACGAGAGCGGCAATCACAACGTGCCGGCCAACTCGGAAACGCACTTCAAGGTGGTGATGGTGGCGAAGGAGTTCGAAGGTAAGCGTCTCATTGCGCGTCACCGCATGGTGCACGAGGTGCTTGCCGAGGAGCTGCAGCGCCCCGTGCATGCGTTGGCGCTGCATACGTACACCGACGCCGAGTGGAAGGATCGGTTCGGGGACGTGCCCATGTCGCCTCCCTGTGTGGGTGGTGGCTCGGACTGACGGCGTGGAAGTCGTCACCTTCTACCGTTTCGCTCCCCTGGAGGATCCCCAGGCGCTGCAACGTGAGGTGCACGCGCAGGCCGAGCAATCAGGGCTGAAGGGTACGGTGCTCATCGCCCGGGAAGGTATCAACGGAACGCTGGCGGGCGAGGGCGACTCGCTCCGGGCGTTCGCTGCCTGGCTGGGGCGACTGGAGCCGTTTGCGGAGATGGAGTTCAAGTACTCCACCGCCGCGCCGGATAATCGGGTTTTCTATCGGCTCAAGATCAAAGTGAAGGACGAGATCGTGGGGTTCGGCCGCCGGCCGGTGGACCCTGCGTTGCGCACGGGCGAACGCGTGGATGCAGCACGCTGGAACCAACTGCTCGAAGATCCGGACGTGCTGGTGGTCGATACCCGCAACGATTACGAGGTGAGCATTGGCAGCTTTCCCGAATCGATCAATCCGGGCACACGCTCCTTCCGCGGGTTTGCCGGATTCGTGAGCGAGCGCCTGGATCCCGCCCGTCAGCCTCGGATCGCCATGTACTGCACTGGTGGCATCCGTTGTGAGAAGGCATCCGCCTACCTGCTCGACCAGGGCTTCGAGCAGGTCTATCAGCTCGAAGGTGGCATCCTGAAATATCTGGAGACCGTAGCGCCGGAAGACAACCGGTGGCACGGGGAGTGCTTCGTGTTTGATCAGCGTGTGTCTGTAGACCAGGCGCTCGAACAGGGCTCGTTTGAGCAGTGTTTTGCGTGCCGTCATCCGTTGTCGCCCGAGGACAGGGCATCAGAGCACTACCGGCTGGGCGTGTCGTGCCCGCACTGCATACAGGATTTGAGCCCGGTGCGTGCAGCCGCGTTCGAGGAACGCAACCGGCAGGTGTCTATAGCGCAGCGCAGAGGTGCGGATCACATCGGGGCTCAGGGGCCCGATATGCCGGGCGATTAGTCGGCGCTCGAAGAGGGGGTAGCGCCCAGCATGGCCAGCAGCGTGGGCCACACGTTTTCCAACAGTGCTGGCTGGGCGAGCGCGGTGGGGTGGATGCCGTCGTCCTGAATCATGTTTGGTTCGAACACCACACCATCCAGCAGGAAAGGTACCACTGCGACCCGGCGTTTCTTGGCGATTTCGGTAAACATGCCCGCAAATGCTTGCGTGTAGCGTGGTCCGTAGTTGGGGGGGATCTGCATGCCCACCAGCAACACCTGACGCCCATCAGCCTGGGCGATCTCCACCAGCGCATCCAGATTGGCCTGCACTCGTTTGATGGGGTAGCCCCGCAAGCCGTCATTGCCGCCGAGTTCGATGACAACGATGCCTGGATTGTGGGTGGCCAGGGCCGTGGGCAGGCGTGCGAGCCCGCCGCTGGTGGTCTCGCCGCTGACACTGGCGTTCACCACCTGCCAGCCAGCATTTTGCGACTGCAGGCGCTCTTCCAGCAGCGCCACCCAGCCCTCTTCGCGTTGAATACCGTAGGCCGCGCTGATACTGTCGCCCAGCACCAGGATGTTGCTGCGCGTGCTGGCCCAGCCTACCGACCCCCAGAGAACGATAACCAGCGTCAAAGTTGTTGATTTAATGAGCCGAGCCGTCATGCGAGCCGAACAGATTGCCAAGGTTGTGCCCACCGCGGAGGGCGAACTTGCCATCTTGGCGGGCATAGACCTCGAAATCAACGCGGGCGAGTCCGTGGCTGTGGTTGGCGCGTCCGGTTCCGGCAAGACAACGTTGTTGGGCATCCTGGCCGGGCTGGATCAGCCTACCAGTGGTCGCGTGCTGCTGGCCGATCACCAGCTGACGTCGTTGGACGAAGAGGAGCGTGCCCGGGTGCGTGGCGAGCACGTGGGTTTCGTGTTTCAGACCTTTCAGCTGCTCGGCAGCCTGACGGCGCTGGAAAACGTCATGCTGCCTGGCGAACTGCGCGGGGATGCCAACGCCGAGAAAGACGCGCTGGAGCTTTTGGAAAAAGTGGGGCTTTCCGAGCGCAGCAGGCACTATCCGCGGCAGTTGTCCGGTGGCGAGCAGCAGCGAGTTGCGGTTGCCCGTGCGTTTGCCTCGCGGCCCACGGTGCTGTTTGCCGACGAGCCCACGGGCAACCTGGATACCGCCACCGGTCAGCGCATCATCGAGTTGCTGTTCGACCTGAACAAGGAATTTGCCACTACGCTGGTGCTGGTGACCCACGATGATCGGTTGGCCCAGCGGTGCGATCGCATCGTGGAAATCGAGGCGGGGAGGATCGTCTGATGAAGCTGGCCTTCGTGCTCCGCATGGCGTGGCGCGACTGGCGCAGCGGCGAGTTGGGCCTGCTGCTCATCGCGCTGACGGTTGCCGTCGCCACGGTGACGTCCATCAGTTTGTTCGTGGACCGGCTGCAGCAGGCGTTGGTGAGCGAGTCGGCGGACTTTCTTGCCGCGGACCGCCGCATCTCCAGCACCCGCGCCATACCGGATGGCTTTCGTGAAGAGGCGGCGGCACGGGGCCTGCGGCAGGCAGATACCATGTCGTTCCCGTCCATGGTGTTCGTGCGCGACGACACCAGTCAGTTGGTGTCGGTGAAGGCGGTCTCCGAGCAATACCCGCTGCGCGGCGTGGTGCGGGTGACGGACGAACCGTTTACCGCGGGTGAAGTCACGTCGGACGTGCCGGCCCGTGGTCAGGTCTGGCTGGATGCGCGCCTGTTTCCGGCGCTGGGTATTGCGCTGGGAGACGAGGTGGAAGTGGGTGTGGCTCGCTTCAAGGTCTCCAAGGTGGTGGTTCAGGAGCCCGACCGCGGCGGTAGCATGTACGACCTGGGTCCCCGGTTGCTCATGAATCTGGCCGACGTGCCGTCCACAGAGGTGGTCCAGCCCGGCAGCCGCATCGTTTACCGTCTGCTGCTGTCCGGCGACGCCGCCGCCCTGGAGGATCTGAAAGGTGTGCTGCCGTTGGAACCCAATTACCGCTGGCAGGGCATTCGGGAGAGCAGTCCGGCCATCGGCGACGCCCTTTCCAGAGCGGAGAGCTTTCTGCTGCTGGGTGGTTTGCTCGGCGTGCTGCTGGCCGGCGTGGCGGTGGCGTTGAGCGCCCATCGCTACGCGCGCCGCCATTACGATCACGTGGGCATTCTGAAAACCCTTGGAGCCACGCCTACTCAGATCATGTACGCATACGTGGCGATCTTATTGGTGATCGGCGTTAGCGCGGTGGTGCTCGGACTTTTGATCGGTGCTGCTTTGCACGTACTCATCGTGCTGGCGCTGCAATCGATCATTCCCGTTGCGTTGCCCATGCCGAGCATGCGGCCGGTGTTTCTGGGCGCGGCCACCGGGCTCATCTGTGCGCTTGCCTTTGCCCTGCCGCCGTTGCTACATCTGAAGAACATTTCCCCCATGCGTGTCATTCGGCGCGATCTGGGGGGCGCGCCGCGCTCGCAATATATGAGCTATGTGGCGGCACTGGGTGGCAGCCTGGGGCTGCTGATCTGGTACAGCGGCAGCCTGTGGCTCACGGCATGGACTCTGGTGGGCACAGCCGCGGCGCTCCTGATATTCGGCGCGTTGGCCAAGGTATTACTGCGCGGCGGGCGCGTGGTGGGCATGCAGGCGGGTAGCGGCTGGCGCCTGGCACTGGCTGGTCTGCAGCGCCGGTCGGGGGAGAACACCGCGCAGATTCTCATATTCGGCCTGGCCATCATGCTGCTGCTGATTCTGTTCCTGCTGCGTTCGTCGCTGTTGGAGGAGTGGCGCAACGAGTTGCCGGATAATGCGCCCAATCACTTCATTCTCAATATCGTCCCCGAAGAGGTGGACGCACTGACGGACATGCTCGAAGAATCCACCGAGCGCCGCGGCGATGTGGTTCCTATGATCCGCGGCCGGGTGCTGGCCGTGAACGGAATCGGCAGCCGCACCTGGGAGCAGCAACACCGGGGGGTGGATGCCCCGGGACCAAGCCTGCGTTCGGAGCGCAACCTGACTTGGGCAGCGGATCTGGCCGAGGACAACACGGTGGTGGACGGGAGCTGGTGGCCGGCCGACGAGACCCGCGCGCTGGTTTCCCTGGAGGACGAGTACGCCGCCGAACTTGGACTGAGCGTGGGAGATACGCTCAGCTTCGACATCGCCGGGCGCATGGTAGACGTGGAGGTGGCGAGCCTGCGCAGCCTCGATTGGGAGAGCATGCGGCCCAACTTCTTCATCATCTTCTCGCCCGCGGTGCTGGCCGATTTCCCCGCAACCTTCATGACCAGCTTCTACCTTCCTACGGATCAGAAGCGGTTTCTCAACATGCTGTTGTCGAACTTTCCCACCATTACGGTGATTGAGGTCGACGCCATCATCGCCCAGGTGCAACGCATCATCGACCGGGTGACCCAGGTCGTGGAACTGGTCCTGGCGCTGGTGGTTGCGTCAGGGTGTTTGGTGCTGATCGCCAGCATTCAGGCCAGCCGCGACGCGCGCATGGGCGAGCATGCGCTGGTGCGTACCCTGGGTGGCAGTCGGGGTCTGATACGAGGCTCGCTGTTGGCTGAATTCGGCATATTGGGCATCTTTGCGGGCGTGGTGGCCGTGGTGGGTGCTGAAATCACGGTTGCCATTCTGCAGGTGCAGGTTTTCGAGTTGTCTTTCGCCCTGCATCCTTGGCTGTGGGTGGTGGGACCCCTGTTCGGATGCGTGCTCATCCTGCTGGTAGGGATGTTTGGCACCCGCGCTATCGTATCCACGCCCCCGTGGGCGGTGCTGCGCGAGTCGGAAATCTGACATGCCCGAACGAAGTGTAGATGATCGCAAGGCCCGTTTTGAGGCCAACAAGCTGCACAAGAAGCTGCGCCGTCAGGTGGGCCGTGCCATCGCCGACTACGCCATGATCGAGGCCGGTGACCGGGTCATGGTGTGCGTCTCGGGAGGCAAGGATTCCTACGCCATGCTGGACATCCTGCTCAGCCTGCAGCGCAACGCGCCCGTGAGTTTCGAGCTGGTGGCGGTGAACCTGGATCAGAAGCAGCCTGGATTCCCCGAGCACGTGCTGCCCGAGTACCTCAGTGAGCTGGGCGTGGAGTTCCACATCGTTGAAGAGGACACCTACAGTGTGGTGCGAGAGCACACGCCGGAGGGGAAGCCCACCTGCCCGCTGTGCTCGCGACTGCGCCGAGGCATTCTGTATACGTTCGCGGCCAAGCTGGGCGCCACCAAGATCGCCCTTGGCCACCACGCCGACGATGTGGTGGAAACTCTGTTCCTAAACATGTTTTTCGGCGGTCGGCTAAAGGGCATGCCCCCCAAATTGAAGAGCGACGACGGGCGCAATTTGGTGATCCGACCCCTGTACCACTGCCGCGAGCGCGATCTGGAACGCTGGGCGGGCGTGCGCGACTACCCCATCATTCCCTGCGATCTGTGCGGCTCCCAGGAGAATCTGCAGCGTCAGGTAATCAAAGGCATGCTCAGGCAATGGGACGAAGAGCACCCGGGCCGGGTGGAGAACATCGCCCGAAGCCTGCGCCACGTGGTGCCCTCCCACCTCGGTGATGAGGTGTTGTTCGATTTCGAGTCGCTGCGAGCAGACCTGGCCGGACCGTTGCTGGTGGACGTTACTGCTGCGGATAGTCCGATTCGCGCAGGCTGATCTCGTCGCTGGCCAACGCTTCGGCGGATTCCAATACCTCGGTGAGCGCTACTTCGAAACTGCGCACCAGGCCAATCAGGTTCTCGCTTCTGCCTTCGGCTAGCGCCCGCTCCAGGGTCTTGGAGGCTTCCTTGAGTCGTTTCGCACCGAAGCTGCCCGCGACGCCGTGCAGATTGTGGGCCAGCCGTTCGGCATCCTCGTGCTGCCCCGTAGTAACGAATTTCCGCATGTTGGCCCCGGCGTCGCCGTAGTAGCCGCCGAAGTCGCCCATGAGCTTGATCATCAAGCGCACGTTGCCGTTGTGACCTCGAATCGCCTCGCCCACGTCGATGCCGGGTAGCCGTTCCAGTGGCAGCTGTTCCAGCAGTTCGGCGCCACTGGCCGCCTGGCCCACAGCCGCGTTGCCGGTGTGATCCGACGCGCGTCGGCGCAGGTTTTCCGTTTCCGCCGACGGCAGCAGGTGCGCCAACTCGGTGAGCAGTTCGTCGAAATCGATGGGCTTGGTGACGTATGCGTTGCAGCCGGCGTCCAGCGCCGCCTGCCGGCTGGTGGCCAGCGCGTCGGCCGATACGGCGATGATGGGCACGTCGATGTTCTGGTCACGCAGGATCCGTGCGGCCTCCAAGCCGTCCAGCTCGGGCATGTGGATGTCCATGAGCACGGCGTCGTAACTCTCCGCGGTGGCACGGGCCACGGCCTCACGTCCGGTTTCCGCGATATCCACACGGGCGCCTCCGCGTTGTAGAAATTCCAGGGCGAGCTGCTGGTTGATGGGGTTGTCTTCGGCCACGAGAATGGAACGCTTGCTGAGTGCCTGTACGTTTCGACGTCGGCGCCGCGCCGGCTCGGGTAGCTGGTCCGCTTGCGAGGGGAGAGCCAAGCGCACATCGAAGGTGAAGCGGCTGCCTTCGCCCAGCGCTGACTCAACTCGAATGTTGCCGCCCATCAGGTTCACCAGGCGTTTGCAGATGGTCAGCCCCAGGCCGGTGCCGCCGTAGCGTCTGGTGGTGGAGGTCTCTGCCTGTTCGAAAGACTCGAACAGCCGGCTTTGATGCTCGGCATCGATGCCAATGCCGGTGTCGGTGACAGAGAACTCCAGGTGCACCGCCTCGGCGTTTTCCGACAGCGAGATGACGGCGATGGTGATGCCGCCTTCCTCCGTGAACTTCACGGCGTTACCCACCAGGTTAACTAGCACCTGCTGCAGGCGCAGGGCATCTCCGACCACCACGCCTTTCGAAGGCAGATCGTCCAGGCCAGCGTCGGTTTCGATGTCCAGCTTTAGGGCGCGACGCCGCAGCTCGGTTCGAAACAGACGCTCGACCTCGGACAACGTATCCGAGACTCTAAACGGACGCGCTTCCAGGTCCAGCTTGCGCGCTTCGATTTTGGAGAAGTCCAGCACGTCGCTTACCAGGGTGAGCAGATTCTCTGCCGCGTTGCGAATGGAGGTCAGATACTCGTGCTGCCTTCGGTCCAGGCCCGTTTCCAGAGTAAGCTTGGAGAAGCCGATGATGGCGTTCATGGGCGTGCGGATCTCGTGGCTCATGTTGGCGAGAAACTCACTCTTGGCATGGGTGGCCGCCTCGGCGATTTCCCGCTGCTTGTCGGCTTGCTCCCTCTCCATGCGCTCGGAGATGTCGATCAACGAGCCGTCGATGTAGTCGCCCTGTTCCGCATCTCGGGACAAGCGCGCAGTGAGGGCCATCCAGAACACTTTGCCGTCGCGGGTGACTCCCTGCGCTTCGAATCCGTTCACCAGCTGCTGTTCTTCGAGCTTGGTCAGAAACCGCTGAGCCTGCTCCTTGTTGAAGAACGTGCGGTCGATGACGTCGCGGTATTCCTCCAGCAGATTGGGGATGTCGTCGAAGCCCAGGATTCGGGCCAAAGTCGGATTGGCGCTCAGCAGGGTGCCGTCGCGGTTGATTCGAAACAGTCCCTCGATAGCGTTGTCGTAGAGGGTCCGGTACTGGTCCTGGGTGGCATGCAGGTCGGCATACAGGCGCGCGTTCTCGATCGAGATCGCGGCCTGGGAGGCTAACAGTGTCAGTACCTCCACGCGCTGGGCGGTGAACATGCCGGTGAGCCAGCGATGCTCCACGTAGAGCACGCCCGTGATCTCACCGCGGTGAATAATGGGTATGCACAATACCGACAGCGGCTGTTGGTTAATCACGTAGGGATCTTGGGTGAACACGTCCTCCGCCGTTGCGTCTGCCAGCACCAGTGCTTCCTTGGTGCGCGCCACGAAATTGATGATACTGCTGGGCAGGTCCTCGCTCGATTCCAGTGCCAGCGGTGGTGAAACTCGGCGCGTGGGCCCGCCATCCACCGAAGCAACGGCCTCCAGGAACAGCCGCTTGTCGTGCACGAGCAGCATGCATGCCTTCTGGGCGCCCGCGTGCTCCAACGCCAGCCGCAGCAGTTTCGTGAGCACGCGGTCGAGAATGATTTCGCCGGAGATGGTCTGGGCGGCCCGCAGCACGGTCGTGGTGTCCAGGATCCGCTCGTTGAACTCTCCACTTTCGTAGGTGGTACTGGCGGAACGCAAGTCCCGCACCGTAAGGTCCGCCAGATCGCCGACGCTCAGCGAGCCGGACGAAAAGCTATGGGCGTTGGACGACAGCAGCGCGTGGAAATCTCGCTCCATCTGGTTGGCTTTGGCGGTTGCGCCCCAGCGCAGGTAGGCCTGATAAGAATTGCTGGCGAACAAACGGGCGAAGTCTGCACGGCCCTTGCTCTCGCAGGCCCGCGCCGCCAGTTCGTAAGCCAGCGCTTCGTCGTTGGCCGATCCCAGGCGCCTGGCTCTGTCAGCGGCGTGCTCGTAGGTCTCCAGAGCGCGCGTGCTGGAGCCGTTGCGCCAGGCAATTTCCGCCTCGAGCATCAGGGCCTTGGGCTCCACGAAGTTGGCGCCGGCGCGCAGCCAGCGCTTGAGGGTGCTGAGGTTGGCATTGGCTATGCGCATATCCGCGCGCTTGCCCTGGCGGATTCGCACCAGGGCTTCGGAGAACTTCCACAGGGCCATCAGCGGCGAGCCGGCCAGCGCGGGTGCGTACTGGGTGGCAAGAGACAGTATATTGGAGGCGCCCTGAAAGTCCTGGAACAGCACCGCGTAGTAGAGCCTGAGTACGTAAACGTAGCCTCGGGCGGCAGCGTCCTCGGGATTGGAGATATCGGGTTGCGTCGCCGGTTCGGGTTCTGCATCGGGATTGGACTGACCCAACAGGCTGCCAACGATCTGCTGCACGAACTGCGCGATGTTGATGCCGGTGATGTGCTGTTGAGCAGAAACGCGGCTGATCTGCTCGGCCAGCACGCGTTCCAGTGACGCCAGCTCCATGCCACGCACCAGGGCGTTGGCGGCGAAAAACGCGCTGGCTACCGAGGCGAATTCGTAGTCCTGAAGCGCCATGCTGCGGTTTAGGTTCTGGCTCAACGTACCCAGCGTGTGGTCCAGGTTGGTGGTCCAGGGGTCTACCAATCCGCTCAGCAGCGTGGTGGCGCGCACCGCAAACGGCTCGTTGGCAAATTGCTGCGCCAGAGTGCGGGTGTCGGTGGCAAAAGCCGCCGCGGCATCCATTCGGTGATCGACGACGGCGTGCACGGCCCGTGCCGCGTATCCGAATGCCGCCTCGCCACAGTGGCCGTGCTTGTCCGTAATGCGGAGCATTTCCTCCGTATATCGATGCACCCCGGTATCGCCCAGGTGATAGCTGGCGTGCAACAGGTATCCATGTAGGCGCAGAATCTGCTGCACCCGAGCGTCTTTGATCTGCGGGACGGGATTGGTCGGCCGCGACGGCCGCCAGCGGCCTGCCGCCGTGAGTAGTGCGTTGACAAGCGGGTGAACGGGCGTGTGACCGAGATTCTTCAGCGCTGCCAGGGTCAGCTCACGTGCCTGCGCCAGATTGTTCTGCACCAGCGCCGAGCGAACTCTGATTTCGTCCAGCACGCTGGATCGCTTGTCGACGCTATCGAGCACGCGCTCCAGCTGTTCGAAGTCGCCGCAGTAAAAGGCCGCTTCAGCCGCGCACTGATTGAGCTCAAGGAATACCGGTTCGTTGGCGTGGTCTCCTGCCAGCGCCAGGCCGCTGCGGCAGAATTTGTAGGCGGCCCGGTAGGAACCCTGCCGCAGCATCTCGCGCGCGGCCAGGAGGTTGCGGTGCGCCACTCCAGGCCGTTCTTCTTCCGGCAGCGTAACGGGATTGGTGGCGGCGTTGGCATGCTCGGCGATCTGCACCAAGGTGGTGGAAGAAGGCTGGGCTCCCCGCCCTAGTTGCTCCGCGATAGCCAGGTGTGCAGACGACTTCTTCTGGTCGTCCATGGTGCCGTATACGAGGGCGCGCACTTTTGGATGAGAGAATTGGTACGTCGCGCTGCCTTCCGCTGCCCCGCCGCTGATCAACATCCCCATGGTCACCGCAGGACGCAGATTACTGGTGACTTGCGCCACCTCGGTGTTCAGCAGCTGGGCCAGCAGCTCTGCGGAAAAGTGCTCGCCAGCCGCCGAGCCCAGGTAGAGCGCTTCGCGGGTGGAAGAGGGGAACTTCTCTACATGCCCCTCTATGCGTTCCAGGGAATTGTTGCTGAAGTAGTGGCCTCGGACCTGGTCCATGTCCCAGTCCCACTGTTTGGCCGCCCGGTCGTGTTCCACTGCCCCCACGCGATGTAGCTCTTCGATGAGTTCCAGCGTGTGGCCGGGAACGCCATCGGTCTTCTGGTGCACTTCGCTGGCCAACTCCCGTACCCGGGCTTCGCTGTGGGAAAGCATGTTGGCCAGCAGGCTGCGCACGTCAGCCCTGGTGAGCGCGCCGAGTTTCAGCGTCTGCGTTTTCGTTCTCACCTGGGGGTGCTCTAATCCTCTGTCGGACGGGCTTTCCCGGGTGATCACCAGCAGCAGGTTGCGGGCGTATAGCGCCGTGTTCAGCAGCGCCTCGAGGCATTGCTGTGGGATGTCGTCGGCCTGTTCTACGATCACGCAGATCGGCTGAGGACATAGCGCCGCCAGCGCCTCGCGGATTCCCCGCTCAGCAGACCCGCCTCCGTGGTCCGGCGGGCCCAGGACGTTCTTGAGCTCGCTCACGGAATCGGAAAGCGCGTGCAGGTTGGCCGAACGGGCACTCTGCAGCCTTTCCATGAACGAGCTGCCAGCGTCGGAGTCCAGCGACATGGCCTGACGCACCAGTGAGCGAATCAATTCGAGCCACAGGGCGTTGCTGTCGGAATAGTCGATGGCGTGACCGCTGGTGCGCGCTGTGAGCACGTTAGACTCTCCTGCAGAACGGGCAACACTGTCGCACAACGCGCTCTTGCCCATGCCTTCGTCACCGCTGATCTGAATGAACAGCACCTCGCCGTTGATGGCGCGGCGCATGTGCTCTTCGATTGCCTGGCGTTCGTTGTCTCTGCCGTAAAGCCGCTTTGGCAGTGCCAGCTGGCTAGGCGCGTCGGTCTTGCCGATGCGAAACGGAATCACTTTGCTGGAAGGCCCGTTGGCCAGATCGTCGCCCACCGCGGCGGCGCTCTGGTAGCGATCCTCCGGCTGCTTTGCGAGCAGTTTGTTTACCACGTCGGAAAGCCAGTGCGGGATCTTGCCGTTTACAGTGCTCAGAGGTTTCGGTGTGCTGGCAATCTGCGCGTGAATGAGTTCCAGCGGGTCCGTGTTCGTGAAAGGCGGATGGTCGGCGAACAACTCGTAAAGCGTGGCACCCAGGGAATAGAGATCGGTTCGATAGTCGACGACGCGGTTGACCCGGCCGGTCTGCTCGGGTGACAAGTATGGCAACGTGCCCGTGCGCGCACCCGCCTGGTCTGATTTGGGATACTCGCGTGGAATCAACGTGGCCAGGCCGAAATCGATTAGGCAGACGCGCAGCGGATCGTCCAGCACCAGAATGTTGGCCGGGTTCAGATCCCGGTGGATGACCCCCTCGTCATGTACGGATTGCAGTGCTCGGGTCAGGTCGGCGGCGATGCCCATGCGCTCGTCGAAGCTGAGTTCCCGTTGCGCGATGACGCTGTGCAGCGATTCCCCGCCCGGGTCTTCAAACAGAATCTCCACGCCGCGCTCGTCCAGCGCCAGGGCCCGGCAGACGTAGGGGCTCGTTAGCGACTGGTTGATGCTGAATTCGTGTTGGTAGCGCGCGATGGCGCCGGGGTTCTGGGCGGCTGGCTTGAGTGCTTTGCACACCACCTTCTGGTCGCGCCAGACACTGCGTGTCACCAACGTGGACGCGCTCTCGTAGATCGTATTATCCACGCGTTGCCCCGGTGATTCGCTAAGCCGAAGCGTTAGGCCACTTCGGCGGTGAAGAGATATCCGGTCCCGTGAATCGTTGCAATGATCTTTGCGTTGGCGGCGCGCTCGCCGAGCTTCTTGCGCAGCTGCCCTACGAGTACGTCGATGTATCGGTCATCGGGAAACCACTCGCGGTTGCGTATGCGATTCATCAGCTGGTCCCGGTTCATGACCTCGCCCGCTTGCTCCATGAACGCCAGCAGCAGTTGATACTCGCCTGCCGACAGCGTCGTCTGCTCGCCCTCTGGGGAGGTGAGCTCGCGCTTGTTCAGATCCAGCTGCCAGCCTTCGAAAGTGCGCATGTGGTTCTTCTTGCGCTGCTTCTGCTGGATGTGCACGCGCCGGATCAGGTTGCGTGCGCGGCTCAGCAGTTCGCGTGGATCAAACGGTTTGGTGACGTAGTCGTCGGCGCCACTCTCCAGGCCCAGGAGGCGGTCGATCTGCTCCTGCTTGCTGGTGACCAGAATGATGCCGATGTCGGAATCGGCCCGGATTTCCCGGGTGAGGGTCAAACCATTTTTGCCAGGTAGCTTGATATCCAGCAATACCAGGATGATGTCCGAGTTGCTGACGACGTCGGCGACTTCGTTTCCTGTCGCGCAGGAGCTGACTCGAAAGCCCTCTTCCTCGAAATAGGAAACCAGTTGCTCACGGGTAATTGGTTCGTCTTCGACTACCAGTATGTGGTCTTTTTCAGTCATGGTGCCCCGTCCTGTTGGAACGCCGAGAAATTACGCGTCGAGGATCAAGTAAGGCACCATAGGCCGCCAAATTCAAGGCAGATGCCTCGTTCTGGGGGACAGTTCACGCTTGCTTTCGACCGTGCGCACAGTTGCGCCCGCAGGAGGTCAGAACGCGCCCGAAATTTCAATGAACCCACTTCCCTGACGGTATCATGCGGTTTGCCAGTGGAGACGACGCAACGTGCGCATTTATCCCTCGGATCTGTCGCCCGAAGCCCTTGATGGGGTCATTGAGTCCTATGTCCTTAGAGAAGGTACGGACTATGGCCACCGCGCCTACACGCTCGAAGAGAAGTGCGCGGCGGTGCGACGACAGATCGACGCCGGCGAGGTGCAGCTCTGGTTCGACGCTCAGCACCAGACCGTGCATCTCCGGCACCGGGACGAACCTGAAACTAGACAGTAAGTTTGTCTATTTGGCATGCTCCTTGAGACAAATCGTTCCCGGGCCACTATCCTGCGCCCGCCATCCCCTCCGGATGGGATCGCACCTCACAGGAGACCAGTCGTGACGCCAGCTCAGAACACCCGGAAGCAGGCATTGTGTGCGCCGCGCTGCGCCGCCGCCCATCGTTGGGTCTGGGGCGCGATACTGTGGTTGCTTTGGTGGGTGCCCGCTCTTGGCCAGGTGGCGCTGGAATATACCGTGCAGCGAGCGGAACTGGTGGTTGGCGAGTCGGGTGAGACCAGCTTCACCCTTGTGGATGTAGATCGGGCATTCGCCGGCGACCGGCTGCGCTATACCATCACGTTCACCAACAACGGCGTGGAGGAAGTCCAGGCCGGCGGCATCATCGTCACCTGTCCCATCCCCTCGGAGACCGTCTACCTGGAAGACACGGCGGCGGGGGATGATACGTTGATCGAGTTTTCGCGCGACGGGGAGACTTTTTTAGCTGCCGATGACCTCGCGCTGATGGATTCGGCCGGTGTCGCGCCTGCCGATGGTTTCAACGCCATCCGCTGGACCTACGAGCTGTCCTTGAATCCGGCCGAGAGCGCAAGCGTCTGGTTCGACGTGTCCATGCAGGCGCCTGAGGCAACCAGTGGTGAGGTGCCTGGTGAGCCACTCTAAGGTTGCCTCGGTCCGCGCTGTGCGCGACGGGCCCGCGGGCCTTCCTTACCGGTGTTCTGGGCGCTAGCCAGACGACGAGACGTGGTGGTGCGGGCGCTGAAAACGGCCGCGCTGGTGGGTGCCGTGCTGGTTGCCATTAATCATGGGGATGCGCTGCTCACCGGCAGTATTGGGGCCGAGCAGCTGGCGAAGATGGTGCTCACCGTGCTGGTGCCCTACTGCGTGTCTACCTACTCGAGCGTTCGCGCCATACAGGCGAGCCAGGGGGTTGCCGGTTCGCGGGGCGGATAGAGCTTTTCAGCGAACGTCGAAGCGCACGGATATACCGCCGTAGGCGTTACGCTTGGGTGCGGGTTCGAACAATCGGCCGCCGAATCCGTTGATGCGTACATCCGACATGTAGCTTTCGCTGAACAGGTTGTTCACACCCACGAATGGCTCGACTTGCCAGGAACCGAACCGCAGGGCGGCCCCGGCTCGCAGGTTGGCGACGGTGTAGGAATCGCTGCGAACGCTGTTGGCATTGTTGCCGTACAGCTCGTCCACGTGTAGCACGTCGGCCACGACGTAAACGCCCGAGGGGTGCTGGTACTCCAGCTCTGCAAACAGTTGGTGGTCGGGCAGTCCGGGCAGGCTGTTTCCGTCGAACTCTATATTGGAATCAAAACGGTCGAACTGAAAATCGGAATAGGTGTAAGCCGCGCTCAGCCGCAGGCCGGCTGCCAGTTCCAGGGTGGCGTAAGCCTCCACGCCGTTGCGCTGCGTGTCGGCATTTTCGAAAAATGAGCGGTTGCCGATGTTGGAGACGCTGGTGATCTCGTCGTCGACTTCCATGGTAAACGCGGCGATGTCCAGGTACAGACGCTGACCGAAGAATGAGCCGCGTAGACCCACCTCGAAACTCTCGGCATCCTGGGCATTGACGTTGTTGAAGCCGCCGAGACTGACGTCGAGATTTCGCGCCGGCACGGCAAGCTCGGTGAAGGTTGGCGTTTCGAATGCCGTGGCGTAAGTGGCATAGACGCTGGCGTTGGGGTTCAGCTCCAACACTACGCCCGCGGTCGGGCTGAGCTCGTCGAACTCGATGCGCCCCGACTGATCGGCGTTGGCGAGGAATCTGTCTCTCACGGCCAGTTCCACGCGGTCGTATCGAAGGCCGACGATCAGCGTCACATTGTCTGCCGGGCTGAACTCGTTGCGCAGAAAAACGCCCACGGCTTCAGCCTGCTCGCGCTGGTCGAATGTTAGTGCTCCGCGTACTCCGGCATCGTTGACGAAGCGTTGTCGGTCGTCTTCCTGGATCTCCGCGTCGACACCCAGGATCAGCGCGTTGGGCTTGCCAAACAGCAGGTCGCTGAACGCGTACTGCACACCGCCGCCCCAGAAGAAGCGGTCGAACTCCACGACGCCGTCATCGGGCACGAACCGAATGTGGGAACCGATGGGCAGGAAAGCTTCGAAGTCGCGCCACAAATAATAGTTGCGCACGGAGATGGAGTGGCGCTTGCCTATGGATCGATTGTAAACAAAGCCCACCTTCTGCTGGTCCAGGGCTTCGCCTGAGTTCGAGCTGAGGTTTCTGGGCTGCGCCTGGCGCCGGTCGGTGCTCAGATCGTTGAGAGTGACGGCGCCGGGGTCCTGCGCCGTTGGCGAGTTCACCAAGTTGAGCACCACCGTCAGATCGGAGGTGGCATCGAAGTCGTAGCGAAACTTGCTGTTCAGCTGTGAGGCTTCCGCGCGCGCGTTGTCGCGGTAGCCGTCATAAGAAAGATGGGTGGCGCTCAACAGGTAGTTCAGCTTGTCCGCCCGGCCGCCTGCTTTGAGCTGGTAGTTCTGATGGTCGTAGGCGCCAAGGCTCACCCGGGTTTCGACGAACGGTTGCTCGGGTGCATCTTCGGTAAACAGGTTGATGACCCCTCCGGAGGAGGCGCCATAAAGAGATGAAGCGGGGCCTCGGGTGACCTCCATGCGAGCGATAGACCCCAGATCGATGTCGTCCACGCCGCTTTGGCCGTCGGCCATGGTGGCCGGAATACCGTCGGCGTAGATCTTCACGCCCCGTATCCCGAAATTAGCCCGTGCGCCGAATCCCCGAATGGCCAGACGCAGGTCGCGGGCGAAGTTGTAGCGATTCTGAGAGAACACCCCGGGTACTCGATTGAGCGATTCGTCCAACCCCAGGCGCTGACGGCCGCGCTGGATCTGATCTTGAGTCAGCACGCTCACGGCGGCCGGCACGTCCTGCAGGTTGCGTTCGGCACGCGTGGCCATCACGGTAATTTCTTCAATAGTGTTGGTGCTTCCCTGCTCGTCGGCGGACGCGGCCAGGTTGACCTGGCCAATTAGTGTGCAGGCCACGACGAAGCAGATTGATCTTGCGCGGGACATTGTATTTGGGGCTCTCCATGGTCGGCGTGGCAGTGGCCACGCACGTAAACGGGGGCGCGCGGAATGCGGCGGCCGCATACCCTACCAAATTCCGACTGGGGAGCGAACTTTATTGCGCGGTGGCTTGTCGGGCCTGGGTTGGGAGCCGGGAAGCGGCTAGACTGGCGCCATGAACGACGCGGCCGCGAAATTTAGTATTGCGGTCGGCGGTGCCACGGAAGCGGCCCGCCTGATCGGTAAGCGAATTCGTGGAGTCAGGCGCCAGCGGATACGCGATGGTGATGCCTACTAATGCAACTGGCTGCTGCACGTGCCGCTGGTGCACCAGTTGCCGTTTGAGGTGAAGCACGAGTCGGTGGCCGGTTTGTGCTTGAACTGTGATTTACCCTCACATGAGCTTGCGGTAAATTTGCCCCGTGCTTTTTCCGCCGTCGTCACCGGCAATGTGAAGGATGACGGAATCAGGATGATCGCCGAAAACGATCCTTTTGGACTGCACAGCGACCCGAATCTTATAGACGCGTTGGAAAACTTGTTGGCCAGCTTCAGTGTTAAGGGCAAAATGAAATTTGGAGCGCACTACGAGCCCTGTTATCGGGCCGTGAGCGCCTGAAGCCCGAGCCGCGCCGAGCCACGTTCCCCCGGAGCGCTACATCGCTACCCTGCTGAAAATTTCCGAGCTATATTGTGCCCGCGACAAGCGCGTACTGTTCGATGGACTTGACCTGACGCTCCATGAGGGCGACTGCGTGGAGGTGCGGGGCGCGAACGGCAGCGGTAAATCCACGCTGCTGCGCTGCGTGGCTGGGCTCTACGCCGACTATACAGGCCACATCGAGGCATCGCAGAGCTGGTATTGCGGCCACAAGCTGGGCTTGAGCCTGGTGCTGAGTGCCGAGCAGAACCTGGCGTGGTACAGGGGTCTTACTGGCGATGCCTCGGACATTGCCGCAGCGCTCGAGCGGGTGGGCATGCGCGGCTACGAGCGGGTTGCCTGCGGCAGCATGTCGGCGGGCCAGCAGCGCCGGGTTGCCCTTGCGCGCATGCTGGTCGGCGCGCGGCCCTTGTGGCTGCTCGATGAGCCATTGACGGCCCTCGATGTGGCAGGCCAGGAGTTGGTTCGGTCGCTGATCGGTGAGCACATCTCCGGTGGCGGGGCGGTTGTGTGCGCCACCCACCAACCGCTGGAGCTTGTCGGCGCTCGTCAGCTCCAGCTTGGAGAGCGGGCGTAGTGGGTTTTTCCGCTCAGTTCCGGCGCGAGCTGCGCGTCATGGCCCGTACCAGCGCGGACGCCGTCAATCCGTTGGTGTTCTTGTTTCTGGGCCTGACGCTGTTCGCGCTGGGTGCCGGCACCGATCCGGCAACCCTGGGCGCATTTGCGCCAGGTATCATCTGGGTGCTGGTGCTGCTTGCCACCATGCTGTCCCTGGAGTCCATGTTTCGGCGCGATTTCGACGACGGCACGCTGGAGCAACTGCTGTTGCTGGCGCAGCCGGGTTTCGTTGCCGTGCTGGCGAAGATTGCGGCGCAGTGGTGCTTCAGCGGGCTGGCAATGACGGTACTCGTACCGCTGGCAGGGCTGATCTTGTATCTTCCCGCCAGCGCGATACCCATCATGATGCTCACCCTGCTGGTGGGTTCGCCCGCGCTCAGTTTGCTGGGAGCCGTGGGTGCCGCGCTGACCGTGGGGCTCAAGAGGGGTGGGGTACTGCTCGGCCTGTTGGTGCTGCCGCTATACGTGCCGATATTGATCTTTGGCGTGGGCGCGGTGTCAGAGTATATGGCGGGCGTAGACGTGGCCGCGCAGATTTATTGGCTGCTGGCGATTACCATGTTGGCCTTCACGGTGTCGCCGTTTGCCGTGCTGGCCGCGCTGAAGATCAGCGTGGAAGAGTAATGGCAAACAGGCGTGCGTTGACTGGCATGAGGAAGCTGTTGGGTATCTGATG
Source organism: Gammaproteobacteria bacterium UBA2965 (assembly GCA_002348385.1). Taxonomy (GTDB): domain Bacteria; phylum Pseudomonadota; class Gammaproteobacteria; order Pseudomonadales; family Azotimanducaceae; genus UBA2965. The sequence continues at coordinate 20,102 of DEBD01000001.1, read as the reverse complement.
GGCGTATTGAAGGAATTCTGGCACCGGCTGGGGTCGCCGCGCTGGTTCTATGCCATCAGCGGCCCCTGGGCCGTGGCATTCGGGCTGCTGGCCGCCGCGTTGCTGCTGGTGGGCTGCGTGTGGGGTCTTGGATTTGCGCCGCCGGACTATCAGCAGGGCAACAGCTTCCGCATCATCTACGTGCATGTGCCCACTGCTATCGTTGCGCAGTCCGCTTACATGGTCATGGGAGCGGCCGGGCTGATCCTGCTGGTGTGGCGTATGAAGCTGGCGGACATGGCGCTGGCCTGCATCGTTCCGTTTGGCATGTCCATGACCGCATTGGCGCTGTTCACCGGAGCCGTGTGGGGTAAGCCCACCTGGGGCGCCTGGTGGGTATGGGACGCGCGCACTACCTCCATGCTGGTGCTGCTGTTTCTATATATAGGCCTGTATGCCCTGCGTCAGGCGATACCTCGGGAAGAGACCGCATCCAGGGCCTGCGCCGTCCTTGCGGTGGTGGGAATGATCAATATTCCCATCATCAAGTATTCGGTGGATTGGTGGCTTACGTTGCACCAGCCCGCTACCTTTACCCTCACTGAGCCTCCCAGCATGCCGCCGGAAATGTGGCTGCCGCTGGCGCTCAATGTGGTGGGCGTATACTGCCTGTTCGCCGCCAACCTGCTGGGCCGCCTGCGGGTGGAGATTCTGCGGCGGGAATCCGGTACCAGTTGGGTCCAGCAGTTGGTGAGGAGCAACCCCGCGTGAGTTTTGACAGCGTTCCCGAATTCTTTGCCATGGGCGGGCATGGGTTGTATGTGTGGCTGTGCTATGCCACCAGCCTGGTAGTGGTGCTGGTGAATGTGCTGACAGTGCGGCATCAGCGGCGCGCTGCGATGCGCGAGCTCGCGGACCAGCAGGTGCGTGCCGGGGCCGGAGGCGCCTCATGAATCCGAAGCGGCGCGCACGTCTGGCGACCATACTGTTTCTGGTCGTTGGGGCGGGGATCACGGTGGGCCTGGTGCTCTACGCGCTCAATGAAAACATCAATCTGTTCTATCCGCCGGACCAGATCGTCTCCGGCGCAGCCCCGGTGGACGCTCAGATTCGAGCCGGCGGGATGGTGCGCGACGGCAGCGTTGCCCGTGGCGAGGAGCTGAGCGTGGAGTTCGTGCTGACCGACTATCAGGGTTCCGACTTCACGGTGCGTTACAGCGGCATCCTGCCAGATCTGTTTCGAGAGGGGCAGGGCATTCTGGTGCGCGGCCGTCTGGATGCCCAAGGCGTATTCCAGGCCCAGGAAGTGTTGGCCAAACACGACGAGAACTACATGCCCCCTGAGTTGGCGGGCATGCACACTGCACCGGTGTCCGATGGTCCCTGAGGTCGGCCACTTTGCGCTGGTGCTAGCGCTGGGCTTGTCGGTTCTGATCGGATTTTTCGGTCTGGCCGGCGCGGCCCGCGGCAACGTGCGCTGGATGAGCGCGGTACCGACCCTGGTAGTTGGTCAGTGGGTGTTTTGCGCGCTGTCTTTCGCTGCGCTGACGTATGCCTTCGTGCAGGACGATTTTTCCGTAGCGTACGTGGCGAACAACTCCAACACGCTGCTGCCCTGGTATTACAAGGTCAGTGCCGTGTGGGGCGCCCATGAGGGCTCGTTTTTGCTGTGGATTCTGGTGATGGCCAGCTGGACGCTGGCGGTGGCAATGCGTGGCGACGCGTTGCCGCTGTCGTTCACCAACCGGGTGCTGGGGGTCATGGGCCTCTTGAACCTGGGTTTCCTGGCCTTCCTGGTATTTACCAGCAACCCGTTTGAACGCTTGATCCCGATGACGCCGGTGGAAGGATCCGATCTCAACCCGCTGCTACAGGATTTCGGTCTCATCGTGCATCCGCCCATGCTCTACATGGGATACGTGGGTTTTTCGGTGACGTTTGCGTTCGCCGTGGCCGCACTGCTCAGCGGGCGTTTGGATGCGGCCTGGGCACGGTGGTCGCGTCCATGGAGCAACGTCGCGTGGGCCTTCCTCACCCTTGGCATCACGCTTGGCAGCTGGTGGGCCTATTACGAACTCGGCTGGGGTGGTTGGTGGTTCTGGGATCCGGTGGAGAACGCATCGTTCATGCCGTGGTTGGTAGGAACAGCACTCATCCACTCCCTAGCGGTGTCGGAAAAGCGCGGGGCATTCAAGAGCTGGACGCTGCTGCTGGCTATCAGCGCGTTTTCGCTGAGCCTGTTGGGCGCGTTCATCGTACGCTCGGGCGTGCTCACGTCAGTGCATGCGTTTGCCGTGGATCCGGAGCGTGGTCTCTTTATTCTCGGGTTTCTCATCGCGGTGGTAGGCGGTTCGCTGCTGCTGTACGCCCGTCGCGCCGGCACCATCGCCTCCAGCGCCCGCTATACGCTATTCAGTCGCGAAGCGTTTTTGCTGCTCAACAACATCCTCCTTGTAGTGGCCATGGCGCTGGTGCTGCTGGGCACTCTGTATCCGCTGGCATACGAGGTGGTTACCGGCGGCGACAAGATTTCCGTAGGCGTTCCCTATTTCAACGCCGGGTTCGTTCCTTTGATGCTGGCGCTGGCGGTCGCGCTGGGCGTGGTGCCCGTGCTGCGCTGGAAATCTACCGCGCCGGCCGACGTGCTTGCGAAGCTGGCCTGGATCGCGTTGGCGAGCCTATTGTTGGGCGTGGTCATTCCGCTGCTGGTCGTGGGTGCGCTCACCTGGCAGGTGGGCGTGAGCGTGACCGTCGCCCTGTGGATTCTGCTGGTGCATGCCCGCGACCTGTACCAACGAAGCCGGCTGGGTTGGCGTCGGGTGCCCCTGGGCTACTGGGGCATGTCCATGGCCCATTGGGGTTTCGCGGTGGCCCTGTTGGGCGTTGCGCTCACTTCGCTGCTGTCGGCCCAGAAAGATCTGCGCATGGGCCCCGGCGAGGAGGCCACGGTGGCGGGGCGGCAATTCGGGTTTGTCGGCGTGTTCACCCACCAGGGGCCCAACTACGTTGCAGACCGGGGTACGTTCAGGGTGCTGGAGGACGGTGAGCTGTTCGTGCTGCATCCGGAGAAAAGACGGTACCTGTCGGGTGGCAACGTCATGACCGAGGCCGCCATCGATGCCGGGTTGATGCGCGACGTTTATGTGTCGTTGGGGGAGCCGTTGGAGGGCGACGACTGGGCGGTGCGCATTCAGGTGAAGCCCCTGGTGCGGTGGATCTGGCTTGGCGGGCTGTTCATGGCCATCGGCGGCGTGGTGGCGGTGCTGGATGCCCGCTATCGGCGCTTGCGGGCCAGGCTGCGTGAGCGTTCGCGTGCTGCTGGCCTGGGAGCGGCAGCCGGATGAAACGCAACGCGCGCTTATACGTTCCGCTGGCAGTGTTCGTGGTGATCGTGGGCTTCGGTTATGCGGGCTTCGAGCTCAACGATCCGCGCCAGCTGCCCTCGGCCCTGCTGGAAAAACCTTTTCCCGAATTCAGCGCCCCGCTGCTGGCTGAGGCGCCTGGCCAACAGCAAGCCTTGGTTACTCGAGAGGCGTTGCTGGGTGCGCCGGTGCTGGTGAATGTCTGGGCCACCTGGTGCGTTACCTGCAAGGCCGAGCACGCCGAGTTGATGCGCATTGCCCGGGAAACGGGCCTTCGCATCGTGGGTGTCAACTACAAGGATTCCCCTCGCGCCGCCCTGCGTTGGCTGGCCGACTACGGGGACCCCTACGAATTCACCCTGCAGGATTCCGACGGTTCCCTGGGCGTGGAGTTGGGGGTTTACGGCGCCCCGGAAAGTTTCCTGCTAGACGCCAACGGGATCATCGTCTACAAGCGTGTGGGCGACATCAACCCCGTCATCTGGGAGCGCGAAATCCTGCCCGTGCTTGGCCGGCTGGAGGTGTTGATGTTGCAGCCCGGAGTGAACACGTGATTGTGCGTTGCCTGGGCGCGCTGGTTCTGCTGGCGGGCAGTGCGGTGTGGGCGGCCACGCCGGTGGACGTGTATCAATTCCCCGACGCCGACACGGAGGCCCGCTACCGTGGGTTGATCGCGGAGTTTCGCTGTCCCTTGTGTTTGAACACCAACCTCGCTGGCTCCGATGCCCCCATCGCCCAGGACCTGCGGCGCACGGTGCATCGCCTGCTGGTACAGGATGGTGCCAGCGACGCCGCCGTCAGGCATTTCCTGCAGGAGCGCTATGGCGATTTCGTTCTATACGACCCGCCATTGCGCTGGGATACCGCCTTGTTGTGGTTGGGACCGGCGCTGTTTCTCGCGTTGGGCGTGTGGGCGCTACTGCGGGTGCTGCGTCAGCCGGCCCTGCCACCGCTTGAGCCCGAACAGCGCGACGAACTGCAGCGGCTGCTGGACGAGCCGTGACGCTTTGGTTGTGGTGTGGGCTGTTGATGCTGACGGCCGCCGGGTTCGTGGCGTGGCCGCTGCTGCGCTCGCGCGTGCCAGTGCGTTGGTCGCCCGCTGGGCGCGAGCGCGCCTCCACGGTCAAGGCGCTTTACCGTGAGCGGCTGGACGAGTTGGACCGGGAGATCGAAATCGGCCAGTTGTCGCTTGAATCCCGCAATGCCATGGAAGCGGAGATTGGCGCGGCGGCCCTGGCGGATACCGCAAGCGACGACGAAGGTCCCGCCGAGGCGTCGGAACGTCCAAAGCCACTCATTGCGACTCTGGCCGTGGGCCTGCTGGCGGTCTCAAGCCTGGTTGTTTATCAGCAGGTAGGCGAGCCGGATGCGCCTTACATCGCCGGAGCGGCCGTCATTCTGAGCCTGGACCCCCACAGCCAGAGGGATCAGATCGAGCTGTGGCGCGATCGGCTGCAGGAACGGGTGAGCAGTCGCCCCGATGATGCGCAGAGCTGGTACCTGTTGGGCCACGCGCTGCTGAAGTTTCAGCGTTTTGCCGAAGCTGCCCAGGCGTTCGCCATGGCCCACGGTATCGTCGGCGACGACCCCAATGTGGACATCTACTGGCTGCAGGCAAGGTTTCTGGCGGGTCGAGGTGTCATCGACGCCACCACCCGGGGCATTGCCGAGCGGCTACTGGCTCGCCAACCCAATCATCCCCTGGTTCTGGATTTGTTTGCCATCGATGCGTTCCGGCAGGACGACTTCCGAGCGGCGGTGGGATACCTGAATCGTGCGCTCACCGGGCCATTGGCGCCAGCCCAGCGCGATGCGCTGGGGGCCAGTCTCGCGGAAGCGCGTGGGCGGATGGGGGACCTGACGCCGAGCATCGATGTGCGCGTGGAAGCCGCCCAGCCGCCTCCTGAAGGGGCAACGTTATTCGTGATCGCGCGCCCCGTTGGCGGCGGCGTGCCGTTTGCGGTGATCCGCCGCCCCGATGCCCGGTTCCCGGCGGCGCTGCGTCTGGACGACGCGGTGGCGATGAACCCGCAGCGTCCGCTGTCGGGCGCCGCCGAGGTGCAGTTGGTGGTGCGGCTCAGTTTGAGCGGTAGCGCCAAAGCGGAGCCGGAAGACTGGCAGTGGGAAAGCGCCGCGGTGGCGCTGACGGAGGTGTCCTCACCGCTCACCATGAATGTGGCGCTTGCCCCTCCCGCACAAGAGGGCGCGGCGCGACCCTGAAACAAAATGCAACGAATGTGGTTCCCGGTTGCCGAACGCCTGAGCACTGTCAGGAACGTTGGAGAGGCCGATGGCATTCCGACCCGCGGTGCGTGTCAATGCACAACAGCTCGCCCCAGCGCGTGTCACGTCAGACACGGTGCAATAGTAGTTACGCTCTCGCCACATTTGCTTTAGACTAGCGCCACGTTTGCCCGTCGGGTTGTTGCGCATCCCCCATGCGACTCAAGCAGATCAAGCTTGCAGGCTTTAAAACCTTTGTCGATCCGACAACCGTCACCCTCCCCAGCAATCGTTGCGCCGTTGTAGGACCGAACGGTTGCGGTAAGTCGAACATCATCGATGCCGTCCGTTGGGTCATGGGCGAGAGTTCCGCCAAGCAGCTTCGTGGCGAGAATCTCACCGACGTTATTTTCAACGGGTCTAACGCGCGCCAGCCCACGTCGGTGGCCAGCATTGAGCTTATCTTCGACAATGGCGACGGTCGCATCGGGGGCGAGTACGCGGCGTTCAGCGAGATAGCCATCCGGCGCCAGGTCAATCGGGAATCCCAATCCACTTATTTTCTCAATGGGGAAAAGTGTCGCCGCCGCGACATCATGGACATCTTCCTGGGCACCGGCTTCGGGCCCCGTAGCTACTCCATTATTGAGCAGGGCATGATCAGCCAGCTGGTGGAGGCGCGACCTGAGGATCTGCGCGTTTATCTGGAGGAAGCCGCTGGCATCTCCAAGTACAAGGAGCGCCGCCGTGAGACCGAGAATCGGGTCAGGCATACGCGGGAAAATCTTTCGCGCCTGAACGATATTCGCGACGAACTCAGCAAGCAGCTTGAGCATCTGAAGCGGCAGTCCCGCGCGGCGGAGCGCTATCGCGAGCTCAAGGACGAAGAGCGCAAGCTAACCGCGCAGCTGTATACCCTGCGCTATGTAGGGCTGGACGTGCAGCTGCAGGCTCGCCAGGAGGAGATCCGCGAGCTGGAGATCCAACTCAGCGCGTGCCAGGCCCAGCAGCAGGCGGTGGAGACCAGCATCGAAAAAGAGCGCCAGCAGCACAACGAAGTGGCTGATGACTTCAACGGCGTCCAAGGCAAGTTCTATCAGCTTGGCTCCGATATCGCGCGCATCGAGGAGGCCATTACCTACAACGAAGAGCGCGTTAAGCAGCTTGAGTTGGACCTGGAGTCGGTGAATCAACGTAGCGACGAAACGGCCCAGCAGCTGCAGATGGATGACGAGCAGATCGAGCGCCTGCGCACGCAGGAGGCCGAGTTGGAGCCGCAGGTGCGTGCCAGCCAGTTGGCCGACGCGGATTCGGCCGCCGCGCTGGCGGAATTGGAGCGGGTGAACCGCCAATGGCAGGAACGCTGGGAAGATTTCAGCACGCGCGCGGCCGACAACGATCGTGAGGCCGAGGTTCAAGCGTCGCGCATCGAGCATCTGGAACAGATTCTGCAACGTCTGCGCGGGCGCCACGACCAGCTGGCCGCGGACGCACAGGAAGCGCCGGCCCTAGGTAGCGACGACGTGGACTCGCTGGCTGAAGAAATCACTCAGATCGAAGCCAGACGCTACCAACTGGATGCGGACATCGATCGGTGTCTGGCCGAGCTTGTCGAAGCCCGAGAAGAACTCATGATGCGCGAGCGGGTGCTGGAAGAAGCTCGCACCGAAGTACAGGATCTGCGACACCGCTATGCCAGTCTGCAGGCTGTGCAGCAGGCAGCACTTGGCCGCGATGAGCGTGAGGCCGGCGATTGGATCGCCGAGCAGGGGCTGGCGGATGCCGCGCGCCTTGGTGAGTCGCTGGCCGTGGTACCCGGATGGGAGCGTGCCGTGGAGGCGGTGCTGGGCGACTATCTGCAGGGCATCTGCGTGGATGACCTGGAACGCTTCGGCCCGGCTCTAGGGACTGTCGGGGGCGCGGGTGTCACCCTGCTTGAGGCCCGCGTCGAATCCTTTACCGACGGTGCGCTACCCGCGCTGGCGTCGCTGATTCGTGCTGACGAGCTGCGACTGGGCTCCCTGCTCAGTGGCGTATTTGCGGCCGAATCCGTGGATGTGGCCCTGCTCGAACGAGCGCGATTGCGGGCCGACGAGAGCATCATCACGCGCGAAGGGGTCTGGATGGGCCCCGATTGGCTGCGTGTTCTCCCCAGCGAGGACGAAGCCGCGGGCATCATCGCCCGCACCCAGGAGCTGGAATCGTTGAATCTGGGCGTAGAGGAAGCAGAACGCACCCTCGCGGAGCTGCAGGGGCAGCTGCAGGAAGGTCGCAACCGTACAGAGGGTCTGGAGGCGCGCCGAGAAGAACTGCAGTCAGAGGTAAACGTACTCAACGGCCGTCTGGGCGAAATGAAGACCGACCACGGCGTACGCCGGGTCCAGCTTGAAGAGGCCGGTGCCCGCCAGCAGCGCATCAGCCGGGAGCGCACGGAAACGCAGACCCAGATCGACGATGAGCAACAGCGGCTCGCAGAGGCGCGCCAGGCGCTGGTTGCCGCTGAGCAGCAGCGCGAACGCCAGGCAGAGGAGCGGGTCCGGATCACGCGTAGTCGCGAAGCGTCGGAGGTGGAACTCACCCAGGCGCGTGAGGCCGCGCGGGCGGCCCGGGATCGATTTCACAGCCAGAACACCCAGCTGCAGGGGTTGCAGTCGCAGCTGTCGGCCAGCGAGACCGCGCGCCAGCGTCTGATGGAGCAGCGCAAGGAACTGGATGCGCAGCAGCAGAGTCTGGCGCTGGGTCTGGAGAACAGCGCGACGCCTTTGCCGGAACTCAGGAGCGACTTGGAAAGCAAACTTGCCGATCGCCTGGCCGTCGAGCAGCAGCTTGGTCAGATGCGTGTTCAGCTGGAAGAGATCGACCAGAGCATCCGAGAGCTGGAAGCCAAGCGGGGAGATGCTGAGCAAGCCGTCGACGGGGTACGAGAACGTTTGGAGCGCGCGCGCGTGCACCGACAGGGGCTGGCTGTAGAAGAGAAAAACCTGCGCGAGCAGATCGATGCTACCGGGCTGGATTTCGACGAGATCAAAGCGGGCCTGCCCGAAGATGCCGACGAGGCGCGCTGGAGTGAGATGCTCGAGAAGGTCGATCGACGCATACAGCGGCTGGGGCCCATCAACCTGGCTGCCATCGAGGAGTTTGAAGCTCAGTCCGAACGTAAGAACTACTTGGATCAGCAGAACGACGACCTGGAACAAGCCCTGGAAACCTTACTGGGCGCGATTCGCAAAATAGATAAAGAAACGCGAGCGCGCTTCAAAACGACCTTTGACACGGTAAACGCCCATTTGGGGGAGCTTTTTCCGAAAGTCTTTGGCGGTGGACACGCCTACTTGCAACTGACAGGGGAGGACCTGCTCGACACGGGAGTCACGCTTATGGCGCGACCTCCGGGCAAGCGTAATTCGAGTGTGCATCTATTGTCGGGGGGCGAAAAAGCGATGACTGCGGTCGCGCTCATCTTCGCCATCTTCCAACTCAATCCAAGCCCTGTGTGCTTGCTCGATGAGGTGGATGCCCCGCTGGATGACTCCAACGTGATGCGCTTTGCAGAGTTGATCAGTGAAATGTCTTCCGACGTCCAATTCGTGGTGATCACCCATAACAAACTAACCATGGAGATGGCGGATCATCTCCTGGGGGTAACCATGAACGAACCAGGCGTGTCACGCCTTGTTTCGGTGGACGTGGAAGAAGCTGCTGCGATGGTTGGCTAAGCGCCGCAGCAACCCTAGGACGTGTCTGGCTGCCGTTGGCGGCCAAGGAGCCGCAAGGTGGATATAAAGGATTTTATTCTGATCGGGGGCGGTCTGCTCATCGCCGCCGTCGTGGCGCACGGCTTCTGGATCGCCTGGCGGGCCCGGCGGGAGCCTATGCGGCTGGACATTGTTCCCAACATGTTTCCCGAGGATGTGGACGACATCGAGTGGTTGCGCGGTGAGCTGCCCAATGGGGGTGGTCGTGTGATTGCACCCACCAGCGGCGAGCAGGAAAAACTGGATCTGGAAAACAGCGCCCCCCTGTTGTTGGAACCCACTCAAGTCGGCGCGCCCACCCGCGGCGCCGTGGAGCCGTCGGTAGGGGCTCCCGAAGCGCCGCAGGGCAGAGATCTCACCAGCCAAGCACCCGACCCGGAATTGGCAGACGAACAGCAAATCCACGAGCAGGACGAGGAAGCCGCGCGTGCCAACGTGGCTGGCGTGGAGATTCCCGAAGCGCCACCAGAACCCCAGGCCGCGGTGGAGGGCCCGCCCCGGCAGCCGCCGCGTCTGGCGGCCAAGCCGGAAACCGAACCAGTGTTGCCGGCCGAGCCGCCGTCTGTGGAGGAGTTGCTGATTCTCAACGTGCTGGCGCGTCCTTCCACCCGGTTTAGCGGTGCGGAGCTGTTTGCCGCGTTGCGCAGCCGTGGACTGAAATTCGGCAACATGAACATCTTCCACCGCATGGATCCGCTCACCAAGATGGTGCAGTACAGCGTGGCCAACGTGGTGGAGCCGGGCACTTTCGATATGGCGGACATGGACGAGTTTCGCTCGCCCGGACTGTGCTTTTTCATGCAGCTGCCCGGGCCCGAGCACCCCGGGCAGGCGCTGGAGGACATGTTCGAGGTGGCCATGTCCGTGAGCACCGAGCTGCGGGGCGAGCTCAAGGACGAGCAACACAACTTGATTACGCCGCAGATGGTGGAGCACTATCGGCAGCGGATCATGGATTATACGCGCCGCCATATGTCCAAACGCGCTTAGCATCGTTGCGCGTTGGCTTCAGGGCTGCGCGCCGGGGGAGAGCGGGAGACCTTGAAAGGGGCGAATGACGCCGCTCGTGCGGCCGAGCTGCGCGAGCAGCTGCACTATCACAACCACCGATACCACGTGTTGGATGCGCCGGAGCTTGCCGACACCGAATACGATGCGTTGTTCGATGAGCTGGCGGCCTTGGAAGCGCGCCATCCCGAGCTCGCGACACCAGATTCTCCAACCCAGCGTGTAGGTGCGGCACCGCTGGAAAAATTCAACACGGTCACCCACGACGTGGCCATGCTCTCGTTGGACAAATGCACCACCATCACCGAGCTCGCTGATTGGGTGGAACGCTGCAGGGGCCGCCTCATGGAAGACGAGGTGGTGCGCTTCGTGTGCGAGCCGAAAATCGATGGGGTGGCCGTTGCGCTCACCTATACCCATGGCCGCCTGACCCTGGCGGCGACTCGCGGTGACGGTCAGACGGGTGAGGACATCACCGCCAACGTGCGAACCATCGGTGCAGTTCCGCTGGTGTTGAATGACGACGTTCACCCGGTGCCGCCTCGGGTGGAGGTGCGTGGCGAGATTTACATGAGCGCGGCGGACTTCGAAGCTTTCAACGAGCGCGCCCGGGCTCGCGGCGGGAAGACGCTGGTGAATCCTCGCAACGGCGCCGCGGGTAGCCTGCGCCAGCTGGACCCGCGGCTGACCGCGAAGCGGCCGCTCACCATGTACTGCTACAGCATCGGTTGGATCGAAGGCGGGGACTGGCAACCGAAAACGCATGCCGAAGCCCTGCAGCGGCTGACCCACTGGGGCTTGCGCGTGAACCCGCGCTCTGAGCAGGCAGCTGACGTAGCCGCATGCGAGCGCTACATCAACGCGTTGCGGGACCGACGCGACGCGCTAGGTTACGACATCGACGGCGTGGTGGTGAAGGTGGACTCGCTGGATCAGCAGCGTCTGCTCGGCGCGTTGACACGCACGCTGCGCTGGGCCATTGCCTACAAGTATCCGGCGGAGGAAGCCACCACCCGGTTGCTGGGCGTTGAGTTTCAGGTTGGTCGAACCGGCGCCATTACCCCGGTGGCGCGACTGGATCCTGTCTTTGTGGGCGGCGTGACCGTGAGCAATGCCACTCTGCATAACATGGATGAGGTAGGCCGCCTGGGGATTCGTGTCGGCGACACCGTGGTTGTGCGGCGCGCCGGGGATGTGATTCCACAGGTCATGGCTGTGGTGGAAGGCAAGCGGCCCAGAAAGGCGACCCGGGTGGGGTTGCCTGCCACCTGTCCCGCCTGCGGTAGTGCTATCGAGTATGCGGGCGACGAGGCGGTGGCGCGCTGTTCCGCCGGTCCGGCGGTCTGCCCCGCACAGCGCAAGGAAGGATTGCGGCATTTCGCCTCCCGATTGGCAATGGACATCGAAGGGCTGGGCGACAAGCTTGTCGAGCAGCTTGTGGAGCACGAGCACGTGTCCACGGCGGCAGACCTGTACCGGCTCGACCGCGAGGTGCTGGTGGGGTTGGAACGCATGGGCGAGAAGTCGGCGGACAACCTGCTCAGCGCGCTGGAGGCCAGCAAAACCACTACGCTGTCGCGCTTCATCTATGCATTGGGGATTCGTGAGGTGGGCGAGGCAACCGCGGCGAATCTGGCCGGGCATTTCGGTGAGCTTTCGGCCCTGGTGAGTGCGTCGGTGGAGGAACTCGAGCAGGTGGATGACGTGGGACCCGTTGTTGCAGGCCACGTGCACGCTTATTTCGCCTCGGTGCACAATCGCGCAGTGGTCGACGATCTGTGCGAGCTCGGCGTGCACTGGCCGGCCCTGCCCACGAGTGCAAGCGCGCGCCCGTTAGCCGGTCAGACCTGGGTGCTCACCGGTACCCTGCAGAGTATGTCGCGTCAGGAGGCCAAAGAGCGCCTTGCCGGGCTGGGCGCCAAGGTGGCAGGGTCGGTCTCGAAGAATACCCATCAGGTGGTTGCTGGGCCGCGCGCGGGGACCAAGCTCGAGAAAGCGCAACGGCTGGACATTGCCGTGATGGATGAGTCAGAGCTGTTGGCGCTCTTGAGGGCCCATGGCGCGCTGGATTAGCGACCACGGGTTGGGCTAGTCAGGAATCCACTCGTAGGTAGATGGCCCGGCGACCGTCCGGCATCTTCTCATGATACAAGCGTGTTTTGTTCATGAGTGCGCTGGATAGCGCAATCGGGAGTTCCATCTCGAATTCGTCTCGTTCTTCTTTGTCCGGTTGGTAGGTATAGATCATTCGGCAAAGCGATTGTTTGCACTCAATACTTTCCGTGTTTATCAGCTCTGCAAGCGTGGTTGACGATAGTACAAGCGCATTGTGCTCTGCTGTGTGATCAGCGGTCGGTGCGTCGTTGTTGAATTCTGAACGCACTTTCTCGATTGTTTGGGTGCGCGTACCAAGCGGAATCACGGCCGTTAAGTCGCGACGATGTTGTTTTGACATCGTGCTGTCAGCTGTTGGTTCTGTAGACAGGCCTGAGGTTTCGGTATCGCTTGTACGATGCAGTGCCACGATCTGCTCTAAATCTTGTAGCTTAATGTTTTGTTTCTCTAACGCAGCCCAAATTGCATCAAGTTTTCTGTCCAGCTCATGTGGACTCATTGATGTCTGTTGCCTGCGGGAGACCCCCTCTGATTGAGGAGTTTCAATAGCAGCATCACCAATGGTGTTTGCTGATTCTTGCGGTCGGTCGTTGAGCCAGATGACAACCGAGAAAACAGCAACTGCTGCAAAGAAAAGGCTAAGCCACTTGCCCCGCTGGGGCGGAGCAAGTGGTGCTTGGACTCCCGTCTTATTCATCTATTCGAGCAATGTCTGATAGACGCCTGCCATGGCGATGCCCGGAGGAATCTTGCAGGTAACGGTAACGAACGAGTTGGCGGCGATCCCTGTTAGACCCATGTCCAGTCCGGTGCTCGCGCTCGCAGTCAGGGTGGCTGTCTCGACGTCGCTTTGTACGATGTCTCCATTTTGGTCGTATTCACGCAGTACGCAAACGGTATCAACGCTTGAGCTGGTTGGATTGACCAGTCGTATTGATGCGTCGTAGTACGTGTTACTCATCAGATGGGTCATCATGCAGCGAAGATAGAGATCACGGTCTGATTCGTTCAACACTTGTCCGGGTTTGTAGTTGAAGAGTTCAGCCTGTGTTTCATTACTCGCCACGCAAGCCTGGGGAGAACTGACGTAATCCACCGCGGCGCTAGCGCTGCCAGTCCAGATAGTAGCCAACAGAGTGGCCGTTAGAAGAATATTGAATTTCATAGTTTCACCTCCGAGCGCGCACTCTAGCAATTGACGGGCCCGCGTATGTTTGCAGATGTAACGATCTTGTCGTGCGCGGTTCACGTTCTGGCGAATTTGTAGCCAGGTTGAACCCTATCACGGCCAGCTAGGTCCCCGTATAGCGGACTCGATAAATGACGCCAGCCTGATCGTCCGAGATGAGCAAGTTACCGTCCGGAGTGACGAGCACGTCGCTGGGTCTGCCCCAATTGTTTTCGCCTTCCAGCCATCCGGTAATGAATGGTTTGTAGTGTGAGCCCGACTCGTCGAACGTGACCACGCTCACCAGATAGCCCACCTTGCGGGATCGATTCCATGAGCCGTGCTCAGCGATGAACAGCGCTAGGCCGTATTCGCTGGGAAACCGATCGCCGGTGTAGAACTTCATGCCCAATGCCGCGGAGTGCGCCTGGATCAGCACCTCGGGTGGACTGTAATCGTCGGGTTGCTTTCCCTGACCGAATTCCGGGTCTAGCACGGTGCCGGCGTGAACGTGAGGGTAGCCGAAATGCATTCCCGGCTTGGTCGCCACGTTGACTTCCTCGGCAGGTATGTCGTCGCCCATCATGTCGCGGCCATTGTCCGTGAACCACAAGGCGCCTGTCTCGGGGTGCCAGTCGAAACCCACCGTGTTGCGTACCCCGTGGGCATAGACGCTGGTGGAGCCGTCGGGCTCCAGGCGCAGGATGCTTGCAAAACGCTCGTCGTCGGAAAGGCAGATGTTGCAGGGGGCGCCCACGGGAATGTAAAGCGCGCCCTCGGGGCTGAATCCCAGGTACTTCCAGCCGTGATGGGGTTCGTCAGGTAGGTCGTCCAACAACACCTCGAAGGGCAGCGCCCCGGTGCCGGCGGGGTCCGCGGATTCCAGCGCGGCATCCGCGCCTTTCAAGACTAGCACCCGATGCAGCGCGCCAACGTAAAGGTCGTTGCCCTTCATGGCCAGCCCAGACGGCATGACCAGGTCGGAAGCGATCACTACCGGGGGCGGAGGGTTTGGCGCCAACGCGTTTGGCAGCGCATACACGTCACCCCGTTCCATCGTACCTACATACAACGTGCCGCCCGCGCTCAACACCATCTGCCGTGCGTTGGGTACCGCGTCGCTCAGCACCTCAATGGAGAATCCCTCGGGCAGACTAAGGGTGCTCAAATCGATGTGCGTATGGTTGGCGTCCGGCTGGGCCGCAGAGGAGGTGTTGACGTCGTCGCTCGAATCCTGAGACGGTTGCGGACCGCAGCCAACCAGGCTCATGAGCAACCCTACCAGCAGGGGCGTGCGGATTGATATCGGGGTGTGAGGGTGCCGCATAGCATGCCTTGTATTTTGCTGGCCCCCATTGGGCCGTGAAAATCGTTCCCAGGCAAGAGAGAGTGCGCTGCCATGTAAGCGGGCGGCTCTGGTGAGGGGGCGTTGTAGCACGTAAGCTTTGCAACTCCATGCCCCCCACCCACTTACTTAGCGACGACGTCAAACGTCACATTCAGGAGAGTTATTCTGCCTGGTTGTTGGCGCGACAGTTTCGTCCCCGTCGCGGGCAGCGGGAGATGATTGCCCAGATCGCTCGTACCCTGGTTGGCGAAGAACCCCGTCTTTTGGTGCTGGAGGCCGGCACGGGCACGGGCAAGACGGCAGCCTATTGCTTGGCGGCCATTCCCCTGGGCAAAGCGCTGGGAAAGACGCTGGTGATCGCCACCGCTACCGTCGCGCTGCAGGAGCAGGTGGTGTTGCGCGATCTGCCCGACCTGGCCGACAACGCTCAGCTGGAGTTCACTTTTGCGCTGGCCAAGGGTAGGGGCCGCTATGTCTGCCTGAAGCGCCTCGACGACCAGCTCAAGTACGCGGGTGCCGACGCCCAGGTGGAGATCCCGCTGTTTGAAGTATCTGCCAGCGGTGCCGATGTATATCCGGAACTGCTTGCCGCGTTCGCGGGCAAATCATGGAACGGTGATCGTGATAGCTGGCCCCAGCCGGTGGACGATGCCGCGTGGAGCGCGGTGACCACTGATCATCGGGGTTGCAGCAACAACAAGTGCAGCTTTTTCCGGCAGTGCCCGTTCTTTCAGGCGCGCGCCGCTCTGGAAGGCGTCGATGTAATCGTGGCCAACCACGATCTTGTGCTGGCGGATCTGAGCCTCGGCGGGGGTGCGGTACTGCCGGAGCCGGAAGCCTGCATTTATGTGCTCGATGAAGCTCACCATCTGCCGGAAAAGACTCAGCAGCACTTCTCGCGCAGCGCGCGAGTGCGGGCGTCGGCGGAATGGGTGGATACGGTGGGATCCGTGCTGGGAAGCCTCACCCAGCGATTTGCGCGTCCTGAGGTGCTGGTCGATCTGGCTTCCAAGGCTACTAGGAGCGGCGAGGAGTTTGCGCTGGCGATGGCTCAGCTGGGGGAGTCGATGGGCCAGTTCGACTATCGGCCACGTGACGATATCCTGGCCACGCACCGCTTTCCTCACGGAGAGGTGCCCCATGACCTGCGCGAACTGGCGCAAGCGGCGCAATTGCCACTGTCGGAATTGGCCGGCTGCATTGGCCGTGTCCATGAAACTCTGCAGCAGGCCCTGGCTGGCGAGTTGGATTGGGAGCGCAGCTTCGAGGCAGAGGATTGGCTGGGTGCCGTAGGACAGCTGGAAACTCGTGCGCAGGCCACGCTTGCACTGTTGGCGGACTATGCGGGTGCGAGCGACACCTCGCCTCAAGCCCGTTGGGCCAACGATCACGGTTCGGATTTCGAACTCGTGAGCGCTCCGATCCAACCCGGGGCGCTGCTCCAGGAAGCCCTCTGGTCGCGCGCTCATGCGGCCGTCTGCACATCGGCCACGCTGACCGCGGCGGGCCGATTCAGCCGCTTCCTCGACCGCGCGGGCCTCGCGGAAGCTCAGGCAACGCGCATTCCCAGCCCATTCGACTTCCACTCCATCGCCTCTCTGACCGTGCCCGCGATGCGTTCGGAACCGCGAGACTTTCAGGCACACTGCGATGAGGTGGCGAAGCTGCTGCCCGACCTGCTCCAGTCGGATGCGTCCGCGCTGGTGCTGTTCACCTCCTGGCGGCAGATGCGTGCTGTGGTGGCCGAGCTATCGGTGACCCTACTAAAGGCGCTCAAGGTTCAAGGTGATGCTTCCAAGCAGGCCCTGTTGTCAGAGCATCGGCGGGACATAGAGGCCGGGCGGTCCAGCTATATCTTTGGGCTGGCCAGCTTTGCGGAGGGCGTTGATCTTCCCGATGACTATTGCCGTCATGTGGTGGTGGTAAAGCTACCTTTTGCGGTCCCCGATGATCCGCTGGATCAGGCGCTGGCCGAATGGGCCGAAGCTCACGGCAAGAATCCTTTCTACGAAATTGCTGTACCCGATGCGGCCTTGCGCCTGGTGCAGGCCTGTGGCCGGCTCATTCGCCACGAGCACGACCACGGCCGCATCACCGTGCTGGACAAGCGGCTGGTGACCGCGCGCTACGGACGTGTGCTGATCGACTCGCTGCCGCCCTACCGGCTCAACCTGGAGGGGATTTGAATGCGTCGATGTCCGAGATCGTGCGTCCCCCGCTGGGTGCTTCTTCGAACCTGCCCCGGTTGAACACCAGCAGGCGCTCGGTTTGCAGCCTGCGTTCTGCGTCGCGAATGAATTTCAGCACGGTGTCTTTATCCAGTTTGCTCGCGTGTTGAGCGATTTGTCGCGCTGAGTCGAAGGACTCCACGCCCAAATGCAGGTCCGACCAGTAGCGTGCGCTTCGCTGGTTGAGGTTCTTGTCGCGTTCCGTGAGCCGGGCGATCAGCCCCGCTTTGTTCTGTTCGAACGCCTCTTCCGACATGGCCTGCACGGCCTGGATCTGAGCCTTCATGAATGCCTCGGTGGCTTGTTGAAGTACCGCGGTGGAGGCAGCCGGCGACTGCACGATGAAGGTGAGTCCGGCCCTGTGCTGCAGGCTACGGTTCGACAGCGCCACCACGTAGCCAAGCTGCTGCTCGGTGCGCAAAGACGTGAAGTAAGCCTGACGCAGCAACTGTACCGCCAGCGCGCTGCGGGCGCGGGTGGCGAAAGAGGAATCCGGATCCTGGACCAACAGCGCTATGGAAGCGTCCGCGTGGTCGATGTCCAACTCCAGCGTCAGCGGTTCGCTTACGTTGGTCACTGAAGGCTGGTGGAGAGGGAACGCGCCCAGCGCCAGGTTTTCGGTAAGGAGCTCGGCTATCGCTTGGGCATCTGGCGCGCCGGCATTGCCGTGCAGCAACCCGCGTGCGGTGAGCGCCCTCAGGCGCTCGTCGCGCCAGCGTTCCAGGTCGTCCAGAGTTTTTTCGCGTAGCGCATCTGCCAGCCGCTGGGGCGGCCAGCGCCCTTCAACCAGCAGATGTCCGACACTCGACAGAGTTTGCGTGTACGGCCGTTCACGACTGAAGTTACCCCACTCGCGAATCAGCTCAGAGCGGTACAGGGCGAATTTGGCAGGATCCAGGGCAAGGCTGGTAAATCCGTTGAGTACATCGGCCAACAGAGCCGGCTGTTTGTCGTCGTACCCGCCCACGTGCAGCTCGAATCCCCGGCTGCTGGCGTTCAGACGGAACGACAGCCCCGCCAGATAGGCTGGGTAGGTGAGCTCGTTGCGCGCATCGGACACGAGCCGCTGGTAGATCTGCGCCATAACGTAGTCGTCAGGGTCGCTGAGGCCGCCTTCCACACCCAGCGTCAGGTACAGGTTGGCGCGCGGCGCGCCGAACTGAGTGTCCTGATCGAGCCACAGAGAAATGGTCGGACTGTCCACCACCTTGGCGGGGCCCTGGTCATCGGTGGCCAGAAGGTCTAGTGACTGAGGGACGAACGTGTTCGGCGCGGGTAGCGACAGCTCGGGAATCTCGGGTGTTGCAAAACTGGTGTCGAATGCATTCGAACGGTAAGGCACCAGAAACCACGGCTCCAGCTGGTCGGTTTCCACGTTGGGCCCCACCACCTCCATGAACAGATTGGTGGGCGTGAGGCGGGCCAGGTAGCTGCGGATCAAATCCGGGTCGAAACGTTCCATGAGAAATGGTGCCGCCAGCACGTGGCCCGGGGGATAGTGAGCTAGCAGGGGGCCCACGCGATAGGCAAAACCGGAAGGCGTTGAGGGTTCCTGAAAGCGAAACCCCAACTCGGCCATTCGCGCCTGCTCCTGATAGCGCCACTCGTCGATTGGCGAGTTCCGTAGCAGGTTGATGTAAGCGAACAGGGCGCCGGTTACCTTTTCTATCGCAGCCGCACCGGCTTCTGTCAGCACCATCTCCACGTAGATGAAGGCGTTCTGGTCGTCCAGGCGACTTTCGCCCGCGCCCAGACTCTCGATGAGCCCTGCGGACTTCAGATGCTGGTGCAGACTGCCTTCTCCTTCGTGACCCAGCAGGTTGGTGATATAGATGCCGGGTTTTTCCAGATAGTGGGGCTCCGTTGGCGGTACGGGGAAGTTGTAGACCACCACGGGTGTGTCTTTGAGCGACTGGTAGGTGAGCACCAGCGGCAGGCTCTCTTCGCGAAACGCCGTGGGCATGGGTTTGGCGGCGCCGATATCGCGGTCCTGGATGGCGCTGAAGATGGGGGTGACCCAGGCTTCCAGCGTGTCCAGATCGGCATTACTGATGGCTACCAGGATCATCTGGTCGGCCGAGTAGTGCGTTTCGAGGAACTCGTGCAGAGCTTCCTGCACCCCATCGCCCAGGGTATCGAGACTGCCGATGTGAAAGCGCGATCCCGGGTGTTCGGATCGCATTACGGCCTTCATGGCGGAGTAGCCGCGCCAACCATCATCCTTGATCTGCATCTGGTATTCGGAATGCACGGCGTTTTTCTCGCGGTCCACGTAGGCCTCATCTAGCAGCGGGTTGATGAAGAAGTGGGCGAATCGGTCCAGGGCTTCGGGAAAGTAGTCCGGATGAATATCGAAGAAGTAGTTGGTGTGATCCGCGGCCGTGTAGGCGTTGCTGGAGCCACCGTTTGCGGCGATGAACTGCTGATACGCATCCACCTCAGGATATTTTTCGGTGCCTATAAACAGCATGTGCTCGAGGAAGTGAGCCAGGCCGCCAAATTCCTCGGGGTCGTGGTTCTGGCCGCGCAAGGCCACCAAAGAGGCCGCCGCTTTGTCCACCGACGGATCTGACGCCAGAAGCACGCGCAGACGATTGGGTAATTCCAGGTAGCGATACTCGCGCGCATCGTTCGGACTCTTCAGCACGTGAATAGGGGAATCAGCTGGTGGGGTGACTTCCTGCGTGCTGCAGGAAGCCATGGCAACCATCAGCGCCAGGAATATCACGGGAAATGCGCGGTTCAACACGGTGTCTGCCTCAGGAATTTCCGGGAGTAGCGGATTATATGGGGTGTGGGCGGTGCCGGCATGAATACTCTGTGGGCTGTGAGCAAATTAGACCCGGCGAGGGCCCATGATTCCCGCGTTTGCGCACCCCGCGCCCGATTCAGGCGCCTGCGGCTCATTCAAGCGCC
>DEBD01000019.1 GCA_002348385.1 Gammaproteobacteria bacterium UBA2965 | reverse complement strand
CTATCTGATTGCCGCCGGTGTGGATAGCGGTCTGTGGACGCTGGTGTGGGCGCTGCTGCTGGGCAGCGCCATCGCCATCTACTACTACTTGCGGGTGGTGCTGACCATGAGCCGGCCAGCGGAGGAAGGTGTATACAAATACGCTGTGCAATTGGGCGAGGGCAGACCTACGCTGGTGGTCTTGGGCGTGGTGGTGCTCCTGTTTGGCATCTATCCGGCTCCGCTGATCGACATCATTCGCGACGCCTTGCGCATCGCTGCCGGCTAGCTAGAACGGCAGGGGTCCGTTGGCTGCTACCGGGTGGTAACGATGCCCTGGTCGATGAGCGCGTCGATCTCGGCATCGCCAAACCCTACCTGGTTGAGCACTGCCTTCGTATCCTCGGCGAGCTCTGGAGCCGGTCCCTTGGGTCCGACGTCTGCCGTCTTGAAGCGAAACGGTGAGTTCACCGTTCGGTAGCTGCCCAGTTCCGGGTGCTCGATTTCCGGAAACATGCCGATGGCATGGGCCTGAGCGTCTCTGGATACTTCGTCCAGCGTCAGCACCGGACCCCAGATGATGCCCAGCTCGTCGAAGATCTCTCCCCACTCGTCTCGACTCCGAACCGACAGCGCCTCGTCCACGCCATCCACCAGCTCCGGCATGCAGTGGTAGCGGTCTATGGGTGTTTGATAGCGCTCGTCGTCAATCCAGGCTGCTCTGTCGATGGCCCGGCACAGGCGCGGCCAGGCGTCTGGGTCGAGCATGTTGAACACCACCCACTTGCCGTCACGACAGGGGTAGCGGTTGGCCATTGGCGTGAGCTGGTGGTGGCGCGAGCGCCTGCGTACGGGCGCGCCATCGATGACCGTAGTGCCAAAGTCGGTGGCCTGCGTCCAGATAGCGGTTTCGAACAGGGACGTTTCCACCACCTGCCCTTCGCCGCTCCGTTCGGCCAGGCGCAATGCTGCCAGTATCGCTCCAAGCAGCGAGAGGCCCGCTGTGTGGTCTCCCTGAGCTGGCCGCGCCATGGGCACGATGCCGTTGTCGCCCTCCCGGGAAGCGTCATAGAGCCCGGAGCGGCCGAAAAATGCGGTGACGTCGTAGCCGGGCCGCCAGGCATCGGGACCCGTGGTGCCGTAGCCGGTAAGGGTCGCGTGCACCAGCGCGGGGTTATGCGCGAACAGGGAGTCGGGATCCAGTGAGAACCTGCGTTGCCGCTCGATGAGCAGGTTGCACATGAACACCTGGGCGTGGGCCACCAGTTGGTGCAGGACTCGCTGGCCGGCCTCTGTGTCGATGGCAACCGTTATGGACCGCTTGCCACGGTTGTCAACGTCGAACTGGCAATCCACGTCGCGCAGCGGCCCGTCCACCTTGGGCTTGCGGGTCATGCCGCGATTGGGGTCCCCGGTCAGCGGTTCCACTTTGACCACGTTGGCGCCCAGGTCTGCAAGGATTGCGCTCGCACTGGGTGTTGCCATATAGCTCTCTACGGTGACGACGGTGACGTCTTCGAGTGGGGCTGCCAACGCGCCCTCCTAACCTACTGCAAAGGTGTAATTGTTCACGAAAATCACCACGGGCGCGAGTGTGCCTGGGTGTGCTGCGCGGGCTACGGTCAGGCTGAACCCGGGGTGAACGGCACGCGCCACTCGTTTCGGGCGCTATGGTAACCTTGCGGCGCATGTGGAAATCGTCCTGCCATCACCTGGGTTTGCTGTTGTGGCTTGCCGCGCCGTTTGCTGTGTCGGATAGCGTTGTGGGCGATATCGCGACGGAGGATCCGCGGACGCTGGTGTACGGTATGTGGGCCTCCAAGGGGTCGGTGTTTTCTATCGAGGAAGTAGACGGGCGCCTGCAGGCGCACGTGGTGGCCATGAAGAAGCAGAATCGTCTGGACAAGAAAAACCCCGAGCCGGAGTTGCGCACCAGGCCCGTGCGGGGTCTTCAGCTGCTCAGCGACTACAAATTTTCCCGCGGCGCCTGGCGCGGTCGGATCTACGACCCCGCCAGCGGCAAGACCTTCAAAAGCCATATGAAGCGTGACGCTGCGGGCAACCTCAGGGTGAGGGGATTCATCGGTATCCAATGGTTTGGCAAAACTCAGATATTCGAGCCCGTGAGCGTTTGCAGCGAGCGAATCGTCAGCATGCTTACGTCGGCCGATCTGGGACACCTGTGTTGACCGCATTAGGGGGCAACGCTGAGTCTTAGCATCGAGCCCGTCTCCGGTCGGCGAGGTATCAACGACTTCGTCAGCGCGCCCAGCTATGTATATTCGGATGATCCGCACTGGGTCCCGCCGCTGAAGTTCGAACGCAAAGGCGGGCTGTCATCCAAGCACCCTTTTTTTCAGCACGCGCGCTGGCAGCCCTTCGTTGCGTATCGGGACGGCCGCCCGGTGGGCCGCATCTCGGCTCAGGTGGACACCCTGTTCCAGGAGCGCCACGATCCATCGGGTGCGTTCTTCGGCTGTTTCGAAAGCCCACCAGACGATGCCGTCATCGACGGCCTGTTCGATGCCGCCGAGGACTGGGCCAGAGCGCAGGGCTGCAAGCGGTTGCTCGGTCCGTTCAACCTGGGAATCAATCAGGAAGTCGGTGTGCTGGTGGACGGTTTCTACGCGCCGCCCTGCTTCCTGATGGGCCATGGTCGGCCCTACTACCCCCGTGCCCTCCAGCAGCGCGGATATGACGAGGCAACCCGCATGCTCGCCTACGAGCTGCCCATCGTATTCGACACGCCCCCGATCATGGCCTCCATGCTTCGCTACGTGAGCGGGCGCGTGACGGTTCGACCTCTCGAGCGCAAGCGGCTGGAGTCAGAACTGGAGCTGCTGCGTGACATCTTTAACGATGCATGGGCCAACAACTGGATGTTCGTGCCCTGGACATCCGAGGAGTTTCAGGCGGTGGGGCGTGAGATTCTGATGCTGGTGCCAGATGACTTTCTGCAGATAGTGGAGGTCGACGGCGAACCGGCCGCGTTCATCGTCATGATCCCGAACCTCAATGAGGTGATCGGAGACCTGAATGGGCGGCTGCTGCCCTTGGGTTGGGTAAAGTTGTTGTGGCGGCTCAAAGTTCGCTATCCCACCAGCGGCCGGGTGCCGTTGATGGGCGTGCGCCGGCGATATCAGGGTTCACGGCTTGGCGCGGGACTCGCCATGTGTTGCATCGACGCGCTGCGTGAACCTTCCCGCCTGGCCGGTCTCCGGCGCGCCGAGTTGTCGTGGATACTGGCAGACAACAAAGGCATGCGTAGCATCCTCGAGGCGATGGGCGCTCGTGTAACCAAAACCTATGCCATGTTCGACAAAACGCTAGGGGAGCCGGGTGTCTGAGTCGTTGGTTTCCGCCGTCGTGCTCGCCGGGCAGCGCGCGCGGACCACACCGCTTGGCGAGGCCGCCGGTGTGGCAGCCGACGTGTTGGTGCCCGTCGCGGGGCGTGCTTCCCTGGAGTGGGTGGTGGCGGCCCTGGACCAGGCTCAAGGCGTACAGCTGCGCGTGCTGGTCGGGCCCAACCGCTCGGCCTTGAATACCGTGCCGGCTCTGGTGGATCTGTTGCAGGGCCCCGACGTGAGCTGGCTTGAGCCGGATGGGGATCCGGCATCCAGCGCCATCAGTGGAGTGCGTAATCTGGCGCCACCTGTGCTGGTGACCGCTGGCGATCATGCCCTGCTCAGCGCCGCGGTGGTGGAGCGATTTTGCGCCGAAGCACGTGACTTGGGCGCAGACTTCGTGGTTGGGCTGGTGCCCTACGAGCGGGTTCGCGCGGCGTTTCCAGAAAGCCGGCGCACCGTGCTCAAATTCGCCGGCCAACCCTGCTGTGGTGCCAACCTGTTTTTGCTCAATAACGCCACGGGCGTGCGCGCTTTTGAGTTCTGGCGGGCACTGCAGCAGCATCGAAAACAGCCTCGCCGCATTGCCCGGGCCCTGGGGTTGGGTCTATTGTTCAGGTACGTTACACGGCGGCTGACGCTCGCCGCCGCGCTGGCTGTGCTGTCGGCTAAAGCCGGCTGCCAACTGGGTGCCGTGATGGTGCAGGATCCGGTGGTGGCTGTGGATGTCGACTCAGTGGCCGATTGGCAGCTCGCGGAGAAGATCATGTCCGGAGAGTATCCGTAGTGAATGCAGCAGCATTACCACGCCGGTGGGTGGTACAAGGCGGCAAACGCCTGCTGCGCGGCATTGGCCGGTTTCAGGCGGCACGCTCCAAGGTGGGAACGGGTCCGTTTCTCGATCCCGCCGAGTTTCCGTGGGTGGGTGAATTCGAATCCCGGCTGGAAGACATACAGCGGGAACTCGAGCAGGTTCTGGAACGACCGGAAGAGATCCCGGCGTTTCACCAGCTCTCGCCGGATCAGAAGCGTATCTCCAAGGGCGAGAACTGGAAGACGTTCGCGTTTTGCGTATTCGGTATCAAACTGGAAGAGAACTGCGCGCGCTGCCCGGCCACGGTGGAAGCCCTGGAGCGCCTGCCCGGATTGCAGAACGCCTGGTTCTCCATACTTGCTCCCCAGTACCACATTCCACCCCACAAGGGACCTACCCGAGCTGTGATTCGTGTCCACCTGCCCCTGGTGGTTCCGGAAGCCGCGGACGATTGCTGGTTGCGCGTAGACGACCAGGTGCGCAGCTGGAAAGTGGGCCAGTGCATGCTGTTCGACGACACCTATGAGCATGAGGTGCGCAACGATACCGACGACATGCGCGTGGTGCTGTTCGTAGACGTTGACCGGCCATCAGATCTGGTGGGGCGCTGGTTCAACCGTCTCATTGTTGCGCTGGTTCGCAGCAGTGCCTACGTGAGAGATCCGCTGAACAACCTGGCCGCCTGGAACCGCCGCAATCGGGCGGCGGATCAGGGGTCTTGACGCTCCTCTTGACGGTCCAGGGTAAAACCTAGACCCTTCGCGTTTTTGCTGCCGGGGACTCCATGAAAGTCATCATTTTGAGCGCGGGTCAGGGGCGCCGATTGCTGCCGCTCACCGCTGGGATGCCGAAATGCGGCGTTGAGATCTGCGGCCGCAGCCTGCTGGAGTGGCAGCTTCGAGAAATCGCGCAATGTGACGTGGACGAAGTAGTGGTGGTCAGCGGGTTCCACGCGGAGTACGTGGACGAGCTGGTGGAGCGGATGGACATGGTGCCTGTGCGTACCCTGCACAACCCCTTCTACGATGCCAGCGACAACCTGGGAACCTGCTGGGTGGCGCGGCACGAGATGCAGGGCGACTTCATCATTCTCAACGGAGACACACTCTTCGAGTCCGGCATCATGCAGAAATTGCTGGCCTCGGAGGTAGATGCCCCCATCACGTTGGTGACGGATCGCAAAGGCGATTACGACGAAGACGACATGAAGGTGGTGGTGGAAGGCAACCGGTTGCAACGGGTAGGCAAGCGGTTGGCGCTGGATACGGTGAACGGAGAGTCCATCGGCATGATGGTGTTCCGCGATGGTGGTCCTGAACTCTTTGTTCGCACCATTGAAGGGCTCATGAGAACCGATCGGGGCCTGAAAATGTGGTATCTGTCGGCCATCGACGGCCTGGCCCAGGAGGGTCAGGTGAGCACCTGCGATATTCACGGGCTTTCGTGGTGCGAGATTGACGACCGTGGCGACCTAGACAACGCGGCAAACGTAGTGAGTGCCTGGAACGGAGGGGAAGATTCGTGAATCAGACCGCCGAGAAATTCGGGTACCCGCAGACGCTCATTCATGAGTACGAGCACTGGCTGGTGTTGCTGCGGCAGCAGCAGGTTACGCTGGGGTCGCTGGTACTGGTATGCAAAGACGCAGCCACGCGCTTTTCCGATGTGAGTCAGGGGGCCTTCACGGAACTGCACGACGTGATAGGCGCTATCGAGAGAGCGCTGGGCGCTGCTTATCACTACGACAAGATCAACTATCTAATGTTGATGATGGTGGATCCGGACGTTCACTATCATGTTATCCCGCGCTACGAGCAACCCCGAGAGTTTCAGTCTGTGGAGGTGAGAGACCAGGGGTGGCCAGGGCCTCCGGCGTTGGCGGCGTTCGTGGAGCTGGGGGCGGACGAAGAGCAGGCGCTGATCGCTTCGCTGCGCGCCGCCTGGCGCTAATCGACTTCTACAGATTCTTCTTCACAAGCTGTGGCGTTCTACTGTGTGATGATTTCGACGCCGCCCGTTCCGGCGCTCACAAGTCGGCGCGACTCGGTGTCGTACTCCATCTCGTTGCTGCGCATGACAGTTTGAGCGTCTCGAATTTCAGCATTACCGGACAGCCTAATGAGGCCGTTGGCGATGTCGTACTCCAATCTTTCCGCCGAGCCGTACGTACGCTCATTGGTTTCGTCATCTTCTACCCAGAATCTTGCCGGCGTGCCGCTGGCAATAATCGTGATGGGATCGTCGATATCGCCATGCAGTTCGGCGGTGACCGAGCTGACTTGGTAGTACGGCGCGGTGAGCTGGAAATTACCTTTAAAATTAAGGACTTCGGCGGCATCCGACTCCCATGCTTGGTCGGCCGTTACAACTATTGTATCTTCGGCGTCGAGCGCTGGCAGTGTGGCCGCGAGCAGGTTGACAGGCAACGCAAACAAGGCAAACAGGGCCAATTTGAGCGTGGCAAACAACGAACGTCCTTGCCCGGGAAAGGTTCTAATCATACCGCAGCGGGCCATTTACCGCTGGCACCTCTAAGTTGGTGTGCCGAGGGTTTAGACAGCTGATCATCAATAAATATCTGGTGCGTGAAGTGGCGGTGCCGTTCGTGGCGGTGGGTGCCATTCTGACGGCAATCTTCACCACCTACAGCATGACCCGCTTCCTCGACAAGGCGGCCGATGGCCTGCTCAAAACTTCGGAGGTGTTGCAGCTCACCGCACTGAAGTCGCTGATCGCTCAGGAAGTGTTGTGGCCCGTTAGCTTGTTTGTGGCGCTGGTTATTGCCTTGGGCCGGCTCTACAGTGATTGGGAGATGACGGCATTGCGTTCTTTCGGGTTCGCCGAGCATCGAATCCTGCTGCCGATTCTGTCTCTCGCGGCAGTACTGGCCATCATCGTCGGCGTGTTCAGTTTTGCCGGCCGGCCTTGGGCCTATGCGCTGCTCTACGAGCTTGAAGCCCAGGCGGAAGCCACCTCAGAGCTCGATCGCATCAAGCCGGGGCGGTTCTATCTGTACGACGACGACACCCGTGTGGTCTTCATTGAAGATGTCCCCGAGCGGGGTGAGCGCGTGAGCGGGTTGTTCATCCGCTCTCGTGAAGGGGACGACATCCAACTCATCTCAGCGCCCGATGGACTGGTGAAGGAATTTGCCACCCCCGACAGCCATGAGCTCACGTTGCTTGACGCGCAGGTGTTCAAGAGTTCCGGCCAAGGCAGCGACTTTCTCGGTGTGTTCGGTAGTTTCCGCATGCTGGTTCCCGTGGCCGCTGTGGAGCCAATTGGCCGCAAGCCCAAAGCGCTGAACTCCCTGACCCTGCGCGGCTCCAGCTCGCCGCTGGATCAGGCCGAGTACCAGTGGCGTCTTTCTGCGCCGGTATCCACCATGTTGCTGGCCTTGCTGGCAGTTCCGTTGGGCCGGTCGCGGCCCCGCCAGGGGCGCTTCGCGCGCCTGACGGCAGCGGTGGTCATCTATGCGGTGTATTTCAATTTACTGGGCATCGGCCGCACCTGGGTCGAGCAGGGTGCGACCGATGCGCTGTGGGTGGTCTCATCGGGTTTCGCCGTGTTCGTGCTGGCGCTGTACCTGCCTTGGCCGCGCATCGGCAAGCGGTTGGGTCTGCGCTTGTGATGCACATCGACCGATACCTGGTGAGTGTCTTGCTGGTGGGCGCGGCCCCCGTCTTGCTTCTGCTTCTGGGTCTTTTCGGGTTCGTCACATTGGCGGAAGAACTCGAGGACGTTGGTACCGGGCGATTCGAGGATGCGGACGCAGTGCGCGTAGCCCTGCTCAGCCTGCCGCGGATAGCCATAGATCTCCTGCCAGTGGCCACCCTGCTGGGCGGGGTGATGGCGTTGGGGGGGCTCGCGGCGGAGCAGGAGCTGACGGCCATGAGGGCGGCGGGCATGTCTGTCTGGCGGCTGGCCGCGCCCATGGTCATGGGGGCCGGTTTGCTGGCCAGCGCGGTCCTGCTTGCGCAGCAGTTTGCCGTTCCGGTGTTGGAAGACGATGCCAGCGAGCTGCGTGCCCGAAAACTCTCCGAGACGGTGCAGGGTGGAGGTGCCGCAGAGTTCTGGACGCGCGACGGCAATCATTTCATTCGGGTGGGCGAGGTGCGTTTTCACTCCGTACCCGCCGACATCGAGATCTACGACCTCGGCGCCGGTGGGACCATAGCGAGCGTGCTGCGAGCTGAGTCGGCAGACGTGCTCGGGCCGGGTCGTTGGCTGCTACATGAGGTGACCGAATCGCGCATCGATGGGACTCAGGTTTCGCAGCGCGCCGAATCGGAACGATCGTGGCAGAGTTTTCTGTCACCTGACCAGATGGCTTCGCTGGTTTCTCCCATTGAGACCCTCACGTTGGCCGAACTCTACCACTACGTGAACTACCTGGAAGCCACCGCACTGAGCAGCCACCAGTATCGGTTTCGCTTGTGGCAGGTGCTGAGCATGCCCATAGGACTGGCGGCCATGTGCCTGCTGGGGTTGCCATTCGTGATGGGTTCCGTGCGGGCGCAGTCGGCGGGTACCCGAATATTGTTTGGCGCCGCGGTGGGCATCGGCTTTTATCTGGTCGAGCAGACCGCGTCCCAGTTTACTTTGCTCTACGAACTGCCAGCAGTGCCCATGGCGCTGTTGCCCGACTCGGTGCTGCTGGGGGCGAGTCTGGTCATGCTGTCTCGCGTGGACTCGGCCTAGGGGGCTCAGGAGAGCTGGTAGTGCTCCTGAGCCTGTTCCTGTACTCCTTGGGGCCCTAGCGAGCGCAGCGTCATCTGCACCTGCCAGGCTTTGTCGCGGTGTTCGACCCGGAAGCTGCGATAGGAAGCGGGTGCGTGCTCATGCACGCTGGATGCCGAGGCTGTGCAGTAGATGCGGCCGCAGTCCGTGGTCAGGCTGGAATTCCGATGTAAATGACCGTGGAGCACTATGTGTGAGGGACTATGTTGGAGAATCGTTTGCAGGTCGTTGGCATCCGTGAGCGCCTTTCGCCAGCTGCAAGCGCCGGGTAGCGGTGGGTGATGAATGGCCAGCACGCGGAATCGCTGCTGGTTGTCCATCAGGTGCTGGTTGATGCGGGAACGTTGCGCTTCACCCAGTGTTCCAATCGCCCCCCACCACGGAGCCGGGTGGGCGCTGGACGCTGCCACCAGCACGGCATCACGGTGCTGCTCGCAGCCCGGAAAGCCAGCTGCGGGTTCGTCGTCGCTAGCGTCGCCGGGCACATCGGCCAGATAGTCGCCATAAGCTTCCCGGGCCAGCGCCCAGGACTCGGGGTGGTAACAGTCGTGATTGCCTGGAATGAGACGAACGCGGTCGGCCGGACCGAGTCGGGCTAGCCACTCGCGCGCTTCGGCAAATTCCGAGCGCAGGCCGATGTGCACCAGATCGCCGGTGACCACGATGAGATCTGGAGATTGGGCGCGCACATCGGCCGTTATGGCCTCCAGGGCTTCGCTGCGGTGTCGGTGGCGCCGGTTACGGTACCAGGACTGATATCCCAACAGGCGTTTGCCCCGCAACTGGCTGAAGCGGACCCCATCCAGCGTGGACAGGTGCGGATCGGTGAGATGTACGATGTGCATAGGGCCTTAGTCTTTGCGAGAGTCACGCCAGCGTGTCTATAATCCGCGCGCCCGGGCGTATGTCGACACCGAACAAGGATCCAAGTGAGCGAGAAGCGGCGATTGTAACATGGGAGTTTACGCGCTCATTCTCGGCGAGTCCGACGTGAAGTTGTGGGGGCTGACCCCATACCAGCGGCTTGAACGTCAGATTGCCGAACTCCCCGATTGCCGACTGATTGGCGGTCTGGGTGACCTGCCTGATGGGGCCGAGGTGCTCTGCGTGCGTGCGGATTTCATCTACGAAACACGCACGTTGCTGCGCCTCATGGACCACGCGGATTCGGTGCTCTACTTCGACGCACAGCCAGCTGCGGGGTTCTGCGCCGGTGAGCTCGCGCCAGCATTGGCCGCCGGATTTGAGGATGGGACTCTGGAAGGGTTTGCCTCGGTGCGGCCCGCGGATCTGGCGGCCTATGAAGACAACCTGAGAAAAGCGGAGGAGCCACTGTTGCTGCCGGTAGAGGTAGATCAGCGCGACGCCCTGCAGGACAGGCTCTACGGGCGCTCCTACAAGGGAATCACTGATCTTGTCACCAAATGGTTTTGGCCCCGTCCCGCCAGGCGCATGGTGCGATGGTGCGCCTCGCTTGGCATAACGCCCAACATGGTTACGTTAACAGGCTTGTTGCTCGTCGTGTACGCAGGTTACGCCTTCTATCTGGGTGACTATTGGCTGGGCCTGACGGCTGGCTGGTTCATGACCTTTCTGGATACCGTGGACGGCAAGCTCGCCAGGGTGACCATCAAGTCCAGCCGCATCGGCCACGTGCTGGATCACGGCATGGACATCATTCACCCGCCGTTTTGGTACCTGCTGTGGGGAATGTCGCTGCAGGGCCCGGTGTTCGGGTGGCCACTGGCCGACCTGTACTGGTGGACTTTCGCGGGCTACATCGGTGGTCGGTTGATCGAGGCTGCATTTCACGGATTGGGTAGTTGCAGCCTGTTTGATTGGCGACCCTTCGACGCCTACTTTCGATTGGTGACGGGCCGCCGCAATCCGTGTCTCATCATCATGACGGTCGCCCTGTTGATTGGTAGTCCGGAAGCTGCGTTCATCGGCGTGGTGGGTTGGACCGTGTTTTCGTCGGCGATCCTGCTGCTGCGCCTTGCCCAGGCAAGCGCCATTCGCATGGTCGACGGACCGCTGGTTTCCTGGCTGGCAGACCCCGTCCAGGCGGCCGCACGCTATCCGACCGCATTTCGGACTTTCTCCCGGACCCGTGGAGCCTATCGTGAAGGATAGCCCCGCCGCGCCTGGCGGCATGGCGCAGTTTCTGGAGCGCCGTACGAAAGATACGGCCCTGATGGAAGACCGTGCGGTGCAAGCTCTGGTCGGGGCGCTGCAGGAGCGGGTTGGCGGGGAGATCTTTGCCGTGTTGATGTACGGTTCCTACCTGCGAGGCGTACGCGATACGCTGCTGGATTTCTACGTGGTGGTGGAAGATTACCGCAGCGCGCTTGGTCCCATTGCCGGGGCTGCCGCGTTTTTGATGCCCCCCAACGTCTACTACCTCTCATTGGTGGAGGAGGGGCGTGAACTGCGCGCCAAATACGCGGTGGTGAGCCGAAGTCAGTTGCAGCGTCAAGCTGGAGCGGTGCATCCTTATTTCTGGGCGCGGCTAGCCCAGCCGTGCCAGGTGGTTTACGTCAAGGACGCGGCGGCGCGTCGCCGTTTGTCGCTAGTGCTGGCCGCGTGCGTTCGCACGTTTATCAAACGCGTGGCGCCCGCTCTGCAAGGATGGGTTGGTGCGGAGAGCTTTTTCGATACGGGTTTTGCGCGCACCTACCGTGCCGAACTGAGAGCGGAGAGCCCCGCCAAGGTGCAGAGTATCTTCCGCCACGACGTCGACTACTACTCGAATCTACTCAAGCTGGCCGCCGACGAAGGCCTGCTGCAGCGCCGGCAACGGGATGAGGACCAACCCATCTATGCGCCCACCAGCTTTACAGGGTCCACCCGCAACGCCTGCTATTGGGGTGGCACCATTGGGCTCGGTAAGCTGCTCAGCGTGCTGCGGCTGGTCAAAGCGGCGGCCACGTTCAACGACCCCATCGACTATCTGTTATGGAAGATCGAGCGGCATAGCGGTGTGACCGTGGAGGCCAGCGCCCGGCAACGGCGCTACCCGCTGATCTTTGCCTGGCCTCTGGCTTGGCGGCTTTATCGTCTGGGTGCTTTTCGGTAGCAACGATGGCGGCACGTTCACCGCTTCGGCGCGCGCTGTCTAACTTCTCAGTGTTGATGGGCGGGCGGGCCGTTGCCGGCGTGCTGTCGGTGGTGGTGCTGGCGCTGGCTGCCCGCGCCCTGGATGCCGAAGCGTTCGGCGTCCTGGTCCTGGTACACACTGCGGCGGTAGTCGTGAGAGGGCTGTTCAACTTCAAGCCATCCGACACCGTGGTGCGTTACGGCGTGGCTGCGTTCGACCAATCCGACGGAGAAGGCTTCGGACGCGTGCTCAGCTTCACTCTGGGACTTGATCTGATCTGTGGAATTGCGTCGGCGCTGGCCATGCTGTTGGTTGCCTTGTTTGCGGCTGAGTGGTTGGGGCTGTCCGAAGCGCTGGTGGGCCCCGCGGCGCTATATGCCGTGGCTCTGCTGGTCTCGGGAACCGGGTCGGCGCGCGGTGTCCTGCGTGTGGCCGATCGGTTCGACGCCATCAGCCTGCAGCAGACGGTAGCGCCAGTGGTGCGCTTGCTCGGAATCGGGTTGGCGGCCGCATTTGGATGGGGACTGACCGAGTTCGTGCTGATCTGGGTCGCCGCTTCGCTTGCGGAATATTTGAACATGTTGCGTTTGGGGTGGCGTGAGCTGCGCCGCCACGGCATGAAACTGGTGCGGCCTTCCCTGAGCTACCGGGCGGATGATCGCGTGTGGGGGTTCGTCTGGACGGTTTACTGGCAGTCCAATCTCGAGATGGCCCAGCGTCACGGTTTGATATTGCTTGCGGGTGCGGTCCTCGGGCCTGCCGCCGCGGGCATGTTCCGCATCGCTCGCGAGTTTGCCGACGTCTTGGCCAAGCCCGTTGTGGTGGTGCGTCAGGCTGTGTTTCCGGATCTCGCGCGGTTGTGGCAGCAGCACGTGGAAGATGGATCCGGCACTAGCGAGTTCCGCAGGCTGTGCGTGCGGCTCGGTCTGCTCAGCGCTCTGGTGGCGGCGCTGGTGGTGGGAGCAATCGCCATCTACGGAGCCCTCCTGCTCGAGCTGCTGGTGGGTGACAGCTATGTCTACGGTGCGGGTCTGCTGACGTGGCTCATGCTGGCCGCTGCCATCGACTTTGGCAGCGCCTCCCTGCGCCCGGCCGCGTACGCCATGGGCTTTGCGGCGCGGGCGCTGCACATCCAATTGGTAGGCGCGGCCGTGAACGTAGTTCTGTTCGCCGCTCTGCTTCCACTGCTGGGGCTCACCGGCATCGGCATCGCGGCCGCGGCCGCTTCGATGACGGTGGTTGCCGCCATGGCCTGGCTGTTGGCTAAGGGGGCAGGTTCTTAAAGGCTTCGATGATCTGGTCGATCTGTTCGTCGCTGTGGGCGGCGCTCACCGAGCAGCGCAGCAGGGCGCTACCATCGGGCGCGGCTGGAGGCAGAATCAAATTGAGGTACA
This sequence comes from Gammaproteobacteria bacterium UBA2965, assembly GCA_002348385.1. GTDB lineage: Bacteria > Pseudomonadota > Gammaproteobacteria > Pseudomonadales > Azotimanducaceae > UBA2965. Next base: position 19,047 of record DEBD01000019.1, on the reverse strand, counting down.
CGCCGGCTTCCAACAGGTGCTGCCAGCAGGCCAAGGCGTGCTCACGCGATCCTGCCATCACGGCCACCACGGGGCTCGGCTCCGGACCCACCTGCAGGCCCAACTGCGACAGACCGTTGTATAACCGGTTGGCGTTGCGCCACAGCTTGGTCCGCAGCTTAGGTCGCGCGCGCAGCTGCGCCAGTGCCGCCCGAGTGGTGGCAATGACCGAAGGGCACGGTGATGCGGTAAACATGTAGGGCCGGCTCGCGTAGCGAAACAGGGTCAGCGCCTTGTGGGGGCTCACGCAGAAGCCGCCGGTGGAACCCAGGCTCTTGCTGAAGGTCCCCACCACAAAGTCCGCTTCCACGTCTTCCTCTTCAATACGCCCCTTGCCGTGCTCTCCGAGTACGCCTAAAGAGTGCGCTTCGTCGACGAACAGCAATGCGTCGTGGGCACGGGTTACCTCGGCCAGTTCCTTGAGCGGCGCCCGGTCGCCGAGGATGCTGTAAAGACCTTCCACGGCCACCAGGCACCTGCTGGCCGTTTCGCCCAGGCGTCGCAAGCGTTTGTCGAGGCTCTCCGCGTCGTTGTGCCGGAACCGGTATACGGTGGCGCCGGACAGCTTTCCGCCGTCGAACAGGCTGGCGTGGGCGTCCCCGTCCAGCAGGATGGCGTCGCCGGATCCAACCAGCGCGGCCATGGTGCCGATATTGGCCGCGTACCCGGTGGAGAACACCATGGCGTAGGGATATCCGTAAAAGTCCGCCAGCTCCGCTTCCAGCTGGGCATGGGAAGCATAGTTACCGTTTGCCATGCGGGACCCGGTTGTGCCGGTACCCGACTCGGCCAGGGCACGCTGGCCGGCTTCGATGCATGCGGGATCGAAGGTGAGGCCCAGGTAGTTGTTGGTCCCCGCCATGATGGTGTGCCGACCCTCGATGATGGACTCGGTGGGCGAAAGCGCCTGCTCCACGATTACGTTGGTGGGATTGACGCCCCCTTCGGACAGCTGCGCCTGCGTTTGCTCCAGCTCGTCGAATTTGTCCAGCAGACTCATGCGCCTTCCAGGGTTTGCTGCACGAGGCTGCCGAGTTGCTCTACGGTTCGAATGTCACCGAGCGCTTCCAGGCTGATGGCGACGTCGTAATGGTCTTCGACTTCGACGATGAACTCCATGATCTGCACGGACTCCAGCGCGAGGTCGGACAGCAGATCGGTGGACGCTTGTATCTGCCGATCATCGCCGAGCTGCTGTTTGAGCAGGGCGATCAAGGCTTCGTTGATTTCATCTAAGGACAATGGAGTCTCCCTTCAAGCTGCGCGAAAAAGGCGGGCCACGCCTTCGGCCAGCTGCACTTCCGGGCGCCAACCGGTAGCGGCGGTGAAAGCGTCGTTGCTGCAAGACCAACCGCTGTAGGCGAGTTCCCGGGCTTTGCCCGGCGTTAGCATGGGCGCGTACCCGGCACACTTCGAGAATGCCAAGTTTACGGAGCCCAGCGCCCGGAGCAACGAGTTTGGCACAGGCAGGGCGATGTGGATTTTGGGGGCCAACAGGTCCGCCATGGTTTTCCAGTCGTAGCCATCCGGATGGCCATCGTGAATCGTATAGCACTCCCGGTCGCAGGCTCCGGGATCGCCCAGCCAGGCGATGATGGCCGATGCCAGGTCGGTGACCTCGATGAACGGGATGCGCTGCGCAGCTGGCCCAGGCATGGGTACCAGCCCGCGACGAATGGCACCGAAAGTGCCCCGCAGCTCTTTGTCTCCGTCCCCATAAACTGCCGGTGGTCGCAAGATGGTCCAGCGCGCGAGCGCGCTCTGGCGCAGCGCGTGCTCGCCAAGCGCCTTGGAACACGCGTAGTGAGACAGCGCGGGCGCGCTGGCGGCCAGCGACGATACCAGCAACAAGGGCGTCTCAGGATAATGCTCGGCGAGCACGCGTGCCACGTTGGCCACCCCGTCCACGTTGGCTGGCGTGAAATCGTTCAGGCGACGTCCCCGGACGCTGCCAGCCAGATAAACCACGGCACGGCTGTTGGCCAACGCTTCTTTGAGGGCGGAATCACAGGACAGATCGGCCCGTACTTCCTGCGTGCCGGGCTGCAGATTGGTGGCTGGTGAACGCGTGAGCGCACGCACGGCGAAGCCGGCTTCATTGAGCTGGAGTTGTAGGTGCGTGCCGATGAATCCGGTTGCCCCGGTCAGGGCTACCGGTAACTGAGATCGGTTCGGGTCCGGGGCAGGGTTCGCTTCAGCCATGCGCTCGGACTGGAATGTCAGTCCGAGGAAAACCGTCTGCGTCCCACGTGATGCGATCCAGGAAGTCCGCTTTGGCCCGCGCCCGGGACAACTTGCCTGAAGACGTGCGCGGCAGGGTTCGCGGCGGCGCAAGTTCTATGAAGCAGTTGATGCCGAAAGCTTCTCGGACCAATCCTGCCAGCTTGGTGGTGAGATCAGGGCCCGCATTGCGGGACTCTACGACCATCACTGCCAGCTCTTCCTGGTTCGGGCGGGTCACCGAAAAGGCAGAAATGGCGCCCAGACGTACCTCGGGCAGCTTTTCCGCCAGTTGCTCCAGGTCCTGGGGCCAGATGTTTCGGCCGTTGATGATGATGACGTCTTTTGCCCGTGCGGTAATGAACAAGCGTCGTCCGATTCGGTAGCCGATGTCGCCGGTATCCAGCCAGCCGCCAGGCTTGATGACTTCCGCGGTGGCTTCGGGATCGCGGAAGTAGCCGCGCATCAGGGCAGGCCCACGCACCCAGATGCGGCCACATTCGCGCTCGTCGAGCTCCTCGCCGTCCGGGTCGCGAATGGATAGGTCGTAGCTGGGCATGACGTTGCCGCAATCGACGAATGACAGCGTGTCTTCTTCCGCGGCGTCGGGAGCCGGGACAGCATGCCCGCAATCCGCCATGGCGGCTTTGTCGACCACGTCTACGAAATAGCTGCGCACCAGTGGCGCGAAGCTGATGGCCAATCCCACCTCGGCCATGCCGTAGCAGGGCAGAAACGCTTTGGGGTTAAAGCCGGCGGGCTCCAGCACCCGGGCAAACTGCTTGAGCGGCCGCGGGTTGATACGCTCGGCGCCCACGCAAGCTACGCGCCAGGCGCTCAGGTCGTAGCGCTCGGTATCGGTTACCCGCACCCGTGTGGCGCAAAGTTCGTAACCGAACGGCGGCGCGGAAGAAATGGTGCCGCGATTTTCTGACAGCAGCTTCAGCCACAGACGCGGGCGCATGGCAAAGGTGCGTGGCGACAGGTAGTCGGCCGAGATCTGGGTGGCAACGGGCACCAGCACGCAGCCCACGAGGCCCATGTCGTGGTAGAAGGGTAGCCAGGAAACCAGGCGGTCGTCGTCACCGATCTGCGTTCCCACCTCGGCGATTTCCGTGAGGTTGGCCAGCACGGCAGTCTGAGTCATTTCGACACCACGCGGGAAGCGCGTGCTGCCGGAGGTGTACTGCAGGTAGGCGGGTTCGTCTCCTGCCAATGGCTCCAGCGCCACATCTGCTGGTGACAAGCCTTCAAACACATCGGGTGTGCCGATGAGCTTGAGGGAGAGCGAGCGCGTCGCGCGCTCGAGAAATCCGATATGAGACTCCGGCGCCACCGCCACCGAAGCGGCGCAGCTCGATAGCATGCGCTTGAGTTGGGCTACATAGGCTTCGCCGCCGCCTATCTGCATGCCGGCTGGCATGGCCACCGGAATCAGTCCGGCGTATTGGCAGGCAAAGAAGAACACGGGGAACAGTGGGTCGGTTTCTGCCACGATACCCATGCGGGAGCCGCGTTCCAGCTTCAGGCTTGCCAGCTTGCGTGCGAGCGCAACCGCGTCTTCCTTGAGTTGCGCATAAGGTATAGCAGCGTACAAGGCACCGGACCCATCGTAGAAATTCAGGCCTGTTTCGCCTTGTGCGGCATACTCCAGGGCGTCTACCAGGCAGTCAAAACCACGGGTGCGCGATAATGTTCCGCTACAACGAGAAGTAGGGGTCATGTGATAACCAGCTTCAAATCGTTATTTAATTCTCGAATTCTTATTGGCTCGAATCGCTTCGAGCGCCCCCCGCCTACATCCAGGTGACGGAGCCATAGACCAACCAAAATCGGAACCCTCGCTCCGGACGCGCAGTCTACCGGTAATTCGCGCTGAGAGCGAGAGGGCATTTTCAAACGAAATCATGGACCTACACCTCAAAGCGCTTGGGCGAACTGAGGCCTGGCTACCCAGCCTAGCTTCCGACGCTTCTACGGGCAGTGATGGAATCCAAAGATTGTCTCCATAATTCGTAGTGGATTTTTCATGATTTCGCGCAGGAGCGGAGGCTAGCAGAAGTCGACTTTAACGTCACACCTTGTTTTTGGGGTCGAACAGGGCATCCAGGGCAGCTCGCGCGTCGTCGGCCTTGCTGGCCGGCGCGGCTTCTCCTGTTTCGCCGCCTGTATCAGATTGGCTGTCCTCGGGCTCGCCAAAGAGGGCGTCCAGCTCGCTGCGGGCGCTCTGGCGCCTGCTGCGGGTTTCAGACTGGTGTGCGTTGGCATTGGGTCGGAACCAGTCGCAGAAATTGGCACTTTCCTTTACTACGGGCGGGTCGGCCCGATCCTCGTCGCACTGACCGGTGGCGCTGTCGGCCCGATAGTGACGGCACAGGCGGCAGCAGTGCAGTTCGTTGAAGCAAGCGGAACAGGTGGCGTGACGGCTAATGGGTAGCGGTACGTCGTCGATGGATTGCCCGCAGTTCCAGCAGCTCAGATCGGCCATCACGTGCCTCGCGTATCCGGCCCTTGAGGGCCCGCCTGGCTGTTAGGGTATCAAGATGCGACGAGCTGCGAGAGCAGTTTGTGCAAAGTGCTGCGCGCGGCGAGTTTTGGCAGTGAGAGGCCGTCGTTGTCCGCCTGGGCGGCCAGCGGGTTGAACTGGCCGAGCAATAACAATTAGGTTGCCAAAAGATTGGTAGCCCTAAGTAAATGGGCTGTGTGCCTGGGGGCGTTGGAAGTCGATGTCCACATCTACGCCCACCGGACAGTGATCGGAGCCGAGCTGGTTCGACCAGATGAAGGCGTCGCGTACGTGGCGGGCTGCTGATGGCGAGGCCAGCACATAGTCGATTCGCCAACCCACGTTGTTGGCGCGCGCGTCGCCCCACTGGCGCCACCAGGTATAGTGGCCCGGCTCGTCTGGATGCTGGCGCCGAAATACATCCACCCACCCGGCCGCCAGCCACCGGCTCATCTCCGCTCGTTCTTCATCCAGGAAACCGCTAGATTTGCGGTTGGTGGCGGGGCGGGCCAGGTCGATGGTTTCGTGGGCGGTGTTGTAGTCGCCCATGACGAAAACGGGTCCGCGCTTGCGCAGCTGGCTGATCCGCTCGAACACTGCGCGGTAGAAGTCGAGTTTGTACGGCACCCGGGAGTTGTCCCGGTCTTTGCCGCTGCCCTTGGGAAAGTAAACGCTGGCAATGCACAGGCGCCCGAAACGGGCAGTGATGAAGCGGCCTTCGTCGTCGAATCGCGCTTCGCCGAGTTGATCCTGCACGTCGTCGGCGGGTCGTCGGGCGTAAATGCCCACACCGCTGTAGCCGCGGCGCTGGGCCGGCGCGAAATAGGCGTGCCAGCCTTCCGGGGCGCGGATGGCGGCGTCTAGCTGTTCAGGCAGGGCGCGCACTTCCTGGATGCCCACCACGTCGGCGCTGCTGTCCTGGAGAAAGTCACCGAAGCCCTTTTTGGTAGCCGCGCGCAGACCGTTGACGTTCCAGCTGACGATGCGCAACTGTGTCTCCTTCGTTCCCGGGAATTACTAGACGCACAGTTTGCCATACCGCATCCGGTATGCTGAGCGGATGCGCGCTGCGTGCTCGCTGTGCTCAGGCGTCGCAATCGTGCCTGCCATCGAGCAAACTAATGGCCTGTCAAAGAGGGTGACGATGTGCAGAGACTGATTTCTTTGGCTTCCGGTACCCTGCCCGAATTCGACCCGGTTGCGGTGGTGCACGCCGCAGCGGAGGGAGGATTTGGCGGGTGCGGAATCTGGTTCGACGCCGAGAGCTGGACGCAGAAGACCACCAGCGCGGTGGCGCAAGCGTTCGCGCAGACGGGCCTGACCCCGCTCGAAATCGAGGTCATTGCGGTGGAACCCGGCGCCGCCAACCCGGATCACGAGCGCCTGCTGGAAAGCGGTGCCGCCATAGGCGCCACGGAGTGCATCGTGGTGAGTGCAGATCCGGATCTGGGTGCTTTCACAGCGCGTTTTGCCGAGATCTGCGAGATTGGCGAGCGCGTGGGAATCAACATCTGCCTGGAGTTCCTGCCGATCTATCAGGTCAGCGACCTGCCCACCGCGCTGGGCGTGCTTGAGCAGGTGGCGCATTCGCGTGGCAGATTGCTTTTGGATCCTGTGCACGTGGCCCGGGCGGGCGCCACCCTAGACGAGTTGCGCGCGGTGCCGCAGGCGCTTCTGAGCTTCGCGCAGTTCTGCGATGCGCCGGCTGATCTACCTGGCGAGCGCACCTTCGAGAATCTGCTCAATGAGGCCGTAGACGGGCGGCTGAATCCGGGTCGTGGCGCGCTGCCGCTGGCGGAGTTGCTAGATATCCTGCCGCAGGGTTTGCCGCTGAGCCTGGAAATGCGGTCCAAGGCATTGCGCGATACCTTTGCCGACCCGGCGCAGCGGGCGCGCAATGTCTATGACGACACCATGTCGTTTCTACAGAGCGGCTCGCGTTGAGCGGCCCAGGCACATTTCATTAACACGATGGGAGAGCCCTGATGCAGGTTGGTCTGGTCACCGGAAAAGAAAAGCTCGAGCTGGTGGAGTTTCCGGAACCCGAGCCGACGCCGGGCCGGGCTGTGGTGGACATCACCTACTGTGGTGTGTGCGGTACGGACCTGCACGCGTTCCAGTCCGGATCGCCCTACAACCCGGCGATCTGCGGGCACGAATGGAGTGGCCACGTGTCCGGCGTGGGTGATGGCGTGCAGGGGATCAAGGAAGGCGACCGGGTGGCCGTGGGTATCGCGACGCCGTGCGGGCAATGTGCTACCTGTCTGCGCGGTGATCCGGCCCACTGCGAGGTGGCTTTTGCGGGGATGGTGGGAGTCGGCCCCATGGCGGCACCCCATGGAGGTTTCGCCCGCGCCATCGCCATCGATGCCGGGCGCCTGTACCCGGTGGACGTGAACATCACGGACGCGGACGCTGCCATGTTGGAGCCCGTTACCATCGCGGTGCATGCCGTGCGGCGTACCCATATCCGTCTGGGCGACGCCGTGGTGGTGTTGGGCGCGGGCCCCATCGGGCTGTTGGTTCTGCAGTGCGCCCGAGCGGCTGGCGCGGGCGTATGTATCCTGGTGGAGCCCCAGGCCGCCCGCAGAAAAATGGGCGCGAAGTTGGGCGCCGACCACACCATCGACCCCAGCGAGACACCCGACGTGGTTGGCGCGATCAATGCCATCCTCGGTCAAGCTGGTGCGGATGTAGTGTTCGAATGCGCGGGAATTGCCAAGACGGTGGAGCAGGCGCCCGCCTACGTGCGGCGCGGTGGCGTGGTTTCCCTGGTGGGCGTCCCCAACGCGCCGTCACAGGTGATGGCCGCCGAGTGGTTGATGCGCGAGATTCGTCTGTCCGCCTCCCTGGGGTACGAGCGCACAGACTTCGAAGTGTCCAAGTCTCTGGTGGCGGACGGGCGGGTTAAGTGCGCACCCATGCATTCTTCCACCGTGGGATTGGAGGGGCTGGCGGGTGCATTCGCCGCATTGGCCAGCGAGCCTGAGCAGGTCAAAGTATTGGTCGACCCCCGGCTCTAGGGCGCGTGCCCGGCAGAGCATCTGGAGAATTAGCGGCAGCAGGCGCTAATGGTCGCCCTGCATGCAGCTGGCATAGTAAGTCACGGTTCCCGGCCAGTCACTGAATATACCCAGCACGCCCACCTCCACCGCCAGGGCGTGAATGATCTCCATGACGGCGCCGTCGCCGTCGATGGCGTCCAGCAGGGCCCCGTAGTAGAAGTCGCCCCTGGCCTTCACCTCTTCGCGCATTCGCCCGGAGCGCTCTGCGGTCCAGGCGATGAGATCGAGGCCCGATGCGCGGGCCAGGCGGGCGTAGTTCGATGCCACCAGCTTGCCATCGGCGTCCACGCTGAGCAGCAGCGCGATGGGTACGCCCAGAATCCGCACGCCGCGACCACGCAGCTTGGGCAGTTCGGCCATGTTGGGCCGGCCGATCAGGTAGACGGCCTGCTCGGCAAACTCGGGAAAATTAGCCACCCAGTACAACACGTCGTTGAGGTCGAACGACTGCAGAAATACGTTGCCAGGTGCGATGTCGGCTGCCTGGTACTCGGCCACCAGCTTGCTGGCATAGGTGGCCTGGTCCAGTCCGGAAGCGCCAAAGCCCCCATTCGACAGCAGTGGCTGTCCCTCCCGGTCGCGTGCCACGCTTTTTAGCTCCGGCGTGAATTTCGCGCCCAGGCTGCTGAACAGCGCGATGGATTCCGCGTGGGTCATCAGCGTCGCACAGCTGCTGTATAGATCGGTGCGGTAGCTCGGCGTGGCGTTCACGTACTCTGTGGTGGTGGAAGCGGTCTGGTTGGCGCCCTCCATCTTCGCGCACAAACCCTCGAACTCGGTCAACGTGAGGTCGGTGGCGCAGCAGTTCACCTCACCAGGGTTGGTCAGCGTGCCGTCTGCGGCAAGCTGCGGCGCCACGTGGCATTTGCTGCGCAACTCCGGACGCTGGAGGATATCGGTGGTGGCGTGCAGGTCGCACTGCGCGTGGCGGCAAACCAGTTCGCCGTCAGCGGTGAAGGTGACATCACACTCCAGAATCCCTGCGCCCATGCGCGCTGCCGCCCGGTAGCCTTCAAGGCTGTGCTCGGGAAACTGCAAAGGGGCGCCGCGGTGAGAAATGGAGAAGTCGCTGGGTGCCGGCCGGGTTTCAGCGCAGGCGGCGAGCCGCTGCTTGAGTTTCGAGGGCGCCATCTGCTCCACCAGGTAGTACGGCCTGGGTCCTACCTGAACGTTTGCGGTCTGCGCCTGGGCCGACCCTGCCTTGAGGGCCGCTACGGTCATCCAAAGGGACAGAACTGCATACACATACTGCTTCATGATCGCTTGCCACCCTGAGCCGTGACCACCGATGATACTAAAGGGAGGGTGAATATTTCGCGCATGGCAACCGCACGTACTCTTGTCGTCCAGAGCTGTCCGAATGTGGGCCAGGATCACTGGCTTGCTCGTTGTACCAACAGTGTAGCCGACTGGGCACAGCGGTCGGGCTTCGAGTATCGGCTCACCGGTGACGAGGTGCTGGCCGGTGTGCCGGACTGGTATCGGGAGAAGACCGCCGGGCGGCTGCCCATTCAGTTCGACCTGGCGCGACTGCAGCTTATCGAGCAAGCGCTGGAAGAAGGATTCGGCAGAGCCTGTTGGATCGACGCGGACGTGCTGCTGTTTCGGCCTCAGCACCTGAAACTCGACTATCGCGGCGACTGCGCCTTCGGCAGGGAATATTGGGTGCAGGGCGAAGTCGGTGGGCGTTTCAAAGTGCGCCGCAACGTCCACAATGCCATCTGCAGTTTCGACGCGGGCTCGCCCGTGCTGACATTTCTGCGGCATGCGACCATGCGCGTGATCGAGCGCGCCGACCCGCGCCGAATTGCTCCCCAGATGGTAGGCCCGAAACTATTGAGCGCATTGCACAGCATTGTGGGGTTTGAGTTGCTGGAGTCCGTGGGCGCGTTTTCTCCCTGGGTGCTGGATGACCTGATGGCGGCTGACGGCCCGGCGCTGCGCGCTCAAAGAGGTACCAACGGCGTACCCCTGGCAGGGGTCAATTTGTGTGGATCCCTGGCCGGTGATCGCGACCTGACTGCGGTGTGCGAAGCGCTGCTGGCCGGGATATCATGGCCAGAGGAATGAGTGCCGACACCCCCCATTACGCGAAGCTGCGTGCCAAAGCGGCCAATCAGGTTGCGTACAGATCAAAGCGTAGACAGCGCATTCCCGTGGATCAAGACCTGGACCCGCGCACCATACCTCTGGCGGAACTCAATGTGGCCAACCCGGAGCTGTTCCGGCTGGACGCGTTCTGGGCGTATTTCGAGCGCCTGCGCGACGAAGCGCCCGTGCACTACTGTGCGGACAGTCAGTACGGCGCCTACTGGTCCGTTACCCGCTATGCCGACATCATGGAGATTGACAAGCGGCACGACGATTTCTCCTCGGATCTGTCTTTCGGCGGTGTCACGCTCATGGGTACGCCAACCAGTCATGCGGACATGTCCATGTTCATTCAGATGGATCCGCCTTCCCACGATGAGCAGCGCAAGGCGGTAGCGCCAAAATTCACTCAGTCCGCTCTGAAGCAGTTGGAGCACACGGTGCGGGAGTGCGCGGCGGCCATACTCGACGGGCTGCCGCGCAATGAGACGTTCAACTGGGTGGAGCACGTGTCGGTAGAACTCACCGGTCAGATGCTGGCTACCCTGTTCGGCTTGCCGCAGGAGGAGCGCCACCGGCTCATTGCCTGGTCCAATATTTTCAGCAATGCCGACAACCCCGACGTGGTGCTGGACAAAGGGGAGTACTACGCGGCGCTGGCGGAATGTGGCGAGTACTTCGAAGATCTGTGGCAAGACCGCAAGAATCGCGAGCCTACGGGGGATCTGGTTTCCATGCTGGCCCATGGTGCTGCCACCAGAAACATGACGCCGCGGGAACTGGTTGGCAATGCGGTGCTGCTGATCGTGGGCGGCAACGACACCACACGCAACTCCATCAGCGGCGGCCTGCTGGCGCTCAATGAGTTTGCGCACGAGTACGACAAGCTGCGTGCAGACCCGAGCCTCATCACCACCATGGTGCCCGAGATCATTCGCTGGCAGACGCCACTAACGCACATGCGGCGCACCGCGCTGGCGGACATGGACTTCCGTGGTCAGAAAATCAGATGTCACGACAAGGTGATCATGTGGTACATATCGGGGAACCGGGATCCGCGGGCCATCGATCGGCCCGACGAGTTCATCATCGACCGGGCGCGGCCCCGCGAACATCTGTCATTCGGTTTCGGCATTCACCGCTGTCTGGGAAACCGCTTGGCGGAATTGCAGCTTAGAGTATTGTGGGAGGAGATCATGGCCCGGTACCCCACTATCGAGGTGGTGGGAGAGCCGCAGCGGGTGAGTTCCGTGCTGTTTCGTGCTATTCAGGATCTGCCCGTTCGAATTGCGGCCTGAGTGGACACGTAATCAGAACACGACCGAACAACAACACGAACAATCATTAGAAACAGGGAGGAACTGTGGCCGCACAATCAAGAGATGCCGCCGTCGTAGGGATTCACGAGTACCCGTCGCGTGACGTGGAAGGGGAAGTGAGTGCACTGCAGATCAAGGCTGACTGCGCCGAAAAGGCGCTTGCCGACGCGGGGCTCACGTGGCAGGACGTGGATGGCTTGTACGACGCCAGCGAAGCCGGCGGCATGGCCGGCGGGCTTACCATGGCGGAGTATTTCGGACTGAATCCACGGGTGATCGACACCACTAATGTTGGGGGTTCGTCGTTTCAGTATCACGCCGCCCATGCACGCCGCGACATCGCCGCTGGCCGTTGCCGGGTGGCGCTGATGACCTACGGCTCCACGGCGCACAGCAACGCGTTTGCCATCGGGGTTGGCGGTCGCGGCGGGCTCGGCGCTCATCCGGCAGACAACATGGAGTCGCACACCGGCATGACCCTGGTGGCCAACTACGCCATGGCCGCACGCCGGCACATGCACGATTACGGCACCACCAGCGAGCAGCTGGCGGAGATTTCAGTGGCCACTCGCTATCACGCCATGCGTAATCCCGAGGCGGTGAAGGCGATGGAAGACCTGGAGTTCCTCGACATCCGCGAGACCACCATCGACGATGTGGTGAACTCGCGCATGATTGCCGACCCGCTGCACCTGCTGGAGTGCTGCATGATCTCCGACGGGGGCGGTGCGGTGGTTATCGCTGCGCCGGAGGTGGCGCGCGATTGCGCCAAACCACCCGTGTGGATATTGGGTACCGGCGAAGCGACCAAGTACACGGAAAACGGCGGTGACATCACCACCAGCGCGGCGGTTCAGTCTGCTCCGGAGGCATACGGCGATGCGGGCGTTACGCCTGAAGAGATCGACATCGCTATGATCTACGACTCGTTCAGCATCACCGTGCTCACCATTCTCGAAGACCTGGGTTTCTGCGCCAAGGGCGAGGGCGGTGCTTGGGTGGAGGGCGGTGGCTTGCGCTTCGACCAGCCCGGTCGCCCGGCGCTAAACACCGATGGCGGTGGTTTGTCGTCCAATCATCCTGGTATGCGGGGTATTTTCCTGCTGCTGGAAGCCACCCGTCAGCTGCGCGGTGAGTCCTGCTCCCAGGTGGACGGGGCGAGCCTGGCGTTAGCGCACGGCAACGGTGGCATGCTGGGGAGCCGCCATTGCGCCGGTACCGTGATATTGGGTAGAGACTAAGGGAGAACAACATGGCAGAACCAACGAGACCACTACCTAAGCTCACCGAGCTGGACAGCCAGGCGTTCTGGCAGGGCACGAAGGACCACGAGCTGCGCTATCAGCAATGCGACGATTGCGGCACTGTGGTGTTCTACCCGCGCTCCCACTGCACCGGCTGCCTGGGTGGCAACCTGAGCACGAAGACGGCCAGCGGCAACGGCACCGTGTATACGTTCAGCGTGGTTCGGCAGAGCTACCATCCGTTCTTCCGTTCGCTCGTTCCCTACGCCGTGGGGTGGATCGATCTGGACGAAGGCCCGCGGCTGCTGGCTAACATTACTGGCGTGGACGACCCCACCCAGGATATTCAGTGTGGCATGCGCGTGCAGGTGACCTGGGAAGACCACGAGGAACTGGCCGTCCCGCTGTTCGTCCCCGCGTAGGGCTGCACCGATTCGCTTGGTAAGCAACCCGTGTCCGGGGTAAGCCTGCTCGGGCGACTGGTTCGCCGCTTCGACCTGGAGCAAGCGGGTGAAGACCGTTACGTCGGCGGCGCCGGCACGGGCGGCGTTACCGAGAGCGACCGGCTGTTCGGTGGCCTGGTGGCGGCCCAGGCCGCCATCGCCGCGGCACGCACCGCATCCGAGTTCAGTCTGCACTCGCTGCACACCTATTTCCTGCGGCCGGGGCGCCCGGACCGGGATATAGAATTTCGCGTGCAGCGAGCTAAGCAGGGGCGCAATTTCCAGGTTCGTAACGTGGAGGCCTGGCAGAACGACCAGCTGATCTTGCAGATGCTGGCGAGCTTTTCCCGGGCCGCCATCGGCCCTGAGCACGCCGAGCCCATGCCTGAGGTCCCGGATCCGGAGAATCTTCCCAACCGGGACCGCCTTCGCGGCCGTGACAACTGGCAGAACATGCCGCTGGATCTGCGCATGGCCACGCCGCTGACTGGTGCTGATCCTCAGCCACCGGTGCAGCACGTGTGGGTCCGCCCCAACGGGCCTCTGCCGGATGACCCTGTGGTGCATCTGGGCCTGTTGGTGTTTGCCAGTGACCGCACCCTGCTAGAGACAGCATGGCGACCGCACAGCCAGGCGGGTGAGCTTGCGGGGGCCAGCCTCGACCACAGCCTTTGGTTACATGGCGTGCCGTGCATGGACGACTGGCATCTGTACACCATGCACAGTCCTGCTGCCGCGGCGGGTCGCGGGCTTGCTGCTGGGGCCTTCTACACCCGTGCGGGTGTTCGTGTTTGCAGCGTGGCCCAGGAAGGGGTATTGCGGCTCAAGCAATGAGCGGCGAGCGGGCGAAGTGGGTCTGGGCGCCGAAGCCGTCGGCCCGCAGGCCGGGCCATTGAATCGGTCAATTTCCAGGAGATTCTGCCGGGCGCACCACGGAGACTGGCACCCGCGCCGAGCTCATGGCGGCGCGCGGCCACTACTACGCACTGTATACTAAGCAGAGCCTGCAGGAGGCGAGCCGTGAGCTGGGCGACCTGCAGCCCAAACCTGTTTGACTAACCGAGGCGAACGCATGCATCGATGGATAATTTTGGTGGGCCTTTTTGTTAGCGCTGGCGTGCTTGCCCAGCTGGGCGAGCCCTTGTTTGTGCGCACGTCGGACGTGGTCTATCACAAGGAGCGCGGCTACGGGCTGACCATGGATGTGGTACGTCCGGCCGATCCCAACGGGGCCGCGGTGTTGATGTTGATGAGCGGCGGTTGGATGTCGAGCCACGATTGGCTTGAGCCGGTGGGAGCCGATGTGTTGCCGACGCACTTCGATCAGGCCGCCGGGGAGCTGCTATCGCGCGGATACAGCTTGTTCTATGTGGTGCATGGGGCCCAGCCGAAGTTCACCATCAGAGAGATCCATGAGCAGGTGGGCGCCGCCGTTCGCTACGTCCGTGCCAATTCGGGCCAGTACGGTGTGGGTCCAGAACGGCTTGGCATCATGGGTGGCTCGGCTGGCGGGCATCTGTCGCTCATGCGGGGCACCCGCGGCGGTGAGGGCTCGGCGTCTTTGGAGGCGGCGCGGGTGAGTGATCGCGTGCAGGCGGTAGTTGCCTATTTCCCGCCCACCGATTTCGTCAACTACGGCAGCGAAGGCGTGTTCTTCGACAAGGTCGTGCGCGAGGTGATTCCTGGCAAAAACCCGTTCCTACAGGCGCTGGACTATCTGGAATACGACGAGGTGGAAGTCCGCCTTAACAAGGTAACGGACGAGGCACGTTTGGCCGCCCACTACCGAAACGTATCGCCCCGGTACCACGTCACCCCGGATGATGCGCCGGCGCTTATGCTGCACGGTGATATGGACAAGCTGGTGCCGCTGCAGCAATCCCGGCTGATGGTTGAGGAATTCAGGAAAGCGCAGGTAAAGCACAAGCTGGTGGTTAAAGCCGGCGGTGACCACGGCTGGCAAGCCACCGATGAGGAGGTGGCTCTGATCGCCGACTGGTTTGACGGCGCGTTGTAGCTTCAACGATTCCAAAAGGCGGACTTTCGGACTCTAGAGCTGAGGCAGCCGAACTGGGTGTAGGTCCACCCGGACGGCAGTATATGGGAAGGTCATGGGCTGTCATTGCGCGAGTCTGCTCAGATACACGGAATATGACCGATCTGGCAGCAGGGTCTGCGCGACCACTGGCCTAGCGAGATTGGCGGGTTCGTCGACGACATGACTGTCGCGCCGCAACGCGGTTAGCGAGCAAGCGGACAGGAGCGCCGGGCCGCATGCCCGTTCACATCGGTTTCACACCCGGGGCCTCAGGCTAGCGTCATGGCCATATCCGACTTGGTTATCTCCGCCAGAGACAAGCTCGACCCCCTTATATGCGAGGTGGTCGCGGAGCTGGAGGCGGCCGACAACGCCTATCCCCTGGCATTCTTCGCGCAGATTCTCATGAGCTTGCGGTCCACCACGGATGAGGAAGAACTCATGGAGCTGTTTTTCCGACTTTCAACCACGGCCTTTCAGGGTTTCGTGTTTTCCCCCCCTGAAACCCAACGCGTGGATGAATTGCTGGAGAGCTGCGAGCAGATCGCGCTCACCCTGTCGGTGGGCGGCAGCGCGCATTAGCCAACCAACCCCCCAAACGTTGGCTTAATCGTTGCCCGACAGAAGTGGATCATGAAGACGCGGGTGTATGAGCGGCCTGTCTCCCCAAATCCCAAGCGCTCGTAGAGCCGGAGCGCCCGGCGGTTTTTCAGTTGCAAGCGTCGCGACGCTCGCATGCCCTCACGTCGCAACGAGTCGAGACAGGCCTTATCGGCGTCCGTCGCAGGTCTCGGTGCGCAGTCGATTGGCACATAAACCCTCGAGCAGGCCTGCCGGCGACCTAGGCGCGCTCTAGCAGCTGAAGCACGTTCCCGTTTGGTGCAGCAAAAGCCAGCGTCCGTCCATGCTCGCCCATGTCGCGTTCGTCAAGAATAGTGCCGCCCATCTGGGTAATCCTTTCGCGCACCGCGGCTATGTCGTCGACTTCCAGAACGGGCACGGCACCGGTTACCCCGTCGGGTGCTTCACTGGGCGCGCTCACGGACAGGCTGGAATTGCCGCAATCGAACTGCACCCATCGATCACCGTCGCGGAATTTGAGGCCCAAGCCCAGCGCCTGCTCAAGGAACGCCGCAAATGCGTCGACGTCGTGCACCGGGAAATAGATGTTCTGAAGCTGTTTAACCATGGCCACGGATTCTCTCACAGAACGGGCGCTCTGCGGTCCGCACAAGCCGGTAGCGGTGGGCCATGCAGTCTGGGGTTCGGGCGCGTTTGCTTCAGGAGGTAATCATGCAACTAGCCTTACCCACTATAGGCGGGCGGCCGATACGTAGCTATGCGTAGGCTAGCGGCCATTCATCTCTGATAGAATCTCAGCCTTCGAAGGAGAATGTGAATGGCTTTGCAGCAGCAACCTGATTTCGACGTAATTGCTATTGGCGCGGGCTTCGCCGGACTGGCGTTGATTCACCATATTCGCGAGGCCGGATTGTCGGTACGGGTGTTCGATAAGGCGACGGATATTGGTGGTACCTGGACCTGGAATCGCTATCCGGGAGCGGCCAGCGACAGTGAGTGTTACTACTATTGCCTCACCTTTTCGAAAGAACTGCTGCAGGAGTGGCAGTGGTCGGTGCGCTACCCCGGCTGGGAAGAAAATCTACGCTACATGCACTTTGTAGCTGACAAATGTGACATGTGGCGCGACATTCAGCTAAACACTGAAATCGTCAGCGCTGATTACCAGGAAGACACCGGACACTGGCTGATAAAAACTGCGCAAGGCGACGCCTACACCTGCAAGTACTTCATCAGTGCTATGGGCATGATCTCCGAGCCGGTGGTGCCGAGCATCAAAGGGATTGATTCCTTTAAGGGACCGTGTTTCCACTCTTCGCGCTGGCCTGAAGAGGGTCTCGATTACGCGGGTAAGCGGGTCGGCATCATTGGTGCCGGCGCGACCACCGTACAAATGCTCCCGGTAACGGCCGAAACGGCAGAGAGCGTGACGGTGTTCCAGCGCACGGCAAACTTCATCATGCCGGCAGTGCAAAAAACCATGACGCCGGAATGGGAAAAAGAGATCAAGGAAAACTATAACGAGATCATCGCCAAGTGCCGCAATCATGTTTTCGGCATGGCATTCGACAGCCCGGTAGGGCGCACGATCGAAGACACGCCGCCCGAAGAGGTGCAAAAGATCTTGGAAGAGCACTGGCCCCGCGGCAGCTTTCGGTTCGTGTTTGAAACGTTCGACGATCTCCTGACCAATCCCGAGTCGAACAGGATTGCTGGCGAGTTCGTGATCAACAAGATGAAAGAGAAGGTCAACGACCCCGAGATCGCCGAGATGCTCACGCCCAAAGGTTATCCGTTCTTTGCCAAGCGCCCGCCGCTGGATCACGGATACTACGAGGCATACAACCGCGACAACGTGAAACTGGTGGATATCGCGGAGCGTGAGCCCCTCGTGGAGATCACGGAAACCGGCATTCGCACCACCGAGAATGACTACGAGTTCGATATCATCGTGTTTGCGACCGGCTTCCAGGCATATACCGGCGCGCAGGAGCATCTGGCCATTCGTGGGCGCAACGGCCTGTTGTTGCGAGATAAATGGGAAGATGTGTCCTCGTCCATCATGGGCGTGTTCGTCGCTGACTTTCCCAACATGTTCATGATCACAGGCCCCCAGGCGCCGTTTGCCAACCTGCCGACCTCCATTGAGCAGAACGTGATCTACATTCTCGACTGCATCAAGAAGATGGAAGGCGAGGGATTCGATGTCTGCGTCCCCAAACAGGATGCAGAGGACGAGTGGGTCGCACACACGGCGGAGATTCACGCTCAGACCCTGATGGCGCAGGGTGACAAGGTGCACTCATGGATGATGGGCGCCAATCTGAAAAACAGAAAGCCACGCGTGCTGATCTATTTTGGCGGCGCCAATGTGTACTACGACAAGATGCGCGATTCCGCCGCTGCCGGGTTTCCAGAAGTGGAGTTTGCACGAACCGCCTGACCGACCTCGATGTGGTGTGTGCTTCTGCCTGTGGGAAGGGCGGGCCCGTCGCTACAGCAGCGTATCCAGAATCAAGTTAGTTGACTCGATAATGCGCTGGTCGCGCGGGCGCAGGTCGGGCTGGAAGCTCTCCCCGGTGAGATGCTGTAGTCCCTGAATATAGCGAACGGCGATTTCGTTCGCCTGCTCGTCAGAAAACTGCTGCCCCTGCTCCTTCACCATGCCGCGGGCAAACTCTTTCGAGAACGACACGGGCTTGGCGTCCCGCGTCATTACCGAGCCATCCTCGTTCAGTCGCCAGAAGCGGGACGAATCCATGGTGTAGAGCTCATCGGCGGACACGATCTGTCCGTCGGCGTTGATGCCATGCTCGGTCTTGGTATCCACCAGCACCATTCCCTTCTGGGCCAGATACTGGGTCACGATGCCGAAGGCCATCAACGAGGCGTTGCGGATCTGGGCATACTGGCCCCGCGTGCAGACGCCGCGCTGTATCAGGTAGTCCACGTCGGTGGTCTCGTCCACTTCCTCTTTCGTGCTGGGTGTGTCCATCAGATAGGGGAGGCGCCCATTGGGCTCCAGTGCCGACACTTCGATCTGGTGGCCCGCGTAACTCAGCGTGCTCTGACCGTCTTCCTGCGCGGCCAGCCAGTGCTGGTAAAGCGAGGTGGATGTGGAACTTTCCGCCATATACAGGCGCAGAACGTTCTCCACCATCAACAGGTTCAGGTTCTCGGCCGGAATCACGGTGGAAGAGGGAGAGAGACCCTCCACCTCGAATTGCGATGATCCCAGCACGTGTTTCACCAGCCGGTGCATGTGGTCGTGATTGAACGCCAGCACCTGGTCCTTGAAGGGGACGGCCCCGCGGTTCACATCATGAGTGGAGATCCGGTTATTGCGGAACATCAGGCGGATGGGTTGGCCCGACGCGGTTTTCAGGTCGTCTCCAAATACCGAATCGGACACCTTGCCCTCGAGCACCGTGCAGCGCGCGAGGCGCGGCACCTCGCCGTCGTCGATGAGCTGTTTGATTGGGCGGCCTTCGTTGACTGCC
>DEBD01000039.1:1099-46776 GCA_002348385.1 Gammaproteobacteria bacterium UBA2965 | reverse complement strand
GGCGTTAAGGGGCAGTACCTGCTATTCGAACATGGGGCCTTCAACGTCCGCCACCATGAGGCATACCATGTACGAGTGACACTCTGGTCGGAAGCGCTGCCGCCCGGGGCAGGAGACGACCAACAGTTGGAGCTATTCTCGTGACCGTCGAGCCGAAGTACCTGAAAGATTACCGTCCCCCCAACTACACCACGACGCACACCGATCTGCGCTTCGACATCCGCCCGGGGCGCACCGTGGTCACGAGCCAATTGCGCATGGAACGGACAGGGGAAAGCCCGCACGGCGATGCGGCAGGCGAGGGCGGCAAACACGCGCTGCGGCTGTCCGGATCCGAGTTGGAGCTGCTTGCCATTTCCATCGACGGGGTGGCGCTGGGTGGCAATGAATACGGGGTAGATGACGAGGGGCTGGAGATTTTCGAGCCGCCCGAGCGTTTCGAACTCGTAATCGAGACCGCCATCGAACCGGAAGCAAATACGGCGTTGGAAGGCCTCTATAAGTCCGGTGGCATGTACTGCACCCAATGCGAGGCCGAGGGATTTCGCAAGATCACCTACTTCCAGGACCGCCCGGACGTGCTGTCGCGCTTCACCACCACCATCGAAGCGGATGCCGAGACTTATCCGGTGCTGCTCTCCAACGGCAACCTGATCGCCGATGAGGCGGTGGCCGACGGTCGGCGGCGGGTAACCTGGGAGGATCCATTTCCCAAACCCAGTTACCTGTTTGCGCTGGTGGCCGGTGACCTGGCGATTCTGGAAGACGAGTTCGTCACCCAATCCGGGCGCGTGGTTGCCCTGAGCATCTTCTCCGAGCCACACAACATAGGACAGTGCGAGTACGCCATGACGGCCCTGAAGCGCGCCATGCGCTGGGACGAGCAGGTGTTTGGCCGGGAATACGATCTGGATGTCTTCATGATCGTCGCGGTTGAAGACTTCAACATGGGCGCCATGGAAAACAAGGGGCTCAACATCTTCAACACCAGCTGCGTGCTGGCGACGCCCGACACGGCCACGGATGCCGCCTACCAGCGCGTGGAAGCCGTGGTCGCCCATGAGTACTTCCACAACTGGTCCGGCAACCGGGTCACCTGCCGCGACTGGTTTCAACTTAGCCTCAAAGAAGGCTTCACGGTGTTTCGCGACGCGGAGTTTTCATCGGACATGAACTCGCGCACCCTCAAGCGCATAGAGGACGTGAATTTCCTGCGCTCGGTTCAGTTTGCCGAGGACGCCGGGCCCATGGCTCACCCCATTCGTCCCGACTCTTACATCGAGATCTCGAACTTCTATACCACCACGGTTTACGAGAAAGGCAGCGAAGTGGTGCGCATGCTGCATACGCTGCTCGGGCCGGAAAAATTTCGCGCCGGGTCGGACCTCTACTTCGCCCGCCATGACGGCAGTGCGGCCACCACCGACGACTTTGTGGAGGCGATGGAGGAGGCTGGCGCGCTGGGGCTCGAGCAGTTTCGGCGCTGGTACGGGCAGGCGGGCACCCCGCGGCTTGCTGTCACCAGCAAATGGGAGGCGGGTGTCTTCGAACTGGAGATCCGGCAAAGTTGTCCACCCACCCCCGGTCAGACCGACAAACCGCCGCTGCACATCCCGCTGGCTCTGGGACTGCTTGATGCCGAGGGCCGGGAGTTGGTTGGGACGGATCTTGACTACCAATGTACCGGCGAGGTGGAACTTCGCGCTGAATCAAACTCCCTGCTTGTGCACCTGACCGAGCCGGAAACCGTGCTGTCGGTAAGTGGTCTGGGGGCTGCGCCGGAGGTCAGCCTGTTGCGGGGCTTTTCCGCGCCCGTGCGGGTGGACTTCCCGCGGCCCGCGGAATCTCTCGCGTTTCTGGCCGTACACGACTCGGATGGATTCGCCCGCTGGGATGCGCTGCAAACCCTGCTCGTGGAGGAGGTGGATCAGTTGCAGCGCGGTGGTGAAGTCCGGGCGCTGACTACGGAGATATTCGGCAGTCTGGCATCGCGCGCATTGGCGTGTGACAACCCGGAAGATCAGTTCGTGCTGGCGGCTTTGCTGACCCTGCCTGATGAAGCCTATCTGTTCGAACAGCTCGAGGACTTTGAGGTGGATGCGGTGTTCGCGGCCAGGCGCCAGTTGCAGGACCGCCTGGCAAGCAGTCATGCGGCCATATGGCGTGAGTTGTACGATGCTGCGAAGCCTCAGGGGCCATTCGCGCCCGACGCGACCAGTATGGCGTGCAGGGCGCTGCGCAACGTCGCGCTCGGTTACGTCGTTGCGTCTTTACATGGCGATGCGTTGCACGGCCTGTTGCTCGACCATTTCTCTTCGGCGGACAATCTCACCGACCGCCGTGCCGCCCTGGTGGAGATGCTGGAGAGCGAGTCAGTGGAAGCGTCGGTGCGCGAAACTACGCTTGCCCAGTTCTACGATGATTGGCAGCACGACGCTGGTGTGGTGGATATGTGGTTTTCACTACAGTCGGCGAGCAGCACATTCAGCGCCGCGGACGTTGTCCGGTTGGAGGAGCACGCGGCCTTCGATGCGAGAAATCCCAACAAGCTGCGTTCCGTGTACGGGGCTTTTGCTATGCGCAACCATCGAAACTTCCATGCCCTGGACGGAAGCGGCTATAAGTTCCTTGCCGACCGGGTGCTCAAGCTCAATGCCACCAATCCTCAGATGGCCGCGCGCCTGCTTGGCCCCCTCACGCGCTGGCAACGCTACGATGCAACCCGTGGCAGGCTCATGTATGCGGAGCTCGAAGGTCTGGCGGCTGCTTCAGATCTGTCCAAGGACGTCTACGAGGTGGTGACTAAGAGCCTGGCGCCAGCAGCCGGCAGCGATTCCGGTTAGGTCGGTCCCGCGGGGCCGTAGAGTGCCGGCAGGGCGTCGGTGTGCTTATCGGAAGCATGCAGCCGCTGCAGCGTGCGAGCAGGCTTCAAGGAGCGCGCCACGCGCCAGATGTCGCGTGCCAGCGTGGGCGAGCGCGGCTGCAGCCCGTCCGGGGCGTAAAGGGCCTCATTCATATCGCTCCATAACGCTGCGTGTTGCGGCTCGGAGCTGAAGCGCGCAAGCGCACTGGTGCGGGGCTCGTCGTAGAGCAGCGACAACAAGTCCAGCAGGCGGCGGCGTGCGCCGGGCAGGTCGCCGCGGTCACAAGCGGACTTCAGGTCCGCCAGGGCGCCCTTTCGCGTAAGGGTATCCGTCGCAGGCGGTCGCCTGCGGGCGAGCTGCCGAGCCAACCAGAAACACAACGCCAGCAGAGCGACCGCTCCCGCGATGGTCTCCAGAGGTATTGCCGGCGTCTGCGAGCGTCCGCGTGTCGGATCTTCGGCAGGGGAGGCTGCCTCTGCGGTTCGGTCCGCGGGCAGCGTCACGGGCGCGGGCGTCGCGCCGGAAAGTGTCATGGTGCGCGCTTCCAGACGGCTGACCCGTACCCGCCGCGCTTGGGTATCCCACCAGGTCAGAGAAACGGCAGGCAGCGCAGCCATGCCGGGACTGACGGGAACCAGCGAGATCGACTCCTCCCGGTGACCCACCACCTGATTGCCATCGACGTCGTCATCGATGCTGGGCGTTTCGGGGTACGACTTGAAATGGTCTGGGAACGTAATCGGTAGCGGTGGAATCGAGGATCCGGTATTGCCTTCGACCAGAACGGAAATCGTGCGTTTGATGGGATCGCCGAGATCGAACGTCAGCCGGTCCGGCAGCCAGGCTTCCTGCAGCGATATATTCGTGGCTGGCAGCCAGGTGGCATCTGCCGGGTACTCGGGCGGAATGGGTAATACCGTCAGCGTCTGCGCGGGCGCGACGATCCGAATGCCCGAGCGCCGGGTACGTCCGTCGCGTCGCACACGGATGCTCGAGGTGATGGACGATTCTGGAATGGACAGCGTGCCGCTGTTCTCGGGGAATATGGCAAAACGCTGTTCGATCACGCCATAGCGGGTGCCTTGGCGAACGACCACCCTGGACTGAGTCTCGCCCAGCGAGACGATGACCGCGTCGGTCACTTCCGGCACGCCGGGCAGATCGCTGTACAGCTGCACGCCACTGGCATAGAAAAGCCGGCGTATGAATACGGTCTGTGCCTGCACATAGACCGGATTTGCGGTGACCTCGGTTTCGAAGAACACCATCTGCTCGATGGTCTGTTTGACGCCCGGATCCAGCGCACGGACCAGTACGGTGGTGGGCTCGCTGCGCTGATTGCCTACGCGCAACGGCGGTATGCGTAGCTCGCCGCTGCGCTTGGGCCGCAGCGTATATCGGAAGTCCACCCAGGCCTCGAGGTTGCCGTTGATCAGGTTGCGCTGGCTGGCCACCTGGCGGCTGAGGACTTCGAAGTCTGCCTCCAACGGCGTCAGGTCGGGTGCGTCGGACGCATCCGCATCCGATGCGCGCACGCGCAGTTCGAACGTATCCAACTCGTCGATCAGGCTCGGCTCGACGAAGACGTGCACGTCGGCGTGGACAGCCGTGACAAAACACAAGAGCAGCAGTGCCAGGCGCCTCACCACACTTGCTCCTGGGCCTGGCTGGAGTAGTCTCCACTGCGCAAGCGCTGGTTGGTTTCGTAGCGGAACTTGCGCCGCAGCAGACCTCCGGGCTCGTCAGGTACCCGTCTCAGCCACTGCTCCAGCGCGTCTTGCTGTTCGTCGCGGGACTGCGCCATCTGTTCGGAGGATTGCTCCTCGCCCGGCTCGGAAGGTTGGGGTTCTTCGCCGTCGGGGTCCTGCTCAGATTCGGCTTGTTGTGCATCCTGCTCTTCGTCACCGGGCTGGTCCGCGCCCTGGGGTTCGGACTCGTTGCGACTGTCCTGGCCCTCGCCCTGTTCGTTAGGTTGTTGCTGGGGGGCTTGCTCTTCAGAAGACTGCTGGTCTTTCAGCAAACCTTCCACCAGCGCTTTGTTGAAGGCAGCATCCTCGTGGCTTGGATCCTGATCGAGTGCCTGTGTGTAGGCAGCGACGGCCTCTTCCAACTGCCCTTGTTTGGCGAGCGCGTTACCCAGGTTGTAGTAACCCGTCGTGGTCGGGTCAGCGGCGAAACCCTGAGCGGCGGAGGGGTAGTCTTCGCCTTGATATTGTGCGGATGCACGCCATTGCGGGTCGGCAAACAGGCCCGATGCCTCGTCGGGGCGGCCCTGTTGGATGGCGTTGTAACCTTGCTGGTCGCGTCGAAGCCACAGGTCGTCCCAGAGGTTGGCGGACGCCGGCGGCGGCACGCACGCCAGGCACACGCAAACCAGTACGCCGCGCCGAAAGCCCAGCAGCACCAGAGGCAGCAACAGGATGCAGGCCCAGTATCCCATGTCCGCCCAGACGTCGAACTCGCGCTCCAGTTCGCTGGTTGCCTCGCTGCTGGGCAGCGGGGTTTCCAGGAGATCGAGTATGTCGTCGTCCTGCAGAGTCAGCGTGCGGTAGCGGCCGTGAGTGCGGCTGGCCAGTCCCGCCAGCGCCGCTTCGTCCAGCCGCGCAACCACTGTCTGGCCCTGCTGGTCGGTGAGCACCTGGCCGCGTTGGTTCGCGAAATCGAGCGGAATGGTGCCGCCGCGCGATGTGCCTACGCCCATTATGGAAACCGGGAAGCTGGGCGCCGCGTAGGCGGCGATTTCGGACGGCCGCCTAACGCCGTCGGTAATGAGCAGGATGCGCCCCTGACGGTAGCCGGAGTTGGCGAACAACTCTCGGGTCAGGGCCATGGCGGCCATCGGATCGCTGCCCAGCACGGGCATCATGGCCGGAGATAGTGCGCTCAGCAGATTCTCTATGGTGCGGGTGTCGTCGGTCAGTGGGGCCACCACGTGGGCGTCCCCTGCATAAGCGACCAACCCGGTAACCCCTTCCTGGCGCAGCCTGAGGATGTCCGTGATCTTCTGGCGCGCGCGCACCAGGCGGGAGGGCGCCAGGTCTTCGGCGAACATGGAAAGCGACAGATCCAGAATCACTACCGTGGCGTCTGTCTTCTGGGTGACCGGTTGTGGAAGCCGCTCCCAGGTAGGGCCGGCGAGCCCCACGGTAGCGACCGCCAACGCGGCGGCAATGGCCCACACCTTGGTGTTGAACCGCGACGAGTTGGCGCTTTCCAGCAGCACGGCCAGCAGCTCCGGCGCGATCTGCGTCTCCCAGTGAGAGCGGCCGGCCCGGTGCCGGGCCCAGAGCACGCAGACTACGATCACCGGCAGCAGACCCACGAGCCACCAGGGCCGGATGAAATGCAACGACTCAAGCATGGCGCCGCCTCCGTCCGTCCCGGGCCAGCATGGCAAGGAACAGCACCCACGCCCCGGCCAGGGGCCAGAAGTACAGCGATGCCGTGGGCCGGTAGGTTTCGGCATCCTGCTCAATAGGCTCCAGGGCATCGATGATGGTGTAGATCTCCCGCAGGCGCTGGGTGTTCTGAGCGCGAAAGTAGCGTCCGCCCGTGGTGCGGGCGATGGTCTGCAGGGTTTCTTCGTCCAGGTCGGCGGATGGGTTCACCATGCGTGACCCGAACAGGTTGCCCAGGGGACCCGGCATGCTCATCTCGTCCGCCCCCACACCGATGGTGTGGATCCTCACGCCGGCCTGGGCCGCCAGCTCGGCGGCTTTATCGGGTGCTACTTCACCCACGTTGTTGGCCCCGTCGGTGAGCAGGATCATCACGCGGTCGCCTTCCGGTCGCGCGCGCAGTCGCTTGACGGATAATCCAATGGCATCCCCAAGGGCGGTCTTGCCACCGGCGATGCCTACCGGCGCCTCGCTCAACAGACGGTTGACGGTAGCCAGGTCGAAGGTCAGGGGGGCCTGTAGGTAGGCGTTGGTGCCGAATAGGATCAAGCCCACGCGGTCGCCCTGGCGTTCGGTTATAAAGTCGTGCACTACGTTCTTGACGACGGTCAGGCGCGTGACGCGACGTCCGCCCAACTGCAGGTCTTCAGTACCCATGCTGCCCGAGATGTCCACCGCCAGCATCAGGTCGCGACCACTGACCGGCAGGGTCACCGGCTCGCCGGTCCTTTCCGGGCGGGCGGTGGCCGTCACCAGCAGTATCCACACAAGCCACAGCAAGATGGTGCGCCATCCCAGCCGGCGTGGTAAGCCCGGCGTGCCACCGTCGTCGTCGCGGTAAAAGCGTCGTACGTCTGGCACCGTGAGCGCTGGCTGCGGTTCGTTGCGAGGGGCGATCCAGCGGGCCAGCAACGGCAGTGGGAGCAGCACGAACGCCCAGGGCCAAAGCCATTCGATCATGGCGTCACCTTGCGTAGCAGGGTGTCCATCAATACCTGCAGCGCCTCGGCGTCCACTTGGGGATTGGGCAGAAATCTGGCCTGGCCGAGCACTTGCCCTGGCCCCCGAGTGAAATCCACTCCGCCTGCATAGCCATCGAGGATCTGCAGCCAGTCCTGGCCGCTGGCAGGGCCCGCCTCAGACCTGCCCAGGCTATGTACCACTACGCGTTTGAGTAGTTCGTTACTCTGGTGCACGTACTCCGGTGCGCCCAGCCGGCCGCTTTGATGATCCTCATAGAGCGACTGCAAAGATGCGCGCGCGGCGCGCATGGGTCGGCCTTTGTGGTAGCGGCGGAACAGCACATAGGCCAGGTACGCGATGCCCCCCAGTGCGGCCAGCGCCAGCAGCCACCAGCCGGGTGCCGGCGGCCACCAGCCAGGACCGGGAGGCAGGTGAATGTCGCGCAGTTGGGCCAGCGCGTCGGTCTGCATCGTTACGCTCCCGCCACAATGCCCATCGGGTCATCGGTGGATTGAGTCCGGTAGCGTGCGGAGGTGGCGATGCACAGTTCCTGCAGCGCACGCTCGTGTTCGGCGAAGCGCTGGTGGTACTGGTCGCGCAAGCGCCGGTCGCCGGTGTGAAACTGCACGCGCGCGATTCCGTCGGTGACGGAGTATTGCTCGGAAGGCGGCAAGTCCCGCTCCAGCGGATCGTACACCTGCACCACCACCACCTCGTTGTGGCGCACCAGGGCGCGCAGGGTGTCCTGCCAGAGGTCGCCCAGAGGCCGAAAGTCGCTGATTAGAAAGATCCGATGATTGGTGTGAGTCAGACGCCGCAACTGCACCAGGCCTTCGTGCAGAACATTTTCATCCCGTTTATCGGAACCTGCTGTAAGAGATTGATTAAAAGAAGAAATATCGGACATGAGGCGGGCCACGTTGCGGCTGCTGCGGTAGGGTTTGTGGATTGCCATTCGATGGTTGCCCAGCACGATGCCGCCCACCCGGTCGTTGTGGCTCAGGCCCTGCCAGGCGGCCCATGCGGCTGCCTCGGCCGCGGCCACCGATTTGAGCCGCGTTCGGCTGCCGAAAAACATCCCCTGGCTCTGATCCACCACCACGAAAGTCAGACGTTCGCGCTCTTCTCTGAATACCTTAGTGTGCGGCTTGTTCTTGCGTGCCGTAACGCGCCAATCGATGGTGCGCACGTCGTCGCCGGGTTGATAGGCCCGCACTTCAGAGAAATCCACGCCGCGCCCTCGCAGCTTGGACAGTCGGTGGCCGTGTTGGTTGCTGACCAGAGGGGGCCTGCGTCGGGCCGTGACGCCGGGCCGGTAGCGCACCGCGAGTAGGTCGTCCAGGCTCACATAGGCGCCGCGCAGCATGGCATCGGCGAAGCGGTTTGATGGAGCGGGTTTGCTGGCCACCGATTGGGATTACGGTACGGGCACCGTGGCCAGCAGTGCTTCGATGACCTGATCGGCGGTGACCCCTTGCGCATCCGCTTCGAAGGTGAGGATCAACCGATGGCGCAGCACGTCAAATGCCACCGCCTGAACGTCCTCGGGCGTTACGTAGTCGCGGCCTTCAAGCCAGGCCCGTGCGCGCGAGCACTGATCTAACGCGATGGTGCCGCGCGGGCTGGCTCCGAACTCGAGCCAGCGGCCGACCTCACCTTCGGCCGCCCTGGATGCCATTACCAGTGCCACCGCATAACGTTCCACCGGTTCGGCCATGTGCAATCCAAGCACCTCCCGGCGAGCTTCGAAGATGTCCGCCTGGGTGAGGCGCACCGGTGGCTCTGGTGTAGGGTCCGAGGCGGACTCGTTGCGCACCAGATGCAGAATGGCGGTTTCCGACTGCGCGTCCGGATAGTCCACGGTGATGTGCAGGAGGAAGCGATCCAGCTGTGCTTCCGGGAGCGGGTAGGTGCCTTCCTGTTCGATGGGGTTCTGGGTCGCCATGACCAGAAACAACTCGGGCAGAGGGAAGGTTTCCCTGCCCACGCTCACCTGGTGTTCTGCCATGGCTTCCAGGAGTGCGGATTGCACCTTGGCCGGCGCACGGTTGATCTCGTCGGCCAGCAGCAGGTTGTGAAATACGGGGCCGTGCTGAAATATGAATGATCCGTCCTCGGGCCTGAACACCTCGGTGCCGGTGACGTCGCTTGGCAGCAGATCGGGCGTGAACTGGATGCGGTGAAAGTCCCCTTCCACCACGGCGGCCAACTCCTTGATCGCCCGGGTCTTGGCCAATCCCGGGGCGCCTTCCACCAACAGGTGTCCCCCGCACAGCAGGGCGGTCATGAGCCGCTGCAGAAGCGCCTCCTGACCGATGATGCGCTGGGACAGCCAGCGGGTTGCTGCCGCGACCTTCTCCCGTTGCGCTGAAACCACTGCCTCCATGAACTACCACCTTTGTCTGCCAGGCGCGCTATTTTAGCGAGGCGGCCGGGAAAAACACCTTTACCGGGGGACGCGCTGGCACCAGCTGAAATTCTCAAGTACATTTCGTATACAACAAAACGCAACCGGATTGCGCATGAGGTATGCGGCCGGTGATGGCTGGAGGGCTAAATGAAACGACTGACTCTTGGTGTCTTAGCGCTGCTCTGCTGCGCGCCCGCTTTTGCTGATGATCTTAGTCAGGGTAATACGGCGTGGATTCTTACCTCTACCGCATTGGTGCTGTTCATGACCATTCCCGGCCTGTCGCTGTTTTACGGTGGCTTGGTTCGCAGCAAGAATGTGCTCAGCGTGCTGATGCAATGTTTCGTGATCACCTGTCTGGTCAGCATATTGTGGGTGGTTGTCGGCTACAGTCTGGCTTTTGCGGAAGGTGGTCCCCTGGTGGGCGGGCTCGGCAAGATGTTCTTTGCCGGTGTGTCGGAAGGCGCCATGTGGGGTGACATTCCCGAATCGTCCTTCGCGCTGTTTCAGCTGACCTTTGCCATCATTACCCCGGCGCTCATCGTTGGCGGCTTTGCCGAGCGCATGCGCTTCTCCGCGCTGGTGGTGTTCAGTGGTGCGTGGTTGCTGCTGGTTTACGCGCCCATCTGCCACTGGGTATGGGGTGGCGGCTGGTTGGGTGAGATGGGTCTGATGGATTTTGCCGGTGGGACGGTGGTGCATATCACCGCGGGTGTGGCCGCCCTGGTTGCGGCCCTGTACCTCGGCAACCGGCGCGGTTTTCCAGAGCAGGCCATGACGCCGCACAACATGACCCTGACCATCGCCGGCGCCGGCATGCTGTGGGTAGGTTGGTTCGGGTTCAACGGTGGGTCCGCGTTGGCGGCCAACGGCGATGCGGGCATGGCCATGTTGGTCACCCATATCTCCGCATCCGCGGGAGCGTTCACCTGGCTGTGTGCGGAATGGGTGCGCTTCGGCAAGCCCAGTGCCCTGGGTGCCGTCACCGGAATGGTTGCCGGTCTGGGAACCATCACGCCGGCATCCGGCTACGTTGGACCGGCCGGTGCGCTGGTAATCGGCATACTGGCGGGCATCATCTGCTTCGCCGCTACCAACTATCTCAAGCGTAGCCTGAAAATCGATGACTCGCTGGATGTGTTCCCGGTGCACGGCGTGGGCGGCATTCTAGGCACCCTGCTCACCGCTGTGTTCGCCAGCAGTGCATTGGGTATTTTCAGCGGCCAGCATGACATTGACATCGGCAGTCAGCTTGGCGTGCAGGCCATCGGCGTGGTGGCCACCGTTGGCTACACGGCGGTGGGTACGCTGGCGATCTTGTGGATCACCGACAAACTGCTGGGTAACCGGGTGGAGGAAGACGAGGAAGTCGAAGGTCTCGACCTGGTGCTGCACAACGAGCGCGGTTACGACATCTAGGTGTGATTTGCGCCCCACCGGCGGTGCCGGTGGGGTGGGCTAACCGCGCTGGTAGGCGCTTTGCACCAGCGCGTCGAGCAGGGTAGGGAAATCCATTCCGATGGCCCGGGCGCCGTCCGGATACAGACTGGTTGGCGTCATTCCCGGTAGCGAGTTCACCTCCAGCAGGTACACGTCGTCGTTGGCCACCAGATAATCGGCCCTCGACAGATCTCTCAATCCGAGCTCGCTGTGGGCGTCCAGCGCAATGGATTGCAGCCACTCGCTGGTTTCGGCCCCGAGGGGGGCGGGAATCAGATGCTGGCTCTTGGCCGGGTCGTAGCGGTTAGTGTAGTCGTACCACTCGTCTTCCGCCGTGGTGATCTCGATGACGGGAAAAGCTCTGGGTTCGCTGCCGTGCAGATCCAGAACGCCCACGGTGACCTCGCGGCCGTCGACAAACGGCTCCACCAGCAGCGCTCGCTCGCGTGGTTGTGATGCAATGGCGGAGCGCACCGCTTGCTCCAGATCCATGTTTCCGGTCACCCGGGTAACGCCGATGGCGGAACCCTGGCCGAGCGGTTTGAGGACCACTCGCTCGCCGAATGCCGCAAAGATGGTTTCCGCGATACGTGCGGGGGCCTGGTCGGTGCGCACCAGCAGATCATCCAGTACCGGCAGGCCGGCGCGTTGGAACACGGACTTTGCCAGGGACTTGTCCATGGCGGCGGCACTTCCGTGCACATCGCTGCCTACGTAGGGCAGCCCCAGGATCTCTAGAAATCCCTGTACCGTGCCGTCTTCTCCCGGCGGCCCGTGCAGCGCGGGGAAAACCACATCTGGAGCCAGCTGCAAGACTTCCGAGGTGACCTGGGTGTCCAGCTCGATCAGGGTGGGTTTATGGCCCGCGGTCTCCAGGGCCTGGGCGACTTCTGCTGCCGATACCCGGGACACTTCAGCCTCGGCGGACGGGCCACCCATGAGGACGGCGACCTTCAGCTGACGGGCGCTCATAAGTTGTCGATCTCCAGTTCTGGGGCCGTCTCGGTGTGAATCCCGAAGACTCGGCAGAAAAATCCATACTCCGACTCCACTGCCCGAACGATATTGTCGGCCATGCGAAACCCGTGCCCTTCACCGGCAAACTCCAGGTAGGCTACGGCAATGCCTTTCTGCCTGAGCGCGTCTACCATGGCGTGGGATTGATTGGGCGGCACCACCTTGTCCTCGCTGCCCTGAAAAAATATCACGGGGCAGCTGAGCCGATCGATGTGGTGGATGGGAGAGCGCGCTTCCAGCGCGTCGGCCGATCCCAGCAGACCGTCCAGATAGCGCGATTCGAATTTGTGGGTATCCCGGGCCAGCGCGTTCAGGTCGCCAATCCCGTAATGGCTGGCTCCTGCGCGAAAGCTGTGCGTAGAGGTCAGCGCGGCAAGGGTGGTGTAGCCGCCCGCACTGCCGCCACGAATGGCCACGCGCTCGGCGTCCACCCGGCCGGTGTCGCCCAGGTGCCGGACCAGATCCTCGCAGTCGTGAACGTCCAGGATGCCCCAGTTGCCGTTCAGAGCATCGCGATAGGCGCGCCCGTACCCTGAGCTGCCGCGATAGTTGACATCGGCCACTGCCCAGCCACGGCTGGTGTAATACTGAGCGCGCAGGTTGAGGCTGGCGCCGGCGGCGCCGGTGGGCCCGCCGTGGGTCATGACCAACAGGGGCGGCAACTCGTCGGCCGGAGCGACCACGTCCGGGTTGCTGGGCCAGTACACGTAGGCAAAAGCATGGGCACGGTCACGGGTGGGAAACGTGACGTGTTCGGGTGTGGATACGTAGCTTTCGGCCACGGGTGGCGGGCCTGATTCGCGCAGACGGGCTACCTGACCCGTGGCGGGCTCGAAACTCACCAGGGCGGGCAGTTCGTCGTGAAAGTGCGCGAGGCAGCAGAGCTTGCCCGCGTGGTTGACCAGGTCGGACACCCCGCAGACGTTGGCGCCCAGGTCCAGGGGCGTGGCGAACCCTGCCACGCTGTCCACCAGCACCACTTGTGGTTCGGGGCCTTTGCGTGCCGCAATCAGGTACCGATCATCCAGTTGCGCGTAGTGGCGCATGGCGAATGCCCAAGGCGGCGAGCCGTAATCCACCCCGTCTTCGAGCACGCAGAACAAGCCGCTCTCATCCAGTCGGTACAGGTTCCAGTAGCCGTTGCGGTCGCTGATGAAGATCAGGGCATCCCCCACCCATTCGGGTTGCAGCACGGATTCGTCAGCGCCGCCGGCCACGATGGTGGCTCCCGCGAGCGCTCCTGCGCCGGTGATGTCACAGACTTCCAGCTGGCAGCCGTCCCAGGGCATGTTGGGGTGGTCCCAGTGCACGAATGCCATGCGCGTTCCGTCCGGGGAAATGCGCGGCGAGGCATAGAAGTCATGCCCGTCGTGCAGCACGGAAAGCCGGCCGGTCTCCACATCGATAGCCTGCAGGCAGTTCTTTGGCTCGGGTTCGGCGTTGTGCGCTTCGGTCACCGCCAGCAGGCGTGTGCGCGCAGCATCCCAGACAAGGTCCGCAAACCGTGGGCCACCCTCTGCGGTGATCGGTTGCACGTTACCGTCCTGCACATGGTAAAGGCGCTGGTCGGCAAAGTTGACGAAGTAGGCGCCGTCCGCCACCGGCAGATAGGCGCCACCGCCGTATTCGTGGACCCGGGTGCGCACGTTGAACGGAGCGGGTGTCAGCTCGTGAACCTCACCCTCGCGGTCGCGGCACATGAGCACGCTGCGCCCACCTTCAGAGGGCCGGCTCTCCAGCCAGTAAAGGCGATCACCCAGGCTGCGCACTTCGTGCAGACCCACGGTAGCAAGGGTCATGTCGGCGGCATTCAGGGGTGACGGCCAGCTACCGTAGGGCAGGGTGGTGGAGCCGGACATATCAGGGATGCAGGCTGGTGCGAGCGTCGTGCGCGGTCCAGCGCTCGTGGTCGCGCCAATGCCCGGCAATGTACAGGAACGCTTTGGACAGCCCTTCTTTTTCGAATCCGCACTGGCGTACCAGGGAAATCGAGCGCGCGTTTTCCGGCTGTATGTTGGCTTCCAGTCGATGCAGGCCCAACTGGTTGAAGGCATAGTCCATGACCAGTTCCAGGCCTTCGTGCATGTAGCCCTGTCCGGCGTAGGGCGCGCCCACGTAGTAGCCGAGTGATGCGCTGAGGAACGAGCCCCGTACGATGTTGTTGATGTTGATGACACCCACGATGGTCTGGCTTTTCGCTAGGCAGATGAGTTGGCCCTCGTGGTCGTGGCTGCGCGCGCGCTCCAGATAGCCGCGAAACGCGCTGTCCGTGAGGGGTGGCGAGATCCACGGCTCGTGCAGGCCATGGCTGCAGCGCATGAGCGCCAGAAACTCGTCTTTGTCGCTGCGCGAGACCTCGCGAATGAACACCCGCTTAGCCACGGTGGCGGTGACTCTCGAGCACGAAGATCTCCCACAGCGAGGGAGGAATAATGGCCAGTCCCAGCACTAGAAGGTGCACGGGGTGCAACTGCAATGACCATAGACCGGTCAGGTTGAAGCTGTGGGTGTGCCACCACATGAGCCCGGCGGTGGTCGCCGCAAACCCCAGTGCCAATAACGTGAAGTGCCAGAAGTATCTCATCGCGACAGAATATACGCTGCCCCTCGGTGGCGAAGCCAGGCCTGGGTGAATGCGATGGTGTCGTAGGTTCGCGGAACCGTCGCCACCTCGGGTGCGGCGGGGTCGTTGACCACCACGCACTCTGGAGAAGCGCCGTGCACCACCACCAGATGCCCGCCGCTGGCATTCAGTGGCGCCCCTGGCAATGTGTCACGCGCGAAGCGGATGCTGGCAACCATCGGCGTGTCGGCTTCGAGAACCCGCAGCGGATCCGACCAGTCAACAAAAACTTCGGTTGCGCCCACATGGCGGTGGTGCGCGGCGGTGAGTATGGCGTACGGCCACATGCCGTACATCTTGCTGCCCGGGTCGTAGCAGCGCTGGCGGGTGTCCTCCAGGTCTGCTTGAGCGCCCAGGCCGCGCAGCACCATGGCAACGCAGGTGGGTGAGCAGGTGCGCGGCCCGTGCGGACCACCCTGGCTCATCTGGCTCAAGGCGGGCGGCGGGGTAGCGCATATCGACTCTTCGGGCGGTGCGGGGTTCTCGAGTTCCAACGGCCGCCAGCTTGCGGTCAGGAGATAGCGCGAGGGTCGGCCTACGCCCCGCAAGCGGAAGTGGAGCTGAGCGTTGCTGAGAGCGCGGTGGGTATGGAAGCAATCCAGGTGCGTGCTGACGTGCTCCGGTCCCGGATCGGGCATCGCGGCAGCGTGATTCGGTACGGGAGGAAGTTCCCAGCGCGAGTCACCATCGATGAGCGTCACCTCGGCGGCCTGGGGTTGCTCGCCGACCACGCATACGCTGGGGACCACTATGCTGCCCGCATCGATGGCCTGGATATTCATCACTGCCTGCGCGCTATCATTGTCCACCTGCCACTCCAGGTCTTGGCCGCACGCCAGGGGGTAACGGGTGGCCGTCTGCGGATCCCCATAACGCTGGGCGCCCGATCGGCCGGTTATGGACATGACGATAGCCTGGCCGGAGCGAGGTGAGGTTTGAGCAAGTTGACGTACATTCTGTATTCCACCGACCATTGTTCGCTTTGTGACAAAGCGCTGGACCTGCTGTTGAGTATGCCAGAACTGGCGGGCGCGGCCCTGTCAGTGGTAGACGTGGCGCTTGATGATGAACTGCTAGGCCGTTTCGGCGAACGCGTGCCGGTGCTGTGTGTGCGTGGTCCGGGTCTCGACAGCGAGCTGGAGTGGCCTTTCGATGCGGCCACGCTGCGATCACTTGTCGTTCAGTCGGAATAGTTCCGTTGCATTGCGGCTGGTGACTTCGGCGAGTTCCGAAGTGCTGCATGAGTAAAGCTCTGCCAGCTGCGCCACTACGTACGTGAGCAGGGCTGGCTCGTTGCGTCGGTGCTTGGTAGTTGGCGCGTTTTGAGGGCGCAGGAACGGCGCGTCAGTTTCCACCAGCAAGCGCTCTAATGGGATCTTGCGAACCAGCTCGCGGAGCGCCGCGCCACGCTTGCGCTCGGTGACCCAACCGGTGATGCCGATGTAGAAGCCGGCCTCCAGGTAGGCGCGCAGGTCTGCGGCGCTGCCGGTAAAACAGTGCACCACGGCGCCCGGCAGTTTTGGCGCAAATTCCGCCAGCAGGCTCGCTACCTCGCCGTCGGTGTCGCGCTCGTGAACGAAGACCGGCTTTCCCAGCTCGACAGCCACGGCCAGCTGTTCGACGAACACTGCGCGCTGCACCGCCGGAGGCGAAAAGTTACGGTTGAAGTCCAGCCCGGTCTCGCCGATGGCGGTTATCCGATGGTGACCTGCGAGCTCGGTCAATCGGCCCTGCCAACCCGGCTGGGCTTGTTTGGCGTCGTGCGGGTGAATGCCGGCCGTGCACCACAGTCCAGGACCGTGGCTATCGCATAGCGCAATGGCCCTGTGTGCCTCGTCGAGGTTTGTGGCCGTAATCATTAGGCGATCGACCCCGGCGCTGCGCGCGCGTTCCAGCACCCCGTCGAGGTCGTCAGCGAGCTGAGTGTGCAGGAGGTTGACGCCGATATCGGTGAGCACGATCAGGGCACCGCCGCCTCGTGGGCATGTAACGTAGGGCTCGGTGTCTGCAGTAGCTGCCCGTAAACCTGCGCGAAGGCCAGCACGTTTTTCACGTAATTGCGGGTTTCGCGAAATGGAATGGTCTCGATCCAGATATCCATGGGCATGCCGCTGGCCTGCCTGATCCATCGATCTACCCGACTTGGCCCCGCGTTGTAAGCGGCCGCGGCGAGTGGCCTGGAGTTGTCGTAGCGCAGCAGCAGTTCGGCCAGGTGATGACCACTGATCTCGATGTTCACGTGCGGCGTGTACAGGTCGGAAACGTCCGGCAGGCGCAATCGGGCTCGCCGTGCCGTCGCGGTCGCCGTGCTATGCAGTAGCTGCATCAATCCGCGCGCGTCGGCGCTGGACCGGGCCGTGCGATCGAATGTGCTTTCCTGGCGCGCAATGGCAATCAGAAACGGGTGGTCGATGGTAGTAGCGTGACTGACCCGTTGGAACTCCCGGTGGTGTACCGTGGGAAAACGCAGTGTCAGATGGTCGCGGAGCTTGGCGGTGTTTGCCAGGTGAATGCTCTGCGACAGCCAGCCCATATCCATGACCAGGTGCGCGAGAGCCGCTTGCTGATCCGGCTGGAGTGTCGTGATTAGAGTGTTGAGTTCCCGCCGTGCATTCAGCAGGTCGCCCACCGCGTGCAGCTCGGTGGCGCGTGCCACCGCGGCAAGATTGCGCACGGCCTCGCGGGTGGCTTGCTGGGGCTGCGCTTCCACCCCATTGAGTTGAGGTGGGACGCCCAGCCGCTCGGCGGCGAGAAACCCATAGTAATCCCGCTCGTCGGCCAGTGCCCGATAGGCCAGCCGAGCGCGCTCGGAGTTGAGCGTAGATGCCGACAGCGCGCGCGCCAGCCAGTACTGCCAGCGGTTGGATTGCAGTTGCTCCGCTGGCAGGAGCTCCAGCCAGTGTTGGGCCTGGGGCCAGTTGCTGTAAGCGATGGCGGCGGTCGCCATGGCCTGTGCCAGATCCCCGCTGACGTCCGTCGATCGCGGGTTGTTGCGAAATACCCCTTCGCTGGCCATTTCCTTCATGAGGGTGTCTTCAATGGCCAAGCGATCCGCGTCTGTGAAGGCATGGGATTGCCGGTAGTGCTCCCATGCCTGCACTGCCCGCTCGGGATCCCTGCTGGCCAGCCGGAGCAGACCGTGCCGAATGGCGCGGCGCGAGTTCTCCGTGTCCGCAGCGTAGCGGCTGGTGCGCGTGACGGCGCTGGGATTCAGGTGCAGGTTGTACAGCGACTGGGCCCATGATTTATGGGAACCATCGAAGAACCTCAGCAGGTAGCGGGCGAGTTGGCGTTCGTCGTTGTCCAGCGCCAGCTGCAACCGCTCCCATGCCATGGCATAGGTCAGGTACTCGTTCGCGATCCACGCCTCGAACAGCGGGTCACAGGCTTTTGGTTGTGATTCCTCCACCACCCACAGATCGGCTACCTGGGCAAAAGCTTCCTCGCGTTTGCCTGTGCCGTATAGCGCCCGCAGCTGATAGCAGCGAATCTCGGCATGGGTGGTGGGCTGGTAGTGCTCCAACAACGCCGCCCACTCGCGCCGTTCACCCAGGCGCTTCAACCAGCGCCAGAAGAGCAGGTCGGCCACGGGTAGCTGACCATGCTCGGATCTAAAACGCGTGATGTCGTCCGCGCTGGCGTTGGATAACCGCCTGCTTAGCTCGTAATACTCAAGATACGGGCTCAGTGCGTATTCCGACAGCCGCTCTTTAGCGCGTCTGAATGTGCTCGTTCGGCCGGCGGCAAGGTGGTCGAGCGCGGCACGGTAGGCGGCGCGCTGCTGATAGGTGGCCAGACTCTCGCTATACGCTGGCGCGGCGGCCAGCCAACCGACCAGCAGCGTTGCGGCACAAGTGCGGATGGGTAGCCCCTGTGGGGCGGAGAAGAGTCCGCAGGATAGAATGCCGTAACGGTTTGCGGAATTACGGCTCGCTGGGCTTCTCCGGCTCGCCTACCCGCACCGCTACCACGTCGCAGTTGGCGCCATGCAGGACGCCATTAGCCGTGGATCCCAGCAGCAACGCAAGCCCATGGCGTCCGTGGCTGCCTACTACGATCACGTCAGCTTCCTTGCTTTCGGCGACGCGTTGAATCTCGCTCTCTGGCCGCCCGAAGATGAGATATTGTCTGTCATCGGGAACCTGCAACCTGTTGGCGAACTCTGCCAGATGGGATTTGGCTTGCTCGTGTATCTGCTCCTGGACGGTGGAAAGGTCCATGGGGATATCCCCGCCGTAGGCGAGGCTCAAGGGTTCGATGACGTGTACCACGTGGAGCTCCGCATCGAAAGCCTTCGCCAGCGCCAGCGCGCGCTCCGCGACATGGGTAGACTCTTCCGTGAGATCCACCGCCAACATGATGCGTTGATAGCTTGCCATGTTGCTTCCCAACAGGGTTTGCGGCGACCATACACACAATCCCATTACCCCTCAACAGGTGCCGGCGGCATGACGTGGCTGATCATTGTGGTGATCCTCATCGTGGCTTTTGGCCCCGTGATGTGGCTCATGCCAAGCCAGCGCGACCGGTACTTGAGCAAGCTGCGCCAGCAGGCGCACCTGGAGGGGTTGGTGGTGGAGTTGCGGCGCCTGCCTAAAGTGAATCCCACCCCGGAGGAGCGGGTCAGCGCCGGCGGCGTGGTCCGCGAGCCGGTGGTGGAATGCATGGCGTACACCCGCATGCTCCCGCGGCGCATGCATGCGCTGGGCGACTGGCGTCTGCTGCGAGACGAAAATTCCCGCGAGGTTATGGCGGTGCCAGCGGGGTGGTCTATCGATCGCGGTTTTACGAACTCCACGGCAGGGGTCGGCGAGGTGACCGAGCTGCTCCCTGGCCTGCTCGACGAACTGCCTACCGATGTCATTGGGATTGAGGTGACGTCGTCGGCGGTATCCCTCTACTGGCTGGAAAGGGCCGGCTCAGAGGTTTCCGTGGTGGCCCGGTTGGGCGGGATGATGGAGGCTTTCGGGACGCGGCTGCAGGCGTTGGACGAGGCGAAAATCGCGGAACTCGGCGGTGACGATTCTTGACAGTGGTTTGAAGCAAGCCTTATAACGGCGCCCAGTTTCACCATGCGTGATCTCATGCCGCGTTCCCTCGTAATCGTTGAGTCCCCCGCCAAGGCGCGCACCATCAACCGGTATCTGGGTAAGGACTTCATCGTCAAATCCAGTGTGGGCCACATTCGCGACCTGCCGGTTGGGAGCCGTGGCGCGGACGTGAAAGCTCGGGCCGCAGAGGCCGCCAAAACCCGCAAGCTCCCGCCAAAGGAGCGTGAGGCGTACAAAAAGCAACGAGCTCGCAAGCAGCTGATCAAGCGTATGGGCGTGGACCCCAGCGCGGATTGGACTGCCGACTACCAGGTCTTGCCGGGTAAGGAGAAGGTGGTCACCGAACTGTCCAAGCTGGCCGAAGGGGCAGAGGCGATCTATCTCGCCACTGACCTCGACCGTGAAGGTGAGGCCATCGCCTGGCACCTGCGCGAGACCATCGGTGGCGACCCCGCGCGCTACCGGCGCGTAGTCTTCAACGAGATCACCCGTCGTGCCATTCAGGAGGCGTTTGACGCCCCTAGCGAGCTGGACATGAATCAGGTGCACGCTCAGCAGGCCCGCCGGTTTCTGGATCGGGTGGTCGGCTTCGAGCTGTCGCCGCTGTTGTGGAGCAAAGTCGCCCGCGGTCTGTCGGCCGGCCGGGTGCAGTCGGTGGCCGTTCGCCTGGTGGTAGAACGTGAGCGCGAGATTCGCGCGTTCGTCCCCGAGGAGTACTGGGAGGCATTTGCCGATCTGCAGCGGGAGGGGGCGGAAGCGCCACTGCGTTTCCAGGTTAGCAAGGATTCCGGAGCAAACTTCCGCCCGGGCAACGAGGCCGATACGAACGGCGCCTTGGAGCGGCTGCGCCAGGCGAGCTTCGAGGTTGCCGCTCGAGAAGACCGACCTACGCGAACCAAG
This sequence comes from Gammaproteobacteria bacterium UBA2965, assembly GCA_002348385.1. Taxonomy (GTDB): domain Bacteria; phylum Pseudomonadota; class Gammaproteobacteria; order Pseudomonadales; family Azotimanducaceae; genus UBA2965. The sequence goes on along the minus strand of DEBD01000039.1, from coordinate 26,110 downwards.
CCTGGTGCGCCCTTCATAACTTCCACGCTGCAGCAATCGGCGAGTACGCGCCTGGGATTCAGCGTGAAGAAGACCATGACGCTGGCCCAACGGCTTTACGAGGCCGGCTACATCACCTACATGCGCACCGACTCCACCAACATCAGCAGTGAAGCGGTGGAGTCTTGCCGGGCACACGTGCTGGACAAGTATGGAAACGAGTATCTGCCCGAAGCCCCCAACGTCTACGCTAGCAAGGAAGACGCCCAGGAAGCCCATGAGGCTATTCGCCCCTCGAACGTGGGTACCGTGTCAGAATTTGTTACCGGTGTGGATGACGACGCGGTACGCCTTTATGACCTCATCTGGCGCCAGTTCGTGGCCTGCCAGATGGTTCAGGCGCGTTACCTGAGCACAACGGTATTAGTGAACGCCGAGCGGTTCGAGCTGAAGATTCGCGGGCGTATCATGCAGTTCGATGGGTATACCCGCGTGCTGCCGCCTACTTCCCGAAAAGAAGAAGACACCCCACTGCCGGATTTCCAGGTCGGCGAGTCATTGGGCCTGAAAGACCTGGAAGGCGTGCAGCATTTCACCAAACCGACGCCCCGTTACGGAGAGGCGAGCCTGGTGCGCGAGTTGGAGAAACGAGGCATAGGCCGCCCATCGACCTACGCAGCCATCATTTCCACCATTCAGGATCGCGGCTACGTGACCCTGCAGAACCGCCGCTTCCGCGCGGAAAAGATTGGCGAGCTGGTGACCGATCGGCTGATCGAAAAGTTCGAGAACCTCATGGACTACGGCTTCACCGCCCAGATGGAACAGGAGCTCGACCAGATTGCCGATGGAAAGGTGAAGTGGCGGGCGGTTCTGGATGATTTCTACGGTGACTTCAGTGACAAGCTGGATCACGCGCGCGATGCCAAAAATGGTATGCGCGCCAACGAGCCCACTGATACGGATGTGGAATGCCCCAAATGCGGCCGCCACATGCAGGTAAGGAACGGAGGTACCGGGGTGTTTCTCGGCTGTTCGGGCTATGCGTTGCCGCCCAAGGAGCGTTGCACCCAGACGCTGAACCTGATTCCCGGTGATGAGGTCATCGACGTGGAGCAGGACGACGAGGGCGAGTCCAGGCTGCTGCGCAGCAAACGCAAGTGTCCCAAGTGCGCTGTTCCCATGACCAGTTACCTGGTGGATGAGACCCGCAAGCTGCACGTGTGTGGAAACAACCCGGACTGCGCCGGGTTCGAGGTGGAGCCGGGTCAGTTCCGGATCAAGGGATATGACGGTCCCGTGATCGAGTGCGACAAGTGCGGCGCCGACATGCAGCTGAAGTCGGGCCGCTTCGGCAAGTATTTCGGGTGCACGGCAGAGGATTGCAAGAATACCCGCAAGCTGCTGCGTAGCGGCGAACCGGCGCCGCCCAAGGCTGATCCGGTACCCATGCCGGAACTGCGTTGCCAGAAAGTGGATGATCACTACCTGTTGCGCGACGGTGCCAGCGGTATCTTCCTGGCTGCCAGCCAGTTTCCTAAAAACCGAGAGACTCGCGCGCCGCTGGTCAGTGAGATCAAGCCCCACGGCAATGAGCTGGACCCGAAGTTCAAGTATCTGCTGGACGCGCCAGAACAGGACCCCGATGGTCGGCCCGCGGTTATCCGCTACAGCCGTAAGACGAAGGAGCAGTACGTCCAGAGTGAGGAAGACGGCAAAGCTAGCGGCTGGCGGGCCTTTTACCGTGACGGAGGCTGGGTGGAGGAGACCAAGGCCCCACCCAAGGCGAAGCGAAAGGCGAAGCGAAAATCCCGGGCCAAAGCGAAGAAGTCGCCGGTCAAGAAGACGGCCGCCAAGCGCTCAGCCGGCGCAGCGGATCAATCCGCTGACGATTCAGCGCCCGATTCCACCGATTGAGATGACGCTCACGGGCAATTCATTTTGCCGGCGGCGAGCAGTTTGTGACGTCAACCGATATACTGCTGGTGTCTACCGAGTGGTCCACGCAGTGGGGTATCGATGAGCGCAGTGTTTGAAATCACCCAACTCACAAATGGCGACGTAGTCCTGCGCGAAGCCGACGACGAGGGTGAGCCGTTGGTGCGAATCAGCTTCTCCCATGAGGTTCGAGGCATGCTCGGTGACGACCTGGTGGGCGTGGCCGAAGCCATGATCGATGCCGCCACGGATTTCCTGGGCTCGGATGCCCATGAAGCTCCTGATGAGGCCGATGCGCCGCCCCCGGTGATTCACTGACCGCCGGGCCGGCGAGCTAGTTGCCCTGCCGGAGCAATCCCACACACAGACCTTCGATGGCGAAGGCACTGTCCCGCAGATCTACCTCGATCGGTGCGTAGTTGGCGTTTTCCGGCAGCAAGGTGACCTTGGCCCGATTGCGCCCGCGCTGAAAGCGCTTCACCGTCACCTCGTCTTCGACGCGTGCCACGACGATCTGACCGTTCACCACCTCAGGTGTTTTGTGAACTGCGATGAGGTCGCCGTCGAGAATGCCAGCCTGGACCATGCTGTCGCCGTGTACGCGCAACAGGAAATCGGCCCTCGGGTGGAAGAAACCGGCGCCGATCTCTACTCGATCTTCGATGTGTTCTTCGGCCAGTATGGGGCTGCCGGCTGCCACCCGACCCACCACGGGTAAGCCGGTGTCTTCGGGGAGACGGATGCCTCGGGAGGTACCGGGAATCATTTCGATGGCGCCTTTGCGGGCAAGCGCTTTGAGGTGCTCTTCGGCGGCATTGGGCGACCGGAAACCCAGCTCCTGGGCGATATCGGCGCGGGTAGGGGGGTAGCCCGTGTCGCTGATGTGTTGCTTGATGAGGTCGAGCACCTGGGCCTGGCGCGGGGTGAGTGCATTCATCCGATGTAAAATCCTGTCTGTATATACAGTTAACTGGCAGTATATACAGTAGATCATGCGTTGCACACCCCAAGGCGGTTACTTAATATCGCCGCCGCAATGACTGCGCACCTCTTCAGAGCGGGGCTGTTGGCCTGTCTGCTCGGCGTCGGGGCGCCATCCACGCATGGACTCGGAGTGTCCGACCGCCTGGACGGCCTGGATTCCCTGCCGCCCGATCAAGCCGGTTTGCTTATCTTTACCGCTGCCGACGAGAAAGCGTCGGGCTACGTGGATATGCAGGTGGAACTCGAGATGGTACTGCGCAATTCGCGCGGTGCGGCCACCCGCCGGGCGTTGCGCATCGCACAGCTGGAGATTCCCAACGACGGCGACAAGCTGCTGGTAGTGTTCGACACGCCCAAACCAATCAGAGGAACGGCGCTTTTGAGTCATGGCCACAAAGTGCTGCCCGACGACCAGTGGCTGTACCTGCCAGCGGTCAAGCGCGTTAAGAAGATCGCCAGCAGTAACAAATCCGGACCGTTTCTGAGCAGCGAGTTCGCCTACGAAGACCTCATCGCCCAGGAGGTGGAGAAGTACAGCTACCGCCTGGTGGGAGGTGCCACTCTGGACGGTGCGGCCTGCTTCGTGGTGGAACGCAAGCCCGTGGATGCTCATTCCGGCTACTCCCGGCAGTTGGTCTGGCTGGACGAAGCTGAGCTGCGTGTGCAGCAAATAGAGTATTTCGATCGGCGCGACGACAAGCTGAAGACGCTCACCGTCAGCGACTACCGGCTGCATGCCGAGCGCTTCTGGAAGGCCGGGCGCATGCAGATGGTCAACCACCAGACCGGCAAGAGCACGGCGCTGCATTGGCGCAACTATCGGTTTGCCACGGGCCTGCACGAGGAGCGCGATTTCTCCACCAACAGCCTGCGCCGCGCCCGGTGAGGCGCGCGCTTCTCGCCGGCCTGGTTCTCGCCTGCGTGGCGAATGCGTGGGGCGGGGACGATGGGCGGACCGAGTGGGACGTGAACCTGGGCTTGCAGGCCAGGGCCTTCGCGCACAAAGGCCTGGCAGGCCAGTCGCGTGTGCAACCCTCTGTGAGCGTCGAGCTGGAGTACTTCCGTTCGTGGGATCAGGATCGCCAGCGGCTCACGGTCACGCCTTTTCTGCGCCTGGATGCGGAGGATTCACGGCGCAGCCATTTCGATCTGCGCGAGGCGTACTGGAGTCGCATAGGCAGGGACTGGGAGCTGCACATCGGGGCCAGGCGCGTGTTCTGGGGCGTCACCGAATTCAAGCACCTGGTGGACGTGGTCAATCAGACCGATCTGGTAGAGAACGTCGATGGCGAGGACAAACTGGGTCAGCCCATGGTGCATCTGTCGCTGGTGCGCGACTGGGGTATTGTCGATCTGATGTTGCTGGCCGGATTTCGCGAACGCACGTTCCCGGGCCGAGACGGCCGTCTGCGTCGGGCGTTGCCCGGCAAAGGCAGTGCGGCCACTTACGCCTCCCATGCGGAGGAGTTTCCCATCGATACGGTGGTGCGCTGGTCACATGCGGCCGGACCCCTGGAGTGGGGCATCTATCATTTTTCCGGCACCAGCCGGCAGCCGTTGCTCTTCCCCCAGGTAAACGGACGGGGTGAGGGATACCTCAGGCCGCACTATCCCACCATCGACCAGACTGGGCTCGAGGCTCAGGCGCTGTTCGGCGACTGGGCATGGAAGCTGGAAGCCATCAGTAACAGCGGATTTGACGGGCGCTACAATGCGTTCAATATCGGATTTGAACGTACGCTGGTGGGGTTTGGGGGCACGCGCTCTGATCTTGGAATCGTTGCCGAATACATGCACGATGGCCGCGACGAGCGCGCCTTTGACACCCTGTTTGAACACGACCTGGCCGTTGGCACACGATGGAGTCTCAACGACGCGGCGGATACGCAGGCGTTGTTGGGTGTCATCTGGGACGTGGAGACCGACGAGTATATATTCTCCATCGAAGGCAGCCGGAGGCTGGGTAGCGACTGGACCCTGGAGTTGGAAGGGCGCGTGTTCGGCGGGGGTTCGCTGCCGGATCGCAACGCTCTGCTGGAGTCTCTGTTCGATCCGACCAACAAATCGGCGTCGCTGCAGCGCGACGATTACCTACAACTTGAACTTAAGCGTTTCTTTTAGCCAATGATCGATTCAATACTGGACTATCTGGTGTCACACACCTGGGTTGGTGAGGTCTTTCTCATCGTGCTGGGCACCGCAGTGGCACATCTGCTGGCGCGCATCGCGTTCAATCGCCTGGAGCGTCGATTCGAGGTTACGCACAACCTCTATGACGACGCGCTCCTCGGCGCGGCGCGGCGACCCTTGAGCTATGCCATTTGGGTGCTCGGCGTAGCCTGGGCGGCGGATGTGGCCGGCGGCACCGCCGAGGCCGAAATCTACACTTACGTGGACGAGGTCCGCGAGGTGGCCGTCATCTGGCTGCTGGTGTGGTTTGCTGTACGCTTCATCCGCTTCCTCGAGGAGCACCTGTCGGACGCCAGTTATCGTGCGGTGCCGGTGGACGAGACCACGGCCCTGGCGGTAGGCAAGCTGCTGCGGGTTGCCGTCATCATCACCGGCGTGCTCATGGTGCTGCAGGGGTTGGGGTTCAGTGTTTCCGGTGTGCTGGCGTTTGGGGGTATCGGCGGCATTGCTATCGGCTTTGCAGCGCGCGACCTGCTGGCAAACTTCTTCGGTGCCCTGATGATTTTTCTGGACCGCCCGTTCTCGGTGGGTGACTGGGTCCGCTCGCCGGACCGCGACATTGAGGGCACCGTTGAAGAAATCGGCTGGCGCCTCACGCGCATACGTACCTTTGATCAGCGGCCCCTGTACGTGCCCAACTCGGTGTTCACCAGCCTGGCGGTGGAAAACCCCTCGCGCATGCGCAACCGCCGCATCTACGAGACCATCGGAATTCGCTACGCGGACGTGGCTGTGCTCAAGCAGGTGGTTGCAGACGTTGAAGACATGTTGAAGAGCCACCCGGACATCGACCTGAACCGCACACTCATGGTGAACTTCGTGGAGTTCGGTCCGTCATCGCTGGACTTCTTCGTGTACACGTTCACCAAGACCACCGTGTGGGCGGAGTTCCATGCCATCAAGCAGGACGTGCTGTTCAGGATCTCCGACATCGTGGAGCGGCACGGCGCCCAGATCGCCTTCCCCACGCAGACCCTGTACGTGGAGCCCACGGAAGAATGACCCGGGTTCCCGACGCCGTTCTGCGCGCCCGGGAATCGGCAGAGCTGATGGTGTCTGCGGCGGACGTCGAGTTCGCGGTGAACCAGACCGCCGTGCGTATCGGCGCTTGCCTGGCGGATGAGAACCCCCTGGTGGTGTGTGTGCTGCAGGGCGGTCTGAACTATACGGCCGAGTTGGTGCGCCGGGTGCACTTCCCGCTGGAAATCTGCTACGTGCACGTGAGTCGCTATCGGGACCGCACCAAGGGCGGCGAGCTGGAATGGATCGCCAAACCTCGTATGCCGCTGTCTGATCGCAGCGTGCTGCTGGTAGACGATATCTTCGATGAGGGCGTGACGCTGTCTGAGCTGGCGGTGTGGGCCAACGAGCAGGGCGCGCACCCGGTTCGGACCAGCGTGCTGGTGGAAAAAGATGTGGAGCGCGCCGTGTCGTTAACCGTGGATTTTCCCGTTCTACGTTGCCCGGACCGCTATCTGTTCGGGTGTGGAATGGACTATCGGGGCTATTGGAGAAACCTGCCGGCGATCTATGCGCTGCCCGTGGAGATGGAGGACTCGGCGTGAGTCGGGTGGGCATCATGGTCGGTTCTGGGGCGCTGCAGTTGGGTGGGGGGTTCGCGTTCGCGCCTTATAGCGGCGCTCGCCAGACGCCATTTGGTCAGGCGTCCACCACGCCGCAGGTGGCCCGTCGCGGTGAGGTCGAGGTAGTGATGTTGGCGCGCCACGGTGACGACCACCGCTTTGCGCCGCACGAGATCAACTATCGCGCCAATGTGCACCTGCTGGCAGAGTTGGACGTGGACGGCGTGATTGCCATCAACACCGTGGGTGGCATCGCACCCAGCGCGTCCAATGGAAAGCTCGTGCTACCCGATCAGCTCATCGATTACTCGTGGGGGCGGGCGCACTCGTTCGCCGCGGAGTCCGACCTGCGCCATGTGGACTTTTCCGATCCCTACGATGGGCCGCTGCGCGCGGACCTGCTGCGAGCGGCGGGGCGCGCCGATATCGTGCTGCAGGATGGGGGCGTGTACGGGTGCACACAGGGGCCGCGCTTCGAAACCGCCGCGGAGATCGTTCGCCTGGAGCGTGACGGGTGCACACTGGTAGGAATGACGGGCATGCCCGAGGCCGGTCTTGCGCGTGAGATCGGTTTGCCCTATGCGAGTGTTTGTCTGGTTGTTAACCCGGCGGCGGGTAGGGCGCAGGCCATCGACTTGGCGGAGATCAGCGAGATTGCCGCGACCGGCATGACCCGAGTGGCGCGCTTACTCGACGTCTTCCTGCAGGGCCTCGAAATCTAGCTGAACCGCTTCGGGCACCAGCACCGGATCGATGCGAACGATCACGCCGAACTTGGGGTGATCCAGATAGTGGATCTCCTCGCTGCGCATGCGTCGGCTTTCGTCGAGCACCATGAACCCATCAACTGCTTGCACGGGTACTTTTGCGTGTGTCGGTGCTGCGGATTGCGCGGATTGCGGTGCGAACACCGGAGCCAGTCCAAATCCGGGCTCCCGGTAGAGCAGGCGTGCGTGAAAGTGGAGATAGCGTCCCAAGGTCAGGCTCATGGTGCCGCGGAGCTGCCGCTCGCCGTCTGGTAGCGCGCCCGCCTGAATGTACAGGGGTTCCGGTGACTCCCTGGCGGGCACCGGCTGCAACCATCGCCCGTGCAGTATCACCTGGGCGCCCAGACGTCTGGTGAGCGCGCGGGATGCGTCGCTGAGTTGCAGTGTGTCCGGTTGCAGCCACCGAAAGCTGGATTGCTCCAGCGTCGCCTCGTAGTCCGCCAGTGCATTCAGGAAGCGCATTAGCGGGTTAGGGAACAGTGTGGGGCTGATGGCCGGAACCGGCAGGGGTACCGGCTCTTGCTGTTGATCGTGTTCCGCGGTGTCGGCCAGGTCCGCTGCCTCACCCTCCAGATAGATCTGCAGTTCGGATGCCACATCAGGATCGATTTGTGCTTCAGGTTCCGCCTGCATCTGAGTTTCCGGCTCGATCCCTGTGTCGGCCTGCATAGCGGGCTCCGTGCCGAGGCCGAACTGTGTATGCGGCTGCAGCGCGTCGACGGGCGCCTCGGTGAGTTCTTTGGGTGGCGGCGGTTCGAAGGTCTCTGGCCTTTCGGTGGTTGTGAATTCCGGCAGCAGAGAGACCAACGCCTCCGGATAGAGGTTGTAGTCGGGATCGAACGGGGCGGGGGCAGTGGCTGCTTCGGGCGTGCGTTCTTCCGGGTCTGCTTCGGGCGCGCGCTCTTCCGGCTCTGCTTCCGGCGTGCGTTCTTCCGGGTCTGCTTCGGAGGCATCCTCGTCGAGGTCGCTCTCGCGGGCGCTTTCCTCGACATAGAAAGCGCGCATGTTCAAGGGGTAGGCCTCCGGCGTAGCGTCGATCAGTTGCTCGGCGGTGTTGTATTCCATCACCGTGGGCCGTTGGAACACGATGATCTCGGTGACGTACCAGTCGCGTGTGTAGTGGTCCTCGGCGGACTGCGCCGCCCAGCCTGGCAAGCCAAGCACTAGGGTCGATCCGGCCAGCACCTGGCGGGTGAGGCTCATGCGCTTGCCGCCATGTCGTTGGCCGGCGGGGCGAGTTGATCTAGCAGATCCACGGCGAAATTCATGCGTTCGCGAAATTCCGGCAGGTTGCGTTTCACCCGCAGCAGAGTGGCGCCGTCCAGGCGGTAGGTGGCTGGTTGTGCCTGCACCAGCTTCACCACGGACAAGGGATCCACGCTGGTTTCGGGATTGAATTCCACCCGGCCTCCCAAGCCACCCAGGTCCAGGCGTGCAATGCCCAGCGCCTGCAGGCGCAGTTTCAAACCGGTTACCTCGAAGAGTGTTCTGACAGAATCGGGGAGCCTGCCGAATCGGTCGATGATCTCGGAGCGCAGGTCGTCCAGTTCGGTTGTCGAGCTGGCGCTGGCGATTCGCTTGTACAAGATGAGGCGGGCGTGAACGTCGGGGAGGTATGTTTCCGGTATCAGCGCGGGGCTGTGCAGATTGACTTCTTCGCTAACGGATTCCAAAGGACGATCCAGCGCCTGGGTGTGTCCTTGACGGATGGCGTTCACGGCCCGGTCCAGCATCTGCATGTAAAGCGAAAGGCCGATGGATTCGATCTGGCCGGACTGCTCTTCCCCCAGCAGCTCACCGGCGCCCCGGATCTCCAGGTCGTGAGTGGCCAGGGTAAATCCCACGCCGAGTTCGCCGGCTGCCTCGATGGCCTCCAGGCGCTTCACGGCGTCCGCGGTGAGTGCTTTCGGGTGTGGGGTTAACAAGTACGCATACGCTTGCCGGTGCGAGCGCCCAACCCTTCCTCTGAGTTGATGAAGCTGTGCGAGCCCGAACTTGTCTGCACGTTCGATAATGATGGTATTTGCATTCGGGATGTCGATGCCGGTCTCGATGATGGTGGTGCAGACGAGCACGTTGAGCTGTCTATGATAGAAGTCGTTCATCACCCGTTCGAGCTGCCGTTTGGGCATTTGCCCGTGGCCGATTCCAATGCGAGCTTCCGGCACCAGATCGGCCAGCTCATCGGCTGCCTGGGATATGGTGCGCACCTCGTTGTGCAGGTAGAACACCTGTCCGCCACGCATGAGCTCCCGAGTGACGGCCTCCTTGATGATGTGGTTGCGCTTCTCCTGCACGAAAGTATTGATGGAAAGGCGCCGGGCCGGTGGTGTTGCGATGATGGAGAGGTCGCGCATGCCCGCCATCGCCATGTTGAGGGTTCTCGGAATCGGCGTGGCTGTCAGGGTCAGTAGATCCACCTCGGCGCGCAGATCGCGCAGCCGTTCTTTCTGACGCACCCCGAAGCGGTGCTCTTCGTCCACGATCACGAGTCCGAGATCGGCGAACTCCAGCGAGCTGTTGAGCAGCTTGTGAGTGCCGATGATGATGTCCACCTTTCCCGACGCGATGCGCTGGGACACGGCTGCTACGTCTGCATCGGTTCGCAGCCGTGAGATCACTTCGATCTGCATGGGCCAGCTGGCAAAACGATCGCGAAAGGTGTCGAAGTGCTGCTGCGCGAGCAGTGTGGTGGGCACCAGTACGGCTACCTGCTTGCCGCCGTGCACGGCCAGAAATGCCGCGCGCATGGCCACTTCCGTTTTGCCGAATCCCACGTCGCCGCAGATCAGCCGGTCGGTGGCGCGGGGGCTGGCCAGATCGGCCAGCACCTCGTCGATGGCGCACTGCTGGTCCGGTGTCAGCTCGAAGGGAAACTGGTCGGCAAAGCGTCGGTAGTCGTCCGTTGGCAGAGGAAACTGGTGGCTTGGCGAAGACTCGCGCCGGGCGTGGATGTTCAAAAGCTCCGCGGCCACGTCGTGGATCTTTTCCGCCGCCCTGCGCTTGGCTTTGTCCCACGCGTCTGAACCCAACCGGTTCAGCGGCGCGTGCTCCGCCTCCACACCTGAATAGCGGCTCACCAGGTGCAGCGATGTCACGGGAACGTAGAGCTTCGACTCCTCGGCGTATTCAAGCTGCAGGAACTCGTTGGCGTTGCCGTCGATCTCCAGGGTCGTTAGACCCCGGTAGCGGCCCACGCCGTGCTCGATGTGCACCACCGGGTCGCCAATGCGCAGCTCTGTGAGGTTCTTGATGATCTGATCCGGGTCCAGGGCGCGTGTGCTGCGCGCCCGTCGCTCGGCCACCTGGTGCCCGAACACCTGGCTTTCGGTGATGATGCACAGCTCGTCGGTCCACAGTCCGAACTCGATCTCCGCCAGCCCCAAGCCCTTAGGCGGCTTGGTGGCGAGAAACTCGCGCAGCCCGCCCACCTCCTGTGCGTTGATGCCCGCCCGCAGCAGGAACTCGTTGAACACTTCCCTGCGTCCCGCGGTGTCTGCGACGAACAGCGTGGGGGTGGTGATGTCCTCGAGAAAACTCGTGAGCGCCGCGGCCGGATGCTTGTGGCGAGGATTTGCCTGCACATCGGGTATGGGGCGGGTGTCAAAGTTCACCCGGTGGCGCGCTTCCGCCTCTGTGTTCAGGATGACCTGGGCGTGCGGCTTGAGCCGGCCGTGCAGCTCGTCTTCGGCGAGGAACAACTGGTTCGGCGGCAGGATCGGGCGTTCCACGTCGTGGCGCAGATTCTCGTAGCGCTCGGCCACCTCGCCGAGAAAGGCATTCAACGTTTCCTGCACGCCGGCTTCTCGAATCACCAGGGTGGCGTCGGGCAGATAGTCGAACAGACTGCCGAGCTCGGGATAGAAGAAGGGAAGGTAGTACTCCACCCCGCTGGGTTGTATGCCCGCGCTCACGTCCTGATAGATGCTGCAACGTCTGACGTCCACGTTGAACGTCTCGTGCCAGTTGTTGCGAAAGCGAGCGATGGCTTGCTCGTCGAGCGGGTATTCCTTTGCTGGCAGCAGATTGATACTGTCGATGCGCTCGATGGTGCGTTGGGATTCCGGATCGAATGTGCGCAGCGAGTCCACTTCGTCGTCGAGCAGGTCGATCCTGACGGGCTCCATTGCGCCCATGGGAAACACGTCCACCAACGACCCTCGAACGGCATACTCGCCGCGCCCGCTGACCACCTCTGTTGCAACATAGCCGGCCTCGGAGAGCCGCCGGCGCTCGCTTTCCAAATCGAAGCGTTGACCCACCTGCAGCTGCAGGCTGTGTGCGTCGATATAGGAGCGCGGCGCGATGCGCTGCAGCAGCGTCTGCACGCATACCACCAGAGTGCCCTGGGTGAGCGACGGCAGTCGCCGCAGCGTGGCCAGCCGCTCCGAGATGATGTCCTGATGTGGAGAAAATCCGTCGTAGGCGAGCGTTTCCCAATCTGGAAACTGCAGCAGCTCCACCTCGGCGCCGCCGTCGGGATCGGAATTGAGATAGAACGCCAGCTGATCGCGCCAGCGCTGAGCATTGGCCATGCCGTTGGTGATCACCAATGTCAGCCCGTCGAACGCTTCCGCGGCGCGCGCAGCCGCCAGAGCCTGAGCGCCTTGATGCAGATTGCTCCAACTGGCGCGCTGGCCCGGTTCGGGCGGCGCGGGTGGATGGCTTGGCGAGTGCGAGGTCATGAACGCCGCGTATTCTACTCGGCTTTGCGGGCCCTCGCCGCCCCCGGCTCCGGGGTGTTCCACAGGCATGATCCGGCGCTGCGCAAGTAGCGACCAAACTGCAATACCCCTGTCCCCCTTCGGCCGGCTCTGCTGCCGCGAATCTGCTCCTAAGCAGTGGCGGGCGCCTGACAATCGAGGTAAAGTGCGCTGCGTCTTATCGGTTTGCCCTGTCAACACGGTTGGAGCTAGTGAACGAAGTCGGAAATGGTCTCCCGGCTGGCTGTCGTACGCATGAACCCGACAAACATTTTTGATCCCAACTACTTTCACAAGGTAGTGGATTGTCAGTGGGCGTGCCCCGCGCATACGCCCGTCCCCGAGTACATTCGACTGATCGCCGAGGGACGCTATACCGAAGCGTACATGTTGAATTGGGATTCCAATGTGTTCCCCGGCATTCTCGGACGCACCTGTGACCGTCCGTGCGAGCCCGCCTGCCGGCGTGTGCGCACGGAGGAGAAACCGGTTGCCATCTGTCGCCTCAAGCGTGTGGCGGCTGACAATAAGGGCAACATCGAAAATTATATGCCCCATGTGCCCACCCAGAAAAACGGCAAACGAGTTGCCCTGTTGGGCGCGGGTCCGGCATCTCTGGCGGTGGCTCGCGATCTGTTGCCATTCGGCTACGAAGTGCACATCTTCGACAAGGACGCAAAGGGTGGTGGCATGATGAGAAGCCAGATCCCGGCGTTCCGATTGCCGGAGAGCGTGCTCGACGAGGAAGTGGATCTGATTCTGAACATGGGGGTACGCACCCACTTCGGTTACGAGATCACCAGCCTGCGTTCCATGCTGGAGCAGAACTTCGATGCGTACTTCGTGGGCACCGGAGCACCACTGGGGCGTAATCTGGATCTGCCCGGGCGCGAGGAATGTGACGATCACATCTCCATCGGCATCAACTGGCTTTCCAGCGTGGCGTTCGGACACACCGACTCCATCAGCGGCAAAGTCATCGTGCTCGGTGGGGGCAACACGGCCATGGACTGCTGCCGCACGGCCAAGCGTCTGGGTGCCGAATCGGTCTCCGTGGTGGTGCGCTCCGCATTCGAGGTCATGAAGGCTTCCGAATGGGAGAAGGAAGATGCCATGGCGGAGGGTATCCCCATCATCAACAACCGGCCGCCCAAGGAGTTCGTGCACGAGAACGGCAAGCTCAAGGGCGTGGTGTTCGAATGCGTGAAGCCGGTGCAGGGGGAAGACGGACGTTTGCGCTACGAGCCCAGTGGCGAGCCCGACGTGTTCATGGAAGCCGACCACGTGCTCATGGCCATCGGTCAGGACAACCACTGCCCCTGGGTTGAGCGGGACATCGGCATCCAGTTCGACAAGTGGGATTGCCCCATTCTCGATGAAGAGACGCTGCAATCCACCCACCCGAAAGTGTTCTTCGGCGGCGATGCGGCACTGGGCCCTGAGAACATCATCTGGGCATCAGCGCATGCGCACCGCGCAGCTATTTCCATACACCTGCTCTGCCAGGACAAGGATCTGAAACACGACCGTCCGCCCGAGGGGGTCAATCTGATCAGCCAGAAGATGGGCGTGCACGAGTGGAGCTACGACAGCGAGCACGATCCCGCGAAGCGCTACCTGGTGCCCCATGCCGACAAGAAGCTGGCGCTTGCCGACATCAAGATGGAAGTGGAACTCGGGTTCGACCGCGCGCTGGGCGCCAGGGAAGCGCAGCGCTGTTTGAACTGCGACGTGCAGACGGTGTTCACCGACAATCTGTGCATCGAGTGTGATGCCTGCGTGGACATCTGTCCGATGGATTGCATCTCATTCACCGATAACGCGGAAGAGGAAGATCTGCGCCTGCAGCTGCTGGCGCCGGCGATGAATACCGAACAGGATCTGTATGTGTCGGGCGAGCTGGAGACCGGCCGCGTGATGGTCAAAGACGAAGATGTCTGTGTGCACTGCGGCCTGTGTGCGGAGCGTTGCCCCACCAACGCCTGGGATATGCAAAAATCGGTGCTGCACATACCGCAATTGGGGTCATATGCTCAATGAGTGAGCAGGTGTCATACAACGATTTCGTGATCCGGTTTGCCAACGTCAACGGGTCGGGTTCGGCCAGTGCCAATGGCATGTTTGCAAAGGCGCTGTTCCGCATGGGAATACCTGTTGCCACTCGCAACATTTTCCCCAGCAACATCCAGGGATTGCCCACCTGGTTCGAGGTGCGCGTGAACGAGCGCGGCTACCTGGGTCGGCGCGAAGGCGTAGACATCATGGTAGCCATGAACGCGGAAACCTACGAAGAGGATGTGGCCAGCATCAACCCCGGCGGTTATCTGGTGTTCGACAACTCCAGGCCGCTCGCGGGGCATTTGAAGCGCGCCGACGTTACAGAAATCGGTATTCCGTTGGCATCCATGTTGCTGCCCGAGTTCGCAGATCCCAAGCAACGCGGTCTGTTCAAGAACATAGCCTATCTGGGTGCGTTGACAGCTTTGTTGAACATCGACTTCGAAGTCATTACCGGGATGGTGGCGACCCAGTACAAAGGCAAGGATGCGCTGATTGCGCCGAACATTCATGCGCTGGAGTTGGGCCGCAACTACGCTCAGGACTATCTGGCGTGTCCGTTGCCGCTGCAGGTTCGGCCCAGCGACGCCAATGGCGACAAGATCATGATAGACGGCAATGCGGCCGCCGCATTGGGCGCCTTGTATGGGGGTGCCACCCTGTGTGCGTGGTACCCCATTACGCCTTCTACGTCGGTGGCTGAAGCTTTCGAGAAGTACGCCAACCAGCTGCGCATAGACAAGGACACCGGGTGCCGCAAGTTTGCCGTGATCCAGGCGGAAGACGAGCTGTCGGCCATCGGCATAGTCATCGGTGGCGGCTGGAACGGAGCCCGCTCCTTCACTGCAACCAGCGGGCCGGGTGTGTCGCTGATGTCGGAGTTTCTCGGGCTCGCTTACTTTGCCGAGATCCCGGCGGTGCTGATGGACATTCAGCGTTCCGGACCGTCCACGGGCATGCCCACCCGCACCCAACAGGGCGATCTGCTCTCCGCGGGCTATGCATCGCACGGCGACACCAAACATGTGATGCTGTTTCCATCCACGCCCAAGGAGTGCTTCGAACAGGCAGCTCTGGCCCTGGATCTGGCAGACCGTCTGCAGACACCGGTGCTGCTGATGAGCGATCTGGAGCTCGGCATGAACGACGTACTCTCCGAGCCGCTGGAGTGGAACGACGAGCGCCGTTACGACCGGGGCAAAGTGCTCGATCGCGAAGATCTGGATGCGGTGGAGACGTTCGGACGCTATCTGGACGTGGACGGTGATGGCATCGGTTATCGCACCTATCCGGGGACACACCCGGAAAAAGGCGCTTTCTTTACCCGCGGCACCTCGCGCGACGAATACGCCCGCTACACGGAGTCGCCGGAAGTCTACGAGCAGAACATGGAGCGGCTGCTCAAGAAGTGGGCGACGGCCGCCACCCTGGTGCCGAAGGCGGAAATATCCGGAAACGGCTCGCGAGCCGGCATCATCTATTACGGCACCAGTGCCATGCCCATGACCGAGGCGCTGGATCTGCTGGCTGAGGAGGGCATCCAACTCGATCAGATGCGCCTGTTGGGGTTCCCATTCGGTGCCGAGGTGTATGACTTCATCAATCGGCACGACACCCTGTTCGTGGTGGATCAGAACCGCGACGGCCAGATGCGCACGCTGTTGGTCAACGAAGGCGACCTGGCGCCGGCGAAGCTCGTGCCCGTGCTCTACTATGGCGGCCTGTCCATTTCAGCGGACACCATCGTGCGCCAGGTATCGGACTACTACACGCGGCAGAAGCTGCCGCGCCTCACGGAGGTCAAGTCATGACGTTTGTGGCCAAGCCTCGGGTACATCACCCGCGGCTGCCGGTAAACGAGATCGGGCTCACCCGTCGCCACTACGAAGGCGCGGTGTCCACGCTGTGCGCGGGTTGTGGCCATGACTCTGTGAGCGCCGCCGTGGTGCAAGCCTGTGCGGAGCTGTCGCTGCCGCCGCATAAATTCGCGAAGGTCTCCGGCATCGGCTGCTCGTCTAAGACGCCCAGCTACTTTCTGGACAAATCCCATGGCTTCAACTCGGTGCACGGGCGCATGCCGTCGGTGGCCACCGGAGCGAGCCTTGCCAATCGGGAGCTCTACTGCATCGGCGTGTCTGGCGATGGGGATACGGCGTCCATCGGTCTGGGCCAGTTTGCCCACATCGTGCGTCGCCGCATCAATATGCTCTACCTCATCGACAACAACGGCACCTACGGGCTGACCAAGGGGCAGTTCTCGGCCACCAACGACAAGGGGTCCACCAGCAAGAAAGGCGCGCCCAATCTCTACGAGCCCATCGACGTGGTGAGCATGGCGTTGCAGCTCGGCGCGAGCTTCGTGGCGCGCAGCTTTTCGGGCGACAAAAGCCAGCTGGTGCCGCTGATCAAGGCAGGGTTGCTGCATCACGGTTTTGCCTTCATCGACGTAATCTCTCCCTGTGTTGCGTTCAACAATCACGAAGGTTCCACCAAGAGCTACGACTACGTGCGCGCCCACAGCGAGACGGTTACGGTTACCGATTACGTGGGGCCTGCCCAGGAAATCACGGCCGATTACGAGCCGGGCACCACCGAAGATGTGCGCATGCCGGACGGTTCCGTGCTGCGTTTGCACAAACTTGACACCTCCTACGACCCGCGCGACCGGGTGGAGGCTCTGCATTATGTGCAGCAGCGCCACGCAGAAGGCGAGGTGGTCACCGGGCTCCTCTACGTGGATCCTGAGGCTGCCGATTGCCACGAAATCCTCGATACGGTGCAGCGCCCCCTCAACGCTTTGAATGAGGTTGATCTCTGTCCGGGTAGTGCAGCGCTCGATACGATCAACGCGTCACTGCGTTAGTGTCGTGTCTGTCAAATAAATGCAATTCCAGCATTGCGGCTATTTAGTCGAATTCCGATAATAGCGGCCCTCGCGGACCCGTGGGCATGCGCTCCCCGGTGTTTGCCAGGGTTCTTTGTGCGCATTTCTATGTTCCAGCTACCAGAGGATACAGCGTGGCATTAGACAGTCTCGATGACTATTTCCCGGATTGGAAAGAGCGAGAAGCCCTAGCGGAAGCGATGATTCCGCTCATCGGACGGCTCTATCGCCGTAATGTGGTGACCTACTGCTACGGTCGCGCGCTACACAACCAGAGCGTCATTCAGATCATGAAGACGCACCGCTACGTTCGTCAGGTGGCGCACAACGAGCTGTCTGAATTCGAAACCTATCCCATCATCGAGGCGCTGAGCGAGCTGGATCTCGGTCCTTCCCATGTCGATGTAGGCAAGTTGGCCAGCAAATACATGGAGGACTCCAACGGCAACGGGCTGACACCGCAGGCTTTTGTAGAACGCGAGTGCGCCGGCGTGATCGGTCGTCACGTGCCGCCTTTGCAGCGGCCCCAGGACGTGGTGCTTTACGGTTTCGGTCGCATTGGCCGGCTGCTGGCTCGATTGCTCATCGAGAAGACCGGCGGGGGCCAGCAGCTGGTGTTGCGTGCCGTGGTGGTCCGCAAAGGATCCGAGGAAGACCTGATCAAGCGCGCCAGCCTTCTGCGCCGGGATTCCATCCATGGCGGGTTCCAAGGCACCATCCGCGTGGATGCCGACAACAGCTGCATCATCGCCAACGGCAACGTGGTCAAGATCATCTACGCCAACGCGCCGGAAGAAGTGGACTACGAAGCCCACGGCATCCACGAAGCGCTGATCATTGACAACACCGGTGTGTGGCGCGACGAAGCAAGCCTCGGCCGTCATCTGCAGGCGAAAGGCGCTGCCCGGGTGATTCTCACAGCACCCGGCAAGGGGCAGATCAAAAACATCGTGTCTGGTGTGAACTCCTCGCTGGTCACCCCTAATGACACAATTCTGTCGGCGGCGTCCTGCACCACCAATGCCATCGTGCCGCCGCTGAAGGTCATGGACGATGAGTTCGACATCTTGCACGGCCACATGGAAACGGTGCACGCCTACACCAACGACCAGAATTTGATCGACAACTTCCACAAGAAGAATCGACGCGGCCGCGGCGCGCCTCTGAACATGGTGATTACCGAAACCGGTGCGTCTAGCGCGGTGGCCAAGTTGCTACCGGAGCTGGAAGGCAAGCTCACCGGTAACGCCATCCGCGTGCCTACGCCCAACGTCTCACTGGCCATTCTTAACCTGACCCTGGGTCGTTCCACTAGCGTTGAAGAGGTCAACGAGCACCTGCGCTACGTGGCGCTGCACTCGAATCTGCAGCGGCAGGTGGACTTCACCGAATCACCCGACATGGTGTCCTCCGACTTCGTCGGCAGCCGCCATGCGTGCATCATCGATGGCGGTGCCACCCTGGTACGGGACAACAACGTCGTCTTGTACGTTTGGTACGACAACGAGTTCGGCTACGCCTGTCAGGTGGTCCGGGTAGTGCAGAAGTGGGCGGGTATCAAGTATCCCCTCATCCCGGAAGACGTCGAAAAACAAGGCTTCTAGGGCGCCCAGCGCCGCATATGGCGGCATGGGCGTGCTGCTGGGTGGGCAGCGACTTGGTTGCTTCCAGCAGCCCGCGGCGTTCCAGGCCGGTCAGCTCACCATCTGCACCGAGTCATCCTGAGTCCTATAGGCCCGGGCGCGCGAGTTCCGCGCGCTGGCGAATACTTCTAGGGATTGGAAGGTGAGGTGGGCCTCAACTGAAGCTGAAACGCCTCGCCCTGGCGGGGCTCCACGTCGATCTGAAAGATGTCGGGTTGCGGCCGGCTGTAGGTTAGTCGGTTGAATCCTCCAACCGAATCGGCGGCTACAAAGCTGACCCGTTGCTCGCCCAACTCATCGAGGCGCATGGTCTGCCCGGGTGGGTCCAGCGGCACCAGCCCAGGCCGCCATTGGCGCACTCGGAAGACCAGGGAGTCACCGCTGTCTTCGATTAGGATGAGCTCCACAATGTTGGTCTTGCCGTTTCCGCCCATGCGCATGAGGCAGGCGATGGTTCCGTTGGCCGGCTGGTTCCAGTTCTCTTCGAGAGTTAGCCCGCCGCCCATGGGACCCGACCAGGATCCGCTCATCCACGCGAGATCCGAGACCGAACCCTGGACAGCATCGGCCGCAACCATCCCCGGCAACAGGCAAAGGTAAAACCCCAGGGCTCCAGCCCATCGCTGCCCGAACGGTTTGGTGTTCATTGTTCACTCCTTTGGTGTGGCGCTCCATGATAGCCGAGCCTGCGTGCGCGTAGGCGGTCGCTATCGCTGCGGCGAGCCGCTAAGCGGGCCCTGAGCTGACTGCTGTCAGTGTGCGTGCAAGTGTCCGTCGATCCATCGACTCGACGGGCAGGCTGACCAGATAGGTTATCCGTTGGTGTAGGTTCTCGAAGGCGCTCAGGAAGGCTGCCTCGCGGGACTGCTCGTTCCCATCCACGGCGGCGGGATCTGGGATGCCCCAGTGAACGCTCAGTGGGTGGGCGGGCCAGATTGGGCAGGTTTCTGCGCCGGCCGCATCGCATACCGTGATCACGAGATCCATGGCGGGCGCGCCTGGCGCGGCGTATTCGGACCAGCTCTTGCTGCGCAAGTCATTCGTGGCGTACCCCTTGCGCCCGAGTAGTGCGACGGCCATGGGATGCACGCGGCCAGTCGGTTGCGATCCCGCGCTGTAAGCGCCGAAACGGCCCCCGCCCAGGCGTTCCAATAGCTGTTCCGCCAGGATGCTTCGCGCCGAATTGCCCCTGCACAAGAAGAGTACGTTGTAAATCCTGTCAGTCACGCGTGCGCTCAAGTAGGTGCGTCAACCGGCCAGCCAACCGGTGATGATCGCCCGAAGCTCCTCGATGTCGCTGTACACATGGTCGCTCCCAGCCACCTCCACGGTGGTGGCCTGCGGGCAATCCCCTATGCACTCAACGACGTCGGAATAAGCAGCGGTGCGATCCGCCGTCTGCTGGATGAACAGGGTGGGCGTGGTGGATGCGAACTCGCGCAGCGTGTCCCTCAAGCCGTCGGAATAAGCCACCAACGGCAGCCCGATGAAGACTGCCCGCTCGGGCGCGAGACCGTGGCCTTTGTGTGCCACCAGTGAAATCATGGTGCCCAGGGACTTCCCGACAAGGAGATCCACGGAGTGGGTATCTATCTGAGCGGCTTCGAATTTCACGTCGGGCTGTTGATCGCTATCCCAGTGTCGGTAGCGGGCGACCGTGCAGGTGTCGTTGGCGTCGCCAATGGCTTCAAGCAGCGTCGTCATCCAGGCTTGGGTGGCCGGGTCTTGCCCCGGCAGGCCGAGCATCTTCATGGGAGTTCCCAATTAGGGTGGACATGTACTGACGATAGTCTGCATTGAGGGACACCCAGACGGCAACGGTGGCCGCTCCCGCGCCGCAGAGATACAACATGAGCGGGGCGTTGCGGTTCATGAGGTCCAGCGCGATGCCGCCGAACGCGTAGCCCAGCGGCATACTTGCGCCCGTAATCAACGTGCCGACGCTGGAGACGCGCCCGACAATGGCGCGGGGCACCGTACCCTGGATGACGGACATGAACATTACGTTCACCGGGGCCATGGCGATGCCGGCGATGAATGACACCACTACGGCCATTTGCCCGTTCGGCGTGGTTCCCAGCGTCGCCAGAGTACATCCCTGCGCCACCATGCAGCCGGTGAACCATCGAAATCGCCCGGGACCGTCGGAATGCACCCGGGTGAATAGCGCAAGCCCCGTCATAGATCCCAGTCCCAGCGCCCCAAAGATGTAACCCAGCCAATCCGGCGGCTGATTGTGGAACTGTGTGACCAGGATGGGAAAGGTCACCATAGCGGGGGCGTACATGAAATTGGACGCGGTGAACAGCAGCAGCAAGTTGCGCAGTCCCTTGTGGGCCGCGATGTAGCTGAGTCCTTCTTTGGTGTCCGCCCAATAGCCTGTCGCTTCGGTTGCGCGCGGCTCAGGCGGCGGTAGCTTGAGGAACAGCTCGGAGAAGGCGGATACCAGGAAGGTCACGCCGTTGAGAATAAAAAGCAGGGGACCGCCCAGCACGCGAAACAGTAGTCCCGCCACACCCGATCCCACCACGTTGGTAACGGAGTTCACCACGCCGAACAGGGAGTTGGCGTCGTCCAGCCGGCTCTTGGGGGCGATGTCGGGGATGGCGGCCATGATGGCGGGCATGAAGAAGGCCATGGCGGTACTGGAAACCATCAAGGCACACACCAACCAGATGAGGGCGACCTGGTCACTACTGTCGAGCACGTAAAACGGCAGCACCAAGGAAAGCAGGGCAAGACCGGCCGCGGTGTCTGCGCCCACCAGCAAGGTGCGCCGCGGCAGCCGGTCGGCGAGCACGCCGCCGATGGGAGTGAACAACAGCAGGGGCAGGGAAGTGCCCAACATCACCAATCCTACGTAGGTGGCGCTGCCGGTGGTCTCAAGCACCCAAAGCGACAGTGCCAGGCTGGCAATGGCTGAGCCGATACGGCTCACCGTCTGGCCCTGCAAGAGCAGAACCAGGTTCAGGCTGAATAGCTTCTGCACCGCGCCTGGCCGAGGTTAGGGCTTTAGCTCGAAGTAGTTGTTGAACGGGTCGCCGTCGAAGTCGAGCAGACGCACCTGCTTGAAACCGGCGTCGTAGCCCAGACGTTCGCAAACGTTCGGAGGAAAGCCCAGAGTACCGAGGCCTGCGCCGCCTGGCTGCGAGAGCGCGGACGACATGCAGAACAGCACTGAGAAGCCATACATCATGGACGCCACCGGAATCTCCAGGTTCTCTTGGTAGGTGTCGTTGGCGCGAATGTCCTTGATCAGCCAGGACCCTTCGGGCTTCAGCGCGCGATGCACGGCGTTCATGGTGCCTACCGGGTCGGTCATGTCGTGCATGCAATCAAAAGTGGTCACCAGGTCGTAGGTGTTGGGTTGATCCAGCGACTCACCATAGCCCACCTCGAAACGCACGTTGGGCAGATGCTTATAGCGTTCTTTGGCTTCCCGGATCATGTTCTCGGCCGGGTCGAGGCCGACGAATTGGGATGCTGGGAATGCTTTTGCTAGCTCGGTGAGCGCTGTGCCGGAGCCGCAACCCACATCCAGAACCGCGCCTCCCTCCGAGAGCCTGTCCGCCACACCGTCCAGGAGTGGGATGATCTTGCGCGCCAGCTGCAGGTGAAACGGTCGGTTGGTGCGGCATAGAAAATGCGAGGCGCTGTCGCCGTGGTCGCCCCAGCTCACGCCGACGCCGGTTCGAAAGGCATCAATGGTTCGCTCCACGATCTCGTGCGAGGGGGGTTTGAAGAAGTAGCCCTGCAGATAGGCGGGGCTTTCCGTGTCGAGCAGCGCCTCGGCTGCCACGTCCGACAGTCGGAATTGCTCATCGCCCAGGTGGTCGATAATGCCGGCGGCACCCTGCCCACGCAGCCACTCGGACAACCAGCGCTCATGCAGACCGGTGCTGGCGGCGAGGCCCGCGGCATCTATGCTGTCCTGGCCCGCTATGGCCTGATACAGCCCCAGCTCATCGCCGATGTGCACCATGAGCGACACCATCTCGCCGGTCTTGTAGCCCATCAGGCGCTGCGCGTACTCCTGCATTCGATCGCGATAGTCGTCGCTCATGTGTCCTGTCTCTTGTTTTTATTGTCGTGAATGCCGAAGTCGCCTAGCCCGTTGCTTGCAGCCAGATGCATCCCGGACAGCCGCCGGCATCCAGATTCCGCTGGGCCTCGGTTTTGTCTTCGGGAAACTGATATTGGGGTGTTTCCCATCGCTGCGCGCGGTCGTCGGAGGCTGTTTTGCCGCGCTGAGGTCGCATCGCCGTTTTCTTCCACGCGTCTTCCTCGGACCAGCGGTATTTCAGTGTGCGGATCTTTCCCGGAATCTGAATCCCGTCCAGTGCAGACAGCGTGTCGATCATGATCCTGCGCTGCAGGGCTTTGTCGCCGGGTTTGCCTGCCGTATGTCCTAGTGGAAAGTCGAGAAAGGCTGCCCGCGGCGGACGCACCGCGGCCGTGATGGAATAGGCGCTCGACAAACAGATCGTGGGAATGCCGTGGGATTCCAGCGCCCGGGCGATCAGTCCAACGGACTGATGGCACACGGGTCAGACAGGCACCAGAATGGCCACGTCCACTTCGTCGGCAATGAGTCGGTGGACCAGCTCCGGCGCCATGATGTCGCGCACTTTGCGTGACGAGTAGATGCCGCCCATGAACGTGTAGGCCGTAGGCGCCAGCTCACCGATTCGCGTGGCCCGGGCCAGGTCGCGCAGCGTATCCAGGGGGAACACCACGTTGGGATCCGCGCGGGCATCGGTAAGGTCGTAGGCGAAGTGGGTAACCCGCAGCTCGCTGGTGGGCGTAGCGGTGGGAATCGCTCGCACGCTGATGTCGTCGCGGTAGTGAAAGGCCACTTGCCCCTTGCGATAGATGCCGCCTGAGGCGATGAGACCCACACGGGCCTGAGCCAGGGGTTTGGCTACAGGTGTGAACGGGGGATCGTCCTCGTTTTCTACCCAGCGGTACGGCGGGTATCCGAGCGCGTCGTACTGCTGCCGGGTGCGCTCGATGTAGTCTACGGGCTCGTCGTGCATGGGTTTCACCTTACCCGCGATGATACGAACTTGCCGCGGTGATGTATGCTCCCGATTTCGGCGTCGAAGTGGGCAAAAAGGGGGCACGATGAGCGACGACATCATGTTGTACCAAGAGCAGGACCATGTGGGGGTGATCACGCTGAACCGCCCCCAGGCCATGAACTCGTTGAACTACGACCTGTACATGCAGTTGGAAGACTGCGTGCGGCAGAGCAAGGCTCGGGCTCTGGTGCTCACCAGCAACGGACGCGCGTTCTGCGCCGGCGACGACGTGAAGCAGATTCTCGGCAGCACCAAACCAGCGCCGGCGGAACAGGAGATCCGGCGCGAGGCAGCCGGTGGTTTGACCCCTCTGGCGGATGCGTTGCTCTATACCGACATCCCCATCATCGCGGCCGTCAACGGTCCGGCGGTGGGGTGGGGCATGGAGCTGGCCCTCATGGCCGATATTCGGGTGGCCTCCGAGAACGCCAAGTTCGGCGAGCTGTTTGTGGTGCGCGGGCTGTGCTGCGACGCGCCGGGCCTCGGTCGCCTGGCCCAGTTGGTGGGCCGGGAGCGGGCTGCAGAGCTGCTGTTTACCGGCGAGATCATCTCGGCCGAAGAAGCGCTTACCATGCGCTTGGTCTCCCGGGTGGTGCCTCACGAGGACCTGATCGACACAGCCATGGAGTTGGCGGACAAGATTGCGGGCAATCCGCCCTTGGCGGTGCAAGCCATCAAAGCCGGCTTGCGCCGCACCCTGGACCCGGACTGGCGCGACACAGGCAGCTGGGCCATGGAGCAGATCAGCGCTCTGCGCAAAACTGAAGATTCGAAGGAAGGCGTGGCCGCTTTCTTGGAAAAGCGTCAGCCCGTGTACGTCGGGCGCTAGAGGAGTACGAGAGATGGTGGCAGAGGCAAAACCAGTTGGCGAACGTCGGTTTCGGGAGTCTTACGGTCGGTACCTGGAAGATTTCGAGGTGGGAGACACCTACGAGCACCGCCCGGGCAGGACCATCACAGAGAGCGACAACACCTGGTTTACGCTGCTCACCATGAACCAGCACCCGCTGCATTTCGACAAGGAGTACGGCGCCAATACGGAGTTCGGGCAGGTGCTGGTGAACTCCTGCCTGACCCTGTCGCTGGTCACCGGCATGTCGGTGTCGGACGTGAGCCAGAAAACCATCGCCAACCTGGGCTGGACGGACGTGAAGCTCTCCGGTCCCGTGTTCGTGGGCGACACCATCTATGCCGAGTCCGA
>DEBD01000039.1:501-968 GCA_002348385.1 Gammaproteobacteria bacterium UBA2965 | reverse complement strand
ACCATGAACCAGCACCCGCTGCATTTCGACAAGGAGTACGGCGCCAATACGGAGTTCGGGCAGGTGCTGGTGAACTCCTGTCTGACCCTGTCGCTGGTCACCGGCATGTCGGTGTCGGATGTGAGCCAGAAAACCATCGCCAACCTGGGCTGGACGGACGTGAAGCTCTCCGGTCCCGTGTTCGTGGGCGACACCATCTATGCCGAGTCCGAAGTGCTGGAGGTGCGGCCCTCCAAGTCACGGCCCAATCAGGGCATCGTGACCATTCTTTCCCGCGGCCTGAAGCAGGACGGCAGCGAGGTAATCAGCTTCAAACGCAGCATGCTGATACCCACGCGTGGCAACGCCGTGGACGATCAATTGGATTACTAGCCTAGGCGAGTTGGGGCAGGGGGCCCGAAGGGTGCAGGTCTGCGCGGGCGGGCCTCTACGAAGCTTACGCTGCGTAGAATTGCTTTTCGCTTAAG
>DEBD01000039.1:0-354 GCA_002348385.1 Gammaproteobacteria bacterium UBA2965 | reverse complement strand
CAGGACGGCAGCGAGGTAATCAGCTTCAAACGCAGCATGCTGATACCCACGCGTGGCAACGCCGTGGACGATCAATTGGATTACTAGCCCAGGCGAGTTGGGGCAGAGGGCTCGAAGGGTACGGGTCTACGCGGGCCGGCCTCTACGAAGCTTACGCCGCGTAGAATTGCTTTTCGCTTAAGCGCTCGTCGATGAGTTCCTGGGCCATCTGCTGGCAACGGCCGCATCCGGTGGCCACCCCGTAGGACTCGCCGAGCTGGCTGACCGTTTGCACGCCATCGTCCACGGCATCGCGGATGTCTTGGTCGGTTACGGCTTGGCACAGGCAGACGTACATGGGTTTCCTCTCGCTGA
>DEBD01000021.1:42351-65013 GCA_002348385.1 Gammaproteobacteria bacterium UBA2965 | reverse complement strand
GGGATCGTCGCCGCCGATGTTGGTGCGCACGGCCTGGGGGCACAGCACCGAAACGCCAATCCCCTGATCACCGTAGGTGACTGCCAGCCACTCCGCAAAACCCACGGCGGCGTGTTTAGAGACTGCATACGGCCCTGAGTCGATCTGGGTGAGTAGGCCCGCGGCGGAGGCGGTGTTGAGCAGATAACCGCCTCCCCGCGCCAGCATGCCGGGAATCACCGCCCGGGCCGCCGCCAGGTGGGCCCAGGCGTGCACCTGCATCATGCGCGCCCACTCCTGTGTAGGTAGCTCGAGCCCGCCTGTCCTGCCATAGCCCGCATTGGATACAAACAGGTCCACCGCCCCCAATGTGGATTCGGTTTCGGCAACCATTGCTGCAATGGCGGCTTCGTCCGAAACGTCCAGCGCGGCCGCTGCGGCACTGGCGCCGATCATGGCGGCGGTCTCAGCAGCGGTGTTTCCGTCGAGGTCAGTGCATATCACCGATCTGGCCCCTGTGGCGCCAATGGCGATGGCCAGTGCTCGTCCGATTCCTGAGCCGGCCCCGGTGACTATGGCTACCTTGTCGTTCAGCTCCATGATGCTCCCCGTTGCATGTTGTTTGCCGTGTCGCGCGTATGCGCGTGAGAGTACCAGCGGCGATGCCGGCAGGCATTACCCGAGATAGGTGGCATGCCCCCCCTGGTCAAGGTCGCGCCAGAGCGCGTCCGGGATTTCCGTTTCCATGCGGCCCAGGTTTTCGGTGAGCTCGCGCATCTTCCAACAGCCCGGTATCACGGCGCTGATAGCCGGGTGGCGTAGAGGATACTGCAGTGCGGCCGCGGCCAGGTCGGTTTCATATGCATCGCAAATGGCGCGCATTGCCTGGACCTTGTTCCAGCGCACGTCGTCCACCGGTTGGTAGTCGAAGGTGGCCTTGCGTCGTTCGGTCACCGTCAGCAGACCGGAGTTGAACGGGCCGCCGATGACCAGGCTGACGCCCCTAGCCTCGCAACGCGGCAGGAACCGTTGCAGCGGTTCCTGCTCCAGCAGTGTGAATCGCCCCGCCAGCAGAAAGCAGTCCACGTCGAACTCGTCCAGCACACGATCGCATACCGGCCATTCGTTCACGCCAAGGCCAAATGCGCCGATGGTGCCGTCGTTGCGCATGTCCTGGAGCGCACGCAGCGCGCCGTTGGCAGCCTCGCGATACACGCGTGGTTGGTGAGCGCCGTGGGTCCAACCGTCAATATCGTGACAGAACGCGATGTCTATACGATCGAGGCAGAGCCGTTGCAGGCTTGCTTCGATGGAACGTCTCGCGCCGTCGTAGCTGTAGTCATAGGCGATTGCCGCGTCCTCGCTGTCGCGCATCTTGGGATCTCGCTCGCCCTCGGCCGGGTCTACGAGCAAGCGACCAACCTTGGTGGAAACGACGAATTCGCCCCTGGGCAGGTTGCCAAGTACCCGACCCATCCGCTTTTCCGATAGTCCATGCCCGTAGAGGGGGGCAGTGTCGAAGTAGTTGATGCCCTGCTGGAACGCATGCTCGATGAGGGCGCTTGCATCGTCCTCTTCAAGGTAACCTCCCACCGCGCCCAGCGGCGCGCCGCCGAAGCCCATGGCGGTGACGCTGGTGTTGGTTTGACCGATCGTGCGCTTTTCGAGCATCTGGTTTCTCTTCCAGTTTTCTTACAGGCGGTAAACCCGGGTGGCCGTGCCGCTGAAGATGTGCGTTTTTTCCGTGTCGCTAAGCCCGGCGCGAGCCGCGATGCGCTTGAAGGTGTTCCACAGCGTTCGGTAGGAAACGCATTCCTTGTCTACGGGAAAGTTGCTTTCGAACATGCACCGCTCGGGGCCGAACGCCGATATTGCATACTCGTAGTAGGGATAAAGCAGATCGCACAGCGCTTCCGATCCGATCGGTTCGTCGCGCAGGTGCATGTGAAAGGGAGGCTCCCAATCGCCTACCCGTTGCTGCGCGCCGCCAACCTTCATTACCACGTTGTCGCGTCCTGCGATGGCGTCGATACAAGCACGCCAGCGTGCTTGCACCTCAGAGCTTGCGTCGGGATCGATCTTGCCGCCCAAGTGATTGACGATAATGGGAACGTTTGGAAACTTGTCAGCCAGCTTGGCGAGCACGTCCAGTCGCTCGAAGTCGGGGGAGTAGTTGTCGAAACACAAGCCGTATTTTTCCAGGATGGCGAATCCGTCTAGGAACTCCTGATTCAAGTCGCTTGGGAAGGGCGTTCGGATCCCCCGGAAGTTCGGTGATGCGGCGATATGTGCCTGGATGACCGGTTCCACTTCTTTTCCGGCACGCAGGTCGGCTTCTCCGAAGATGCCTGCGCACAGATGTGCGGGGCCGTATGTTCCGGACCGGCTCATGGCGGCCACACCGTGGACAAACTCCGTCTCGCCCACGCACCGCATTTGAGAGGGGCCATCTGCGCGGTAGAACGCGCCGCACTGCGCGAAGACCGTGTGGGTCACGTTGTGGCCGCCGTTGCGGATGTCGGCGACCAGTTCCTCGCACAAATAGACTTTCTGACGAAAGCTGGCGAATGGCTCGCTGGTCGCCGCGCGGAGGTCCCACAGGTGGTGGTGGGGGTCGACGATGGGCAGATCCGGTTCCAGCACCGGCTCGGACTCCTCGCGTGTTAGCCAGGTGTCCAGAGACGCGTTCTCTTGAAAGCTCACAGGCTTCCTCCCCTACAAGCGATTCGGGAACATAGCAAGTTTGCTGCCAGGACAATAGCGCGTCGGTGCGCGTCGACACGAGAAGCCGCGAAATCTATGCTCCGTGCCCACAGTCGTAATGTTGTAATGCCTGATGGACGAGCCGCGTGGGTTTCTGCTGGAGCTGTTCCGCTGTGCGGTGGCCGCCGCACAGCCCCGTGAGGCCATGGCCACCCGGTTGCCGGATCCGCCCGTGGGCCGCACCGTGGTATTGGGTGCCGGCAAGGCCGCGGCCAGTATGGCGGCGGCCCTGGAGGATCGCTGGTCTGGTGGTGTATCCGGACTGGTGGTGGTGCCCTATGGCCACACCGTGCCTACCAGGCGGATAGAGGTTGTTGAGGCGGCCCACCCGGTACCGGATGCAAACGGATTGGAGGCCGCCGGCAGAATCATCGCGCTGGCCGAAGAGGCTGGACCGGACGATCTGGTGATCTGTCTCATTTCCGGCGGGGCCTCCGCGTTGCTTACCTTGCCGGCGGCGGGGGTCACGCTGGCTGACAAGCGCAGTATCAATGAGCAGCTACTGCGGGCAGGGGTCCCTATCCACGACATGAACATAGTGCGCAAATGTCTGTCCGGTTTGAAAGGCGGGCGGCTGGGAGCCGCCATCTCGCCCGCATCGGCGCTGACATTGCTGATTTCTGATGTGCCCGGCGACGAGCCCGGGGTGATTGGCTCCGGGCCCACCGTAGCGGATGCAAGCGCGACGGCGGATGCGGCGGCGGCTATCTCGGACCGATACGGAATTGACTTACCGCCCGGCGTGGCCGCTGCCATGGTGGGCAATCCCCCGGTGGCAGATCTGCCCCCCAATCAGCAGGTGCGGTTGGTGGCGGCGCCACGCCTGTCGCTCCAGGCGGCGGCGGAGCGCGCACGGGCCCTGGGTGTGAAACCGGTAGTTCTCGGTGACGCTTTGGCAGGCGAAGCCGGCCAGGTAGCCCAGACGATGGCGCAGACAGTGCGGGAAGCGCGCGCGCGCCGGGATTTCACGCCGGCCGGGTGCGTGCTGCTTTCTGGCGGCGAAACCACGGTGACGCTGGGTGACTCCCGGGGTCGTGGTGGTCGCAATGGGGAGTTCCTATTGGCCCTGGCGCTGGCCCTGGCGGGTGAAGAGGTTTATGCGCTGGCCTGCGACACGGATGGAATTGACGGCTCGGAAGACAACGCCGGCGCGGTCATTGACCCGACCACGATACAACGTGCCATCGATAGCGGTTTGGACCCGGAGCGCAGCCTGCTGCATCATGACTCCTACGGCATCTTTTCGGCGCTGGGGGATCTGGTAGTCACCGGACCCACGATGACCAACGTCAACGATTTCAGGGCCATCTACGTGCCCGGCTGAAGCGCTGCCGCTCGTTGTTCCGGATTTGCAGGAGAATACAGTGCCCGAACGGATCGTCGTGCTCGATGGTTACACGCTAAATCCCGGTGATATCGACTGGTCGCCCGTGGCGCAGCACGGAGACCTGGTGGTGCACGACCGGACCGCTCCAGATGAGTTGTTAAATCGTGCCGCGGGCGCATCCTGCTTGCTCCTCAACAAGACCCCGCTGGACGACGCAGCCATGGCGAAGCTGCCTGATCTGCGCTATGTGGGCGTTCTGGCTACGGGCTACAACGTGGTGAATGTAGCGGCTGCCGCTTCGCGCGGCATCGTGGTAACCAACATTCCAACCTACGGAACGGATTCCGTCGCACAACATGTCACCGCCCTGATGCTGGAGTTCTGCAGAGGTACTGCGGTACACGACTCGGCGGTGCACTCGGGCCAATGGAGCGTCAATGAGGATTGGTGTTTTGCGTTGACCCCCATCTTCGAGCTGTCTGGAAAAACGCTGGGAATCGTGGGAATTGGCCGGATCGGCCGCGCGGTGGCGCGCATCGGTGCCGCCATGGGTATGCGCGTAATTGCCTGCGACAACCACTGGCCGGAGGCAGAGCTGGCAGACCTCTCCGTGTCGCAGGTGGGTCTGCAGGAGTTGTTCGAATCCGCTGACGTTGTGAGCCTGCACTGTCCTTTGACGCCAGAGACTGACAAGCTCGTGAACGAGGAGCGTCTGGGGGTTATGAAGCCTAATGCGCTGTTGATCAACACCAGCCGTGGTCCGCTCATCGATAATGATGCCCTGGCGAAGGCGCTGCGCGCTGGCGTCATCGCTGGAGCGGCGCTGGATGTGCTGGATGTGGAGCCGCCGTCCGCTGCACATCCGCTGCTCGAAGCGCCCAACTGCATCGTGACGCCGCACATTGCCTGGTACGCCAAAGAGGCGCGTGCGCGCCTGATGCAGATTGCCGCCGACAACCTGCGTGCCTATCTGCGCGGGCGACCAGCCAACGTTGTGACTTAGCCTTAGCGCGGCGCGGTTGCGTCCTAGCTGGATTCTGGCACCCTATGGGGTGTGGTGAGTACTGATCTAGAGTTGCTAATAATCAACGGTCCAGGTCTCTCCGATATCGAGGATCGCAGCGAAGGACCTTCTATATCGGCGATTGGACACGCGTGTGCCGACTTGTGCGAGGCGTTGGGTATCGGGCTGGACTATCGGCAGTCTGAGGATGAGGCGGAAGTTGCACACTGGATCACCAGCGATGCCGCGCACTGCCAGGCGTTGATCGTCAATCCTTCGGGTGGCCCGAGTGCAACTTCAGCCGATTACCAGGTTGCGCTCGACGCGCTTGCACATCTTGACAAGCCAGTGGTCGAAGTTCACCTGACCAACATTTTTCGGACGAACAGGAAGCCGTTGCAGGGGCTCAGCGGCAGTGCAGGCTTCGTGTGTGGGTTGGGCGTTGGCAGCTACCTGCTTGCAGTTGCTGCCGTGGCGCAGCAGTTGGGCGTGGTAAGGGCGGAGTAGTACACGCGCATGCGCATTCTCGTCATCAACGGTCCGAATCTGAACCTGCTTGGCACCCGGGAGCCGGAAATCTACGGGTCTGACACG
The DNA here is from genome assembly GCA_002348385.1 of Gammaproteobacteria bacterium UBA2965. GTDB lineage: Bacteria > Pseudomonadota > Gammaproteobacteria > Pseudomonadales > Azotimanducaceae > UBA2965. The sequence goes on along the minus strand of DEBD01000021.1, from coordinate 59,347 downwards.
TTGGAGGACATTTCAGTCAGATGTCGGCAGCGAGCCGAGGCGCATGGCCACGAGGTTGATTTCAAGCAGTCCAACCACGAAGGGGTAATCGTGGAGTGGATTCAGCAGGCGATCGGCAGCGTAGACGCAATCGTCATTAACGCGGCCGCCTACACGCATACGTCGGTTGCCATACACGATGCCCTGAGGGCCTATGAGGGATACAAACTGGAGCTGCACATATCCAATCCCCACTTGCGCGAACCATTTCGTCATGTTTCCTACGTATCTCCCGCTGTTGATGCCGTGGTGGCGGGTCTAGGCGTCGACGCTTATGTACATGCCATAGAGGCCATCTGCTCTTTACCTATGGGGGAATGAGTTCCCGCATCGGTTGCCTGTGATGGGTGGCCGATGGTGCGCGGTGAGACTACGGTCGCATTTTGCGCAGCCTCGATTCGATAGATTCACTTTATCTCATGGATTAGCGGGTATCGAATCGTGGCTCAGGTGGATCACGCAGTGGATGCCGGTGTTCAGGCCGTCGATGGCAGAAGCCGCCGCAAACTGAAAAGCTTTTTCATAAAGCCAAAATATCATATGTCCTATGCCGGGTATCTGGTACTCGGCGGGCTCATAGGTTTCGGTTTGACCGCGTACTTGGTGGTCGCCAAGCTGGTGGAAATCGACGCCATCCTAGACAGCGCGCCGATGATGGGCGCGCTCACCCAGGCCCGCATCAACGCCATATTCGCCGACATCACCATGATGTTCATGCTCGGTTTTGCTGGTTACATCGTCTATGCCACGGTGGTGACCATGCTGGTCAGCCATCGAGTTTCCGGTCCGATGATTGCCATCGTGAATTTCATCGATCAGATGATTAACGGCAACTACGCCTATCGCCGCCCCTTGCGCAAAAACGACGAGTTGATCGCTATTCATTCGCGTCTCGAAATCCTCGCCGACACGTTGGAAGAGCGCGAGAACGGCCGATAACCGCAAGGAAGTTGGGAATGAACGAGTCGGCGCAGAAGGGATTTACGCTGGTAGAGCTGCTTGTGGTGCTCGGCGTGATCGGGATTCTGACCGGTATCGCCATACCCACCTATCACGGCTACCAGAAGAGCATGAGCCGGTCGAAGATCAACCTGCATTTTAAGGATGCGGTCCACTTCACCAAGAATACGTTCGCCAAAAATGATACTGATCTCGCGTTGGGACGCCGCGCGAGTCGTCCTGCCAACGCGGCCGAGTGGCTGGCTCTTTACCTGGCAGGCGGCGGCAAAGCGCCTGGTGGTGGTCCCGCATACGTCGCTGGCAACACCGGTGAGGCAACGGGCGCCATTGGCGTCGACTCCAACGAAGACGGCAGCGTCGTGGTGCTGTATCGCCCCGCCTACGATGACATGACACTGATAACTGCTACGGTGGACGCCGTCAGCGTGCTGATGTCCGACTCCTGATCGGGCGGATCGGCCTTCAGTCCGACTCTCTGTTAGCCTGGTATTGGCGATCGGCACGCTTGCCTTGGTAGCGTCGCATGTCGATGGCTCGCCAGATTGTGGGCTCGAGTCTGAACAGCAAACGCGGCTCCGTGCGCATGTTGGCGAAGAATTGCTCAATCGCCGGGATGTTGGCGGGATCTCCGCGACCCACAAATTTTTCGGCAAGCCGACGTGGGTTTGTTCCAGGAACTCGGCGAGCACCTGGTCGGTCATGCGTGGCAAGTCAGACTCCCTGTGGCCCGGCATCCCATGCGAATCACGCAGACGTTCGGGTCCGAGTTTCCTATGGGACGATATCGCATCCGTAGTTTCAGCTGGCTAACCGGCCAATTCTACTACTGAAACAGAGGCCCTCGGACGCGGCTGTGTGATGGCGTCGTAAGGTGTCAGATTTGGCAGACACAGTGGGGGGGTTGCTGGTTTGGGCATCGAACAGCGGGGCTATACTATTGCGCAGTTGGGGAAGGACGCCACACATGAATTATCCACACTCCGGTAGGTTTGCCGGACTGATCCTGGCGGTGGTCGCTGCGCTGCTGGGTGCATGCGGTGAGTCGCCGAGCGGGCCCACAGCGGGGGACGACGCATTGGTGCGAAAGTACGGCAAGACCCTCGCAGAGCTCCCCGAGGTCAAACTTGTGCTCATCAGCCCGCACAACACCGACATTCAATACGAGTACGAAACGGCGTATGCGCGCTACCACGCCGAGGCATTCGGGGAGCGGGTGACGTTCGAGTGGCGCGACGTGGGTGGCGGTTCGTCGTCGATTCTCAATCATCTTCGCAACGTGTACGAAAATGCCGAGCGATCGGGCATCGACGTGGTGTGGGGCGGGGGTGACTTCAACTTCACGCGCATGGCCGCGGAGGGAATTCTGCATACCATGCAGCTCAAGTCTGAGGTCAGAGACAACATTCCCGATACCTTCGGCGGGCTCGCCATGTGTGATCCGGACGGCCTGTGGTGCGGGTCGGCGGTAAGCGGGTTTGGAATCTTCTACAACAAGCAGTTGCTCGATCGGATGAGGCTGCCAACACCCACGCGCTGGGAAGACCTGGGCTCGCCGCGATTGTTCGATCTAGTGGGTCTGGCGGACCCGGCACAATCCGGGTCCGCGGCAGCAAGCTACGAGATGATCGTTCAGTCCGAGCCCACCTGGCAGGCAGGGTGGGCGAAGCTGTTGAGTATTCTGGGCAACGCTAAGCGCTTCTATGCGGGCGCGGGAGACGCCGCAGAAGCCCTGCCTTCGGGGGAGGCTCTGGTTACCACGTGCATCGATTTCTACGGCACCAACCGCATGGCTAAGTATCCGGAAACGCTGGTATATCTGAGCCCCCGTGGCCAGACGTCGTTCAACCCCGACCCCATTGCCATATTGAAGAATCCGGTCAACCCGCTGCTCGCCCAGCGCTTCGTCGACTTCGTGCTGTCCGCGCGGGGACAGGCACTGTGGGCACTTCCGGTGGGCCATGCGGACGGCCCGAGCTTAAAGGCGCTGGGGCGTCAGCCAATCCGGCGGGATGTCTACGAGCACTATGCGGGGGAGTTGCTGCCCAGCATCGTCAATCCCTATGAGGTGGGTCAGACCATGGAAGTGGACACCCAGTTGTGGAACGACAGCTACGGTTTGCTGCGCCAGCTGGTGTGGGCCGCCGCGGTGCGCAATGTGGACTTTCTCAAGGCGGCAAAGCAGCGGCTCATCGAAACGGATTTCCCCCCGGAGCGCGTTGCGCTGTTCAACCGGCTGCCTGATAACGTTGCCACCCGCGAGCGTGTGGCCGAGACTAATCGACTGCTGGCCGACCGCAAGCAGCGCGACCTCATCGTCACCGGCTGGGTGACGTTCTTTCGCGACCAGTATCGCCAGGTGGCCGAAGAGGACGCTACTTGATTCGCAATCTGTTGCCCACGCTGGCCTCAGGACGCCTGCGCTCGACCTTTCGCGAGGAGCGCCCGGCGGCCCTGGTTGCGGCAGTCATCGTGGTGGTCATCACGCTGTTTCTGCTGGTCCCTATCATGGAAACCATCAGTGTGGGGTTCTACAGCGAGGGTGAGCTGGACGGGTACTGGTTCGAGCGGGTGGTATCCAATCCCATTCTGATGTCCGAACTGGGCAACACGACGTTGCTGGCCGTCATCACCACGGCGGTGTGCATCGTGATCGCGCTACCCCTTGCCGTTATCCGGGCTCGCTACACCTTTCGCGGCATCAACGTGCTGGCCATGCTGTTGCTGCTACCGCTGATTCTCCCCCCGTTTGTTGGCGCCATCGCGATCAAACGGTTTCTGGGCCAGTTCGGCGTGCTCAATATCATGCTGGAGGATCTGGGCCTCATCGACATGGCCGAGGGGCTGCCGCCGGATTGGCTGGGCAGTGGTTTTACCGGGGTGGTCATCCTGCAGGCGCTGCACCTGTTCCCAATTCTTTATCTCAATCTGTCGGCGGCGCTGGCGAACATCGACCCCGCCTACATGCAGGCGGCTCGAAACCTGGGAGCGTCGCGTTTTCAGACCTTCTGGCGTGTCACGCTGCCGTTGCTCATGCCGGGTTTGTTCGCCGGCGGGACTATCGTGTTCATCTGGGCGTTCACCGATATTGGCACGCCGGTGATCGTGGGGTACGAGCACCTGACGCCCGTGACCATATTTAAGGAACTTGCCACCTCCGAGGTAACACCGCGTACCTACAGTCTGGTGTTTATCATGCTCAGTGCCTCGGTTAGCTTTTACCTCATGGGCCGGTTCTTCCTGGGCCGCAACACCCAGGTGGGTTCTACCAAGGCGTCCGTGGCGGCAGAGACCACAGAGCTTGGAGCCCTGGGAACCGCGCTTGCGTGGATACTGTTCGGCGGCGTGGTGCTCTTGTCGGTGCTACCCCATATCGGTGTCGTGCTGCTTGGAGTCTCTGACCATTGGGTCAATTCGGTGCTACCCCAGGAATATACGCTGCGGCACCTGATATTCGTGTTTACCAGTCCGGAGTCGCTGAACAGCATCATCAACAGCCTGAAGTACGCGGGCATTGCCACCGTGATCGACATTGTCATTGGCGCGGCCGCGGCCTGGGTCATCATTCGAAGCAAGATCGTAGGGCGGTCGGTTCTTGACGGCCTATGCATGTTGCCCTTGGCGGTACCCGGGCTGATTCTCGCGGCCGGGTATGTTGCCATAACAGCGCAAGGCTCGTGGCTGGAGTCGTTTGGGCCCACCGAGAACCCCTTCGTCATTCTGGTGGTGGCGTACGCAATGCGGCGCATCCCCTTCGTGGTGAGAGGGGTTTCAGCCGGGCTGCAGCAGGTGTCCGAAGCGCTGGAAGAAGCGGCACGCAATCTGGGTGCATCGAGGTTGGGCACCGGGCTTCGGATTACCGCTCCGCTCATTGCGGCCAACATCATTGCCGCGGCGGTTCTGACTTTTTCCTTTCACATGCTCGAGGTGAGCGATTCTCTCATTCTGGCGCAGACGCCCGAGCACTATCCGATTACCAAGCAGATCTATCGGCTGGCAACATCCACCGGATCCCCGGAGGCCGTCAATCAGGCGGCAGCCATGGGTGTGTATGGCATTCTGCTTCTGGGCGCCACCATGGCGGCTGCAAGCCTGCTGTTGGGCAAGCGACTGGGAATGGTGTTTCGCGCATGAAGATTCATAGCATCAGACCGGAAATAGCATGGAGATAGCGCTACAGGCCATCAGCAAGGCCTACGATGGTGTCGATCGGCCGGCGGTCTCAAAAGTCTCCGCCAGCATCGCCTCCGGCGAGTTCTTTTTTCTGCTGGGCCCCAGCGGGTGTGGCAAAACCACGCTGCTGAGGCTGGTGGCGGGATTGATACGGCCCACATCGGGCGGCATTGCCTTCGATGGAGAGGACGTGACGGAATTGCCAGTGGACCAAAGAGGCACCGCACTGGTATTTCAGGGTTATGCCCTGTGGCCGCACATGACCGTGCTGGAGAACGTGGAGTTCGGGCCAAGGATGAGCGGCGCTTCGCGCGACGCGCGGCGCCGCGTGGCCATGGAGCAGCTGGAACGTGTGCAGATGGCGGAGTTTGCACAGCGCAAGCCCAACCAGCTGTCAGGGGGGCAGCAGCAACGCGTGGCGCTCGCTCGGGCATTGGCCGCCGGTACCCGCTGCCTGTTGTTCGATGAACCGTTGAGCAACCTGGATGCGCGCTTGCGGCTGCATATGCGCGACGAGTTGAAAACCCTGGTCAAGGAAACCGGCGTGACGGCGATCTACGTGACTCACGATCAGAAAGAAGCTCTGTCCATGGCCGACCGCGTCGCGGTGATGAACGAGGGCGAGATCGTGCAGCTGGGCACTCCTGAGGAGGTCTATAGCCAGCCGGCGACGCGTTTCGTTGCCGATTTTCTGGGCGAGGCGAACTTTCTCGGCGGCGCGGTGGCCGCCTCGGGCGACGCGGTGAGGGTGACGACGACCGCTGGCGAGATCATGGTTTCCAGCCGCACCGCGCCTGACGTGGGATCGAAGGTGCAATGTTGTGTGCGGCCTGAGCACGTGCGCATCCGTGCCGCGGACGAGGGTCCGGATCCGAGTCTCGAAAACGCTCTGGAAGCCACCATTGTCTCGAGCGTGTATCTGGGTGATGTGCGGCAATATGTCTGCCGTTTGGGAGACGGCGCCGATGGTGAGTGGCGTGTTGCGGAACTCTCTCAGAACGCCCATCGGTTCGAACCCGGGCAACCCGTGCTGGCCACCTTTGCTGCATCCAGTGTCGCGTTACTGAGAACCTGACGGCTATACGGTGAGGCCGGTCGGTCGGCCTGATCGAAAGCCAACCCGCGGCTCGGCGACCACGTGCTGGCGAAATGGGTGTTGGTGGTGCACCACCACGACGCGCTCGAAATCAAACCTATCCAGTGTCGTGCAACAAGCTTAACATCACGGGCGACGACCACGGGGAGGATTGTCGTGACCCAGGTGAACAGCGTCTGCGGCCCCATAGACAGCAGCCAGCTCGGCTTCACGCTCATGCACGAGCATGTGATGGTCTCTGGAACCGGTATATCGGAATGCTATCCGGATCTGCTGGGGCCGGATTGGCGCGCGCGTGCCGTGGCCGCGCTGCGCCGCGCGGCCGAGCTAGGCGTAAAGACCATGGTGGATGCCACTACCTTCGATCTGGGGCGCAACGCATCGCTGCTGCGCGAGGTCTCCGAAGCCTCAGGGATCAATATCATTAACGTCACCGGGTGGTGGCTGGACGTGCCGCGCTTTCTGCATGGCGTTGGACCCAACCAGATGGCCGCCGAGTTTATTCGCGACATCGAGGAAGGGTTTCGCGGCACCGATGTCAAAGCCGGGCTGTTGAAGTGTGCGGCGGATTTCGACGGGGTTACCCCGCCATTGGAGGTCATGGCGCGTGCGGTAGCCCGGGCGCATGTCGCGACCGGCGTACCCATCATGGTGCATTCCTACCCCACCGGGCATGTGGCGCGGCGTCAGATCGAGATCTTTCGGGAGGAGGGCGTGGACCTGACTCGGGTCAAGATCGATCACAGCAACGACACCACCGATACCGAATACCTGAAATGGATTCTGGATCAGGGCTGCTATCTGGGGCTGGACCGTTATCCGGGCAGGCTGGTGAGCCCGCACATGCGCACGGTGACCATGAAGCGGCTGATGGATGGGGGCTATACGGACCGGCTGTGTCCCTCACACGACTGTGTGTGCCTGCATATCCACAAAGAACTTCCCGATGGCAGCATTCCCCACGAGCACGAGTTTATGCGCGCGAATCCGGAACAGTTTCTCTATATACACCGGTTCGTAATTCCCGATCTGCTGGAGATGGGGGCAACCGAGCAAGACATTCAGACGCTGTTCGTGGACAACCCGGCGAGCTTTTTCGCCGGCGCCGGTTGACCGGGCCTTAGTTCACTGCGCCGCTGGCGTAGGCGGCGCCGATCTCCTCGTCGGACATTTTCAGGATCTCGCTGAGCACCATGAAGCTGTGCTCTCCGATCAGGGGTGCTGGCGCCCTTGGGCCGTTGTCGTAATCGCTGATGCGATATTGGTGCCCCGCGTAAGGAATGTGGCCCATCTCGGCATGGTCCATGTAACGATAGAATCCGCGGTGGCCGTACTGGGGATCCTGCAGCAGATCGCTGCTGCGTTGAACGACGCCGCTGGGCACGCGCGCGTTCTGCAGGATTGTCATGACGTCGGAGGGCGCGCGTGTTTGGGTCCAGGCGGATATGCCGGCATCGATCTCATCATGCCGTTCCAGCCTTTGGGCCACCTCTGCCAGCGCGGCGTCGCTGGCCCAATCGGGTCGATCCATTGCCATGCACAGTGCGCGCCACTGGTCGTTGCTGTCTACGCCGATGGCGCACCATTGGTCGTCACCCGCACACGGATAACACCCCTGGGGTGCGCAAAACGGGCTTCGATTGCCCATTCGTGTGGCACTGCGGCCGTTCACCTGCAGGTCCAGCAATTCGGGGCCCAGGAAATGCAGCGATGCTTCCAGCTGTGCAAGGTCGATGTAGCAGCCCTCGCCGGTGCGGCGCCGACGATCCAGTGCGGCAGCCAGAATGGTGGACGCAAAGCGCGGCGCCACGGTGTCGGTATAGGCCACCCAGGGGCCGCTTGGTGGCAGGTCTGGCCAGCCGGTGATTGCATAAAACCCGGCGATGGCGGCGGTGTGGTAGCCGTAGCCCGCCATCCTGTGGGCGGGTCCCGTCTGGCCCATGAGGCATGTGCTCAGCATCACCACCGAAGGATTGATTTCGCTTACCGCGTCGTAGCCCAGGCCCATGCGGCTGATTGCTCCCGGCGCGAAACTCTCTACTACCACGTCCGACCAGGCGGCCAGGCGGCGAGCGATGTCCTGGGCGTCGGGGTGATTCATATCCAGGGTGATGCTCTGTTTCGACGTGTTGAAGTCGCCAAAGAATTGGGACCGGTTCAGGCCCGCTATGCCGTCTTTGGCGGGCCCGCCGCCACGCAGCACGTCGGGCCGCAGTTCCGACTCCACGCGGATTACGGTGGCCCCGTGGTCGGCGAGAAATTTGGTGGTGATGGGACCCACGCCCACCCAGGCGAAGTCGGCGACCTTCAGCCCGGCAAAAGGCAGCGGATTGCTGGATGAAACGGGAGCGGGACCGCCAAGCGACTCGGCGGCGGGGGCGGCGAGCTCCGCGCGGATTGCCGCGCCGTGCTCGTCGATGGTGGGCGCGCCGTTACGGATCTGCAGGGGGCCGCTGGAGGGTTTGGACCAGGGGCCGGGACTGCGAACGGTCTGGGTTGCGATGGCCGCGGGTCGCCAGTAATCGCGCGTGTCCAGGTGCTCCAGAGCCAGCAGCTCGGAGAGTTCGTTGATGGGAGCCAGAGAAATGCCGCGCGACAATCCGAACTCATAGAGTTCCGCGCGGGTATGCTTGGCGAAAAATCGTCGGCACAGGGCTGTTCCGTCTTGCACGTTGAAGGAGGGAGCGTTGGGGTCTCGAGCGTTCTGATCGTAGGCCGGCCAATCGATCTCCTCTTCCAGTGAACGGTCCGCTATGCCGTCTTCGATCATCCACGGCAGGCAACCCAGGATGGTGCGTGACATGGGCAGCGCGATGAGGTGACCGTCGGCCGCTTCGTGGCGAATGTCGATCCTGGCGGCACCGCTATTCATCGTTGAGTCGCCGCGTTCAAAGTCGGCGCCTTGAATGGCGTAGGCGTCCATTGCGTTGAGCATGGTCCACGTCATTGCACATTGGGCGGACACGTCTACGAATAGGGCGCTGTCCGTTTTGAGGCGCCGTGCGTGCGCTGCCATGGCGGCCACCGCGGCCTCGGCGCCGGCATGGCGCCATACCTGGGGAACACTCAAGCGCACAGGCGCCCGATCGCTCACGCCCTGCAAAGACACGGGACCGCCCATGGCTACCAGGCTGAGATCGTTGGCTGCGTATTCGGCGTGGGGTCCGTCGCGCCCGAAGGGGGACACGCAGACATGTACGATGCGCGGGTTGATGGCTTTGACGGCCTCAAAATCCAGGCCGTAGGCACCCAGCAGGCCATTGGGCCACGATTCGAACAGAAAGTGGGCGCGCCGAATCAGCGCTTGCAGCACCTCGCGCTCCTCGCTTCCCACCACGATAGAGCGTTTGTTCCGGTTGAAAGCGAGAAACTGCAGGCTCTGACCTGAACCTGGCGCCAGGGGTTGGCAGCGCCGCGCCGCGGTGCCATCGGCAGGCTCCACGCGAATGACGTCGGCGCCCAGGTCGGCGAGGAGCATGGGGCCAAGCTCGCCCCGCTCATCGGTAAAGTCGAGGACCGTGTAAGGCTCAAGCACCCTTGCCCCTCATCGCCGGCGTTATGGCGCCAGTGTAAAGCTTCGCTTAGTCCTGGCCGCGTTGCTTGGCCATGAGTCTGCTCATGCTCGACCCTTCTTGTGCGGTGGACATATCCAGCAGTTGATCTTTTCGGGCAAGGAGATCCTCGTAGCTGGCGTCAACACCGAGTGCTATTTCTTCGTTGTTGAATATTGCGCTGGTGGAGTAGCGCCCACTAAGGGCCTGAATCACCTTTCCAGTCGGTGCGTCCTCACTACACATTAGCAGTACTGCAGGAGTAACAAGCCGAGGGTGCGCTTCCGGTCGGGGATCGTCGGGATTTACGTCTCGGCCTGGAATGGTTCCGATGAGCCGGGTCTCTGCTCCTGGCGCCAGGGCGTTCACTCGCACGTTTTTCGATGCGCCTTCGATGGCCAGCACGTTTACCAGACCCAGCATGCCCATCTTGGCGGCGCCGTAGTTGGCTTGTCCGAAGTTGCCGTATATGCCGGAGGTGGAGCTGGTGAGAACGATGCGGCCGTAGTTTTTCTCGTACATTATGGGCCACGCCGCGTGGGTGACGTAGGCGCTGCCATTGAGATGCACATCGACCAGGAGGTCCCAGTCGTCGAGGTCCATGTTCTTGAAGCTCTTGTCGCGCAGAATTCCTGCATTGTTGACAAGGATGTCCACGGTTCCGAACTCGGCGACCGCGTCGTCGACGATGGACTTCGCCCCTGCGCGATCCGAAACGGACGCTTTGTTGGCGATGGCGACACCGCCAGCAGCGCGAATCTCATCGACCACCGCGTCCGCCATGTCGGATGCACCCCGGCCGTCGCCGCTTCCTCCCAGGTCGTTGACCACCACTTTTGCCCCGCGCTTGGCAAATTCCAGAGCGTGGGCCTTGCCCAGGCCGCCACCAGCCCCGGTGATGATCACTACTTTGTCTTCGAATTCGCTCATGTCTGTGTCCTGGATTTGATTGTTATCTGCTCGTACCGACCCGAGAGGGCCTTCCAATGGCTCATGATGAGGGGGAGAGGCCGCGTTTGCCAACCCCCCCCCGGTTGCCCATGACGCCTGCCTCGCCCGGCTGACGTACAATGGTCTGCAATAGCGTATCGGGTGAATGCATGAAGCTTGCAATCGGAACCGGTGTCGGCGGCAACCGTCAGCCCGACGTGGGCTTTGTTCAGCGAGCGGAGGCACTGGGGTTCGACTCCGTCTGGTCCGGAGAGACCTGGGGAACGGACGCGTTCTCGCCGTTGGCGTTTATCGCGGCGGTTACCGAACGTATCAAGCTGGGCACGAGTATCGTGCATGTGGACGGACGCACGCCGGCCACCACCGCCATGACAGCGCAGACCATCGACGCCATGGCGGGTGGGGGACGCATGCTGCTGGGAATCGGAACTTCCGGCCCACAGGTAGTGGAGGGGTGGCACGGCCAGCCCTGGGGCAAGCCCAACTATCGGCTGCGCGATAATGTCGCCATCATGAGAAAAGTCTGGTCCGGTGAGCGCGTCGAGCACCAGGGCAGGGAAATCGTGCTGCCTTACGAGAGCGCAGGCGCCATCGGTCTCGGCAAACCGCTGCGCAATGCCATGCGCGACGTGCCCGACATCCCGATTCTCATCGGTGCCGAAACGGATCTAAACGTGCGCATGACCGGTGAGATCGCCGACGGACTGCTTACGTTGCACACCGTGCCGCGTCAGGTGGAAGACGTGCGTGTTTTGCTGGCCCAGGGCGTTGCTAAGCGCACGGACGGGAAGACGCTCGACGATCTGGAATTGGTGAGTGGGGTGAGTGTGGTGGTGACCGACGATGTGCAGGGCGGCATCGACGCGGCCAAGCGTGGGATTGCGCTGTATGCCGGAGGATTCGGCGCGCGTGACATGAACTTCCACAAGGACGCGTTCGCCAAGCGCGGTTACGCCGCCGAGGCTGACCGCATTCAGGAGCTGTTTTTGGGTGGTCGCAGAGACGAGGCCGCGGCCGCGGTTCCCGACGAATATGTTGACGAGGAGATCCTCATCGGTCCGCCTGCTCGTATTCGGGAGCGGTTTGCCCTCTGGCGCGATTCCGGCTTTACCACGCTGCGGGTGAGCACCGACCGGGAAGACGTACTCGAGCTGGTGGCGCGGGAGAACGATCGTTGAGGCCCGCGCGAGGCCTTGTAGGCAATCCGCCTGACAACAGACGGGTGGGCATGAGGCCTCGGCTAGAGCTAAAGGATAGGTTTCTGACGTAATTCTCCGACCCGGGGCGCGCTTGGCCGTACCATGGTTGGCTGGGATCGCGGCTCAGCCGCAGTTCCGCGCTAGAATGAAAGGAGTCTCCACGTGCCGAGCCCAATGGGCCGATTGCCATCATGACCACCGCCGCCAAGTTAAAGCTCTGCGTGATCACTCCCACGCACTGGTCGCACTTCATGGGCGGCGCTCAGTACCAGGTGAAGTGCATCCTGGAGCATCTCGTACCCACGGCGAAGTACGACATCACGTATCTCGCTAATCGTATCGCGCCCGATTTCGAGCCGGCAGGCTACCAGTTGGAGAAGCTTGGTGACCCGAAACCCAGATGGGGCTATCTGGTGCATGCTCTGCCCATGTACCGCAAGCTCAAGGCGCTGAAACCTGATGTTATTTACCAACGGGTGGCGGGGGGCCATACGGGAATCTCAGCCTGGTATGCGCATCACTCCAATGCGCGCATGATCTGGCACGTTGCCCACGATGGCGACGTGTCGCCGGGTCGGTTGGTAAGTGGCAATCCTGTGCGCCGCTTTATGGATCGGGCGGCTATCCGCTACGGGGCGCATCACGCGGACACCATCGTCACCCAAACCCGCTACCAGGCGGATCTGCTGCGCGAGCATTACGGACGCGAAGCCACTGCGGTGATTGGCAATTTTCACCCGCTGCCTGCGCAAGCACCGGACAAGAGCGGACCACTCACGGTGGTGTGGGTGGCGAATTTTAAATCGTGGAAGCAGCCCGCAGCATTCCAGCGGCTGGCGGCCTCACTGCATGCTCTGCCTGATGTGCGATTTGTCATGGTGGGCGCCGCAGCTACCGGGGACGCTGACGCCGACTGGAGCCGGCGCCTGCTGCAGCAGATCGAGACGACACCCAATCTCGACTACTTGGGCGGGCAGAGCCAGGATGCCGTCAACGAGTTGCTCTCCCGCGCGCACCTGTTCGTCAACACCAGCCTCCACGAAGGCTTCGCCAATACCTTTATTCAAGCGTGGATGCGAGAGGTGCCGGTGGTCAGCCTGCACGTGAATCCCGACGGCGTGTTCGATGACGGTAGCGTGGGTGCCTATTGCGGCTCAGAGGAGCGCTTGAGCCAGGTGGTGAGAGAACTCATGGAAGACCACAGCAGGCGAAGCGCCATGGGCGCCTGCGCATACCGCTATGCGGTAGAAAACCATACTGTCGCCAATGTGGCGCGGCTGGAAGCGCTCATCGCCGGCGACCTGTAAGCCGCTAGAACGTCTCGGTTCTGATGCGCCGCTGATTCCCCGGCGCAGGTTGTGATACTTTTCCTTCCCTGGGAGATTGCTGGAAGTGTCAGATGAGTTTCGAAGGAAAAGTAGCCGTCATAACAGGGGGTGGTGGAGGCCTCGGTAGGGAACACGCCTTGCTGCTCGCGAGTCACGGTGCGCGCGTGGTGGTGAACGATCTGGGGGGCTCGGTCGACGGCACCGGGCAGGGAGATGCCGCCGACCGCGTAGTGGAGTCCATCATCGCGGCGGGAGGCGAGGCGGTCGCCAACAAAGATTCCGTGGCGGACCGTGAGGGCGCCAAACGAATCATCGACACCGCCGTAGATGCCTTCGGCACCGTAGACATTCTCATCAACAACGCCGGAATACTGCGCGATAAGTCGTTCAAGAACATGGATCTGGACGACTGGGACGCGGTCATTAACGTGCACCTCAACGGGACGGCGTATGTGACCCGTTACGCCTGGCCGATCATGTACGAGAAGAATTACGGGCGCGTGGTATTCACTTCATCGGGCTCGGGTATTTTCGGCAACTTCGGTCAGGCCAACTATGGCGCGGCCAAAATGGCCATGGTGGGCATGATGAACAATCTGGCCCGCGAAGGTGCGCCTCATAACGTGCACGTCAACTGTTTGTCCCCGGGCGCTGCCACCCGCATGGGCGCTACCGTTCCCGGCAGTGAAACCGACCCCGACAATCCTGCACCGGAAAGTCATCCGAAGCTGGTGTCACCCGGGGTGCTTTACCTGGTGTCGGACGACGCCCCCAACGGTCGCATTCTGCAGGCGGCTGGCGGGCGCTTTGCCTCGAACATGGTGTTCGCCAACCGCGGCGTCCAGCTGGGTCTGGAGGCGACCTACGACGACGTAGTGCGCCATGCCGAGGAGATATTCGATACCCAAGACGCAGCGTTGATGACCACCTTCTGGCGCGACTGATCCGCCGCATGGCGGTCAGACTGCCTGGTCGTCTTCCTCCAGGAAAGCTTCGCGCACCTGATCGAAGATGACGTCATCGATGCCGATCTGGCGCAGGTAGGCCAGCGGACCACCCCACCGCGCATGCAGACCGTCCAGGAAGTCGCCCATGGCATTCTCTGGCACCCCGGCATGGTGGAGCATCAACGCTCGATCCATGCCTTCGGGAAATCCGGTCGTGCGCTCGATGAAATCCGCCTGCCGGCCCACGTCCAGATTGGTGAGCACGTAGTCGGCCTCGATCAGGTTGCGATCCACCCCCAGCACGCTGAGAAGAAATGCTGTTGATACGCCGGTGCGGTCCTTGCCGGCGGTGCAGTGCAGAAGCATTGGCTGTGCGCCGCCGCTGGCCAGCAGTTCGAACAGCTGGATCCAGGATTGGGAGCCGAAATCCAGGTAACCCAGATAGCGCTTGCCGGAAATACCCGTGTCGCCCACCAGACGGTTGAGTTCGTCGGTTCCGCCATCGGGAATAATGGGAATGTTGTGGTAGGCCGCGCCCATGTCCGGGAGCGGCCCCTGGCCCTGCTCGCGGATTTCTTCAGGCTTGCGCAGATCGACCTGGGTGGAGATGCCCAGGCGGCGCAACGCTTTCAGGTCTTCTTCCGTCATGCGGTCCTGACGGCCCGCGCGAAAGTAGCGCTTCCAGCGCACGCGACGACCGTCGGCGGCACGGTAGCCGCCGATGTCGCGAAAGTTGAAGCAGCCTTCGAAGGGGTGGTGGCGGTCGGCGTAGTCGTCAATCATGGGTCAGGGTTGGTTGGTGGCCGTATTGTCGATGGGTAGCTCCACGCCATTGATGAACTTGGATTCGTCGGAAGCGAGGAACACCACTGTGTTGGCCACATCGTTGGGTTCGCCCAACCCTACCGGACTCATGGGTGGTGGCGTATCCGGAATGGGCCCATCGGCGGCCATATTCATCACCATGGGGGTGGCGATCACACCGGGGTGAAGGGAGTTCACACGTATCTTGTAGCCGGAATTTACGCAATGTACGGCGGCGTGCTTGGACATGGTGCGGATGGCGCCCTTGGCCGCTCCGTAGGCGAATACGGCGGAGTACCCTTGCAGTGCGGTAGTGGACGACATGTTGATGATGGAGCCCAGCTCGCCGTTCTGCTTGATGGCGCCGATGCCATATTTCATTCCGAAGAAGGTGCCGTCCATGTGAATCTGCTGGTGGCGCCGCCATTGTTCCGTAGTCACCGACTCCACGGTGCCCATGACAACCATCCCCGCGTTGTTCACCAGCACGTTGAGCTTGCCGAACTGGCTCAGCGTGTCGGCGATGATGCTTTGCCAGCGCGCTTCGTCCGCCACGTCCTGCTCCATGAAAACGGTGTTGCTGCCTGCCAGCGCCACCGTTTCCTCACCGCCGGCAACATCGATGTCGGTGACCACTACGGTTGCACCTTCTTCCGCCAGACGAATCGCGTCGGCACGGCCCAGGCCGGAGCCGCCTCCGGTTACCAGACAGACCTTTCCTTCTACTCGACCCATAGCGCCCCCAACCTGTTGTTCTAATGATGCTGCGGCGCCTTAGCCCTCAAAACGACCTCGGCTGTGCAGCGTTATGGTGCGGTTTCGTCCATGCTCCTCGCCCTTTGGTGGGCGCCACGGCTACTGACGCGCTCGGCATAGTTCACGAAATTTTCCCGCTTGTCGATGGTACCAAACTGTAGGCCCCAAATGACCTGTGCCCCCGCATAGACAAAAGCGGCGGTGAACGCCCCGGCGTTGCCGGAAAGAGCCTCCGAATGCGCTATACGGTCTTGTTATGACCCGCTCAGCCGCCTTGGGTGAAATTTCTCGCGCGGGGACCTAGAAGCACTACGCCGTCCCTCAATTCCATCTGAAAATTCTCGAGAAACGTCATCCCTAACAGAATAGGCAAGTCCTTCGATCCGTTGATTACGGTTGCGGATACGTTTCGCAACCTGCGCGAGCCGACGGAGACGGAGTCTAGGGTTGTGGTGTAACCGACGGTAAGACTACCAGCGGTCTTGACGGATATCGGCTCAGAGCGCTTGTAACGTATTCCCAGGCGGTCTGCATGGTGCGTCGTTAACGACACATGGTTTGCGCCAGTGTCGATTATGAAGTTCGCGGGTCTACCGTTTATTTGGCCGCCAACGCTGAACAACCCGTCTTGGTCTTGAGGTACGGAAATGGGCGCCTCGTTTGGGGGTGTCCTGGCGACCTGCATGCCCACCCCGTCGGCCAAGGTTAAGCGAACGAGGCGGTCGCCTTGCAGTACCAGCGCGCTGGAGGCGTCGGCAGCTAGTAGTTTCAGTCCCGCGTGCGATTCGCCACCGACTCTGAAGATGTGCTGCTGATCGTTGATCTTCAGAAAAGCGCGATCCTTGTGCAGCGCTAATGCGTAGACCTGGTCGGAGCTGGCGGGCGCGCTCCAGCAAGCACAAACGGCCAGGGCCGCCAAGAGTGTTGGGCTTGGCATGCGGGGGAAGTCATACGAACGAGTCACACGCATTTTTGGTGCTCCTCCCTGATTTAAGCCAAGTAGCACACGATGGGCCGATTCATTTAATCGGAATCTGCGGGTGTCTATTGTGAGTTAACGCACGAAAAGCGGTGTGGGAATCGGCGCAGGAAGTGCGGTTCCTCTGTGTTGTTAGTCGAGCAGCGGCTCCCGGCGTTTAAAAGCGCCTCTGTGGGCATTGCGGAAGCTCTCTGCTGTAGGAAGGTGATCGAGTGA
>DEBD01000021.1:32195-42026 GCA_002348385.1 Gammaproteobacteria bacterium UBA2965 | reverse complement strand
CGAGTGAGCGAGTTTGAAGGTTTCGAAGTCCTGGATGCGTTGGTGGATTCGGGCTCCGAGGGTGCCGCTCACCGTGCAGGCGGCCAGCAGAGCAAACCACCGGGCGAGCTGATGAGTGCGTGGGCGCAATAAATCTCGCAACAAAGAGAGTGGCGGGTGGGGCAACTTAGTGGAGCGCACGTGGGGAATCAACTTGCCTGGTGTGGGGCAATGTACGGGTTAGCTGATATAGTCGCCGGCAAACCGAGAATCTGGGGGACCGAGCGAGTGATCGATTTTGAAATTCCGGCCGAAACCAAGGCCATACGTGAAACGGTGCGGACTTTTGTGCAGGAGGAGTGCATTCCTGCCGAGGAAGGTTGCACGGCGGATAACTTCGACACGGTGTTGGCCGAGCTGCGAAGCAAAGCCCGCGCCCAGGGGTTGTGGTGTCCGTTCGTTCCCGAGGAGCATGGGGGCATGGGCCTGGCGCCGTTGGCCAACGCCCTGGTGCAGATGGAATTGGGTGAGAGCATGCTGGGTGCCCTGGCGCTGAACACTCAAGGTCCGGATGACGCAACCATGCTGACGTTGCTGGAGCACGGCACCGACTTCCAGAAAGAAAAGTTCTTAAAACCGCTGCTGGAGGGAGAAAAGCGCATCTGCTACTCCATGACGGAAAAGGCGGCGGGAGCGGATGCCACCGGCATGCAGACCACGGCCGTGCTCGAAGGTGACAACTGGGTACTCAATGGAGAGAAGTGGTTCAGCTCGTCTGCCAGTGTGGCCGATATCGCGTTGGTGATGGCCAAGACCGATCCGGATGCGCCGCGCCACGAGCGCTACAGCACCTTCCTGGTAGAGTTGCCCAACCCCGGTTACCAGATTGTTCGGAACATCGAGACCATGCAGCCTCATACCGAACTCGGTTTGAAGATTGGCGGGTCGCATTCGGAGGTCAACGTCGAGAACCTGGTAGTGCCGCGGGAGAATCTGCTTGGCGGGCGCGGTCAGGGATTCAACATGGGGCAGCATCGGCTGGCCTATGGCCGACTTCGCCACGGTATGCACAACGTGGCCATGGCGCAGCGTGCCCTGGATCTGGCAGCGGCGCACGTGATCCAGCGTGAGACCTTCGGTAAGCGCCTGGCGGACCGTCAGGGCGTGCGCTGGATGTTCGCCGACTGCGCGGCCGAGATATACAAGGCCCGATTGATGCTGCTGCACATCGCCTATAAAGCCGAGCGCGGTATGGATCTTCGGCAGGAGAACGGCATCGCCAAGGTGTTCATGGCCAACATGGTGCACCAGGTGGTAGATACGGCACTGCAGCTTCACGGGGCGCTTGGTTACAGCCACGACACGCCGCTGGCGCGGTGGTATACGGGGATCCGAAGCCAGCGTCTGGTGGATGGTCCGGACGAAGTGCATCGCTGGCGCACCGGAGCCAATGTGATCAAGGCTTTCGAAGAGCACGGTACGACGGCGTCGGCCTGCGGCGGAGAGTTACTCTAGGAGCTCGATCGGGCCTCATGATCGTGGGGCCCGATTCCATTTTCAGGCCAGTGTCCGAGAAATGACAAGGTATTTAACGCCTTGTCATTAAAGCTGCGAGATATGGTGTTTTCCCTCTCCCTGAATGCTTTGCCAAGTGGTATCCTCCGGCCCGCCGTCAATGCGCGTAATAAAGGGACTCTATATGTCGCTAGTAATGAGACTTACGGTAGCCGGTTGTCTGTTGTTCTCTGCAGGCTCCGTGCTCGCCGACAAGTTCGACGACACTGCAAATCTGTTTCGCGATGCCGGAGCGAGCAGTACCTTCTTTGACCACTGCTACGGATACGCCGTATTTCCCACAATTGGCAAGGTGGGATTTATCGTTGGCGCTGCCCGTGGTAATGGTCGGGTGTATATCGGCGACGATCATGTGGGTGACACCACCATGACTCAACTTACCGCTGGCTTCCTTGCGGGAGGTCAGGGTTTTGCGCAGATCGTGTTCTTTCAGGACGAACGATCTTTCAATGAGTTCGCCGCTGGGAACTTCGAGTTTGGTGCGAATGCCGCGGCCGTTGCCCTCACTGCAGGTGCATCTGCCGCCGCAGCGACATCGGGGCCTACCGCTGGAGCCAGTGGGGGCAAGAAAGACGCAACCACTGCGGGGAGTACCTACTACAAAGGTATGAAGGTGTTCACCATCGCCAGGGGCGGGCTCATGCTCGAGGCAAGCCTTGGCGGGCAGAAGTTTTCCTACCGTCCCGTTGACGTGGCTGCGCCGGCGCTTGAACCGGTAGTATCCGACGAGCCCACCCAGATCTCGTCTATTCAGTAGCTGCGCTGGTCGGAGCCCCGATACAAGCGGGGCGTTTCACGCGACCCGGGCGTCGCGGGTGATCGCGACGCCCTGTGGTAAGCTCGCCGGAAATACCCTGGCGGGCTTGCCCATTGACCGCGATCATCTCCTCAGACGCCCAATTCTCCACCGATGAGCGTGCCGCCCTTGGTTTGCTGTCCGACTGGATGATTCCCGCCGGCGATGGAATGCCCAGTGCGGCGGACCCGGAGATCCTGGCCCGTGTGCTCTCCACGCTGGCGACCCATCGCGCGGTGGTCATCGACGGGCTGCAGAAGCTGCAACAACTCGCTCATGACGCGGGCGTCGGCGGCCCGTTGCAGTTGCAGGACGCGAGCGGCGTAGTGGATGCGCTGAAGGGTTCGCACGGCCAGTTTGTTAGTGTTCTGCAGTCGGCAGTGGCGGCGAGCTACTACCGCGATGACCGGGTGCTCCGCGGCCTCGGGCTCGCAGCGCGGGCGCCGTACCCCGAGGGTAATCCCGTGCCAGATACGGATTGGTCGCTGCTGGATCCGGTGCGCTCACGCGCGCCGTTCTATCGTCAGGTTTGAGGCGCGCATGTCGGATGACAAGGTAGACGTACTCATCATCGGCGCCGGCGCTTCGGGGGCGGCAATGGCCTGGAGCCTGGTAGACACCCGCATGCGCATCCTCTGCCTGGAGCAGGGCGATTGGGTAAACCAGTCGGATTACCCCACGGTGGGACGTGACTGGGAGTCGAGGCCCGATTTCTCGGGCAGCCCCAACATGCGCCGCCGCGATGAGGACTATCCGATCAACGATGCGGATTCCCCCATAAAGCCCGTGAACTTCAATGGCGTGGGCGGGGGAACCATCTTGTATATGGCGCACTTTCCCCGGTTGCACCCGTCGGACTTCAGAACCAGGGCGCTGGACGGGGTGGGAGAGGACTGGCCCATCACCTATGCCGATCTGGAACCGCATTTTGCCGTCAACGACGAGATGATGGGGGTTGCGGGACTGGCTGGGGACCCTGGCGTGCCGTCCAAAGAGGGGCTGATGCCGCCGGTGCCCTTGGGCGTTCTTGGTGAAAAGGTGGCACGCGGATTCAACGAGCTTGGCTGGCATTGGTGGCCGTCAGAGAGCGCCATTGCCACCGTGCCGTACAACGGGCGTGACAAGTGTGTCAACTTAGGGCCCTGTGCGTCGGGCTGCGCCCAGGGTGCCAAAGCAAGTACGGACATCACCTATTGGCCGGAAGCCATTCGTCGTGGCGTGGAGCTGAGAACCCGCTGTCGCGTGCGGGAAATCACCATTGATGAGCGCGGGATGGCGGATGGCGTGGTGTACTACGATGCCGATGGCGTCGAGCGTTCCCAGAGTGCCGAAATGGTGATCGTTGCCTGCAACGGAATTGGAACCCCGCGGCTGCTGTTGAACTCCACCTCGGCCAGGTTCCCCGACGGTCTGGCAAACAGCAGCGGACTCGTGGGTAGAAATCTGATGTTGCACGCCATGGCGGTGACGCAAGGCATCTTCGACGGACCCATGGAAGGGTACAAAGGGCCCATCGGCTGCTCGTTGTGGAGTAAGGAGTTCTATGAAACGGATCTCAATCGGGGCTTCGCCCGTGGGTACACCATGGAGATTCTGCGCGGCAACGGTCCTGTGGCGGCGGCCCAGATGGGCATGATGATGGGGGCGCTGCCTTGGGGCGAGGGCCATCATGCGGCGTTTCGGCAGATGTTCGATAAATCCGCGGCGATCTGCGCGGTCTGCGAGGATCTGCCCGAAGAACACAACCGAGTGACATTGGATCCCGATATGACGGATTCACACGGCATACCGGCGCCAAAGATCAACTACGTGCTCGGAGAAAATAGCATCAACATGTTGGCTCACGCTGGTGAGCGCTCCACGGAAGTGTTGCGTGCTGCGGGCGCGTCGTTCGTGACCCCGACCGTAACCAGCGGCGTAGCCAGCGGGCATGTCATGGGAACCACTCGAATGGGTACCGATCCTGAACGGTCGGTGGTGAACGAGTGGGGGCGCAGCCACGACGTCAAAAACCTGTTTGTTGCAGACAGCAGCATGTTCGTTACCTCTGGTGGCGTGAACCCCACCAGTACTCTACAGGCGTTGGCGCTTTACGTTGCAGACAACATCAAGCAACGGCTGGCTAACCTGTTTGACTGACCCGTCTGTCGGCTAGCCGGATGCCATCGCTCGAATCCAACCCCGACCTCACCCACTACGATCGGTAGGCGGCCCGCTCAGGCCGCGCGGTTGGCGGCTTGCTCAGAAAGGGCCAGCGAGCGTCCAATTCGCTCGCGCATCTCGTCCAGATCGATTCCATCGTCCGCGCTCTTCTTGCCTTCCATGTAGCGGGCGTAAACACCGTGAACGATGCACGCGGACTTCCAGCGATTGAAGGCTACGTAGTAATCGAGCCCGGACAGATCCCGCCCGGTTTTGTCCGCATAGCGCGCCGCAAGCTCGCTGCGGCTCGGAAAACCGCTGGGAGCGGTGGCCGCTTCCGGCGGTACGGGGTCGGTGTCGGCCGGGTCGGGCCATGGATTCAGCGCGTAGGCCAGGTCTGCCAGCGGATCTCCGAGGGTGGAAATCTCCCAGTCCACCACGGCCGCCACCGTGCAGTCAGGGCCGATCAGGCAGTTGTGCAGACCGTAGTCACCGTGAACCACCCGGGCAGGGCCTTGCTCGGGAACGTTGTCCAGCAGGAATCGCTGTAGTTCGTGGGCGCGCGGATCGTCGTAGTCCGCGCCCTCGATTGACGAATTCCATGAGCGATACCAGGTTTTCAGCTGGCGCCCGACGTAGTCCTCCTTTTTGCCCAAATCTCCCAGACCCACCGCATCAGGGTTTACGCCATGCAGATCTCCCAGCACGTCGATGAAAGACATGGCCATTTTTCGTCGCTGACCTTCGGGTACCCGGCTACCAGTATCGTCGGCGTTGTACAGTGGCTGCCCGTCGATCAATCCCATGACATAGAACCAGGCACCGGTCACGCCGGGGTCTTCACAGAAACCAAGAGCGGCCGGGACGGGTACCGCTGTGGGCCCCAGGGCCGAGATCAACGCCCACTCCCGGCTCATGTCGTGGGCTTTGGGTAGCAGCTCTCCTTGCGGCGGGCGCCGGATCACCGCGTGGCTTCCTTGGGCATCGTCCAGCTGATAGGTGAGGTTTGAATGGCCGCCCAGCAAGCGCGTCCAGCGAAACGGAGGCGTGAGATCGGGTACGTTTTGCTCGATCCATGCCTCTACCGCGGCGACCTGATAGCCCTCCGGGCCGGTGCTTTCGTCGTGGTCAGTCATGTTTGCGTACTTGTCACCTTTGTTTGGCTGCGGGCGGGGGTCAGTAAGGCGCAACTCCCGTTCCCGCGAGCTCGCCGAATCGCGCTTCGACTACCGCCGTGAGGTCAGCGTCCCGGGAGGACATGGCGTCGCCGGAGCGAATCATATAGGCGTTCGGCGCCCTGGCGCCCGGCGGTGGCGTCCCTGAGCCTAGCTCTCGGGCGGCGTTCAGCATCAACTGTCGGAATCGAACCACGCCCAGATCTGTCTGGCCAAGCAGTTCCCGGGTACGATCGACGATCAAACCCTGACTGTCTGCGATGGCGGCATCCTGTTCCGAGACGCCCTGGATACCAGTGAAGCTCGAGTGCTTCTGCGCTTCGCGGTCGATGAGATAGTCGTTTTCCCGGTTGCGAATGGGCACGAAGTCGTCGTCCACTTCGGCAAAGATTCCAAACCCGTTGGCCAGGAGGCTGCGTTCGGTCTCCGTCAGGGGGCGTTCGGTGTGGTAGGCGAAGCAGAAAATCCAGCACGACACATCGTCCACAGGAACCCAGCTGTTACCCTGATTCAAGTCTCCCGGGAAGCTGTTTGGAGCCAGTGAGTGGCTGGGCATCATGAATTGCGTGATGCGCCAGTACAGTTGGTCGTCGTCGGCATTACGCGCAGCGCCCAGCAGCAGACCCGAATCGTGCTGGAGCACGGTGAATCTTGGAGCGCCGTCTTCGATCAGCCAGCGATAGCGGGCAGTGGCAGGGGGCTCGTTATCCCCCTGGCTTGGTAGCAGCGGCGCTCGCTCCCCATCATGAACGTTGGCGTGCAGATAGGAGAAGTGGGCGGTGTCCAACCCGCCTTCGGCGGCCTGCGCCCAGTTGCATTGCTGGAACTTCTTGGCAACGAATCGGTGCTCCGCGGGGAGTTCGGCAAATTCGAATCTTGGCAGGGGAGGGGCATCGTTACCCCAATAGGCCCACACCAGGTCGCCATATTCGGCAACCTGTAGGGCACGAATTCGCGCTCGCTCCTTTAGATCTTCGGCGACGCTGGGGGTGGCGGTAGGGACGTCCGCGCAGCTGCCGTCGGCGGTGAACTTCCAGCCGTGGTAGGCGCAGCGCAATCCGCCCGACTCATTGCGCCCAAGAAACAGGTTGGCGCCGCGGTGCGGGCAGCGTGGTTCGACAATGCCTACGCGGCCGTCACTATCGCGAAACGCGAGAAAGTCTTCGGACAGAATCCGAATGCGTTTGGGCGGGCCGTCTATCTCCAACTCTCGGGAGAGCAGCACCGGTAGCCAGTAGGACCTGAATACCTCCCCCATGGACGTGCCCGGACCGGTTTGCGTCAGCGTGGTGTTCTCTTCCTGCGTTAGCACAGAAATCCCCCGGGGCGCGCATGGCGCCGTGAGACCCATGGTCGGCAATGACCTTCGCTATGTCCAGCCAGCAAGTCAAGGGTGGGGGCGCTTCGGTGGTTCCAACCGGTGTAAACTGGGGCGCTGACCAGCGGAAAACGATGAGCCATGTCCATTCGAATTGACCCAGAAACCGGTCTGAAGTGCTTCGACACCCGCGCTGCCAACGCCGCCGACAAAATAAGGGGCAAGGGCTACTCGATAGTTACCGACGAGGCGCTCACCAGCTTGCCGCCGCAGCCGCCGGGTGCGGTGTTCAATGCGGAGGAACAGGCAAGGTATCGCGACTTCAAGGAGGCCAGGCGTGGTGCCGCAGACTACATGGCCATGGAGGGTGAGTTCAGCAAGTATCTCGAGGACGTCTATTCGGAAGCGCCGGTACCCCGGGAAGCCCTCCTTGATGAGTGCGAGGTCCTGGTAGTGGGTGCTGGGTTTGCCGGCCTGCTGCTGTGGTACCGGCTGCGCGCGCAGGGCATTACCGACGTGCGATTCTGCGAGAAGGGCGGCGACGTCGGCGGCACCTGGTACTGGAATCGGTATCCGGGAATTGCCTGCGATGTTGAGGCGTACAGCTACCTCCCGCTGCTGGAAGAAATGGGCTATGTGCCCAGCATGAAGTTCGCATCGGGATTCGAGATTCTCGAGTATTGCCAGAACATGGCCGAGAAGTGCGGCTTCTACGATCGGTGCCTGTTCCATACCACCGTTGAGAAGACGAACTGGAACGAGGACGACGGCCGATGGACCGTATACACAGACCGAGGCGATGCCATGCGCGCACGGTATGTGATTCTCGCCAACGGCATTTTGACCACGCCCAGGCTGGCCAGAATAGACGGCATGGAAAAGTTTGCCGGCGATGCTTTTCACACTTCCCGCTGGGACTACAACGTGGATCTGGAAGGCAAGCGCGTTGGCATCATTGGCACGGGCGCGACCGCCGTGCAGGTCATTCCGGAATTGGCCAAGGTGGTGGGCGAGCTCTGCGTGTTTCAGCGCACCCCCTCATCCATTGACGTGCGGGATCAGCGGGCGACCACTCAAGAGGAAATCGATGCCTGGGCCAACGAGCCGGGCTGGGCGCGTGCACGCCGTGCGCGCTTCGCAAAAATATCCGCGGGCCGCACTGCGATCAAGGCGAACGACGACTATCTGTCTGGCAAGGTCGACCATTTCAAGGAACCCAAGCAGCACCAGACCAGGCTTTCCCCCGAGGAGATGATCGAAAAGCAGCTCGACAGCAACTTTCGCATCATGGAACAGATTCGCGCGCGGGTAGACGTCATCGTCGAAGACCCGAAGACTGCGGCGGCTCTGAAGCCCTACTATCCCTACGGCTGTAAGCGCCCCACCTTTCACGATGAGTACCTTCCCGTCTTCAACCAGTCCAATGTGACGCTGGTCGACACTGCGCCGTTGGGGGTGCGGGAGATCAATGAGCGTGGGGTGGTTCACGATGGGGTGGAGTACCCGCTGGACGTGCTGATCTACGCCACCGGCTTTCAATGGATGGCCACGTCCACCTTCAACATGATCACCGGCCGCGATGGGCGAACGCTGCAGGAAAAGTGGGCCACCGAAGGCACCAAGACTTTTCTTGGGCTGCACAGTCATGGCTTTCCCAACCTGTTCATCGTCTCGGGACCGCAAGGCGGTGGTGGGAGCTTTAATTTCACCGACTCCATAGAGCAGCATGCCGATTACATCGTGTGGATGCTGAACACCATGCGCGAGATGGGCGTGAGCGTGGTGGACATCAAGGCGGAGCCGGAAGAATCCTACGCACGTCACTGCCGTGAGGCCGATATCCTGAGCAGCCCGCTGCGCGACTGTATTTCATACTACAATGGCGACGGTACCGCTGAACCGGGCAGCCTTGCGTACTACGGCGGTGGTCGTTGGCACAAGTTTCGCACGGAAGCGCAATCCACCCTGGACCCATACGTGTTTGGCGGCTGAAGGCGTCCGGCCAGGTCGCGGCTAGCCCTGGAACGTCAGTCGCACCGACGTACGTACCGCCACCGGCGTTCCGTCCAGGGTGACGGGTTGAAATCGCCAGCGCCGTATCGCTCGGCGCGCGGCGCGGCCAAAATAGGGTGCCGCTTCGCCAAGTATCTCGATGTCGCGGACTTCGCCAGATTCCGTGACTGTCATCTCGATGTAGATCGAGGCAACCGTACCTTCGGGCGCCGCACTGGGGTATTGGGGCGCCGTTCTCCGAATCGGTGTGAGCTGCGCCATCGGAAACAGGCTGGTAAACACACCGTCTCTGGCATCGAGCAGGTGTTGCCGCGTTTGTGTTTGTGCGCGCAGTGCCTGAATGGTCGTCGCGTCCGCCCCGCTGACCTCGGCATCCTGCAGCGCGCCGAAGGCTGCGGCCATGTCGTTACCGGATACCAGGCTGCGAGCGTGCGCTAGTAAGGCCGTACGGACGGCCTCGATGCCCGCCTGGGCGGCTTGTGAGTCGGGAGCGGTTTCCAGCGCCCGCTTGAAGAGCGCGAATGCGCTCGCCAGCTGATCGTTCGCCAAGGCCGTCTGGGCGGCTTGCAGGTGCGCGTCGGGTTGGAGCTCTGCCGTCTGCGCCATGTCCGCCGATTGTGCTTCGCTTGGCGCCACCTCCGGGACGGCGGATGCCGCCGTCGGGGGTTCTGCGGCGGTAGCGATCGGTAGCTCCTGACGGGAATCCGCAGCGCTGTATGCTTCGGCGACAGGTGGGGTTGCCTGCGCTGCGGTTTCGTCTCGAGGCAACGCCTCCGGGGTGGTGGGCGCCGGTGCGGCAGGCTCTGATTGCTCGGCGGGCTCGGCGGGCTCGG
>DEBD01000021.1:0-31866 GCA_002348385.1 Gammaproteobacteria bacterium UBA2965 | reverse complement strand
CTCGGCGGGCTCGGCGGGCTCGGCAGTGGGTGTCTGCGCCACGGCAAGCGGCGCAGGTGAGGGCGTTGGCTCGCCGCTCAGTGATTCTGCGGATTCGATGGGTTTGGCGACGGTGGCCTCAGGCGCGGCTGGTGCGGCTTCCAATACCAACTGCGTCGGTGTTCCGGCCTGTGGCGACGCTGGCTCCGGCGCTTGGATCGGTATGTCGGCCGAAAGCGTCGCCGCGTCGGTTGGCGGGGGTTGCGATCCGGCGTTGATTGTTTGTGTGGCATCGAGTGGTTGCGCAGCGTCCGCCATCGGCTCGGGTTGCGGGCCGCCTGCCTCAGGTTGCGTGCTCAGCTCCTGGGTCAGCCGCTCCAATGCCGAGCGTAGCGCCTGGTCGTCTGGCCGGGCAGCCAATAGATCTCTAATGGAGGCGAGAGCCGGGTCCACCTCGGCTGCGTTTGCTGGCGTCGACGCGGGCGCGCCCGCTGATTCGTCAATGGCTAGCGGTATGGTCGCCACAGGTGCGGACAGGTCCGGCGGAATTGGGGCCGCGACGGGCGCTTGCGGCTCTGGGATGCTGGTGGGTTGGGATGTCTGCGAGCCGGGTTCCGGTCCCACGCTCAAGTAGGCGGTAACCAGTATGGCGGCTGCCAATGCGCTGGTCGCCCAACTCAGCGAGGACCCGGTGACGATTCGGTTGGCCTTGGGCGCCGGCGAGGCTCCGGCAACCGCCCGGTTCGCATTGTCAGCCTGCCCCGTTTGCAGCTTCTCCATGCGCTCCGCCAGCGCATGGGGATTGGCAGCTTTCGTTGCTTCGGTGCCCGGCGGAGCCGCGGGCGTGCTGGCTGGGCCGGTGGGCCGCATACCTGGCAACGGAACCACCTTGATTTCCAGCAGGTTCTGGTCGAGGTCCGGCGGCTCGAACTGGGTAGTGAACAGTACCGTGTAGGCGGGAAAGGTGATGACCGCCACTGTGTGTGGGCTCAAGCTGACGGGATGCGCTCCCGGCTTCCCACGCACGCGCATCTCGTAGGATTCCGAGGTGGTACGTAGGTTCAGGCGTTGGTCGTCGCCTACCTCCAATTCAACGATGGCGTGTTCTGGACGGAGGCTCAATTCCCCTCGGTGGCCTTCGCCCAACTGCATACCCGATCCCACGCGCACGCGGATATCTCCGTTGCGTGCGATCACGTACCAGCCGACCGCTTTCGCTGAGCTCGCCTTCAACTGCATTATTCCGGTTCGCCCTTCCTAATCAATTAGGCTGATTAGTTGACGGGTCAATTTTACTTCGGGTGCCCACTGGAGAGTAGGCTGTCCTTGTAAGCGCGCGTGCGCCACCTCGTATTCCTTACGGGAATCCAGGTGATACGGTGGTTGTAATCATTGGTAAGCGCGATTGCGGGACGATCCCCGCAAAAGTTGTATAGCAGCTTGCGTTCTCAGGGGAAAAATAGCGAGGTCTGAATTGGGGGACCGCAAACATCAGCGTCCTCGGCCCAAGGGAATCGACACGTTGTCGTCGCATGCCGGACAACGGCCCGACTCCGCTTGCTCAACCAGACGTCTTCTCAGGCCAGATCAGGCAGGTAGTTTTGCTCCATGTCGCGGCGCATGCTGTTGGGAATCTCGATGGCGCGGCGTTCGTCCAGATCCAACGCTACCGCTACGTGGTCGTGGATGCCGATCAGCTTGCCCGTGTCGCGAACGAAGGTCCAACGCCGGGACTGGCGGGATTTCCGCGCCAATGCCACATCGGCGCCCACGGATACCAGTGTGTCGTTTGCCCTCGGTGTTTGCAGCGACACCGAGCGGGTTTCCATGATGGCCCAGCCGAACCGGTGGCCTTCGTCGGTAGTCAGTATAGGCGGGCCGAACGAGCCGTCCTCGTCGGCCGGTGGCCGGCGGCGCCCGCCGAACATGGGATTCACGCCTTCACGCAGAAACCCATACTCGTCGCATGCCTCGGGGTCGATGCCGTACTCGAATCGGCCGCTCATCGTGTTGGTGGGGCCGGGGTCTACCACCCGCTCTTCCAATCGCGCGAGTGTGACGTCAGTGCGAGGTGCGCCCAACTGCAAGGAGCGTGGGCCACCCTGCGCGGGTACTTCGATTACGTCGGGATACTGTTCTACGTCCGGTGGAAAAGCGCACGGCTCGCGCGTGGCCAGGGTGACCAGCGTGCTTTCGATGATGAAGCTGGCGGCGAGCTGTTCGTTGCCCGCGTTGCGGATCTCGAAGTAAGCGCGCGCCCGGTCTGTGGCTAGTGCGATCAATCCGCCCGATACCCGAAGTGTGGCGCCCTCGAATTGCTCCTGGTGAAAGCGGGAAAACACGTCCGTATGGCGTAGCGCCGTCAGCGCGTTTTGATCGCTGACACCCAGGGATTCCAGGAGTTCCCGGTTGGCCCTGCCGACGCGTGTCATGTAGAACTGCACGTTCATATGACCGAGCCGGTCGATCTCGTCGGCGAGCACCGGAGATTCGTTGAAAATTTGCATGATGGGTACTACGTGTCCGGCCGCGAAGGATAGCCGCGCGGTAGCGCTGATGGAAGCGCAGACGGTCGGCCTTCTGTTTTAGGACTGCTCTTGCAGTTGGCTTTCGCGTGATTCCCGCACCCAGGCCATCATCACCAGGCCGGCGATCAGGAGCACCAGTATGGAAGCAAGCCCGGCCCGCTGGCTGACGAACAGGTCGGTGAATATGGCCACCATTAGCGGCGCGATGAAGGCGGTTACCTGCCCAGACAAAGCGTACAAGCCGAAAAACTTGGTCATCTGGCCTTCCGGCGCGATGCGCGCCAGCATGGTGCGGCTGTTGGCGGAGGCGGAGGTGATGAACAAGGCAAAGAGAATGGTGGTTGCCACGTAAAGCAATTCCGGCAGCGTCCGAAAGTAGGCAAAGCCCCAAACGGGTTCGTCCAACCCCTCGACGGGGATGAACCCGATGGTGGTGGGCGTGATGGACACTGCGAGCAGGACACCCACGCAGCTGCCGAACACCGCCACCACGATGGCGCGCTTCGAACCGAACGCGTCGTCCAGCCGTCCGCCGATGAGGCCGCCGGCGACTGCGAATATCATGAGCAGCAGGGCCACCAGGATGCGCTCTACGCCGCCCCACCCGAACACGCCGGCGGAATAGATCATTCCAAAAGTCATGATGGCGGCGTTACCGTCGTTGTAGAACATGCGCGCCACCAGGTAGGTGGCCACGTTCTTGTGTTGCCGTAAGTGCCGAAACGTCTGCCAGACGTCGTCGAGTCCTTCCCGGATCGCCTGTCGGGCCCGTGTGCCGGTGCCTTGCTGATCCGGGGTGAAGAGGAACAAGGGCAGCGAAAACACCAGCATCCACAGCGCCGAGATTGGCGCGGAGATGCGGTCGTGCTCGAAAAGACCGGTGTCGAGTCCGAACATCACAACGTCGGGCAGCCAGGGCCAGTCCAGCTGGCCGGACGCGGGCAATGCGAAGGCGTAGAGCATGAACAACAGGATCAGCAGCGAGGCGCTGTTGCCCAGGGCGAGACCCACGCCGGAGAGCGTGCCGATTCGAGAATACGGGGCCACCGAGGGCAGCATGGCGTTGTGAAATACTTCGGAAAAGGCGTAGCCGGTGCTGGCGATGGCGAGCGCGATGGCTACCGTGGCGATGCCGACATCCGCGCTGCCGGGAACCGCGAACCACAGCAGGAGAATTGCCGGACACATCATCACCACGATGGCGCCGATCCAGGGTTTGCGCCGCCCCACCTTGTCGGCAATGGCGCCCAGGAAAGGGGCGAGCAATGCGGTTACCGCGCCGGCAAAGGCGTTGATGTAGCCCCAGATGGTCTGGCCCCGCACCGCGTCGCCCACCACCTCGGTGGAGAAGTACGGACCAAAGATGAAGATAATGATCAGGTTCCAGTAGGGATTGCGCGCCCACTCGAAGAATGCCCACGAGTATTGGCCGAGAGAGAATGAAGTTTTGGGTGGGGCGCTGATGGGTTTCCTTTGCCTTTACCGCTTTGATGCTCCCGCTTCCTGTCTCAGGACGGGTTCCGGGCGCGGGGATCATGACGCACCAGAGGGCATTAGGGTAGGGCGCGAAGTCTTGTAGAATCCTTAGCCTCGCATGAAAGGCAGGTGACATGGGTAGAGTGCAAATTCCTGGGACTGAGGACGATCTGCGTGTAGCCGTTCGCGACGCAAATTTACCAACCCTGCTGCTGGTCCTGGCCCAGCTGACGGGCGACGATGAGTGGCTGTCTGAGCGCTACGCGCCCGCACCGATTGCCACGCCCGAGGGTTCCTTGTTCCCGGACGATACCGGGGGCTACGACGATGACCTTGCCGACGAGATCCGCGCGCGTGCTTTTGAAACGCTCTGCCGGCTGCGCGATGAGGGCGCGGAGGTTCCTCAAGCGCCGTCCCTCGAGCGGCTGAGGCAGATGATGCAGTTTTCGGTGGCCGAGCCCGTCGATGAAGCGTTCGCTGCCATGTTGCTCGAGGAAACCGGGTTCGTGGACCGCGATACTCATTGGCAGGACAGGCTGTCCAGCGCCAAGGCCGCCGGCTCAAGCGATTTCAACGTGCTCGTGGTGGGTGCGGGCATGTCCGGAATCTGTGCGGGCGCGAAGCTCAAACAGGCGGGAATCGAGTTCACCATCATCGAAAAGAACGACGCGGTGGGAGGTACCTGGTATGAGAATAGGTACCCGGATTGCGGGGTGGATACGCCCAACCACTTTTATTCCTATTCCTTTGAGCGCAACGCCAACTGGTCGGGCTATTTCTCCAAGCGAGACGAACTGTACGAGTACTTCGAGCATTGCGCCGACGCGTTCGGCCTGCGCCCCTATATCCGGCTCAACACCGAAGTGACCAGCATGCGCTACCAGGAAGCAACGGCAACCTGGGAGGTGGAAATCCTCGATGCTCAGGGCAATCGATCCACGCTGATTGCCAACGCGGTGATCAGCGCCGTGGGCCAGCTTAACCGGCCGAACATTCCAGACTTCGAGGGCCTCGAGAGCTTCCGCGGAGAGTCGTTTCACTCCGCTCGCTGGCGTCACGACGTGGCCCTGGAAGGGCGCCGCGTGGCGGTCATCGGCACGGGCTGCAGCGCGGTTCAGTTGGTGCCGAAGACGGCGGAATGGGCCGCGCACCTGACCGTCTTTCAGCGCTCACCCCATTGGGTGTCGCCCAATCGGGACTACTACCGGCCGGTGGAGGAGGGTTTGATCTGGGCGCTGAACAACATTCCACAGTATGCGGAATGGCATCGTGCCCGCATGATTTTCGGCTTCATGGACCGCAACTGGCCGGCGGTACCCGCCGATCCGGACTGGCCTCACCCCGAGCGCTCCATGAGCGAGGCCAACGAAGGGTTGCGCCAGGCCCTCACCGCATACATTGGCGTGCAGGTGGGCGGGCGCCCGGACCTGATCGAGAAATGCGTGCCGGACTTTCCGGTGTTCGGCAAGCGGCTGATTATCGATAACAACTGGTATCCCACCTTGGCCCGCGAGGATGTGGATCTGGTGACAGACCCCATCACCGCGATCACGCCTGAAGGCATTCAGACCGCGGACGGTACGGTGCACGAAGTGGACGTGATCATTCATGCCACCGGCTTCAAGACCAACAAGTTCCTCTGGCCCATGGATGTGGTGGGCAAATCGGGCACCACGCTGGGCGAGCAGTGGGGTGATGCGCCGAAGGCGTTCAAAGGCATTCTGGTGCCCGACTACCCGAACCTGTTCTGCCTTTACGGCCCAAATACCAACATCGTGCACGGCGGCAGCATCATCTACTGCGTGGAAGCTCAGATGCACTACGTGATGCAGTGCCTTGCCACCATGGCAGAGCGCAAGGCCCTCAGCGTGGAAGTACCCGACGCCGTAAACGATGCCTACAACGAGGAGGTGCAGGCGGTGAGCCGCACCCTTGCGTGGGGGCATTCGGGCGTTCAGAGCTGGTACAAAAATGCGGCGGGGCAGGTGGTGAACAACTCACCTTTCAGTAACCTCGAATACTGGGAGAGAACCCACGATTTTGAGCCGGACGAGATGGTTCTGAAGTAGGCCGCTCTTGCCGCCTAAGGACCGCATAGACGCATTGGCAGCCACCACGCTGGTGGTCATGAACGTGCTGCTGGGTTTCAACCAGGCGTTCGTCAAGCTGGTAAACGACGGGCTGGCGCCGGTATTCCAATCCGGTCTGCGTTCGGCATGTGCATTCGTGCCCGTACTGGCTTGGGCGCTCTTGATGCGCAAACGTCTGTCGGTCACAGACGGCAGCTTGGGTTTGGGCGTGGTCAATGGGTTACTGTTCTCGGGCGAGTTCTGTCTGCTTTTTCTCGCCCTGGACTACACTACCGTCGCTCGCGTGTCGCTATTCTTCTACAGCATGCCGGTATGGGTGGCGCTGGGAGCGCATTTCCTGGTAGCCGGCGAGCGGCTGACAGTGCCCCGACTGGCCGGGCTGGCGGTTGCCGTTGGCGGCATGGCGTTGGCGTTGAGTGGGGGCGACGGCGCAGATTCCGGAGCTTCCTGGGTTGGTGACCTGCTGGCGCTGGGCGGCGCGCTGTTCTGGGCTGCCATTACCCTGCTTACACGCACGACGCGTTTGGCGCGCTGCTCGCCGGAGATGAACCTTCTCTATCAACTGGCAGTGTCCGCATTGGTGCTGATGGCCATTGCCCCCCTGTTCGGAGAGATGGTTCGTGAGGTGACGCCCGCTGTGGTGGCTATCTTTTCGTTTCAGGTGGTGGTGATCGTGGCCATCGGTTTCGTGGTGTGGTTCTGGATTCTCACCAACTATCCGGTCTCCAACATGGCGTCTTTCAGCCTGCTGGCACCGGTCTTCGGCGTCTTTTCGGGGTGGCTCATATTCGACGATCCGCTCACGCCGGGATTCGTTGTCGCCCTGCTGCTGGTTGGTTCAGGAATTTTCCTGATCAACCGCCCCAGTGTGCCTCGGCGTGCGGAGAGCACCTGAGGTAAGCCGCCAGCGCTAGAGCACCACGCGGCGTTGCCGCAGATCCTTGATGGTGTCCGCGTCCAACCCGACTTCCTGGAGAATCTCCGTGGTGTGCTCGCCGTGTTCCGGAGAGCAGCGGAAGATTTCCGATGGCGTTTTGCTGAAACGAGCCGGGGGGCGGGCTTGCCGCATGCGACCAGCAAAAGGGTGGTCGAACTCCCACAGCGACTCCATGGCCACCACCTGCGGATCATTCACTACCTCGTCGCGTGCGTTGATCGGTCCCACGGGCACGCCTTCGCGCTCCAACCGGTCCAGCAGCTCGTCGGTGGTGAATTGTTCGTAAGCGCTGCCCAAGGTCTCGTAGAGCTTCAGCAGGTCGATCCCTCCGGCATCGTTGTGATACTCCGTGTTCTCCAGCAGGTTGGGCAGCTCGAGGGCGCGAAACAGACCCTGCCACTCGGCTGCCTGGACCGGCATGGTGCAGATGTAGCCGTCGGCGGTTTTGCGCACATAGTTCTCGTGACTCCCCAGCGGCACCTCGGGTGTGTCGTCGCCGAGAAAGGTGTCGTTGACCATGTTGTCGGGCCACAGCACGAACAGCGCTGCCTCCAGCATGGACACATCCACCCGCTGCCCCACCCCGGAATGCTGCCGTGCAGTGAGGGCTGCGGTGATTCCCTGAGCCGCAACCAGGGCAGTGAGCTTGTCGCAGATGAGCGAGTTGATCATCACGGGCTTTTCGGTGTGCGGATCGGATTGCAGCGAAGCGAATCCCGACACAGCCTGCACGATGGCATCGTACATGCGCCGCCCGGCATAGGGCCCCGTGTGCCCCACGCCGTTGATGGAGGCGTAGATCAGGCCGGGGTGCGCTCTGCTGAGCGTCTCGTAATCGAGACCTAAGCGCTCCATGACGCCGGGGCGGTAGTTTTCCACCACCACGTCGGCGGTTGCGATGAGCTGCCGGACGATGTCGGATCCGCCGTCGCTGGCCATGTCCACGGAAATCGCGCGCTTGTTGCGATTCATCATGGCAAAGGAGCCGACCACGCCATTTCTCTGCGCGCCTGGTGCGGTGCGCATCCAGTCGCCGGTGGGCGACTCCACCTTGATCACGTCTGCCCCCTGGTCTCCCAGAATAGATGTGCAGATGGGGCCCGAGAAGATCGTCGTCAGATCGATGATCCGAGTACCGTTCAGCGCACCGGCCATGGTTTGTCCCCTGTTTGTGCTCCCTTAAGGTGAATGCTATGTGCCGGCTCAGGATTTGCAATCCCTGCTTGAGCATGGCCTGGCTATAGAGTTCGTCATCCAACTGACAGGGATGCGCTGAAAGCCTGCAAGAAGCGCCTGAAGGTGTTGAAGTCGGATACCAGTGTCGACCCGCAGACGCACGCGCTCATGGGGCGATTCTTCTGCGAGCAGTGCGATACCGTGCGCAGGCTACAGAAGGCCTTCAACGATCTCGAACGCAGCGGGAAAAGCCGCCTAGCCGATCCGGCGCGGATGGCGGGCCTGTTAGCAATTCCAGGCGCCGATGTGTGGCCGTATGAGGGAATTTCCGGATTGATTCCACCGGGCCAAGTGTCATATAAGAGCGCCATAGCTATGGCAAACCCCATAAAGGGAAGTAGCAACATGTCACGACAGCAACTCATCGACATTACCCGCCGTGAGGTGGAGAACTTCCAGGACAACCGCATCGATCTCATGCCGGACGTGATGAAGGTGCCTACGGCCGATTATTACGACCAGGAAAGATGGGAGCTTGAGGTGGAGCGCATCTTCAAGCGCGTGCCGCTGGCGCTGGCGTTTTCCTGCGAGTTCCCCGAGGTGGGGGATTTCCGCACCATGGAAGTGGCCGGCGTTCCCGTGCTCATCGCCCGGGACGAGCGGGGCGACATCGGTGCGTTCGTGAACATGTGCAGCCACCGTGGCAACTACGTGGCCGATGAGGCGTCGGGCAACAAAAACAGCTTCCGCTGTAACTATCACGCCTGGAATTTCGGTCTCAACGGGGACCTGATCAGCGTGTTCGACGAGGACAACTTCGGTGATGTGGACAAGTCCTGTAACGGTCTGACGAGATTGCCCACGGCCGAGCGCGCAGGCATCGTATGGGTGACCTTGAACCCGAAATCGACACTGGACGTAGATCTGTTTCTGAGTGGCTACGGAGAGATGCTCGAGTATCTGGCGTTTGACGAGACTCACCTGGCGGGTCGCCAGGAGTTGGAGGGCCCCAACTGGAAGGTGGCCTACGACGGTTATCGCGATTTCTACCACGTGCCGATTCTGCACCGGCCCAGCTTCGGACCCGACGGATCGCACCAGCCGGATTACTACGCCTGGGGGCCGCACGTGCGTGTGACTGCGCCGCAGAATTATGCGGAGCAGGCCAATAAGACCGAAGACGAGTGGGACATTGCGGATCTCACCCCTGGTGTGTGGACCATCTTTCCAAATGTGTCCATCGCCGGCGGCCGGCGTGGTCGTGGGGGTGGGCAGGGATCCTACATGTTCTCCCAGATGTTCCCCGGAGCGAAACCGGGCGAGTCACTCACCACCCAGAACTTCCTCGCCTTCGGTGCTCCCGACGAAGTAGACGAGCAGGGCATCAAAGACTACATGTCCCTCATGGTCGACGTGGTGGAGGGTGAGGACTACTTCACGGGATTCCGCGTGCAGAAAGCGCTGAAGACCGGTGCCAAGCAATTTTCCATGTTCGGGCGCAATGAGGGAGGTGGGCAGCTCTTTCACAAGTGGGTGGACACACTCATTGCCACGGAAGACGAGGATCTGCCGGCATTGTTCGAGAATATTCCGGCTGAGCTGGCGCTTCCGCGCCAGCCAAAATCTGCCGGCTAAGAGCGCTCGGCTCCGAGTTCACCTTCCACGTCGGTTCATTCGCCTGTTTGCTGGCGTGAATGCAAGCAATCGGTATTTCATGGCTGCCGTTGCGTGTTGTTTCTGCAATCAGACTGAAGCAAGCTACCAGGCCGGTCAAGAAAACAGGTTGGACCAACCGATGAGCGACACATACAGCGGCCTGCAGCTGCAGTCCACGGTAACCTCCGATGGCGTGCTGGAGTTGGCGCTGGCGGAGGTGGACACGCCTGAGCCAGGCTCCGGGGAGGTGGTTATCCGAGTGGAAGCCGCGCCCATCAATCCATCGGATCTGGGCTTGCTGCTGGGATTTGCGGACATGGCTACCGCTGAGGTGAGCGGTTCCGCAGAGCGACCGGTGGTGCGAGCGAACATTCCTGAGAATCTGGTCAGCAATCTGGCCGGGCGCTTTGATGAGCCCATGCCGGTGGGCAACGAAGGTGCGGGCGTGGTAGTCGCCGCCGGCTCCGACCCCGCGGCGCAAGCGCTGTTGGGTCGGGTAGTGGGAATTGCCGGGGGTGCCATGTATTCCCAGTATCGCACCGTGAAAGCGTCTCAATGCCTGCTGCTGCCGGAAGGGACCACGCCGGCGGAAGGGGCATCCTGCTTCGTCAACCCGCTCACCGCCCTGGGCATGGTGGAGACCATGCGCATGGAGGGCCATACCGCGCTGGTGCACACGGCGGCTGCGTCGAATTTGGGACAGATGCTGCAGAAGATCTGCCTGGACGACGGCGTCGATCTGGTCAACGTGGTGCGCAAGCCTGAGCAGGCTGCACTGCTGAGAGGCATCGGCGCGACCTACGCGTGTGACAGCTCTCAGCCGAGCTTCATGGACGACCTGACAGACGCGCTGGAGGCCACGGGAGCGACCCTGGCTTTCGATGCCACAGGCGGCGGTAAACTCGTCAGCCAGATCCTGAGCTGCATGGAGGTGGCGGCCAACCGCAGCGGAGGCGACTACAGCCGGTACGGCTCCACCACGCACAAACAGGTGTATATCTACGGCGGCCTGGAACGCAGTCCCACCGAGCTGACCCGTAACTTCGGTATGGCCTGGGGAATCGGCGGTTGGCTGCTAACCCCGTTTCTGCAGAAGATCGGGCGAGAGGGGATGCAGCGGCTGCGCGATCGTGTGGCCTCGGAGATCACGACCACCTTCGCCAGCCACTACGCGAAAGAGGTGTCCCTCGCCCAGGCCCTGCAGCGCGATGCGATCAGCGTGTACGGCAAGCAGGCCACCGGCGAGAAGTACCTGATTAATCCGAGCGTGTAGCCAGGGGCACCAGCTCAACGGGGATGCCCGTCATGTGATCCAGGTCGGGCGCGGGATGCGGCGTGAGCAACCGGGGCCGCGCAGCGCGTTGAATGCACCCTGATTGCCGCCGTACCCTGCAACGGTGGCGGCGCCAGGGTGTGCCACTGTCTATTGGGTGGGCAGACCGAACAGGGCCGCCGCGTTGTCCCAGAAGATTTTTCGTTTCGCGCTGTCGCTGATGGGCTGCTGCTCCAGATCGTTCATGCCTGCCGGCCAGGTTCCGTCGGGGTGCGGGTAGTCGGTATTGAAGGTGAGGTAGTCCTCACCCACGAGTTCCACAGCAGCAGGCAGCGTCATTTCGTCGCCCCGCGCCGCCACTAGAAAATTCTGCTTAAAGTACTCCGTGGGGCGTCGCTTCAGGTCCGGGTGCTCGGCCTGCCCCGAGTAGTCGTAGTGTTGCTCCATGCGCTGAAGCCAGTAGGGGAGCCACCCCGCGTCGGCTTCCACGTGCACGACCTTCAAGTCGGGGAAGCGCTCAACGACGCCGAACCAGATCAGACTCATCATGGCCACCATGGCTTCGAAAGGGTGAGCGATAATGTGGCCGGACGTGTGCGTGTGCATGCGATCGCCGTAGGAAGGCAGGTAAGGCGAGCCGGAGTCATGGATGCAGATGGGCAGACCGGCTTGCTGAATTTCGCGCCAGAGTGGGTCGTAGGCGGCGTGATAAAGGTTGCGTCCCTCCATCGGGTTGGGCCTCAGGTAGAAGCAAGCGGCGCCACGGGCCGTCATTCGTTGTACCTCTTCCGCCGCCAGATCGGGTGCTTGAACGGGTAGCATGGCCGCCATGCGCAGCCGCTCAGGTGCCGCGCTGCAGTACTCCAGGCTCCAGTCGTTGTACGCGCGGCAACTGGCTGCCAGCAGGTCGGTGTCGTGAAATGGCTTGCCCAATAGCTGGCCACCCACGGTGGGATAGATTACCTGAGCATCTACGCCGTGCTCGTCCATGTCTTCAAGGCGGCTTTGGGGATTGAATCCCTGCGCTCGAGCGCGCTCGAAGCGCTGCATTCCCCGTGTAACGGCCTGTTTGAACTCCGGGGCGTGCATGGGGTAGGCGCCGTCCTGTTTGGTGAGCGGCTCGCCCTCGCAGCTCATTTCCCGCCGTCCGCCGCCGATATCGGAGACCTTGGGCGCGCGATCTGCGTAGGCCGAATCGATGTATTCGGTCCAGATTCTGGGGGGCTCCATCTGATGTGCGTCCGTATCCAGGACCTTGAAGCCATTGCGCATGCTTTGCCTCCCTTCGCCGAGTGCGCCGCATTTACCAAATGGGCCATTTCCAACATGCGCGCAGGCTCCCACTGTATCACTTTGGTATGGTTGTCCAATGGGGAGGGATGAGATGTCCGAAGATCTGTTGGACCGGCTGTGGCGACTGCAGTTGGAGCCGGCCGTTGGCGGAGAAGTCCTGGACGCGACGCTTTCCGTGGCGGAAGGGCAGGCGCTGCAGGGCCGCCTGATGGAACGCTGGGCCCAGCAAGGGGAGTCGGTGGGTGGGTGGAAGATCGGCATGACGTCGGGCGCTTCCCGCAATGCCATGGGTGAGGGCGTGCGTCCGTTCGGGTTCGTGCTGGCAAGCCGCATCCGCCCTCGTGGTGCTCGGCTATCCCTGGCGGAACTGGCCCGTGGGGGCGTGGAAAACGAGCTGTGCCTGATACTGGGAGAGTCGCTGGGCGCCGATGCCACGGCCCAATCGGCGCGCGCCGCGGTGGCTGCGGTAGCGCCTGCGTTCGAGATCAACCAGCGGCGCCTGGCGCGGGAAACCAGCACCGGCGTGCGGGTAGCCGATAACCTTTCCAACTGGGGCATAGTTGTGGGCGAAGCAGTGAGCGCGCCATCGGATATGGAGGCTTTGGAGGTCGTGCTTAGCGGCAACGGTCAGGAACTGGGCCGCGTCGCCAGCCGGGGTCACATCGACGATCATTTTGAGTCCCTGGCAGCCCTGGCTCGTGCCCTGGCTCGTTATGGCCACTCGCTGCAGCCGGGACACCGCGTAATTACCGGCGCTTACGCGCGTACCCCGTTCGCCGAGGGGGTGTACCGGGGTGAATTCGATCAGGGAATCGGCGCTGTGGAAGTGGAGTTGGTGCCGTGAGTGGGCTCAAGGCGATGGCGATTCCTGGGCTCACCCTGCCGGAAATCAACGACCTGGATCTGCAACGCATGCATGACGCCGCTGGCGCGGGCAGCGAGTTCATCGTGTCGCACTATAGGGACGCCGTTGAGAGCGCGGCCGATGTGGAGGTCATTCTCGGCCTGGTCTCACCGGAGTTGTTTGCCGCGGCCCCCAACCTCCAGTGGGTGCAGTCCATCTCCTCGGGGGTGGATGCCTACATGTACCCGGAGTTCATTAATTCCTCGGTGATACTTACCAGTGAAAAGGGCCTGGTGGGAGAGCACCTTGCGGACCATGGATTTGGTTTGCTGCTGATGCTTACCCGACAGCTTGCCCGGGCCCGTGATCTGGGGGCAGACAGCTGGAATCACCGTCCGGAACTGCGCCGCGAGGAAATGGAGCTTACCGGCCTGTGCATGGGCATCATCGGATACGGTGGTACCGGACGTGCCATGGCCAAGCGCGCCGCCGCATTCGGTATGGCAGTGCGCGCGGTGGATCGGGACCTTGTACCCGGCGACCATGTGGTTGCCGAAGCGGAGCCCACATCGGCTCTGGGTGACCTGCTGGCCTGGAGCGATGTGCTGGCGGTGTGCGCGCCCCTTACCGCGGAGACCCGCGGGCTGCTGGATGCGCGCGCGTTCGGGCAGCTGAAGGAGGGCGCGTTTCTGATCAACGTGACCAGGGGGGAGATCATGGTGGAAGCCGCCCTGGTGGAGGCATTGAAGTCGTCTCGGCTACGTGGTGCCGGATTGGATGTGGCGCCCACCGAACCGCTGCCCGAAGACAGCGAGTTGTGGCGGCTACCCAATGTGGTGATGACGCCCCATACGGCTGGCGCCAGCCAATTCCGGGCCGCCCGCAATATGGACCGGTTTGTTGCGAACCTCGCACGTTTTGTGAAAGGCGAGCCCTTGGAGGGCGTCATCGACAAGCTGCTCGGCTATTGAGGCCGAGCAGCCGCTCGAATCCCGGGCGCCTTTAGATATCGCGCATCTGATCCTTGATCAGCTTGCGGATCTCCGGGTTCACGCCGATGCCGTCGATACGCGTGTGCGCATGGCCAAGGTGGTGCAGAGAGAGGGCCGCTTGCTGATTTGACCAGAAACCCTGACCGTCCTGTGCCTGGTTGACCGCCTGTTTGGCGAGCTTCAATCCCATGCTCGGTTTCTTGGCAATCTGCTCAGCCATCTCGCGCGCGGCGGATTCCAACTGGTCGCGGGGGACCACCTTGTTCACCATGCCGACTGATTTGGCTTCCTGGGCATCTATGGCGCCCCCCGTAAACAGCAGCTCCTTGGCTTTGCGGGGACCGAACTCCCAGGGATGTCCAAAATATTCCACGCCGTTGACGCCGAATTCCACCGTGGGGTCGGCGAATTTTGCATCTTCGCTGGCGATGATGATGTCGAATGGCCATACCAGCATGAGTCCGCCGGCGATGACCTTGCCCTGCACCTCCACGATGGTGGGTTTGGGGATGTTGCGCCAGCGCCAGGAAAAGCCGAGGAATTTTTCCTGCTCCACGGCCCAGTGCCCTTCCTGGCCGGGAAGATCGAAACCGCCCCAGGGGGTCACTGGCTTGAAGCTGGTCATGGGCCGGTCGCCGCGCGGGTTCAGGTCATGGCCGCTGGAGAAGTTGTCGCCGTCGGCGGCGACGATGATCACAACCACATTGTTGTCGTGGCAGGCCATGTCCAGGGCGTCGTTGAGCTCGTAGAGCAGGATGCTGTTCTGGGCGTTGTGCACCTCGGGTCGGGCGAGCACGATGCGTGCCACGCCGTTTTGCACTGGTTCGTAACGGATGGTGTCGAATTCAGGAGCCGTCATTTGCGTAGCCACGTTGTTGTCCCCTCCTAGTGGATACCCCGTATACTACGACAGATTGCGAGCTTCGCGAGCCACATTTGCGTTGTGGAGCTACCGCACCCGTAGTGCACGCGGCTGGAGCACGCAAAATTGCAGGGAAAACGAGAACAACCGGGTCCCGGGGTATGAGCGAACCATCGCGCCTGACCCGGCTGCAGCTCACGGCCTACGGGGCGCCTGCTGCGCCTCTGGCCATGGTGGGCTTGCCGCTGGTGGCCTACGTGCCCGCAATTTACGCCGATACGGATGGGTTCGGTCTGTCGTTGGGTCTCGTTGGCTTGATGATCACGCTGTCGCGCATGACGGATGTGGTTACCGACCCGATCATCGGCTTTCTTTCCGACAAGTGGCGTACACGATGGGGTCGGCGCAAGCCGTTCATGGTCGCAGGCATGCCAATCTACGCGCTGGGTGCCTGGCTGCTGTTCGTGC
Source organism: Gammaproteobacteria bacterium UBA2965 (assembly GCA_002348385.1). GTDB lineage: Bacteria > Pseudomonadota > Gammaproteobacteria > Pseudomonadales > Azotimanducaceae > UBA2965. The sequence goes on along the minus strand of DEBD01000021.1, from coordinate 16,292 downwards.
CCCCGGTGACATTCTCCGAGATCACTGTTGCCGGCCAGACGTTCAACTACGGCTATCTGTATCTGTTTGCCACGGTGGCCCTGGTCTACCTGGGCTCCACCATCAAGGACCTGCCCTACTTCGCGTGGGGCGCGGAGTTGTCGCTGAACTTCCACGAGCGCACGCGGGTCACCGGCTATCGAGAGGCGTTCAGCGTGGGCGGCTCGCTGCTCGCGGCGTTCACCCCCGCCGTCATTCTCTTCTACGGCTATACCAAGCCGGTGGACGCCGTATGGTTTCTGACCGTAGCCATGACTGTCATCATGCCGGTGGTGGTGCTGCTTGCGGTAGCCCTGGTGCCCGAGTATCGGGTGCAGGAGACCGAAAATAAGATGCCGCTGAAGGAGAGCCTTAAGATCGTCGTGCAGAACCGGCCGTACATGCGGTTGGTGGCCATCTTTGTGATCTCGAGTCTTGGTGCCGCCATGACGGCGAGCCTGGCGTTCTTTTTCGTCAAGCACGTGCTGTTGGCGGGAGATCTGTTCGGTCTGTATGTGGCGCCTTACTACCTCTCAACGGTGATCGCTATCCCCATCTGGCTCAAGCTATCTAGGCGTATCGGTAAGCACAAGACGGTGCTGGCGGCGGTCTACTGGTTCACCTTCTGGGCGGCGTTCGTGCCTGTGGTGGCCATCGCTCCCTACAGTTGGTTCGAGGCGTTCGAGATCCCCAAGCTGTTGAGCTGGCTGCCCACTGATATGCATGCAGCGGTGGTAGAGCGGTTCGATGGTATTCCCACCGGCAAATTTCTCGCCTTCGTGGTGCTGATGTGTTTCAAGGGTTCCACCGTGGGTGCGTTCTCGGCGATTCCTGCCTCCATGGCGGCCGACGTGGTGGACGTGGACACGGCCATTACGGGCCAGAAGCGCGCCGGTGCGTATTTTTCCATCTGGTCCATGGTGCGCAAGCTGTCATACGCGCTGGGCGTTACCGTGGCGACCACGCTGGTGGTCTGGGGCGGGTTCGATTCTCTGGCCGATCCCATGAATACCACCAACACGTGGGGTGCTTTGTTCGTGCTTACCTGCGTCTACTCGATTATTCCCGCACTCATCAAGCTCACTACGGTCCCCATACTTTGGAGGTACGACCTCACCGAAGAGAAGGTTGCGGCGTATCAGCGTCAGGCCCAAGCCTCGGTGTCTTGAACCCTGGTGGGCTGCTCACAGGTGACGGGACAGCGGTAAGCATCGAAGCAACTAGTGCGGAACGCGCTGCCAGCAGTTCGTAGGCGGTTGCCTGTCGCGCGTGCGCGCCGACGGGGTGGCGTATCACACCGGTGTCAGTTGCCTCCACGCCCCAGGAATTTTCGGTGTCTGCAGGCGCTTCTAATGAGTGGTTGAGTTGCTCGGCCAGCTCGACCGACTCCGCCACTGCGCTGCGGCAACCGGCTAGCGCCCCTTGAACTCTGGGTCCCGACGTTCTGCGAACGACTGCACGCCTTCGCGGAAGTCCTCCGACTTGAACAGATTCATAACGCTAAGCAGCACGTGGTGGGAGTGGCTTTCGAAATCCTGGGTGAGCCCGTGCCGGAACAGGCGTTTCATTTCCTGAATGGCCAGTGGCGCGTTGCCGGAAATTTTCTCCGCCCATGCGGTCACTTCTTCGTTCAGGGCATCGGCGGCCACGGCTTTGTTCACCAGGCCGTAGCCTTCGGATGCTTCGGCATTGAGCGTATCCCCCAGCATGGACACCTCGCAGGCTTTGGCCCATCCCAGCAGCCGAGGCAGATACCAGGTGCCGCCGCTTTCGGGGATGACGCCCATTTTGGCGAAACCTGGCATCAGTATGGCGGCATCCGACATCAGGCGCAGGTCGCAGCCTAGCGCCAGGTCCAGCCCGTAGCCGGCGGCTACCCCGTTGATGGCGGCAATCACCGGCGTGTCCATGCGCTGCAGGGTGACCGTGCAGATCTCCCTGGTGGAAAAGTGGCGCGCCCCACCGGTGGCCAGGGCCGCGCCGCCTATGCCTTCGCCGCGGGCCGCCTGCTTGAGATCCAGTCCCGAGCAGAATCCCCGGCCGGCGCCGGTGAGCACGATAACGCGCACGTTGCTGTCGTCGTCGCTGGCCTTGAGCACCTCGTTCAGGGTGCCGAGCATGCCCGGCGTGATGGCGTTCATCACCTCAGGACGGTTGAGCGTCAGCCAGCGCACGTGGCCGCGGTCTTCGAGCAACACTTCGTCTGTCATGGTCCTCTCCTCAGGCTTCATCGAATAGTAGCTTCAAGCGAATGGGGATCCGTTGGATGACGGTGGGCACATAGGGGATGGGGTCTGCGTCCGCGCGACGGATGTTGGTTAGGCGGCGGAGGATTTCCTGAATGGCTATCTGGCCCTCCAGGCGCGCCAGCGGCGCTCCTGGGCAGAAGTGTACGCCCAGGCCGAATCCCAGATGGGGATGAGGATAGTCGCGCCCCATACAGAATTCTTCGGCATCCTCGAAGTACGCTTCGTCATGATTCGCCGCGCCGTATACCACCATGACCTTGGAACCCTTGGCAATGGGCACACCGGCGATGCTGGCGTCGGTTAGAGCGATGCGAAAGACTCCCGGGACGGGGGTGTCGTAGCGCAGAACCTCCTCGATGAACGCCTTGGTTCTGCTAGGGTCTTCGCGCAACGAAGCCTCCAGTTCAGGTCGCTCGAGCAGCGTCAGCATGGCGTTGGTCATCAGCTCCGGCGTGTTGGCGTCGCCCCCGGCGCCGTAGAGCAGCGAGATCATGCTGACTAACGAGTCCAGCGGTACCGCGGATCCATCTTCGAAGGTTGCGTTGGCCAACTCGCTCATGATGTCGCCCTGGGGACGTTTCCGGCGCTCGGTGATCGCTGCCACGAAGTAGTCGCGCAGAAAAGTATCCTCCGTGAGGCCACCTTGCGAGGTGCGCTGCTGAAAGCCTTCCAGGGGCGCTTCCGCCGCCTTGGCCATGAACTCCAGTCGGGTTTCGAAGTAATTTCTGAAACGCGCGTGATCCTCGTCCGGCAGGCCGATCAGCTCGCCCACAATGAGGCGCGGCAGCATGTGGGCGAATTGGAATACGAACTCCACCTGACCGTCGTTGATGAAGGTATCGATGATCTCGTTGGTGATCTGGCGTATGCGGGGCTCCAGTTCACGCACACGGCTGGTGGTGAACAAGCGATTGACCAGCTTGCGGTGCCGGGTGTGGTCGGGGGGGTCGTTTGACAGAATCTTGTCGCTGTGAGGGTTCTGCTCCCGCCACTCAACGATGTCGTCCAGCGGGCAGGGCAGATCCATATAGGGCGCGTTCGCCACCTGAATGCTGGAGAAAACCTCGGGCTGACGATTCACTTCGCGGATGCCGTCTATGGTGCCCACCAGGTAGACGCCGAAGTCCGGTTCTTGACAAACCGGCCCGTGTTTCCGCAACAAGGCGTAGAACGGGTAAGGGTCCGTCAGCAGCGATTCGTTGAGCTTGAGAAAATGGTAATCGGCGATGGGGCTGGTTGCAGTCATTGGTTGGCCCATTGTTTTGGCGCACGAGCCACCAGTATCGAATATGTCACGCGCGTTGTCTCGTCCGGCGCCTGGACAGAACGGGGTTGGTGGGGCACTCTGGCGCGGATCTGAACCTTGGAGGTGGTCGGCATGTCGCAGGCTCCCTCAATCAACGAGCTGGATGCAGACATGGTGGATCTGGCCGAGGTGGACATCAGTCACTGGGATCTGTGGCAGAACGACGCGCAGTGGCCCTATTTCGCCCGCATGCGCCGCGAGGATCCGGTGCATTACTCAGCAGAGAGTCGCTACGGCCCTTTCTGGTCCATCACCCGCTTCCACGACATAAAAGCCGTAGACAAGGACCACGAAACCTTCTCTTCGGAGCCGTCCATCACCATCCTCGATCCCGTGGGCGATTTTCGCTCCACCAACTTCATCGCCATGGACCCGCCCAAGCATGACGAGCAGCGCAAGACGGTTAGCCCGGCGGTGGCGCCGCGTAATCTGACCTTGCTGGAAGACACCATCCGCCAGCGCGCCGGGAACATCCTGGACAACCTGCCGTTGGGGGAGACGTTCAACTGGGTAGATCGAGTGTCCATCGAGCTTACCACTCAGATGTTGGCAACCTTGTTCGACTTCCCGTTCGAGCAGCGGCGCAAGCTCACCCGTTGGTCGGATGTGTCCACCGGCGGGCGTGAGACCGGGGTGATTGCGTCCGTTGAGGAGCGCCGTGCCGAACTGATGGAGTGTCTGGATACGTTTACCGAGATCTGGCACCAGCGTGCCGCGGCGGAGCCCGCCCCGGACCTGATCTCCATGCTTGCTCACGGCGAGGCCACGCGGGATATGGTGAACCGGCCCATGGAGTACCTGGGCAACCTGATTCTGCTCATCGTGGGTGGCAATGACACCACGCGCAATTCCATATCGGGGGGTGTTTACGCGCTCAATCGGTTCCCCGAGGAGTACGACAAGCTTCGCGGCGACCCTAGCCTCATCCCTAACATGGTAGCGGAGATCATCCGCTGGCAGACGCCGCTGGCGCACATGCGGCGCACGGCTACCCGAGACACCGAACTGGGTGGCAAACACATCAAGCAGGGCGACAAGGTAATCATGTGGTATGCGTCCGGCAATCGCGACGAGGAAGTGTTCCCCGCAGCGGACCGGCTCATCATCGACCGGGACAACGCGCGCCAGCACGTATCGTTCGGCTACGGCATTCACCGCTGCATGGGTAATCGCCTGGCCGAGATGCAGCTTCGCGTGGTGTGGGAGGAGATTCTCAAGCGCTTCCACAGCGTAGAGGTGGTGGGCGAGCCCGAACGGGTGCGTTCCAACTTCGTCAAAGGCTACACGCAGCTGCCCGTGCGCGTGCATCCGGCCTGACGTCCTACCCGCCTGGCATGGTCACTTTCCTGCCAGCCGGGCTACCACCGGTGCGAATCCGTCCACCCCACGGTCCAGCACGCTGATGTAGCTGAAGCCGTAGAGTTCCCGGCGGCGTTCGAGCTCTTCGCACATGTAATCTACGGAGCCCACGAGTGCGTGGGGAAAAGCGAGGAAAGTCTCCGTGTCCATTCCCATGGCGCGACCCATTTCCTCGGCGGTCTGACGTTGGTTGTCCGTCACGGCGTGAAAATAGATGCCGATTTCCAGCTCGATGTCGTCGAACCGCTCCCCGGCCCCTTCTTTGATCCACGCTACTTTGTCGCTGGTGCCGTGGGCCGTGGAGTACTTCACTACGTTGTCGCCGTCCATGCGGCCGGCTCTGTTGTTGAAGTTGATGCTGGCAATGTCGGATTCACGGCCTGCCAGCCGCAATACCCGGGGCGAGCCGCCGCCGATCATGATCGGCACGGAACCGGCGGGTCGCGGTGCGCCTTCGAAGCCTGCGGCGCGGGCCTGTTTCCCTTCGATGTTCATCAGGCCGCCGGCGCGGTGGGACTTGGCAACTTCGATAGTCTCTTCCAGCAGGTCGATGCGTTTCCCTATCGGATCATAGGGCACGCCGATGGCTTCGTACTCGCCCTGAATCCAGCCGGCGCCCAGCCCCAGCTCGAGCCGGCCGTCGGAGAGAAAGTCTATGGTCATGGCTTCCTTCACCAGCACAGCTGCTGGCCGGTAGCTGCAGCAGAACACTCGGCAGCCTACCTTCAGTGTAGACGTGGCTTCGGCGGCCATGGCCATGGCCGGCACAGCGGCGAGCGTTTGTGGCGGGTGGCTGGCGTCGGCGGCGGGGCCGGGACCGAGGTAATGGTCGGCCAGGTGCAATGCGCTGTAGCCCTCTGCTTCCGCGGTTTGCGCCTTGCGGCGCCAATCCGCGGCTGAAGTGGCGTCGAATGCCTGCCATGAGAATCGAAATGGCTTCTTTGCGGTCACGGAAGCGCCCCCCCATGCTGTTTGGTTGGCGTAGGGTGACCCAAATTGCGTCCCTGTGCCAGCAAGCCTTCCTTTTCCTCCCAGCGCTGCCACAGCCAGCCGCGCAGATCGCCGGGTAGCTGGTCGGCGGGAAAGCTCGCCGCGTGGATGGTCACACGAGTGTGGACGCCACCAATGAACTGCCAGAAAGAGACATCAGGTTCATAGTGCAATGTGAGGTCCACCACCACAGCGTCGTGGTCTCTGACCGCATCGACGATGGCGGAGAAGCCGCCGGCGCGCGGTGGCAGCAGGTGCTGAAATGGGCTGTTGAGTTCAATCCGCTTGGCTTCGGTGAAGCGCGTCCCTTCCACGAACGACATCAATGCCGCGCGCGTCTCGCGCAGGCTGAGCGCAGCTTCGGTAACCCTTGCGCGGTCCGACTCGCGGCGCTGTTCCTCCGACTGCGCTTGCGAGGCCTTTCGTTTCAGCCTTGGAAACTCGAAGCTCAGCACGATGATTCCGAGAATAGGGACGTATACGAGTTCCTGTTTGGCAAGGAATTTGAGGATGGGACCGTGGGCGCAGATGACGCTCTGCGCCAGCAATGTGTCCGACCAGGAGCGGTGGTTGGAAATCACTACGGCGATACGACCGGGGCCGACATCCACGGCGGGAATGTTCCACTGAACGCCAACTACTCGCCGCAACCACCAGTTGTCCGTGCGCACCGCCAGGTGGTACATGCGCGCCGCGACACGTCGAACGCTTCGGGTTGTGGGAGGTATCAGAAGGCGCACGATCTCCAGCACCACCAGCCCCACGCACCACATGGCCAGGTGCAGGGCCATGAACGAAACGGACAGGGTGGCTAGCGCGTGCTGACGGAGAGTCATGGCGGAGAGTGTGGTGGCTGCGCTGGTTAAGGACAACTTGAACTTGGCTATACTGCGTGCTTTGCGTTTGTGAGGATCTGTCGTGCTGCGAGTACACTTTGCACCCAACTCGAGAGCCGGACGCATCATCTGGTTACTCGAGGAGCTTGAATTGCCCTACGAGGTCAACCGACTGGCCTTCCATCCTAAAGACCTCAAATCCGACGAGCACAGGGCCCGCCACCCATTGGGTCGCGTGCCGGTGCTGGACGATGGTGATGTGCGTATTTATGAGTCTGGGGCCATTGTGGAATACATCCTGGAGCGGCATGGGGGTGGGCGGCTGAAACCCAGCGTGCAGTCCGCTGAATATCCTGAATATCTGCAGTGGTTCCACTACTGCGAAGGGATGGTGATGCCGCCGGTTAACACCATCATCGTGCAAACGATCCTGCTCGCGCCGGAACGGCGTGATGAGACGGCCCTTGGTCAGGCTCAACGATTGCTTACCAAATCCCTTGCACCGGTAGACGAGGCCTTAGTGGGTAGGGAGTGTCTGATCGGTGATTTCTCCGCTGCTGATGTCATGCTCGGACACGCGTGTTTCATGAGCAACCGGCTCGGCTGCGTGCCGGATGATCTGGTGAACTTGCGCGCGTACGTGTCGCGAATCGCCAATCGGCCCGGTTTCCAGACCGCCATCCAGATGCAATAGTCGCCGCCCACTGGTGGCGGATTTAAGTGGTAAGGTGGAGTGCTGGGGAACGGAGAAGGTAATGAGTGAACTTGAAAACCTGAAAGTCGAATACCTGGGCACCGATGAGCGCGTGGCGCGCATCACGCTGAATCGACCAGAGAAAATGAACGCTTTGTCGCAGGAACTGCTCTATGAGTTCAACGAGGTGCTGCATGATCTGGAAGCCGACAGCAGCGTGCGTGTCATCATCGTCAAAGGGGAAGGCCGGACCTTCAGCGCGGGGTACGATCTCACACCAGCCCGAGGGGGCGCTGACGCCATCGTTCGGCGTCACAAAGCGGTGGACGACAAAGGTCGCCGCCTGCTGATGGGCATGCGCACGGGCATGCAGCAGATTACCGATATTCATATGTACTTCTGGAACATGGCGAAGGTCACCATCGCGCAGGTGCACGGGTACGCGCTTGCTGGCGGATGCGAGTTAGCCATGATGGCGGATCTGGTGGTTGCCGCAGAAGATGCGCAGCTCGGCCACCCGGCGCTACGTGGCATGGGAACGAGCAGAACCGGCGTAATCTGGCCTCTGGTGATCGGCATGCGAAAGGCCAAAGAGCTCTACTACAGCGGCGATAGCGTGACGGGAAAGGAAGCGGCCGATATCGGGATGATCAACTACGCATGGCCGCTGGACGAGTTAGATGAGCGCACGCTGAGCTTTGCCGATCGGTTGGCCAACGTGAGCGCCGATCATCTGGCGCTGTTGAAGGTGAACATGAATCGCTTCTACGAGAATATGGGGATCTATTCCTCTGTGCGCAGCTCTACGGAGCTGGACGCCGCGGGGCAGTTCACCGAAGCGTCCTACGAATACGGCGAGCAGATGCAGGAGAACGGTTTGAAAGGCGCACTGGCGTGGCGTGACGGCCCCTACAAAGGCACCGACGACTTCAAGCGCTAGACAAGACGCCGCATAAGGCGCGTTATGAGCAGCACATTACATTCGCAGGCAACAGTGGACGCCAAGGAAGTCCCACCGTGTCACGCGCCCAAGAAGCGGCCGGACTGGTTCTTGTGGGCCTGCCTCGGGGGCGTTGTAATGCTGTACCTGCTGCACTGGCTGGCACCGGCTTTGCTGGCGGGAACGGGATGGCTCTCCATGCTGTCCCACTCGGTGTTCGAACTCGCCAATACCATCTGGTGGGGTGTGCTGGCCGGCATGGTGATGATCGCCTTGCTCAGCCGCATACCGCGTGAGTTCGTGATGAGTGCGTTGGGTACCCGAACCGGTGCGCGGGGCATCGTGCGGGCCACCATGGCCGGGGTGCTCCTGGATCTGTGCAACCACGGCATTCTCATGGTGGCGGCCAAACTCTACGAGCGTGGCGTCAGCACCGGACAGGTGATGGCGTTTCTCGTAGCCAGCCCCTGGAACTCGTTCTCCCTCACTCTGATCCTGCTGGCAATGATCGGCTTGCCATGGACGTTGGCGTTCATAGCTTTGTCAATGGTGGTGGCGGTGGTCACGGGCCTACTGTTCGATTGGCTGATTTCCCGGCGTACGCTGCCCGGCAACCCCAACCAGATAGAAATGCCGGAAGATTTTCGATTCTGGCCGGAAGCGCGGTCTCAGCTTGCCGCCGCTGAATTTTCGCTGACCGTACTGAAAGACATGGCGGCAGACGGCATCAAGGAATCGCGCATGGTAGTGCGCTGGATCCTCTTCGGTGTGCTGTTGGCCAGTGCGGTGCGTGCGTTTGTTGACCCTGAGATGTTCGCGGAGTATTTCGGGCCCACCTTGCTTGGGCTCGGCGTAACGCTGGGGGTGGCCACCATTCTCGAGGTCTGCTCCGAGGGGACCACGCCTGTTGCGGCCGATATTCTCACGCGGGCGGGTGCGCCAGGTAACAGTTTCGCCTTTCTCATGGGTGGCGTCGCCACCGACTATACCGAGATCATGGTCATCAAAGATGCCACGTCATCGGTGAAGGTGGCGTTTTTTCTGCCCTTGTTGACACTCCCCCAGGTGGTCCTGGCCGGGTGGCTCATCAATCAGCTTGCGACTTAGGCCGCACAGGGATGAGTGAGCCCCAACGAATCGACCTGACGCCGCTGCAGCTCGTCTCTCTCACGGGCGTGCTTTTGTTGGCGTTTGCGGCCTCGTTGGGTATGGCTTTCAATATCGACGCCATTGCGGAGTCTTTCGCAGCATCCAACACCCAGGCGGGATTGGTGGCGTCAGTAGAGATGGCCGCGATCGCGGCAGGCAATCTCACTTTTGCCCGACTGGCAGGCCGCATGAGCGTGCGGCGCATCTATCTTGCCGGAGTTCTGGTGGTGGTGTCGCTGAACCTGATCAGCGTGTTGGCGCCCACGGTCAACACCCTGGTGGCATGTCGAGCGCCGGCCGGATTTGCGTTGGGCGCCGTGGTCGCCACCGTGATGGCCACTGCGGGGCGCAGCAGCAAACCCGAATCCACCTTCGGCGTAATCAACTCCATGGTGGGTGCCATGGGGATATTCATCGCCTATGCGTTGCCACGGGCATTGACCCTGCACGAGGTGTTGCCTGGCCCGATGGCGTTCAGCGAGGTAGATGGCTTGTATCTGGTATATGCGCTGTGCTCGCTGTGCGCGCTGTTGTTCATTCGCTCGGCGCCGAATCCCGAGCCGCAGCCTCCTTCGGCGAGCGGTTCGGCGGAACGGCCAAGCCTGTTGGTTGGATGGTTGGGTCTGCTGGGCCTGGGCATCGTGTTTTTCGGCCACGGTACCCTGGCGCTGTTTATCGTCAAGATCGGGCGCGCGATACCACTCACCCCGGAGGTCATTGGCTACGTTTTCATGGCTGGCAGTCTGTTGGGTGTATTCATGCCTCTGCTTGCCGGCTTTCTTGGGACGCGTTATCCGGCCCGGGCGCCCGTCGTAGTCATACTCATCGGCATCGTCGTGGCAGCCCTGGCGCTGGCGGGTGCCGACACCCCGCTGGCTTTCTTTATCGCGGCACCGGCGTTTGCCATGCTGCCTATCGCCATCATGCCGATCTTTCTCGGCTGTCTGGCGCGCCTGGACTCCAGCGGATCGCTGACAGGAGCGCACGCGGCCTTCGTCTTGATTGGTGGTGCCATCGCGCCATTTGCCGGTGGGGCGCTGAGCGACCTGGGGGGATTCAGCGTAAACGGATGGTTTGTGGTGGCTTGTGTCATTGTCGGGGCGGCGCTGGGATATCCGGCGCTAAAGGCGGCAGACGCTCAGCGCCGCGCGACGCTGCGGCCCCAGCCGGCCCACGGCTGACAGCAAGCCAAGATGGGAGGAAAACGTCATGTCTGAGTTGCTGATTACGGCCCAGCAGTTGGCGGCGCGGCTCGACCAACCCAACCTGCGGGTTTTCGACGCGACCGTGCATTTGCGGCGCTCGGAACGCGGCTACCAGGTGAACAGCGGTGAGGAGGACTACCGGACTGCGCACATTCCAGGGGCGGCCTTCATGAATCAGCCGGAGGCTTTGTCCGACACGACTTCCAAACTGGGTTTCACGCTGCCTGAAGTGGATGCGCTGGCTGCCGGCATGGGGGCTCTGGGCATCTCCCGGGACACCAGTGTGGTGCTCTATGCAACCAGTCACGTCATGTGGGCCACCCGGGCACTTTGGTTGCTGCGCTATCTTGGCCATACGGATGTGCGGGTGCTGGATGGTGGGTTAGACGCCTGGCGCGAGGCCGGGCTGAACCTTGCTGATGGTGACGAGAGCTATCCGTCCGCGCAGTTTCGTCCCGACGTTCAGCCCAAGGTCTTCGTGCGGCTGGACGAGATGAAGGAAATTGTCGAGCAGGGGGAAGCCTGCGTGGTTAACGCACTGCCGGAACCGGTCTACACCGGTGCTGGTGGTGCGGTGTATGGCCGCGCCGGGCACATACCGAGCAGTGTGAGCCTGCCATACGATAATCTCCTGAAAGACGGATACTTCCGGCCGGCGGAGGAGTTGCGTCAGGCGCTCGCCGCGACCGGTATGGATGCCGAAGGTCGGGTTGTAGCCTATTGTGGAGGGGGCATATCGGCCAGCATCCCGGCTTTTGCGCGATTGTTACTGGGGCTGAATGACACCGCCATTTATGACGGTTCCATGTCGGAGTGGGTGCGTGAGGGACTGCCGCTTAACGAGGGCTCGGATCCCTGATCCCAACGTTTGCGCTGCTCTTGGGGCATGCGCGCCCACACAGATGATCAAACCATCCTGACGACCGAGCGCCTGGTCCGTTGCGGTTGACGAATGGGTTATCCGTCGCCTTGCCGCAATTTTGTGGTGATGAGGGGCAGATGGTGCCGTCCTAGGAAGGGCTCATCGCCTACGAAATAGGTTGGCGTACCTCGCACACCGCGGAGCCTGAGGGCATCCTGGCTGCGGGCAAGCGCGTCGGCGCCAGCACTGCGGGCGTAGTCGGTATACGGCTCCGCGTTCAATCCAAGCATGCTCAGGATCTCGCATATTGCGTTCAGGGTGTCGATGGGCTCGCCATGGCGCCAGTAGCGTTCCAGCGTATGAGCCACGTAAGCACTGGCGCTTGCAGGCGCGCATTGGTTGACCCACAGCAACCCCATGCTGGCGTGTCGGGAGTCCACGTCGGGGTAAAGGTCGCTTAGCGGGTGAGGCGCGTAGCGCTGGATGTCGGTGGCGAGCGCTTCGCTGCGCAACCGTCTGTGCTGGGCTGGGCGCCCGTCGTCTGCGGCCGCGGGGAGAGGGCGTCTGGGCGCGGAACCCATTGCCGGGTGCCAGATCGCGTTGCATTGGGTGGTTTCGATGCACGTCAGAGTGGGAGCCAGCGCGAGGTAGCTCAAGGGGCTGGCGAAGTCTACGAAGACTTCCAGCCTGTCCGAGGTGCTGTCCATGGCAGGGGCCACCGGGTAGGCGATGTCTGGCGGTGAACCGCTCTCGCCTTGCAGGTGCCAGCGGATGCGCGGAAGGTGTTCGCGGCCAAAGTAACACTGGCCGTTCACCACAAAGGTGGGCACGCCGAAAATGCCGGCCTTGAATGCGGCCTGTTGCAGCGCGGCGTTTTGCGTTCGGCCTTCGCCGCTAAGGAATTCTGCAAAGCCTGCCGTGTCAGCGCCCGCGGCAGCCAGGGTCTGCGAGACTACTTGGACATCTTCGATGTCCAACTCCCGCCTCCAGAATGGGTCATAGACGGCATCCAGGTACCGGTCGAGGATCTCATCGCTGTGCTGCTTGGCCCAGAGCATGCCAACGGCGGCCAGTTCGCAGTCCCAGATCTTGATCGTTCCGCGCACGGTGAGGCCTCTCAGGTTTGCGTAGCGGCGGCAATCGAAATAGGCGTATTTGACCGATGACCACTGCTCGGGAGATCGTTTCTGTTCGGACACGCGACCTGAATTGTCCAGTTTCGCGGAACCGAGAAAGCTGGGTATGTCGAGCACCAGTGGTCGCCAATCCACCGCGATACCACACTCGCGCGCCAACGCTCTGGTGGGCTCCACGGCCAGGTAGGCGTAGGGGCTCTTGAAATCTATGTAGGCGATGAGGGGTCGCTGCGACGCTAGCGGCTGGCCGACCCAGTCAGGCAGATCTGTCAATGGTTAACGCGGGTTCTTAAGGGTGTGGACGTATTCTGACACAATCGAACTCTTGCCCTGGCCGTGCTGGAGTCGGCTGGGTGACAATGGAGATGTCCCGGCTGATGCAATCCTTTCCCTGGTACGACCTGCCTGACGTGCAGTGGGCCAACGATGCGCTCTGGCACGCTACGGGATTGCCAGGCGCCCTGGATCGAAGTACCCCCATCCAGCAACAGTGGCGGCATAGCGAGTTGGTCGTCTCCCAGGCCTGCGGGTTGGATCTCTTCCTCAGCGCGGCGCCCATTGAGCCGGTATTGGCGCCGGTATTCGATCTGGACAGTCCCGCTGGCTCGTATTTCAGCTATCTGGTGGGTAATCCGACGGGCCGGGTGGCAGCCGTGAACGGGCTGTCGTCTCGATCGGGCCTGTGCGCGCTGCTGGCGGTGTGCAGGCCACGGGCCATATTGATTACGGGCTCCCATCGAAACAGCCTGGCGGCTTTGCGTAGCGGTGCCGCGGAAGTGGCCAGTATCGACGCGGTGACCTGGACTATTCTGGAGCGCTGCGACCCGACTGCATTGCAGGGGATCACGCGGGTGGATCGCACTCCTTCGGCGCCGGCGCCGCCGTTTGTCATGCGCCGTGGCGGTACTCATGAGCGCATTGCACGGGCCCTGGAGGCTGCCATGCGCGGCCCGGCCACCGTGCATGCCCGGCGCGCTCTGGGTATCTCGGGTGTGGTTCGGGTGAGCCTGGATGACTACCTGCCGGTGCGCGACGAGTATCTGGCACTGGCGTCCCGGATCCCCAGAATACTCGGTTAGCGCATTGGCTCGCGTGTTGCCAGGGGTCGGGCTGCCTTGAGACACTAACACTCTTGAGGATTTGGGGGTGACCATGAGAGTTTCGGTGGCGATCGGCGGCGCGTATTCCAGCGGAGAAGATTGGGACGAGTTGGTGGACTTCACCATCGCCGCAGACAGCATGGGGGTGGACGAGGCCTGGTCGGCGGAAGCCTGGGGCATGGATGCAGTGGTGCCGCTGGCATTTCTTGCCGCCAAGACCAAGAACATCAAGCTCGGCACGGGCATCATGCAGATCAGTGCACGGGTACCCTCGATGACGGCGATGACGGCCCAGAGCATGGATACCGTCTCCAAGGGGCGATTCATTCTCGGGCTTGGAGTGAGTGGTCCGCAGGTGGTTGAGGGGCTGCATGGCGCATCGTTTGCCAAGCCGCTGTCTCGGCTGCGCGAAACCATTGAGATTCTGCGTATCGCATTGTCCGGCCAGAAGCTGGCCTACGAAGGCAAGCATTACGTGTTGCCGCGTCCCGGAGGGGAAGGCAAGGCCATTCGGCTTGGCCAGCCGCCACGGCCCAACCTGCCCATCTATCTGGCGACGCTGGGGCCGAAATCCCTACAGCTCACCGGTGAGCTCGCAGACGGCTGGCTTGGTACCTGCTTCATTCCCGAGCATGCGGATGTGTTCCTGAAGGAGATTTCCGCGGGAGCGGCTAAGGCCGGCCGGAGTCTGAGCGACATCGATATCCACGCGGGCGGCTCGTTCGAAATAAGCGATGACGTGGAGAGGCTTGTTGCAGCGCGCAAGCCGGGCATGGCCTTTCAACTGGGCGCCATGGGCTCGCCGTCCACCAACTTCTACAATGACGCGTTCTGCCGCTCCGGCTATGAGGATGCCGCCAAAGAGGTACAAGGCCTGTGGGTGAGCGGCAAGCGGGAGGAAGCTGCCGCTCGCGTGCCCGACGAGATGGTGCTGAAAGGCAATCTGATCGGCACAGAGGACATGGTGCGGGAGCGCTTGCAAGCGTTTCGGGACGCGGGCGTGACCACCATGGGTATCGGCACTTCGGGGCACACCTGGAAAGAGCGCACGGAGTCGCTGGAACAGGCCGTGGACTTCATTCGGCGGGAGTCCGCCTAGGCGACTCACCCGGGCTGCCTGCCCAGGCGGCCGGGAGGGCGTTACTCCAACGCGTCGTCGGCGATGGCTCGCCGCAGCGCCTGATGCTCGCGCTCTCGAAAAGCCGGCATCACACGGCGAGCAAACAGTTCCAGAGAACGCTGGTAGCGCGCGTCATCCACCCAGTCGCGGCAGTTGATCAGCAGCGTCCCGAATCCCCCTACCGCATCGTGCAGTTGGCCGATCTGGTCGATGCACTGTTCCGGTGAGCCGATGATCCAGGGAATGTTCTCCACCATCCATTCGAAGGTGAGATCTGCATCGGGCGTGTCCGCGTCACGCTTCATCAGGGCACCCAGACCCAGCCGCCGCAGGTAGTCATAGGACGCCTCGACCCCGGCGCGGATGTCGTCCAGCGCCTCTTCCCGGCTGTTGGCCACGTATACTTCCCGGCTGATGCGCCATTGGGCGCGCGCGTCGGCGGGGTCGAGACCGCTGGCTTGCGCGCCCTCCACCAGGGCGTCGCCGTGCGCCACCAGGTCAGGAATGCCCGGATTCGCTTCGATTCGAGCGGGGGTGAAGTAGACCGATAGTGCGGAATAGCCTCGCTCGCCGCACAGGTTGAAGTTGTGGGTGCCGGTGAGGCCGGCCACGGCAAGGCGGGGTGCCGGTTGATAGGGCGGCACCTGCAGGCGGCGCGCTTCGAACTGCCAGTAGGTCCCCTGATGGGAAATGGGCTCCCGCGCCGCCAGCACGCGCTCGATCACGTCGATGGCTTCCTGCATCCGCCCTCGCGCCTCCTCGGAGTCGATCCCGAACAGGGCGCGATCCGATGGCAGGCCGCCCCCGCCAACCCCGTAGAGCAGACGACCGTGGGTGAGGTGGTCGAGGAAGGCCATTCGCTCGGCCACCAGGAACGGGTCGTGATAAGGCAGGTTGATCACGCCGGTCCCCAGCTGGATTCGGCTGGTCAGCGCGGAGGCCTTCGCGATCATCAACTCGGGTACGGGCACTGGTTCGTATCCGCCGCTGTGATGCTCGCCGATCCAGAACTCCTCGAACCCAAGCCTTTCGGCCTGGACCATTCTTGCGATGTCGCGATCGTAAGCCAGGGTCCAGCTCTCCCAGGGGTAGTGCTCGGGCATTGCGAAAAATCCGAATCTCACGTGCTACGCTCCTTTGCTCGCCTTGCTAAGTGGGGCGCGCGCCTATAGAGGCACGCGGGGTCCGAAGAACGTGCGCTCGGGCCACAGAAAGTCGATGCGCGTGCGCTCGATGAGCCACTGGCCATCCACCTTTCGATAAGCGTCGTCGTAGATGCCCAGGAGCCCCACTGGATTTTCTACGCCTTCCGCCACCATCAGGTCGAT
>DEBD01000040.1 GCA_002348385.1 Gammaproteobacteria bacterium UBA2965 | reverse complement strand
CCGATCCCACGAGCTTGCCGAAATCTTCCGAGGTGTTCAGTCGCGGGTACTCTTCGTCGGGCACCAGACAGCCGAGAAACGCACACAGCGGCCCCCAACCCTGCACAGGGTCGAATTCCAGCAAGCGTTCGGCTGGCACGGCGTCGCGTACCTGCTGGTTGTGCTCGAGGTATTTGCCGATGACAAACTCCTTCTCCTCCATGCGACCCTCGAAGATGCCGTCCCAGATCAACTCGAACACCATATTGGATTGCGGCGCCGACGCGTCGCGCATGGCCACTGACGACTTGTAGATCGTATTCATCACGCTGTTGTACCAGCGCTCCGGGTCGCGCAGCGAGAGAATCACCTTGGCGTCAGGGTAATAGGCCATCTGCTCGCGCCAGAAGTTGCAGGACGGCCAATCCACCGCTGCCTGATAACCTTGGAACAGGGCATCCCAGTCCACTCCCTCACCCCGGTGGGCCGATTGCCATTGCTGCATATGGTCCGGGTGCCGCATCACCTCGAACATGTGGTAGCACTTGTCGAATCCGAGCCGTTCCAGCGCCTCCTTCAGCGAGGTCGTTCCTGTGCGCCCAAACCCTGCGCCAATGATCTTCAGCGACATATCTGCACTCCTCCTATAGAGCTAGTAAGCCTTCGCCAAGGCCCACGTGGTTGCCTATGACCCCGTGGGAAACAAACGAAACAACGGAATCACCCGGTCCGTGCGCTGCTCATAACGCGCATAGCCGGGATACAGGTCCACCGCCAAGTTCCAGGCCAGCTCACGCGCCTCACCAGCGAGCTCTTCTGCCCGGTAATCGCCACTGTGGCCCGAGACCACGCAGCGAACCTCGGGAGCACCGCGAAGATTGTGGCACCACGCGGGATCGCTGGCCCGTCCTCCATTGGAGCCGATTAGCACCGGGGTCTCGCCGTCAGGAACGTATAACAGCGGCACTTCGCGAATCTTGCCCGTCTTGGCCCCACGACACTTCAGCAGCAGTACGGGAACGACGAAGCTCAGCCGCCAGCGCCCACCACTCCACCTCATCAAGGGTCGGTCCACCCAAGTGGCAAGGTGCATGAAGAACAAAGTGACGGGTTTGATGGCGAAGAACCACGACGCCCAACGCCACAGCCTGCTACGCGCGCTAGGACGAATCACACCAGCCGATAAGCGCGGGCGGCGCTGTCGTGAAACAGTGCGCGCTTCTCGTCTTCAGACCCATCCGCCACCATCTTTTTGAAGGCGTTCCACAGCACGTGATAGGAAACGCTCTGCTTTTCCACCGCGAAGTTGCTTTCGAACATACAACGATCGGCGCCAAAGCAATCGATGACGTGTCGGTAGTAGCGCCCGGTAGCCTCTACGATGTCGTCCGAGGATGGTGGGCGGGATTGCTTGTGAAAACCAAAACCGTTGATGGGCATTACCACACCACCCAGCTTGGCAAACACGCTGGGGCACTGGGCGAGCTCTGCGATGTGCTCTTTCCACTGCGCGAATATCTCATCGCTCTTTCCCGCATACGGGCCGATGCCCAGGGGGCCACCAAAGTGATCCAGAATGATCGTGGTGTGCGGAAAGGCCCGGGCCAGGTCGATAAGTTCCGGCATCTGGGGGTGATAGAACCAGGCATCGAAGCTCAGACCACGCTTGCCGAGTTCCGCAAACCCCTCGCGAAACTTGGGGTCGAGCAGCATGCCTTCGAACGGGTTGGTGTGCGAACTTCTGATATCAGGACTGGCATCCCAGCCGGCGGCATGGCGGATGCCGCGAAAGCGCGAGCTGGCCGCCATGTGGGCATCCAGCACCTCGCCCACCGCAGCGCCCAGATTCAGATCCGCAAAGCTGACGATGCCAGCACAGGCCCGAAAATCCCCGTAACTACCGCTGGCGCACATGGCGGCCACGCCGTTGACGAATTCGGTCTCGCCCACCGGCCGCAGTGCTTCTGGCCCGTCGGCGCGATACATCGCCGCACACTCCACGAACACGGTAGAGACCACGTTGTGGCCGCTCTGGGTGTCTGCGATGAGCTCATCGAGCAGGTAACGGCTTCCGGGAAGATCCCACAGGTGATGATGGGGATCGCAGATTCTGAGCTCCGGTTCGAGGATCTCCTCGGTTACCAGGCCAAGCCACTGTTCTCGCTCATCCATGGCGCGCCTTGAGTTTAGTAGACCACCACCGAGCGAATACTCTCGCCGGCGTGCATCAGGTCGAACGCGCTGTTGATCTCTTCCAGCGGCATGGTGTGGGTGATCAGATCGTCGATGTTGATCTTGCCCTGCATGTACCAATCGACGATGCGCGGCAGCTCGGTACGGCCCTTGGCCCCCCCAAACGCAGTACCACGCCAGACCCGGCCGGTCACCAACTGGAACGGGCGCGTGCTGATCTCCTGGCCCGCACCCGCCACGCCCACGATCACACTCTCGCCCCAGCCCTTGTGACAGCACTCCAACGCCTGGCGCATGACTTCGACATTGCCGATGCATTCGAAGGAGTAATCTACGCCGCCCTCGGTCAGATCGACGATAGCGGCAACAGGATCGTCCACGTCCTTCGGATTGATGAAGTCGGTCATCCCAAAACGTTCCGCCAGGGGCACTTTATCAGCGTTGATATCTACGCCGATGATCCGGTCCGCACCCACCAGACGAGCACCCTGAATGACGTTCAGGCCAATGCCGCCCAGACCGAAAACTGCCACGTTGGAACCCGGTTCCACCTTGGCCGTGTTCATCACCGCACCCAAGCCCGTGGTCACGCCGCAACCGATGTAGCAAACCTTGTCGAACGGCGCGTCGGGCCGAATTTTCGCCACCGCAATTTCCGGGAGCACGGTAAAGTTGGAAAACGTAGACGTGCCCATGTAATGAAAGATGCGCTCGCCGTTCAAAGAGAAGCGGCTGGTCCCGTCGGGCATCACACCCTGCCCCTGGGTTTCCCGGATGGCGCCGCAGAGATTGGTTTTGCCAGACAGGCAGAACTTGCACTGACGGCACTCCGGCGTATACAGCGGAATCACGTGATCCCCCGGGGCTACCGACTCCACTCCGGCACCCACTTCCACCACCACCCCTGCCCCCTCATGACCCATGATCGAAGGGAACAGGCCTTCCGGGTCGGCACCAGAGAGGGTAAACGCATCAGTGTGACAGATACCGGTGGCCTTGATCTCCACCAGCACCTCGCCCTGGCGGGGTCCTGCGAGCTGAACGGTCTCCAGGGCCAGCGGCTGTCCCGCAGCAACCGCAACGGCGGCGCGTGTGTCCATGGCGTCCTCCCTCCGATATGGCGGTGAGGCTACCAGATTCCCTCCGGGGCCCCAATACCACGCAGCTCTGCTAGGCTTTCCGGCGTGACCAACGACGAGCGACAATCCATTCGCAGCGCGCGTCACCGCGAAGCACTCACCGACGCCAGCCTGGTGCTCACCGCGGTGGGCATCGAGCACCGGCTGGAGCCACTCGACCATCAGTGGCACCTCACCGTGCAGGCCGCGGACGCAGACAGAGCCATCGACCAACTGGAGCGTTACCGGCACGAGAACCGCAAGCCAGTCGCGGTTCCCCCCGCGCCGCGGGTACTGGGGCGTGCCTGGACCGGGGTGCTTGCCTACCTTCTGGTCATCTGGCTGCTTCCCACGCTGGAAGGCGAGCAGGCATTCGGCTGGGATTGGCGCGCCATCGGCGCCATGCATGCCGAATCAGTCCGCGACGGGCAATGGTGGCGCACCTTCACCGCATTGACCCTGCACGGCGACCTGGCCCACCTGGTGGGAAACTCGCTGTTTGGTGCCGTGTTCGGAGGCTTTATCGGACGCCACCTGGGGTCGGGATTCGGGTGGCTGCTGATACTGCTCGCAGGCGCTATGGGCAACGGGGCCAACGCCCTCATCCAGGGTGATGACTTTCGTTCCATCGGCGCTTCTACGGCCACCTTCGGCGCCCTTGGCGTCGGCGCCACGTTCTTCTGGCGTCAGGGCTACTTCAGTGGACGCAGCTGGAAACGCAACTTTGCACCCGCCTTTGCAGCCATTGCGCTACTCGCCTTCACGGGCGTTGGTGATGAGAACACCGACGTGGTCGCCCATTTCACCGGATTCACTGCCGGTGCGCTGCTCGGTCTGATGGCCACAACATTCGATCTACGTCGCTTGGGCCACTCTGGCCAGTACCTGAGCGGCGCGCTGGCTTTGGGCCTGCTCATCATCGCCTGGAGATCGGCCGCTGGCGCTTAAATTGGCGAACCGCGTCGCCGAGCGCGGTCCAGTCCATCAGCGCCGTTGAATAGCCGCCGTGAGCACCAGCCGCATGGCATCCTCCACCCGAATATCCAGCGGTGTCACCCGGGATCGGGAGACCAGCATCGTGTAACCGCCGATCTGGTAGCTCATGGGCATGTAGACGGCAATTCGGTCATCGCCGGAAACATCTATCCTTCGCGGTTCGCTGTCCGTCACGAAACCGATGAGCGACGCGCCGTCGTCCAACGCCACGCTCACAACCGACTGCGCATCCTGGGATGCGCCTTGAGTAAAAAACTCGAAGAAGTCGCTGATGGCGCTGTATACCGACTTCACCAGTGGAATGCGCTCGAACAGGCTTTCTATGGCCAGCCACAATCGTCGCACCACAAACAATTGGACCAACACACCGGTTAGATAGATGAGGACCAGCCCAAGAACGATTCCCAGGCCAGGCAGATACAGCTCTGCGGGGAGCACCAGGTCGAACAGCGGGCGCAGCAACTGTTCGGCGCCTCGGGCCAACCAATAAATGATCCATAAGGTGAACACCACAGGCAGAAGCACGCTGAGCCCGCGGAAGAAGGTAGTGGTGACGTGACGCATTTTCTATTTCTCTGCAACCAGATCACCGCGAGTCTACCGCTTCTCGCCCTTTACCATTCGAAGCGCACTTGGGTAAGCTCATGTGCGAGGACGACGAATTGGGGGATGTATGAAGCTTGGTCTGTCGCTGGGTTACTCCGGCCCACAACTGAAGATTCCGCTGGAGAAAGTGCAGCTCGCAGAGCGCCTGGGATACGACTCGGTCTGGACAGCGGAAGCCTACGGGTCCGATGCGATAACGCCCCTGGCCTACATTGCCGGGCACACGGAGCGCATCCGGCTCGGCACAGGCATCATCCAGCTCGCAGCGCGCAGCCCGGCCAACGCCGCCATGGCGTTCGCCACGCTGGATCAGCTGGCCGGGGGCAACCGGGCCATATGCGGCATTGGCGTTTCCGGCCCCCAGATCGTGGAGGGGTGGTACGGAGAACCCTGGGGGCGGCCCTACTACCGCATCAAGGACTACGTGGCCATCATGCGCAAAATCTTCGCACGCGAGGAGCCGGTCACGCACGAGGGCACGGAGATCAGCCTGCCTTACACGGGGGAAGGCGCCCTGGGGATCGGCAAGCCGCTCAAGTCCATCATGCACATGAACCCCGACATCCCCATCTTTCTGGGTACCGGCATGGAGTCCACCGTGCGCCTAACCGCCGAGATCGCCGACGGGTGGCTGCCGCTGGGTTTTGTGCCGGAAACCGCCAGCATGTACGACGATTGGATCGACGAGGGGCTGGCCAAGGCGGGCAAACGGCCCGCCGACTTCGAGCGCCAGGCCGGTACCCAGGTTCAGATCACGGACGATGTCCAGGGAGCCCTGGACCGCCTGAAACCGGGCATCGCCCTGTATGTGGGCGGAATGGGCCACAAAACCAAGAACTTCCACAAAGAAATGATGGTTCGGCGCGGCTTCGGCGACGCGGCCGAGCGCATTCAAGAGCTGTTCCTCGCCAAGCGCAAAGACGAGGCCACCGCCGCCGTTCCGGATGAATTCGTCGACCAGGGCGCGTTGGTGGGACCAAAGGATCGCATACGGAAGCGCTTTCGCGACTGGGAAGATTCCGGCGTGACCGGGTTGACCATCTCCGGGGACGAGCAAGCCGTGCAGTTCATGGCAGAGTGTGCGCGCCTGAACTTCGCCGCAGAGTAGAGGGACCACGCCATGTACCCTGGTAAGTGGGCAGCTGAGGTGCCGGAGAAAGCGGCCGCGATCAACGCGGCCACCGGCGAGCGCCTGAGCTATGCGCAGCTGAACGCCCGCTCCAACCAGCTCGCACAACTGCTGTGGGATCGCGGTCTGCGCCCGGGTGACCACATCGCCATTCTGATGGAGAACAACCTGGCCTACTTCGAGGTAGTGTGGGCCGCGCTACGCTCCGGTCACTACCTCACTACTATCAACCGTTATCTCACCGCGGAGGAGGCCGGCTACATCCTCGACAATTGCGAAGCCCAGGCGCTGGTCGCCTCGGCACGCATGGCGGAGGTGGCAGCCGAGCTCGGCCAGTATGCCCCTCGTTGCCATACCTGGCTGATGGCCGATGGCGTGCCAACAGGCAGCAACACGGCTTTTGAGGCCTACGAATCCACCATTGCGGCCTACCCAGACACCCCGCTGGATGACGAGCCGGCAGGTCAGTTCATGCTGTACAGCTCCGGCACCACGGGGCGTCCAAAGGGCATCTTACGCCCACCGCAGCAACACAAGATTCACGAAAACGCGGGCGCAGTCGGCGCACTGCAACAGGGGCTGTGGGGCTTCGACGACAACGTGGTGTACCTGTCACCGGCGCCCCTGTATCACTCCGCGCCGGTCAGCTTCTGCACTTCTACCCAGGCACTGGGCGGCACGGTGGTGATGCTGCCACGGTTCGATGAGTTGGCCGCACTACAGGCCATCCAAGACTATCGTGTCACCCACAGTCAGTGGGTGCCCACCATGTTCACCCGCATGCTCAAGCTGCCCGAAGACCAGCGCCACCAATACGATCTGTCCAGCCACCGGGTCGCCATACACGCGGCGGCGCCGTGTCCGCTGGGTATCAAGCAGCAGATGTTCGATTGGTGGGGCCCCATCATCTACGAGTACTACGGCGGCACCGAGCTGAACGGCCTGGTGCACTGCACCCCTCAGGAGTGGCTCGACCACCCAGGGACAGTAGGCAAACCGATTCTGGGTGTCCCGCACATCTGCGACGACGATGGTGAGGAACTTTCCGCTGGCGAGAACGGCATCGTCTATTTCGAGCTACCGGTGATGCCATTCGAGTATTTCAAGGAAAGCGACAAGACCAAGGATGCGCAGCACCCGACTCACCCCAATTGGTCGGCATTGGGAGACGTGGGCTACCTGGACGAAGACGGTTTTCTCTACCTTACCGACCGCGCCACCTTCATGATCATTTCCGGAGGCGTCAACATCTATCCTCAAGAAATCGAGGACATAATGATTCTCCACGACAAGGTCGTCGACGTGGCCGTGATCGGCGTTCCCAATGAAGAAATGGGCGAAGAGGTCAAAGCTGTGGTGCAACCCATGCCAGGCGTCGCTTCGGATGAAGCGTTGGAGTCCGAACTCATGAGCTACGCCCGAGAGCACATTGCGCACTACAAGTGTCCGCGCAGCATCGACTTCATGGAGGAGCTTCCCCGGCTCCCCACGGGCAAGCTCTACAAGCGGATCATCAAAGATGCGTACTGGGGCAAGACCGATTCGAGGATCGTCTAGGGGGTCTAGGAATCGCCCAACGCGCGGATGAATTCCAGCAGCATATCGGTGACCCGCTCACCCTGCTCATCTGTAACAAAGTGACCCACGCCCGCGAGCTCCTCGAACCGGTAAGGTGCCGAAACGAAATCTCCCGTCGCTTCGGCTGCCACACGACCAACGCTGGCATCCTGATCGCCCCATACGTACAACGTAGGCACCCGCACCGGGGGGACCTCCGGCAGCGCCAGGCCCGCTGCGGCCCGATACCAGTTCAGCGCGGCCTCCAGCGCGCCCTCTTCTAACAACACGCTCAGATACGCCTGCGCAGCCACGTCCGGCACGCCCTGCTGAGACCAGATTCGCCGCAACCTGCGGCAGTCGTCTTGCAGCAGCAAGGCGGCCGTATCCGGATTGTCGAACGCCCTGTGGTGTTTGGACCTTTCCGCCTGATCCGGGTCGGCGTCCAAAGATCTGGCAAAGGCCGCCGGGTGCGGCCTGGACAGAACCGCAAGCGACATCACCCGCTCCGGATGAGCGCTGGCAAGCAACCACGCAAGCTGGCCGCCCCAGTCGTGGCCCACCAGGTGAAAACGCTCGTGCCCCAACGCGCTGGCGATCGCGATGGCGTCACCCACCAGATTGTCAGTGGCGTAGGCGGCCTGTTCGCTGGGCCGCGCCCCGGCCGAGTAACCACGCTGGTTCGGGGCGACGGCAAAATAGCCAGCAGCGCCGAGCCCCTGAATCTGGTGGCGCCAACTGTGGTCGGTCTGCGGAAACCCGTGCAGCATGAGCACCATGGGCGCCGTCGGATCTCCGCCGGTGCTGGCCGAAAAGCGCAGGTCCGCAACCACGACCTCCATCAGGATTGCGCCTCTTCTCCCAACTGGCCGCACAGCTCGCCCATGCGCAGCTCACCTTCCCGGGTTTGCCCTCCGATCTCCAGGAAGCGCTGCATGTTGCGCTGCGCTCCGTCCGCCCGTAGCGTGCGCGCGAACAGATAAGCCTCGTCGGAAAGCCCTTCGGGCAGCGGCTTGTCTGCTGAATTGATCGCCTCCTTGGCAAGCCGCACCGCCGTCGGGGGAAACGAGGCAATGCGTCGCGCCAGGCCACTCACGAACGAACCGATCTCGTCCGCTTCGAATATGCGGTTCAGGTAACCCCAGCGCTCTGCCGTTTCCGCGTCCAGGTCGTCGCCCCCGAGGATGATTTCCATGGCGCGAGCCCGGCCAACCACCCGCGGAAGCCGCTGGGTGCCGGTACCCCCGGGCAGAATGCCCAACGGCACCTCCATCTGATTGATCTTGGTCTTGCCCCGCACACCGAAACGCATGTCGAAACCCGACGCCAGCTCGCTGCCGCCACCCCCGACCCGCCCTTCGATCTGAGCGATGGTGACCTTATCCATGGTGCGGAAGCGCTCACACATGAGGTGGTAGTCGTTGATCTCATGAGAACGCCGCGGCTCGTCGTCTGTAGAGAACTTGAGAATCGCCGACACGTCGAAGTGCGCCAGAAAGAATTCGGGATCGGCGCTTTTCACAACTACCACCGTGAGCGTTCGATCCCGGTTCAGCTCCGCAGCGAGCCCAGACAACTCGCCGTACAACTCACGGTTGATCAAATTGATGGGCGGGTTGTTTACAGTGACGGTCGCCAGCCGACCCTCGATTTCCACGTTGAGCAACGAATAGTCGTATGCCATCTGGCCCTCCTCCGATTGAGCCCACAGTCACTATTGCACAGCGTAGAACAAAAGCGGGCAGGCCAGGTACACTGCGAGGGTGGAAAAACACCAGCAAACCATCATCGATCGCATCGACGAGCTCGCCGACGAGCTGCTCGAGGTATCGCATGCGATTCATGCCAATCCGGAACTGGCGTTCAACGAACACTTCGCGAGCAAACTGTTGGCTGACACCGCCACGCGCCTGGATGTGCCGGTAACTGCGGGCTGCTACGACCTCCCCACGGCATTCGAAGCGCATCTGGCAGGAACGGGGCCAGGCCCAACGGTGGCCATCCTCGCGGAATACGATGCCCTGCCCGGCATCGGTCACGCGTGCGGCCACAATCTGATCGCTACCGCAGCACTCGGCGCGGTGCTGGGGTTGCGGTCGGTAATGGATACCCTTCCCGGCACGGTGCGCTTTCTGGGCACCCCGGCGGAAGAAAAAGGCGGTGGAAAGGAGCTCATGGCACGGCGCGGCGCGTTCAAAGGCGTAGACGCCGCCATGATGATCCATCCCGCGGGAGTGAATCTGACCACCATGCCCTGTATCTGCATGGCCGAGGTAGAGGTGGTTTATCACGGCCGCTCAGCACACGCGGCCGCCATGCCCCACAAGGGGAAGAACGCATTGGATGGTCTGCTGCTGGCTTATCAGGCCATCTCCAATCTGCGTCAGCACATCCGCGACCACGAGCGTGTTCACGGGATCATCAAAGAGGGCGGCACCGCGCCAAATATTGTGCCAGACCGCGCCTCGGGCGATTTTTACGTTCGAACGGCGGACGAAGCTGATCTGGCCAAGCTAAAGCCTCGTGTGGAGGCTTGTTTTCAAGCCGGCGCCACCGGATCAGGCTGCGAGGTGGAGATTAAGTGGGCCGAGGTAGACTATCTGGACCTGAACACCAACTGGCCGCTGGCCAACGCGTTTCAGGACCACGGAGAGGCCCTGGGCCGTGAATTTCTGCCAGCCCGTGCACTGGGCGGGGCCGGCAGCACCGACATGGGCAACGTCAGTCACCGGGTGCCCTCCATCCATCCCATGTTGGCCTGCGCGCCGCGCAACGTCGTGATTCACAACCCCGAATTCACCCGCTGGGCCGGATCCGAGTCCGGGGATCAGGCAGCGCTGGACGGCGCAAAAGCACTTTCCCTGACAGCGGCTCAATTCCTTCTGGATCCCGAACTTCAGGCAGAAACGGCAAAAGCGTTCGCGGTATCCAAGGGTTTGACCTAGGCGCAGCCATGAACGTTTGGCTGTTCGGCTACGGCTCGCTGATCTGGCATCCGGACATCGACTACATCGCCCGCGAGCCGGCCCGGCTGCACGGCTGGGAACGGCGCTTCTGGCAAGGCTCCCACGACCATCGGGGGCTACCACATAGCCCCGGTCGGGTGGTCACGCTAATCGAGTCCCACCGCGGTCACTGCGATGGCGTGGCCTACCTGGTGGACGCAGATGCCATCGCGGCCACGTTCGAGGCGCTGGATTACCGTGAAAAGAACGGCTACCAGCGCCGCAACATCACCTTGCAGCTCACCGGCAACGAGCAAAGCACCCAAGGAGTGACCTACATCGCACCGGAAGGCAATCACGCCTACCTGGGGCCGGCTCCCATCGCGGAGCTGGCGCAACAGATACGTACCAGCGAGGGGCCCAGCGGTCGCAACGACGACTACCTGTTGGAACTCGCTCGGGCGCTGCGCGAACTTGACGCCCACGACTCCCATGTGTTCGAGTTGGAAGCCGCAGTCATCGGGGGCGCGGCTTGAATATTTCTTTCAGCGCCGAGCACGAAGCGTTTCGCGGGGAGGTACGCAGCTTCCTCGACTCGGCGCTCGACGACGATCTTCGCCAGGCGCAGAAGTTCTGCCCAGGGATCTTTCTCGACTACGAGCACAACATCCGCTGGCACAAGATCCTGCATGCCAAGGGGTGGATTGCCCCGGGCTGGCCGAAAGCGCACGGCGGTACAGGATGGGACCTCACCCAGCGCTATATCTGGGGCACCGAAACCACTCTGGCCGGCGCCCCCAGTGTCGCTCCCATGGGTCTGAGCATGTGCGGTCCCATGCTGATCGGGCACGGTACCCAGGCTCAGAAGGATTACTACCTGCCGCGCATCCTTTCCGGCGAAGACTACTGGTGCCAGGGGTATTCCGAACCCGGATCGGGCTCAGACCTCGCCTCCCTGTCGCTGCGCGCAGACAGCGATGGCGACCACTACGTGCTCAACGGCAGTAAGATCTGGACGACCCACGCCCACTGCGCGAACCGGATGTTCTGCCTGGTACGCACCGACGACAGCGGCCGGCCGCAACAGGGCATCACCTTCCTGCTCCTGGACATGGATACCCCTGGGATCAGCGTCGAGCCCATCGTGTTCGCTTCCGGAACACACGAAGTCAATCAGGTGTTCTTTGACGATGTGCGCGTGCCGAAAGCCAATCGCGTTGGCAAGGAGGACGACGGCTGGACGGTGGCAAAATACCTGCTGGAATTCGAACGGGGCGGCGGTGGCGGTGGGGCCGGTTACCGAACCGCGCTCGGCCGGGTCAAAGCCCTGGCGCAGCAGATCCCTGCAGGAACTGGCACGCTGGATCAGGACCCAGGCTTCAAGCGTCGGCTGGATGAGGCCGACATCAATCTGCAGGCAATCAGCTACACCGAGATGCGCATCCACGCGGCGCTGTCAAAGGGTGAAAGCCCGGGCCCCGAGTCGTCCATCATGAAAAACCTGGGCTCTACCATGGGTCAGCACCTCACCGAACTCACGGTGGAAGCCCTGGGTATGTACGGCGCGCCGCACCAACCCCAGGCCCGCCAGGTGGGCAGCAATGTGGCTCCGGTGGGCCCGGAGGACGGCATCGTCGCGTTCTCCCGCTACTTCAACCTGCGCGCCAGCTCCATCGCTGGCGGCACCAACGAAGTCCAGAAGAACATCGTGGCCAAGCTGGTACTTGGCCTGTAACAAGAATAGGAGACCCGCATGGAACCACTTGTGCTCAGAGATGACACCGATGGGCTGACCACCCTGACACTCAACCGCCCGGAGGCACTCAACGCGCTCAGCCCCAACCTGTTCGTGGAGCTGCGCGACCATGTGGACGCCATCGCCGACGACACCGACAACGTTGGCTGCGTCATTTTGTGCGGCAAGGGTCGCTCGTTCTCGGCCGGCAACGACCTCAAAGCCATTCAGTCGGGAGAAACGGCCCCCACCCGGCACTTTCAAGCAGAAACACTGGAAGCGATCGAAAACCTACCGCAACCGGTAATAGCTGCAGTCCAGGGACATTGCTATACCGGTTCCCTGGAGTTAGCGCTGGCCTGCGATCTCATGGTAGCCGCCGAGAGCGCTAAGTTCGCCGACACCCACGGTAAGTGGGCCATGGTTCCCGTCTGGGGTATGAGCCAGCGGCTGCCACGGCGGGTGGGAATGATCAAAGCCAAGGAGCTGATGTTCAGCGGCCGGGTAGTGAGTGGCAGCGAGGCCGCAAGCATCGGCCTTGCCAACCAGTGCGTACCCGATGAACAGCTCATGGACACCACCGTGGCAATGGCGCGCAGTTTTCTGGAAAACAGCTGGCATACGCTGCGCAGCGACAAGATGCTGCTGAACAGGGGCCTGAGCTTCACCTACGCAGACGGACTGAAGTTCGAGCGGGAGGAAACACCTGGCACCGGGCCCGACCTGGCCGAGCGGTTGAAGGGGTTCGGTAGCTAGCTACCCTGCGCCCGTCCGCAGACCTCCTCCACAAAGGCGGCCACGCATCCGGCCATTTCCTCGAATACCGTCGGTTCGGGCAGCCGCTGACGCTTGAGAATCCTGTAGGAGTGGTCGGCGGTGGCCAGCCAATGCAACCGCGCCCGGGTGCCGAGCCCGGCCACCACCTCTTCGAGCAGATCGGCCTGGGCCAGTGCATCCCGCGTGCCGCTCAGAAACAGCATGGGCAGGGCAATATCGACCAGGTGTGCTGCTCTCTCTACGCCCGGTTTCTTAGGTTGATGCAGCGGGAACGAACAGAAGATCAGGCCCCGCACATCCAGGTCGGAGCACAGCACCGCGTGAGACGCCATTCTGCCGCCGAAGCTATGCCCACCGAGAAACAGCGGTAGCCCCCCACCCTGGGCTTGAGCCTCGGCAACGCCAGCGGCCAGAGCGGCCGTGGCCACAGCCACGCTGTCCACCCGACGTCGGCCCGCCTGCATGTACGGAAAGTTGAACCGCAGGCTCGAGACGCCGTGGCCCGCCAGCGCCGCGGAAATACCTAGGAGGTTGTTGTGCTGATATCCGGCTCCGGCCCCATGGGCCAGCACCAGCATCGCCTTGGGCGACACCGCCTCAGTCAGCTCAGCGCTTAAAGGCTCCTGCGACCCTTCGACGGTGAGCGCCCTGACTCCCACCGCTGGCCTGGATCAGCCGAGTTCGGAGATGTCGTCGATGATCTTGCCCACGATGCCGTACTCCACCGACTCTTCAGCACTCATCCAATGGTCGCGGTCGGTATCCTGCTCCACGCGTTCCAGGGGCTGCCCCGTTTGCTCAGCAATGATGCTGTTTATGCGCTCGCGGGTTTTGACGATCTCGCGGGCGTGAATCTCCACATCCGACGCCGACCCGCCGAACCCGCCCGCGGGCTGGTGGATGAGGAACCTGGTGTTGGGCAGGCAATAGCGGTTCTCGGTGTCTGTCGCCAGATAGATATGGGTGGCGATGCTGCCCACCCAGCCGGTACCCACCGTGCGCACCACGGGTTTGATGTAGCGGATCATGTCAAAGATGGTGTCGCCCGACTCCACGTGACCACCCGGCGAGCCGATATACAAAGTGATGGGATCGTCAGACTGGTAGGCGAGCGCCAACAGCTTCTCAGCCGTGTGCTGAGCCACCTCGGTATTGATCTCACCGAACAGGGTGAGCGTGCGATTCTTCAGTAGCGTGTTCTCGAGGAACCGCATCTGCGCGGTGGTGTCTTCCACCTCCTCCGCGCCGTCCAGCTTGGTCATCTGTGTGTCTCCCAGATCCAATCTCGTTAAACTCATGAACGCTATTCTACACGGGGATGACCATGCACTACATTCTGTTCTGCGAAGACAAGCCAGACAGCGAGCCATTGCGGCTGGCCACGCGCGAACGCCACCTGGCCTGGGCAGCCGACCAAGCCGACGTGATTCACCTGGCGGGCGCCATGCTCAGCGACGACGGTGAGCACATGCTGGGCTCGGTGTTCATTCTCAACCTCGACTCCGAAGAAGCGGCGCGCGCGTTTACCAGCGAAGACCCTTACACTCAGGCGGGCCTGTGGGGCAACGTGATCATCCGGCCTTTCCGCCAGGCCCTTCCCAAGCTCTAAGGACAACACCATGAAGACAGCCGTTGTTATGGGCGTAGGACCTCTGCGGGGTTTGGGCGCCCAACTGTGCAAGCGCTTCGCCCAGATGGGCTTCCACGTGCTGGCTGCCGGCCGCACGCTGGAAACACTAGAGGCCGTCGTGCTCGACATAGACAGCGATGGTGGCAGCGCAGAACCCATGGTGGCCGACGCCACCTCGGAGGCGGACGTGGTGGCGCTGTTTGATGCCGCCGGGGATGGCCTGGAACTTGCCATCTACAACGCCGGCAACAATATGCCGGGCCGGATCATCGAGATGGACGCCCAGTACTTCGAAGATGCCTGGCGGGTAGGTTGTTACGGTGGGTTTCTGTTCGGACGGGAAGCGCTGCGCCATCTGGTCCCGAAAAGGACGGGAACCTTGCTGTTTACGGGTGCAAGCGCGTCGTTGCGAGGCCGGGCAAAATTCGGCGCGTTCAACTCGGCCAAGGGCGCGCTACGCAATCTCGCCCAGGCCATGGCCAAGGAATACGGCCCCGAAGGGGTGCACGTAGGCCACGTAGTGGTCGACGGCCCCATCGGTGGTGACAAGATTATCAATGCTTTTCCGGAATACGCGGAAAAGCTTGGGGAGCAGGGGATGATCAGCATCGACGGTATCGTAGACGGGTTCGTCTATCTGTACCGCCAACCACCCCGGGCGTGGACGTTCGAGATCGACGTGCGAACCGCCGTGGAGCGCTGGTAGGGCCACCCGCACCAACGCGGGTGGCGCCCCTCAGCCCAAGTCAGTCTACGCGAGCCTCCGCATAGCCAGACAGCACCACCGTGCCTTCCTGGTTGGTGGTCTGCAGGTTGAGCCGCACGATGCCATCAGACAGATCCTCCACCGTGGCGGTAGAGCTCAGCGTGTCTCCCGGCCATACCTGGCTGGTAAAACGCACGCCGTACTTGGTCAGCCTTCCGTCACCCACATAGTTGGTCACCATGCGTCCGGTCATACCCATGGTGAGCATGCCGTGGGCGAACACAGTGGGATATCCCGCCACCTTGGTGGTGAATATCTCGTCGGTATGCAGCGGATTGTAGTCGCCGGATGCACCCGCATACTGCACGATCTGCGTCCGGCTCAAGTTTTCTACCAGCGTCTCGGTATACGTGTCGCCGATGCTCAGGTCGCTTGCTTTCAAAGCCACTTGTCGCCCCCTATTGATCCACTGGCCGTTCGGTACGAACGCCAACGCCGGTTGCGGTTATCACCAATTCGCCGTTCTGATCGCGGTATTCCGTGACGGTCTCCGAGAAGGTCAGCTTGCCGGCGCGCTTGCTTTCCCGCTCCCACGTCTTGCCGGGCTTCACCTCGGCACTGAGCACGTCGCCGGGCTTCAGGTGACGGTGGTACTCAAAGTGCTGCTCGGCGTGCAGACCGCCGCCACCCCCACCGCCGCCACCGCCGCTGGAGGTAACGCCAGTGGGCTCCTTACCGGAGCCAAACCATGGCTCACCGATCTTGGGCCGCAGAAAATAATCGGGGTCGAATTGCGCGCTGGACTGCGCAAAGGTAGGCGGCGCGATGATGCTGCCCGGCTCCGTGCCCTTAGCGTAATCCCCGTCGTAATAGATCTGGTTGTCGTCTGCAATCGAGCGCGCAAACATCATGATGTGGCTCGCTTCGACGAGAAATTTGTCCACTGCCATAGATCATTCCCCCGATGGTCGCCTTGTAACGGCGAGCTGGCGAGTATGTCTTATGGGAATGCGCGGTTCAACGCAGCCTGGGACGGGCTAGCGCCCTTTGAATTCCGGATCGCGCTTTTCTAGGAAGGCCGTTATGCCCTCGACCTTGTCTTCGGTCTGCACCAGGCCACCTTGCGCATACTTCTCCAGCATGAGCGCACCGGCAAGGCTTGCTTCCATACCAAAATGCACCATGGCCTTCATAGTGCGCGGCACGAACGGCGCAAACGACGCCAGATGGTCCGCCATGCGCCGGGCTTCTTCCAGGAGCTCATCGGGGGGCACGATACGCGTGACCAGACCGATCTGCAGCGCACGCTCGGCGTCGATCGGTTCTCCCATCAACATCATCTCCATGCCCCACCCGCGGCCCACGATGCGAGGGAGTCGGGCTGTAGCCCCACCACCGGGAATAATCCCCAGCTTGCCCTCCGGCGTGGCAAAGCGCGCATGCGGCACGGCGATGCGCAGATCGCAGCCGAGGGCCACTTCCAGGCCACCACCCATGCAAATACCGTTGATGGCAGCAATGGTGGGCTTTGGCGTACGCTCCAGCTGCTCCGCCAATCCCTGAACGATTGGCTCCAGCGCTTTCTTGAAGTCTCGATTCAACACTTCGGAAAGGTCCGACCCCGACGCAAACGCACGCTCACCCGCGCCCGTGACCGTAATGACCCGCACCGCTTCGTCGTCGCCCGCACGCGCCACCGCGTGCTGCAGCTCCTCCAACGTGGCCAGCGAGATGGCGTTGTGCTTCTCGGCTCGGTTGATGGTGACCAGAGCCATGGGGCCCTGCACCTCATACAGGATGTTTTCGTAGTCGCTCATTGGCCGATCAGCCTCTTCAGTCCACCGAGCTTTTCGCCCACCTTCTCCTTCAATCCGGATGTCAGCCCTTCGATGTCCAGGTTTAGTCCCTGGGCGACCATGGCCTTGCTCACCTGCTGGTAGATGGGTTCCATGACCTGCTTGGCCAGCTCCGCGGCAACCACCCCGCCTGACTCACGCCCCACGCCTTTCAAATGTATATCGGGGATGGTCAAGGAAAGATCGCCGAGCACGTCGGAACTTACGGATGCCTTGGCATTGGTAAAGTCGAAACGCTCCACGATAAATCTGGTCTCCGAGTCGGGCTGCGTATCCGTTTCCTCCAGTCCCGCCGCCGCCGTCACGTTGTCCATGAGCTGCTGAAAGTTGGTGGCTTTACCTTTGGCAACCGCGGCAATTTCAGCGCCATCGATCTTCACCTGCTTGAGCACCACGAGCTCGTCACTGATCTTATCGGTGTCGAGCACCACCTTGATCTCACCCAGACGCATGGCATCGCCACTACCGAAACCCTGAGGATTACCAACGCGCAAACCCCATAGCGTGCCGGACCCTTCCGTCAAGGAGAGATCCACCGCGTCCACGTCCACATCCGCCCCCAGATAGTCCGGCGCATAGGTCTCGATGCCATCCTTGACCAGGTTGCCGGAAAACAGCCCCAGATAGACGGCTGCGCCGGCTATCAGCAACAGCAGGACTACCAATGTCCATACCAGCCCTTTCATCGTCGCCTCCTCTGTTAGCCGCTCACCAACTGCATGTCGTCAATGGTTGTCTGGGAACGGGCGATGGATACTTCCATCTCCTGGGTCAAACCAGCCACGTCCGCCTCCATAGAGCCAAGCTCGGACTTCAAGGCAGCCACCGCTTGCGCGTTGAGATTGTGTTTGAGGAACAACAAGTGATCGCGAAAGGTTGCGAGAACGGGGCTCACTCTGCTGTCCGCGCGCCGCATGGCGGCAATCTTGCCTCTCACGGTCATAACATTTCCTGTCTAGCTTTCCTGGGCGCCCCAGGCGACTTCAGCGGCACCCCTGCCCGACCATTTTACCCAACACCGGCGGGCATTACCCATTCGGCAACAAATCCAAGTAAAACCGCCTCTCGCCGGGGCATGACGGAAAACAACGACGCAGGGCGCCAGCAGCGCCGGCATGGAAAACCCAGACGATCGCGTTGATAACGCCGCCAACTACTGGAGCCTGTATTTCGACGAGACGGAGAAAGTGAAGCTCACCTTCGCCCAGGAAGGCATGTCCATTCGGTTCCGCATACGGACATTCAGCTACACGAGTAGGGGCCTGGCAAGCCAGAAAAAAGAAACCGCCAGCCTGGAGAGGAAGCTGGCGGTTCAAACGACCTTACGATCAAGGCCTCAAGGGGATAGAGATTGCCTCAATTTCCGGGCCTTCTGGCGGGGTTGGCTTTTCGACCTTTCTCGCCCAGCCCATTATTGGGGAAGCCATACTTTGTGCTTCGGTATCAAATATGGCCTAAAGCTGTTTCAGCACAATTTCCGCACCGCCTGAGTTTGTGACAATTTGTATCACTGTCCAAACTTCATAGGCTGAGGCAGACGTCCGTTCCCCCACCGGGCCCGTCGTCAATTTCCACCCGCCAGCCGTGGGCCTGACACAACTGCTGAACGATGGCCAGCCCGAGCCCGCTGCCGCCCGTGGCTGCCCGGCGGGCGCTGTCCAGGCGATAAAAAGGCTGAAACACCTGCTCCCGGTGCTCGGGCGGAATGCCCGGACCGCTGTCGAGAATGTGAACGTCCCGGCCCTGCAAGTGCACACGCACTGAGTCACCATGTTGCAGCCCGTTGCTGACCAGGTTGACCAGAACCCGCTGCAGCGCTCCCGGCGCCACCCAGTGCCGAGCTTCGGGGCCTTGGCCGTCGAACGGAATCTCGGGATCGAAACTCCCCACCACGTCGGCAACGAAAGATCTCAGCTCGACCTCCTGGGGCACCTCGGTGGTCCCTCTGGCAAATCGCAACGCATCGTTGATCAGTTCTTCCATGGCGACCAGATTGCGCTCGATTCGCGCAACCAAATCGGCATCCACATCGTCTGGCAGCAACTCTAGCGCCAGCCGCATGCGCGTCAGCGGCGTTCTCAGATCATGCGAGATACCCGCCAGCAGCGTGGTTCGGTTAGACAACAACGTGGCGATCTCCCGCGCCATGGTGTTGAAGTTGCGCGCCAGAGACACCAACTCCCGAGGCCCCCGCTCGGGCAACGACTCAAAATCCTCGCCTCCCCGGAAAGTCTCCGCCCGCTCGGCCACCTCCACCAGCGGGCGGGTGACCCGTTGCACGATGAGCAGCGAGGTGGCAAACACAATCCCGGCACCCAACCCGATGATGATGATGGCCACGTAGAGGGGCTGAATGTCGCGGCGGGCCGGCGAGAACCCTATCTGCAGCAGGTGCCCGCCCATAGGCACGTTTACCCAGACCAGGTCGTCTCCTTCCAGCAGCGACACCGGCTCCTGCAACCGCTGACTAAGCTTTTCCTCCAGCAGGTCGATATACGGCTGCTCCAGCTCAGACGCGGGCCGTTCGCGCACCTCGGCGCCAACGATCAGGTCGTGGTTCTGGGCCAGCTCCAGCTCGAAATACGGACGGGCTTCGGGCGGCAGCTCCACCCAGGTCTGGGCGGACAGCACCAGCAACGCGGCTTCGTCATCTGCCGACGTTTCCGCGATGGGGTCGATAACAAAGTAGTTGAGGGCCAGAATCGACACGGTGGCGATCAGCAGGGAACTCACCGCAAGCGTGAAGTTGGTCCTGGCTAAAAGTGAGGTGGGAGCCCACACGGGTCAGCCATCGCCGTCGGGGCAGAACATGTAGCCCTTGCCCCACACGGTCTTGATGTAGACCGGAACCGATGGATCCGGCTCGATCTTGCCACGCAGGCGAGTCACCCGCACATCGATACTGCGGTCGAACGGCGAACGCTCCGCACCGGTGAGCAGGTCCAGAATCCGGTCGCGGTCCAGCACTTTGTTCGGGTGCGCCGCCAGAATGGCCAGCAGATCGAACTCACCAGAGGTCAGTGGCACGTGGGCGTCGCCCTTGGTGAGGCGATGAGACGCCAAGTCCAGCGCGAACTCGCCAAAGTGTAGATGGCTTTCATCCAAAGACTGGCTCCCCCGTTGGGCACGTCGGAGCACGGCGCGCACGCGGGCGAGCAGCTCGCGTGGATTGAAGGGCTTGGGTAGGTAATCGTCGGCACCCACCTCAAGGCCCACAATCCGATCGATGTCTTCACCCTGGGCGGAGACAATGATGATGGGAATATCGCTGTCCTGCTTGAGGCGCCTGGCCAGATCCAGTCCATGCTCTCCAGGTAGCATGAGATCGAGGATGATCAGATCAGCGGTGTGCTCGGCGAGATAGGCTTCCATGCTCTCGCCGCTGTCCACGCAATCCACCACAAAACCCTGCCTCGACAGGTAGGCTTGGGCAAGCTCACGAATTTCAGGGTCGTCGTCGACCACCAGCAGTTTGGCGCTCTCGACATCCACAGCGTTTCGGCTCAAGGAGACGGGTCGTTGACGATCCGCACCGGCGGGGCAGGCGCGTCGGAGGCTTCTGGCTCGGCGTCTTTGGCGCGCTCCTCAAAGCCAACCCCATAGGACTGGGAGCCGCCGGGTGTTGGCCTGACACGTATCACCTGGGTTTGTATGCGCACCACGGCACCATCACGCTTTCTGATGACACGCTTGCCGTACGTGCGTTGCGTCTGAAGGCGGATAGAACGGCCCTGGCCGTTGTGACGCGCCATGCGCATTTTCACCTCGGTGAACAGCGCGCGCTGATGGGCTGCATCCATACCATCCAATTCGTTGGCCAACAGCGCCGTGAGCTCCTGGTCGGACAACCCGGAGAACGACTTCGCGGCAGCGGCCTGAACCGAAGCGTCTACCTCGGCAGCAAGCGCGCTCGGGGCGCCTAGGGCAACCCCCGCCAACAAGACAAAACAGGCTAGCGACTTAATGGCTGTACCTCACCACACCTTGTGATTAGTGCCTAAATGTCCTCATCAGTTCCGCTGGCCTACCACAGACCACTCCTCTGGGTGGCAGAACAGCGCCGAACATTGTCTACGCCCGGTGTTTCCACGCCATTTCGGGCGAGTATCAAATTGTAACTCCAACCGGGGCAAAAGGGGCACTATGCCTTACGCCACCTCGAACAGCCCTGCAGCCCCCTGACCACCACCGATACACATGGTTACAACCCCGTATCGGTCATTACGTCGCTTTAGCTCACGCAATATGGCCCCTGTCATACGAGAGCCCGTCATCCCAAAGGGGTGGCCGATGGCAATGGAGCCGCCATTTACATTGTAAATTTCATTGTCAATATCCAGCGCATCCCGGCAATACACGCACTGGGAGGCAAACGCTTCGTTGAGCTCCCACAGATCTACGTCGCTCTGACTGAGCCCCGCATTGGCGAGCAATCTGGGAATGGCAAATACCGGCCCGATGCCCATCTCGTCAGGCTCGCAGCCAGCAACGGCGAACCCCCGATATACGCCCAGGGGCTGCAGGCCCAACTGCCCGGCACGTTCCGCGCTCATGAGCAGCGTCATGGAGGCCCCGTCGGAGAGCTGACTGGCATTCCCCGCCGTGACGGTGCCATCTTCCTCGAAAGCAGGTGGCAATCCGGCCAGCCCCTCCAAGGTTGTGGTAGGACGATTACACTCGTCGCGTTCCACCAACACATCTACCCGGCTCTCGTCACCGGTCTCCTTGTCTACCTTAAGCATGGTCGCGGTCATGGGCACGATCTCTTCGGCCACATACCCGGCCTCCACTGCCGCCGCATAGCGTTGCTGGCTCTGCAGACCGTACTCGTCCTGGGCTTCACGGGTAACCTGATAGCGGCGTGCCACCACCTCTGCGGTGTTGCCCATGGCCATAAAAATGTCCGGTTTTTCTTCCAGCAGGCGGGGGTTCTGCTGCGCCTCGCCCGGCTTCTGGCGGGTGCGCATGGAGATGGAATCAACCCCACCGGCAATGGCCACCTGGGTCTGGCCGGAAGCGATCTGATTGGCGGCCAGCGCGATGGACTGCAGCCCGGAAGAACAGAACCGATTGATGGTCATTGCGGCCGTGGTAACGGGCAGCTTGGAGAGGACTACCGCCAGACGCGCCAGGTTGCCATCCTGCTCGCCCACGTGACTGGCGGCGCCCACCACCACGTCTTCGATCTCGTCGGGCGCCACCGACGAATTGCGCTCAAGCAATGCGTCGATGCAATGCGCCAGCATGTCGTCCGAACGGGTGAGATTGAAGCTGCCGCGAAAAGATTTAGCGAGCCCAGTGCGAACGCTGTCGACGATGACTACGTCTTTCATGTGTTTCCCCAATTGGTCCCTAACGCAAGAGATACTACCCCTCGGCCGGGGTCCGAGCCAATGAAATACCAAGACAAGATAAGGTGCAGCCCTGCGGCGCGTGGCGTCGCAGACACCAAACTGAGTCAAGCACTGCGGAGGGGTACTTTCACCACCCACACTCGATAGCAGGCCATGCAAGCGTACCGTACGGCAAGCTTGTCGAAGAGAGCGAAGCGGGACGGTGGCGCGGCGCGATTGCGCAGCGCCAGCACATGCTAGTTAGGCATGCTGGGCATGGAGTCGCCCGCATCCTCGGCTGCTTCTTCTAGCGCAGCCCCTGCGTCCTCCATGGCGTCGCCCGCGGCATCAGCGGCCTCTTCGGCCCATTCGCCCGCATCCTCGGCTGCTTCCTCTATTGCAGCCCCTGCATCCTCAATGGCGTCACCGGCGGCATCAGCGGCCTCTTCGGCCCAGTCACCCGCATCGGCAGCCGCTTCAGCAGCCGCGTCCACGGCAGAATCAGCGGTTTCGCTGGCCTGCTCACAGCCCCCTAGCCCAATAACAAGGCCCAACGCCAGCATGGCGGCCAGCAAGTCTCTGCTCAATTTCATGTATGTCTCCTGTGTTCCCTCATTCCCGGGTCCCGCCCGGGAGCGCGTATAGTTTTTGCACCGCGCGACACTACGTAGACCAAGATGCGCAGCTTGGGACATCTAGAGCCTACCGAAAAACCCGCGAACGGCCAACCGACCCCGAACCCCATGCTAAGCTAGCCGCGACGCTTGATTTCGGCGAGCTCATGGCCACAGACACGCTGGCTACCGGTCTCTGTTTCGGTGAGGGGCCAAGGTGGCACGACGATGCCCTCTGGGTATCGGACATGCACGCCCACGCGGTGCTGCGCTTTACCATCCAGGGAACGCGCGACGTCGTGACCGAGGTTCCGAACCGCCCGTCAGGATTGGGCTGGCTGCCGAACGGCGACCTGTTGGTGGTGTCCATGACCGACAGGCGCCTGCTGCGCTGGGACGGCAGCACCCTGCATACGCACGCGGATCTCTCCAAGCTGGCAAGCTTCGACTGCAACGACATGGTGGTTGATAGGGACGGTCGAGCATACGTCGGCAACTTCGGATTCGACCTGCACGCCAACGCAGCACCAAAGCAGGCAGAACTCGTCTGCGTGGAGCCGAATGGCGCGGCGCGCGTGGTGGCCGACGAACTGGCCTTTCCAAACGGAACCGTGATCACGCCCGACGGAAACACGTTGATCGTAGGCGAATCCTGGGGTGGCCGCCTGACCGCGTTCGACATCGCCGCCAATGGCGACCTGAGCAACCGACGCACATGGGCTGATCTGCCAGACGGCGCCGTACCGGATGGGATCTGTCTGGACAGCGACGGCGGTATCTGGGTGGCGTCGCCTAGCACCAACGAGTGCGCGCGCGTCACCGAAGGCGGTGCGGTCACGCACCGGGTCATCCTGCAGCAGGGTGCCTTTGCGTGCATGCTCGGCGGACCGGACGAGAGCACCCTGTTCGTGCTCACCGCGGGCTCGTCGGACCCTGAGCGCTGCCGCAAAGAACGCTCGGGCAGAATCGAGTTCACCACCGCGCCCTTTCCCCGGGCAGGCTTGCCCTAAAACCGGATCAGCGGCATTCGCATCAAACAAAATAGGAACGGCTGACGTGCTGTACGAAAACTACCAATCTCCGTGGCTTGCCGACGATGAGCTGCGCATTCTCAAAGATGCAGCAGGCCGGTTCTTCGGTGATCAGTTCGTCCCTCTGCGTGAGCGTTGGATCGAGCAGGGCGAGGTGGACCGCGACGCCTGGTACAAGGCGGGGGAAGCCGGATTGCTGTGCGCCGAGATGCCCGCGGAATACGGTGGTGGTGGCGGAGACTACCGCCACGAGACCGTCATCATGGAAGAGCAGGTGGCGGCCTCGCTGGGATGCTGGGGCAACCAGGTGCACAGCACCATCGTCGCACCCTACATCCTCCACTACGGCAACGAGGAACAGAAGCAACGCTGGCTGCCCAAGATGGCC